>NZ_CP025407.1:3752500-4952500 GCF_002847285.1 Streptomyces sp. CMB-StM0423 | reverse complement strand
CCGCGGTCGCCGGAGTCGCGGTCGACGGCGGGGGTGTCGGGCACGAGGCGCTCACCGCGGCCGGAGGTGGCCTGCCGGTCGTCGCCGCCCGAACCGCGCTCGTCGAGCGTGGGGCTGGACCTGTCGTACTCGTTGATCTGCTCGGCCTCGGACTGGGACACCTCGTTGCGCTCGTCGGGCATCTCGACGAGGTCGCCGCCGTGCGCGTCCGCGGGCATCTCCATGATCCAGCCGGGGCGGATCAGGCTGGCCTGGCTGAGCTTGGAGCCGTCGGGCTGGATGCGGTCCTTGTTGAGCTGGTAGATCTCGCCGTAGCGGCGGCCGTCGCCGAGGTGCCGTTCCGCTATCTCCCACAGCGAGTCGTGGTGGCGGCCCTCGGGCGGCTGGATGCGGTAGAACTTCGTGTCCCGCTCGGCCTGTTCGCGGGTGTCCTTCTGCACCTCGCCGCCGGCGCCCTGGCCGCGCGGGGTGTCGACGTCCACGGCGGGCCTGGCGGTGTCGACCTGCTGGCCCGGGGTCTGCTGGGCGGCGGCGACCGGCGGCGGCTTGTGCTGGTCGAGCTGCTGGCCGAGCTGGGAGAGCCCGGGCGCGAAGCTGGCGGCGCCGGCGGTGAGCAGCAGCACGGCGGCGACGAGCTGGCGGGCGAGCGCCTGGCTGGCGCCGGAGCCCGGCACCCGGCCCGGCATGCCCATCCCGGAGACGGCGGCCTTGGCCTCGACGAGCACGCAGGCGGCGAACTGCGCCCAGGCCAGCCAGACGACGACCGCGAAGACCTTCAGGAAGACGTCGGCGGTGACGTCCTCGTTGAGCATGCTGAGGGAGGGGGCGGAGTCGGGCAGCGGCCAGCCGATGAAGTAGGCGAGCGCGCCCGGCACGCCGACGACGAGGACGACGAGCGCGACGAAGGCGAAGAACGCCCTGACGACGTCGCCGAAGGTCCTGCGCCGGATGCGTACCGGTACCGGAGTCCTGTTCGCACTGCTGCGTGCCATCGCTGGTCCTGAGCCCTCCCGGTAGCCGCGGCGCGGACCGCGGCCCCCTGATGCGCGCGCTGCGCGCGCCGGCCGCTGGGCGGCGTCCCCGTACTTGCCCACCTGACGTTACCGAAGGCCGATTTGAGGGTCGAGCCCAGACAGGTGACTGCATCGTCACGACCTCGTCACCGCGGCCGTGCAGCGTACGGCGCCGTGCCACCCTCGGCCCGCCCCGGGCCGCCCTCCGAGCCCCCGCCCCGCCCCTGGGCCCGCGCGCGGCAAGGCCGCCGGTACCGCCCCGCGTTCGGCGGTGCGGCCCGGCGGCCTGCGGTACGGGCAGCGCCCGCGGGCGGTCAGCAGAACGGGATGTGGTCCACGTTCTTGACCCAGCGCGCGGAGATGAAGCCGTTGTGGGAGCCGATCTTGTACCAGAGGGAGTTGCCGAACACGTCCTGGCCCTCGACCTTGCAGTCGATCCAGACGATCTCGCCGCGCGGGATGAACCCCTTCTCGTGCGAGGCGGTGGTGGGCTGCGAGCGGATCAGGACGCCGGGCTTGGCGATCACCACGCCGCGCTGCGAGACGTTCCAGTCGTCTTCCCAGGTCTTCATGGCGGGCGCGTGGCCCGCCGTCGTGGTCGCCGCCACCGGGGCGGCGCCCAGCAGTCCCAGCGCCATGGCTCCCGTGGCGAGCGCGACGGCGGTCTTCTTTCTCTTCAGCACAGATGCCCCTTGACAGTCGATCGGAGTGAGGCGGTCGCCTCGTTCCGGTTTGTATGACTATCTGACCGATGTCCGGGACCTAGCTCGCCGAAGAGGGCCCATTTCCCCCGATTGGCAGGACGGCCTCCCGCGTACGGCCCATCCCCCGCCGTGGCGCCTGCCGCCGGCCGGGTGTCTCCCCCCGCTCCGGACGGGCGCCGCTTACGGCTCGCCGACCTCCGTGCGGGGCTCGGCGCGGGCACTGCCGGTGGCCTCCAGGGGGCCGCTGAGGGCCAGGCCCGTCAGCAGCGGGCGGTAACTGAGGACGATCTCGACCTCGACGTGGTCGGCCGCCGCGCTCGTACACTTCGCGGACTCGACGTCGCCGTTGTGGACCGTCACGTGCGACATGAACTCCCGCACCCGGTTGTCGCAGTTCTCGGACCGGATCGGCGCCTCCAGTTCCGTCTGTCCCTCGTACAGTGCTTCCTTGTCGGTGTCCTGCGCCGCGTACCGCGCCGCCTGCTCCGCGATGTCCGCCGCCCGCTCGCGCTGCGAGATCGCCAGCCCGCCGTCGACCACGAACGCCGCCAGCGCCATGAACAGGAACGCGAAGATGATGACCGCGCCCGCGCCCGAGCCCCGGTCGTCCAGCTTCCGCACCCGCCCGGCCAGGCCCGCGCGCAGGTGCGCGGCCAGGACACGTACCCGCGTCATGCCGCCCTCCGGTACGGGTCGAGCGGCGCGGACGACGTGCCCGTCATCCGCGGGTCGATGTCCAGGCCCAGCATCCCCAGGCCCTTCACCTCGCAGGTCACCTCCACGGTGATGATGTTGCTGGCGGCGCCCGGCTCGGGCGGTGAGAAGTCCCCCGACAGGTCCACGTCCACCGGGCCCTTGCACACGTCGCCCTCCAACTGCGACTCCGCAGCCCGCTGCGCGGCCCGCTGCGCCTCGCCCACGGTGCGCTGCAGGGACGCGGCCCGTACCGCGTCGCGCGCCGCGCCGTCGACCCCGCCGCGGCCGTCGACCAACTGGCCGAAGGCGACGAGGACGAGGATGAACAGGAACATCACCGGGGCGAGGATCACCACCTCGATCGTCGTCACCCCCCGGTCGGACCCGAGGTCCCGGCGCTCCCCCGGCTCCCGGGCCCCGTGCTCCCCCCGGTCGCCGCGCGCCTTCCCCGCCGCGCTCACAGCCATGCGTCCCCGTCCCCCGTCATCCCAGATCCGGTACGAACCGCTCGATCGGCCCCTCCGACTCCGCCCGCGCCTTGAGGTCGATGAACGGGAAGACGTTGACCACGCCGCCCTCCACCGCCACCCCGACCCGGTCGTCCGCGGCCTCGTACACCCGGATGTCCGGGCTGGTGAGCAGCTTCGGGCCGACCGTGTTCAGCCGCTCCCGCGCCGCCTGCTGGGCCAGGCCCTGCCAGCCGCCCGGGTTCGACTCGGCCGTCCTGCGCGCCTCGCGCGCCCCGTGCTGCGCGGTCGCCTGCGCGACGTGGTCCGCGAAGAAGTACAGCCCGAACTGCACGGTGGCGAAGATCATGAAGTACAGCACCGGGGTGAGCAGCACGAACTCGACCGCGGACATGCCGCGGTCGCCCCCGCGTGCGCCGTGCCGCCCGCTCCCCGGCCCCGTGTCACCGCCGCCGCCGTCGCCGCGGCAGGCGTCCAGCCTGCGCCGCAGCCACGCCGGTGCCTGTGCCGTTGTCGCCATGATCGTCAGCCCGCCCCGTCAGCCGGCGGCTCAGCAGCCGTCAGCGCCGGCGTTGCTGATGCAGTCCTTGACGTCGTTCGCGCCGTCGGACAGCGCCTGGTTGATGATGACCGCGACCGCGCTGACGATCGCGACCACGATGGCGGAGATGATCACCCACTCCACGGCGGAGGCGCCGCGGTCCAGTTCGCCCGAGCGGGCGCGCTCCACGCGGCCGCGCAGGAAGGTGACCAGGAAGTCGATGGCCGGATGTCCGGTGCTGGTGAAGCGGTTCTTCATGACGTCGGTACGTCCTCTCTGCGTAGTGGGGGGATGACTCAGACCTGCAACACGCGGATCGCCGCGGGATAGACCAGGAAGACCAGGAACCCGGCGCACAGCAGTAGTTGTGCGACGAGCATGGACTGCGACTTCTCGCCTGCCGCCCCCTCGATTTCGGCAAGCTCGCGGTGCCTCATGGTCTCCGCCCTGGCCGCCAGCGACTCGCGCACCTTCGCGCCGTCGTCGGAGACCAGCGCCAGCGACGCCGACAGGTCCTTCAGCTCTTCGATCCCCAGCTCGTCGCCGAGATTGCCCAGCGCCTGCCACTGGCTGGTGCCGGTGATGCGGGCGTCGGCAAGTGCGTTGCGTACCCTGCGCAGGGCCCAGCCGTCGCTGATGTCGGCCGCGGCCATCAGGGCCTCGGGCAGGCCGCGGCCGCCCGCCAGGTTCATCGCCACCAGGTCCAGGTACGCGCCCACCACGCGGCGCAGGTCCTTGCGCTTGTCGGCGGCGTCCCTGCGTACCTCCAGGTCGGGCAGGAGGAAGAAGAGCAGGGCGGCGACCAGCGCGAGCCAGACCGGGATGACGGGGTTCAGGCCGAAGCCGGCCACCGAGATCAGCGCGTACACGCCGGGGCCGAAGACCAGCCCCACCGCGGACAGCAGCACCTTCGTCGCCAGGAAGCTCTCCCAGGAACGGTCCAGCACCGCCAGGTCGGAGCGGAGCGAACGCTGCTCCCAGCCCTGCCGCAGATAGAACTCGGCGGCCCGCTCCCCGACCTGCGCGCGCAGCCCGCCGAAGCGCCCCTCCTCCTGCTGCGGCGAGGAGGTCGCCGTCCGGCCGGAGCCGCGGGCCCGCAGCGCGTCGACCCGCGCGACCGTCGCGACCGCGCCGCGGCGGCCGGGCGCGATGGCCCGTACGAGCAGATAGATGCCCAGGCCCATCACCGCGCCGATGACGACGGAGTACGTCAGCGTGTCCGCACCCTGGAACTCCATCAGGAGACCTCCTCACGCGGCCGGACGAAGGCGACCTGCTGCGGCTGCTGCTTCGCGCCGGCCAGGAAGCGCTCCGGCGTCTCGATCGTCGACAGCTTGCGCAGCCACCAGAAGCCGGCCGCGAACAGCCCGCAGACGCAGGCCAGGACCGCCTGGCCGACGGGCGAGCCGTACGGCTCGACGAAGCCGCGGTTGAAGACCGACAGGCCGAGCACGAACGCCACCGAGACGCTGACGACGATCTGCACGCTGCGCCGCGTCGAGGCGCGCTGCGCCATCACGCGCTGGCGCATGTCCACTTCCTCGCGCGCCGACTTCGCCAGCGCTCCCAGCACCTCGCGCAGACCGGGGCCGCGCAGCCGGGCGTTGAGGATCAGGGCGGCGATGATCAGGTCCGCGGAGGCGTCGTCGAGGTCGTCGGCGAGGTGCTGCAGGGCGTCCGGCAGGGGGGTACGGGACCGCAACCGGTCGACCATCGCGTCCAGATGCGGCCGCAGCGCGGGCGCCGCGGCCCTGGCGGACGCCGGAATGGCCTGCTCCAGGCCGACCGCGCCGGCGATCGTGTCGCGCAGCGACTCCGTCCACTGGGCCAGCGCCTCGACCCGCTTCATCGCCATCCGCTCGGCCGCCGCGCCGCCGAAGAGCTTGTCCCAGAACGCCACCAGCACGCCCGTCGCCAGACCCGCGACCGGCCAGCGGGTGAGCAGCAGCACCAGCAGCCCGGCGACCGCCGCGAGCGTCGCCCGCTGGCTGGCGAACCGCACCAGGTCCGCGGCCCGTTCGCCCTGCTCCTCCTTCTCGTGCTGCGGCTTCGCCGGCAGCCCGCGGAGCGCGACGATGAGCAGCGCGATGCCGCCGCCGATCACCGCGCCGGCGAGCAGCCCGTAGCCCATGGTGGCGGAGAAGACCGATCCGTTCATCTGCCGCTACCTCCAATCCCCGCTGGGCTGGTAACCGAACGGAATCAGCTCGTCGATGCAGTGGATCGGCGCGTGCGGGTGCAGCAGGCCGTCGGGGCCCTCCTTGAAGACCTCCGACGACATCACGCGGCCGTCCACGCCGTTGACCTCGCGCACGGAGGTGACCGAGCGCTGGAGGCCGCCGCCCTGGTGGTAGAGGTTGCGCCGCTCGACGAAGACGACGAAGTCGATGGCGCCGGCGACCAGCATCTGGCTGGCCTCCACCGGCAGCCGCTCGCTGGCCTGGAGGGCGTACGTCGAGATGCGGTTGAACACCTCGGAGGAGCTGTTGGCGTGGATCGTGGACAGCGAGCCGTCGTTGCCCTGCGACATCGCGTTGAGCATGGTGACGATCTCGTCGCCGAGCACCTCGCCGACGATGACCCGGGACGGGTTCATACGCAGCGACCGGCGGACCAGCTCGGCCATCGTGATGGCGCCGTGGCCCTCGGAGTTGGGCAGCCGCTCCTCGAACGCGACCACGTTGGGGTGCAGTTCGGGGAACTGGTCCAGGCCCAGCTCCAGCGCGCGCTCGACGGTCACCAGGCGCTCGACGGCGGGGATCTCGTTGGCCAGCGCGCGCAGCAGCGTCGTCTTCCCGGCGTTGGTGGCGCCGGCGATCATGATGTTCTTACGGGCCCGCACGGCGCTGGTCAGGAAGGCGCCCAGCTCCGGGGAGATCGTCGCGTTGCCGATGAGGTCCGGCAGGAACACCTTGCCGAGACGGGCGCGGCGGATGGACAGCGCCGGGCGGCGGGTGACGTCCATGACCGCCGAGAGCCGGGAGCCGTCGGGCAGGCGCAGGTCGAGCTGCGGGTTGGCCGAGTCGAAGGGGCGGGAGGACAGACCGGAGTAGGCGCCGAGTATCTGGATCAGCTCGACGAGCTCCTCGTCGCTCTCCGCCACCGGGTCGGTCTTGACCTCGCGCCCGTCGGCGTAGCCGACGAAGACGTGGTCGAAACCGTTGATGTCGATGTTCTCGACCTCGGGGTCGTCCAGCAGCGGCTGCAGCCGGCCGACGCCGAAGAGGGCGGCGTGCACGGCCGCGGCGTACGCCTCCTCGGTCTCGGCGTCGAGGGGCGTACGGCCGTAGTTGATCTCGGCGCGGGCGTAGTCCTCCAGGATCTGCGCGATGACGGCGCGGGCGAAGTGCCGCTCGTCCTCGGCGGACATGGGGGTGACGCCGGCGAGCTGGTCCTCGTGGCGCTGCCGGGCGATGCGGTCGCCGGCTTCCTGGCGGAAGCGTTTGACGAGGCCGTGGTCTACTGCGGGTCCGCTGCTCATCTGGCGGCTCCATGGCGGGGGCCGGGGCCCTGCGCGGGGCCGGGGCCGGGGGTGGCGCCGGGGGCGCCGTAGGCGGGGTGCTGGCCGGGGGCGGCGGACTGGCCGGGCTGGACCGGCTGACCGGGCGCTCCGGGCTGACCGGGGGCGGCGGGCTGACCGGGCTGGCCCGGGGCCTGGGGCTGCTGGGGGTGGGGCTGCTGGGCGTGGGGCTGCTGGGCGTGCTGCGGGGCCGGGTGGCCGGGCTGCTGCGGGGCGCCCTGGCCCGTAGCGCCGCCGCCGTACGGTGCCTGCGGGGCCCCGCCGCCGTACGGCGCCTGCGGTGCGCCCGCGGACGCCGGCTCGGCCAGCAGCGAGCTGCCGAAGTGCTGGTGCAGATCGCTGGCGACCTTGCGGATGGACCGGACGAGCATCGACTTCTCCGTGCGCCCGCGCCGCCGCCCCGCCAACTGCTCGGCGCCCGCGACGTCGTCCGCGATCACCCCGAGCACGCGGGCGCCCGACTGCGACGCCGTGAGCATGTCGTTGACCTGCGCGGCGACCTTCGCGGCGCCGGACGGCTCGGTGACCAGCAGCACGCCGATCAGCGGCGTGCCCAGCGCCGCGGCGCCGCGCTGCGTGCCGTGCAGCCTGGCGGACAGGGACGACGCCCGGTCCCGTACCCGCGCGATCTGCTCGGGCAGCGCGCGGGCCACCAGCAGCACCAGCGCGGCGTGCGAGAACAGCTCCAGGGTGCCGGAGTCCACGCCGACGCGGCCGCAGTCCGCGATCACGTCCGCGCCGCCGTGCGGCGACTCGGCGAGCGCGGCGAACGCGCGGCCCAGCGTGGGCCAGAGCCGGGTGAGTCCTGCGGACTGGTCGGAGTTGCCGAGGCCGACGATGACGTCGAGCCCGCCGGATATCGGCTGCGCGTGGTCCCACAACTGCTCCGCGGCGATCCCGCGGCGGGCGGTGGCGGCCAGCGACAGCATGCCCGTGTTCGGGTCGAGTGAGTTGCCGTTCTGCCCGACCGAGCGGTAGACGAGGTCGCCGCCCGCCGGGTCCGCCTCGGCGAGCAGCGCACGCCGGGGCCAGACGGCGGCCAGCGCGACGGCGGTCGTCGTCACGCCGGGCGCGCCCTTGTCGGCCGCGACTGCGATCAGCGCCATGGTGAGTTCCCTCGCTCCCGTGAAGACCCGCTACGACGTCAGCTACCGCTGGATACGAGAGTCAGGCCGACTTCCTTCTCGGACGCCGCCGCCACGAGAGGGCCTGCCTGTGTCTTGTCGACGAGGAGATTGACGGTCATGGTTCCACTGGTGACCGTGCCCTCGTCGCCCTTGACGATGCTCTGCACCTTGACGCCCTCGGCGAGCACGTCGCCGGTCGTGACGGTGCCGGTGGAGCCGGTGCTGCCGTCCTCGCTGCTGCCGGACGAGCTCGGGCTGTCGCCGACGAAGTAGGCGTCGACGCGGGCGCCGTCGACCAGGCCGCCGGGCATCTGGCCGGACTCCATGGTCACGCCGACCACGGTCTGGCCCTCCTCCAGCCCCTTGCCCTTCTGGATCATCTCGCTGACCAGCACGCTGCCGGGGACGAGGTCGGTGGTGGCGTAGAACTTGTCGAGGTCGCCCCGCAGGTCCCAGCGGATGTAGGGGATGTCGCTGTCCTCCGGCACCATCACCTGCTCGATGTCGTCGTCGGAGATGCCCTCGCCGGCGGGGACGCGGTCGGAGATCTGCACGGCGGCCACCTGGTTGCCGGCGCGCAGCACGAGCACGGCGGTGCCCAACGCGCCCGCGAGGATGAGCAGCACGGCCAGCGCCGCCAGCGCGGGTTTGCGTTCGCGAGGAGCAAACGGCAGTCTGTCGCCGGACTGCGGAACAGGGGCGGCCGACCTGCCGCCCGCGGCTGCCGTGCGTTCCCTGGTCTTCACGGAATCACCCCGTAACTCGCCGTTTCCTGGCCGAAATTCCCCTACCTGATCGGCCGAGAACGCCGCAACAGGTTGTCAAGCCATCGAACCGTAGCAGTAGCCTAAACCCCCCTCAACCCGCGCCAGGCAACGAGAGCGTCACAGCCCATCGACAGTTCCGATAGCTGAGACGACAATCTTGTCCGGGCCGCAAACGACCAGCTTGCGGGGGCGCATGGGGCCGGTTCCCGCGGGCGTACGTGTCCACGCGCGCGCCGGGAGCGGGGGCGGCGGCGCCGTTGGGGGTGCGCGTCGTGACAGAACTGTGCACCGGGTATTGGCGAATCCGGATATGTGCAGTCGCCAACTCACCGAATGACCGGAATTCCACGGGAGTCGGGGCGCGATTACGGATGTCAGTGGTCGTCGCTACGATCCGGTGGGAAAGGGGGATGCACGTGCGACGGCCGGTACGGCAGCGGGTGTGCGGCGGACTCGGGGAGTCCGGGGGGATGGTGAAGTTCGTGGGGGGCGCGGGGGCTTCGGTGCGTACCTTGCTGGCTGTCGGCCTGCTGCTGCTTCTGGCGAGCCTGCCGGGGGCGTGGTTGCTGACCGGTGATGCGGTCGCGGCCGGGCGGGCGGAGGGGGGCGGGGGTGGGCAGGCGGCGTATCTGGCGGAGCGGTTGCGTGCGGATGCGGTGTATGTGACGGACCAGGCCCCGCGCGAGATACCGCGGTCCGCCGCCGGGGAGTTCGCGAAGGCCGCGAAGCGGACCGGGGTGCCGACGTACGTCGTGCTGCTGCCCGAGCGCAACCCGTTCGACGAGCGGCTGCTCGGCGCCGTGCACGACAGGCTGCGCCGGGACGGGCTGTACGTGCTGCTGGACAGCAGCGGCATCGGCATCACCGCCGTGCCCTTCGGCGTCGACGTGCCGGCGGAGTCGGCGACGACCGTGGCGCTGTATGAACTGCCGTATGACGCCGGGCCGCTGCTCACGTTCCAGCGCTTCGTGGACGCGCTGACCGACGACGACCCGGCGGGGCGCGCGGAGGCGGCGCGGAAGAAGTACGGCAGCGACGCGGGCCGCGCGCCGGAGGAAGAGCCGGACAGGCTGCACATCACGCGCACCGACCGCGCGAACCAGTCGTTCCTGACGGGCATCCTGCTGGCCGGGGTGCCGCTGCTGGTGCTGCTGCTCCTGCTGTACGTACTGCGCAGGCGGGCGGCTCGGGCGGGCGCCAAGTCGGCGGGCCGCGGCTTCGCGGGCGCCGGCGGGAGCGGGCTGCTCGCGGCGGTCGCGACGGCGGCGGTGCTGGCCGGGGGCATCGCGCTGGGTGCGGCAGTGCTGTACGACGACGAGACGACGGACCCGGGCCCGCCGCCGACGCGGGCGGACATGGACGCCCGGCTGGACCGGGTGTCGGCGGGGCTCGCGAAGGACCCGGTGTACGTGGACCCGGAGTCGCCCGCGCGGATCGACGCGAAGGAACTGGCCGGGCTGCGCGAGAAGATCGGCGGCCTCGACGTACCGGTGTACGTCGCCTCGGTGCCCATGGCGCCGGAGGACGAGTCCGGCGGGCAGGGGGACACGTTCCTGAGGTCGCTGGGCCGCACGGTCGGCGGGGACGGCATCTACGTACTGGCCGATCCGCGGAGCGGCTACGTGAACGCCGTGGACTACGGGATCGGGCTGGACGTCGACCTGTATCTGCTGCCGGAGGCGATCGGATACCCGCCGCGCGACGTGGACGACGACGACCTGCGGCTGGGCGAGCGGGTCGGGATGCTGGTCGAGGAGCTGACCGGGGCCCGGCCGGGCGGCGACCCGGGGATGGCACCGTCACCCATGGACCCGCCGGACCCGGTGGCGGAGGACGCGCTGCCGTCGGTGTTCGCGGCGGACTTCGTACCGGGGCTGTTCGTCGGGACGCTGGCCGCGGGGCTGGTGTTCGGGCTGGTGGCGGGGGCGGTGCGGATCGTCGGCAGGGTGCGGCCGGCGACGGTCGCGGCGGTCGCGGCCGCCGGCGGACCGTCGTACGAGGCGCCGCCGGACCCCTCGGAGGCGTACCTCCGGCGGACGGCGCACGCGGAACTGGAGGCGCTGGCGAGGGAGTTCGAGACGGCGGACCCGGGGGGCGCGGTGCGTGTCCGGGTGTGGGACTGCCTGGACGCGGCGCAGTTGCTGGTCGACGTGGAGGAGGACGGCCGCGTCGACGCGGACGCGACCCCGGAGGCGCTGGCGGCGGCGATCACGCTGATCCGCGCGGCCCGCGCGACGCTGGCCGCCCCGGGTACCCCGGCCCGCCTGTGCACCCTGAACCCGATGCACGGCCCCGCCCACGGCAGGCAGCGCACCCGCCTGGCCCCGGGCACCCCCGCCCGCGCGGTCCCGCTCTGCGCGGGCTGCCGCAGGGCGACGAGGTCGAACCCGGGCACGGCGCACAGGCGGCGCCTCACGCTCCCCGCGCCGCGCGGGGAGGCCCGTATCCCGTACGACACGGCCCCGGGTCCGCTGCGCACGGCGGGCGAGGGGGTGCCCCGACTGATCCGCGAGGTACAGGAGGCCGCCGGTGTCCACGACTGAGCAGGGCAGGGGACGGCTGCGTGCCGGGGCCGCCCGCGGCCGCGGGCGGTTCGTTCGGGTGACGCCGCTCGCCGCCCTGGCCGCGCTGCTGCTGGTCCTCCTCCCCGTCCCCGCCGCCTGGGCGGCGCCCAGCCCCGGGGAGGAGATCGCCGACCGCCTCAGGGACTCCCCCGTCTACGTACACGACGCCTACACCGGGGCCGTGGACGAGGCGCGGCAGCGCGCGATCACCGCGCAGATCGAGGAGACGGGACTGCCGATCAAGGTGGTGCTCGTGCCGCTCGCGAAGGGCGACGACTTCGCCGGGGATCCCGGGACGCTCGCGGAGGTGGTGCGCGGACGGCTCGGCGGCGGGGACCTGATCCTCGTCACGACCAGCGAACAGGCCGACTGGCTGCAGGGGTTCGAGTGGCCGGGCGACGCCCGCCAGGCGCAGGACGCGGTGGGCGCGGTGGGGCACCTGGACGAGATGGGCGAGGCGGGGCTCGCGGCGCGGGTGGAGAAGGCGGTGGAGCTGATCGACGCGGGCAACGGCACGGAGGTGTACGAGGAGGCGGTGGCGGACCTGGGCGCGGACTCTCCGCCCGCGACCGGGGCGGAGGACCCCGACGCCGGAGAAGAGGAGTCCGGGGGCGGCTCGGCCCTGGCGCTGACCCTGGCCGGGGTGGCGGCGGCCGTCGCGGTGCTCGCCGGACTGGTGTGGTACGTCCGCCGCGGCCGGACCGGCTCCCCCCGGGCCGGATCCCGCGCCGCCACGGCGCCGTTCGCGACGCCGCAGGCGGTGTTCGCGGCGGCCCGCGCGGCGGACGGGGCGGAGGTGCGGCGCCGCGCGGAGGAGGAGGTGGTGGCCCTGGGCGAGGCGGTACGGGAAGTGGAGACCGACGCCCCCGACCGGGCGGCCCACGTCCACGCCGCGCTGGATGCGTACGCCGCGGCGGGCACGGTCCTCGACGGTGCCCGGAGCCGCGCCGATCTGGCGGGCGTGCTGGCGCTGGTGGCGGAGGGCCGCGACGCACTGGAAGCCGCCCGCACCACGCGCCCCCGCCGCACCGCCCCGCTCCCCCTGTGCTTCTTCAACCCCCTCCACGGCCGCGCCGCCCACCGCACCCGCTGGCGCCCCCTGGGCAGCCGCCGCCAACTCCCCGTAGCCACCTGCGGCATCTGCACGAAGGCACTGCGCGAACGGCGCGCCCCGGAGGTCCTGACGGACATGGCGGACGGCCGCGAGGTGCCGTACTTCGAGGTCCCGGCGGAATCCAGCATCTGGGCGGCCACGGGCTACGGCTCCCTGACCCGCGACGCCCTGGCCCCCCGGGTGGCGCGGGGCGACTTCACCCGCACCCGGGACTGACATCCCGCGCCCGCACCGTACGCGCCCGGCCCACCGGCGTAGGCGCCGATACAGACGGGATCAGCCCTGCCTCCCCCCGGCCGGCCACTCGACTCCCGCCTGCTCCAGCATGCTGCTGTACTTGAGCCGCCCCCGCCGCATGACGGCCGACGCCAGCCACAGATACAGCCACCACACCACCGCGATCCCGCCCGCCACCGCCAAGGGCGCCGGACGCAACCCGCTGTTGACCGCGGTGGCGGCAAAAACGCCTACGGGGACGGCCACCGCCAGCATCCGGATGCGGCCCCGGCGCGACGTGCCGTAGAGGTCGACCATGATCCGGGCGTGCAGCATCTCCACCTCCCGCCGCGCCTCGGGCAGCGGCACCGGCCTGCGGCCGCCGGTCAGCCCGGGGAGCGGCCCGCCGAGGGGGCCGTCCGGGTAGCGGGCGCGCGTACGGGTCGCGCGCTCCACTGCGTCGGGCAGCCGGCTAAAGGCGAAGACGGGGTGGGCGCGGCTCACGCTGTGCCTCGCAGAGAGGCCGGCGTAGCGGTATCCGTACTGCTCGGCGAGGTAGGCGAACACCGCGAACGTATACCGCGAACTCCACGGGTTGACGGTCGCGTACGTCTCGGCGCCCTGCTCCCCCGCCTTCAGCAGCGCCCGGAGCTGCGGCCGGAGCTGCGGCCGTGGTGACATCGCCGTCCTTCGAGCGGAGCCGCTACTGGTTGCCGCCGCCTACCTGGGTCTCCTCCTTCTTCGTGCCCTTCTTGAGCTCGTTCTCCAGGTCCACGTCCACCTTGTGCGCCTCGCGCACCACCGTGTCCGACATCTCCGCCAGGCTCGACAACTGGTCGTCGATGTCCCCCCGGCCGTCCTTCCAGCCCGACTCGAAGTCCTCCAGCTTGTCGACCACGCCGCCGTCACCGATGTCGTCGCGGTACGACTCGAAGGTGGCCTTCGTACGGTTCATCCGGTTCTTGATGCTGCGCAGCCGGCCGCCGAAGCCGTCGAGCTCGCTGAGCGGAATCGCCAGCCTGTCGCCGTCGTTGCCCATGAGCCTCTCCCCCAGTCACTACGAAAGCGGGGCGCCGCCGCACCGAATACGATGCCACGGCGCCCCGGCCAAGCGAAACGAACCGAACCGAATCGCGAAGGTCAGCCCTTGAGGCCCTTCTCCAGCTCGGAGTCCAGGTTCTCGAATGCCTCGGCGGCGGACTTCAGGAAGTCGCCCATTCCCTCAAGGCCCTCGATGGTCTTCTTCGCGCCGGTGGTGAACTCGTCGAAGGACTGGTCGAACTGCTTCGAGGACCGACCGGTCACGTAGCCGTCGCTCACCAGGCTCTGGATGTACTTGCGCAGGTCATCCAGCTTGCGGTCGATGTCCTGCCGCTCGTCCTTGAGCCGCTTGGCGGCATCCCGCATGTCCTGATATGTAACATCGACATCGGCCTTGCCCATGGCAGCTACCCTCCCGTTTGTCTCAACCGTCGCGAGGGCCGTCCCCGAGACGTCAGTCATGCATCGTTCGTTATCCTGCAACCGTAGACGCAGTCCCCCGCCCCCGCGGTTGCAGGGTCATGCCACACGCCGCGACGGCGGTTGCGCCAGTGGCGGTTGCGGCAATGGCGCGCACGCCGACGGCGGTTACGCCAGCGGCGTCGTCACCGCGAACGGCTCGCTGTCGCCCAGGTGCAGCAGGCCCTTGCCCGGCTGCACCTGGTCGCCGACCGAACTGCGGTTCAGCCGGATGCCGATGAGGTCGCCCGCCGACGGGTCCTGCGGAGACAGGGCGACACCGCGGCGGGCCTTCTTGGCCTCCACCTGCCAGCCGGAGAAGCCCGAGGCGACCTCCTCCTCGTCGCCCGCGAGGACCAGCGCCCAGCCGCGCTCCGCGCCACGGCGGGCGATGGCCTTGAACTCGTCGCCCGCGTCGCAGTTCGTCAGCATCTCGGCGTCGTCCACCAGGACGACGATCGGCTCGTCCGGCGACGCCTGCTTGAGCAGGTCGTGCACCTCGTCCTCGTCGATGTCGTCCTCGGTGAAGACCTGCAACACGCCCTCGCGGTCCGCCAGATCGCGCATCGGCGACGGCCGCGGCGCGGCGATGATCAGGCGTACGCCCTGGTGGAGGAAGGTCAGCGCCATCGACTTCAGCACCGTGCTGCGTCCCGACTTGGCCGGGCCGCCGATGATGAACGCCGGGATGCCGTCCGCCAGGTCGGGGCCGAAGCCCATCAGCTCGTCGCCGCCGACGCCGACCAGCGCCCACAGCTTGGAAGCCTCCTGCGCCTGGACGTCGCGCATCTCCCAGGCTTCCTCGAAGCCGAGCCGGCTGGGCAGCACGTCGACGCGGAACGGGCGCAGCGAGCGCGGCACCCCCGCGTCCCGCGCCGTCGCGGCCTCGCCGATGGCGGCGACGGCGGCGGCCTGGGCGGCGCCGGACAGGTCGTCGGAGAGGACGGCTATCTGGGTCTCCAGGCCGCTCTCCGCGCGGAACATCCGGCCGGGCTCGATGTCCTCGGGGATGTTGCGGGCGTTGAGGCTGATCATGGAGAAGTCGGAGCGGTCGGGCAGCCGGAAGGCGAACTTGTCCTCCGTCAGCGTGCTGATCCGGCCGGTGAGCACGCTGCGGTCACCGGTGATGATCATGTGGATGCCGACGCTCGCGCCCTCCCGCAGCAGCCCGTAGATCTCGTCGGTCAGATCGCCGTGGTTGATCTCGCCGAGGGTGGGCAGCCAGCCCTCCCAGCGGTCGAGGAGCACCACGGTGTACGGCAGCTTCTGCTCCGGGTCCGAGGCCGCGGCCCGCTGCTCGGCGATGTCGGCGAAGCCGTCGGCGGCGAGCAGCTCCTGGCGGCGGCCCAGCTCCTGCTTGAGCCGGCCGATGAGGCGCACCGCGCGCTCCGTCTGGTTGCGGCTGACGACGGCGCCGCAGTGCGGCAGCCGGGTCAGCGCGTTGAGCGCGCCGTTGCCGCAGTCGATGCCGAACAGGTGCAGGTCGGCGACGGAGTGCGTACGGGCCAGGGAGGCGGCGATCGTACGGAGCATCTGCGAACGCCCGCTGCGCGGCGCGCCGCCGACGATGAGGTGCCCGAAGTCGGCGAAGTCGATGGCGACCGTGCGCCGGGCCTGCTGCGCGGGCAGGTCCTCGATGCCGTACGGGGCCGGGGGCAGCGGGCCCGCGCCCTGCGGGGCGGGCAGCGCGTCGAGTTCGACGCTGTCGGGCAGCGCGGGCAGCCACGGGCTGTGCTGCTCGGGGATGCCCAGGCGCTCGTTGGCCTCGTTGACCGCGTCGACGAGCACCTTCAGGTCGGTGATCTCGTCCTCCTCCTGCTGCGCTCCCGCGGGGCGCTTCAGCGCGCCCCGGCCCAGCTCGGCCCAGCCGAGGCGGCCGGCCCAGGGCTGGGCGGTCGCCGGGTCGGCGGCGCCGGGCCGGCGGCCGCCGACGCGGCCGGACTGGAAGGGGACGAGGGAGGCGTGGCCCAGGCGCACATAGGCGCGGCCGGGCATGGACTTGGCGATGAACCCGGCATCGGGGGCGTCGATGACGTCGGCGGACTCGCCGCCGTCGGTGACGCGCAGCGCGATGCGCAGGTTGGTGTTCGCGCGGATCTCCGGGGAGACCACGCCGCTGGGGCGCTGGGTGGCGAGCATCAGGTGGATGCCGAGCGAACGGCCGCGGGCGGCGATGTCGACCAGGCCGGTGACGAAGTCGGGCAGCTCGCGGACCATGGCGGCGAACTCGTCGATGACGAGCAGCAGCCGGGGCAGCGGCGCGTACCGGCCGGGCTCGCGGCGCAGCAGGTCCTGGAAGTCCTCGATGTCCTTGGCCTCGGCGTCGGCGAGGATGTGCTCGCGGCGGTGCAGCTCGGCGCGGAGCGACTCCAGGGCGCGGGTGACGAGGTGGTTGTCGAGGTCGGTGACCATGCCGACGGTGTGCGGCAGCTTCACACAGTCCTTGAACGCGGAGCCGCCCTTGTAGTCGATGAGGACGAACGTCATGTTCTCCGGGGTGTTGGTCACCGCGAGCGCCGCGACGATCGTCTGCAGCAGCTCGGACTTGCCGGATCCGGTGGTGCCGGCGATGAGGCCGTGCGGACCGTCCTTGCGGATGTCGATGGCGAACGGGCCGTCGTACGACTCGCCGATGACCGCCGTCGTCGACTGCCCGCCGATCTGCCAGCGGGCGGCGATGGCGTCCCCGGTCGGCGGCTCCAGCTCCACCACGTCGAGCAGCCGGCTGGACGACGGGATGGCCGCGTCCTCGGCCTCGCCGCTGATGTCGCGCACGGGCGACAGACCGCGCGCCACCAGCGCGCACCACGCCGGCGAGACGAAGTCCGGGCGCACCCCGCGGCGCCGCTCGGCGCCGGCCTGCTCGACGCGCAGCCGGATCGGTCCGGTGCCGTCGGCGGCGGCGGCGCGCTGCGCGGCGTCCTGCGAGTGGCCCGTGCCCCAGGCGCCGACGCGGAACGGCGGGAAGCCCCCGGCGCCGCCGGGCCCGCCGGCCCCGGCCACCTGCTGCATCGGGATGCCGCCGTGCGCGGCGGCCCGCGGGTCGTGCTCCTCCGGCTTGGGCTCGGCGACGACGATCGCCTGGCACTCGCCCGGCAGGAAGCGGTCCTCGGAGTCGAGGCAGATGGCGAACATCGACACCGCCGGGCCCTCGCGCAGCAGCCGCACCACGCCCGGCAGCGAACGCAGCCGGCGCGAACCGTCGAAGACGATGAGGATGTCGGGGTCCTTGAAGGAGGTCGGCCCGCTGGACCGCTGGTCCTTGGCGGCCTTCTGCCGTGCGTCGAGCAGTTGGGTCAGCTCGGCGATGCGGGCGGCGACGGTCTCGGTGTCGGTGCCGACCAGCGCGTTGGTGTCGTACTCCCCGGGCGGGCGGGCGTGCGGCAGCCAGCGCACCCAGTCCCAGCCGGCCTGCCCGCCGGGCTCCGTCAGCACGTAGAACTGGACGTCCAGCGGGCTGTGCAGCACGGCGGACTGCGCGACGGCCCAGCGGCCGAGGGAGCGCGGGGTGTCGCCGGCGCCTGCGATGCCGAGGACGCCGATCTGCCGCAGCGGCACGGTGACGGGCGCGTCCTGGATCTTCCACAGCACCTGGCGGCGGTGCTCGTCCTGCTCGGGGTCCTCCAGCAGCACTTCGGAGTCCAGCTCGGCGGTGCCGAAGCGGATCAGCAGATGGTCGGCGTCGGTACGGCGCCGCTCCCACAGCCGGGTGCGCGGGCCGGTGGCGGTGGACAGCAGGAGCGCGGGGTCGGGACCGCCCAGCCGCCGCTCGTTGCGCTCGGCGACGAGGGCGTCGCGGGCGTCCTTCTCGATCCTGGCCTTGTGTTCCTTGTACTCGGCGACGGCCTTCACATGGGACTTGCGGCCGTGCTTCTTGTCCATGAAGTAGTTGCCGATCATGATGATCGGGCTCATGAACGCCATCAGCAGGTAGTACCAGCGGCCCATGACCAGGCACATCGTCACGCCCATGACGGCCGGCATCAGCGCCATCAGCCACGGCAGCGGCCGGGCCTGGCCCTCCTTCGGCGGCGCGGGCAGCTTGAAGCGGGTCTCGCGGTCGGGCGGCAGCAGGCGCGGCGGGCGGTTGTAGTCGAGCCCGCCGCCGTCCTCCGAGGTGGCGACGGCGGCGTCCGGCGGGCCGTAACGCACCAGCTCGAACAGCGAGTTGCCGATGGCGACCTGGGACCCGTACGGCCAGGCGTCCTTGCTCTGCGGCGGCTCCTGCGGCAGCGGCGGGGGCGCCGGCTCGCCGGCGCGGCGCCGGCGGCGCTCCTCCTTGCGGGCCTCGCGGCGGCGGCGCCTGCGGGCCCTGCGGGTGTCGTCGTCGTCCGACTTCTCCTTGGGCTTGGCCAGCTCGGCGAACGTCGTGCCGTCGAGGGTGGCCTTCTCCTGGTCGCCGTGGACGTGGACCTTGCACCTGCCGTCGGCCGAGACGGTGAGGCTGAAGGCGCGCTCGGGCAACTCAGGGTCGGAGACGCGGATATGCGTCGCGTTGCCGCTGCCGATGTCGACGCGGCCCAGGCCCAGCCGGTGCACCGCGCCGGCCATGGGACCGCCGACGACGCGCAGCTCGACCAGGCCCGTGACCTCGCGGGGCGGGCAGCCCACCGGGTCGTACAGGCTGACGACCGTGCCCTCGCGCAGCGGCGACTGGGCGACGGGCAGGCGGGGGTCGACGGCGAAGCCGTCGACGAAGACGGGCGGCGGTGCCGGCGCAGCCGCGGCCGGCTGCTGCGGCGGGGCGCCGGGCGCGCCGAAGGGGACGGCCGCCGGGGGCGCTCCGGGCGGCGCGGCAGGCGGCGCGCCCGCCGTGGCCCAGCCCCCGGGCATCTGCACGGGAGCGGCCTGGGCGTGGGCGTGCTGGGCCTGTTGGGCGTGCGGGGCCGGCACCTGGACGGCCTGCGGCACACCCTGCGGCGGCGCGGCGGGCGGCGGCGAGTCGAGCTGGCCGGCCAGGACGCGGGCGACATCGCCTACGGACGACTCCGCCTCGGCGTCGAGGACGACATCGGCACGGTCGCCCCCGAGCGGATCGACGACGGTGAGGGTGAGGCGCACGCTGATCCTCCTCGAACGTCCCCGGCTGTTCCCCGGCTTTCCCCCCGCGGAAATGCGTTCAGCTCGGACACTAGGGTCTACGAAACGATATCCGCCCCGGGCTTCGCGGGGACAGCTCGTATCCGGGATTGTGGATAACTACGTGTGGATAACCGCGCCGCCGCGGTCCGGCCGCGGGGCGCGGGAGACGACCGGACGTGCGACAAAGGGGGCAGGGCATGAGCCGCTGGATGGAGGCGCTCACGATCGAGCGCGGAGGCTTCCGGATCCGGGTGCCGGAGTCGTGGTGGGAGTTCGACGTACGGCCCGAGTCCCGGGACGACAGCATCCGGCAGATGGTCAACGACCGGGTCCGCCGCAATCCCGAACTGGCCGAGCAGCGCGGTGTGCTGGAGGCGTTCCTGCGCAAGGCGGCCAAGGACGCCTGGGCTTCCGGCGCGTTGTACTGCGGATGCATGGCGGAGACCTTCGGCGGCGACGTGCCGGTGACCGGCTCGATCACCGTCTCCCTCATCGGCGCCCGCACCGAGAGCGGCGAGCTGCTGCCGACCGACCCGGCGCTGATCGTCGGCCAGATCAAGCAGATCCGGCCGAAGAAGGAGGGCGACGCCTGGCGGAAGGTCTCGACCGTCGAGATCGAGGGGATCGGCACGGCCGCCCGCACGCAGGGCGTCGAGGACGTCAAGATCCCCGGCGACGACCGCACGATCCGCGCCGTGATGATGCAGACCTTCATCCCGGTCCCGGGGCAGGAGGGCAAGGTGGCGCTGGTGGCGGGGAGCAGTCAGGTGCTGGACCTGGCGGACTCGTTCTTCGACGTGTTCGACGCGATCACGTCGACGTTCCGGTTCGTCGGCGAGTAACGCCGGGCGGACGACCGCGGCGGACGGCACCGCGGCGAACGCCTCAGGCCCCGCGGGCGCCTTCGTACCGTACGGCCCGCAACCCGCACCGCTCCGCCGCCGCTTCGGCTCACTTCGGGGTGAGCACGTTCTCCAGGAACGGCTCTATCGCCCGGTGGAACGCCTCCGGGTCCTCCAGGTGCAGCAGATGGCCGGCCTCCAGCTCCGCGTACTCACCGCGGGGCAGGACGCGGACCATCTCCTGGGCCTCCGCCCGGCCCAGCTCGCCGTCGATGCCGCGGATCACCAGGGCCGGGCACTGCACGAGGGCCAGTTCCTCCCAGTGCGCGTCGTGCACCCACGTCTCGCGGGCCCGCAGCATCTGCCGGCGGGAGAACACCGGGCGCCAGCCGTCCGCGCGCTCGGCCATCACCTCGGCGAAGAACTCGCCGCGCGCGGGACGCGGGCGCTCCAGGATGGGGTCGTCCTCGCCGAACCACTTGCGGACGTCGGCGAGCGTGGCGAACGGCGTCGGCCAGGAGCGGAACCACTCCTCCCACTCGCGCTGCGAGGCCGCGCCGAGCGCCGAGGCCCGCATGTCGCAGATCACCAGACCGCGCACCAGGTCGGGGCGGCGGGCGGCCAACTGCCAGGCGGTGAGCGCGCCCATCGAGTGGCCCACGAGAACCACCGGCGCGAGGTCCAACTGCTCGATGACGGCTTCCGCGTCCGCGATGTACGCCTCGCGGTCGAACGGGCCGTCCCCCGGTTTGTCACTGCGTCCGTGCCCGCGCTGGTCGAGCGCGATGGCGCGGGAGCGGGCCGAGAGCCAGCGGGAGGTGGTCGCCCAGTGGGACCCGCGGCCCATCAGCCCGTGCAATAACAGCACGCCGGGGCGGTCCTGCGGCGCCGTGCCCGGCGGGCCGCCGGCCGGCCCGGCCGCGGACCGCCTGCGCGCCGCGATGCCGTCGGCACCGCGCTTCGGCGGATCTCCGTACTCCCAGGCGGCGAGACGCAGCCCGCCCGCACCCGGCACGTTGATACGACGCACCATGTGTGCCGACACCCCCAATCCGTTCGGCAAGCTCACGCTATCGAATGTCTATTCGAACACCGCGGCACGAGGCCCAACACCCCTCGTTCGAGTGACCGCGGCCGGGGATTGGCCGCGGTCGTCGCGGGGAGACAGAGACCGGGAGGCGGACCCGCATCGGGGACAACGGGTCCGTGGGGAGGCGACCCTGGGAGCTCGGGGCTCCGGGTCGTCACGGGGAGGCGGGGCCCCGGCGAGCCAGGCGCCGGGGCTCTCGTCACGCCCCCCGCAGGTGCGCGGGGGTCCGGATATGTCAGCGGCATGCCCACCCCTCCCAGATGCCGTCAGCGACAGCGTGGCACGCCGGGCCCAGGTGCGCTGCCGTTCGGACAGGAATCCCGCGGTCCGCTTAACGCCAACCGCGGCAACGGCGCAAACCCGCCACCAGCCTGGCCCGAACGGATCTAGCGCTTGGCCACGAAGACGTGCGAGGCGACCTCGGCGTCCAGCTCGGCGGCCTCGCCGCCGCTGCCGACGAGCACGCCGCCCGCCGAGTCCGTCACGCTCACCACCGCGCCCGGCTGCACACCGGCCCGCCGCAGCGTGTACATGAGCTGGGAGTCGGTCTGGATCGGCTCCCCGATCCGGCGGATGATCACCGTGCCGGCGTCGGGACCCAGCGCGGAGAGGCTCACCATGCCCTCGTCCAGGAACGGGTCCGCCTCGGCCTTCTCGCCCAGCTCCTCAAGGCCGGGAATGGGGTTCCCGTACGGCGACTCCGTCGGGTGCTTCAGCAGCGCCAGCACGCGGCGCTCCACGGCCTCGCTCATCACGTGCTCCCAGCGGCACGCCTCCGCGTGCACGTGCTCCCACTCCAGGCCGATCACGTCGACCAGCAGGCACTCCGCCAGGCGGTGCTTGCGCATCACCCGGGTCGCGAGCATGCGACCCTCTTCCGTCAGCTCCAGATGCCTGTCGCCGGCCACGCGCACCAGCCCGTCCCGCTCCATGCGGGCGACGGTCTGGCTCACCGTGGGGCCGCTCTGGTCGAGCCGCTCCGCGATTCTCGCGCGCATGGGGACGACGCCCTCCTCTTCGAGTTCGAGGATGGTGCGGAGATACATCTCCGTTGTGTCGATCAGTCCGGACATGCGTGCCCCTAGATTTCTCGTGCGGTGGCCCTGCACCAATTCTGACTCATCGCGGTGACAACCGGACCTGCCGCGTTCCTTTCGCCTGACTTTCGCCGCCGATCTACGGGAAAAAGGCGATCCGCGCCCGGTCTCGGGCCCCGGTCACCGGGCCCCGCCGGGCTGGTCCTAACCCAGCAGCTCCGCCAGGTCCAGCGAAGCCGCGACCCGTACGGCCACGTCCTCCGCGTACGCCGCGTCCTGCCGGGTGAAGCCCTTGCGGCCGCCGCCGCGCAGGAACGTCACGACGCCCAGCGTCCGGCCGCGGCTGCGCAGCACCGTACACAGCGCGTGCATCGTGCCGGGCGGCCACTTCCGCGCCACCGACCAGCCCTCCGCAACTTCCGGGTCCACGCCGCCGCAGCCCGCGCGCACGGTGCCGCCGCGCTCCACCGCCTGCAGCGCGGGGTGCCCGGCGGGGTAGCGGACGGGAAAGCCGTGCGGCCCGGCCGGCAGGCACGGGCCCGGGCCCTCGGCGGGGGTGGCCGCGGCCCGGGTGAGCTGCACCGGGCCCGGGGGCGCACCCGCGTCGTGCGGGGCGCCGGGGCCCGGCGGGGAGCCGGGGTCCGCGGGGGCGGCGGCGAGGTCGACCAGCGCGTGGTCGGCGAAGCCGGCGAGGGCGAAGTCCAGGTAGACCGTCGCGGCCTCCATCGGGTCCTCGCACTCGGCCGCCGCGCGCGAGGCGCGGTGCAACTGGTGGTCGCGGAAGCGCAGCACCGAGGCCGCGTCCTCGGCGAGCTTCGCCTCGGTGACGTCCTGGAAGAGCCAGCCGACGCCGAGGGGCACCGGGTGCTCGGCGAGCGGCGAGGCGAGCCGTACGAACGCGCCGCGCAGGCACCGCCGCCGGATCGCCGGATCGCCGCCGGTCTCGCCGCGCACCGTCACCCACACGTCGGCGGGGACCGCGGTGCTGCCCTGGGCCAGTACGTGCTGGAGGGCGCTCTCGACCTCTTCCGCGCCCTGCTCCAGCAGCTCGCCGAAGGGGCGCCCGAGCAGCCCCGAGCGCCGGGCGCGCAGCACGCGCGCCGCCTGGCCGTTGGCCAGGGCGGGACGTAGGTCCGCGTCCACGAGGAGCACGCCCCAGGCGGCGTCCTCGCACAGCGCCTCGCTCAAGGCGATGGACCGCTCCAGGTCCATCTGCGCGTGGACCTCGCTGAACGCGCAGTAGACCCCGACCGCGACCCCGCCCGTCTCGGCGCCGCCCGGGCGGACGGCGGAGGTCTGGGTGCGTACGAGCACCCGGCCGCCGTCCTTGCGCAGCAGCGCGAACTCCTGGACCTGCCGCCCCGGCACGTCCATCGCGCCCATCAGCCGCGCCTCCACCTCGGCGGCGTCGTCGGCGCGGACCGCCCAGCCGGCAAGACCGTGGCGGCCGACGGCCTCCGCGGCGGTCCAGCCGAGCAGCCGCTCGGCCTCGCGGTTCCAGTGGGTGACGACGCCCTCGGCGTCGAAGGCGCACAGGGCGGCGTCCATGCCGTCGAGCAGCGCCACCAGCAGATCGGGGGCCGCGGCGCGGCGGTCCTGCGGCGGCGCGTCCTCAGCGCCCGCGTCCGCCGCCGCGGGCGGTGACCCGGCGGCGTCGTCTCCCGTGTCCGGAGCGTCCGCGGCCTGCTCGCCGGAGGCGTTCCTGCGGTCCCGGTTGGTACGCCGGGTCGCGCTCATCAGGCACCCCCTGCTCGCCGCGGCGTCGTGTGCGTGGTGTGGTGCACCCGGATCATTCAACTCGAACGTGACGCAGCACACACCCCATTCCGTCGAAATCGTTGCACGCGGAAGGGGTCCACCGGGAGGGGGCGCGGGCGGGGAACCCGGTGGCCGCGCCCCGGGACCGCCGCGGACCAGCGGGTTCCGGTCGTACGCGGGGACGGCCGGGGCGCCGTGGCCGGTGTCGCCGGGGCCACAGAGAAATCGCTTGAGGGGGCGGAGGGGCGTGCCTACTGTGTGAGGCACACGAGAAGGGAGGTGGTTCGGCAGATGATGAAGTACCGGACGCGTGAGGTGACTGCGGGCTAGTGGTCCGCCGTCGCGCTTGAGCGCAATGCCGGACCCGGGTGCCTAGGACGCACCCAGCCGGCCCTTATCCCAAGCAGTTCACCCGACCCGCGGTCCGCCGGTACGTCCGACCGGCTCCCCTCCAGGGGAATGGGCCGCGGGTCGTCTGCTGCCCGGGGCTGACCTTTCCCGGCCTTCGTGCCGCGGCGGGGGCTCCGCCCCCGGACCCCCGCGCGCGCCGTCGTCGTCCCGTATCGCTACGGGCAGAGGCGCTCCACCGTCCAGCCGCCGCCCGCCGCGCCCTCGGTGCGTACGTACCTCAGGCGGTCGTGCAGCCGGTTCTCGCGGCCCTGCCAGAACTCCACCGTCCGCGGCCTGACCCGGAAACCGCCCCACTCCGGCGGCGCCGGCACCTGCTCGCCCTCCGGATAGCGGTCCGCCAGCTCCTCGTACATCCGGTCCAGCTCCGCCCGCGACGCCACCGCCGACGACTGCTCGCTCGCCCACGCGCCCAACTGCGAGCCGTGCGGCCTGGTACGGAAGTACGCCACGGTCTCATCGCGGCCCGTACGCTCCGCCGCCCCCGCGACGATCACCTGGCGGGCGACGGGGTGCCAGGGGAAGAGCAGCGACACGTGCGGGTTCGCGGCCAGCTCGCGGCCCTTGCGCGAACCGTAGTTGGTGTAGAAGACGAACCCCCGCTCGTCCACCTGCTTCAGCAGCACGGTGCGGGAGCTGGGCCGGCCCTCGGCGTCCGCGGTGGAGACGACCATCGCGTTGGGCTCGTGCAGTCCGCTCGCCGCGGCCTGCCGGAACCAGCGGCCGAACTGCTCGAAGGGATCGGCGGCGAGGGAGTCCTCCGACAGTCCCGCGGCGCGATAGTGCGCGCGCATGGCAGCCGGATCGAGGGAGCGTTCGGTGTCAACGTCAACGTGTCGCACCTACATATCTTGCAGTATGAGCGGCCGTTGCGGGGCGGGAGTTTGCCCGCTCGACGCACCACGTAACCCTCCGGGCCGGGATCGATGGAGTGTGCCCGATCTCACGCCCCCTCGCATGTAGGCGACCCGACAGATCCGCCGCCCGACCACTGTGGAAACTCCACACCCCCGGCTATGGTGGCCCGGAATGCACGCCCCGGACCGCGAGCGATGGCGCCGCGGAGCCTGGCCAGCAGGTCCACCCCCCGCACCACTCCACGCCCTGGGGCCGACCCGTCCGTCGCTGCACACCCCCGCAGCGCACGCCACACATGAGGGAGCCGCCTGATGTCCGATTTCGTACCCGGGCTTGAGGGAGTCGTCGCCTTCGAGACAGAGATCGCCGAACCCGACAAGGAGGGCGGCGCGCTCCGTTATCGCGGTGTGGACATCGAGGACCTGGTGGGTCACGTCTCGTTCGGCAACGTCTGGGGTCTTCTGGTCGACGGCGCCTTCAAACCCGGTCTGCCGCCCGCCGAGCCCTTCCCCATCCCCGTGCACTCCGGCGACATCCGCGTCGACGTGCAGTCCGCGCTGGCGATGCTCGCGCCCGTCTGGGGGCTGCGCCCGCTGCTCGACATCGACGAGGCGCGCGCCCGCGAGGACCTGGCGCGGGCCGCCGTCATGGCGCTGTCGTACGTTGCGCAGTCCGCCCGCGGGCAGGGGCGGCCGATGGTGCCGCAGCGGGAGATCGACAAGGCCCGTACGGTCGTCGAGCGGTTCATGATCCGCTGGCGCGGCGAGCCCGACCCCAAGCACGTCGCCGCCGTCGACGCCTACTGGACCTCCGCCGCGGAACACGGCATGAACGCCTCCACCTTCACCGCCCGCGTCATCGCCTCCACCGGCGCCGACGTCGCGGCGGCGCTGTCCGGCGCGGTCGGCGCGATGTCCGGGCCGCTGCACGGGGGCGCGCCGTCGCGGGTGCTCGGGATGATCGAGGAGATCGAGCGCACGGGCGACGCCGAGGGCTACGTGAAGCGGGCGCTGGACGACGGCGAGCGGCTGATGGGCTTCGGCCACCGCGTCTACCGCGCGGAGGACCCGCGGGCGCGGGTGCTGAGGCGCACGGCGAAGCAGCTCGGCGCGCCGCGGTACGAGGTCGCGGAGGCGCTGGAGAAGGCGGCGCTGGCGGAGCTGCGGGCACGGCGTCCGGACCGGGTGCTGGAGACGAACGTCGAGTTCTGGGCGGCGATCGTGCTGGACTTCGCGGAGGTGCCGGCGCACATGTTCACGTCGATGTTCACGTGCGCGCGGACGGCGGGGTGGTCGGCGCACATCCTGGAGCAGAAACGGACGGGGCGGCTGGTGCGGCCGTCGGCGCGGTACGTGGGGCCGGGGACGCGGTCGCCGCAGGAGATCGAGGGCTACGCGGAGGCGGGCGGGTCGGCGTGAGCCGCGGGTCGGCGTGAGGCGGTTCCGTCTGCGACGTGCCGGCTCAGGGCTGGTCGGCCTGAGCCGGCTGCAACGGTGGCGGCTGGAGGCGGTTCGATCTGAAGCGACTGGACCTGGCCCCGCGGGCGACCACGGCCTCGTTGTCGGTGGGGCGGCCTACCCTTGGGCGGGTGCGTGGGGGACTTTGGGGGGCTGTGGGGGCTGTGCGGGTACGGGGCCGGGCAGGCCCGTGCGCCTGGGCCTCAGCGGGGCTCGGTGTGCGACAGGGCTGTCGTCAGCAGGTGCGACCACTGCGTCACGACGCGGTCGCGGCGAGCGCTGTCGTCCGTGAGCAGGGTCGCCAGGCCCAGGCCCCGGGCCATGTCGAGGAAGCCCTGCACCGTCTCCCGTACGCCCGGCACCGACTCGTCGGCGCCGAGCAGCGCCACCGTCATCCGGTGCGCCTCGCGGCCGACGCGGGCCTCCAGCGCGGCGACGCGGGGGCGTAGCTGGTCCTCGTTGGCGGCGGCGGCCCAGAGCTGGAGCGCGGCCCGGAAGAGGGGCCCGGTGTAGAGGTCGACGACCCCGCGCACGACGGCGGCGGTGGCGTCCTCCTCCCGCGCTGCGGCACCTGCTCCCGCCGCCCGTACCGGATCCGCCCCTCCCGTCGCCGGCAGCAGCGCGCGCAGGGCCGCCGAGCGTTCCGCCGCCACGTGTTCCACCGCCGCCGTGAACAGGTCCTCCCTGGTCGGGAAGTGGTGCTGCGCCGCGCCGCGCGAGACGCCCGCCCGTTCCGCGACCACGCTGACCGTGCTGCCGCCCCAGCCCAGTTCCGCCAGGCACGCGACCGCCGCCTCCAGCAGCCGCTGCCGGGTCGCCCGGCTGCGGTCCTGCTGCGGGCCCCGGCCCCGTGGCTGGCGCGGGGCGTCCGTCAGCGGGACCACTTCGGCTCCCGGCGCTCCAGGAACGCCGTCATGCCCTCCCTGGCCTCCGGGGACGCGAACAGCGACGCCGACAGCTCCGCGAACGGCTCCGTGTCCCGGTCGAACGTCCGCAGCACCTCCCCCGTCACGAGCCGCTTCGACGCCGCAAGACCCTGCGGCGACGCCGCCCGCAGCCCGTCGAGCACCGGCGTCAGCAGCGCGTCCACGTCGTCACCCGCCAGCGTCACCAGGCCGGTCCTCGCCGCCTCCTCCGGGCCGAAGCGCTCGCCCGTGAGGTAGTAGCGCGCCGCCGCGCGGGCGTCCAGCCGCGGCAGCAGCGGCATCGAGATCACCGCCGGCGCGAGCCCGAGCCGCGCCTCGGTGAACGCGAACGTCGCCCCCGTCCCCGCCGCAGCGATGTCGCACGCGCCGAGCAGCCCGAGGCCCCCCGCCCGTACGTGCCCGGTCACCCGCGCGACGACCGGCTTCGGGCACTCCACGACCGCCCGCAGCAGCCGCGCCAGCGCCAGCGGCCCGTCCGTGGGGGCGGCGGCGCCCGTGGCCTCGCCGAGGTCGGCGCCGGCGCAGAAGGTGTTGCCGGTGTGGGTGAGCAGCACGGCCCGTACGTCGTCGTCCTCCGCGGCGGCGGCCAGGCCCGCGTCGAGTTCGGCCATGAGGCGGGCGGAGAGCGCGTTGCGGTTGTGCGGCGAGTCCAGCGTGAGGGTCGTGACGCCGCGGTCGTCGCGCGCGATCCGGACGAGGGGCGCGTCGTCGGCGGCCGGTTCTGCGGGTGCGTCGGTCATGGCGGGGAGGTGCTCCTTCGGTACGTCGGCGGCGTCAGTACGACTTGGGCAGGCCCAGCGTCTGGTGCGACACGTAGTTGAGGATCATCTCCCGGCTGACCGGGGCGATCCTGGCCACGCGGGACGCGGTGAGCATCTGCGCAAGACCGTACTCGGTGCTGAGCCCGTTGCCGCCGAGGGTGTGCACGGCCTGGTCGACGGCCCTCGCCGCCGCCTCCGCGGCCGCGTACTTCGCCATGTTCGCCGCCTCGCCCGCGCCCGCGTCGTCACCGGCGTCATACAACGCGGCCGCCTTCTGCGTCATCAGCCGGGCCAGCTCCAACTCGATGTGCGCCTGCGCGAGCGGATGCGCGATCGCCTGGTGCACGCCGATGGCGCCGCCCTTCCACACCTGGCGCGTACGGGCGTAGTCGACGGCCCGCGCCACCGCCTGCCGCCCCAGGCCCAGCGCGAACGCGGCGGTCATGATGCGCTCGGGGTTGAGCCCCGCGAAGAGCTGGAGGAGACCGGCGTCCTCGTCGCCGACGAGGGCGTCCGCGGGCAGCCGCACGTCGTCGAGGACCAGCTCGAACTGCTTCTCCGGAGCGTGCAGTTCCATGGGTATGTGCGAGCGCTGAAAGCCCTCGGCGTCGCGCGGGACGATGAACAGGCAGGGCTTGAGCTTGCCGGTGCGCTCGTCCTCGGTGCGGCCGACGACGAGCGTGGCGTCGGCGATGTCGACGCCGGAGATGAACACCTTGCGGCCGGACAGCACCCAGTCGTCGCCGTCGCGGCGGGCGGTGGTGGTGATGCGGTGGGAGTTGGAGCCGGCGTCGGGCTCGGTGATGCCGAAGGCCATCTTGCGGGTGCCGTCGGCGAGTCCGGGGAGCCAGTGCCGCTTCTGCTCCTCGGTGCCGAAGCGGGCGATGACCGTGCCGCAGATCGCGGGCGACACCACGAGCATGAGCAGCGGGCAGCCGGCCGCGCCGAGTTCCTCCAGCACGATCGCCAGCTCCGCGATGCCGCCGCCTCCGCCGCCGTACGCCTCGGGGAGGTTGACGCCGAGGTAACCGGCCTTGCCGGCCTCGGCCCACAGCTCGTCGGTGTGCCGGCCGTCGCGGACGGCGGCGGTGAAGTAGTCGCGGCCGTAGCGGGCGCCGAGCGCGGCGACGGCGGCGCGGAGGTCGCGGTGCTCCTGGGGTTCGAGGATGGCGCTGGTCATGGCTGTCGGCCTTCCTGATCGCGGGGCGGGGCGTCTGCGGTTACGGCTTCGGCTGCGGTTTCTTCTACGGCTTCTACTACGGCCAGGAGGGCGCCGACTTCGACCTGACGGCCGGGGGCGGCGTGCAGGGCGGTGAGCACGCCGGAGGCGGGGGCGGCGACCTTGTGCTCCATCTTCATCGCCTCCAGCCAGAGAAGGGGCTGGCCCTGGCGGACCGCCTGCCCGGGGGCGATCCCGTCGGCGAGGCGGACGACCGTGCCGGGCATGGGGGCGAGGAGGGAGCCGGGCGGGGTGTCGGCGCGGGGGTCGGGAAAGCGCGAGAGGGGGCGGAGGGCGTACGAACCGTGGGGGGTGTCGACGTACGTGGCCGGGGCGGGATGGGGCGCTGCGGAGGCGTCGTCGTAGACGGCGATGTCGAAGGCACGGGCGACACCGGCGACTTCGAGCACCACGCGCCCGGGAGCGGCGGAGAGCACGCGCACCTCGGGCAGGCCGTCGGCCCGTACGCCGTCGCGGGTTCGGCGGTAACGAACCTCAGCCCCGGCACCGCCGGGCTCGACCCGGTACCCCTTCACCTGCGGCTGCGACGGCACATTGCGCCACCCCCCGAACCGGACGGGCAGCACCGCACCCCCCGCCTGCTGCCGCGCGGCGGCATCGGCGAGCGCGGCGGCGAGAGCGGCGAGTCGGAGGTGGGCATCGGCCTCGCCCGGGGGGCTCGTGAGCGTCGGCAGGTGGGCGTCGTAGAAGGAGGTGGTCATCCGCGCGCCGGTGAACTCCTCGTGTTCCAGCGACCGGACGAGCAGGTCCCTGTTCGTCACCGGACCGTGGATCCGTGCCCGCCGCAGCGCGGTCGTCAGGTGGCGGACCGCCTCGGCGCGGGTGGGGGCGTGGACGATCACCTTGGCGAGCAGGGCGTCGTAGTACGGGGTGACGGTGTCGCCGGCGGTGTAGCCGGTGTCGAGGCGGAGGGTGGGGGGTTCCCCCGCGGCATACGGCACACGGTCGTTCCCGGCGGTCCGGAGCAGCTCGCCCCCCGTGGCGCCCCCGACCTCCAGGCAGGAGACCCCGCCCGTCTGCGGGGCGAAATCCGACGCCGGGTCCTCCGCGTACAGGCGGGCCTCCACCGCGTGGCCCCTCGGCCGCGGTGCCGACGGCGGCAAGTGCGCGCCCTCCGCGATCCTCAACTGCCCGGCCACCAGGTCGACCCCGTACACCGCCTCCGTCACCGGGTGCTCCACCTGCAGCCGCGTGTTCATCTCCAGGAACTGCGCCCGCCCGTCCGGCGCCAGCAGGAATTCCACCGTGCCCGCGCCCACGTACCCGATCGCCCGCGCCGCCCGTACCGCCGTCTCCTCCAGCTCCGCCGCCACGCCCGCCGCGAGACCCGGTGCGGGCGCCTCCTCCACCACCTTCTGGTGCCGCCGCTGCAGCGAGCAGTCGCGCGTGCCCAGCGCCCACACGCCCCCGTGCGCGTCCGCGAGCACCTGCACCTCCACGTGCCGCCCGCCCTCGACGTACGGCTCGACGAACACCTCGCCGTCCCCGAACGCCGCCGCGGCCTCCGCCGACGCCGACTCCAGTTCCAGCTCCAGCGCCGCCAGTTCGCGGACGATCCGCATACCGCGGCCGCCGCCGCCCGCCGCCGCCTTGACCAGCAGCGGCAGGTCGGACTCCACCGCCTTCGACGGGTCGAAGGGCGCCAGGCCCATCAGTTCCTTCGCGCGCGTCTTGGACGCCATCGCCTCGATCGCCTCCGGCGGCGGCCCGACCCACGTCAGCCCCGCCGCCCCGACCGCCCGCGCGAACTCCGCGCTCTCGGAGAGGAACCCGTAGCCCGGGTGCACCGCGTCCGCGCCCGCCGCCAGCGCCGCCGCGACCAGCAGGTCCGCCCGCAGGTACGTGTCCGCCGCCGCCCGCCCCGGCAGCCGGACCGCCGCCCCGCCGGCATCCAGCGCGGCGCGTACGTGCAGCGCCCCCGCGTCCGCGTCGGAGTGCACCGCGACGGGCGTGATGCCCAGCTCCCCGCAGGTACGGAAGACGCGGCAGGCGATCTCGCCGCGGTTGGCGACGAGGAGGGTACGGATCATCGGTGCTCCCCTGTGGATGCCGGTCGCCCTGTGGATGCCAGATGCCCCATGGATGCCGGTCGCCCTGTGGATGCCGGTCGCGCGGTCACAGCCGGAACACCCCGTACCCGTCGTGCACGCCCGCGTACGGTGCCGTGTGGATCGCCGACAGGCAGATCCCCAGCACCGTCCGGGTGTCCCGCGGGTCGATGACCCCGTCGTCGTACAGCCGCCCCGACAGGAACACCGGCAGCGACTCCGCCTCGATCTGCTGCTCCACCATCGCGCGCAGCGCCGCGTCGCCCTCCTCGTCGTACGGCATCCCCTTCGCCTCCGCCGACGCCCGCGCGACGATCGACAGCACGCCCGCGAGCTGCTGCGGCCCCATGACCGCCGACTTGGCGCTCGGCCAGGCGAAGAGGAACCGGGGGTCGTACGCGCGGCCGCACATGCCGTAGTGGCCGGCGCCGTAGCTGGCCCCCATGAGGACCGACAGGTGCGGGACGCGGGAGTTGGAGACCGCGTTGATCATCTGGGCGCCGTGCTTGATGATGCCGCCCTGCTCGTAGTCCTTGCCGACCATGTAGCCGGTGGTGTTGTGGAGGAAGACCAGCGGGATGTCGCGCTGGTTGGCGAGCTGGATGAACTGCGCGGCCTTCTGCGACTCCTCGCTGAACAGCACCCCGCGCGCGTTGGCGAGGATCCCGACGGGATAGCCGTGCAGCCGCGCCCAGCCGGTGGCCAGGCTCGTCCCGTACAGCGGCTTGAACTCGTCGAAGTCGGACCCGTCCACCACCCGCGCGATCACCTCGCGCGGGTCGAAGGGGACCTTCAGGTCGCCCGGCACGATGCCCAGCAGCTCGTCCTCCGGGTACGCGGGCGGGGCGGCCGGCGGCGGGTCGGGGTGCGCCTTGCGCCAGGCGAGGCGGGCGACGACGCGGCGTGCGGTGTGCAGCGCGTCCGGCTCGTCGACGGCGAAGTAGTCGGCGAGTCCCGAGGTACGGGCGTGCATGTCGGCGCCGCCCAGCGACTCGTCGTCGCTCTCCTCGCCGGTGGCCATCTTCACCAGCGGCGGGCCGCCGAGGAACACCTTCGCGCGCTCCTTGACCATGATCACGTGGTCGCTCATGCCCGGCACGTACGCGCCGCCCGCCGTGGAGTTGCCGAAGACGACGGCGACCGTGGGGATGCCGGCCGCGGACGAGCGGGTGAGGAACTTGAAGAGGGCGCCGCCCGGAATGAAGATCTCCTTCTGCGACGGCAGGTCGGCGCCGCCGGACTCCACGAGGTGGATCGACGGCAGCCGGTTGGCGAGGCTGATCTCGTGGGCGCGGAACGCCTTCTTCAGCGTCCAGGGGTTGGACGCGCCGCCGCGTACGGTCGGGTCGTTGGCCGTGATCAGGCACTCCACGCCGGAGACGACGCCGATGCCGGTGACGAGCGAGGCGCCGACCGTGTAGGCGGGGGAGGCGGAACCCCAGCCGGCCAGCGGACTCAGCTCCAGGAACGGGGTGTCGGGGTCCAGCAGCAGCTCGACCCGCTCGCGTACGAGCAGCTTGCCGCGGGCGCGGTGCCGGGCGACGTACTTCTCGCCGCCGCCCGCCACCGCCTTGGCGTGCTCCTCGCCGAGCGCGGCGAGCTTGTCGAGCATCGCCGCGCGGTGGGCGGCGTAGTCGGGGCCCGCGGTGTCCAGCGACGAGGCCAGCACGGTCACAGCAGCTCCTCGGGGATGTCGGCGTGCCGGGCGCGCAGCCACTCGCCGAGCGCCTTGGCCTGCGGGTCGAAGCGGGCCTGGGAGGCGACGCCTTCGCCGAGGAGTCCTTCGACGGTGAAGTTGAGCGCACGGAGGTGCGGCAGGACGTGGCGTACGACGGGGAAGGGGGCGGTCTCCGGGAGGAGTTCGCGGAAGCGGTCGACGGTGAGGGTGTGCGCCAGCCACGGCCAGGCGGCGCCGGACCGGGCCCAGACGCCGAGGTTGGCGCTGCCGCCCTTGTCGCCGCTGCGCGCGCCGGCCACGGTGCCCAGCGGGGCGCGGCGGGTCGGTCCCGGCGGCGGGGGCGGCGGCAGCGGCGGTTCCGGTACGGGCTCCAGCGCCCGGGTGCGCGGCGGCGGGGCGACGGGGACGCGGGTGCCGTCGGGGAGCACGGCGGTGTGGGGGACGCCGGCGGCGGGGACGTACGCGGCCTCGAAGACGCCGTACGGCTGCGCCCTGCCGGGCGGGGCGGTGACGTGGAAACCGGGGATGCTGGCGAGGGCCAGTTCGACGGCGGCGCCGCTGACGGCGCGGCCGACGGCGGCCTCGTCGGGGTCCCGGACGGCGAGGCGGAGCAGGGCGGACGCCTCCTCCTGCACGCCGGCGTCGGGGCGGTCGGTGCGGGCGAGGGTCCAGCGGACGTCGGCGACGCGCTTGAGGACGGGGGCCATCTGGTCGCGTACGAGGGCGGCCTTGGCGTCGATGTCGAGCCCGGTGAGGACGAAGACGACCTCGTTGCGGTGGCCGCCGAGGCGGGAGAGGCCGACCTTGACGTCGGGCGGCGGCGGCTCACCGCGTACGCCGGTGATGCGGACGCGGTCGGGTCCGTCCGGGGCGAGGCGTACGGAGTCGAGGCGGGCGGTGACGTCGGGTCCGGCGTAGCGGGGGCCCGCGGTCTCGTAGAGGAGCTGGGCGGTGACGGTTTCGACGGTGACGGCGCCGCCGGTGCCGGGGTGCTTGGTGATGACGGCGCTGCCGTCGGGCTCGATCTCGGCGAGGGGGAAGCCGGGGTGGCGGACGTCGTGTTCGGTGAAGAAGGCGTAGTTGCCGCCGGTGGCCTGGGTGCCGCACTCCAGCACATGGCCGGCGACGACGGCGCCGGCGAGGGCGTGGAGGGCGGGGTCGTCGGCGGGGTCGTCGGTGGCGGCGGGGTCGTCGGCGGTGGCCGGGGTCCAGCCGTAGTGGGCCTGGGCGGCGCCCGTGACGAGCGCGGCGTCGGTAACGCGGCCGGTGACGACGACGTCGGCGCCCGCGCGCAGGCAGGCGGCGATGCCGGCGCCGCCGAGGTAGGCGTGGGCGGCGAGGGCGCCGGGCCACGTGCCGCGGGCGGTGAGGTCGTCGCCCTCGACGTGCGCGACGCGGGCCGGCACGCCGACGCGCTCGGCCAGCTCGCGGACGGCGGCGGCGAGCCCCGCGGGGTTGAGGCCGCCGGCGTTGACGACGAGCGCGACGCCGCGGTCGCGGGCCAGGCCGAGGCCGTCTTCGAGCTGGCGGAGGAAGGTCCTGGCGTAGCCGGCGCCGGGGTCCTTGAGGCGGTCGCGGGCGAGGATGAGCATGGTCAGCTCGGCGAGGTAGTCGCCGGTGAGGACGTCGAGTCCGCCGCCGGTGAGCATCTCGCGGACGGCGGCGAAGCGGTCGCCGTAGAAGCCGGAGGCGTTGCCGATACGGAGGGTCACGGGCACTCCCCGGGAGCGGCGCCGGTACGGGCCGCGCCGTCCGGTGCCGGGTCCCGCCCGGCGCCCGGCGGGCCCGCGAACGCCTGGGCGATGCCCAGCCAGCGCTCCGCCTCCGCGCCCTCGGCGACGAGCGCGGTGTCGGCGCGATGCACGCGCTGGGTGGCCAGCAGGCAGAAGTCGAGCGCGGGCCCGGTGACGCGCTCGGCGGCGTCCTCGGGCCCGTACGCCCACACCTCGCCGCCGCCGGGCGCGGTCAGCTCGACGCGGAACTCCCCTGCGGGCGGCGCGAGCCGGTGCACGGCGTACGCGAAGTCCCGCGTCCGTACCCCGATACGGGCCACGTGCCGCAGCCGGGCGGTGGGCGCACGCCGTACGCCGAGCGCGTCGGCGACGTCCTGCCCGTGGGCCCAGGTCTCCATCAACCGCCCCGAGGCGACGCCCCCGACGCTCATCGGCGGCCCGAACCACGGCATCCGCACCCCCGCCGGCAGCGCCGGCAGCACCCGCCGCAGCTCCTCCCGCCCCCGCCGCCATTCGTCCAGCAGCACCTCCGGCGGCTGCGCGGCACCCCGCTCGGCACCCTCGTCGACGAAGCCGAACGGCGCCTCCCGGGCGTGCGTCAGCATCGCCCGGAACTCGTCGGGATCGCGGGCGGCGGCGAGCGCGGCGCGATCGGTCCAGGCGAGGTGGGCGATCTGGTGCGCGACGGTCCACCCGGCGGCGGGGGTGCCGAGCGCCCACCGCCCGGGCGGCAGCCCGGCAACGAGGGCGTCCAACTCGGCGCTCTCGTCGCGGAGGTCGTCGATCAGGGTGATGATCTCCGGGCCCGCCATGCTGCGCTCCCCTCGTGACTACTGCGCAGTAGGGTGGCAGCGGACCGGAAAACAAGCAAGCGTGCTTGCCGGATTCGGCCGGTGTGCGTCAGCCTTGTCCGCCCCGCCCGCCCTCCTCCGGCAGGCCCTCCGCGAGGAGTTCCGCCAGGTGGCGGGCGCGGATGCCGGCGAGCTGGGCGAGTTGGGTGCGGCAGGAGTAGCCGTCCGCGACGACCGCCGCGTCTTCCGGGGCGTTGCGTACGGCCGGGAGGAGCTGGTCTTCCGCGCAGGCGGCGGAGACCTCGTAGTGGCCGCGCTCGAAGCCGAAGTTGCCCGCCAGGCCGCAGCAGCCGGAGGCGAGTTGCCCCTCCAGACCCGCCTTCGCCATCAGCCGGCGCTCGGCGCCGTCGCCGAGGACGGCGTGCTGGTGGCAGTGCGTCTGGCCGGTGACCGGGCGGTCGAGGCGGGGCGGGGTCCAGTCGGGGGCGGCGGTTTCGAGGGCCTCGGCGAGGGTGCGGACGCGGGCGGCGAGGCGCGGGGCGCGTTCGTCGTCGGGCAGCAGCTCCACGAGGTCGGTCTTGAGCGCGGCGGCGCAGGGCGGTTCGAGTACGACGAGGGGCGGGCCTGCCGCGCCCGTCTCGTCGCCGCCGCCGTCCGCCGGCTCCAGCGCGTCCAGCGTGCGCCGCATCGCCTCGCGGGCCAGGTCCAGTTGGCCCGTGGAGACATACGTCAGCCCGCAGCACACCTTCCCCGCCTCCCGCGGCAGCCCCACCCGCAGGCCCGCCGCCCGCAGCACCCGGACCGCCGCCGTACCCGCCTCCGGCGACAGGTAGTTCGTGAACGTGTCCGGCCACAGCAGCACGTCCGGATCCGCGTCGGCGCCCCGCCGCAGCGACCGCGTCAGCGGCACCCGCGCGATCGGCGGGATCGCCCGCTCCCCCGCAAGCCCCGCCGCCCGCTTCGCCACCGCCGCCAGCGGGCCCACCGCGGCCAGCGCGTTCGCCACGCCCGCCGCCCGCAGCGCCGCCGTCAGCCGCAGCCACTGCGGCAGCCGCCCCATCGCGTAGTGGGCCATCGGCCGCCGCCGTCCGGCGTAGTGGTGGTGCAGGAACTCGGCCTTGTACGTGGCCATGTCGACGTCCACCGGGCAGTCGCTGCGGCACCCCTTGCACGACAGGCACAGGTCGAGCGCCTCGCGCACCTCCTCCGAGCGCCAGCCGTCGGTGATGACCTCCCCGGCCAGCATCTCGTGCAGCAGGCGCGCGCGCCCGCGCGTGGAGTGCCGTTCCTCGCCCGTGGCCCGGTACGACGGGCACATCACCCCCGGACTCCCCGCCGGGTTCCGGCACTTGGCGACCCCGACGCACCGCCGCACCGCCGCGGCGAAGTCGCCGCCCTCGGGACCGTCGTGCGGATAGCCGAACGCCACCGGCACCGGCACCCGCGGCAGCGGCGCGAAGCGCAGGTCGGCGTCGAGGGGGGCGGGGCGGGCGATCACGCCGGGGTTGAGGGCGCCGTCGGGGTCCCAGAGGTCCTTGAAGCCGCCGAAGAGACCGACGAGTTCGTCCCCGTACATCGCGGGCAGCAGCTCGGAACGCGCCCGTCCGTCGCCGTGCTCCCCGGACAGCGAGCCGCCGTGGGCGACGACGAGGTCCGCCAGCTCCCCCGAGAACTCCCGGAAGCGGCCGATGCCGGGCGCGGTCAGCAGGTCGAAGTCGATCCGGACGTGGATGCAGCCGTCGCCGAAGTGCCCGTACGGCAGCCCGCGCAGCCCGTGCGCGGCGAGCAGCGCGCGGAACTCGCGCAGATACTCCCCGAGCCGCGCGGGCGGCACCGCGCAGTCCTCCCAGCCGGGCCACGCCTCGCTGCCGTCGGGCATGCGGGTGGCGGTGCCGGAGGCGTCCTCGCGGATACGCCACAGGGCGCGCTGCTCGGCGGGCTCCGCGACGACGGTGTGGTCGACGGCGTCGGCGGCGCGGCACACCTCCTCGGCGGCGGCCCGCGCGGCGGCGGGGGTGTCGCCGCCGGTCTCGACGAACAGCCAGGCGCCGCCGCGGGGCAGCGCGTGCGCGTCGGGCACGAGGTCGGCGGCCATGCCCTCGACGGTCAGGGGGCGCAGCGGCAGCAGTCCGGCGGCGGCTTCTGCGGCGGCGGACTCGTCGGCGTAGCCGAGGACGGCGAGGGCGCGGGCGGGGGGCGCCTCGACGAGGCGGACGGTGGCCTGGGTGAGGACGGCGAGGGTGCCTTCGCTGCCGGTGAAGGCGCGGGCGAGGTCGCCGCCGCGTTCGGGGAGGAGGGCGTCGAGGGCGTAGCCGGAGATGCGGCGGGGGAGGTCGGGCCAGCCGGGGAGGTCGCGGGGGTACGGGGCGGGAGCGCCGGCGTCCGCGGCGGGGGCGCGGCCTCCTTCCCGTACGCCACCCGCATGCCCGGGCGCCTGCCCGCCCGCACGACCGCCCGGATGGCCGGTGGCGCGCCCCACCCCGCGCCCGCCCGTCCGCAGCGTCGCCAGATGCCCGTCGACGAACTCCCGCAGCCCCGGCAGCACCCCCAGGTCCCGCTCCAGCCGCACCGCCCGCCCGCGGTACGTCACCACGTCCAGCGCCCGTACGTTGTCCGCGGTCGTCCCCCACGCGACGCTGTGCGAGCCGCAGGAGTTGTTGCCGACCATCCCGCCGATCGTGCACCGGCTGTGCGTCGACGGATCGGGCCCGAAGGTCAGCCCGTGCGGCGCCGCCGCGCCGCGCAGCCGGTCGAGCACGAGCCCGGGCTGCACGACGGCGGTGCGCGCCCCGGGGTCGAGGTCGACGAGCCGGTTCAGGTGCCGGGTGAAGTCGAGGACGACGCCGGCGCCCACGGCGTTGCCCGCGATGGACGTACCGCCGCCGCGCGCGACGACAGGCGCGCCGTACTCGCGGCACACGGCGAGCGCAGCGGCGACGTCGTCGGCGTCGCGGGGGGCGACGACGCCGAGGGGGACGCTCCGGTAGTTGGAGGCGTCCATGGTGACCAGGGCCCGGTCCCGGGTCCCGAACCCCACCTCGCCGCGGACGGCGTCCCGCAGCCGGCGCTCCAGCGCCACGACATCCACCCCGGCGTCCGTACCCGCGTCCGCGCCCGTCTCCGTATCCATGGCCCCAGCGTGCCGGACACCCCCACCCCGTCGCGCGTATTGACGTGCCCCACTCGCGCCTCTAACGTCCGACCCCAGAAAGATTCGAAACCAGTCCCGAATGTTTCGATCCGAAGGTTTCGATCCCAGCCCCACCACCCGCACGCACGGATCCGGCGCCACCCACTCCACCACCGCCCGCGCCCGCCCGCGGGGGAAGAAGGGGAACATGCGAAGACTCCGCAGCAGGCCCAGGGCCCTGCTGGCCGCGCTCGCCGGCGCCCTCTGCCTGTACGGCCTCGGCACCGCCGCCCCCGCACAGGCATCCGCCCCCGCCGAAGCCGGCCCGCCCGCGGCGGCCGCCGCCTCGCTCAACCAGCTCGCGCAGGCGCACGGCAAGTTCATCGGCTCCGCCGGCGCGACGTCGCACTTCTCCGACACCCAGTACACCGGGATCCTGGGCAGCGAGTTCGGCCAGGTCACGGCGGAGAACGAGATGAAGTGGGACACCGTGCAGCCGTCCCGCGGCCAGTTCAACTACGCCCCGGGCGACCGGGTCGTCGACTTCGCGCAGCAGAACGGCCAGTCCGTACGCGGCCACACCCTCGTCTGGCACAGCCAGCTCCCCGGCTGGGTCCCGGGGCTGCCGAGCGGCGAGGTCCGTACGGTGATGGAGAACCACGTCACGCAGGTCGCCCGGCACTACGCGGGCGAGATCGACGCCTGGGACGTCGTCAACGAGCCGTTCAACGAGGACGGCACGTTCCGCACCAGCCCCTTCTACAACGCCATGGGCCGCGACTACGTCGCCCACGCGCTGCGCGCCGCGAAGGCGGCGGACCCGGGCGCGAAGCTGTGCATCAACGACTACAACATCGAGGGCGTCAACGCGAAGAGCACCGCGATGTACAACCTCGTACGCGACCTGAAGGCCCAGGGCGTACCGATCGACTGCGTCGGCATCCAGGGCCACCTGGCGATCCAGTACGGCTTCCCGAGCGACCTGCGGCAGAACATGCAGCGCTTCGCGGACCTGGGCGTCGACGTGGCGATCACGGAGCTGGACGTACGGATGCAGCTCCCCGTCAGCGCGCAGAAGGAGGCCACCCAGTCGCAGTACTACACGAACGTCATCGACGCCTGCCTGGCGGTCACCCGCTGCAAGGGCGTCACGGTGTGGGGCTTCCCGGACAAGTACTCCTGGGTTCCCGGCGTCTTCAACGGCGAGGGCTCGGCGACCCTCTGGAACGACAGCTACCAGCCGAAGCAGGCGTACAACGCGGTGGCTGAAGCCCTCGGCGGCGACCCGGGCCCAGGCCCGGGACCCGGCCCCGGTGACGGCTGCAGCGCGAGCTACGCCGTACCCCAGCAGTGGAACGGCGGCTTCACCGCCGCGGTGACGTTGAGCTGCGACGGCGACTCGCTGTCCGGCTGGTCGGTCACCTGGGACTACGCGGCGGGCCAGCGGGTGACCAGCGCCTGGAACGCCACGTGCCAGCAGACCGGCACGAGGGTGACCTGCACGAACGCCCCCTACAACGGCAACGTCCCGGACGGCGGCTCGGTCACCTTCGGCTTCAACGGCACCTGGACCACCACCAACCCCTCCCCACCCACCCTCACCCTGGGCTGACACCGCCCCGCCGGGGGCCACCGCCGTCGCGCGCGGCCCCCGGCGGCCGGCCGCGTCCGCCGGACCACCGCCCCGCGGAGGTCAGAAGACTTCGGACTCGACGTCTTCGCCCTCGTCCTCCGAGTCCTCCGGATGAACAAGGGTGTAACTGGGCGGAAGTGGCTGCTCGTCCGCGGGTGCGTCGTACGGGATGAATGCGGCGCCATCCGGAACGTCGACACGGGAAAGATGAATTCCGAACCCACACGACCCGCACCAGAAGAACACATGGCCGATTCCGTCGGAGGTCTTCTCCCGGAACAGGAGCGACAGCGCACGCGCGCCGCAGTTGGGGCACGGGAGTTGCAGCGGAGGCGTCGGGGAGCGGTACGCGATCTCGTAGGCACGCAGCCAGTCGTCCCAGGTGTTCGCCATGATCAGTCACCGTCTCCCGGGGGCTGGTTCAGTGGGTGATTCTGCCACCACTCCTCCTCGAAGGCGTACGCTTCGTCCTCCCACCGGGCCAGCTCGGCAGGGTCCTCGGGCACCCTGCGGCCGTTCCTGATCTGGTCGACGTGGAACCTCTCGTGGGCCAGCGTACGAGCCAGGGTCTGTTCGTCGTAGAAGGCGTCGCGATAGAGATTGATCCGATTCGCGGTGGGAGTGGTTCCGCACACACCGGACACGTTTCGATTGATATTGACGCGTATTCCCGTCAGATCCACCTGGTAGCGCGCGGAGATGTTGCGCACACTCTCCATGGTCATCCGCATCGGAGGACCGATACGCGGACGGCGCTCCGGGCGCCGCTTCAGCGCGGTTGCCAGGTCGTCGAGGGAGCCGCGGAGGCGACCCGCCATGGCCTTCATACCGCCCTTGACCGCGGCCAGCCCGCCCTTGAGGCCCCTGGCCAGGCCGCCCAGGGTGGTGAGGCCCTTCATGCCGGGGATGCAGTCCAGCGCGGCGAAGGCGACATCCCACAGGGATGCCTCGCCGTTCATGTACTTCATCAGGGTGTCGGCCAGAACGACCAGAGCGGCCGCGAGAACCACCCACGCCAGCGGGCCGCCGATGATCAGGACGACGATGCCCAGGACCGCGACGATGACCTTGCAGACGCTGACGATGGTGTCCCAGTTGTCCTTGACCCAGTCGACCGCCTTCTCCCACCACTTCCGGTTCTGAATACCGGCGTCCGAGGCTTCTTCCAGCTTGTCCTTGGCCTCGGACGCGGCGTCCTCGCGCATCTTCTTGGCGTCGGCGGCCATCTTCTTGGCCGCTTCGAGGCCGCCTTGCGCGTTGTCGACGGCCGTCTGGGCGCTGGCCCGGGCGGACTTGGCGTCGGTCGCGTTGCGGGCAGCGGCGCGTAGGTCGGACTCGTCGGGCTTCTCCTTGCCCTCCTTCTCGTCGTACTCCTTGGTCTTGGCCGTGGCTCGCTCGAACCAGGAGTCGGCCGAGTCCAGACGGCCGGTCGCGGACGATAACTCGCTGCGGGCCTCGCGCCCCCGGACCAGCGCCTTGTCCGCCAAGGACTGCGCCCGCTCCAGCTTCGGCCAGTACGCCGCGAGCGCGTCGCCCGCCAGATCGTACGAGCGCTGGAGCTTCTTCAGGTTCTTCGGAACGTCCTCGAACTCGTCCTGGAACGCCTTCGCCGTCTTCCCCGCCCACCGCAGGATGGCGTCTTCGCCCGCCATCGCCTTGATGTCGCGGAGGGCCCCGCCGACGTCGTCGGCGAAGTCATGTAACTCCCGTGCCAGTTGCCGGACGCGAGCCGGGTCGCCAGGGACCGGATCCTCGTCGAGGTCGAGCACGTGCCAGTCCGTCGGGCGACTCCCCATCGCTCCCACCTCCTGTCCGCACAAAGTTAGCGACCGTCACTCACCGTGTGAATACGCGCCGGAGGCGGTGCCCGGCGGGCCGCCCACCACGTGGGTGTTCTTGTCTCAGAGGGTGGACAGGAGCGTCGTCGGCGGGTGGGTGGGTCGTAGGCTTCGGGGGTGGCTGAGATCGTGATTCCTGATGACATCAAGCCCGCCGACGGACGCTTCGGGTCGGGCCCGTCCAAGGTGCGCACCGAGGCGCTTGAGGCGCTGGCCGCCACCGGATCCTCTCTTCTCGGTACGTCTCACCGGCAGGCTCCCGTGCGGGACCTCGTCGGCCGGGTGCGTGACGGGGTGCGTGAGCTGTTCTCGTTGCCCGAGGGGTACGAGGTGGTTCTCGGGAACGGTGGGGCCACCGCGTTCTGGGATGTGGCCACCCACGGGCTGATCGAGCGCAAGTCGCAGCACCTGTCCTTCGGCGAGTTCTCCTCGAAGTTCGCCAAGGCCGCGAAGCTCGCCCCGTGGCTGGACGAGCCGACCGTCGTCTCGTCCGAGCCCGGTACGCACCCTGAGTCGCGGGCCGAGGCCGGGGTGGACGTGTACGCGCTGACGCACAACGAGACCTCCACCGGTGTCGCCATGCCGCTGCGCCGGGTCGAGGGGGCCGACGACGGGGCGCTCGTGCTCGTCGACGCGACGTCCGGGGCCGGCGGGCTGCCGGTGGACGTGGCGGAGACCGACGTGTACTACTTCGCGCCGCAGAAGTCCTTCGCCTCCGACGGCGGGATCTGGATCGCCGCGTTCTCGCCCGCCGCCCTGGAGCGGGCCGCGCGCGTGCACGCCTCCGGGCGGCACGTGCCGGAGTTCTTCTCGCTGCCCACGGCGATCGACAACTCCCGCAAGAACCAGACGTACAACACCCCCGCCCTCGCCACTCTGTTCCTCCTCGCCGAGCAGCTCGACTGGATGAACGGCCAGGGCGGTCTGGAATGGGCCGTACGCCGCACCGCCGCCTCCGCCCGGACGCTCTACAACTGGGCCGAGGAGGCGAAGGCCACCACCCCGTTCGTCGCCGACCCGGCGCAGCGGTCCGCGGTCGTCGGCACGATCGACTTCTCCGACGACGTGGACGCCGCCGCCGTCGCCAGGACGCTGCGGGCCAACGGCATCGTGGACACCGAGCCGTACCGCAAGCTGGGGCGCAACCAGCTCCGGATCGCGATGTACCCCGCGGTCGACCCCGCCGACGTCGAGGCCCTGACCCGCTGTATCGACTACGTGGTCGAGCGGATCTGAGCTCCGTTCACCCCCGTTACGGGCCCGGCGCGCCTCCCGCGTGCCGGGCCCGTTCCGTAGGCGCGCGGTCAGAGCGACAGCCGCTGGTACTTCCGTACCGCCAGCGGCAGGAACACCGCCGTGATCACCACGGGCCACACCACCGCCATCAGCATCGCGTGCTGCTCGATCCACGAGTCGCCCAGCCGCCCCGGGTTGCCGAACAGCTCGCGCACCGCGTTGGCCGTGGAGGACACCGGGTTCCACATCGCTATCGCGCCCAGCCAGCCCGGCATGTCCGCCGGTGAGGCGAAGACGCTGGAGACCATGCCGAACGGGAACGCGACCGCGAAAAGATTGCCCGCCGCCTCCTGGTTGGGCGTCAGCAGACCGAGCACCACCCCGACCCAGATCAGCGCGAAGCGCAGCCACAGCAGCAGCGCGAATGCCGCCGCGGTCTCCAGCACCGAGCCGTCCGAGCGCCAGCCGATGACCAGCGCGATCGCCGCCATCACCGCCAGGTCCAGCCCGGCGCCGATGAGGTCGGAGACGCCCCGGCCGCTGACCACGGCCGACGGGGACATCGGCATGGAGCGGAAGCGGTCGGTGATGCCGTGCTCCTTGTCGATGGCGATCAGCATGGCGGTGTTCATGAACCCGAAGGCCATGGTCATCGCGAACATGCCGGGCATCGCATACGACTTGTAGGCGTCCGCGCCGCCCTCCATCGCGCTGCCGAAGACGTAGACGAAGAGCAGCACGGAGACGACGGGGAAGCCGAGCTGCCAGGCGATGTTCGACGGCTGCCTGCGGTAGTGCAGCAGGCCGCGGCGCACGACGGTCCAGCAGTCGGCGATCGCCCACTTCAGGGCCCCGCCGGGGGCCTGCTCGCGGGCGGGGGCCGGGGGCGCTTCTCCGCCGCCGCGGTGTCGGTGACGGTACTCATGCGACCGTGGCCTCCTCTTTCCTGCCGGATGCCGTCTTGCCGGATGCCTTGCCGCCGGAGGCGTTCTTGCCGGCGTCCTTCTTGCCGGAGTCCTGCCTGCCCGCTGCCTCCGCCGGCTCCTTCTCCGCCGCGGTGTGCCCCGTCAGGCTCAGGAACACGTCGTCGAGCGTGGGCCGCCGCAGCGCTATGTCGTCCACCGCCACCCCCTCGTCCTGCAGCGTGCGCGCCACCTCCGTCAGCGCCGCGACCCGGTCGGTCACCGCGCCGTGCACCCGCAGCTCCTCCAGGTCGATGGCCGGGTCGGCGCCCGAGACCCGGGCGACGGCACGCACCGCGTCCGGGATCTCCTCCGCCGAGCCGACGACGACCTCGATACGGTCGCCGCCGACCGTGTTCTTCAGCGCGGCGGGGGTGTCGTCCGCGATCGTCCGGCCGTCGTCGATGACGGCGATGCGGTCGGCGAGCTTGTCGGCCTCGTCCAGATACTGCGTCGTCAGCAGCACCGTCGTGCCGCCAGCGACCAGGTCCCGCACCGCCTCCCAGACCTCGCCGCGGCTGCGCGGGTCGAGGCCGGTCGTCGGCTCATCCATGAACAGCACGTCCGGCGCGAGGATCATGCTCGACGCCAGGTCGAGCCGGCGGCGCATGCCGCCGCTGTACTCCTTGGCGCCCTTGTCCGCGGCCTCGGTCAGCCCGAACTGCTCCAGCAGCTCCACCGCCCGCTCGCGGGCGCGCCGGGAGCCGAGGTGGAACAGCCGGGCGAACATCTCCAGGTTCTGCCGGCCGGTCAGCACCTCGTCCACCGCCGCGTACTGCCCGGCGAGGCCGATCCGCCGGCGCACCTTGACCGGCTCCTTCATCACGTCGTGCCCGCCGACGCGGGCCTGTCCGCCGTCGAGGCGGATGAGGGTGGACAGGATCCGCACCGCCGTGGTCTTGCCGGCGCCGTTGGGGCCGAGCAGGCCGTAGACCGTGCCGTACGGCACGGTCAGGTCGAAGCCGTCGAGGGCCCGCTTCTCTCCGTAGCGCTTCTGCACGCCGTCCGCCACAACGGCGTCGGCCGAGCTTGCCTTCACGCTCTTCCTCCCCTATCTGAGTACGCCGTACTCATTTACGCATACAGTGTACGCAGATCGCAAGTCCGCAGCTAGACTCGGCCGCATGGCGGCAAGGGAACACAGCGGCAGCGGCGACCTCAGCCGCAGCATGGCCCTGCTCTGGGGCATCGACGAGCGCGGCAAGCGCGGTCCGAAGCCCGGCATCTCGGTGGACCGGATCGTGTTCACCGCGATCGGCATCGCGGATGCCGAAGGGCTGGAGGCGGTCTCGATGCGCAAGATCGCCGTAAGTCTCGGCGTGGGCACCATGTCGCTGTACCGGCACGTGCCCGGCAAGGCCGAGCTGCTGGACCTGATGCTCGACGGTGTCGGGTCGATCGAGCCGGAGGACGTCGAGCGCTTCGAGAGCAAGCCGACCTGGCGGGAGCGGCTGCGGGAGCTGGCCCACTCGTTCTGGGAGCACTACCTCGAACACCCGTGGCTGCTCCAGGTCGACCAGGGCCGGCCCGTCCTCGGCCCCAACGGGCTGGACTCCTTCGAGCTGGCCCTCAGCGTCTTCGACGGGCTGCTGCTCACCGACCAGGAGAAGGTCGGCTTCATCACCTCGCTCGACTCCACCGCCGCCGGCCTCGCCCGGGTGCACGTCAACGCCAAGCAGGCGGAGGAGCGGACCGGGATCAGCGACCAGGAGTTCTGGGAGGCGCAGTCACCGGCGCTGGAGTCGGCGATGACGTCCGGGCGCTATCCGAGGATCGCCGGACTGTCCGAGGACTCCTTCTCGGCGCTGGACGAGGAGACGTACAAGTTCGCCACGGAGCGGATGCTCGACGGCCTGGAGTCGCTGCTCGAACACCGCCGTGCGACGGGATGGACGCTGCCGCAGGGCGGGGCGGGGATCTTCCACTCGGAGGAGTGCCAGAAGGAGGACGCCTGAGGGGGGATCCGACCCGCTCAGTCCGGTCGCGGCCGCCGCGCCAGCAGCTTGCGCAGCCCCACCACCGCGCCGATGCCACCGGCCACCAGCAGCACCGTCTTCAGCGGGTCGCGGTCCTCGTCGCCCCCTGCCCCGCCCGCGCCGTCGCCCGAGCCGCCCCCCGACCCACCCGAGCCGTCCGCCCCGTCCGACGACGAGCCGCCCCCCTCGACCTCACGCCAGATCAGGTCGCTCTGTTCCCCCTCGCTCCCGAACACGATCGCCGACCCGTCCGCCGTGTACGTCATCGACTCGCCCTGCCGCTGCAGCGGCACGTCGAGACGCCCGTCCTCCTCCGGCTTGCCGTTCTCGAAGCGGTACATCCGCCCGCCGACGTAGCTGCGCAGCGCCAGCCGCGTACCGTCGGGCGAGAACGCCCCGTCCGTCACCCACAGGTTGACCGGCGCGACCCGCTCGAAGATGTTCATCGAGCCCGTCGACAGCTCCTCGGGACCGGCGTACAGCGCCGCGCCCCCGTTCTCCTTCTTGCTCACCACGTACACCCGCCCCGTCTTCGGGTGCACCATCAGCGCCTCCGCGTCCCGCGGGCCGTCCTCGTACTGCGCCTCGTACTGCACCGCGTCCACGGTCGCGTCCTTGAGCTGCTTCGGTTCGGGGAAGCGGTAGATCCACACGTACGACCAGGAGCCGTCCATGTTGTCGCCGATGTCGCCGACGTAGAGCTGGTTGTCGGGTCCGAGCGAGATGGCCTCGACGTCGCGCGGCTCCCCTATGCCGCGCAGCGTGATCGTCGCCAGCGTCTCGCCGGTCTCGCCGTCGACGGCGTAGACGTACGGGCCGTCGTCGGAGTCGTTGTGCGTCCAGTACACGTTCTCGTGCTGCCGGCTGGCGGCCAGGCCGCTGGACTCGGTGATCCGGGGGTCGGTGAGTATCACGTCGTCCTGCGCCGCGGCGGGCGGGGCGTACGCGGCGGAGGTCGCCACCGCCGCCGCGGTCAGGAGGGCGGCGGCGGTCGGCAGGCGGTGGGCGCGCATGGCGCCAAGCCTGCCATGCGCACGCGCGGGTACGGGGGCCGGATCCGCGTGCCGGATACGCCTGCGCTGCGTGTGCGTTGTGCTTGCTTCGAGCGCGCTCGAAGGAGTTGGCTTGATCCTCATGAGGTATACGCAGTTGGGACGTACGGGACTCAAGGTCAGCCGGCTCGTGCTCGGCACCATGAACTTCGGGCCGCATGCCGACGAGGCCGCGAGCCACGCCATGATGGACGCCGCCCTCGACGCGGGCATCAACTTCTTCGACACCGCCAACGTCTACGGCTGGGGCGAGAACAAGGGCCGTACCGAGGAGATCGTCGGCACCTGGCTCGCGCAGGGCGGCGGCCGCCGCGACAAGGTCGTGCTCGCCACCAAGGTCTACGGCTCGATGGACGCCGACCGCGACACCACCTGGCCCAACCACGACCGGCTCTCGGCGCTCAACATCCGCCGCGCCGTCGACGCCAGCCTCAAGCGGCTGCAGACGGACCACATCGACCTCTACCAGTTCCACCACGTCGACCGGCACACGCCCTGGGACGAGATCTGGCAGGCCGTCGACGTCCTCGTGCAGCAGGGCAAGATCCTCTACGCCGGCTCGTCCAACCACGCGGGCTGGCACATCGCCCAGGCCAACGAGGCGGCGCGGCGGCGGCACTCGCTGGGCCTCGTGAGCGAGCAGTGCCTCTACAACCTGTACGAGCGGCGCGCCGAGATGGAGGTCATCCCGGCCGCCGGGAGCTACGGCCTCGGCATCATCGCGTGGTCCCCGCTGGGCGGCGGCCTGCTGGGCGGCGCGCTGCGCAAGGAGCGCGAGGGCGGCGGCGCGCGCTCGGGGGCGGCGCTGTCGCGGGGCGCGGTGCGCGAGCAGGTGCAGGCGTACGAGGATCTGGTCGCCGAGCACGGCCTGGACCCGGCGGAGGTGGCCCTCGCGTGGCTGCTGACGCGGCCGGGCGTGACGGGCCCGATCGTGGGCCCGCGCACGATGGAGCAGCTCACGTCCGCGCTGCCGGCGCTGGACCTGACGCTGCCGGACGGGCTGCTGGCGTCGCTCGACGAGATCTTCCCGGGCCCGGGTCCGTCCCCGGAGGCGTTCGCCTGGTGAGTGTTCCGTAGGCGGGCGCCTCAGCCGCCGAAGGCGGCGGCGATGGCGACGACGGCGAAGATCAGCACGAGCGTGGCGCTGACGACGCGGATGCGGGTCTTGGCGTTCACGCGTACGAGCTTACGGGCCCGCCACCCCCCGCGGGGCGGCGGGCCCGTGCCGGTGGTAGCGGGCCGTGTCGACTCACCGTGAGTACGGTTGTACTACCGGCTGCTGCGCTTGGGCAGCAGCGGGGAGGAGCGGCACGATGACCGTCGTGGAGACCGACAGGATCGATATGGCCGACGAGAGCGGCGAACTCACCCTCGACTTCGGTGAGCAGATCGATCTCACCGATACCCCCGTCGGTCTCAAGCTGAGGACCGACGAGTTCCCCCGCGACTGAGTTCCCCTCTACGTCCCGCCCCCGCCCAGGGGCCAGGTGGCTACGGGCTCGTAGTGGGGCTGGGCGCCGGGGTGGCCGGGGGGTGGGGGGTGGCTGCGGATGAGGGTGAGGGTGGTCAGGTCGCGGCGGGGGGTGGTGAAGTCGCGTAGCGCGTACGTGAACGGGGTCAGGTCCGTACCCGCGCGGTGGCGCTGGCGGGCCAGCGTCAGGTGCGGGCGGTAGCGGCGCTCCGGTCGCCGAGGGCCCCCGCCCCCGCCCTGCTGCGCCGCCAGCGGCACCCCCGCCGTGCGGTGCCCCGCCGCCGCGGTGCTTGCCGCGAGCCGGCCCAGCTCCTCGACGTCGCCCGCCGCCCCCGCCCACAGCACGGTGTCGGAGAACCGCCCGCCCCCCGCCAGCCGCAGCCCGACCGGCCCCCGGCGCCGGGCCGCCCGCGCCAGCCGCTCCTCCAGCTCCGCGACGGAACCGGCCGGCACCTGCCCGTAGAACGCCACCGTGAGGTGCCACCCCTCCGGCGGCACCCAGCGCAGCCGCCCGGCGCCTGGCAGCCGCCGCAGCCGTGCCACCGCCTCCGCCAGCTCGCCCAGCACCTCCGCGGGCGGGATCACCGCGGCGAACAGCTTCATCGCACCCGGCTCACCCGCAGCGGCACCGCCCGCACCCGGCACGACGGCGCCCGGCCCGCCCGCACCCGTACCGCCGGCGGTCACGGCCGCCTCAGTCCGGGAACCGGCGCGTCACCCACCGCCACGCGAACTCCAGCAGCACCGCCGACACGACCGCGATCCCCACCGCCGTCCACGGCATCTCCGTACCCACCAGCTTCAGCGCGAAGAACTTCTGCAGCCAGGGCGTGACCAGCACGATCACGAACCCCAGCGCCATCGTCCCGACCAGCCCCACCCGCCACCAGGTGTACGGCCGCGCGATGATCACCAGCACCCACATCGCGATCAGGAACAGCGTCAGCGTCGCCGCCGACGTCTCCGCGTCCAGCGCCCCAGGACCCGAGTAGTGGGACCGCGCCAGCATGTACGTCACGAACGTCGCCGTCCCGGCGATCAGCCCCGCGGGGATCGCGTACCGCATCACCCGGCGCACGAAGTGCGGCCGCGCCCGCTCCTTGTTCGGCGCCAGCGCCAGGAAGAACGCCGGCACACCGATCGTCAGCGTCGAGAGCAGCGTCAGATGCCGCGGCAGGAAGGGGTACGGCACCTGCGTGGCGACGACGAGCAGCGCGAGCAGCACCGAGTAGACGGTCTTGACCAGGAACAGGTTCGCGACCCGCTCGATGTTGCCGATGACCCGGCGGCCCTCGGCGACCACCGAGGGGAGGGTGGAGAAGCTGTTGTTCAGCAGGACGATCTGCGCGACGGCCTTCGACGCCTCCGAGCCGGAGCCCATGGACACGCCGATGTCCGCGTCCTTCAGCGCCAGCACGTCGTTGACGCCGTCGCCCGTCATCGCCACGTCGTGGCCGCGGGACTTCAGCGCGGCGACCATGTCGCGCTTCTGCTGCGGGTTGACGCGGCCGAAGACCGCGTTGTCGTCGAGGACGGCGGCCATCTCGTCGCGGTCGGCCGGCAGGGTGCGGGCGTCGACCGTACGGTCCGCGCGCGCCATGCCGAGCTTCGCGGCCACCGCGCCCACGGACACCGCGTTGTCGCCCGAGATGATCTTCGTCTCGACCCGCTCGTCCGCGAAGTAGCCCAGGGTGTCGGCGGCGTCCGGGCGCAGCCGCTGCTCCAGGACGACCAGCGCGGTCGGCTCGACGCCGGCCGCCACCTCCGGGTCGTCGAGCTCCCGTACGGCGCGGGCGAGCAGCAGCACACGCAGGCCCTGGGCGTTGAGGTCGTCGATCTCGGCGAGGGAGGCGTCGTCGGCGGGCAGCAGCACGTCGGGGGCGCCCAGCAGCCACGTACCGCCGTCCCCGGAACCCTGCGCCTCGCTGAACGCCGCCCCGCTGTACTTGCGCGCCGAGGAGAACGGCAGCGCCCCCGTGCAGCGCAGCTCCCCGGTGTCCGGGTACGCCTCGATGATGGCCTGGAGGCTGGCGTTCGGCCGCGAGTCGGACGAGCCGAACGCGCCCAGCACCCGCCGTACGTCCGCCTCCGTCGCGCCGCCCAGCGGCCGCAGCTCGGTGACGTCCATGCCGCCCTCGGTGAGGGTGCCGGTCTTGTCGAGGCAGACGACGTCGACCCGCGCGAGCCCTTCGATCGCGGGCAGTTCCTGCACGAGGCACTGCTTGCGGCCGAGCCGGATGACCCCTATGGCGAACGCCACCGAGGTCAGCAGCACCAGCCCCTCGGGCACCATCGGCACGATGCCGCCGACCATGCGGCGGATGGCGTCCTGCGGGCTGTTGTTCTCGACCACGAGCTGGCTGATGACCAGGCCGATGGCGGCCGGGATCATCATGTACGTCACGTACTTGAGGATCGTGCTGATGCCGCTGCGCAGCTCGGAGTGGACGAGCGTGAAGCGCGACGCCTCCTCCGCCAACTGCACGGCGTACGCCTCGCGCCCCACCTTCGTCGCCGTGAACGCGCCGCCGCCGGCGACGACGAAGCTGCCGGAGAGCACCTTGTCGCCCGGCTGCTTGATGACGGGGTCGGCCTCACCGGTGAGCAGCGACTCGTCGACCTCCAGGCTGTCGGACTCCAGCACCTCGCCGTCGACGACGACCTTGTCGCCGGGGCCCAGCTCGACGAGGTCGCCGAGGACGATCTCGGCGGTGGGGATCTCCGCGGTGCGGCCGTCGCGGCGCACCTGCGGCTTGGCCTCGCCGATGACGGCGAGGTTGTCGAGGGTCTTCTTGGCGCGCAGTTCCTGGATGATGCCGATGCCGGTGTTCGCGAGGATCACGAAGCCGAAGAGGCTGTCCTGGATGGGCGCGACGACGAGCATGATGACCCACAGGACGCCGATGATGGCGTTGAAGCGGGTGAAGACGTTGGCGCGGACGATGTCGGCGGTGGAGCGGGAGGAGCGTACGGGTACGTCGTTGACCTCGCCGCGGGCGACGCGCTCGGCGACCTCGGCGGCGGTGAGCCCGTCGTGCCGCAGCGCGACGGCGCCTGTCCCGTTCGCCCCGGCCCGGCCCGGCTCGCCGCCGGTACCACCCGGCGTACCGCCGGCTCCGTTCGGTTTCCCGCCCGCCCCGCCCGGCCCGCCGCCGGGCTCCGGCCCCTCGCCGCCGTCGGCGGCCGTCTCGACCCGCTGCGTCATGCGTACGACGTTACGTGTTCGACCGGGCGCCCGCGTCGCCGCCCCGCGCAAGCGCGGCCTCGCGGCGGCGTACGTACCAGAGGCCGAGGACGCCGAGACCGGCGCCCGCCAGGCAGGTCCACAGCCACCACATGCGGTCGTGGTCGTCCAGCCAGCCGAGGAACGGCAACTGGACCACGAAGAGCACCAGCCAGAGCACGGTGCCGCCGACCGTCACCGCTCTGATGTCGCCTTCGAACGGCTCCGGCGCCGGGTGCCTGTACGCCTTCTTGCCCATGTCGACCAGGGTACGGGGCCGATCACGGCGGCATACTGTGTGGGCGCCGAAGTCCGGCCGCGGTTCCGTACGAAGGTCACGCATGCCCCCCTCCGCGAAGACCACCGGCACGGCCCCCGGGGACGGACCCCCGCCCCCTCCCCCCTCGCCGCTCGACGCCTACTTCCACATCTCGCGGCGCGGCTCGTCCGTCACCCAGGAGCTGCGGGGCGGGCTGGCGACGTTCTTCGCCATGGCGTACATCATCGTGCTGAACCCGATCATCCTCGGCTCGGCGAAGGACAAGTTCGGCCACAAGCTGGACCACGGCGAACTGGTCACGGCCACCGTGCTGGTCGCGGCGGTGACCACCCTCCTCATGGGCGTCCTCGGCAACGTCCCCGTCGCCTGCGCCGCCGGCCTCGGCATCAACGCCGTGGTGTCGCTCCAGCTCGCGCCGGAGATGTCGTGGGCCGACGCGATGGGCATGGTGGTGCTCGCGGGGCTGATCATCATGCTGCTGGTGGCCACCGGGCTACGGGAACGGGTGATGTCCGCGATCCCCGACGGCCTGCGCAAGGCCATCGCGATCGGCATCGGCCTGTTCATCGCCCTCGTCGGCCTGGTCGACGCGGGCTTCGTCACCCGCAACCCTGACTCCGCGCAGACCACCGTCCCCCTCACCCTGGGCACGGCGGGTCACCTGAAGGGGTGGCCCGTCCTGGTCTTCATGCTGGGCCTCGGGCTGACCTTCGTGCTGCTGGCCCGCCGCTTCCGCGGCGCGATCCTGGTCAGCATCGTCACGATGACGGTCCTCGCCGTGATCATCCACGCGGTCGCCGGCCTCCCGGAGAAGGAGTGGGGCCTGACCGCCCCGGTGCTCCCCGACCACGTCGTCGAGGCCCCCCACTTCGGCCTGCTCGGCGAGGCGAGCCTCTTCGGCGGCTTCCGCGAGGCGGGGATCCTGACGGGCTGCCTCTTCGTCTTCACCGTGCTGCTGTCCGGCTTCTTCGACGCGATGGGCACGATCCTCGGCGTCACCGAGGAGGCCCGCCTCCTCGACGAACACGGCCGCCTCCCCGAGATGAACCGGGTCCTCATGGCCGACGGCGCCGCCGTCGCCCTGGGCGGCGCCGCCTCCGCCTCGGCGGGCACGGCCTTCGCCGAGTCCACCGCGGGCGTCGGCGAGGGCGCGCGTACGGGCCTCGCGAACCTCGTCACGGGCGGCCTGTTCCTGCTGGCGCTGGTCTTCACCCCGCTGGTGACGATCGTCCCCTCGCAGGCGGCGACCCCGGCGCTGGTGGTGGTCGGCTTCCTGATCCTGTCGGCCAACATCCGCAGCATCGACTGGTCCGACACCACGATCGCGGCCCCCGCCTTCCTGACCATCGTCCTGATGCCCTTCAGCTACAGCATCACGGTCGGCATCGGCATGGGCTTCCTGGCCCACACCCTCCTCCGCACGGCGGTCGGCCGCCCGGCGAGCGTCCGCCCGGCGCTGTGGGTGACCTCGGCGGTGTTCGTCGTCTACTTCGCCCTGAACCCCATCGAACGCTGGCTGGGCCTCAACTGACCGTGCGGCGCCGTCGTGGTCGTGGCAGCCGGGTTCGTGGTGGTGGGCCAGTGGGTGAGGCGGGCGGATTCCGCTTCCGCGGTCTGGACGCGTTCGTCGAAGTCGTTGCGCTGCAGCAATTGCAGCACGTAGTCCTGCACGGGCATGTCCCGCTTCGCCGCGTGGGTGCGGAGGCGGTCGAGGAGGTTGCCGTCTATTCGCAGACTCAGCACGTGTGTCCCCATGCCGCTCAGGGTCGCCGTTCGCGTATACCGGGGGCGGGCTTTCCCGTACGCGGCCATCCTTTCGGGTGGGCCGCACGACCAGGCCGTAACCTCCTCTGTCTCGGCTTCCGAACTTTACTTAGCTAAAGTAATGAGGTACGCTAATGACCATGCCTGACCTGTCCCAGGAGGAGAACGCCGCCGCGGTGAACTCGCTCCGCTCCGCGATCATGCGGCTGACCCGCCGGCTGCGGCACCAGCGCGTGGACGAGTCGCTGAGCCCGACCGAGATGTCGGTGCTCGGCACGCTCTTCCGCTGCGGTCCGCTCGGCCCCGGTGAGCTGGCGCGCAAGGAGCACGTCCAGCCGCCGTCGATGACGCGCATCGTCGCCATGCTGGAGACCAAGGGGCTGGTCCGGCTGGAGCCGCACCCGGAGGACCGGCGGCAGAAGGTCGTCAGCCAGACCGAGCAGGCCGAGGCGATGCTTGAGGAGAGCCGCCGCAAGCGCAACGCCTGGCTGGCCGAGCTGGCCGGCGGTCTGTCCGAGGAGGAGTGGGCCACGCTGCGCGACGCCGCACCGGTGCTCGAAAAGCTGGCCCACCTGCCGATGCCGGAGGCCGCACCACGCTGACGAAGGACGATGACCGGAGGAGAACGCCTTGAGTACGGGACCCGGAGCAGACTCCGCACCCGCACCCGCACCCGATGACTACGAAGAAGAAGAGGAGAGCAGCAGACGCGGCACCTTCAGCTCGCTGAGGATCCGCAACTACCGGCTCTTCGCCTGCGGCCAGGTGGTCTCCAACACCGGTACCTGGATGCAGCGCATCGCCCAGGACTGGCTGGTGCTCAGCCTCACCGGATCCGCCACCGCCGTCGGCATCACGACCGCGCTGCAGTTCCTGCCCATGCTGCTGTTCGGCCTCTACGGCGGCGTCCTCGCCGACCGGCTGCCGAAGCGCAAGCTGCTCCTCGCCACCCAGGCGGCCATGGGTCTCATCGGCCTCGCGCTCGCGGCGCTCACGCTGAGCGGAGCCGTGACGGTGTGGCACGTCTACCTCATGGCGTTCCTGCTCGGCCTCGCCACTGTCGTCGACAACCCGGCGCGCCAGGTGTTCGTCGCCGAGCTGGTCGGCAAGGAGCAGATGCAGAACGCCGTCAGCCTCAACGCCGCCAACTTCCAGACGGCCCGCCTCCTCGGGCCCGCCGTCGCCGGCGTCCTCATCACCGCCGTGGGCAGCGGCTGGGCGTTCCTGCTGAACGGGCTCTCCTTCATCGCCCCCATCACCGGGCTGCTGCTCATGCGCACCGCGGAGCTGCACCGCGTCGAGCGCGCGCCGCGCGGCAAGGGGCAGTTGCGCGAGGGCCTGAAGTACGTCGCCGGGCGGCCCGAGCTGCTGTGGCCGATCGTCCTGGTCGGCTTCATCGGCACGTTCGGCTACAACTTCCCGATCTGGCTCACGGCGTACGTGGACGAGGTCTTCCACGGCGACGCCGGCACGTACGGGCTGCTGAACTCGCTGATGGCCGCCGGCTCCCTCGGCGGCGCGCTGTTCGCGGCGCGGCGCGGGGCCAGCAGGATGCGGCTGACGGTGCTCGCGGCGGTGGCGTTCGGCGTGCTGGAGATCGTCGCGGCGGTGTCGCCGGCGTTCTGGCTCTTCGCGGCGCTGCTGGTGCCGGTGGGCGCGGCCGGGCTGCTCTTCAACACGACCGCGAACGCCAACGTCCAGCTCGCCACGGACGAGGCCATGCGCGGCCGGGTGATGAGCCTGTTCGTCATGGTGTTCGTCGGCGGCACGCCGATCGGCGGGCCGGTCGTCGGCTGGGCCACGGACACGTTCGGCGCCCGGATCGGGTTCCTGACCTGCGGGGTGATATCCGCGCTCGCGGCCGTCACGGTGGGTCTGGTGCTGGCCAGGGTCGGCGGGCTGCGGCTGCGGATAGACCTGCGGCGGGGGCGCAAGCACGTCGCGTTCGTGCCGTCGCAGCGGGCGGAGGAGCTGGCTCCGGCGGCGTAGGCACGGAAGGGGTTCTACGGGCCGGGTGACTGCTTGTTCCGTTCACCCGGCCCCTGTTCCGTGCGCGGGGTCCCTGGGGCCGCCCCTCCTCAGTCGAACCAGCGGGCCTCCGCCAGCTCCCGCGTCCGCGTCGGGTCCTCCAGCAGCGCCGCCGCCTCGAACCGCCGCTGCCACTGCCCGGTGGCCCACGCCAGACCGGCCGCCAGGCCCTCCATCGTCGCCGCGTGGACGGTGCCGTCCGGGGTGCGGCGCCAGTCGAGTTCGGTGCCGCCGGCGGTCAGTTGCCCGTGTTCCTCGTACGTCGCCGGGGTGTCCGGGCCCAGCAGGTCCCGTACGGGCCGCGGGACCTCGCGGGTCTCGCCCGCCGTCTCCACCCGGGCCTCGTACGCCTCACTCAGCCGCCGGACCTGGAGCAGTTCCCCCAGCGCCGCCGCCTCCCCCGGGGCGACCGGGAGCAGCGGGTGGGCGGTGGCCAGGGGCACCAGGTCGGGGGCGTCCGCGACGAGGGCCTCGCCGGCCGGCACCACCTCGGTGGCGCCGTCGCGGACCGCGCGGAGGTCGTCCGGGAGGGTGACGTCTGCGGGGTCGAGGCCGGCGAGGAGGGTGTACAGGGCGTGGAGTTGCCCCGGGGTGACGTCGTGGTCGGGGTCCGCGAGGCGGGCGAGGAGTTCCGCGGCGCCGCCCGGTTCGTCGAGGAGCGCGGCGGCGGAGGTGCGTACGCCCAGGGCGCGCAGGACCTGTTCGTCGCCGACGGCGGAGGCGTCGGCCGGTTCGTACAGCCCGGCGAGCAGCGGGTCGCCGCCCGCGGCGCGCAGGCCGGCGGGCGGGCGGCCGTCGAGTACGGGGTTGCCGCGCAGCCACCAGGCGGTGTACGGGCGTACGGGATACGCCTCGCCGTTCGGCAGCAGCACGCGCGCCGAGCGCGTCAGCGCCTCGCGCAGCGGCGGGCGGGACAGCAGCGCGAGGGCCTGCGGCCAGTGCGCGTCGTCCACGAGGTCCAGGTCCCGTACGCCCACCAGCTCGGTGAGCACCGGCGGCACCGGGGTCTCGGGGAGCTGGTCGAGGACGTCCTCGCACCACACGTCGACCGCGTCGAGCAGCCCGGCGTCGTCGGCTTCGGGGTAGGGGGTGTCGCGGGGCTCCAGCTCGTCGGGGTCGAGGACGACGTCCTCGGCGCGTACGAGCACGAAGTCGGCCTGCACCCCGACCGCCGTCAACGGCTCCTCCCCCCACCGCTCGACCAGGTCGGCGGCGCAGTACGCCAGCTCACCCGGTCGGATGACGGCGGCGAACGGGCTGCCGGGGTAGACGAGTTCCCCGGCGGGGGCGGGGTCGCCGTCCTCGTCGGGCAGCGCGAGGGCGGCCAGCCACGGTTCGTCGCCCGGCGCCAGGTGCGCGTCGCGGACCAGTCCGAGGACGATGTCCGCCAGCTCCTCCGGATCCGGCGCGCCCTGCTCGGGCCCCTCGTCGAACCACACCTCCCCCGCGTCCAGCGACCCCGCCACCGCTGCCCGCACCTGCGGCGTCGTCAGCACGGCGCGGGGCGTGGCGGGCACGGCGCCGAGCTGCTCCAGCACGGGGTGCGCGGCGACCGGGTCGGCGACGCGCAGCCCGAGCCGGGCGAGGCGGGCCGGCCGCCCGCCGGTGCCGCCGTCGCCCCAGTCGCCGCCGGCCGGCAGCAGCACCTGCCGCGGGCCGGCGACGACGCGGCCGTCGGCGAGCGGCACCGGCAGGCCGCCCAGCTCCTCGGGGTCGGTGCCGGCGAGGGAGCCGTAGAGGCCGTGCCACCAGGCGGCGGGGCGCTCCACGCCGGCCAGCCGCTCGACGAGTTCACCGAGCGGCATGCGGGAGACGCCGAGGGTGCGCAGCTCGCCGCGGCGCTCCAGACCGGCGGGCAGCAGGTGCGGGAAGACGTCGCCGAGCCGGTGCACGGTCTCGGCGCCCGCGCCCTCGGCGACGAGCGCGTCGCGGGGGCGCAGCGGCTGCGGCTTGGCGCCCTCCTCGGGCGCGGCCGGGGGCAGGAACGCGACGCCGGGCAGGAGCCGCAGGATACCGGCGCGCAGGGCGCCGTCCAGCTCGCCGCGGCCGAGGGGTCCTGGGACGAGGTCGATGGTGCCGGGGGTCAGCGGGGCCCAGTCGGCGAGGAGTTCGGCGTAGGCGTCGGCGGCGCGGGCGACGAGGAAGTCGGTGAGCGGTCCCGGGGCGAGGTGGCGGCGGGTGGGTTCCAGGGGGAAGGAGGCGATGAGCAGGGCGGGGACGCCGAGGGGTTCGTCGGTGGGGGTGGGGGCGTGGAGCACGGGGGCGGTGGCGGGCGCGGCGGGGGCGCCGTCGGGGTCCACGGGGACGGCCCAGGTGACGCTCCAGGTGGGGCGGAGGCGTTCCTCCACGGGGCGGTCGGCGAGGAGGTGGGGGTCGAGGCGGCCCGCGGCGGTGCGGGTGCGGTAGCGGGTGGCGGCGGGGGGTTCGGCCTGGGAGCGGGGGTGCCGGTCCGTACGACGGGTGTCCTCGACGACCGTGTACGGGCCGTCTTCGCGGCGGCGCAGCGTGCGTACGCCCTCGGGGGTCTCCACGACGACCTCGGCGAGGCCGGGCAGGGCGAGCAGCAGCGCGTCGTCGATGCCGCCGAGCAGCCGGCGGGCCAGGGCGGCGGCGGCCTCGTCGCGCAGCGGGAGGCGGACGGCGGTGTCGTACCCCTCGGGTACGGCCGGGGCGTCGGCCGCCGCGAGGGGCAGGGGGAGGCGGAGCAGGGGGACGTGGCCGTCGCGGCGGGCGGCTTCCCCGGCGAGGGCGGGGTTGCGCTCGGCGGTCGTACGGACCAGCTCCCGCGCCTCCGCCAGTGACCACCGCACGCGGGCGCCGCCGCGGGAGGCGACCGCGGGCGCGTCGCTGACGGCCAGCACGGCGGAGAACCCCACCCCGAACCGCCCGACGGCCTCCTCGGTGTCCTCCCCGCGCTTGGCGGAGGCCCGCAGCGTCGACAACGACTCGACTCCGGCGGCGTCGAGGGGCGCTCCGGTGTTGGCGACGGTCAGCACCCATTCCTGGCCGGGGGCCGACGCCACCGCCGGCCCGCCGCCGGCGGCGGGTTCGGCTGCGGCACCTGCGGAACCGGACGCGCTCGGCTCGTCATCGCCGCCGGCGGCGTGCGCAGCACTGCCGCCGGCGCCCTCGTCAACCGGCCGCGCTCCTCCGGCGTCTTCGACCGGCCCGCCGGGACCGCCTCCGGAGGCGGCCTCCGTCAGCGTCAACCTCAGTCGGCCCGCCGCGCCTGCGCGCGCTGCCGCGTCCGCCGCGTTCTGCGCCAGCTCGACCACCAGGCGGTCGCGGTAGCCGCCGAGCGCCAGGTCCTCCTCCGCGTTGGCGTCCTCCCGGAAGCGCGCGGCCGAGGCCGCCCAGGCGTCGAGCGCCGCGGTACGCAGCCGGGCGGTGGGGTCTGCCACGGGGTCCAGGGGGTCCACGGGGTCCACTGAGGCTCCTTGTCGCGGGAGGTGCCGGTCCGCCGCAGCGTATTCGGTCCCCCGCCGCGTACGCGCGCCGCACCGGCCGCCGCGGCCGCCCGGGCCCCTGGGGCGGCGTGCGCGGGGGCGAGGGGGCGGCCGTGCGCGCGGTACGGTCGACAGGTCAACAGCGCACGGCCGTAGGGGATTCGGTGGGCATCGAGAGCGACCAGCTCGTATACGACTACCTGAGCCGCGTCGGCGACATCGCGCAGCAGCGTGCCCTGCCCTCCGGGCAGCGCATGCGGCTGGTCAACGAACTGCGGGCCAGCATCGACAAGGTGCGCGCCGCCGAGGGCGCGCACAGCGTGTCCGCGGTGAAGCAGGTGCTCGCCCGGTTCGGCAGTCCCGGCGACATCGTCGAGGCCGCCAAGCGGGACCCCGCCTCCGCGGTGCCGGAGGTCGCGGTGCAGCCCGGGGAGCCGCCGGGCGGTGGCGGCGGGTTGACGTCGCGGCTGCCGCGGCCGCGGGTCGGCGGGTCGGAGCGGTGGCTGGGGCGGCTGCCCCGGCCGCGTACCGGCGGCGGCGAGGCGGGCGGCAGGGCGGGCGCCCGGGAGCCGAAGCCGCCCGCGCCCGAGGTGCCCCACCCCGCACCCGAGGACTTCACCCCGCCTGCCCAGCCGCCGCCCACCGCCGCCGCCCCGCCGCACCTCGCCGGCGAGGACGAACTCGACCCCGCGCACGGCGACCCCGACTGGTGGCGCGTGGAGCCCGCGCCGTTCGCCGGCCCGATGCCCGGCGCCGGCAGCGGCGCCGACAACGTGCCGGGGTTCACCGGCGGCATCGAACTCCCCGAGCTGTTCCAGCCGCCGGACCAGCAGGACGGCGACGAGGACGGGAAAGGTGCGCAGAAGGGCGGCGGCACGGGCGCCATGGGCCGGGCCGCCCGCGCCGCCAAGGCCGCCAAGGCGGCGAACGCCGCGCGCGCGGCCCGCGCCGCCAAGGCCAAGCAGGCCCGGCGGGAGGCCGCGGAGGCGGAGGAAGAGGAGGCGTACGAGGACGAGGAGCCCTCGCCCCCGAACCCGCGCGGCGCCGCCACCCGCGAACTCCTGCGCAGCGCCGGGCTGCTGGAGGTGCTGGCGATGGGCGCGCTGCTGGGGGGCGCCGCGCTCGACCAGTGGATGGCGTCGGTCGTCGGCTGGGCCCTGGTGTACACCTCGCGGCGGCTGTCGATGACGGAGAAGAAGTGGGCCGCGCTCGGGGTGCCGGGCACGGTGGGCGCCGCCGGGCTGGTGTGGCTGTGGGGGCGGAGTCAGGAGCGGTGGGGCGAGCCGCTGAAGGAGGGGACGCTGGGGCAGGAGTTCTCGGACATGCTGCCCACGCTGGTCCGGTTCGCGGCGGTCGCCTCGACGCTGTTCCTGCTGTGGCGGGCGCGCCGGCGGCTGCGGCAGTAGGGCCGGGTACGGAACGGACGGGACGCCCGCGGGCGTAGGACCGCGGGTGTGGGCCGCGTACGGCCGCCATCGGCCCTCGTACGGTACGCCCGCCGGTCCGCTGTACGGCGCCGTCCCCCGCCGCCACTATGGCCACCACCCCGCAGAGAGGGCAGCCGCATGAGCAACTCCCCCATCGACCTGGTCGACCTCGAAGCGTGGCGCTCCGGCGGCCCGGAGGAGCGGCGGCGGACCCTCGCCCGGCTCGACGCGTCCCTGCGCGACACCGGGTTCGTGATGGTCTCGGGCCACGGCGTGGACCCCAGCCTGCGCGCGGCGGTCAGGGAAGCCGCCGGTACCGCCTTCGACCTGCCCCCCGCGGTCAAGGACGGCTACCGCAACGTGGGCAACGGCGGCTGGACAGGACCCGGCGGGATATCCGCGGGCGCCATCCAGGACGCGGCGAGCCCGCCGGACCTGGTGGAGCTGTGGAGCTTCTACCCGCACCACCCGGGGGTGTGGCCGGCCGAGGTGCCCGCGCTGCGCGAGCCGGTCGACGAGTATCTGCGCCAGATGCGGCGCCTGTCGCTCGAACTGCTGGGCCTCCTCGCCGCCGCGCTCGGCGAACCGGCCGGCTTCCTCACCCGCCACGACACCGACGCGGCCTGGCAGTGCACTCTCAACTGGTACGGGAGCAGGGAGCACACCGGCGCGCCCCGGCCGGGGCAGTTCCGCCTCGGCGCGCACCAGGACTGGGACTTCATGGCCGTACTCGACCGCCAGCAGGGGCTCGGCTGCCTCCAGGTCCGCACGGACCCGTCGGATGCCGCGGCTGCGGAGGACGGCTGGGAGGACGCCCCGTACCACCCCGAGGCCGACGCCCTGACCGTCAACATCGGCGAGCTGGGCGCCATGTGGAGCGACGGGCGCTGGCGGGCGGGCTGGCACCGCGTGCTGCCCCCGCCCGCGGACGCGCCCGCGGAGCAGCTCACGTCGCTGGTCTGGTTCTACAACCCCGGCCCTGCCACCCCCATGCCGCCGGCCGCCGCCGCGCGGGGGAGAGCGCCGCGACCGTGGGCGCGTTCCTCGACGAACGGCTGCAGGCCATCCTCCTGTCCTGACCGGAATCGGCGGCAGGCAGAATCGAGGGGTGCGTACTCCCTCCCCGCCGCCGTCTTTCACGGTCGGCTTCGACCTGGACATGACCCTCATCGACTCCCGGCCCGGGATCAAGGCGGTGTACGAGGCGCTCGTCACCGAGACCGGCGTGTACGTCGACACCGACCTCGTGACCTCCCGCCTCGGCCCGCCGGTGGAGAGCGAGCTGGCCAACTGGTTCCCCGCCGACCGCGTGGCCGCCCTCGGCGACCGCTACCGCGCCCTCTACCCCGACCACGGCATCGCCCCCACCACCGCCCTGCCCGGTGCCGCCGCGGCCATCGCGGCGGTGCAGGCGGCGGGCGGCAGGGCGCTCGTGGTCACCGCCAAGAGCCGGCCGCTGGCGAAGCTGCACGTCGACCACCTGGGCCTGGCCCCGGACGCCGTGGTCGGCGGGCTGTGGGCGGACGCGAAGGCGGAGGCCCTGACGGAGTACGGGGCGTCGGCGTACGTCGGCGACCACGTCGGGGACGTCGCGGGGGCGCGGGCGGCGCGGGTGCTGTCGGTGGCGGTGGCCACCGGACCGTGCCCGGAGGCGGAGCTGCGGGCGGCGGGGGCGGATGTCGTGCTGCCGGACCTGACGGCGTTCCCGGGGTGGCTGGCGGAGCACCGGACGGGGGCGGCGCGCGGCTGAGGCGCCCGTACGCGACGGGCCGCGCGCCTCTGCGCCGCCGGGGCCGTCCACGGCGCTGCGTCCTGGCGGCGCCGCGCTACGGCGCCGCCTGCCGGGCCTCGCGCCTGGACGCCGACGCGGAGCGGAAGAGCCCGGCCAGCGCCAGCCCGAAGCCGACGCCCATCAGCATGGACACGAGATAGGCGGCTGTCGGCAGCGGGTCCGTCCCGATGAAGAACGGGACGAAAGTGACGAAGGTGCCGAGTGCGCCGACGAGGAAGACGATCGCCCCGGCGCGTACGAGGAGATCCCCGGGGCGGGAGGTTCCGGTGTTCACGCAACCAGGGTAGGCGGCGCGCCCGGCGGCCGGATTGTGCGCTGAGGAAGCACCCGGCGACATCTTGTCACCACGCGGGGGACCATTAGCCTTGAGGTGGCGGGTCACTGGACCCGCCCTCCTGCTCTTTCACGGCAGCGAGTACGAAAACGAAGACAGGGCGACGACACGTGCCTACCGGCAAAGTCAAGTGGTTCAACAGCGAGAAGGGCTTCGGCTTCCTCTCCCGCGACGACGGCGGTGACGTCTTCGTGCACTCGTCGGTGCTGCCGGACGGAGTGGAGACGCTCCGGCCGGGTCAGCGCGTCGAGTTCGGCGTGGTGGCCGGGCAGCGCGGCGACCAGGCGCTGTCCGTAACGCTGCTGGACCCCACCCCGTCGGTCGCGGCCGCGCAGCGGCGCAAGCCGGACGAGCTGGCGTCGATCGTGCAGGATCTGACGACGCTGCTGGAGAGCGTGACGCAGCAGCTCGAACGCGGCAGGTACCCGGACAAGACACACGGCCGCAAGATCGCCGGGATGCTCCGGGCCGTCGCCGATCAGTTGGACGTCTGAGGGGGCGGCGGGAACGGACGCGCCGGCGCCTTCGGCCCGTGGCGGCCGCTACGGGAACGCCAGCGCGTCCGGGGCGACGGGCGGCACCAGGCCCTCCGCCGCCGCCCGGGTGAGCAGACCGCGCACGGCCGCGTAGCCGTCCCCGCCGAGGTCGGCGGTGAACTCGTTGACGTACAGGCCGATGTGCTGGTCCGCCACGGCGGGGTCCATCTCCTGCGCGTGCTCCATCACGTAGGCCCTTGATGCCTCCGGGTCGTCCCACGCCATCCGTACCGAGGTGCGGGTCGCGGCCGCGAGCGCGTGCAGCGTTTCGGCGCCGAGGGCGCGGCGGGCGACGATGGCGCCGAGGGGGATGGGCAGGCCGGTGGTGGCCTCCCAGTGCTCGCCCATGTCGGCGAGGCAGTGGAGGCCGTAACCCTGATAGGTGAAGCGGGCCTCGTGAATCACGAGCCCGGCGTCGACCTTGCCGTCGCGGACGGCGGGCATGATCTCGTGGAACGGCATGACGACGACCTCGCCGACCCCGCCCGGCACTTCCGCCGCGGCCCAGAGCCGGAAGAGCAGGTAGGCCGTCGACCGCTCGCTGGGCACGGCGACGGTGCGGCCGGCGAGGTCGGCGGGGCGCTGCGCGCCGGCGGTGAGCACCAGGGGCCCGCAGGCCCGGCCGAGGGCGCCGCCGCAGGGGAGGAGGGCGTAGCGGTCGAGGACATAGGGGAGGACCGCGTAGGAGACCTTGAGCACGTCGAGCTCGCCGCGTTCCGCCATGCCGTTGGTGAGGTGGATGTCGGCGAAGGTGACGTCGAGGGGCGGGGCGCCGGGGACGAGGCCGTGGGCCCAGGCGTGGAAGACGAAGGTGTCGTTGGGGCAGGGGGAGTAGGCGATCCGGAGCAGCCGGCCGCTCGGGGTGCTCGGCGAGGTCATCGGGGCTCCTCTCCGTCGGGTGGGGCGGGGTCGGTGGCGGGTGCGGTGGCCGCGTCGTCGGCGTCGGCGGCGGCGGGCGCGGCGGTCGGATCCGCGGCCGGCGCGTCGTCCGCGGCGAGGTCGGGGCGGGACGCGAGGTCGGGTACGGCGGCGAAGTCGGGGAGTTCGCCGAAGTCGGGGAGGGCCGCGAAGGCGGCCGTGAGGGCTTTCAGCGCGTCCGGGATGCGCCAGGCGGCGCGGTCGCGGGGGCCCACGGCGTTGGACACCGCGCGGATCTCCAGGACCGGGACGCCGTGCCGGGCGGCGGCCTCGGCGACGCCGAAGCCCTCCATCGCCTCGGCCGCGGCGCGCGGATGGCGGCGGCGCAGCTCGGCGGTGCGCTCGGCGGAGCCGGTGACGGTGGACACGGTCAGCACGGTACCCAGCACCGCGCCGGCCGCCTCCGCCGCGGCCCGCGCCGCGGCCGGCGGCGGACGGTGCGCGACGGCGCCGAAGCCCAGCTCGGTGACCGGCACGAACCCGTCCGGCGTCTCCGCCCCCAGGTCCGCGGCGACGATCTCGTCCGCCACGACCACCCCGCCCACGGGCGCGACGCCCGCGAAGCCGCCGCCGATGCCGGCGGCGATGACGAGGTCGTACGGAACGGGCGCCGCGGCCAGCGCGGTGGCGGCCCCCGCGGCTGCGGCAGCGGGCCCCACGCCGCCGATCACGACGTCGTACCCCCGCCCGCCCCGCTCGACGGCCTCCCCCTCGGCGGCAACGGCCACGACCACCAACACCCGCGCACCGGCCCCGGACACACCCCCGGACACCGCGTCTCCGTCCGGCACCACACCACTCCCACGCACCCGCCCAAGGGTAGGCCGCCCCGCCGACAAGTCGCGTCCGCCGCCGGGTGTCCCCGCGCCGCCGTCGCCGGGCATCACCGCCACCGGGCCGTCAGTACTGCTTCCGCTTCAGGTCGAAGCTCCACGCGCCCTTGTAGTTGCCCTTGTCGTCGATCTCCACGATCCCGACCTTCGCCTTGTCGCTCTGCACCGGCGGCTGCCCCGGCTCCGACTGCGCGTTGAAGAACTGGTCCCCGCTGAACGTCACATACGTGTGCTTGCTCGGCTGCGACGTCACCAGCCGGCCGTCCACGAACAGCACCCACCCGTTGTCCGCGATCTCCGGCTCCACGCCGATCCTGACCCGGTCGCCGCTGTCCACCGTGATCGACTTCTCCGCGCGCTCCGAGATGCAGGACTCCAGCTCCTCGTTGGCGATGTCCTTGCCGTCGTCGTAGCACTGCGCCTCCGCGCTCGCCGTCCGGTCGTCCACCGTGATCTGCGCCAGCGGCGTCGGCTTCTCGCACGCGGACAGGGCGAAGGCGGAGAGGACGACGGCACCGAGCGCCGCCGCGCCGCGGCGGCTGCGGAGGCCGCGGGCACGGGAGAACACGGTGGTGGCGGGCGCTGTGGTCATGCGGGCAGGCTACCTGCCGGCCCCGGTCAGGCCACGCGCGGGTGCGGCGTGCCGTGCCGGGCCGCGGTGAGCAGCCCTCGTACGGTCGCGGCCAGCCCGGCGGCGACGACGGCCGCGCCCGCGGCCATGCCGCCGACCCCGTTCAGCGGCAGCAGGATGCCGATCGCGCCGCCCACGACCCACGACAACTGGATCACCGTCTCGGAGCGCGCGAACGCCGACGTACGCACGTACTCCGGTACGTCCCGCTGGATCAGCGCGTCCAGCGACAGCTTCGCCAGCGACTGCGCGAACCCCGCCATCGCCGCGACGCAGATCAGCAGCGGCAGCGAGTAGAAGACCGCCGCCAGCACCGTCGTCGTCAGGGCGAGCGTCAGCAGCACGGCGATCAGCTTCTCCGGCCCGCGCGAGCGCAGCCAGGAGCCGATGACCGAGCCCAGCGCGTTGCCCGTGCCGGCGGCGACCGCCGCCATGCCGAGCGCCAGCTCCGGCCGCAGGCCGCCCGGCGGGTTGTCGCGCAGCAGGAACGCCAGGAAGAGCGTCATCAGCCCCGACAGCACCCGCAGCGCGGAGTTGGCCTGGAGCGCGTACAGCACCGAGGGGCCTACGGAGCGCAGCCCCGGCTTCGGCGTCGTCCGCAGCCGGCCCTCCTCGCCCGACGCCAACTGCGCCTTGCCCTCGCCGCGCGCCGAGTCCACCGCCGGCGGCATCCGGAACGCCAGGAAGACGCCGAAGCCGAAGATGACCATCGCCCCGTACAGCGGGAAGCCGGGGCCGATGAAGTGCAGCAGCCCGCCGACCGGTGCGGCGATGCCGGTGGCGAGGAGGCCGGCGAGCGTCACCCGGCTGTTGGCCTTCACCAGGGAGATGCGCCGCGGCAGCAGCCGCGGCACGACGGCCGAGCGCACCACCCCGTACGACTTGGAGCACACCAGCACCCCGAGCGCCGCCGGATACAGGCTCAGGTCGCCCGTCTGCACCGCCCCCGACAGCACCAGCGCCAGTACCAGCCGCGCGAACATCGTGCCGGCCATCGCGGCGCGGCGGCCGTGCGGGATCCGGTCCAGCAGCGGGCCGACGACGGGGGCGAGCACGGCGAACGGCGCCATCGTTATGGCCAGGTAGAGCGCGACCCGGCCGCGGGCCTCGTCCGTGGGCACGGAGAAGAACACCGTCGACGCCAGCGCGATGGTGATCATCATGTCCCCGGCGGCGTTGACCATGTGCAGCTCCATCAGCCGCCCGAGGCCCGACTCCCCCGCGCCCTGCGCGTCCGTGGCCCGGCGGATCCGCCGGCCCGCGCCGACCACCGGCCGCCGCACGGCACGCCCGACCGCCCGGCCCGCCTGCTGCAGCGGGCCGGCCGCGGGTGCCGTCCGGTCTTCGACCACCTCGCCATAGTGCCCGCATGCGGGACCGTAGGGCGAGAACCCCGCGGGGGCGCATGCGGTCATCCGGGGTGCCGCGGGTGGTCCGTACGGGGCACGGGGCAGGCCGGCGGGGGGGCGTAGGGGCGCGGCGGGGGCCCGTGGTAGGCAGTGGGCGTACGGTCCCGGCGCTGCGCCAGGTAGGGTGAACGACGCGCCTCTGAGTGTGTCGTGAGGATACGAGCGTTGACGCGGCCCCCTGTCCGCTCCCTCGGCTCCCGCGTCCGCCCGGCCGTCCGTACCGAAAGACTGTGAGCCAGATGAGCCCTGCGAACAGCCCCGCCAAGACGACCGCCGTGCGCGGCGCCGCGGTGCGCAGCCGCGTCACCCCCGACCAGCAGTGCGCCGACGCCGTCGACCTCGCCCGTGCGGCGGCCGAGGAGGCCGCGGGCGCGGAGCAGATCGGCGGGCACATCGGCGTCACCGCCGACGACACGCGCGTGGTGACCCACCTCTTCGAGTGCCGGCTGCCCGGCTACCGAGGCTGGCGCTGGGCGGTGACCGTCGCGCGGGCGTCCCGCGCGCGGACGGTCACGCTTGACGAAACGGTGCTGCTGCCAGGCCCTGACGCGCTGCTGGCGCCGGAGTGGGTGCCGTGGAACGAGCGGCTGCGCCCCGGCGACCTGGGTCCCGGCGACCTGCTGCCGACGGAGGCCGAGGACCTGCGGCTGGAGCCGGGCCTCGCGGTCGGCGACGAGGAGCTGGAGCCGGCCGAGCCGGCCGAGGCCGCAGCCGCCGAGGCCGCAGCCGCGGAGGGCGTCGGCGAGGCCGGCGCGGGTGCCGCGGAGGGCACCGGGGGCACGGAGGCCGGTCCGGCCGCCGCGGCGGCGCCCGGCGGCGTACCGCGGCGCGCGGAGATCGGCGCCGTCGCCGACGAACTGGGCATGACCCGCCACCGCGTGCTCTCCCGCTACGGCCTGCACAGCGCCGCGGACCGCTGGGAGGACGAGTACGGCCCCAAGACGCCGATGGCGCAGGCCGCGCCCGCGTCCTGCGTGAGCTGCGGCTTCCTCATGCCGATCGCGGGCTCCCTGCGCCGCGCCTTCGGCGTCTGCGCCAACGAGTACTCCCCGGCGGACGGCCACGTGGTCTCCCTCGCGTACGGCTGCGGCGGCCACTCGGAGGCGGCGGTGATGCCGAAGCCCATCGAGCCGGCACCGCCGGTGCTGGACACGATGGGCGCGGACCCCACGTAGCCCGCGCCGCTACGGTCACCGCCTCCCCGCCGGAGGCGGTGCCGCGCACCGCCACCCCGGCTCCGTCCGGTGCCGTACGTCCGGCGAGGACTACTGTGGAGCGGATGACGACCGGCAACCCCGCCCGGACCCTCGCCGAGGAGCTCCGCGGCCGACCGGACACCGCGCTGGCCGAGCTGCTCCGCGCCCGGCCCGATCTGCTCACCCCCGTACCGGGTGACCTGACCCAACTCGCCACCCGCGCAGGCACCCGCGCCTCCGTCGTCCGCGCGCTGGAACGGCTCGACCGGTTCACGCAGCAGACCGCACAGGCACTCGCGATCGCGCCCGACCCGTGCCCGTACGACGTGCTGGCCGGGCTGATGGGCGACGAGCCCGGCACCGTGGCCGCGCTGCCGCGCGCCGTCGCGGAGCTGCGGGCGCAGGCGCTGGTGTGGGGGGACGACCAGCGGCTGCGGCTGGTGCGTACGGCGCGGGAGCTGCTGACGCCGCAGGCGTCCGGGTCGGCGACCGGCCTGGGGCCCGCCGCCGCGGAGGTGGCGATGGGCATGTCGCCGGGGCGGCTGCAGCAAGTACTGGCGAACGCGGGGCTGCCGACGACACATGACCCCGTCTCGGCCGTGGAGTCGCTGACGGCGCTCTTCTCCGACCCGAAGCGGATGGCTGACCTGCTGGACCAGGCGCCGGCGGAAGCCGTGACGGTGCTGGGGCGGCTGACGTGGGGCCCGCCGTACGGGACGGTGTCGGCGCAGCCGCCGGCGCACGTGCGGTGGCTGCTGGACCGGGGGCTGCTGCTGCCGACCGCGCCGGGCAGCGTGCTGCTGCCGCGCGAGGTGGCGCTGCACCTGCGCGACGGGCGGGCGCACCGGAGCGTGGCGGCGGTGCCGCCGGAGCCGGTCGCGGCCGGGACGTACGGGATGCGGATCGTCGACGCGACGGCCGCCGGGCAGGCGGCGGTGGCGGTCGAGACGGTCGAGGAGCTGCTCGGCCAGTGGGCGACGGCGAGCCCGCCGGTGCTGCGGGCGGGCGGTCTGGCCGTACGGGACCTGAAGCGGACGGCGACGGCGCTGGACGTCGCGGAGCCGCAGGCGGCGTTCTGGGTGGAACTGGCCTACGGGGCCGGGCTGCTGGCCTCCGACGGGGGGACTGACGAACGGTACGCGCCGACGCCCGCGTACGACGAGTGGCTGGCGCTGCCGGCGGCCGAGCGGTGGGCGGAGCTGGCGGCGGCGTGGCTGGCGGCGACGCGGACGCCGGGGCTGGCCGGCGGCCGGGACGGCAAGGGCCGGGCGCTGTCGGCGCTGGGCGAGGGCCTGGACCGCGGCGCGGCACCGGAGGTGCGCCGCGCGGTGCTGGCGCTGCTCGCGGGGCTCCCGGAGGGCACGGCGGCGACGCCGGACTCGGTGGTGGCCCGGCTCCGCTGGGAACGCCCCCCGCGCGGCGGCCCCGCGGCGGCGGGCGAGGAGGAGGACCTGCGCACGCGGCTGGCCCGCTGGACGCTGGCGGAGGCGGAACTCCTGGGCGTCACGGGCCGCGGCGCCCTGGCCACCCACGGACGCGCCCTGCTGAGCTCCCCGGAGGAGGGCGCAGGCCCACCGCCGGCCCCGCCGGAGGCGGACACCCCCGACGCCGCAACCCCACCTCCCCCGCGCACCCGCCCAAGGGTAGGCAGCCCCTCCGACAACCACCTCGCTCCACCCCCCGCCACCAGCACCGACGCCCCGGAGCGCCCCGCCACCCCCGCCGAAGCCCGTGCCGCCGCGCTCCGGGCCGCAGGGGCGCTCGCGCCGCACCTTCCCCCGCCCGTCGACCACGTGCTGCTGCAGGCCGACCTCACCGCCATCGCCCCCGGCCCCCTCAAGCGCGAACTCGCCGCCGTGCTCGGCGTGCTCGCCGAGGTCGAGTCCAAGGGCGGCGCCACCGTCTACCGCTTCACCCAGGGCTCCGTACGCCGCGCCCTCGACGCCGGACGGTCCGCCGCCGAGCTGCACGACTTCCTCACCGCCCACTCCCGCACCCCCGTGCCGCAGCCGCTCAGCTACCTCATCGACGACGTCGCCCGCAAGCACGGCCGGTTGCGGATCGGCGCCGCCGGCGCGTATCTGCGCTGCGACGACGACGCGCTCCTCGCCGAGATCGTCGCCGACCGGCGCTCCGAGGAGCTGCGGCTGCGCCACCTCGCGCCCACCGTCCTCGTCTCCCCCACCCCGCCCGACGTGCTGCTGGCCCGGCTCCGCGCGATGGGCTACGCGCCCGCCGCCGAGTCGCCCGACGGCGCCGTCCTCATCGCGCGCGCCGCCGCGCACCGCACCCCGCCCCGTACGCCGCCCGCGCCCGTCCCCGACGGCCCGCCCGCCCCCGACACCACCCTCCTCGCGGCGGCCGTCCGCGCCGTACGCGCCGGGGACCGCGCCGCCACCGCTCCCCTCCGGACCCCCCAGGCACCCCAAGACCCACAGGACTCGCAAGCACCCCGGACCCCGCGAGCCCCGAGCACCCCGCAAGCCCCCGGCGGCCTCCCCCGCACCCCCGCCGCCGAGACCCTCGCCGTCCTCCAGGCCGCCGTCCTCGGCAACGCCGCCGTCTGGATCGGCTACGTCAACGCCGACGGCGCCGCCAGCCAGCGCGTCATCGCCCCCGTCCGCGTCGAAGGTGGCTACGTCACCGCGTACGACCACACCGCAGACGAGGTACGCACCTACCCCCTCCACCGCATCACCGGCGCCGCGGAACTCGCCGACGACCCCACCTGAAGCGCCGCGCCGGCAGTACCCGGACGGGCCCTTGACCCTCACACCGTGTCAGCCCCTCCACTAGAGCACGTCATGTTCACCATCGGAGAGTTCGCCCGCCACGGCCGCGTCTCAGTCCGCATGCTGCGCCACTACGACGCCCTCGGCCTGCTGCGCCCCGCCCGCGTCGACGCGCACAGCGGCTACCGCAGCTACGAGGCCGCCCAGCTCAGCCGCCTCAACCGCATCGTCGCGCTCAGGGATCTCGGCTTCAGCCTCGGCCAGATCGGTTCGATACTGGACGAGAAGCTGACCGCCGAGGAGCTGCGCGGCATGCTGCGGCTGCGCCGGGCGGAGCTGGAGACCGCCGCCGCGGCCGCGGTACGGCGGCTCGCCGGGGTGGAGGCGCGGCTCCGTACGATCGAGAGCGAGGGCCGCATGTCCGCCACCGACGTCGTCCTGAAGTCCGTCCCCGCCGTCCGGGTCGCCGAGCTGAGCGGCAGCGCCGCGAGCTTCGAGCCGGCCGACATCGGCCCGGTGATCCAGCCGCTCTACGAGGAGCTGTGCCGCCGCCTCGACGCCGCGGGCGTCGTACCCACCGGCCCCGGCATCGCCTGGTACGAGGACGCCCCCGACGGCACGATCACCGTCCACGCGGGGCTCCAGGCCGGCATCGAGCCTTCGCCGGCGTACGACTTCACGGTCACCGACCTGCCGCCGCTCGACACCGCGGCCACCGTCGTCCACCGCGGCGACATGGACGCCGTGCTGCCGACCGTCCAGGCCCTCGCCGCCTGGATCGACGAGAACGGCTACCGCTCCACCGGCTACGCCCGCGAGCTGTACCTCGAAGTCCACGAGTCCCACGCCGACTGGGTCACCGAACTCCAGGAACCGGTCACCCCCGCCTGACACCCGCCCCCGGCCTGCCCCCGCCCCGCCCGGACGACGCCTTGCACCCGGCGGTCGTCCGGGTGGTCAGTTCTGGAGAAGTCGTCGCCGCTGAATCTCCGTAGGCTGGGATCCGGACCAGGTCAGACCCGGAAAGGTACTGCTATGGCGGACGCGAAGAAGGCGGCCACGGCCGATGGCGGCGAGTCCTACGAGGGCTTCACCGAGGCGGAGATCGCGGCCATGAAGGACCGCGCGAAGGAGATCAAGAAGACCAGGCGCGGCGGCCAGAAGACCGACCCGGTGGCCGAGCTGCTGGAGAAGATCGCCGAGATGCCCGAGTCCGACCGGACCATCGCCGGCAGGCTGCACACCCTCATCACCGAAGCGGCGCCCGAGCTGTCGCCGCGGCTGTGGTACGGGATGCCCGCCTACGCCGCCGGCGCCAAGAACGGCAAGGGCGGAAAGATCGTCTGCTTCGTGCAGGCCGCGGACAAGTTCGGCTCGCGCTACCTCACCCTCGGCTTCAACGACGCCGCGCACCTCGACGACGGCACCATGTGGCCCACCGCCTTCGCCCTCACCGACCTGACGCCCGCCCACGAGAAGACGGTCACCGAACTGGTGAAGAAGGCCATGAGCTGAGCCCCCGGCAGCCGGTCCTCCGGCCACCCGGGCCCCCGCGGCCCGTACCCCCCGGCCGCCGGCGCGCCGCACGCTGTCGCCGCCGCGAGGTAGACTTCCCTGTTTCCCGCGTATCCCCCGGGCCCCCGGGGTCCCCGAACCGGGCGCGGCAGCAGCGGCAGCAGTGGGAGGGAGGTCCGCATGTCCTGCCTGATCGTGCAGTCGGACAAGACGCTCCTGCTGGAAGTGGACCACGAGCTGGCGGAGGAGTGCCGGCGCGCCATCGCGCCCTTCGCCGAGCTGGAGCGCGCCCCCGAGCACATCCACACCTACCGCGTCACCCCCCTCGGCCTGTGGAACGCGCGCGCCGCCGGACACGACGCCGAGCAGGTCGTCGACGCCCTCGTCACCTACTCCCGCTACCCCGTGCCGCACGCGCTGCTCGTCGACGTCGCCGAGACCATGGCGCGCTACGGGCGGCTGACCCTCACCAGGGACCCGGCCCACGGCCTCGTGCTGTCCAGCACCGACCGGCCGGTGCTGGAGGAGATCCTGCGGTCCAAGCGGATCCAGCCCCTGGTCGGCGCCCGGCTCGACGACGACACCGTCGCCGTCCACCCCTCCGAGCGCGGCCAGATCAAGCAGGCGCTGCTGAAGCTCGGCTGGCCCGCCGAGGACCTCGCCGGGTACGTGGACGGGGAAGCCCACCCCATCGCGCTGGTCGAGGACGGCTGGGGGCTGCGCCCGTACCAGAAACAGGCCGTCGAAGGCTTCTGGCACGGCGGCTCCGGCGTCGTCGTGCTGCCCTGCGGGGCCGGCAAGACCCTCGTCGGCGCCGGGGCCATGGCCGAGGCGAAGGCCACCACGCTGATCCTCGTCACGAACACCGTCGCCGCCCGGCAGTGGAAGAGCGAACTGCTCCGCCGCACCTCGCTCACCGAGCACGAGATCGGCGAGTACAGCGGCGCCCGCAAGGAGATCCGCCCGGTCACCATCGCCACGTACCAGGTGCTGACCACCCGCCGCAAAGGCGTCTACCCGCACCTGGAGCTCTTCGACTCCCGCGACTGGGGCCTCATCGTCTACGACGAGGTGCACCTGCTGCCCGCGCCCGTCTTCAAGTTCACCGCCGACCTCCAGGCCCGCCGCCGGCTCGGGCTGACGGCCACGCTCGTACGGGAGGACGGCCGCGAGTCCGACGTCTTCTCGCTCATCGGGCCCAAGCGCTTCGACGCCCCGTGGAAGGAGATCGAGGCGCAGGGCTACATCGCGCCCGCCGACTGCGTCGAGGTGCGGGTGAACCTCACCGACGCGGAACGGCTCGCCTACGCCACCGCGGAGGCCGAGGAGAAGTACCGCTTCTGCGCCACGACCGACACCAAACGCAAGATCGCCGAAGCGCTCGTCGCCCGGCACGCGGGCGAACAGACGCTCGTCATCGGCCAGTACATCGACCAGCTCGACGAGCTGGGCGAGCACCTCGACGCCCCCGTCATCAAGGGCGAGACCACCAACGCCCGCCGGGAGAAGCTCTTCGACGCCTTCCGCAGCGGCGAGATAAGCGTCCTCGTGGTGTCGAAGGTCGCGAACTTCTCCGTCGACCTGCCGGAGGCGACGGTCGCCATCCAGGTCTCGGGCACGTTCGGCTCCCGCCAGGAGGAGGCGCAGCGGCTCGGCCGCGTGCTGCGGCCGAAGGAGGACGGGCACGAGGCGCGGTTCTACTCGCTCGTCGCACGCGACACCATCGACCAGGACTACGCCGCGCACCGGCAGCGGTTCCTCGCCGAGCAGGGGTACGCGTACCGGATCGTGGACGCCGACGACGTCCTCGCCGGCGACGACGCCTGACGGCGGGCCGCGGGCTTCGGGCTGTCGCGTACGGACACCGGGCTTCACGCCCGTCCCGTACGAGGGCGGGCCGCACCCCGTCACCGCGTACGCCGCCGCCTCACGCCGTCGTGTACCCGTACGCCAGCATCGCGTACGTCACCGCCGGCACCGCCAGCGTCCCCAGCACCAGTGCCACCCCCCGCCGCTCCCGCCCCGTCTCCGCCATCCGCCGCCCCACGGACTGCGCGACCGCGCCCGCCACCAGCAGCGTCAGCACCCCCAGGCCAAGACCCGCGGCCGAACCGGCGCTCATCTCCTGGATGCGGTCGCACGGACCCGTATGGTCCGGCGGCGCGCAGTACTCCCGCTCGCCGCGGAACAGCGGGATCATCAGCGCCATCAACGCCGCCGGTAACGCCCCCAGCGCGTACGCCATCTGCCCCAGCGTCGTCGTCACGCCGACCCACGGCGGACGGCTCAGCAGCGGCGGCTCCCCCAGTGACATCCGTACCCCCCTTTGGACACACCTGCTGCCCCAAGGAGACGTGCCGAACGGAGACGGGGTTCCCGCGGCCCGGCCCCTCCCCCCGCAGTGGGGGCCGGGGCCGCGGGAAGCGCGGCGGGCCGGGGACGGTGCCCCGGCCCGGAAAACCGGGCGGCGTGCGTGCCCGTCAGGCGTAGAACGCCGGGCGTTCCACGAGGTTCACGTCCACCACCGCGCCCGTCCGCTGCGCCTCGACCGTCGCCGCCGCGACCGCTGTGGCGGCGTAACCGTCCCAGGCGCTCGGCCCCGTGGCCGCACCCGCGGCCACCGAGTCGGCCCACGCCTGCACCTCCACGTCGAACGCCTCCGCGAAGCGGCCGCCCCACTCCTGGTCGATCTCCGTGCCCACCCGCGCCGCCGCACGCACCTGAGCGCGCGCCGGTTCTGGCAGCCGGATCAGACCCGTCTCGCCGACCGTCTCGCACTGGATGTCGTACCCGTACTGGCAGTTGACGAAGACCTCCAGGTCGATACGGACCCCGCCGGCCGTCTCGAAGAGCATGAACTGCGGGTCCTGCAAGTGCGGGAAGCGGCGCTCCGTGGCGCGCGGCATGATGACCTGCGCGGAGACGATCTCGTCGGCCAGCAGCCAGCGGGCCGCGTCGATCTCGTGCACGCCCGTGTCCTGCGCGGCCATCTCGGTCGTGTACCGCTCGGGCGCCGACCGGTTGCGGTGCGCGCAGTGCATCATCAGCGGCCGGCCGATGCCTCCGTCGGCGATGACGCGCTTCAACTCCCGGTAGCCCGGGTCGTAGCGGCGCATGAACCCGACCTGCACCAGCCGCCGCCCGAACGCCTCCTCCGCGGCCAGCACGCGCAGCGCGTCCTCCGCCGTCGTCGCCAGCGGCTTCTCGCAGAGCACCGGCTTGCCCGCGGCGATCGCGGCCAGTACGTGCTCGGCGTGCGCGGCGTGCCAGGACGACACCAGCACCGCGTCCACGTCGTCCGCGGCGATCAGCGACCCCGCGATATCCGCGGCGTCGGCGACCCGCGCGCCCCCCGCCTCCGCCGCGGCCTTCTCCGCCAGCGCCGCGTCGATGTCGGCGACGGCGCTCACGCGGGCCCCGCTGATGACGCGGCTGATGCGCTCGATGTGCTCGCGGCCGATGGCGCCGGTGCCGACGACTCCGATGCGTACGGTCATGACTTCTTGCTCCTCAGTACTGAGTTCGGCTTCAGCGGGGGCGGCGCGTGCCGCTCAGGCCGACGCCCGCCAGGTAGTCGCGGGTACGGACCGCGATCGGCAGCGGCACCTCCGGCTCGCACGGCCACAGGTCCTGCTCCACCACCACGAACAGCTCCGCGTCCAGGCCGGACAGCGCCTGCACGATGTCCCCCGGGTTGGGCACCCCCGCGGGCGGCTCCACGGCCACGCCGCGGCTGACCGCCTCGGAGAACGACAGGTTCTCGGCCCGGACCTGCTCGATGATCACCGGGTCCATCTGCTTGATGTGGACGTAGCCGATGCGCTCGGCGTAGCGGCGGATGAGATCGAGGTTGTCGCCGCCGCCGTACGCGACATGGCCCGTGTCCAGGCAGAGGTTGGCGTAGCGGGAGTCGGTCGCGTTCAGGAAGCGCTCGATCTCCGGCTGCGTCTGGATGTGGCTGTCGGCGTGCGGGTGGACGACGAGACGGACGTCGTAGTCGTCCAGGAGGATCTTGCCCAGGTCGTCGGCGGCCTTGCCGAGCGCCGTCCACTGCGCGGCCGTCAGCTCCGGCGGCTCGGTGAAGTCGCCGGTCTTCTCGTCGCGGTACAGCGGCGGGATGAGCACGAGGTGGTGCGCGCCGGCGGCGGCGGTCAGCTCGGCGACGCGGCGCACGTTCGCCAGCGTCTCGTCCCACTCGGCGGGGCGGTGCAGGGCGCCGAAGATCGTGCCGCCGGAGACCTGGAGGCCGCGCTCGGCGAGTTCGCCGGCGAGGCGCTGCGGGTCGGTGGGCAGATACCCGTACGGGCCCAGCTCCAGCCACTTGTAGCCGGTCTCGGCCAGCTCGTCGAGGAAGCGCGTGTACGGGACCTGGTGCTCCTCCTCGGGGAACCACACCCCCCAGGAGCAGGGGGCGGAGCCCAGGCACAGATTGCCGGCGGCGGTTCCCGCGGCGGGGCGCGGGGCGCCGGGTGCGTCGGTCATGAGGGTGCGGCCTCTCGGTGGTCGGGGCTCGTGACGGGGTGGGGGGGCGGGTCAGTTGGCGGTCGGGAACGCGAACGCCGCGCCGCGGGCCGCCGGGTTGCCGCCGGCCGGCCAGCGGGTCGTGACGACCTTCGGGCGGGTGTAGAAGCGCACGCCCTCCGGGCCGTGCACGGGGCTGTCGCCGATGAGCGAGTCCTTCCAGCCGCCGAAGGAGTACGCGGCCATCGGCACCGGCACCGGCACGTTGATGCCGACCATCCCGACGTGCACCTCACGCTGGAAGCGCCGGGCCGCGCCGCCGTCGCCGGTGAAGAGCGCCGTGCCGTTGCCGTACGGGTTGGCGTTGATGAGCGCGATCGCCTCGTCCAGGGTGGCGACGCGGATCACCGCGAGCACCGGGCCGAAGATCTCCGTGCGGTACGCGTCCATCGCCGCACTGACGTGGTCCAGCAGCGTCGGCCCGGTGAAGAAGCCCTCCTCGTGCCCGGCGACCTTCAGGTCCCGGCCGTCGACCACGACCGTCGCGCCCTGCGCCGCGGCCGAGGCGACGGCCCCGCTGACGCGCTCCTGCGCGGCGCGGGTGACGAGCGGGCCCATCTCGCTGGCCGGGTCGTCGCCGGGGCCGACGCGCACCGCGCGCGCCTTCCGCTCCAGCACCTCGACCAGCGGCTCCGCCGCGTCCCCGACCGCGACGGCGACGGAGATCGCCATGCAGCGCTCGCCCGCGGAGCCGTAGGCGGCGGCGACGAGCTGGTCGGAGGCGTACTCCAGGTCCGCGTCCGGCAGCACGACGGCGTGGTTCTTCGCGCCGCCGAGCGCCTGGACGCGCTTGCCCGCGGCGGTGCCGCGCTCGTGCACGTAGGTGGCGACGGGCGTGGAGCCGACGAAGGAGACGGCGGAGATGCCGGGGTGGTCGAGGATGGCGTCGACGGCGGTCTTGTCGCCGTGGACGACGTTGAAGACGCCGTCGGGCAGCCCGGCGTCCGCGTAGAACTGGGCGATCAGGTTGGAGGCGGACGGGTCGCGCTCGCTGGGCTTGAGCACGAAGGTGTTGCCGGTGGCGATGGCGATGGGGTGCATCCACAGCGGCACCATCGCGGGGAAGTTGAACGGGGTGATGCCCGCGCAGACCCCCAGCGGCTCACGGAAGGAGAGGACGTCGACGCCGCGCGAGTACTGGTCGGAGAAGCCGCCCTTGAGGGCGTCGGCTATGCCGCAGGCGTACTCGACGACCTCCCGGCCGCGGACGATCTCGCCCCGGGCATCGGAGATGATCTTGCCGTGCTGGGCGGAGATGACGCGGGCCAGCTCGTCCTCGTGCCGGACCAGCAGCTCGCGGAAGGCGAACATGACGCGCATCCGCTGGGACAGCGAGCTGTCGCGCCAGGTGTCGTACGCCTTGGCGGCGGCGCTGACGGCGGCGTCGACGTCGGCGGTCTCGGCGAGCAGGACGCGGGCCTGCTCGCGTCCGGTGGCGGGGTCGTAGACGGGGGCGGTGCGGGCGGAGGTAGCCGAAACGGACGCAGCAGCGCCGCCGGCGATCCAGTGCTCGATCGTGTGCATGAGGGTCTCGCTTAACTTGCCGGGGAAGTACGGGGGTTGCTGGCTGTCAGAGGTACGGGCGTTGGGCGCGCTTGCCGTCGCGGTACTCCTCGTACGCCTTGCGCGTGGACTCCAGCTCGGAGACCTCACTGACCGGCACGTCCCACCACGCGGAACTCGGCGGGTTGGGCCCGGTCAGGTCGGTGACGACGTGCACCACCGTGGTGCGTTCCGCCTCCTTGGCCCGGACGAAGGCGTCCCGGAACTCCGCCACCGTCGTCGCCCGCAGCACGTTCGCGCCGAGGCTCGCCGCGTTCGCCGCCAGGTCCACCGGCAGCGGCCCGCCGTCCAGCTCGCCGGTGTCGGGGTTGCGCCCCGCGTACCGGGTGCCGAAGCGCTGCGAGCCCAGCGACTCCGACAGCGCGCCGATGGACGCGAAGCCGCCGTTGTCGACGAGGACGACGATCAGCTTCAGCCCCTCGGAGACCGCCGTGACGATCTCCTGGGAGAGCATCAGGTACGAGCCGTCGCCGACGAGGACGACGACCTCGCGGTCGGGGGCGGCGAGCTTCACGCCGAGTCCGGCGGCGATCTCGTAGCCCATGGTGGAGTAGGCGTATTCGACGTGGTACGCCTTCGGGTCCCGGGCCCGCCAGAGGGCCTGGAGGTCGCCGGGCATGGAGCCGGCGGCGTTGATGACGACGTCGCTGTCGCCGGCCAGGTCGTTGACGGCGCCGAGGATCTCGGTCTGCGCGGGCGGCGGGCCGTGGCCGCGCCCGGGGTGGTAGACGGCGTCGGTGGTGCGGCGCCAGGCGTCGGCGAGTTCGTGTACGCGCGCCCGGTGGGCGTCGTCGGCCTGCCAGTCGGCGAGTTCGGCGTCGAGCGCTTCGAGGCCCGCGCGGGCGTCCGCGACCAGCGGCTCGGCGGCGTGCTTGACGGCGTCGAGGCGGGCGACGTTGAGGTTGACGAACGCCACGTCGGGGCGGGCGAAGACGGTGCGGCTCGCGGTGGTGAAGTCGCTGTAGCGGGTGCCGACGCCGAGGACCACGTCGGCCTCGGCGGCCAGCGCGTTGGCGGCGGCGGTGCCGGTGGAGCCGAGCGCGCCGACGGCCGAGGGGTGGTCCCAGGGCACGGCGCCCTTGCCGGCGTGGGTGTCGGCGACGGGGATGCCGGTGCGCAGCGCGAAGGCGCGCAGTTCCTCCCACGCCTCGGAGTACACCGCGCCGCCGCCGGCGACGAGCAGCGGCCGGCGGGCGCCGCGGAGCAGCGTGACGGCGCGGGCCAGCGCGGCGGGCTCGGGTGCGGGGCGGGGCACGTGCCAGACGCGGCGGCGCAGGAACGCCACGGGCCAGTCGTACGCCTCGGCCTGTACGTCCTGCGGCAGCGCGAGGGTGACGGCGCCGGTCTCCGCGGGGTCGGTGAGCACCCGCATCGCGGCGAGCGCGGCGGGGATGAGCTGCTCGGGGCGTTCGACGCGGTCGAAGTAGGCGGAGACGGGCCGCAGTGCGTCGTTGACGGTGATGTCGCCGTTGCGGGGGTCTTCCAGTTGCTGGAGCACCGGGTCGGCGGCGCGGGTGGCGAAGACGTCGCCGGGGAGGAGGAGGACCGGCAGGCGGTTGGTGGTGGCGAGGGCGGCGCCGGTGACCATGTTGGTGGCGCCGGGGCCGATGGAGGAGGTGCAGGCGTAGGTCTGGAGGCGGTTGGCCATCTTCGCGTAGGCGGTGGCGGAGTGGACCATGGCCTGCTCGTTGCGGGCGAGGTGGTACGGGAGGTCCGCTTCGCCGGTACGGGCGGCCTGGAGCAGCGCCTGGCCGACGCCGGCGACGTTGCCGTGGCCGAAGATGCCCCACATGCCGGGGATGAGGCGGTGTTCGACGCCGTCGCGTTCGCTGTACTGGCCGGCCAGGAAGCGCACCAGCGCCTGGGCGGTGGTGAGCCTGACGGTCTCGCCGTCCTTGGTGCTCGTCGCGTCGCTCGTCGCGTCGGTCATCGCGTCCCTCCTCCGAACGGCAGCCTCGGGTCGGTGTCCTGGTCGTCCCAGGTGCTGCGGATCCAGCCGTGTGCCGGGTCGTCGCAGATGAGCCAGGCCCGTTCGGCGCCGGGTCCTGCCATGACGTTCAGGTAGTAGAGGTCGTAGCCGGGTACGGCCATGGAGGGGCCGTGCCAGCCGTGCGGGATGAGCACGGTGTCGCCGGTGCGTACCTCGGCGAGTACGTCCAGCGGCCGTTCCGCGGTGCCGTAGACGCGCTGGTACGCCATGCCGGGGCCGCCGCCGGGGCCTTCCGCGACCTCGAAGTAGTAGATCTCCTCCAGCTCGCTCTCCTCGCCGGGGCGTGCCTCGTCGTGCTTGTGCGGCGGGTAGGAGGACCAGTTGCCGCCGGGGGTGAGTACCTCGCAGACGAGGAGCCGGTCGGCGTCGAAGGTCTGGGGGAGGCAGTAGTTGTGCACTTCGCGGCTGCAGGTGCCGGCGCCGCGCAGTTCGACGGGTACGCCGGCGGCGGGCCCGTAGCGTACGGGCAGGCGGCGTTCGCAGCGGGCGGAGGGCAGGGCGAAGCGGCCGCCGCCGGGGCTGGTGATGCGGACGTCGGTGTCGCGGGGGACGTAGGCGAAGTCGGTGGGCTCGCCGAAGACGCCGGGGCGGCCGGTGAGTTCGAGGCTCAGGCCGTCGGCTTCGACGGTGCAGCCGCCGGCCAGGGGGAGCACGAGGTGTTCGGCGTCGCCGGTGGCGAGGGTGTGGCTCCGGCCGGGGGCGAGTTCGAGGATGCGCAGGCCGGAGTAGCCCCAGCCGGCGGTCCCTGGGGTGATGTCCGTACGGTACGGGCCGGAGGCGGCGGCGCCGCCGGGTACGTACAGCTCGCCGTTGGTGTCGTTGGCGCCGTTCACAGCAGGCTCACCGCCCGGTCGACGGCCCCGCTGACGTCGCCGTCGGCGGGGTAGAGCAGCGAGCGGCCCACGACGAGCCCTTGCACGCCGGGCAGCCGCAGGGCGCCGCGCCAGGCGTCGAAGACGGCGCGCTGGCCGTCCGCGCCGCCGACGTCGCCGCCGAGGAGGAGCACGGGCAGGGTGGTGGCGGCGACGACGCGCTCCATGTCGGGGACGACGGGCAGCTTGAGCCAGGTGTAGGCGCTGCGCCGGCCGAGCCCGGAGGCGATGGAGACGGACTTGACGACGGCGTCGGGGGTGAGGTCGTTGCGTACGCGGCCGTCGTGCCAGCGGGAGAGGAAGGGTTCGACCATGGCGATGAGGCGCCGGTCGGCGAGGGCGTCGACGGCGCGGGCGCTGGATTCGAGGGTGGCGGCGGTGGCGGGGTCGTCGAGGGCGATGCGGGTGAGCATCTTGCCGCCGTCGAAGCCCATGGCGGCGATGGTTTCCGCGTCGTAGCCGGTGAAGCGGTCGTCTATCTCGAAGGCGGAGCCGGCGAGGCCGCCGCGGTTCATGGAGCCGAAGACGGACTTGCCGTCGAGGACGCCGAGGAGCAGGAGGTCTTCGAGGATGTCGGCGGTGGCGAGGACGCCGGTGACGCCGGGGCGTTCGAGGGCGAGGCAGAGCCGTTCGAGGAGGAGTCCGCGATCGGCCATGGCGTGGGCGTCGCCGCCGACGGCGTTGGCCCCGCGGGCGGGGTGGTCGGCGGCGATGATCATGGCCCGGCCCGGGTCGCCGTCGCCGAGGGGCGAGGCCGCGGGGCGGCGGGCATCTGCCGCGGCGGCGATGGCTTCGGGGTTGTGGACGCGGGTGGCGGTGAGGTCGCCGGTCTTGTCAACGGTCATGCCTGGGTCTCCGGGGAGTGGGCGCGTGCGCGGGTGGGTGCGGTCATGGCTGCGGTGCGGACTTCGATCGTCGCACTGCTCGACCTTGTACGCCGCGTACGCTGCGTGCGCGTGCTGTCACTGGGGCGGCCTACCCTTGGGCGGGTGCGTGGGGGAGGTGCGCGGCGTGGGGGGCGTGCGGGTGGGGTCACGCCCGGGTCTCCACTGCGCGCAGCCTGGCCTCCACCTGTGCCGCCGTGGGCATCGCGTCGGAGCACGCGAGTTGGCCCGCCACGTGGGCTCCGGCGGCGTTGGCGAAGGCGATGGTGCGATCCAGTTGCCAGCCTTCCAGCATGCCGTGGATGAGGGCGCCGCCGAAGGCGTCGCCGGCGCCGAGGCCGTTGACGACCTCGACGGGCACGGGGGGTACTTCGGCTTCCGCGCCGTCGCGGTGGACGGCGAGGACGCCGCGGGGGCCCTGTTTGACCACGGCGAGTTCGACGCCCGTCGCCAGCAGGGCCCGCGCGGCGGCACGCGGTTCCCGCTCCCCCGTCGCGACCGCGCACTCCTCCAGGTTGCCGACGGCGACCGTGGCGTGGGCCAGCGCCTGCTGGTACAGCCCGCGGGCGAGTCCGTCGGCGGACGCGCCCGCGCCCTCGGGCCAGAACATGGGGCGCCAGTCGAGGTCGAAGACGGTGTGTGCCGCCCGGCCCCGGGCTTCGAGTGCCGCGAGCGTCGCGGCCCTGGAAGGTTCTTCGCTGAGTCCGGTGCCGGTCATCCAGAACACCCGGGCGGCGCGTACGGCGTCCATGTCCAGTTCGTCGGCCGTGAGGTCCAGGTCGGGTGCCTTGGGGTAGCGGTAGAAGTAGAGCGGGAAGTCGTCCGGCGGGAAGATCTCGCAGAACGTGACGGGTGTGGGAAGTGCCGGTGAGGTGCCGACGAAGTCGGTGCCGACCCCGTATCCGCGCAGCGCGTCGCGGATGAAGGTGCCGAAGGGGTCGGCGCCCGTCTTCGTGATCACCGCCGCGCCGTGCCCGTAGCGGGCGGCGGCGACGGCGACGTTGGTGGCGCTTCCGCCGAGGTATTTGCCGAAGGTGCTGACCTCCGCGAGGCTGACGCCGGTCTGGAGTGGATAGATGTCCACTCCGACGCGCCCCATGGTCACCACGTCGTACGGCTTCGGCTTCGGCACTGCCACTCCCAACTCTCTTACTCCTTCACTGCTCCGGTGAGCATTCCCTCGATGAACCGCCGCTGCAGCGCTATGTAGACGACGACCACGGGCAGTGCGATGAGCACGGCCGCGGCGGCGAGCAGCGAGGTGTCGGAGGTCTGCTGTCCCTGGAAGAAGGCCAGGCCCAGCGGTACGGTGCGCAGTCCTTCCTCGCTGATCATGACCAGGGCCATGAGGAACTCGTTCCAGGTCCACATGAAGGTGATGACGATCATGGTGGTGATCGCCGGCCGCCCCATGGGGACGAGGACCCGCCACAGCGTCGTGAAGCTGTTCGCGCCGTCGACGCGGGCGGCTTCCACGACGGATTGTGCGCTGTTGCGGAAGTAGGTCCGCATCCAGAACACGCCGAACGCGAGGGACTGCGCGGTCTGCGGCAGGATCAGCGCCCAGTACGTGTCGGTGATCTCGTAGTGCCGCAGGTCGAAGTAGAGCGGTACGACCAGCGCTTCCTGCGGCAGCGTGAGGCCGATGACGAACACGTAGAAGAGGACGTTGGAGCCGGGGAAGCGCATCACCCCGAAGGCGTACGCGGCCAGGATCGACAGGACGGTCGCGACGGTGACCACGACCACGGCCACCAGGATCGAGTTCCCGAGGTACCTGCCGAAGTTGCCCTGGCTCCAGGCGTCGGAGAAGTTGCTCCAGCTCAGGCCGCCTTCGGGCAGCGAGAATCCGGTGTCGAGGGAGCCCTTTTCGCCGAACGCGGTCGACAGGATGCCGATGACGGGCGTCAGGGAGATGACGGCGAAGATCGACAGGATGCCGTACGTGAAGGTGCGTTCGATCTTGGTGCTCATGAGCGCCGCCCTTCGACGAGCCGGGAGACCGTGACGGTCAGGGTGAAGATCAGCACGGTGAGCGCGACGCCCACGGCGGCGGCGGAACCGACCTGGTTCAGCTCGAAGGCGCGGTGGTAGACCTCGTACGCCGGCACGGAGGTGGCCTCGCCGGGCCCGCCGCTCGTCATGACGTAGATGAGGTCGAAGTTGCGCAGTCCGGCGACGATCGTCAGGGTCAGCGCGACGGCTATCTCGGCGCGCAGCGCCGGCAGCGTGACGGCGAAGAACTCGCGGAACGCGCCCGCGCCGTCCAGCCGTGCGGCCTCGTACAGCTCCTTGGGGATGCGCTGGGCACCGGCGAGGAAGAGGACGAGACACAGACCGGTCATGACCCAGGTGCCGACGATGCCGACGGCGGGCAGTGCCCAGTCGTAGTCGCCGAGCCAGGGCCGGGCCAGGGAGTCCAGGCCCACGGCCCGCAGTACGTCGTTGAGGAGCCCGTCGGGCGCGAGTATGGACTGCCACGCGACGCCGACGACGACCATCGCCAGCACCTGCGGCAGGAACAGCACGGTGCGGAAGAAGGTCATGCCCCGCACCCGTATTCGCGACATGGCGGCCGCGAGGAGCAGGCCGATGCAGACGGGGAGCACCGAGTAGAAGATCAGCAGTATGAGTGCGTGCCCGAAGGGGGCCCGCAGGGACGGGTCGGTGAATATGTCGGAGTAATTGGAGAACCCGGCGGAGGTGGCCCGGGTGAGGCCGTCCCAGTGCAGGAACGACAGCCACACGGACTGCCCGAAGGGGACGAGCAGGAACAGCGCGTAGATGACGAGCGCGGGCAGGACGTACAGGTATCCGACCGCGCGTGGTTCGCCCGGCGCGCGGCGGCCGTAGCCGGCGGTGAGGGACTTCATCACGACCCCGCAGGCTCGGAGCCGGCGCCGTCGCCGCGCTGCTTCTCCATGAACGGCCCGTAGTCGTCCTGGAGCTTCTGCGCGAAGCCGTCGGGCGACGTCTTGCCGGCGATGAGGTCCTGGAGCCCGGCGGAGACGGTGTCGTAGAACGTCGGCGTCGAGTAGTCCAGGTACGGGACGAGGCCGTCGTCGGCGTTCAGCCGCTTCCAGGCGGCGATCATCTGGCCGTCGGGGCTCTCGGGGTCGACTTCGTCGGCCGCCTTGCCGGGTACGGCCGGCAGGACGCCGTTCTCCGTCATGACGTCGGCGGCGTGCTCGTTGGTGATGAAGTCGAGGTACGCGGCGGCGACGTCGGGGTGCGCGGACTTGGACGTGACGGACCACGACAGGCCCTGGCCGCCGGTGGTGGTCGGGTTGCCGCCCTGGGAGGCGGGCGGCGGCGCCATGACGCCGAGGTTGTCGCCCATGGGCTTCTTCAGGTCCGCCTGCAGCCAGGTGCCGGCGATCAGGTACCCGCCGTCGCCGTTGGCGAACTGCTTGTAGGAGTCGTCGTAGCCGCGGCCGTTGGCGTCCTTGGGCAGGTAGCCCTTGTCGATCCAGTCGGCGAGTTCGGCAGCGGCGTCCTTCGTGTACGCGTTGTCGAAGCCGTCGCCGCGGCCGAGCACGGTGTCGCGCGCCTCGGCGGCGCCGTGCTGGTCCTGGAGCACGCCGAAGTTGTGGATGGCGGGCCACTGGTCGAGGTTGCCGAACTGGATGGGCAGCTCGCCCTTCTCCTTGAGGGTGGCGAGGCTGTCCGTGAACTCCTTCCAGGTCTTCGGCGGCTGGATGCCCGCGTCGGCCAGCTTCTCCTTGTTGTAGTAGACGCCGATGAACTCGCCGGTCTGGGAGATGCCGTAGAGGCGGCCGGTGCCGAACTGCTTGCCGTCGGCGGAGACCCGGTTGAGGTTGAGCAGGGTGTTGGGGTAGCGCGTGTTCCAGTCGTAGACGCCCGCGTAGTTGTCGAGCGGCATGAGCAGCCCGGCCTTCACGAACGCGACCATGTCGGGGTAGCCCTGATTGGCCTGCACGATGTCGGGCGGCTTGTTGCCGGACAGGGCGAGCTTCAGCGTCGTCTTGAGGTCGTCGAAGCTCCGGGAGACCCGCTTGATCTTGACGTTCGGGTACTTCTCCTGGAACTCCTTGTTGAGCTGCTCGATCTCGGCGTTGGTGCCGCCGCGGACCTCCTGGTCCCATACGGTCAGCGTCACGTTCCCCGCCTTCGCCGGGTCCGGTACGCCGCCCGCGCCACCGGCGCCCCCGCCATCGACGGCGCCGGAGCCGTCGGTGCCGGGCACGCAGCCGGCGGCTATCACGGCAAGTCCCGCGGCGAGCGCGGCGGGCGCCATGGCCCTCGGCCGGGTCCGCCGTCTACCGCCGCCCTTGTTGCGCAATCCCATCAGAACTCCTTCGTTCTACTCGGCCCGGAAGCCGATGGTCGGGATGGCCCGCCGGCGCGGACGCTGCCGCACCAGGGCCGGGACCAGGCCGTCCAGGAAGTCGTACCGCCGGGCCACCTCGGCGGCGTCCGCGTCGCCGGCCTTGGCACGGGCGGCGGCCTCGATCCACCACGCGGCCACCTCCGTCCAGTCGGGCGCGGACAGCGAGCCGCCGAAGTGCTGTACGGACAGCGCGGCGGTGAGGTTGGCGAAGGCGAGCCGGTCGGCGAGCGGCCAGCCCGCCAGGGTTCCGGTCATGAAGCCGGCGACGAACACGTCGCCGGCGCCGGTGGGGTCGAGGGCGTCCACGAGCAGGCCGGGGACGTCGGCGGTCTCGCCGGTGACGCCGTCGACGGCGACGGCGCCGTCGGGGCCCTTGGTCACGACGGCGATCGGCACCAGCTCGGCGAGGGCGCGTACCGCCTGCTCCGGGGAGTCGGTGCGGGTGTACCGCATCGCCTCGGCGGCGTTGGGCAGGAAGGCGTGGCTGTAGCGCAGCCCCGTCAGTGCGTTGAGGTCCCAGCGGCCGGTCTCGTCCCAGCCGACGTCGGAGAAGACCTGCGAGCCCTGCTCGTGCGCGTGCCGTACCCACTCCTCGTCCCGGCCCGGCTCCAGCGACGCCATCACGGAGCGGGCGTGCGGGAGCGTGGCGCAGACGGGGGGCGGTGCGGGGTGCTCGTGCGTCACCATGGTGCGCTCGCCCTCGTACGCCATGGAGACCGTGACCGGCGAGTGCCAGCCGGCCAGCCGCCGCGACGGGCTGAGGTCGACGCCTTCGCTCTCCGACAGGCTCTCCCAGCAGTAGTCGCCGTAGAGGTCGGTGCCGAAGCTCGCGCTGAGGGTGGTGCGCAGCCCGAGGCGGGCGAGCGCGGTGGCCATGTTCGCGATACCGCCCGGGCTGGAGCCCATGCCGCGGGCCCAGTTCTCGCTGCCGCGCACGGGCGCGCCTTCGAGGCCGGTGAAGACGATGTCCATGAACACGGTGCCGGTGAGGAGAACGTCGTGCTCAGGATCGCCGGGAGCGCGTGTGCCCGCCAGCGGATCGATCGCTGTGCGGACCGCCGAGGGTGTGCTCAACGGCGTGCCCTTCCTGCTCGTGGTTCACATTGAGCGACACCTTGCACCGCCGCGACGGAATTTGCAAGAGGTCACTCATACTCGCGCAAACTCGCTCACGTGGAGTACATTGCGGTCCATGCTGCGAGAGACGCGCCACGAGAAGCTGCTCAGCATCCTCGGCGACGAGGGCGTGCTGCCCGTCCGGGACATCGCCAAGCGGCTCGGCGTCAGCGAGGCCACGGCCCGCCGCGACCTCACGGAACTCGGCCGCGCCGGCCGCCTCACCCGGGTCTACGGCGGCGCCGTGGCAGCCCGCGCAGACGACGAGAGACCCTTCGCCGAGGTCGCGGACGACGACCCCGGCGGACGGGAGTCGGTCGCCACCCGCGCCGCCGAGCTGATCGAGGACGGCGACGTGGTGCTGCTCGACATCGGCACCACCACGCTGGCCCTGGCCCAGCGGCTGCGCGGCCGCCCTGTGACGATCGTCACCAGCAATCTCGCGGTCTACGAGGAACTGCGCGACGACCACGCGGTCACCCTGATACTGCTCGGCGGCGAGGTCCGGCGGAACTACCGCTCGGTCGTCGGCGTACTCACCGAGTCCAACCTCCGTGAGCTCTACGTCGGCCGCCTCTTCCTCGGCGCCAGCGGGATCCTCCCCGACGGCAGCGTGCTGGACAGCACCCACGTCGAGGTCCCCGTCAAGCGCGCCATGATCAAGGCGTCACGGCAGGTGGTGCTGCTCGCCAGCGCGGGCAAGTTCCCCGGCGACTCGGGGCTCGTCCGCATCTGCGGCCCCGAGGACGTGCACATGCTCATCACGAACACGTCATCGGACCCGGTGACCCTCGCCGCCTTCGGCGAGGCCGGTGTGGAGGTAATCACGGTATGAGGCTGACAGTGCTGGGCGGCGGCGGGTTCCGCGTGCCGCTGGTGTTCCGGGCCCTGCTCGAAGACAGCGGCGACGAGTCGGGGCGGTGCACCGAACTCGTCCTCTACGACACGGAGCCGCGGCGCCTGGAAGCCATCGGCGCCGTCCTCGCGCAGCACGCGGCGGACGGGGAAGCCAGAGGCGCCCGGCCGCCGGCGGTCCGTACCACCACCGACCTCGACGACGCCCTGCGCGACACGGACTTCGTCTTCTCCGCCATCCGCGCCGGCGGCCTCGAAGGCCGCAGCCGCGACGAACGCGCCGCGCTGACCGAGGGGTTGCTCGGCCAGGAGACCGTCGGCGCCGGCGGCGTCCTGTACGGGCTGCGCTCCGTACCCGCCGCCATGCACATCGCCGAGCGGGTCGCGGCCGTCGCCCCGAACGCCTGGGTCATCAACTTCACCAACCCCGCCGGCATGGTCACCGAGGCCATGCAGCGCCTCCTCGGCGACCGCGTCATCGGCATCTGCGACTCCCCCGTCGGCATGGCCCGCCGCGCCGCCCGCGCCCTGGGCGTCGACCCGGAGCGCACCGAACTCGACTACGTGGGCCTCAACCACCTCGGCTGGCTGCGCCGCATCCTCGTCGACGGCGAGGACCGGCTCCCGGAGCTGCTCGCCGACACGGCGACGCTGGAGTCCTTCGAGGAGGGCAAGCTCTTCGGCGCCGAGTGGCTGCAGGCGCTGGGCTCGCTGCCCAACGAGTACCTGCACTACTACTACTTCAACCGCGAGGCCATCGCCGCCCTGCGCGACGCGCCCGCGACCCGCGGCGAGTTCCTGCGCGAGCAGCAGGCGGCGTTCTACGCCGCGGCGGCCGCCGACCCGGGCGAGGCGGCGGCGGTCTGGGAGCGCACGCGCAAGGAGCGCGAGGCGACGTACATGGCGGAGAGCCGGGAGAGCACCGGCGGCTGGCAGCGCGACACGTGCGACCTGGACGGCGGCGGCTACGACCGGGTGGCGCTGGCGCTGATGCGCGCCATCTCCCGCGACGAGCACGCCACCCTGATCCTCAATGTCCCCAACCGCGGCACGATCCCGGGGCTGGACGCGGAGGCGGTCATCGAGGTCCCGTGCCGCGTGGACGCCCAGGGCGCCCACCCGATCCCGACGCGCCCGGCGGCGGCGGACCAGTTGGGCCTGATGCTCACGCTGAAGGACGTGGAGCGTTCCACGATCGCGGCGGCGGACACGGGCAGCCGCGCCAAGGCCCTCCGGGCCGTGACCCTGCACCCGCTGGTCGACTCGGTGAACGCGGCCGATCGCATCCTGACGTCCCGCGGCATCTGACACCCCTCCGCCGGCCCGCCCCGGGCCGGTGGAGGGGCGGCCCGAGGGGGGCCGGGGGCAAGCCCGAGGGGGGGCGGCCCGGGGCGGGGGCGCCGGTCGGCGGGACCGGCGCCCCCTTTGCCGTCAAGGCGACGAAGGTCGGCCACTCGTTCGAGGGGCAAGACCGGCGTTCCCGGTGGGTACGCTGGTCGTACGGGCGAGGATCCGTCGTATGGGAGCACCTGCTATGAGCGTGGCACCGAAGAAGCCGGAGCACACGACCCCGGCATGGCCGATGCCGCCGTCCGGCGGCTATACGGCCGACGACCTGGACACGCTCCCCGACCTGCCTCCACACACGGAGCTGATCGACGGGAGCCTCGTTTTCATGACGCCGCAGACCATTTTCCACAGCGTGACCATTCGCATGCTGGAGAACAGTCTTCTGCGCACAGTCCCGGACGACCTGGCGGTGCTACGCGAGATGACGGTCGTGATCAGCCAGCAGCAGCGGCCCGAGCCCGACCTCATCGTGGTCCGGAGGGACGCGGCGACCACACTTGCGCAGACCAGCTTCCAGGCCGAGGACGTGCTCCTCGCCGTCGAGGTCGTCTTGCCCGAATCCCTCGACCGGGACCGGGAGACCAAGCCGCTGAAGTACGCGAAGGCGGGAATCCAGCACTTCTGGCGGGTCGAGAACAAGCGCGAGCAAGCAGTCGTGCACGTCTTTCAGTTGGATGAAGCCACCCGGAACTACATGCTCACGGGAATTCACACCGACCGTCTGAAGCTCTCGCTCCCGTACGAGACCGACATCGACCTCACCCTCACGTACTGACCGGCGGGCCCCTCCGGGTGGCGCCGCTCAGGGGCGGCAGACCCTCGTGACCAGGATCTTCCAGCCCTCCGCCAGCGCCTGGAGATAGCGGGTCGCCTCCGCCTCCTCCTGCGCGGGCGTCGCGACGTAGAGCAGCACCGGGCCCTCCAGGGCCGCGGACAGTTGCAGGGTCAGGGCGTCGAGGTGGTCCGCGGCCACGCCTGACTGTTCCAGCAGCAGGCGGATGTGCATCCGTGTCAGCCCCGGGACCGCCACCGGCACGGGCCGGTTCTGGCCCAGCGCCGCGCGCGCCACCGCGTGGTGGTCGAGCAGGAACGTGATGCGCCCCTGGCCGTACGCGATCAGCCGGTCCACCGGGTCGCCCCCCGGGCCCAGCGGCGGCGGACCGGAGAGCACGCGCTGCTGGAAGCCGCGTTCCTCCTCGTCCAGGAGCGCGACGAAGATCCCCGCCCGCGTACGGAAGCGGCGGTAGACCGTGCCCTTCCCCACCCCGGCCTGCTCCGCGAGGCCGTCCATCGTCACGTTCTCGGCGCCCGCCTCGGCGATCATCCGGCGGGCCGTATCCAGCAGCAGCCTGCGGTTTCGCGCCGCGTCCGCGCGCTCCGCGCGGGGTCGCCCCAGGGGGATCAGGTCACCGTCCACGGTCGCCACCGTATCGTCAGGAATATAAGCGGGGTAAAGTCCGCTTATGCTGGATCGCGAGTCCTGCGCAACCCGCGCAACCCCCTGCATACGGAGATCAACCCCTATGAAGCTCTTCCGCATCGACGCCAGCATCCTCCCCGGCGCCTCCGCCTCAGCCGAGATAGCCGACACCGTCCAGGCCGCATGGGCCCAGACCCACCCCGACGCTCCGGTGGAGCGCCGCCACCTCGGCACCGCCCCGCTCCCCGCCGACGCCTGGGCGCTGGCCACCACCGCCGGCTTCACGCCGGCCCCCGAGCGCACCCCCGCGCAGCTCCGGGCCATGGAGCTGGCCGCCGAGCTCGCCGCGGAACTGGACGGCGCCGACGCCGTCCTGCTCGCCGTCCCGCTCTACAACTACGGCGTCTCCCAGCACTTCAAGGTCTGGGCCGACCTCGTCATCAACGCCGCCGGGGCCGCCACCCCGGTGCTCAAGGAGAAGCCCACCGTGCTGGTCACCAGCAAGGGCGGCGGCTACCAGCCGGGCGCGCCCCGGGCGGGCTGGGACCACTCGACGCCGTATCTGCGGCGGGTCCTGGTCGACATGTGGCAGGCCGATCTCACCGTGATCGAGCGCGAGTTGACGCTGGCGGCCAGCACCCCCGGCATGGAGGCGCTGCGCGAGGACGCCGCGCGGGAGCACGAGGAGGCGCTCCGGGCCGCGCGGGGCGCGGGGCGGGGCCTGGCGGACGCGGTGGCGCGGGTGTGAGGAGGGCGGCGGCCGGCGGGTGGGGCCGGTTCGGGGTGCGGATCGGGTCGCCCGGCCGCGTACCGTACGGGCCCCCGCGGCAGGCCCGCCGCACCCCGCGGCCGTGCCCGCCCGCGGCCCCGCGCGTACGTACGGCACGGCCCCGTACGTACGCCCCACCCGCACCGCCCGCCCCGCGCGCGTAGCCCGTTACGGTCATCTGCCCGGCCACGCGGCGGGGCGGCCTCCCGCTCACCTCCCGGCGATCACACAATCCCTTCGTCTTCACTCCACTCGCTCCACCGCCGAAGGGGATCCGCGTGCCGTACGTGAGTCGCAGGACCGCCGTCATCGCCACGACCTGGCTCGCCGCCGCCGTCGTCCTCGGACCCACCGCCGGGTCCGCCGCCTCCGCGGCCGAGGAGGACTGCTTCGACCGCCGCACCGAGCCGTACACCTCGGTCGTCGACGGGCACCTGCACTTCCGCCCCTTCGGGGGCGAGGCCGTCCCGTTCCGCGAGGTGGTCGGCTACCTCAAGCGCACCGGCGTACGGCACGCCGGCGTCTTCGGCATCGGGCAGAAGCTCCCGGTGGACTCCCCCTGCACGTACTACCTGGACTGCCCCGGCACGCCCGTGCTCCCCAGCATCAAGAACGACTTCGTCAACGCCGAGAACGTCGTGGAGCACAAGCAGGAGGACGTCGACCTGGCCCTGTCCATGACGTACCCGGACCTCGCCCACCCCGAGACCGTGAGGGGCGGGATGCGGCAGCTCGACGAGGAGTTCCCGGGGATGTTCCGGTGGATGGGCGAGGTCAACCTCATCAAACAGGCCCTCCTGCCCAACAAGCACGAGCCCGCGGACGAGGCGGACATCACCGGGTGGGCGCCGTTCATGGACGAGCTGCGCCGGCGCGACATGCCGATCACCATCCACTCCGACCTCGGCAACGACCAGGACCCGACGCAGTATCTGCACCTGATGGAGCGCGTGCTGCGGCTCTATCCGCACAACAAGATCGTCTGGGCGCACATGGGGCTCTCCAAGGAGCTGTCGACCATGGACCCGGACGAGCACATCGCCATCATGAAGCGGCTCCTGGAGCGCTACCCGAACCTCACGCTCGACCTGAGCTGGCGGGTGCTGGAGGACATGTACTTCGGCAAGCCGGGGGTGCGGGCGAAGTACGCGGCGCTGTTCGACGCGTATCCGGAACAGGCGATCCCGGGGACGGACTTCGTCGCGTCGCGGGACAAGAGCTTCGGGGTCTACAAGGAGGAGCTGGAGGTGACCAGCCGGATCAACAAGGCGATGGGGGACGAGGCGTTCCGGCGGATCGCACTCGGGCAGAACTACTTCGACCTGCTGGGGATCAAGGAGCGGGCGCCGGAGATCTGCGAGGCATAGGCGGAACGACCGACGCGGGCCGCGCGCGTCCGGCCGTAGTGCTCGGCCGGACGCGGGCGGGGGTCCGTGCGGACTGCCGGGTACGGACCCTCAGCACTGGCCCCACTGGTGGGACGAGACCGCGTTGTCGGCGTCGGCCCAGTCGAGCTGGCCCCAACTGTGGCCGCGCTTGAGGCAGCCGATCAGGGTGCGCTCACCGCTGCTCTTGTAGTAGCCCGAGTAGAAGTACACGCCGTCGTTGCGGGTGTTCCAGCCCAGGTTGACGGCGGAGCTGGTGTCGTTGTTGTCGCCGCCCTTGCACTGCCCGCCGCGGCCGTAGTGGCTGTCGTTGTCGTAGTCCTTGCACAGGGCCGGGCCCTTGCATTGGCGGCGGTCGTACATGTTGACCGTGCCGGAGTTCGCGTACCTTTCCGCGGTGTCCTCGCAGTCGAGGTCCTGCGCCGAGACGTCGCGGACCTCGGTGCCCGCGGTCGCCCGGACCGCGGAGTCCGCGGAGTCCGCGGCGGCGTTGGTGGCCGGGACCAGGGCCCCGGCGGAGGCGAGGGCGGCCGCGGCGGCCAGAACGAGCTTGTACGTGCGCATGGGTGATCTCCCTTTCCTGGTGGTACAGGCCGATACGGGGCGATGGGTGTCAGCGAGGCAGCAGTTCCCGGGCGCGGGCCTGTTCCAGTGCCAGGAGCCGCATCCGGTCGCGACCCTCGATCTCCGCGGCGTACTGCGCGCGGTCGGGCCGCGCGAGCCGGCGGGTCAGGCGGTCGACGGTCTCCGGCAGCGGCGTACTGCGCGCGCACTCGGCCTCGGCCGTCGCGAGTTCGACCTCGACGGCGTGGGCCTCGTCCGGGCCCGCGCCCTTCGTGAGCGCGGGCAGGCGGCGCTGGATGTCGTCGGGGCTCTCGTAGGGGTGGCCGCGGCCGGCCATGCAGGCGGCCCACTTCGCGACGGCGGCGCGGTACTCGGGCGCGCGGTGCAGTTCGGCGGTGTGGTCGGGGAGGTTGGCGGCGACGTTGTCGACGCGGAACCATTCGCGGAGATCGCCGTAGAGCGTGCCGTCCGCCTCGGCGAGGCAGCCGGTGCGGGACCTGCGGATGTCCAGGCCGGTCGGGACGGTGACCTCGATGGCCGTGGCGGGGTCGCCGTAGAGGGCGGTGCCGTAGGCGCGTTGGCGGTCGGGGGAGAGGGCGCGGAGGTACGCGGCGTTGGGGTTGCCCTTCCGCTCGCGTACGGACCGCCGGTCGAGCGCGCCGCCGTAGCCGTACTCGCGGGCCCACGCGGGGTCGTCCACGACGTACGGGAAGTCGCGCCGCTCGTCGGCGGTGACGGGGGCCGCGGGGTGGTATTCGAAGCCGCTGCGGTCCATGCACCGGTCGACGAGGGTCTCCTGGGCCTGGTCGAGGAGGGCGAGTTCGCGGGGGGGGGGGGGGGGGGGGGGGTGGCGGTGCGGGGAGGCTTCGCGGGACGGTCGCCGCCTTGGGCGCCGCCGGCGACGCCGCAGGCGGTGGCGGCGGCGAGGAGGAGGGCGCAGAGGGCGACTCTGGACGCCGTCGCGTACGCGGCAGCACCCCTCGTCCCGTACGAACGCATACGCATGTACGCCCCCTGTTCCCCCGTGGTGCCGGGTCGCCCGGCCGTGCTGGTCGTGCTGGTCGTGCTGGTCGAAGACCCGGCGCCGCCGCATGGTCGGTCCGAACGGGCGGCGCCGGGCTGTGGCAGGAGTGTGGGGGGACGGGGGAAAGCGGGGGGAGGTGTTTCGGCGGTGGCCGAAGGAGGGGGGTGGCGGGGGGCGCAGGGGGCAGGCGACGCGACGGGCGCCGGTGGGGGTCGGCCGAACGCGCGCAGGGGGGCAAAAGCAGACCCCCGGGGGGCCGATTCGCCCCGGAACCGGGGATGTTACCGGCGGATACCCCGAATCCCTCCACCCAAGCACCGGGAGCGCCGGGGACGGCCCCGGGAACCACAGCGCGCACGCGCGCGGCGGGGGGGCAAAAATCAGCACGGATGGCCGTTTTGCACCGATTCGCAGGGGGCGCGACGGCGACTTCGTACCACCAAGGCCCGTTCGGGATGGCCCGGACAGGCAGCCGAGGCTCCAGGGCCCGGCAAGTACGCACGGACGGGCGAAAGTCGCACCGCACGGGCGTTTTGCCCCGATTTTGAGTCCGAGTTACCGCGCTTTCGTCTCGGCGAGACTCACGAAAGGAGAACGGCCACCCGGGAGCGTGCCTGGAGGGGCGAAAGTCGATATCGGACGCCCAATTCACCCCGAATCGAGGGGTATGCCCCCGAGTTGAGACCGAACTTCGCACAGCCGGCCGACGGGAGGTGACGCGACAGAAGACGGCAACCCCAGGCACGGGTCGGACCCCGCCCCCGGAGGCATCGCCGACCAGGCCCAACCCGCCTCCGGCAGCCGCCAACGCCCGCCGGGAACATCAGCGAGCGGCGAAAGCCCGGATCTGCGGGCCCGCCCCCGTCCGCCGGGGCACATCCGCGACGGAGCGCAGCCATCGCCGGCTTCCGCCCCGGTCCGGCGGGGGCATCGGGGATGGGGGCGGCCCGGCTCCGTGGGTCCGCGGCCGCGGGGGGGCACCTCGGCGCTCGGGGAAGACCCGGCGTCCGGCGGCGCGGCCCCGGTCCGGCGGGGGCATGGGCGATCGGGCCCGGCCGTCTCCGTCTTCCCGCGTCGGCCGGGATCTCGGCGAGCGGGGAGGGCCCGGCGCCGGGCGGCCCGGCCCCCGTCGGCGGGGCTCCGCCTTCGTAGTGCAGTGTTAGGGTGCCCGCTCCCTCCGGGCCACCCATAGCCGCCGGTCTTTCGGGCCGGAGTCCGGTGTCAGGGGTGGGGCGAAGCCCCATCGCGAAGCGACGTCCCTGGAGCGAAGCGGAAGGGGCGCCCTTGACACCGGACGCAGGCCCGCACACTCAACAGCGGGGTGGCCCGGGGGGAGCCTTTACGACACGGCCACTCCCCTCACCGACACCCCCGCACACCGGCCCACCCCACGCACCACCGCCACCCCGACGCCGCACCCCCCGCACCCGCCCCACACGGCCACGACGTACCAGCTCAACGCCCTACTACCCCCGTGCTGTCAGAGCAGGCGCATACCCTTGGGTGGGCGTGAGGGGAGATGGGTCCGCGGGCGAACCGGGCCGGCACGGGAGCGAGATCAGGCCCCGGGCGAACGGGCCGGCACGAGAGCGAGATCAGGCCCCCGGACAAGCGGGCCGGCACGAGAGCGAGATCAGGCCCCCGGACAAGCGGGCCGGCACGAGAGCGAGATCAGGCCCCCGGACAAGCGGGCCGGCACGAGGGATATCGAGTCCGGGGCGAACCGGGCAGGCGCGAGAGCGGGATCGGGCCCCAGCGGGCGGGCGGGCGCGGGGAAAATCAGGTCCGCGGGCCTACGCGCAGGCACCAGAGCGAGACCGGACCCCAGGCGAACGCGCGGGCGCCAAGGGAGATCCAGCCGCGTACGACTTGGGCGTGCAAGCGGGCACGGGCATGCGGGCATGCGGGCATGCGGGCATGCGGGGACACCTTGGCCGCACCCCGGGCGTGCGGAGGTGCCTCCCAGTCTCCGGCCCGGAAGGGCCGCTCCTGCGGCCCAGACAGACGAGGGCACAGGCGTCCGTGCTCCGACTCCCCGGCAGGGGCCGGGCCTGTGGCACAGATTGACCAGGGGCGAAGGCGTACGTGGTCTGACCGGGCCTCCGGCCCAGACGGACCGGGGCAAGGCGGCCGTCGTCCGACCAGACAACAGAACCCCGCAGGACCCCGCGCCTCCTGCCAAAGGCCCCGAGGCAAAACCACCCGCCGTCCGACCGCACATCAAGCCCGCCCCCTCAGCCCTCCGCCCCCAACTCCCTCCCCAGCTCCTCCAAACACCCCATAACCCGCTCCCGCTCCCCCACGCCAACCCCCACCCCATACGGGTCGTGCCCCCACCCCTCCGGCACCAGCCCCTCCCACACCGCCGCCCAGTGCATCCGCTGCACGTACCCCTCGATCGGGGCGTAGAACGCCGCCTCCGCGAAGCGGTCCAGCCGGCCCGATGCCCGCACGAACTCCGCCGCGTCCCCCCTCCGCCACGCGTCGAGTACCGCCGTCGTCAACTCCGCCCGGGCCGCCGCGATGCCGACCAGTGCCGTGTCCGCGCCCCACATCAGGCTCGGGCCGAACATCCTGTCCTCGCCCGTGACGACCAGGCCGTCCGTGGCCTGCGCCGCGCGGATCGCGTCCTGGCAGGCCATCGCCCGGTCCAGCGTGGCCAGTTTGACCCCCAGCGCTCCCGGCAACGCCAGCAGGTCGCGGATCAACGCCGGCGGGTACTCGTACCCGCCGGCCTCGCCGTGCAGGAAGAACCCCAGCACCGGCAGCCCGCTCGCCTCCGCCACCCGCTCGTGCAGCCGCACTGCCCGCGCGTGGCCATCGGCGTGGCCGGCCAGCGCGCTCAGCGGGTACACCATCACCGCGTCCGCGCCCAGTCCCGCCGCCGTCACCGCCATCGCCTCGACCGCCGCCTCCGCCTCCGCCACCGTCGCGCCCGGCGCGACATCCCGGGGGACCCCCGCGCCCGCGACCAGCGGCTTGTCCGTCGCCTCCCGCCACGTGCGCAGCACCGCCACGCGGTCGGCCTCCGACAGGTACAGGCCCCGGCCCGTGTGGGCCCAGACCGCGAACCCGCCGACCGGCGCCGCGTCGAGCCTCGCCGCGTAGTCACGGAGCACGCCGAGGTCGACCACCCCCCGCTCGTCCATCGGCGTCAGCACCGCCGGGAGCACCGTCCCGCGCAGTTGCTCAAGCAACTCGTCGGCCCTGTCCACCACGTGTTCCGGAACCCCTTTGGCAACCACGGACCACACGCTAACCTTTACGGCCCAGACCGTAAAGGGATAGGAGTCCGGCCATGCGACTCGGCCTCTACGTCAACCTCTTCACCGGCAAGGACGACCGCCCCGCCCTCGCGGACGCCGTCGAGCAGGCCCGGCTCGCCGAGCAGGCGGGCTTCGACTGGGTGGTGCTCGGCGAGCGCCACCTGCACCGTCCCGGTTACCACGAAGCGCTGACCTCCCTGACCTGGCTCGCCGCGCACACCGAGCGCATCGGCCTCGCCACCGCCGGCCTCATCGCCCCCGTCTACCAGCCCGTGTGGCTCGCCGAGACCCTCGCCCACCTCGACGTCCTCTCCGGCGGCCGGGTCACCGCCGGCCTCGTCCTCGGCTACCGCCCCGAGGAGTTCGCGCTGTACGGCATCCCGCCGCGCGAGAAGGTCGCGCGCTTCGAGGAGTGCGTGGAGCTGGTCACCCGGCTGTGGACCGAGGAGTCGGTCACGTACGAGGGGCGCTTCGCCTCCGTCACCGACGCCTTCCTCTCCCCCCGCCCCGCCCAGCGCCCCCGCCCGCGCCTCTGGAACGGCGGCCGGGTGCCGGCCGCGCTTGCGCGCACGGCGCGGATGTGCGACGGCTGGACGACCTCCTTCAACGAGACCGACGCCGAACTCCCCGTGAAGATCGCCGAGTACCTCTCGTACGAGCGCGGCCCCGGCACCCTCGGCGCCGACGTCCTCGTCTGCCGCGAGGGCCACTGCGCCCCCACCTCCCTCCAGGCCCGCAAGGCGCTGGAGGAGCCGCTGCGCGGGCTGTACGACGCGTACGGGTCCTGGAAGCGCACGTCGATGGACGCGGGCCGGTACGCGCAGGAGTGGGACGACATCGCCGCGCGCAGCGTCGTCGGCTCCCCGGAGCAGTGCGTGGACGGCCTCGGCCGGTACGCCACGATGGGCGCGGACGGCGTCATCCTGCGCGTCCAGCCGCCGGGCATGCCGCAGGCCGACGCGCTCCGGGCCATCGAGGGGTTCGGCGACGTACTCCGGCGGCTGGAGGGCTAGCCGACCACCCCCCGGGGGGCGAGACCCGACCGGCCGCGGCAGCCGGTGAGCCGGGACGCGTCGACCGCCGGCATGCCTCGACGGCCACGGCGGCCCCCGCCCAGCCCCCAGACCGACCCCCCAGCTCCGCGCCGCCCGACGTATTGCCGTCCCCTCCCCCGCCATTTACGGTCAGGGCCGTAAATCACTCCCGTTGGAGGTCCCATGCGTCGCGCCCTCACGGCCGCGTGCCTGCTCGTGGTGACCCTCGCCCTACCGGCCCACGCCGAAACCGCCCCCGACACACCCGCGTTCACCCCGCCCGCCCCCGCCCAGTGCGGCTTCGCCGACCTCGGCAGTTCTACACCTACCGGGTCTGCTGACCCGGCGCACGGCGAAGGCGGTGGGGGCCGGCCCCCAAGGCCGGTCCCCACCGCCGGATTCCGGTCAGGCCGGCCCGCGGCTCACACCGCTCACACCGCTCAGCCCGACACGCGCGTGCACGCGTCCCGCACCTTCCGCGCCGCCCGCGCGATGTCCCCCATCGCGTCGTCGTCCGCCATCAGCAGGTGCTGCCGCACCCACACCGTCGCCTCCGCCTCCCCCTCCGCCACCGGGCACGGCCGGGCGTAGCCGGCGAGGGACGGCTCCACCGACAGTGCCCGGTAGCCGGCGTCGAGCGGGATGCCCTCCGCCGCCATCGCGGCGATGAACTCGTCCTTCGTCCGGCCCCCGAACGCCGCCGCGTCGTACCGCAGCAGCGCCAGGTGCCAGGTGTGCCGCTCGGTGTCCGGGGGCGCCGGGCGTACCGACAGGCCCTCGACGTCAGCCAGCGCCGCCGCGAGCACCGCGGCGGAGCGGGTCCGCCGGTCGATCTGGGCGGGCAGCCGGGCGAGCTGCGGCCGGAGTACGGCGGCCTGGAAGCCGGTCATCCGCAGGTTCCAGCCCAGCGCGGGGTGTTCGTACCAGCCGCCGTCGAGCCTCCGCCCGACGTTGTGCAGGGACCACAGCCGCTCGTACGTCGCGCGGTCGCCGGTGACGATGACGCCGCCCTCGCCCGCCGTCATGGCCTTGCTCGCCTGGAAGCTGAAGCAGCCCGCGTCGCCCAGCGTGCCCGCCGCCCGCCCGCCGCGCACCGCGCCGTGCGCCTGCGCGGCGTCCTCGACCACCGGCACCCCGGGCGTGCCGGCGTCGGCGATCGCCCCGGAGATGTGGACGGTCATGACGGCCCTGGTCCGCGGCCCGACGAGGGCGGCGACCGCCTCGGGGTCGACCAGCAGCGTGTCGGGGTCCACGTCGGCGAACACCGGCACGGCGCCCGCCAGTACCACCGCGGAGGCGCTGGCGACGAAGGTGTACGCCGGAACGATCACTTCGTCGCCCGGCCCGACGCCCACCGCGCGCAGGGCGAGGAAGAGCCCCACGGTGTTGTTGACGGTGCACACCGCGTACGGCGCGCCCGTCATCGTCGCGAACGCGGCGGCGAACTCCTCCACCTCGGGACCGTTGGTCGCGCCCCACCTGCCGCTGTCGAGCACGGCCAGCAGCGCCTTGCGCTGCTCGTCGGTGGCGGGCGGCGGCCACTCGGGCCAGGGTGCGGTGCGTACAGGCGACGACGTCACAAGAGCCCTTTCATCGTTCCGTAGAGAATCTGCGCGCGGTCCGCCTCGGAGAGCTCCGCCAGCCGTACGCGGCCGAGCCCGACCCGCAGGTCGAGGAAGACGGCGTCCGAGCCGAACGCGATGCGCTCGGCGCCCACTTCCCGTACCAGCCGGACGAGGTGCCGCGCGGTCATCCGCGAACCGCACGTCTCCAGCACGAGGTTCGGGGCCGCGGCGGCGGCGCGTGCGGCCGCGGCGAAGCCCTCGGGCCACAGTCCCGCGTGGCCCATGAGGACGGGCAGCGCCGGATAGCGCGGGCCGACCGCGGCGAAGCGGGCGGGGTCGGACCAGGGCGAGCCGTACTGGCCGTGGGAGAGCACGGGCACGCCGCGCTCCGCCGCGATCTCGAACGCCTCGGCGTACGCGGGCGCGTCCAGCTCGGCTTCGTGCACGTCGGGGTGGAGCTTGACGCCCGCCATGCCGGGGACGTCGAGCAGGTCGCGCAGCCGGGCGCCGGCTTCCGGGTCGTGCGGCTGGTAGACGGCGTAGCCGAGGAGGCGGCCGGGGTACCGGGCCAGGTCGGCGACGAGGAGCGCGTTGCCGGCGCGGGCGTCGGGGCCGACGGCCAGCAGGTGGGAGACGCACGCCTGGGCGACGCCGCAGCGGTCCATGACGGCGAGCAGGCTCTCGGCGGAGCCGTCGGGGATCGCGAAGTTGAACCAGCGGCCGAGGTGGGCGTGCGCGTCGATGACGTTCATCCGCCCGCCTCCCGCCCGCCGGTACGCGATCGTCCCGTAGGCGATCCGCCCGTACGCGATCCGCGTTCCCCTGCTGCGTGCGCTCCGCCCGCCTCCCGCAGCAGCCGGTCCGCGTTGCCCGCGGCGATCCGCGCGACGTCCGCCGCCGGCAGGTCGAGGTGGTCGAGCTGGAACCGCGGCCCGGCGTCGTCGGTGAGCGGCGAGCCGGTGCCGAACAGCACCCGGTGCGCCCCGAAGCGCTCGGCGGCCCACTCCACCTGCCGGTGGCCGCAGAGCGTGGAGGTGTCGACGTGCAGGTGCTCGCAGCGGGCCAGCAGGCCGGCCAGCTCGCGCAGGCTGCGGTAGCCGGTGCCGGTCAGGACGAGCGGCGGCATGCCGGGACGGCGGGAGAGGCGGCGCCGGCCGGCGGCGTCGAGCTGCTCCCAGTCGACCAGGGTCACGGTGCGCCGCTCGCCGAGCAGCCGGAGCAGCCGGGCGCCGTCGTCGTGGTGGTCGCTGCCGTCGTCGCCGAGGGAGAAGCGGTGCGCGGCCGGGTAGAGCCGTACCACCGGCACCGGCGGCAGCTCCCCCGTGCCGAGCGGCCCGGGGATCACCGCCGGCACCGCCAGCAGCCGGTCCTCCTCGACCGGCGGCACGGTCAGCGGGTCGCCGTAGACCGCGTGGGAGTGCACCACCCATGCCTCGTCGATGCGCAGCCGGTCCAGTTCGCCGCGCAGCCCGGCGGCGTCGCGGCCCGGCACGTCGTCGTGCGGTACGGGCCCGAGGATCCGGTTGACGTCGACGACCCTCACGACTTCAGCCCCGTCGTCGCGATGCTGTCCGTCAGATACCGCTGGAGCAGTCCGAAGACGAGCAGGCACGGCACGACGGTGATCGTCGCCCCGGCCATCACCTGGTTGATCGTCACGTTCTCGCCGTCGAGCGTGGCGAGGCCCACGGTCAGCGTGTGCATGTCCCCGGACTGGGCGATGACCAGCGGCCACAGGAAGTCGTTCCAGTGCCAGAGGAAGACGAACACACCGAGCGTCGCCATGATCGGCCGGATCAGCGGGATGACGATCGTGGTGTAGATCCGCCACTCCGAGGCGCCGTCGATCTTCGCGGCCTCGAACAGCTCGTCCGGCAACTGCATGATGAACTGCCGCATCAGGAACACGGCCTGGGAGTTGGCGAGGGTCGGGACGATCAGGCCCCAGTACGTGTCCACGCCGTTCATCTCGGAGATGAGGATGTAGTACGGGATGAGCGTGGCCTGGAACGGCACCATCAGGGTGGCCAGGAACGACCAGAACATGATCTCCCGGCCGGGGAAGCGCTTCTTGGCGAAGGCGTAGCCGGCCATGGAGGCGAAGAGCAGGATCAGCACGACGGAGACGACGGAGTAGACCGTCGAGTTCAGCGCCCAGCGCAGGATGTCGGAGCTGCCCAGGACGTCGTCGAAGTTCGCCGGCGTCGCCTTGGTGACGTCGAACGCGCCCGGCAGGGTCTTGCCGCTGTGCGGGGCGAAGGCGACGAGCACCATCACCGCGAACGGCGTGACGGTCACGAACGCGACCAGCACCAGCAGCGTCGGCAGCGTGAGCCGCGCGGGGCCCCGGTCGGGCCGCGGCGCCCCGGGCGTACGGCCCTTGCCCCGCCCTCTGCCGCTGCCCTTGCCCTTGCCGCCGCCGGTGTCCGGGGGCGCGTTGTCGCGGGTGAGCACAGCCATCAGTCGTCCCTCCCGATCAACCACCGCTGGATCAGCGAGAAGACCAGTACGACCACGAAGAGCACGAGTCCCAGCGCGCTGGCGTAGCCGAAGTCGAAGTACTTGAAGCCGGTGTCGTAGAGGAGGTAGACGAGGCTGTAGCTGGAGCGGACCGGGCCGCCCGCCGTCATGACGTACATCTGGTCGAAGACCTGGAACGCCTGGATGGCCTCGATGACGAGCACGAAGAACAGCACCGGCCGCAGCATCGGCAGCGTGATGTGCCGGAAGCGCTGCCAGCCGCCGGCGCCGTCGATGGTCGCGGCCTCCGTGACGGCCCTGGGTATGGACTGGAGGCCGGCCAGCAGGATGAGCATCGAGTAGCCGAAGCCCTTCCAGGCCGAGGCCGCCGCGATCGACGGCAGCACGAGCGTGTCGCTGCCGAGGAAGTCGACGGTGCCGAAGGACAGGGCGCCGAGGGCGGAGTTGAGCAGGCCGTCCTCGATCTCGTAGATCCACTTCCAGACGACGGCGGCCAGCACGATGCTGGTGACGTACGGCAGGAAGAACACCCCGCGGAAGAAGCCGCGCATCCAGACCGTGCGGTGCAGCAGCATCGCGGTGCCGAGGGCGACGCCGACCGTCAGCGGGACGTAGACGGCGGTGTACATGGCGGTGACGCCGAGGCTCTCCCAGAACAGGTCGTCGTCGACCAGCCGGGAGTAGTTCTCGGCCCCGATGAACTCCCATTCGCCGTTGAGCCGGTAGTCGGTCAGCGACAGGAACCCCGCGCCGACGACCGGGCCGAAGCGGAACACCGTGAACAGGAGGAGCATCGGGGCCACGAACAGCAGCCCCGCGCGCGCGTCGTGCCGGCGCAGCGGCGCAATCTTCCGCATTCGGCGGCTACCGCTGCCTGGCCAGCAGGTCGTCGGCCTGCCCGGCCGCCGCGTCGAGCGCCTCCTGCGGGGACTTCTTGCCGGTCATCGCCGCCTGGATCTCCGGCGCGAGGATGCCCATGAGCTGGCGGGCGATGGGGCTGGACTCGCCGGGGACGACGACGGACAGGGCGTCCTGGAGCTTCTCGACGTACGGGCTGTCGGAGGGCACGGTGACGTCGGTGCGCGGCGAGAGGAAGCCGGCCGCCTTGCCGAGGCTCTCGATCTGCTCCGGCCGGGTCATGAAGGTGATGAACTGCTCGGCGCCCGCGATGTTGCCCTGGGCGTTGATGCCGAGCGCGCCGGGGACGCCGAAGGCGGCCTGCTTCTCGCCGGTGAGCGGGGCGCCGACGATGACGTTCTCCTTGCCCCACGCCTCCTCGGCGACGCCGAAGTCGATGCCGGAGTTGGTGAAGCCCATGGCGGCCTGCTGCTTGCCGAGCGCCTGGTCGGCGACGACGTTGACGTTGGTCATCGCCGTCTTGGGGATGGCGCCCTGCTCGTAGAGGTCGGTGAGAAAGGTGAGCGCGGCGACGCCCTTGTCATCGTTGAACGCGACGCTCTCGCCGTCCTCGCTGAATATCTTCCCGCCGGCCTGCCAGAGCAGCGGGTAGAAGTTGAGGTTCAGGGTGGCCTCGTTGCTGGCGGAGTAGTCCAGCGTGGCCAGGCCCTCGGCCTTCAGCCTGGGCGCGGCGGCCTCGATGTCGGCCCAGGTGGCGGGGGGTTCCTCGATGCCGGCCCGGTCGAGGAGCTTCTTGTTGTAGAGCGTCGTCGTGATGGTGTGGTAGATCGGGGCGCCGTACGCCTTGCCGTCGTCGCTGAGCGCGTCCAGGGCGGCCGGCAGGAACTTGTCCGCGTAGTCCTTGATCGCACCGTCGACGGGGGCGAGGGCGCCGTTGGCGAGGTACTGGGGTATCTGGTCCGGTTGCAGGACCACGACGTCGGGGCCCTTGCCGCCGCTGAACGCGGTGGCCAGCTTCTCGTCGCGGTTGTCCCAGGGCTGCTGCTCGATGGTGAGCGACGCGTCCGGGTACTCCTTCTCGTACGCCTTCTCCAGGCCCTCCCAGTACTCGGCGTTGGCCTCGGGGTCGCCGATCACCGGGTACATCCAGACGGTCACCTCGTCGGAGACCGAGCCGGAGCCGCCGTCGGAGCCGCCGCAGGCGGCGGCGAGGGCGGTGAGGCTGAGCAGGGCGAGGGGGATGCGGACGCGCTTGAGCATGGTGTTCATAAGGGCCTCCGGGGGCCTCAGGATGCAGTGGAGCCCGTCTAGTTTCGGCCTTGACCGAAAATAATCATCTACTTTGGGACTGTCAATGGCTGTGCGAGGGGCGGGGATTGGGATCGGCCGGGGTCAGTCGTCGCCGTCGCCGGGGGCGCGGTCCCGCGGGTCGACGGAGTACAGCCCGGCGCCGCTGCTGAAGTAGAGCCGGCGGTCGGAGTGGGCCACGAGCCGCCGGTGCGCATGCTCGACGACCAGCACCGGAGCCGTCCGCGACCAGGGATCGACGCGGTAGACGCGGTTGCCGTCGATGCTCGCGTACAGATACCTGCCCAGCACGGCGAGATCGCCGCCGCCCCGGCCCGCGCCCAGCGGGATGCGCCGGACGACCTTCCGGGAGTACGGACTGACGGCGAAAACCGTGTTTCCGGCGATGCCCCAGAGCTTGCGGTCAGGGCCGATGGCCACGGCGGTGACGGTGGCCGCCCCCGGCACCGGAACCAGCTCCCAGAGCTTGCGCCTTCTGCGTAGGTGCCAGGCGAACACGGCGCCCGACTCGCGCGTCGGCGGCGTGGTGCCCAGGCCGCCGGTGACCGAGCACCCGCCGTAGACGACGCCGCCCGCGGTGGCCAGCGAGAAGACCGACTCGTCCCTGACGACGTGCCGGTGGACCTCCAACTCGCCGCTGTCCGGGTCGTACACGGCGATCGCGCCGCCGAGCCGGTCGCCGTCCGGGACGGTGCCCATGACGATCTTCCCGCGCACCTCCACCAGGGCCTTGGCCCGCATCTGGAGGTGTTCCTGGAGCGTGTACGCGCGCTCGGGGTTGTCGGGAGCACCGTCCGGGCCCGGGGAGTACTCCGGCGAACTCCAGGTCCTGCCCGGCTCGTAGCGGTAGAGGCGCGCCTCGGGGTACGTGCCGATCCACACCGAGCCGTCGCTGCCCCGCAGCAGGGACTCGATCTGCGAGAAGCAGTGGAAGTCCGGCGTGCCGGTGCGGGTGCCGACGGCGGCGAAGCCGCCGTTGAGGAACCCGCCGGCGTAGACCGTGCCGCGGCCGCCGGCGCCGAGGGCGAGGATCTCGATCGGCTCGTCCCGCCGGACCTGCGTCTCCAGGGTGGCGTACGCGCCGGTCCGCGGGTTGTAGCGGAACATCGCGCCGCGCCACAGCGTGCCGACGAGGCTGGTCCCGGGGTAGTCGGGCAGGCCGAGTTCGGCCCAGCCGATGGAGCGGGCGTTCTGCACCCGGCCGCTGAAGGTGAGCCCGGTGCCGGTGAGTTGCCGGGTGGCCGGGTCGTAGCGGCGCAGTTCGCTCTGCTGGATGAGGTAGACGCCGCCGTCCGCGTCGGGCGGGGAGACGTTGAGGCCGTGCGCGCCGGGGATCTCGTCGGTCCAGGCGCGGGCGGCGAGGTCGTAGACGAACAGCGGGCCGGGGTTGGCGCTGCCGATGCGGGCGTAGAGGCGGCCGTCGTGGATGTCGATGTCGTAGACGCTCAGGTTGTCCGCGGTCGGCAGTCCGGGCGGCTTGCGCAGCTCGGTGAAGGTGCGGGTGGCGGGGTCGAACTCGGCGATACGGGCCTGGGAGTACGCGCCGCTGTAGACCTTGCCGCCGGCGCAGGCGAGGCTCTTGATGTACGTCTGGTCGGCGATCGGGCGGCCGAAGTCCTCGACGGCGCCGGTGTCCGGGTCGTAGCGGAAGAGGTGGCCCTGGGGCGAACCGCCGCCCCACACCTTGCCGTCGGCGTCGACGGCGACTCGCCAGATGAAGTCCTCGCCGGGGACGGGCACGCCCAGGTCCTCGGCGGTGTCGCCGCCGCGCCAGCGGTAGAGCCGGCCGCCGCTGCCCCAGGTGCCGGCGTACACGCTGCCGTCGGGTGCGGCGGCGGCCGTCCAGCCGCCGTCGGCGCCGGGCAGCGCGGCGGAGACGGAAACCTCCCCGGTGGCGGGGTCGATGGCGTTGAGGTGGGCTGGATCGCCGTTGGAGACGTTCCAGCAGGCCGGGCGGCCGTCCGGGCCGGGCGCGACGAGTCCGCCGATCAGGAGCACGTCCTTGAGGGGGACGCCGAGGGAGTCGGGCCCCGGGGCCGCGGCGCCCCCGGGGGTCCCGGCAAGTGCGGGGCCCGCGGGCAGGGCGGTGGCGGACAGGGCTGCGGTCGTGCTCACCAGAAACGCGCGGCGCGTCGGCATGGTGTGGGACACCTCCGGTTCCGGGCCTGAATTACGGCACTAGCCGAAAGTGATACGCCGCGCCCTGAACGGGCGTCAAGACTCTGTTCGCGTCCGCCACTTGGCCGTAGGGTCATTGACGGCGGGCGTGAAGGTCGGTCTACTTACGGCATTGACCGAAACATGAACCCGTGGAGGAGCGCTCCATGAGACGTTGGTCCCTCGCGTTGTCGCTCGGCCTGTTGCTCGCCCTGCTCGGCATCGCGCCCCCCGCGAACGCGGCCGTCGAACTCCCCGGCGGGAAGAAGAACTTCGTCGTGAGCCTCGGCTCGCTGCGCGACGGCTCCCGGGAGAACTGGACCCGGCTGGGCACGTACGCCTTCGACGCGAACGGCACGGTCACCGCCCGCACGTACCTGTGGAACCAGAAGACGCCTGTCGCCCGCGAGAAGACGGGCACGACCCCCGACCTGTCCTGCGCCACCAACGCGAACGACTCCCGGACCCACGTCCGCCGGTGCGAGACCCTGACGGCCGGCGGCTTCAAGGGCGCCCCCGCGGAGACGCGCACCGGCACGTACACGACGCGCACCGACGCGAGCGGGGTGCAACTCGTGCACATCACCTGGCAGATCGGCCAGGCGTGGTCGGAGCAGTGGGCCGTCACGCTCACCCCCGACCGCACGCTGGCCAGGCTCGACTACCGCTTCAACACCCTCGCCACCCACGGCTACGCGTACGGCAGCAACGCGGAGTTCACCACCCGCAGGGCGATGAGCTCGGTGCTGGCGTTCCCCGGCACGCTCAAGCAGGACATCACCTCGTGGGCGAAGGACAAGGTCGGCACGAGCACCGGACAAACCTTCCAGCACCGGCAGTTCCGGATGTGCACGACGGCGACCCACTGCCTGACGTACGTCCAGCCGTCGTCCACGGCGGCGTGCCAGAAGACCGGCGGCTGCCCGAACTACGGGGGCGGGACGACGGCCGACGTCACCTCGATCCAGTACCACCTGCTGAAGATGTCCAGCTACGACCGGCGGGACTCGCTGTGGCACTGGTGCACGTGCCTGGCCATGGAGCGGAACGAGTTCTGCTACACGGGCAACTCGCATGTGAAGCCGATGCTCCAGATCATCGACGACAACGGGAACTTCCACGGCTGGGTGGGCGCGGAGGCGTCCTTCTACCCGTCGTCGGCGGGCGAACCGCGCTACTCCGACATGCTGGCGACGTTCCGGATCACGACCTTCCGCTGACCGGCGGTGCCCCCCGGCCGGACTGTGCGGCCGGCCGGGGCCCGCCTGTTGCGGGTGTGTGGCCGGACCGTCCGGTGCTGCGCGCCTAGCGAGTGGGGCGCCGTCGATGGTGGAGGAGGGCGTGGGGCACGGGCGAGCTGCTGCAGTACGACGTGAGCGACCCCTTCCACCCTCGCCGCACGGCCTCCGCCCGCCTCGGCGGCATCACCGCCGGGACGCCGCAAGACGGGCGGCGCGTGTACCTGACGAACTCCCTCTACGGCTCCTGGGACGACCAGTTCCACCCGGACGGCGTGGAGCCGTGGCTGATCAAGCTGGACACCGACCCGGCGGCGGGCGGGCTGACGGTGGACCACCGGTTCTTCCCGCACGGCGCGGACTTCCGGGGCCGCCGCGTCCACCAGACGCATCTGCAGGGCGGAGACCCCTCGTCGGACTCGTACTGCTACCGCTGAGGGCGATCGGGCGGCGGGGGGCCCGACTCGATGTGGATGCCCTGGGCGGCGTGGAAGTCGCGCCCCTGGACGACGGGGCCGTTCCAGACCTGGCCGCTGACGCTGTTGCTCACCGAGTCGGCGCCGTCGCCCGGCAGCGGGGGCAGTTCCTCGTGCCAGGTCCGCAGCGCGGCCCGGAACTCCCCGTCCAGCGCGGCCCGTACGGCCAGCGCCGTACTCAGCGCCTGCGCCCGCGCCTCGTCGGTGGGCTCCTCGGCGAGCCGCGTCAGCTCCGCCTCGGCGGAGCCGCCGCCGGCGTCGCCCCCGCCGTCGCGCCGGAACGGCATCCGCACCAGCCGCACCAGACCGGCCCAGGCATCCCGCCCGATCTCACCCCCGGCCCCACCGGCCAGCGCCACCAGCAGCCCCACAGAAACCGGATCCACCCGGACCACCCCTTCTCCGGCTACGCCACGTCCCGCATGAAGACTGACGCCCGACCGCCCCCGGCGGGTTCCTGGGTCAGCTCCGGTGCTCCAGACAGCGCGGAGTGAGTACTCACTCATTGACGGAGTGAGTACTCACTCCGTACGCTCGGGGATATGACCACACCGAAGGAGAACCAGAGCGCCCGCCGCCGCGCCCCCGCCATGTCGCCGGAGCAGCGCCGCGAAATGATCATCCAGACCGCCATCCCGCTGATCACCGAGTACGGCGCCGCGGTGACGACCGCGAAGATCGCCCGCGCCGCGGGCATCGGCGAGGGCACGATCTTCCGGGTCTTCGCCGACAAGGACGAGTTGCTGAACGCCTGCATGGCCGAGGCGCTCTCCCCCGAGCACGCCGTCCGCGAGCTCGACGCGATCGACCTCTCCCAACCGCTGCCCGCCCGGCTCGCGGAGGCCGCCGAGGCGCTGGAGGCGCACATGTCCAGGATGGGCGCGATCGCCGGCTCGCTGGGTCATCGCGGCGGCAAGCACCCCGGCACGGTGCGCGGCGCGGGCCGGCACGAGTCGACGACCCGTATCCGCGCGGCCCTCGCGGAGCTGCTGGAGCCCGACAGGGCCGCCCTGCGCCGGCCGCCGGAGCAGATCGCGGCCCTCTTCTTCGGACTGCTCTTCACCCAGCCGCGTACCGCGGACGAGACCGACCTGACCCCGCGGGAGCTGGTGGAGGTCTTCCTGTACGGGGCCCTCTCGGACGACGCCAGATGAGCGCCGGTGCCGCCGGGGGTGACCGCTCAGGACCGGACGGCGGCCGCGCGCCGGATCGGGTCTAGGCGGTGACGCGCTCGCCGGAGGCGGGCTCCGCGTCCGCCTCGGGGGTGGACTCCGCGGCCTCGTCGGCAGGCGGGGTCTCGACCCGGCGGGGGAGGGTGGCGGCCAGGGCGATCATCACCACGGCCAGGGCCGCCGCCACGCCGAAGGCCAGCTTCATGCCGCTGACCTGGGCGGGGATCGGGGCCATGCCGTCATCCACCAGACTCGTGGCGCGCGACGACATCACCGTCACCACCAGCGCCGTCCCGAACGCCGCCGCGACCTGCTGCAGGGTGCCGAGGATGGAGCTGCCGTACGAGTACAGGTGGGGCGGCAGCGCGCCCATGCCGAGGGTGAAGACCGGAGTGAAGGTCGCCGCCAGGCTGGCCATGAGGATCACGTGCAGCACGAGGATGAGCCCGTACGGGGTGGTCGTGGAGATCTGCGTGTAGCCGAAGAGGGCCACCGCGATGCCGGCCGAGCCCGGCACCACCAGTCCGCGGCTGCCGAAGCGGTCGAACGCCTTGCCGACCGTCGGGCCCAGCAGACCCATCGCCAGACCGCCCGGCATGACCAGCAGGCCGGTCTCCAGAGGGCTGAGGCCGCGGACGTTCTGCAGGTACAGCGGCAGCAGGATCATCGAGCCCATCATCGCCAGGAAGCCGACGGACATGACGGCCAGCGACCGGGTGAAGGCCCCGTACCGCAGGGTCCGCAGGTCCATCAGCGGGGTGCCCGTGCGCTGCAGCCGGAGCTGGCGGAAGGCGAAGAGGCCGATGGCCACGAGGCCGGCCACGGCGATGCCGATGCCGGTGCTCCTGCGGTCGTGCTCGCCGATGAGACTCAGCCCGTACACCAGACCGCCGAAGCCGAGGGTCGCCACGCCGACGCTGGCCCAGTCGATGGAGCTGACCTGCGGCTCACCGACGTTCTCCAGCTTGCGCAGCCCGAAGACGGCGACCAGCGCCGCGATCGGCAGCACTACGACGAAGAGCAGCCGCCACGAGCCGGCCTGGAGGATCACCCCGGACACCGTCGGGCCGAGCGCGGGGGCGGTGGACATCGCGAGGGTGACGTGGCCCATCACCTTGCCGAGGTGCTCCGCGGGCACCACCGCCATGAGGGTGGTCATGAGCAGCGGCATCATCACGGCGGTCCCGGCGGCCTGCACGATCCGGCCGGCGAGCAGTACGGCGAAAGTCGGCGCGACGGCCGAAATGACGGTGCCGAGGAGGAAGGTGCTCATGGCGACGGCGTACGCGCGGCGGGTCGTGACCCGCTGGAGGAACCAGCCCGTGACGGGGATCACGGTGGCCATGGTGAGCATGAACGCGGTGGACACCCACTGCGCCGCCTGCTCGGTGACGTCCATGGACTCCATGAGCCGCGGGATGGCGTTGATCATGATGGTCTCGTTGAGGATCACCACGAACGTCGCCAGAACCAGCAGCCGCACGACGGTGGGGGTCCGCCCCTCGGCCGCTTCATCTGCGGAGAAACGTTTCGTTATGGCCACTCGCATGACAGCTCCTCGCTGGGGTTCCTGATCACAGTCACCTCGCAGCCGGGGGCCGCGGACTGGATGGCTCGGTCGTTCCACCAAGGCAGACCGGCGGGCACGCCGGAACTCATCGGCGTACAAGAATCGCACGCGGGACGGTGGCGCCGCCTCCGCATTTCGCCGCGGGCAGACGAACGGAGAGGTGCAGGTCAGGAGGGCTGGCGGCCAGATGGGCGACAGGGAACCCCGGGGCCGCGGGGAGCACACCCGGGGCAACTCGCGGCGGATGCCGAGCGCGGGACCATCCCGGGTGCGGGGAGTGCGCCGTACGGCGCACGGGCGTCGCCTTCAGGGCAACACCTGGGCCCAGATCCCCAGGTCAGGTCTCCTCTGGAGCCCCCTGTCGGATTCGAACCGACGACCTACGCTTTACAAGAGCGTTGCTCTGACCGGCTGAGCTAAGGAGGCGCGCCCGTGAAGTGTAACCGGGGCGTCGAGTGGCGCGGTGATGCGTTTTCGGGACCTTCCAGGTGGTGACAAGGGGCCTGACCGGCAGGTACGGTCGGCGCCAAGGTTCACTCAGTGGACTGGACCACATCCTTTACTCGGATCGTCCGGCACGTTCCTGCCGGTGAAGGGAAACACCATGGCAACGGTTGCGTTCGACAAGGCCACCCGGGTCTACCCCGGCTCAGAAAAGCCCGCGGTCAGCGAGCTGGAGATCTCCATCGCGGACGGTGAGTTCCTCGTCCTGGTCGGCCCCTCCGGCTGCGGCAAGTCCACCTCCCTGCGGATGCTCGCGGGTCTGGAGGACGTGAACTCCGGCACCATCCACATCGGCGACCGCGACGTCACCCACCTGCCCCCGAAGGACCGGGACATCGCCATGGTGTTCCAGAACTACGCGCTGTACCCGCACATGACCGTCGCCGACAACATGGGCTTCGCGCTCAAGATCGCCGGCGTGCCGAAGACCGAGATCCGGCAGAAGGTCGAGGACGCCGCCAAGATCCTCGACCTCACCGAGTACCTCGGCCGCAAGCCGAAGGCGCTCTCCGGCGGTCAGCGGCAGCGTGTCGCGATGGGGCGCGCGATCGTCCGCGAGCCGCAGGTGTTCCTCATGGACGAGCCGCTGTCGAACCTCGACGCCAAGCTCCGCGTCCAGACCCGTACGCAGATCGCCGGCCTGCAGCGCCGCCTCGGCGTCACCACCGTGTACGTCACCCACGACCAGGTCGAGGCCATGACCATGGGCGACCGGGTCGCGGTGCTCAAGGACGGCCTGCTCCAGCAGGTGGCCACCCCGCGCGAGATGTACGACAAGCCGGAGAACCTGTTCGTCGCCGGCTTCATCGGCTCCCCCGCGATGAACCTCGTCGAGGTGCCGATCACCGACGGCGGCGTCAAGTTCGGCAACAGCGTCGTGCCCGTCAGCCGCGAGGCCCTGGCCGCCGCCGCCGACAAGGGCGACCGCACCGTCACGGTCGGCGTCCGCCCCGAGCACTTCGAGATCGCCAACGGCGACACGCCCGCGGACAAGAGCCTGTCGAAGGAGAAGGACGGCGCCCCGGCCGGTCTGCCGGTCACGGTCAACGTCGTCGAGGAGCTGGGCGCCGACGCCTACGTCTACGGTTCCGCGAACGTCGGCGGCGAGGACAAGGACCTGGTCGTCCGCGTCTCCGGCCGCGCCGTGCCGGACAAGGGCTCCACGCTCCACATCGTCCCGCGCTCCGGCGAGACGCACGTGTTCTCCACCTCCACCGGCGCGCGCCTCAGCGACTGACCGACCGACTGAGCGATACCGCCGGGCAGTTCCTACGCAACGGCGCCGCAGCCCTCTCAAGGCTGCGGCGCCGTTGCGCGTTTCCGGCGCCGAATACCTCGCGTAACGGCAAGTACGTCGGAAAGTCCGCCACTTCGTTCGACGTCCACGTCAACACGGAATTCGAATTTCCCGCCCAACCGCGCTCGTTAGGGTGACTCAATGTCGCCAAATCACTACCGATCGCTACGATCGCCCTCGTGAAACAGGCAGCCCGCCGTATCGGCAGAACCATCGCATTCGTCCTCCCCGTCGTACTCGTTCTGTCGGGTACGCTCGCGGTCGCCACCGTCCCCTGGGCCTCGCCCTCCACCGACGCCCGGATGCTCAGCGCCTCCGCGGAGAGCGCCGCGGCCAAGTCCGGCGCCCGCGCCCCGCATGAGGTGCTACGGGACCGGCTGATCGCCGAGTTGCAGGAGAAGGACCCGGGTGCCGCGCTCACGCAGTTGCAGCGCGAGGTGCACGCCCGGCCGTCACTCGCGCGGCACTGCGTCGGCCTCGCCCGCGCGCTGGGCGAGGCGGCGGTCGCCAAGTACGGGGTCGCCCGCGCGCAATCGTTCTCGCGCCCGGTGTGCGACACCGCGTTCGCGTCCGGGGTCGTCACGGCCCAGTAGGGACGTCCGCCACCGGCCGGGAGCAGAGGGCCCCGCACCCGCGGACCCTTGCTACCGGCCGGTTAGGGTGCGGGGTATGACCGCAGCCGCAGCACTACCCACTCAAGCCGTGGTCCTTGCCGGGGGGCAGGGGTCACGGCTTCGTCCGTACACCGACGACCGCCCCAAGCCGATGGTCGAGATCCCCGGCACCGGCGTGCCCATCATCGGGCACCAACTGGCGTGGCTGGCGGCCGAGGGCGTCACCGACGCGGTGGTGTCCTGCGGGCATCTCGCCGAGGTGCTGATGGACTGGCTGGACGCCACGGAGCTGCCGCTGAAGGTGAGCTGCGTGGTCGAGAAGGAGCCGCTGGGGCGCGGCGGCGGGCTGAAGTTCGCGGCGGCGTCGCTGCCGCGGCCCGACGAGCCGTGGTACGCGACGAACGGCGACATCTGGACCCGGTTCTCGCTGGCCGCGATGGCCGCGTTCCACCACGAGCGGGGCGCGGACGCCACGCTGGCGCTGGCGCGGCCGCACATGCCGTGGGGCGCGGTGGAGACGGACCAGTTCGGGCACGTCATCGACTTCATCGAGGCGCCGCCGTCGCCGTATCTGATCAACGCGGGGGTGTACGTCTTCTCCGCCGCCTTCCGCGGCCTGCTGCCGGAGCGCGGCGACCACGAGCGCACGACGTTCCCGCGGCTGGCGCGGGAGCGCCGGCTGGCGGGCTTCCCGCTGCCGCAAGGGGCGTACTGGCGGGCGATCGACACGGCGAAGGACCTGACGGAGGCGGCGAAGGAACTGCGCCGGGGTTAGGGGCGGGGCCCGGCGTCGGTACGGACCGGGCGCTGCCTTCGCGTACGGGCACGGGCCCCTGGCGGTACGTGTCCGCTGCCGCACGTGCGCCGCGCCCCCCACGCGTACGGGCCGGGACCCCCTCCGTATCGCGGAGGACGGCCCCGGCCCGCGGGCCCGCGGCTACCCCAGCAGTCCGCCGACCAGGCCCTTCGGCTTCTCCTCGCCACCGCCCGTCGACCCGCCGCCCGGCGAGCCGCCGCCGCCCGTGCTCCCCGCACCGTCGGCACCCGCCTCCGGCGCGCCCGCGCCCGGTGCCGGGTCCGTGCCGGAGCCCGTGCCGGAACCCGTGCCGGAGGGCGGCGGCGCCGGGTTCTCGGCGGACGGGGGCGGCGCCTGCTGCGACGCCGGGGGCGCCGCCGGCTGCTGCTCCGGGGGGACGCTGCGCGACTCCGTCGCCGGACCCGCCTCCTCCGTACCCGGCTCGCCCGCCGCACCGGGGGAGGACGCCTCGCCGCCCGGCTCCGCGGAGCCGTCCCGCGACGGGGTCGCGGAACCCGCGTCGCCGCCCCGGGCCTTGCCGCCCGGCGTGGCGGGCAGCGGGGTGCCCGGCAGGTGGTTGACCGGCGGCTCGTCGGGGCCCGGTACCCGTACCGTGCTCGACGACCGCACCGCCGCCCCCAGCATCGACCCGACCAGCAGCGCGAGCCCCACGATCACCGTGGCCAGCACCGTCCCGCGGCGCAGCACCCGGCGGCGCAGCTCCCACAGCTCCGAGCGCGGCCCCAGCGTCCGCCACGCCTCGCCGGCGAGCCGGGCGTCGAGGGAGTACACGGGGGCGCCCGCGATCACGAGCGGGGACCAGGCGGCGAGGAACAGGGCGTCCGTCGCGTCGTACGCGGAGGACGTCTGCCACGCCACCGTCACCAGCAGCCCGAGCGCGAGCAGCCCGCCGAGGGCCGCCGCGAGCCGCTGCCACAGCCCGCAGATCGTCAGCACGCCGACGATGATCTGGAGGAATGCCACCGTCAGCCCGGTGCCGACGGGGTGCGCGAGCCCGAAGTCGTAGAGCGGCCTGGCGACGAACCACGGGTCCATCCGCTCCAGCCAGCTCCGCATCGAGCCGTGCTCGCCGCCGTCGAAGAACAGCGGGTCGCTGAGCTTGCCCATGCCGGCGTAGAGGGAGACGAGGCCGAGGACGATGCGCAGGGGCAGCAGGACGACGCCGAGGTTCATCCGGCGCCCGGGGTAGTAGGCGTGCCGCACGGGGTCGGCGCCGTGGCGCTGGGTGCGGCGGCCGTCGTCGGGGCCGCCGTCGGGATCGGCTCCGGCTCCGCCCGGCTCGGCGTAGAGGCCGTACGGCCCGTCGTGGCCGCCCCGCCCGTCGTGGCCGCCCCGCCCGTCGTCGTACGGGCCGTCCGCCGGGCCGTACGCCCCGGGGCCGCCCGGCTCGTACGGGCCGGCGGGCTCCGGAATGCGCGGGATCACCTGCGTCGCGTCGCCGGCCGCCCCGTGCGGCATGCCTGAGCCGTCGATGCGGGGCAGCCGGTGGGTGGCGTCGTCGAGGGGCGGGAGCACCTGCGTGGCGCCGTCGTAGCGGGGCAGGAGCTGCGTCGGCGCCGCGTCGGCGCCGCCCGCGGGGTGCGGTACCGCGTCGCCCCGGGGGATGGCCTGGAGCAGCCGCCCCGCTGCGGTGTCATCGACGCGCCCGGTCCACACCACGGGCACCCGCCGCCGCCCGGCCCCGGCGCCCACCGCCCCGGCGCCCGCGCCCGCGCCGACGAGGGCGGGCTCGTACCCGCCGCCCCCGTACAGCGGCGCACCCGCCGCGGCGAGCGTGCGGCGGGACGAGGGCCCGAGCCGCACCCGGAAACTGGGGTTGTCGACGTTGATCCGGGTGGGCTCGCTCGGCACCCGCACCATCGTCAGCCGGCCGGTGTCCTCGGGTTCCTGGGCGCTACCACCCGTGGGGGTGGGCGGTGTTCTGGTGTCCACGCTCCACTAACCGAGTGACGCGCCATGAAGACACTGCCTGACACAACCCTTTTGTGTCGGAGGCCGGTCAAACACACCGTTCGCAGGGGCTCGTTCCGATTCGCCGCGCGCCGTCCCGTACGGCGGTCACGCCCGCCGGCGCGCCGCCTCGTACAGCACCACACCGGCCGCGACGCCCGCGTTCAGCGACTCCGCGCCGCCGGGCATCGGGATCCGTACCCGTACGTCGCACGTCTCCCCCACCAGCCGCGACAGGCCCTTGCCCTCGCTGCCGACCACGATGCACACCGGGCCGTCCAGCAGGTCCAGATCCGGCAGCTCGACCTCGCCGTCCGCCGCGAGCCCGACGACCATCACGCCGGCCTTCTGGTATGCCTCCAGCGCGCGCGTCAGGTTCGTCGCCCGCGCCACCGGGGTGCGCGCCGCCGTGCCCGCGGAGGACTTCCACGCGCCCGCGGTCATGCCCGCCGCCCGGCGCTCCGGGATGACGACGCCGTGGCCGCCGAAGGCGGAGACGGAGCGGACCACGGCGCCGAGGTTGCGCGGGTCGGTGACCCCGTCGAGGGCAACGGTCAGCAGGTCCTCGGCGTCCTCCGCGGCGGCGTCGAGCAGGTCCTCGGGGTGGGCATACTCGTAGGGCGGGACCTGGAGCACCAGGCCCTGGTGGTTCAGGCCGTCCGTCATCCGGTCCAGCTCGGGGCGCGGCGCCTCCATGAGGTGGACGTCGCCGCGGTCGCCGGCGAGCTGGAGGGCGGCGCGTACGCGGTCGTCGCTGTCGACGTACTGCTGGACGTACAGCGTCGTGGCGGGCACGCCGTCGCGCAGCGCCTCGTACACCGAATTGCGCCCGACGACCAGCTCGCTGCTGCCCTTCCCGCCGCGGCGCTTCGCGGCCGGGCGGGCGGTGGCGGCCCTCTTCGAGCGCGCGTTGGCGGCGCGCGCCTTGGCGTGCCCGGGGCGCTGGTCGGCGGGCGGCGTCGGCCCCTTGCCCTGGAGGGACCGGCGGCCCTTGCCGCCGCTGCCCTTGGTCGCCCCCTTCTTGCTCGCCGTTCTGCGGCCTCGGCGCTGACTGTTCCCGGCCATGGGAGCTCCACCTGCTTCTGCGATCGTCGTTCTCTACGTCATGAGTGTGCCGCCCGGCCCGCCGGGCGGCACAACGGGGCTCGTCCGCCCTGCTCCGCCGGTCAGCAGAGCGTCCAGCGCGGCCCGTCCGGGGTGTCCTCGATGGCGAGGCCCGACTGCTGGAGCTGGTCGCGGATGGCGTCCGCGGCGGCGTAGTCCTTGCGCGCCCGCGCCGCCTCGCGCTGCTCCAGCACCAGCCGGACGAGCGTGTCCACGGCCCCGTGCAGATCCGCGCCGCGGTCGGCGGCACCGGCCCCCGTCCACTGCGGGTCGAGCGGGTCGAGGCCGAGCACGCCCAGCATGGCACGCACCTCGGCCAGGCGGGCGACGGCGGCTTCCTTGTCGTCGGCGGACAGGGCGGCGTTGCCCTGCCGGACGGTGGTGTGCACGACGGCGAGCGCCTGCGGCACCCCGAGGTCGTCGTCCATCGCCTCGGCGAACGCGGGCGGCACGTCCGCGGCCGGCGCGACGGGCCCGCCTGCCTTTTCGACTACACGCTGCACGAAGCCCTCGATGCGCGCGAACGCGGACTCGGCCTCGCGCAGGGCCTCCTCGCTGTACTCGATGGTGGAGCGGTAGTGCGGGGTGCCCAGGTAGTAGCGCAGGACGATGGGGCGCCAGCGCTTGACCATCTCGGAGATGAGCACCGAGTTGCCGAGCGACTTGCTCATCTTCTCGCCGCTCATGGTCACCCAGGCATTGTGCAGCCAGTAGTCGGCGAACTCGTCGCCGAAGGTCTTGGACTGCGCGATCTCGTTCTCGTGGTGCGGGAAGACGAGGTCGATGCCGCCGCCGTGGATGTCGAAGCGGGAGCCCAGGTACTTGTGGGCCATGGCCGAGCACTCCAGGTGCCAGCCGGGCCGGCCGCGGCCCCAGGGGGTCTCCCAGGACGGCTCGCCCGGCTTGGCGGCCTTCCACATGGCGAAGTCCCGCTGGTCGCGCTTGCCGGTCTCGCCCTCACCCTCGGGCTGACGGAGGTTGTCCAGCTCCTGGTTGGACAGGGCGAGGTAGTCGGGGTACGAGCGCACGTCGAAGTAGACGTTGCCGTCGGCGGCGTAGGCGTGCCCGGACTCGATGAGGGCGCGCATCATCTCGATCATCTCGGGTACGTGCCCGGTGGCGCGCGGCTCGTACGTGGGCGGGAGGCAGCCGAGCGCCTCGTAGCCGTCGTTGAAGGCGCGCTCGTTCTCGTACCCGATGGCCCACCAGGGGCGGCCCTGGTCCGCGGACTTGGAGATGATCTTGTCGTCGATGTCGGTGACGTTGCGGATGAACGTCACGTCGTAGCCGCGGTGGATGAGCCAGCGGCGCAGGATGTCGAAGTCGAGCCCCGACCGGATGTGGCCGATGTGGGGGGCGGCCTGCACGGTGGCGCCGCACAGGTAGATCGAGACGCAACCCGGGACGATCGGGGTGAAGTCACGGATCTGCCGGGTGCTGGTGTCGTACAGGCGAATGGTCACCCCTCAAGGGTAGTAGGACCGGGACACCCCGATGGCCGCAGCCCGCGGATAGACGCCCCGAAGCCCGCCCCGGGCCCGCGCCCCGCCCGGCTCCCCCCGACCGTCCCTCCCGAACCTCTCCCGCACTCCCGCCCAAGGGTAGGCCGCGCCACCGACACCGGAGCCGGCCCGACCGCCGGCCCACGTCCCCCTCACGTGCCCGCACGTCCCCCGCACGCCCGCCCCAGGGTAGGCCGCACCACTGACGGCCTGGCGTGGGGCGGACCGCCGCCCCACGCCGCGGGCGGCCTCGCTCAGTGCAGGTTTCCCTGGCCCGAGATCGTCTCCGGGGTGACGCGCACGACCACCCGCGTACCGTCCCCGGCGCGGCCGCCGCTGAAGGTGTCGTAGTCCTTGCCCGTGTACTTCACCGACAGCTCGTCGATCAGCTCCCGGCCGCCCTCCGTGGTGACGCTGGCGGTGCCGCGCACCTGGGCGTAGTTGTACGGGGCCGCCGGGTCGATCACGACGACGCTGATCCGCGGATCGCGGTTCAGGTTACGGGCCTTGACGCGCTCGGCGGTGGTGGAGAACAGCAGGTCGTCGCCGTCGCGCTTCACCCAGACGGGCGATGCCTGCGGGGCGCCGTCGGGCTGAACGGTGGCGACGGTGATGAAGACCTGGCCGTCGAGTACCTGCTTGAGGTTGGCGGAGAGGGCGACAGACACGGTAGGGACTCCTCGGGTTTCACGCACGTAGGGCACTACCTGGGTACCCAACAACCAACCCGCCGCGGACCTTCCGCGCGGCGGCGCGGAGCCCGCGTCACCCGCCCGGAAGCCCCCGTCACCCGGCCGGCGGCAGCAGGAGCGCGGTGGCGATCGCCGCCAGGCCCTCGCCACGGCCGGTGAGCCCGAGGCCGTCGGTCGTCGTGCCGGAGACCGACACCGGCGCCCCGGCCGCGGCCGACAGCGCCTCCTGGGCCTCCGCCCGCCGCTTGCCGATCTTCGGCCGGACGCCGATCACCTGGATCGCGACGTTGCCGATGTGGAAGCCGGACGCGCGCACGATACGGGCCGCCTCGCCCAGCAGCGCGACGCCCGCGGCGCCGGACCACTCGGGGCGGCCGGTGCCGAAGTGCGCGCCGAGGTCGCCGAGGCCGGCCGCGGAGAAGAGCGCGTCGCAGGCGGCGTGCGCGGCGACGTCGCCGTCGGAGTGGCCGTCGAGGCCGTGGCTCTCGCCCTCCCAGAGCAGCCCCGCGCACCACAGCTCGCGCCCCTCCGCGAAGGCGTGCACGTCGGTGCCGACGCCGATGCGCGGCAGCACGCCGTACGCACCGGCCGTACCGGCCCCGCCGCCGGCTCCGGGCAGGCCGGCGGGATCGTTCGTGTCAGAAGGCATCCGTCGCCCTCCTGCGCGCCAGTACGGCCTCGGCCAGCACCATGTCCAGCGGCCGCGTCACCTTGAACGCCTCCTCGTGCCCGGGTACGAGCACGACCTCGACGCCCAGCCGCTCGACCATGCCGGCGTCGTCCGTGGCGCCCTCGCCGGCGGCGGGCACCTTCTCGTGGGCCTCGGTGAGCACCCGGCGGTCGAAGCCCTGCGGGGTCTGCACCGCGCGCAGCGCGGCCCGCTCGGGGGTGGCGACGACCGGCTCCGGGCGGCCCGGCTCGCCGCCGGGCACGACCTGCTTGACGGTGTCGGTGACGGGGAGCGCCGGTACGACGGCGGGCGCCCCGGCCCGTACCGCGGCGGCGACGGCCTCCACGGTGTCCACCGGGACCAGCGGGCGGGCGGCGTCGTGCACGAGCACGACGTCGACGTCGTCGGGGAGCGCGGCCAGCCCGAGGCGTACGGAGTCCTGGCGGGTGTCGCCGCCCGGGACGACGACGATCTCGGTCGAGTCGAGGTGCTCCAGGTGGTCGTCGAGCAGGGTGCGCACCTGCGCCGCCTCCTCCGGCGGGCCGACGACGACCACGAGGGACACCGCGCGGGCGCGGGAGAGGGCGCGTACGGCGTGCACGAGCATCGGCGTACCGCCGAGGGCGCGCAGGGCCTTGGGCGCGCCCGGGCCGAGCCGTACTCCGCGGCCGGCGGCGGGGATCACCGCGGCGCATCTGTACGGACCTGACGGTTCCGAGTGGCCGGGCCGGGTCCGTACGGACGCGGCGGGCGAGTCGGACGTGCCTGACGGAGACATTGCGGTGTTCAGGTTTGTGTCCTTGGACGACATGGGTATGGCCAAAAGCGTGCCGGGCACGTGCTTCGTGCCCCCACCGCGGAGCTCGCTGACGACCCCCTTCCGTGACGCACATGGTCGCAGCAGCTACCCGGGCCCGGCACGGTTGTCCACATGACAGCGGGACAGCCGTCGGCCCGGCGCGCCGCACGCGAGCATACGCACGCGCGGCGCGGGAGCCTACGGCTGCCCCCCGAAACCCGGCACGCTTTCAGGCCGTCGGACGGACGTGAAAGGACGAGCGGGGACAAACGGACGGACCACGAAGGACGTGACCGGGCAGCGCCGGGACACCGGCGTCGGCAGCGGCATCCGGAACGACACCGCGACACGGCGGCTCGACGGGGCGCGCGCGTGCGACGACACACGCCACCGGCGAACGCCGACGACGGCCGGAACCGGACAACCCGGCACCGTACCGGTGCCGAGACGGCGGCACCGGTGGAACCCGGCGCCGAACAGGGCATGACCACCTCACCGGGCAGCCGCGGCGGCACCCGGAAACCGGGCGATGCCGCAGCCGTCACGGCTACGGCGCCCCACGGGGCACCGCCGACGTGACGTGAGGCGTGTCAGGCACCGTTCAGGACGCCAGCACCTCGTCGAGCAGCGCTTCCGCCTTGTCCTCGTTCGTGCTCTCACACAGCGCCAGCTCGCTCACCAGGATCTGGCGGGCCTTGGCGAGCATCCGCTTCTCCCCTGCGGAGAGACCGCGCTCGCGCTCCCGGCGCCACAGATCCCGGACGACCTCCGCGACCTTGATCACGTCGCCCGAAGCGAGCTTCTCCAGGTTCGCCTTGTACCGCCGGGACCAGTTGGTGGGCTCTTCCGCATACGGTGCACGCAGCACCTCGAAGACCCGCTCCAACCCTTCCTGGCCCACCACATCGCGTACCCCGACGAACTCGGCATTGTCCGCCGGCACGCGCACCGTCAAGTCGCCCTGCGCGACTTTCAGCACCAAGTAGGTCTTGTCCACACCTTTGATCTGGCGAGTTTCGATGGCCTCAATCAGCGCGGCCCCGTGATGGGGATAGACCACGGTGTCGCCAACCTTGAACGTCATGTGACAGGTACCCCTTCCGTGGCTATCCAGGGTAACACGGCCCAGGCCGCTTCTGAATGGCGTTTTCGCAGGTCAGGGCCCGTCTCGGGGCTTGACAATCGACCCTGGAACGTGCTTCGCCCGCCGCCGGAATCATGGTTTCCGCAGGTCGGACCGCCCCTGCCGGAAACTCGAAACGCGAAGGTTACCTGCCGCCGGAAGGTTCGACAGGGCGACGATCGTCCCGATTTGTCGGAGTCGGCCGGTGAAGTCGTACTGCTCCGTTCGGCCGATCACGAACGAATCCGGCCGGATTCCCTGAATTGATCACGCGGGCTGTGATCGATATCCCCGTTCTCCCTCCGCCCGTGTTCCCGTGCTTCTTCCAACACCCCTTCCCACGCGAATATTGCCGGGCATTAGCACGGCCGTACGCCGAAGGTGAACGAAGGCGCGCCGGGACGCGAGAGGGCGGGTCGGGTCCGTGCCCCCAGAAGGGGGTCGGTACTGTTCCCCCCAGCACCACCGTCACCGCACCCGAGCCAACCGGCCCTCACGTCCAAGGAGATGCCGCCGCCGTGAGCAGCAGCAGCATTCGACGCGGCACGCTCGCCGCGACCGCCCTCGCTCTCTCGCTCGCCGCCCTCACCGCGTGCGGGGCGGGCAACAACGCCGAGACCCTGAAGATCAACCCCGACAACGCGCGGGTCACCGCGGGCAGCATCAAGATCCTGAACGCGGTGGTCATCACCCCGGCGGACGAGGCCGACGGTCCGGCCGCGGTCTCCGCGCGGATCTTCAACAACGGCGACCGGGACCAGACGCTGGAGCGGCTGACGCTCGCGGACGGCGGCCAGGAACTGGAGCTGTCCGGCAAGAACGGCCGGGGCGGCGTGGTGGTGCCGGCGGGCGGCTCGGTGATGCTGGGCGGCGAGGGCCACGCCTCGGCGGTGCTGCCCGACGGGCACGACGCCGGGCACGGCGCGACGAAGAAGCTCGCCTTCGAGTTCAGCCAGGAGGGCGAGGTACGACTCGCCGCGTTCATCGTCGCCGACGAGGGTGAGTACGCGCCCTGGGCCGCGACCCCGACGCCGACCCCGGTGGAGACCGGGACGTCCTCCCCGGACGCCGAGCCCGGCGAGGACGCTGGTACGGGCACGGGCACGGACGCCACCGAGGGCACGGAGGGCGGCACCGAGGGCACGGACGCCACCGACGGCGCCTCGCCGGAGGCGGGCACGGACGCGGGTGCCACGGAGAACGCGACCGACGGCACGGACGGCACCGAAGGCGCGACGTCCTCGGAGAGCCCGGTCACCGGGCAGTAGGCGGTACGCCCCGGGCGCGCGGCAGCGCGGTCACGCCCCGGCGCCCCGGCGCTGCCGCGCGCCGGGGCCGGGTGCCCTTCCGTTCCGTACGGCGGACGCACACGCGCACCCGCCGCACCGGCCCGTCTACGGCTCGAACTTGTAGCCCAGGCCGCGGACCGTCACCAGATACCGCGGCGCGCCCGGATCGGGCTCGATCTTCGCGCGCAGCCGCTTGACGTGGACGTCGAGGGTCTTGGTGTCGCCGACGTAGTCGGCGCCCCAGACCCGGTCGATGAGCTGCATCCGGGTCAGCACGCGGCCGGCGTTGCGCAGCAGCATCTCCAGCAGGTCGAACTCCTTCAGCGGCAGGTCGACCTTGTCGCCGGCGACCGTCACCACGTGCCGGTCGACGTCCATCCGGACCGGGCCGACCTCCAGGGCCGCCGGTTCCGCCTCCTCCGGTTCGCCGCGGCGGCGCAGGACCGCGCGGATCCGGGCGACCAGCTCCCGGGAGGAGAAGGGTTTGGTCACGTAGTCGTCGGCTCCTATTTCCAGGCCGACGACCTTGTCGATCTCGCTGTCCTTGGCGGTCACCATGATGACCGGGACGTTGGACCGGCCACGCAACTGGCGGCACACCTCGGTGCCGGGCAGGCCCGGCAGCATGAGGTCCAGCAGCACCAGGTCGGCGCCGTTGCGGTCGAAGTCGTCGAGCGCCTCGGGGCCCGTGGTGGCCACGGCTACCTCGAAGCCCTCCTTGCGGAGCATGTACGACAGTGCGTCGCTGAACGATTCTTCGTCCTCGACGACGAGAACCCGGGTCACGCTCTGACCTCCGAGGGGGACGGACAGCACGAAGTGGGAGGGGCGGGGCGGCGGGGGGTGGGGCCGCGCCGGGGGGTGGGCACACGGGTCACGGAATGACCTCCGGAGCTGTGTCTGACGCGTCGGTCACATCGAGCCGGAGCCGGTCCTCGCCGTCGAGGTCCTCCGGGCCGATGAGAGCGCCGCTGCGGCCGGTGTCGGGCCGGCCGGTCTTCGGACGTGCGGCTTCGGGTAGCCGCAGGGTGAACGTGGAGCCCTGGCCCTCAGCGCTCCACACCGTGACCTCCCCGCCGTGCGAGGCGGCCACGTGCTTGACGATGGCGAGACCGAGTCCGGTCCCGCCGGTGGCCCGCGAGCGCGCCGGGTCGACCCGGTAGAAGCGCTCGAAGACCCGCTCGCGGTCTTTCTCGGAGATGCCGATGCCCTGGTCGGTGACCGCGATCTCGATCAGGTCGCCGCCCTGGGCGGGCAGCCGGCGGGCCGCGATGCCGACCCTGGTGCGGGCCGGGCTGTAGTTCACGGCGTTCTCCACCAGGTTGCCCAGGGCCGCGGCGAGCTGGCCGCGGTGGCCCCAGACGTGGAGTCCGGCCGTGCCGCCGGTGGCGATGGTTATCTGCTTGGCACCGGCCTGCTGCCGGCACCGCTCTATGGCCTCGCCGACCAGCTCGTCGACCCGTACGGGCTCGGCGTCCTCCAGCGGGTCGTCGTTCTGCACCCGGGAGAGGTCGATCAGCTCCTGGACGAGGCTGGTCAGCCGGGTCGCCTCGCCCTGCATCCGGCCGGCGAACCGCTCCACGGCCTCGGGGTCGTCGGCGGCGTCCATGACCGCCTCGGAGAGCAGGGACAGCGCGCCGACCGGGGTCTTCAGCTCGTGGCTGACGTTCGCGACGAAGTCGCGGCGGACGGCCTCGATGCGCCGCGCCTCGGTCATGTCCTCGACGAGCAGCAGGACCAGCCGGGAGCCGAGCGGGGCGACGCGGGCGGAGACCGCCAGCGCCTCGCCGCGGCCGCTGCGCCGGGGCAGGTCCAGCTCCACCTGCCGTATCTCGCCGTCGCGCCGGGTGTCGCGGGCCATGGCCAGCATCGGCTCCACCGCCAGCCGGCCGCCGCGGACCAGTCCCAGGGCGTACGCCGCGGAGCTGGCCTTGACGACGGCGTCTTCCTCGTCGAGCACGACGGCGGAGGAGCGCAGGACGGACAGGACGGTGTCCACGCCGGGAGGCAGCACCGCGTCCGTGTGCAGCGAGGTGCGCGTCGGCCTGGCCTGCTCACGCTCGCTCCAGCGGAACGCGAGCACGGCAATGACGCCGGTGCACAGCCCGGCGATCGCTGCCGCTGCGGCGACTGCCGCGTTCACGTCCATGACTCCAGGTTAGGCACCTCGCCCACCCCTTCCACAGCCATCCGGGTGCCAGCTCGAACACTGGTCGCCAAGAGTTCACTCTCAGGTCGGTCTCGATTCACTAAGTGGCGCATCGTCCCCTGCATGGTGGATGCTGCATAAATCGGCATAGAGGATGGACGGGACACTGGGATGCGCGACTCTTACCACGAGGAGCTCGACTCGATCGGCGAGGGCCTTGTCGACATGGCCCGGCTGGTCGGCTCCGCCATGGGCCGTGCCACGGCAGCCCTGCTCGACGCCGACCTGCAGCTCGCCGAGAGCGTGATCGCGGGCGACGAGAAGGTGGACGACCTGCAGCGCGAGCTGGAGACGCGGGCCATCCAGTTGCTCGCCAGGCAGCAGCCCGTGGCCACGGACCTGCGCATCGTGGTGACGTCGCTGCGGATGAGCGCCGACCTGGAGCGCGCCGGCGACCTGGCCAAGCACGTCGCCAAGCTCGCCCGGCTGCGCTACCCCGGCCGCTGCATCCCCGACGACCTGCACGCCACCGTCCTGGAGATGGGGCAGCTCGCGCAGCGGCTGATGGCGAAGACCGCGGAGGTCGTCACCACCAAGAACGTCGACCTGGCGCTGGAGCTGGAGCAGGACGACGATCGGATGGACTACCTGCACCGCAAGATCTTCCAGCACCTGATGGACGACCGCTGGAAGCACGGCATCGAGACCGCGGTGGACGTGACGCTGATCGGCCGCTACTACGAGCGCTTTGCCGATCACGCCGTGGCCTGCTCCGGCCGGGTGGTCTACCTGGTGACCGGCGAGCACGCCGACGAGCTGAGCGCGGCACCGATCGAAGGAGCGTAGGGGCGTAGCCACCGGAGCGCGGGGGCGCGGCCCCCGCGCGCGCCGGGCGCGCTCGGGGGCGGCTCACGCGCCGGGCGCGGCCTCCGTGGCGTACGGCCGTACGACGGCCGCAGATGCATCCGCGCGCCCGCATGTGCGCCCCGGCCGCCGGGGCAGCCTCCTGGTGGAAGGGAACACCCCCGCTAGGAGGTCCGCATGCCGGAAGAGTTCACCTCCCGCACCCGTGCCGACCCGCGCGCCACGGCACGGCCGCCGCGGATGCGCCCGAAGATGACCCCGCTGCCGAAGCTCAGCGCCTGCTCGTGCGGCTCCGGCTGCTCCTGCGGGTGCAAATCGGGCGGGTCGTGTAGCTGCGGCGGGAGCTGCCGCTGAGCCGCCGGAAGACGCCTGCGACGAGACGCCCGCAGCCCCTGCCCTGACGACGCCGGGCAGGGGCTGCGGTGTACGTGCGCCGGGGGCGCCGCTACTTCTTGCCCTGGTTCGCGACCGCCTGGATGGCCGAGGCCGCCGCCTCCGGGTCGAGGTACGTGCCGCCGCTGCCGACCGGGCGGAGATCGGCGTCCAGCTCGTACGCCAGCGGGATGCCGGTGGGGATGTTCAGGCCGGGGATCTCCTCGTCGGGGATGCCGTCGAGGTGCTTGACCAGCGCCCGCAGGCTGTTGCCGTGGGCCGCGACGAGCACCGTCCGGCCGGCCTGGAGGTCCGGCACGATGCTGTCGTACCAGTACGGCAGGGCCCGCTCCAGCACGTCCTTCAGGCACTCGGTCTTCGGCCGCAGCTCGCTGGGGATGTGCGCGTAGCGCGCGTCGTGCGCCTGCGAGAACTCGCTGTCGTCGGAGATCGGCGGCGGGGGCGTGTCGTACGAGCGGCGCCAGGTCATGAACTGCTCCTCGCCGAACTCGGCGAGCGTCTGCGCCTTGTCCTTGCCCTGCAGCGCGCCGTAGTGCCGCTCGTTGAGCCGCCAGGAGCGGGCGACCGGGATCCAGTGCCGGTCGCAGGCGGCCAGCGACATGTTCGCGGTCCTGATGGCGCGCTTGAGCAGCGACGTGTGGACGACGTCCGGCAGCCAGCCGGCCTCGCGCAGCAGCTCGCCGCCGCGCACCGCCTCCTTCTCGCCCTTGTCGGTGAGGTTCACGTCCACCCAGCCGGTGAACAGGTTCTTGGCGTTCCAGTCGCTCTCTCCGTGGCGGAGGAGGATCAGCTTGTACGGTGCGTCGGCCATGGCTCCGAGCCTAATCGAGTGGTCCGCCCCCTCCCCCGCGGCCCCGGATTGACGGCAGCCGTCAATCCGGTGGCGAAACGGCACCCCCGCTTCGTAACATCCCCTCATCCATCGCGCCGCTTACATCCGGGGGTCCCGTCGTGTCCGTCACCCGCATCGGACGTGCCGCCCGCGAGACCGTCTCAGGACTGCCGCGCGAGTTCTGGTGGCTGTGGACGTCCACGCTCGTGAACCGGCTCGGCGGCTTCGTCGCCACCTTCATGGCCCTCTACCTCACGCAGGAGCGCGGCCACTCCGCCTCGTACGCCGGTCTGGTCGCCGCGCTCTACGGGCTCGGCGGCGTGATCTCCTCGCTCGGCGGCGGCGTGCTCGCCGACCGCCTCGGGCGCCGCCCCACGCTGATGCTCGCGCAGTCCTCGACCGCCGTGACCGTCGCCGTCCTCGGCTTCACCAGCCACCCCGTGGCCATCCCCGCCGTCGCCTTCGCCGTCGGCATGGCGTCCAACGCCTCCCGGCCCGCGGTGCAGGCGATGATGGCGGACATCGTCCCGCCCGCCGACCGGGTACGGGCCTTCTCGCTCAACTACTGGGCGATCAACCTGGGCTTCGCGATCTCCTCCGCCGGCGCCGGCTTCATCGCCGAGTACAGCTACCGGGCCGGTTTCCTCATCGAGGGCGCCCTGACCCTCGTCTGCGCGATCCTCGTCTTCGTCAAGCTCCCGGAGTCCCGGCCGGAGCGCCCCGCGGGCGCGGCGGGCGAGGCGGCGGACCCCGTCAGCCTGGGCACGGTCGTGCGCGACGGGCGGTTCATGGGGGTTGTCGGGCTGTCGTTCCTGATCGCGCTCATCTTCATGCAGGCGTACGTCTCGCTGCCGGTGGCGATGGGCGACCAGGGCTTCTCCAGCTCGGACTTCGGGCTCGCCATCGCCGTGAACGGCGTGCTGATCGTCGTCATGCAGATACCCGTGACCCGGTTCATCGAGCACCGCGACCCGAGGATGCTGCTGATCGTCTCCTCGCTGCTGGCGGGGTACGGGTTCGGGCTCAACGTCTTCGCCGGGTCCGTCGCGGTGTACGCGCTCGTCGTCTGCGTCTGGACGCTCGGCGAGATCGTCAACGCCCCGACGCAGACGAGCATCGTCGTCCGTCTCTCCCCCGTCCACGGGCGCGGGCGGTACCAGGGCATGTACACCACGTCCTGGGCCGTCGCGTCGCTGGCCGCGCCGCTGCTGGGCGGGTGGGTCATCGACGCGGCCGGGGCGGAGTGGCTGTGGGCGGGGTGCGCGGCGGTGGGCACGGTGGCGGCGGCGGGGTACGGGCTGCTGATGCGCGGGCTGCCGACGGAGGACCCGGTGGTGGAGCCGGTGGTCGATCCGGTGGGGAAGCCGGGGGGTGACGCGGCCGGGAAGCCCGGCGCGGAGTCCGCCAAGGACCGGGCGCCGGGGGCGGATTCGGCCACCACGGCGGTCGTGGGGTCGGCAGAAAACGTCGTTGAAGAATCGTCCGCCAGACCGCTGTAGCAGCCCCATGCGTCACACGGGTAGCGTCGGCCACTCGGAAGAGCCCACCGTTCCGGTCCGGCCGCGCTGGCCCTCCGCGGCGCGGACGGCGCGGCGCTGGACGTCCCGCTGACGGCGCTGCTGGGCGCGGTGGACCAGCCGGGGACGTGGCCGGTGCAGGGCTGCGTGGACGTCCACCTGCGGTCGGGCGAGGCGGCACAACTCCGCACACCGCACCGCAGAGAACTGATCACGGAGCTGCGCGCGGCGGGCGTACGGATCCCGCGCTGACGCGGTGCGGCGGGGCGCCCGGCACCCGGCACCCGGCACCCGGCACCCGGCACCCGGCACCCGGCACCCGGCACCCGGCACCCGGTGGGAACGCGCCCAGGGGTCGGCAAGGTCCCGCGGGGTCCACGACCCCCCTCGAAGAAGCCACCCGCCGCGGCCCCGCACGCGCGGCCGGGAAGTCGTCGGGGGCTCGTACGCTGGACGCATGGTGTCCCAGCAGCGGCCCGGTCAGGCCGCGCCCCCGGCGCGGTCCGCGCGGCCCGTGGGGTCCGCGACCCGGGGGACGACCAACCCCAACCGGCTGCGCCGCATGGACCGCTGGATCGCCGCCGCCCACGGCACCGCCCTGCGCCGCACCGCGCGCACCGAGGGCCGGGCCGTCGCCGTCGACCTCGGGTACGGCGCCGCCCCCTGGACCGCCGTCGAACTGCTGGAGCGGCTGCGCACCGCCTGCCCGCGGGCCGAGGTCGCGGGCGTGGAGATCGACCCGGAGCGGGTGGCCGCGGCGCGTCCGTACGCCCGCGAAGGGCTGACGTTCCTCCGCGGCGGCTTCGAGGTCCCGCTGCCCGGCGGCGCCCGCCCGGCACTGATCCGGGCGGCCAACGTGCTGCGCCAGTACGGCGAGGAGGAGGTCCCGGCGGCGTGGGCGCGGCTCACGGCGCGGCTCGGCGCGGACGGCCTGCTGGTGGAGGGGACGTGCGACGAGGCGGGCCGCCGGCACGTGTGGGTGGCGCTGGGTCCCGAGGGCCCCCGTACCGTCACCTTCGCCGCCCACCTGGCGACCCTCGCCGCGCCCTCGGACCTGGCGGAGCGGCTGCCGAAGGCGCTGATCCACCGCAACGTCCCGGGCGAGCCGGTGCACGCGTTCCTGCGCGACTTCGACCGTGCCTGGTCGACGGCGGCCCCGTACGCCCCGCTCGGCGCCCGGCAGCGCTGGATCCGTACGGCGAACGCCCTGTCGGCGGACTGGCCCCTGACCGACGGCCCGGGCCGCTGGCGCCAGGGCGAGCTGACACTCCCCTGGGCGGCGGTGGCCCCGCGGGGCTGGGCGGCGTAGCCCGCCCCGGGCACCCCTGCGGCCTTGGCCCTCGCGCCGAACCCACCCCGGGAATGAAGCCCCCCGCCGCCGGTGTTCCTCCCAGGACGGCGGGGAGGACGGCGATTCCGAGGAGGAAACAGCAGCCGTGAGCCACCACCTGTCCCGGCTCCGCGCGCTCGCGCGGCACCGGCGGCCGCGTCGCGTCGCCATGCTCTCCGTGCACACCTCACCCCTCCATCAGCCGGGCACCGGCGACGCCGGGGGCATGAACGTCTACATCGTCGAACTGGCCCGCCGCCTCGCCGAGATCGGCGTCGAGGTGGAGGTCTTCACCCGTGCCACCACCGCCGGTCTCCCGCCGGTCGTCGAGCTGGCGCCAGGGGTGCTCGTACGGCACGTGGACGCCGGCCCGTACGAGGGGCTGGCCAAGGAGGATCTGCCCGCACAGCTCTGCGCGTTCACCCACGGCGTGATGCAGGCCGAGGCCGGGCACCGCCCCGGCTTCTACGACCTCGTGCACTCCCACTACTGGCTCTCCGGCCAGGTCGGCTGGCTCGCCGCCGAGCGCTGGGGCGTGCCGCTCGTGCACGCGATGCACACCATGGCCAAGGTCAAGAACGCCGCCCTCGCCACCGGCGACAGCGCCGAGCCGCCCGCCCGCGTCATCGGCGAGAGCCAGGTCGTACGGGCCGCGGAGCGGCTCATCGCCAACACCGACGACGAGGCCCACGACCTGATCCACCACTACGACGCCGACCCCGCCCGCGTCGCCATCGTGCGCCCCGGCGTGAACCTCGACGTCTTCCGCCCCGGGGGTCCGGGCCGCCACGGCGACTCCCGCGCCCGGGCCCGCGCCGCGCTCGGGCTGCCGCAGGGCGCCTTCGTGCCGCTGTTCGCCGGCCGCATACAGCCGCTCAAGGCCCCCGACGTGCTGCTGCACGCCGTGGCGCTGCTCCTGGAGCGGGAGCCGGCGCTGCGCGAGCGGCTGGTGGTGCCGGTGGTGGGCGGGCCGAGCGGGAGCGGTCTTGCCAGGCCGGCGGCGCTGCAGAAGCTGGCGGCGAAGCTGGGGATATCCGACGTCGTACGGTTCACGCCGCCGGTGGCGCAGGAGGCGCTGGCCCGCTGGTTCCGGGCGGCGTCGGTGCTGGTGATGCCGTCGTACAGCGAGTCGTTCGGGCTGGTCGCGCTGGAGGCGCAGGCGTGCGGGACGCCGGTGGTGGCGGCGGCGGTCGGCGGGCTGCCGGTCGCGGTGCGCGACGGCGTCACGGGGCTGCTGGTCGACGGGCACGACCCGGCGGACTTCGCCGGCGCACTGGGGCGGCTCGCCGCCGACACGGCGCTGGCCGGCCGGATGGGCACGGCGGCGGCCGGGCACGCGGCGGGCTTCGGCTGGGACGCCGCCGCCCGTGCGACGGCCGACGTGTACGCCGCGGCGATCGCCGGGTACCCCCACGCCGTAGAGCCTCGCCTACGATCGCCGCATGGCTGAGGCAGCGAGCACGGACACGGCCGCGGGCGCGGCGGGCAAGGTCGTCGAGGACACCCTCCGCGAGGCCGGGATCGAGTACGAGTCGCCCGCCCCGGGCACGTACGTCGCCTCCCTGCCCGGCACCCGGAAGCTGTCGACCACCTGCCAGCTCATCGTCGGCCGGCACTCCCTGTCGGTGAACGCCTTCGTGATCCGCCACCCCGACGAGAACGAGGCCGGCGTCCACCGCTGGCTGCTGGAGCGCAACACCCGGCTGTACGGGGTGGGTTTCGCCGTCGACCGGCTCGGCGACATCTACCTCGTCGGACGGCTGCCGCTGGCCGCGGTGTCGCCTGAGGAGCTGGACCGGGTGCTGGGCACGGTGCTGGAGACGGCGGACGGCAGCTTCAACAGGCTGCTGGAGCTGGGGTTCGCGACGGCGATCCGCAAGGAGTACGCGTGGCGTACCGCCCGCGGGGAGTCGACGCGCAACCTGGAGGCGTTCACGCACCTGACGCGCGCGGAGCGGCCGGAGCGCCCGGAGTAGTACGGAGCGAGTCCAGCATCCGGGCCAACGCCGCCCAGGTGTCGGCGAGATCACCGGGGCCTGCGTCGGCGGCCAGCCACAGCGCCGCCTCGTTCATCGCGCCCGACAGCAGGTGCGCCAGCGGCGCCACCGGCTGCCGCACCACCACCCCCGCGTCGACCAGTTCCGTCAGCGCCTCCGTCAGATGCCGCGCGGACGCCGCCTCGTCCATGGCCCGCCACTCGCTCCACCCCAGCACCGCGGGCCCGTCGACGAGCATGATCCGCTGCAGCTCGGGGTCGGTGCTCGCGGTGAGGAACTCGCGGCAGCCGGCCGTCAGTTGCTCCCAGGGGTCCGGGTGCCGCCCGGCGGCCGCCGCGACCCGCCGGCCGACCTCCTGCTGCACCTCCTCCAGGACGGCGCGGAAGAGGTCCGCCTTGCCGTCGAAGTGGTGGTACAGCGCGCCCTTCGTCACGCCGGACGCGCGCACGATCTCGGCCAGCCCCACGGCCCCGTAGCCGCGGCCCGCGAACAGCCGCCGGCTCTCCCGCAGCAGCGCCCGCCTGGTCTGCGCCCGCTGCTCCGCCCTGACTCCGCCGCGCGCGGTCATGCGCACCTCCCCATTTGACGTACCGATGGTATGCGAACTACGGTTTTGACATACCGATGGTACGCGAAAGGAGTCGGCCATGGAGCTGACCAGTTTCTATCCCGTGATCGGCACGAGCCGGCCGACCGAGTCCCGGGACTTCTACGTCCGGCTGATGGGCTTCGAGGTCACCTTCGAGGCCGACTGGTACGTGAGCCTGCGCCGCCCCGGCGACCCGGCGTACGAGCTGGCCCTCCTCGACCCGGAGCACCCCACGGTCCCCGAGGGCTACCGGGCGGCCGTGCGGGGGCTGCTGCTCAACTTCGAGGTCGCGGACGTGGACGCGGAGTGGGAGCGGCTCGTCGTCCGCGAGGGGCTGCGGCCCGAACTGGAGCTGCGCAGCGAGGACTTCGGGCAGCGGCACTTCATCGTCGCGGACCCGAACGGGATCCTCATCGACGTGATCACGCCGATCGCGCCGACGGGCGAGTTCGCCGAACAGTACGCGGCGCAGTAGCCCCGCGGGGGCGGGCGCGGTCCCTCAGGCCGCCTCGGAGGGCAGGGTGGCCAGGAGGGCGTCGACCAGGGCGCGGTCGTGGCCCTGGGTCAGTCGGCGGCGGGCCGCGGCCGGGGGGAGCCAGACGACGCGGTCCACCTCGTGGTTCGGGACGAACGCGCCCGCGGCCGCCCGCGCGGCCCAGTAGCGGACCTCCTTGGGGCGGCCGTCCGCCACCCGGTAGTGGGTCGTGGGCAGCGGGGCGCCGGGCTCGCAGGCCATGCCCGTCTCCTCGGCGACCTCGCGGACCGCGGCCGCCAGGGGCTCCTCGCCGTGCTTGAGCTTGCCCTTGGGGTGGGACCAGTCGTCGTACTTGGGGCGGTGGACGAGAGCGATCTCCAGCCCGCCGGGGACGTCGGGTGCGGTACGCCACAGGACGCAGCCCGCGGCGCGGATCGGGCGGGTCGGGTGCTCCTTCACTCCTGCTCCCCTCTCGTCTGCCAGAGCCTGCCGAAGGTGAAGCGGGCGGCTTCCACCTCGTGGCGCTGGTCGGCGTGGAGTACGCCGAGGGCGTAGGCGGTGGCGGGGGCGATCCGCGGCGTCGCGGCGGCGGCCGCGGCCGCCGCGGCGGCCTCGACGGCCTCGCGGTCGCGGTCGAGCGCGGCGCCGGCCGCGGGCAGCGGCGGGCCCGCGGGGCGTACGGGGACCGTGCCGGGCGGGCAGGCTGCGAGGATCTCCGCGGCGTGCCGGGCGCGGCGGACGAGGGCGTGGACGTGCCGCCAGGGGGCGTCGTCGCGGTCGTCGGCGGCGGGTGCGCGGGGGGCGGCGAGCCCGCGGGCGAGGGCGGCGGCGTTGTACGGGCGGCCGGCGCGGGCCAGCGGCAGCGCGGCGACGGCGGCGGCCAGCACGCGGCGCAGCTCGTCGTGGTGCTCGGGCAGCGCGGCGGCGGACCGCCGGGCGGCGCCGGTCAGCGGCGCGTCGGAGACGAGCATCGCGACAGCGTCGGCGAGCGCGTGGTACCGCGCGGACGTCAGCGCATCCAGCGCCTCGGAGTGCGCCCGGCTCCGCGCCAGCCCCAGCCGCCGCTCCAGCAGCGCCCCGGCCCGGGCCGCCCCCACGGCCCGCGGCGCGCCGACCGCGGCAGCGGTGGCCACCCCGGTACGCCGCCCACCGGCGGCGGTCACCCGCCCGGAACCGGCGCCGGCCGCGGCTTCGCCGCCGGCGCGGGACCGTGCCCCCGGCACCGCGCCGCCCGCGTACCCCGTGCCGACCGCCTCCGCCACCCCGTTCCGCCGTCCCGTCCCGTCGGCCGCGGGGTCCGCGTCGTCCTCCCCCGACAGCCGCCGCAGCGCCGTCACCAGCCGGTCCCGGCGCGCCGCGTACACGTGCTCGCGCAGCACCGTCGTGCCCAGCCAGTACAGCTCGCCCTCCAGGCGCTCCGCCCACTCCGGGTCCAGTAACGGGCCGAAGCAGCCCAGCGCGTCCGCGATGCGGAACGCCGCGTCGTGGACCGCGCCCGCGACCGCCGCCGCGCCCGCCTCGGCGCCCGTCTCCTGGGCCGGGAGGTCCCGCAGGCCGCGGAGCAGCTCGGTGGCCTGCGTGCTCAGATACCGGGCCAGCACCTCGCCCGCGGCGAGCGTGCCGCCGCCCGGCGCCGCCGTGGCCGTCACGGATGTCTCATGCGGCGATGACACGCCGGCGCCTCCGGGCGTCGATGAGCATTTCCTGTACGTTCGCCAGCCGGTTCCCCGCGTCGTCCACGGCGTTGCGCGTCCAGTCGCCGTTGGAGTCGAGGCGCCAGGAGTCGACCGTGTCCGACATGCCCGTCTCCAGCAGCCGGTTCAGCGCCTCGCGGTGCGCCGGGTCTGCGACCCGGACCAGCGCCTCGATGCGCCGGTCGAGGTTGCGGTGCATCATGTCCGCGCTGCCGAACCACACCTCCGGCTCGCCCCCGTTGCCGAAGGCGAAGACCCGGGAGTGCTCCAGGAACCGGCCCAGGACGCTGCGTACCCGGATGTTCTCCGAGAGCCCCGGCACCCCGGGCCTGACCGCGCAGATGCCGCGCACCCAGATGTCGACCGGCACGCCCGCCGCCGACGCCCGGTAGCAGGCGTCGATGACCGCCTCGTCGACAATCGAGTTGACCTTGATGCGGACGTACGCGGGCTGCCCGGCCCGGTGGTGCGTGATCTCGCGGTGGATCCGGTGGACCAGCCCCTCGCGCACCGACGTCGGCGCGACCAGCAGCCGGCGGTAGTTCTCCCGCCGCGAGTAACCCGAGAGCCGGTTGAACAGGTCGGAGAGGTCCGCGCCCACCTGCGGGTCGGCGGTCAGCAGGCCCAGGTCCTCATACAGCCGCGCGGTCTTCGGGTGGTAGTTGCCGGTGCCGACGTGGCTGTAGCGGCGCAGGGTCTCGCCCTCCTGCCGTACGACGAGCGACAGCTTGCAGTGCGTCTTCAGCCCGACGAGCCCGTACACGACATGGCAGCCCGCCTCCTCCAGCTTCCGCGCCCACTTGATGTTCGCCTGCTCGTCGAAGCGCGCCTTCAGCTCCACCAGCACCAGCACCTGCTTGCCGCTCTCCGCCGCGTCGATGAGGGCGTCGACGATCGGCGAGTCGCCCGACGTGCGGTACAGCGTCTGCTTGATGGCCAGCACGTCCGGGTCCGCCGCCGCCTGCTCCAGGAACGCCTGGACGGAGGTGGAGAAGCTGTCGTACGGGTGGTGCAGCAGCACGTCGCGCTCGCGCAGCGCCGCGAAGATGTCCGGAGCGGAGGCCGACTCGACCTCGGCGAGGTCGCGGTGCGTGCCGGCGACGAACTTCGGGTACTTCAGCTCCGGCCGGTCCTGCGCGGCGATGCCGAAGAGCCCGGTGAGATCGAGCGGTCCCGGCAGCGGATAGACCTCGGCCTCGGAGATCTTCAGCTCGCGGACCAGCAGGTCCAGCACGTACGGGTCGATGGACTCCTCCACCTCCAGCCGCACCGGCGGCCCGAAGCGGCGCCGCATCAGCTCCTTCTCCAGCGCCTTCAGCAGGTTCTCCGCGTCGTCCTCCTCGACCTCCAGGTCCTCGTTGCGCGTGACCCGGAAGGTGTGGTGGGCGAGGACCTCCATGCCCGGGAAGAGGTCTTCGAGGTGGGCCGCGATGACGTCCTCCAGCGGTACGAACCGCTGCGCACCGCCGACCGTGGCGGTCTCCAGGAACCGCGGCAGCAGCGGCGGCACCTTGACGCGGGCGAAGTGCCGGTGGCCGCTGACGGGGTTGCGGACGACGACCGCGAGGTTCAGGGACAGTCCCGATATGTACGGGAACGGGTGTGCCGGGTCGACCGCCAGCGGCGTCAGCACCGGGTAGATCTGCTGCCGGAAGAGGGTGAAGAGCCGGGCCTGCTCCTTCTCGCCCAGATCGGCCCAGCGGATCAACTGGATGCCCTCGTCCGCCAGCGCCGGCTGCACGTCCTGCTGGAAGCAGGCGGCGTGCCTGGCCATCAGCTCGCGCGAACGGTTCCAGATCAGGTCCAGCACCTCGCGCGGCTGCAGCCCGGAGGCGGAGCGGGTGGCGACGCCGGTGGCGATGCGGCGCTTGAGGCCGGCGACGCGCACCATGAAGAACTCGTCCAGGTTGCTGGCGAAGATCGCCAGGAAGTTCGCCCGCTCCAGCAGCGGGGTGGCTGGGTCCTCGGCCAGCTCCAGCACCCGTTCGTTGAACGCCAGCCAGCTTCGCTCGCGGTCCAGGAAGCGGCCCTGGGGCAGTTCCTCGTCCGCCTCCTGGCCGTCGTAGTCGTCGGCGTCGGCGTCGATGTCCGGGTCGATCTGCTGGGCCGCGCGCTGCATGGCGGGGGCCACCGGGTGCGGGCGGCGGGCGGCGATCGAGCCCACCGACGGCTGGGCCGGCTGCGCGGGCTGGGTGACGAGGGGCGAGCTGTCGTCCATGCCCCTATTCTCCCGTGTCCGGGCCTGACCCGGCACGGTGGAGAGGTTCGCGGCGGAGCGCTGCATCCATCGATGCTCGCAATTGAGGTTGAACCGAGGGTAACGACACGGCTAACCCTCGGTGTGTGGTACGGCCCGCCCGCCCTGGTCAGCCCTCCGTGCGGTACATCAGGTCCGTCTCGTGGGTGCTGAAGCCCATGCCCTCGTAGACGACGACCGCCGGGGTGTTGTCGGCGTCGACGTAGAGCATGGCCGTGGGCATGCTGCGGTCGTACGCCAGATGGCGCAGCCCGATCGTCGTCAGCGCCTTGCCGAGCCCGCCGCCCTGCGCGTCGGGGTGCACCCCCAGGACGTACACCTCGCCGAGGTGCTCCGCGCTGTGCACCTTCGTCCAGTGGAAGCCGACGAGCTTCCCGGCGCGCTCGGCGAGGAAGAAGCCGCGCGGGTCGAACCACGGCTCGGCCATCCGGTCGTCCAGGTCGGCCTGCGTGAGGGAGCCCTGCTCGGGGTGGTGGGCGAAGGCGGCGGCGTTGAGGGCCAGCCACTCCGCGTCGTCCTCGCCGGGCCGGAACGTACGCACCGTGACCCCCGCGGGCAGCCGCGGCTCGGGCGCGCCCTCGCCCGCGTACCCGTCGAGCGGCATCCGCAACTGGCGCAGCTCGCGGAAGAGCGTGAGGCCGAGCAGTTGCGCCAGGTGCCGGGCGGCGGGGTGGCCGCCGTGCGCCCACAGCCGCATCCGCTGCCCCGACTCGGTGAGCAGCGCGCGGCCCAGCGCCCGGCCGTGGCCGCGGCGGCGGTGGTCGGGGTGGACGACGAGTTCGGCGGCGGGCGGCTCGACGGGGTCGGTCTCCTCAAGCTGCGCGTAGCCCGCCGGCTCCGTGCCGTCGTAGAGGAGGAGGTGCTTGACGCCCTCGCGGTGGCCTCTGCGCAGGGTGAGCCGGCCCTGCTCGGAGACGGCCGGCCGGCCGTCGGTCGCGGCGGCGGCGTCGATGATGCCGAGCACGGCGTGGGACTGGGACGGCGTGAGCTCGTCGAGCACCTCGATGCGCCTGCCGCGCGGCTTCCCCGTGTCGGTCTTACCGGACTCCGTCATGGAGAAAGCCTAAGGCCAGCGGGACGCCCGACAAGCTTTGGGAATAGTTCAGTCCTTGTTGGAGACGCGCTACGCGCGTCGACCTTAAGCTGCCGAGCGGAGTTTCCACGTCGCGCCGAGGGGGCGTTCGCAGTGAGGTCTGGGAGAACAGAGCCGTCAGGCAGGTTCCGTACGACACGAAGAGGGCGGCGGGCCACGGCCGGTGCCGCCGCGCTGGCGGTGGCCGGCAGCCTGTTCGCCGCCGCGCAGCCCGCGGGCGCGGACAGCGCGGACAAGCAGGACCGCAGCCGTACCGTCGATGTCCAACTGCTGTCCTTCAACGACTTCCACGGCAACCTCGAACCCCCGCAGGGCTCCTCGGGAGAGGTCGCGGAACTCCAGCCGGACGGCTCGAAGAAGACCGTCAAGGCCGGCGGGGTCGAGTACCTCGCCACCTCCCTGCGCGACGCCCGCAAGGGCAACCGCTACTCCGTCACCGCCGCCGCCGGCGACATCGTCGGCGCCAGCCCGCTGATCTCCGGCCTCTTCCACGACGAGCCCACCGTCGAGGCCATGAACGGCCTCGGCCTCGACGTCGCGGGCGTCGGCAACCACGAGTTCGACGAGGGCATCGCCGAGCTGCGGCGCCTCCAGGACGGCGGCAACCACCCGGAGGACGGCGGCTACAAGGAGGACCGCACCTACGGCGGCGCCGACTTCCCGTACCTCGCCGCCAACGTCACCGACGAGAAGACCGGCAAGCCGGCCCTCGACCCGGTGTACGTCTGGGAGCAGAAGGGCGTGAAGATCGGCTTCATCGGCGTGACGCTGGAGGCGACCCCGGACATCGTCTCGGCGGAGGGCGTCAAGGGCCTGAAGTTCCACGACGAGATCGAGACGATCGACGAGTACGCGAAGCAACTGCGGCGCCAGGGCGTGGAGTCCATCGTCGCCCTGGTCCACGAGGGCGGGTACCCCGCGGCCTCGGCGGGCGGCGCGTACAACTACGACTGTGACACCCCGGGCCCCGGCGCCGGGATCTCCGGTCCGGTCGCCGAGATCGCCAAGGGGACGACGGCGAGCGTCGACGCCTTCGTCACCGGACACACCCACCAGCCGTACGCCTGCACCATCCCCGACCCGAAGGGCAACCCGCGCAGCGTCACCTCCGCGTCGTCCTTCGGCCGGCTCTACACCGACACCACGCTGACGTACGACCGCCGCACCGGCGACATCGTGCGCACCGCGACCAAGCTGCCGGACGCCGAGAACCACGTGGTCGACCGCGAGCAGCGCCGGGCGCGGGACATGACCTCGCTGATCGAGGAGTGGAACGCGCTCGCCGCGCCGATCGCCGCCAAGCCCGTCGGCTACGTCTCCGGCGACATCCCGCGCGAGGGCACCGAGTCCCCGCTCGGCGACCTCATCGCCGACGCGCAGTTGGCCCACGCCAGGACGCTCGACGAGGGCGCCCAGGTGGCGCTGATGAACCCGGGCGGTATCCGCGCGGGCATCACGTACGCGGCGGCCGGCGACGAGGGCGACGGGGTCGTCACGTACGGGGAGGGCTTCACGGTCCAGCCGTTCTCGAACACCGTGAACCTGACCAGCCTGACCGGCGAGCAGCTTCTCCAGGTGCTCCGCGAGCAGGTCAGCGGCGCCAACGAGGCGGCGCCGAAGGTCCTGCAGCCGTCCGCGGGGCTGACGTACACGCTGGACTTCACGAAGTCCGGCGCCGACCGCATCGCCGCCGACTCGGTCAGGCTCGACGGGCAGCCGCTCGACCCCGCGGCCACCTACCGGGTCGCCGTCAACTCCTTCCTCGCCGGCGGCGGCGATGGCTTCCCCACCCTCGCCGACGGTACGGACCCGCTGGTCGGCGGGGACGACCTGGCCGCCCTGGAGAGCTACCTGACGGCGAACTCCAGCGCGGACAAGCCGCTGGCACCGCCGGCCGCCGACCGGATCACGGTGATCGGGCAGCCGTAAGCGACCGGGGAGACCCTCGGAGGGGTGAGCGGCTGGGCGGCCGGAATCGCCTGCGCCGCTCACCCCCTTCTGCTGTGATGGTCCTCCGGCGCGTCCCTCCCCGACTCCCCGGCGGGACGGGCCCTTCCGGCGCAGCCCACTCCCGGTAGGACGGTCACGATGAGCAACGAGGACGCGGCACCACCGGCGGTCGACCCCACCGTGCCGCACGCGGCGCGGATCTGGAACTACTGGATGTTGCGCCACGAGGCGCCGTATGACCGAGCGGAGGTGAAAGACCTCCGCCGTAGGGCCGTCGCAGTGGCCTGACCGAAGATGGGGGCAGTCCGACCCGGGGAACGCCGGCGAGGACGGCAAGCAGCCCCGACAACGCCGGAACGGCTCAGAACTGTCAGATGGGTCGGGTTCGGCAATCGAGGACAGAAGGTACAGTGAAAGCGAATCGGTGGCAGACGCTCCGTAAGAGTTCCGTCGGCTCAAATCTGGCAGATATGGGCCGATGTGCAGTAGTTGGGCGCCTGTGAGTCAGAGGTGTCCATCCTTGCTGGGAGTTTCAGTCAGCTGCCAGCAGGGGCCATGGTGAAAGTCTGCGGCGTAGCCGTGGCGAAGCTGCCGGAGTACAGCCGGGTGCCTAACTGTCCGATCGGTCATGCGGTGAACGTGGGAACTGCTCGTGACCGCCCAAAGCCTGCTGCAGCCTGCGGCATGTCAGGGCAGGTCCGTTGCCGACTGATGGCCATGAGCAGGGCGGAGGCCCCGTAGTACTCCGAGCACGCGAAAGGCGTGTACATGGGGAAGGGGGCCAGCAAGTCTGTAGGGCGGAACTGAAATGCCAGGAGCGCATTGGTGAACATCGATGATCCGGAGCGATCGTATGTCCCGTTCAGGGTCGAGCGCCGGGTACTGGAGATTCAGGCCAAGCTACACCGTTGGTCAAACGAGAATGGTCACCGCCGGTTTGATGACTTGTATAACCTTGTCTGCGATCCTGACTTCCTTCTGGTCGCATGGGATCGCGTGAGGAGCAACAGGGGTGCTCGGTCGGCCGGGATTGACGGCCGGTCAGCCTTCTCGATCGAGTCTGCCGGGGTGGAAGAATTCCTCGGTGGATTACGGTCGCAGTTGAAGGATCGGAGCTTCAGCCCGTTACCGGCACGGGAGCGCATGATTCCCAAATCGGACGGGAAGAAGCGCCGTCTAGGTATTGCGACCGTGTGTGACCGAGTGGTACAGGCGTCCCTGAAGCTGGTGCTGGAGCCCATCTTCGAGGCGGATTTTCTCCCGTGTTCATACGGGTTCCGGCCGAACAGGAGGGCCCACGACGCCGTGGCCGAGATCCGTTACTACTCGTCTCGCCCACGTCAGTACGAATGGGTGGTCGAGGGCGACATCAAAGCCTGCTTCGACGAGATTTCGCACTCCGCGCTAATGGATCGGGTGCGGATGCGTGTTGGAGACAAGCGAGTGCTGGCACTGGTGAAGGCGTTCCTGAAGTCGGGCATCCTCTCCGAGGATGGATCCCTGACGGAAACGAACACCGGAACCCCTCAAGGGTCGATCCTTTCTCCGCTACTGAGCAATGTGGCTCTCTCGGTTCTGGACGAGTACATCGAACAGGCTCCCGGAGGACCGTCCAGTAGTGAATGGCAACGGCGCGTTCGTCGTCGTCAGGGGCTCCCCAATTTTCGACTCATTCGATATGCGGATGACTGGTGCCTGATGGTCAGAGGCACACGGGAAGGGGCGGAAGCCCTCAAGGAGGAAGTGGCTGAGGTTCTTGCGACGATGGGGCTACGCCTGGCCGACGCGAAGACCTTGATTACCCACATTGACGAGGGTCTCGACTTTCTTGGGTGGCGCATCCAGCGTCATGTTAAAGCGAGCGAGAAACGGGAGTACGTGTACACCTACCCTGCAAGGAAGGCGCTGCGCGTCATCTGCAGGAAGGTGAAGCGCATCTGCCGTAATACGAGCACGAACCAACCGCTTTCCACCCTGCTGTATCAGCTCAACCCGGTACTGCGGGGCTGGTGCGCCTACTTCCGGCCCGGGGTGTCGAGCAAGGCGTTCGGGTACCTGGCGAAGGTCGCCTGGTATCAGGTCATCGCCTGGATTCGACGCAAACACCGGGGGATCACTTGGAAGGAACTCCGGCGCCGCTACTGCGCCGGAGGATGGCAACCACGTGACGGACAAATCAAACTCCTCCACACCGGAACCATCAGCACCACTCGGTACCGGTACAGGGGAACCAAGATTCCGTCTCCGTGGGCGGCGGCCGCGTAACGCATCATCGTTCCCAAACGGGACTTGCGGAGAGCCCGTTGCGCGGAGACGCGCACGGCGGGTTCGGGAAGCGGTTCGGGGAAACGGGCCGGTCGAAAGACCGGAACCGCGCCCCGGGCCGACTTCACGGCGGCAAGGACAACTACGAGTCCGACCGCGCCGCGGGCGATGCCGTGGCGGAGGTCTACCCGGACATCGTCACGATGGCCCGGCAGTCCCGCCAGTTCCTCATCCGCGTCGTCTCCCACCTGGCGGGGGAGGCAGGGATCCGGCAGTTCCTGGACGTCGGCACCGGCCTGCCCACGATGCAGAACACCCACGAGGTGGCGCAGCAGAGCGCTCCCGCGGCCCGCGTCGTGTACGTCGACAACGACCCGCTGGTGCTGGCGCACGCCCGCGCCCTGCTGGTCAACACCCGCCCCGAAGGCGTGACGGCCTACGTCCACGCCGACTACCACGACCCGGAGCGGATCCTCGCCGGCGCGGCGGACACCCTGGACCTCACGGAGCCGGTGGCGGTGATGTTCATGGGAGTGCTGGGCTACGAGCCGGAGCTGAGCGAGCTGCGCCGCATCGTGGGCCGGGTCATGGACGCCGTGCCGCCGGGCAGCCACCTGGTGCTGTGGGACGGCACCGACACCGGCGAGGCCGTCGTCGAGGGCGGCGAGAAGCTCATCGAGGCCGGCGGCATCCCGTACCACCTGCGCGGCCCGGACGAGCTGGCCCGCTGCTTCGAGGGTCTTGAGCTGCTCGAACCCGGCATGGTGCCGATCACCCGCTGGCGCCCCGGCGCGCCGAAGGTGGGCACGGCGAAGCCGATCGACGCGTACGGCGCGGTGGGGCGCCAGCCGTAGGGCGCTCGCGCCCCACCGCGGTGGTGGCCGGGGCCGGGACGGCTAGAAGTTGAAGACGTTGCCGCCGGTCGCGAGGTCCGCCATGCAGGGGTTGGGGAAGACCTCGGAGACGTAGTCGACGGGCTTGCCGCGCCAGGTGCCGGTGGCGTGCAGCTCCACGGGCTCGTACTGCATCGTGCACGCGCCCTGCTTGTCGGACAGGTCCTCGAACCGCCCGTCGGCCTTCGTCAGGTCCGTGCAGGCCGACTCCGCCGCGGGGTGCGTGCCCCCGACGGGGTCGCAGTTCAGATACGTGAAGCCGCCCTTGGCGCGGTCGCTGACGTACTTCGTCGTCAGCCGCAGGTGCGTGGCGTCGAACGGCTCGGGCAGCGGGCGCTCGGCGGAGGCGGTGGAGGCGGCGGTCAGCGGCAGCAGCACGGCGGCGGCGGTGGCGGCCAGGACGGCGGCGAGGGGCCGGACGGTCATGGGGGGTTTCTCCTCGGCGGGGGCGTGGGCGTACGGGTGTCTGGCACGTCAGAGATACCCCAGTTGGTCAGCGGCGCGCGGTACCGTCACCCGAAAGAGGCATGTCCTTCGATTCCGTCTCACCCCGCCCCGTACGGGTCCCGCGGCCGCTGCCGCCGCCCCGGGCGCAGTGGGCCGAACGGCCCAGCGCCCGCCGCCCCGCGCTACGCCGACCGGTCGGGCCCGCGACCCCGGATCGCGGCTGAGGACCCCGGCGGCGGCTCCGGCGCCCCCGGCAGCCGCAGCAGCGCCTCCGTCCCGCCGCCGGCCGCCCGGCGCAGCGCCACGGTGCCGCCGGCCTGCTGCACCGTACGGGCCACGATCGACAGCCCGAGCCCGCTGCCCGGCCGGCTGCGCGCCGAGGGCGAGCGCCAGAACCGCTCGAAGACGTGCGGCAGCTCCGCCTCCGGGATGCCGGGCCCGTGGTCGCGCACCCGCAGCAGCCCGTCGCCGCCGAGCCCGACCTCGACCCGGCTGCCGGCGGGCGAGAACTTCACCGCGTTGTCCAGCAGGTTGACCACGGCCCGCTCCAGCGCCGCGGGCTCGGCCCGTACGAACCAGGGCGCCAGCTCCGCGTCGATCCGCACCTCCGGCGCCCGCAGCCGCACCCGCCGCACGGCCCGCTCGGCGATCTCGTCCAGCGCGACGACCTCCAGTTGGGCCTTGTCCGGCGCGGCGTCGGGCCGGGACAGCTCCTGGAGGTCGCCGATGAGCGCGGCCAGCTCGGTCATCTGCGCGGTGACGGACTCCAGCAGCTCCCTGCGCTGCCGCGGCGGCAGCTCGCGGCCGGACTCCTCGCTGCGGGCGAGCAGCTCGATGTTCGTACGCAGCGAGGTCAGCGGCGTCCGCAGCTCGTGCCCGGCGTCGGCGATGAGCTGCTGCTGCCGCTCCTGGGAGGTGGCGAGGGCGGCGGTCATGGCGTTGAACGACCGGGACAGCCGGGCGATCTCGTCGTCGCCCTCGACGGGGATCTCGACGGCGAGATCCTCGGTACGGGCGATGTGCTCGACGGTATGCGTCAGCCGCTCCACGGGGCGCAGGCCCGCGCGGGCGACGCCGAGCCCGATCGCCCCGGCGCCGAGGACGCCGCCGCCCGCGACGAGGGCGAGGACGAGCGCGAGGGTGTTGAGGGGGTCGGTGACCTCGCTGAGGGGCCGGGCGATGGAGATGGCGGCGGGCTGGCGGTTCACAGTGAGGCCGCCGCTGATGGTGCGGACCCGCCACTCGGTGCCGTCCGAGGTGACGTCGTGCACGACCTCGGTGCGCTGCGGGCCGCCTCCGGCGGCGATCGCCTGGTCCGTCTCGGTGACGGTGATCGTGTGCTCACCCTGGAGCCAGCAGGCGCTGCCGTCCGCGAGCACGATCTGCGCGGTCGTCCGGTCCGTGTTCAGCTCGTCCGGCGGGCCCGGGGGGCGTTCGTCCACGCAGCCGACGGTGCGGAAGATGTCGGGCAGGGTGCTCGGCACCTCGGCCTGCCGCAGCGAACGGTCGAACTGGCTCATGAGCTGGTCGCGGGTGATCAGCCAGCAGGAGACCGCCGCCGCCGCGATCGCCACCGCCATCGCCGCGGCGGTGAGCAGGGCCAGCCGGGAGCGCAGGGGCAGGCGGCCGAAGCGGGACGTCACCTGGCGGCGCCCCTGCCGCCGGGCTCCGGGGCGCGCAGGACGTAGCCGACGCCGCGGACCGTGTGCACCAGCCGGGGGGCGCCGCCGGCCTCGGTCTTGCGGCGGAGGTACATGACGTACACGTCGAGGGAGTTGGAGGACGGCTCGAAGTCGAAGCCCCAGACCGCCTTGAGGATCTGCTCGCGGGTGAGCACCTGCCGCGGGTGGTTGAGGAAGAGCTCCAGCAGCGTGAACTCGGTGCGGGTCAGCTCCACAGGACGGCCGCCGCGGCTGACCTCGCGGGCCGCGAGGTCCATCCGCAGGTCGCCGAACTCCAGCGTCTCGGCGGTGCCGGCCGGCTCGCCGCCCTCGGCGTACGCGCGGCGCCGCAGCAGCGCGCGGATGCGGGCGAAGAGCTCGTCCAGCTCGAACGGCTTGACGAGGTAGTCGTCGGCGCCCGCGTCGAGGCCCGTCACGCGGTCGCCGACGGTGTCGCGGGCGGTGAGCATGAGGATGGGCGTCCGGTCCCCGGCGGCTCGCAGCCGGCGGGCGGCGGTCAGGCCGTCCATGCGGGGCATGAGCACGTCGAGGACGACGAGGTCGGGCCGGTACGAGGCGGCCTTGTCGAGGGCGTCGAGACCGTCGACGGCGAGTTCGGTCCCGTAGCCCTCGAAGGCGAGGCTGCGCTCCAGCGCCTCGCGTACGGCCGGTTCGTCGTCGACGATCAGGATGCGCTGCTGCTGCTCGGTCACGGCCTCAATTGTTCCTGAGGTCGCCGAGGATGTGCTTCACATCGTTGACGGGGATGGCGAAGCCGAGGCCGACGCTGCCCGCGGAGGAGCCGTCCTGCGGCGCGTACATCGCCGAGTTGATGCCGACGATCCGGCCGTTCATGTCGACGAGCGCGCCGCCGGAGTTGCCGGGGTTGAGCGAGGCGTCGGTCTGGATGGCCTGGTACGTGGTCGTCTGCGACCCGAGCCGCCCGTTGTACTGGCCGCCGCCGAAGCCGAACGGCCACTGCTCGCCGCTCTGCGGCTGCTGCTGCTCCTTCTCGACGGTCACGTCGCGGTCGAGCGCGGAGACGATGCCGCTGGTGACGCTGCCGCTCAGGCCCTCGGGGGAGCCGATGGCGACGACCTCGTCGCCGACCTTCAGGGAGTCGGAGTCGCCGAGGGTGGCGGGCTTGAGGCCGCTCTTGCCCTGCACCTTGATGAGGGCCATGTCGAGGTCGGGGTCGGTGCCGACGACGTCGGCGGCGGCGGTGGAGCCGTCGCTGAAGGTGACCTGGACCTGCTCGGCGCCGGAGACGACGTGGTTGTTGGTGAGGATCTCGCCGCTCTCGGTGACGATCACCCCGGAGCCCGTCGACTGCCCGGCGGTCGAGGAGGACTGGATCTCCACGACGCTGGGGCTGACGGCGGCGGCGACGCCGGCGACGGAGCCGCTGTTCCCGGAGGAGACCTGGGTGCCGCTGGCGGGGCTGGAGGCGCTGGTGCTCGTACCGGACGAATCGGTCAGCTCCCCGACGAGGGCGGCGCTGCCGCCCCCGACGATGGCGGCGACGAGCGCGGCGGCGGCGAGCAGCCCGAGGGGGCCCTTGGCCCGCCTGCGCCGCGGCGGCCCCGCGGGGGGCGGCGGCGGGGCGCCGAACCCGGCGTACCCGCCGCCGTGCGTCCCGGCGAGGGTCTGGGGGTGGCCCGCGCCGGACCGGTCGGCGGGCAGGACCCCGTCACGGCCGGCTACGAAGGCGGGCTGGGTGCTGGTGCGGTATGTCTGCTCCGTCATGTCATCGACGATCCCCGCGGATTCTGAGAGGCGTCTGAGACGGATGTAAGAAGCGGAGTAAAACCGCGTTTGCCCGATATAAAGCCGGGGGCGGCCGGACCGGCCGGCGCCCTCGGGACGTGGGGGAGGCCGGATCGGCCGGCGCCCTCGGGACGTCAGGCGGCCGACTGCACGTCGATGATCTCCGCGAGCAGGGCTCCGGCCCGCAGCAGGGCGGGCGTGCGCGCGGTGATCGCCTCCAGGTGGGCGTCGGGGGCGGCGAGTGGGCGGCTCACGTCGCGGAGGTCGCGTACGGCCGTCACCGCCCTCCGTATGTCCGGGATGCGGTGCCCGCCCGCGCGCAGGGCGGCGACCCCCCGCGGTGCTGCGCGGCACCCGGCCGGTGCCGGTACCCGCCGGCGCGCAGGGCGGCGGTGATGCGTGCCTCCCGGGCGGCGGCGGGCGAGTAGCGCCGCGAAGTCCCGGCGCGGGTGGCGAGCACCCGCCCGCGTTCCTGTCGGAGCCCGGCGTGGTACCCGCCGATCACCGCCCCCTCGCCCCGCGGCCGTACACGGATCTCCCGCATCGCCTGCCGCGCGGCGGCGGGGCAGACGGCGAAGGCGAGGTCGCGGACGCGCGTAGGGCGCAGACGCGCGTAGGGCGCGGACGTGCGCGGCGGAGAAGCGCCGGTAGCCGTTGCCCGCCCCGTGGACGGAGGGCGGGCCGCCGAGTGCCGGGTCTGCCCCGAGCACCGATGCCCTGGGCGACGGAGGGAAAGACCTGAGACGGGCCGGGCCCGGTTGCGGATTGGCCCGGTGGACGGGGGCGGACGCCAGGATGGCTGCGCTCCGCCGCCGGGTGTCCCCGGCGGGCGTGGGCGGGCGCCACGGATCCGGGCTCAGTCCGGTTGCCGAGGTCGCCGGTCGCCGGTCGCCGGTGGCCGGGGGGCGGGGGGCGAAGGCCGGTGCCGGGCCTGATCCGGTCGCGGGCGGCCCCGGCGGGGTGGGGGCGAGGACCGGTGCGGGGTGGGACCGGTTGCAGGCGCTTGCGGCGCCGGGGTGGGAGCCCGGTACGGGGTGGGACCGGATGCGGGTGTTCCCGGCGGGGTGGGGGCGAGGACCGGTCCGGGGCGGGCCGGTTGCGGGCGCTCCCGGCGCCGGGGCGGGAGCCCCGTAACGGGGCGGGCCCCGCGGACGAGACCTTTCCGGCGCCGGGGCGGGAGCCCGGTACGGGGCGGGCCCGCGGACGAGGCGTTCCCGGCGCCGGGGCGGGAGCCCCGTAACGGGGTGGGCCGAGACCGGGAGGCTCCCCGGCCCCGGGGGCGGCGGCACGGTGGGCGCGAGCCCTCGTCGCCGGACTGCCCGGCGCGGTGGGGGAAAGGCGGGCGTCGGGGTGGGCGGTCTCGTAGGTGAACGGGCCGACGTGGGTGTTGGAGCATCGGGGCCCCCGGCCGCCGGAGCCCAGCCACGTCCCCGAAGGAACCCGTTCCGGCCGCAGCGGCGATCACACGCAGCACCCCGCGCCCGCCAGCACCCGGAACCAGCCCGCCCGGGGAAGCGACCGGCGACGAAGCCGCCCCCGCCGTATGCAGCACCGGAACCCGCCCACCCAGGTCAAGCCGCGCCCCACTCCCCGCCCCACGGCGCACTTTCCGCCCGAACGTCCCGGGGCAGGTGCCCGTGCCGCGGGAGCGGAGAGATTGGGCCGTAACTCGCGGTAACACGCCCGGATGCGGTCCGAATCGGCCCTCAAGGGCGGACTTTCGCCCGCCTGGACGCACCCATCCGACCATCCACCCTCCAGGCGACTCGGAATGCATGTGGCGGGGATGAACTCGGGTAATCCGCCCCGGGAACCGGACCAAATCGCCCACCGGCCCCGACTTTCGCCCACCCAGACGCGCCAGCCCCGCCCAGACCGCCCCGGCTGACCGCAGGCGGGCAGAACTCTCGCCAACCCCTCCACGAAACCAGGCCAAATCGCCCCCACAGGCCGACTTTCGCCCATCGGCGCGCACACAGACGCTCCCAGGCCCGGAGCGTAGGGATTGGGTCGTAACTCGGGGTAACACCCCCGGATCCGGGCCGGATCGGGCCCCGGAGCCCGAGTTTCGCCCCGCGGCAGGCACGCGCTGCCCAGTCGGCGCCGCACAGGGCCCCGCCGCACGCCACCGCCGGGCGGACACGCGCCACGCGGCCGGGAGTGGGGCGCCGCTTCCCCGGATACGCGGCGGGGGCGGCTTCGTCGCCGGTCGCTTCCCCGGGCGGGCTGGTTCCGGGTGCTGGCGGGCGCGGGGTGCTGCGTGTGATCGCCGCTGCGGCCGGAACGGGTTCCTTCGGGGACGTGGCTGGGCTCCGGCGGCCGGGGGCCCCGATGCTCCAAAACCCACGTCGGCCCGTTCACCTACGAGACCGCCCACCCCGACGCCCGCCCTCCCCCCGACGCCGGGCAGCCCAGCGACAAGGACCCACCCCGCACCGAACCCCCGTCCCCGGCGCCGGGAGCATTCCGCTTCGATAGGAGCGTTACCGCAAGTTACGGCTCATTTTCTCCGCTTCCGGTGGTGCGGGCCGGGCCCGGTAGGCGATCGCTGGGCGGATACATGCCATGCGGTGGGGAGTTGGGCGTTGCTTCCCCGGGTGCGTGGGTTTCGGTGCTGTATACGTCGGGGGCGGCCTCGTCGCCGGTCGCTTCCCCGGGTGCGCGGGTTCAAGGTGCTGGCGGGCGCAGGCTGGTACGTGTGATCGCCGCTGCGGCCGGAGCCGGGCCTTTCGGGGAGGCGGCTGTCGGGCCGGGTGGGGCCCGATGCTCTAAAACCCACGTTCGGGCGTCCGTATGCGAGGTCGCCCACCCCGACGCCCGCCCTCCCCACCGCGCCGGGCAGTTCGGCGACGACCGCCGACGGGAACCGGGCTGCCGACCCCGGCCCCGGGACACCGCGCGAACGCGCCTTGCCCGCCGCCGGCTTCCCCCCGCCCCCAGCGGCCGGTGCCCCCGCGGCCGGTGCCGTCCGCGAGCAGGTCCGTCCAGCGGCCGGCCGCCGCCACATCCGCCTGCCCTGCGTCTGCGGGCGCTCCTCGCGCTTGCTGTAGCTTGCCCGCCACTCGCGAAGCGGAGGACAGCTCCCATGGGACACGACGCGTTACCCCCCGACGGATCCGGATCGCCGATCGACGCGACGGTGCCGCACTCGGCGCGGATCTGGAACTACTGGCTGTTGCGCCACGAGGCGCCGTATGACCGAGCGGAGGTGAAAGACCTCCGCCGTAGGGCCGTCGCAGTGGCCTGACCGAAGATGGGGGCAGTCCGACCCGGGGAACGCCGGCGAGGACGGCAAGCAGCCCCGACAACGCCGGAACGGCTCAGAACTGTCAGATGGGTCGGGTTCGGCAATCGAGGACAGAAGGTACAGTGAAAGCGAATCGGTGGCAGACGCTCCGTAAGAGTTCCGTCGGCTCAAATCTGGCAGATATGGGCCGATGTGCAGTAGTTGGGCGCCTGTGAGTCAGAGGTGTCCATCCTTGCTGGGAGTTTCAGTCAGCTGCCAGCAGGGGCCATGGTGAAAGTCTGCGGCGTAGCCGTGGCGAAGCTGCCGGAGTACAGCCGGGTGCCTAACTGTCCGATCGGTCATGCGGTGAACGTGGGAACTGCTCGTGACCGCCCAAAGCCTGCTGCAGCCTGCGGCATGTCAGGGCAGGTCCGTTGCCGACTGATGGCCATGAGCAGGGCGGAGGCCCCGTAGTACTCCGAGCACGCGAAAGGCGTGTACATGGGGAAGGGGGCCAGCAAGTCTGTAGGGCGGAACTGAAATGCCAGGAGCGCATTGGTGAACATCGATGATCCGGAGCGATCGTATGTCCCGTTCAGGGTCGAGCGCCGGGTACTGGAGATTCAGGCCAAGCTACACCGTTGGTCAAACGAGAATGGTCACCGCCGGTTTGATGACTTGTATAACCTTGTCTGCGATCCTGACTTCCTTCTGGTCGCATGGGATCGCGTGAGGAGCAACAGGGGTGCTCGGTCGGCCGGGATTGACGGCCGGTCAGCCTTCTCGATCGAGTCTGCCGGGGTGGAAGAATTCCTCGGTGGATTACGGTCGCAGTTGAAGGATCGGAGCTTCAGCCCGTTACCGGCACGGGAGCGCATGATTCCCAAATCGGACGGGAAGAAGCGCCGTCTAGGTATTGCGACCGTGTGTGACCGAGTGGTACAGGCGTCCCTGAAGCTGGTGCTGGAGCCCATCTTCGAGGCGGATTTTCTCCCGTGTTCATACGGGTTCCGGCCGAACAGGAGGGCCCACGACGCCGTGGCCGAGATCCGTTACTACTCGTCTCGCCCACGTCAGTACGAATGGGTGGTCGAGGGCGACATCAAAGCCTGCTTCGACGAGATTTCGCACTCCGCGCTAATGGATCGGGTGCGGATGCGTGTTGGAGACAAGCGAGTGCTGGCACTGGTGAAGGCGTTCCTGAAGTCGGGCATCCTCTCCGAGGATGGATCCCTGACGGAAACGAACACCGGAACCCCTCAAGGGTCGATCCTTTCTCCGCTACTGAGCAATGTGGCTCTCTCGGTTCTGGACGAGTACATCGAACAGGCTCCCGGAGGACCGTCCAGTAGTGAATGGCAACGGCGCGTTCGTCGTCGTCAGGGGCTCCCCAATTTTCGACTCATTCGATATGCGGATGACTGGTGCCTGATGGTCAGAGGCACACGGGAAGGGGCGGAAGCCCTCAAGGAGGAAGTGGCTGAGGTTCTTGCGACGATGGGGCTACGCCTGGCCGACGCGAAGACCTTGATTACCCACATTGACGAGGGTCTCGACTTTCTTGGGTGGCGCATCCAGCGTCATGTTAAAGCGAGCGAGAAACGGGAGTACGTGTACACCTACCCTGCAAGGAAGGCGCTGCGCGTCATCTGCAGGAAGGTGAAGCGCATCTGCCGTAATACGAGCACGAACCAACCGCTTTCCACCCTGCTGTATCAGCTCAACCCGGTACTGCGGGGCTGGTGCGCCTACTTCCGGCCCGGGGTGTCGAGCAAGGCGTTCGGGTACCTGGCGAAGGTCGCCTGGTATCAGGTCATCGCCTGGATTCGACGCAAACACCGGGGGATCACTTGGAAGGAACTCCGGCGCCGCTACTGCGCCGGAGGATGGCAACCACGTGACGGACAAATCAAACTCCTCCACACCGGAACCATCAGCACCACTCGGTACCGGTACAGGGGAACCAAGATTCCGTCTCCGTGGGCGGCGGCCGCGTAACGCATCATCGTTCCCAAACGGGACTTGCGGAGAGCCCGTTGCGCGGAGACGCGCACGGCGGGTTCGGGAAGCGGTTCGGGGAAACGGGCCGGTCGAAAGACCGGAACCGCGCCCCGGGCCGACTTCACGGCGGCAAAGACAACTACGCCCCCGACCGGGAGATGGGCGACCGGATCGCCGCCTACTTCCCCGAGATCCGTGAGAACGCCCGCGGCAACCGCCGCTTCCTGGACCGCGCGGTCCGGTACCTGGTCGGCGAGGCGGGCATCCGGCAGTTCCTCGACATCGGCACGGGCCTGCCAACGGCGAGCAACACCCACGACGTGGCCCAGGGCATCGCACCGGAGTGCCGCATCGTCTACGTGGACAACGACCCCCTGGTCCTCGCCCACGCCCGCGCCCTGCTGAACTCCGCCCCCGAGGGCGCGACGGCCTACCTGGACGCCGACGTCCGCGACCCGCGGCGGATCCTGGCGGGGGCCGCGGAGACACTGGACTTCACCCGGCCGGTGGCGCTGGTCCTCTGCGGCGTCCTGCAGTTCGTCGCGGAGGACGCCACCGCCCACGACCTTCGCCTTGCCACCGCCGCCCATCTGTTCACTCGTCACCGGAAGAGTCCGGGCCGAGCGCGGGACGTGCTGCGGATCCAACTCGCTCGTTGGAGGTCGACAGCCGGACGGCAGAGACGGCCGTGCTGCTGCTCTCCGAACTGGTCACCAACGCGGTGTGTCACGGACGGGTTCCGCCGGGACGGCGTGTGGGTACGCGGTTCACGCTTGAGGTCGGATGCCTGCGGCTCGAAGTCGGCGACGCCAACGACGACTGGCCCCAGCCCCGCATCGCGGGCGACGACGACGAGAGCGGGCGCGGGCTGGCGCTCGTCGACGCGCTGGCGGATGGGTGGGGGACGTATCGGCGCGCGGGTGGGATCGGGAAGTGCGTGTGGGTGGAGCTGCGGCTTCCGGGCGGGCGGGGTTGACGCCCAGACCCCCTACGGGCAGCCGCAGGAGCGGCGGGTGACCAACTGGGAGGGGAACTGCTTGAGGCGTTCGCGGCGGGTGGCCAGGGGGGTTTCGTCCAGGACCAGGTCCACCGCCGCGCGGGCCATCGCCGGGCGGTCCGAGGCGACCGTCGTCAGGGGCGGGTCCGTGAGGCCCGCCTCCTTGACGTTGTCGAAGGCCGCCACCGCGAGTTCGCCCGGGACGTCTATGCGGAGTTCCCGGGCCGCGCGGAGGAGGCCGATGGCCTGGTCGTCGGTCGCGCAGAAGATGGCCGGCGGGCGGTCGGGGCCGGAGAGGAGCTTCAGGCCGACCTGGTAGGAGTCGTAGCGGTTGTACGGGGACTGGAAGAGCCGGCCCTCCGTCGAGCGGCCCGCCGCGCGCATCGCGATGCGCCAGCCCTCCACGTGGTCGGTCACCGGGTCGCCCGTCGTCGGGGTCGTCTCGACGCCGCCCAGGCAGGCCACGTACGCGTGGCCGTGCTCCAGCAGGTGGCTCGTCGCCAGCCGCGCGCCGCCGACGTCGTCCGTGACGACGACCAGGTCCTCCGGCTGGTCCCGGCGCTCGTGCATGAGCACCACCCGCGCGTCCCACGCGTCGATCTCGGCCGCCGCGGCCGCGCTCGGGCCCTGGCTGACGAGGATCAGGCCGGAGACGCGCATCCCGAGGAACGCCCGCAGATAGTGGACCTCGCGGTCGTCGAGATAGTCGGAGTTGCCGACGAGCACCATCTTGCCGCGCTCGGACGCCGCCTGCTCCACCGCGTGCGCCATCTCGCCGAAGAACGGCTGCCGCGCGTCCGGCACGATCATGCCGATGAGGTCCGTACGCCGCGAGGCCATGGCCTGCGCCACGCGGTCCGGGCGGTAGCCCAGCTCCTTTATCGCCGCGAGCACCCGCTCCCGGGTGGCCGGGGCGACCGGCCGGGGTCCGTTGTTGATGACGTAGCTCACGACCGCGGTCGAGGTCCCCGCCAGCCGTGCCACGTCGTCCCGCGTCACCTTGGCCACGGCGCAAGTCTACGCGTGATGACTCCCGGCACTACCCCGCCTCCGTGATGCCCCGGCCAGCCCAGGGAGGCTTACCTACGCGCGGTGCCGCACCTCCTGCGCGACGCCCTTCTGCTCATGCTTCTCCGACTTCTTCTCGGCCTTCTCCGGCACGACGAAGCGGTATCCCACGTTCCGTACCGTGCCGATCAGCGACTCGTGCTCGGGGCCGAGCTTCGCCCGCAGCCGCCGCACGTGGACGTCGACGGTGCGGGTGCCGCCGAAGTAGTCGTAGCCCCAGACCTCCTGGAGCAACTGGGCCCGGGTGAACACCCGCCCCGGGTGCTGCGCCAGGTACTTCAGCAGCTCGAACTCCTTGAAGGTCAGGTCCAGCACCCGCCCCTTCAGCTTCGCGCTGTACGTGGCCTCGTCCACCGTCAGATCGCCGTTGCGGATCTCGGTGGGGCTCTCGTCGGCGGGCAGTTGCTGCCGGCCCAGCGCGAGCCGCAGCCGCGCCTCCACCTCGGCGGGACCCGCGGTGTCCAGCAGTACGTCGTCCACGCCCCACTCGGCGGTGACGGCGGCGAGCCCGCCCTCCGTCACGACGAGGATCAGCGGACAGCCGGGGCCCGTGGACCGCAGCAACTGGCACAGGCTGCGCACCTGCGGCAGGTCGCGGCGGCCGTCGACGAGGATGACGTCGGCACCTGGGGTGTCGATCAGGGCGGGTCCCTCGGCGGGGGCCACGCGCACGTTGTGGAGCAGCAGCCCGAGCGCGGGGAGCACCTCGGCGGAGGGCTGCAGGGCGTTGGTCAGAAGCAGCAGAGAACTCACGGGCGCACCTCCCGGTGGGGGACGCCGGTCGCTGTCGTCTCGGTCTCGGCTCTGCCTCTGCGTTTGCCCATGTGGTCGGCCTCCTCAGAAGGTGGCATGAAAGCACGAAAGGACCCGGGGGCAACCTTGCCCGGGTCCTTCACACGTCAGAATAGCCCACATGAGCTCCACCTCCGCGGCCTCGTCCGGCCGACGAGACGCCGCGCCCGGTCCTGCCGCACCCGGTCCGCCCCCTTCCCGTACGGCGCTGCTGCGCGCGGCGGACGGGGTGCCGATCGAGGCGGCGTACGTCCCGGGCCCGGGTCCAGGCGCCCCGGCGATCGTGGTGGCGCACGGCTTCACGGGGGCCCTGGAGCGGCCGGCGATCCGCCGGGCGGCGGCGGTGTTCGCGCAGCGTGCGGGGGTGGTGACGTTCTCGTTCCGGGGCCACGGCGGATCCGGCGGGCGGTCGACGGTCGGGGACCGGGAGGTGCTGGACCTGGCGGCGGCGGTGGCGTGGGCCAGGTCGCTGGGGCACGCCCGGGTGGCGACGGTGGGGTTCTCGATGGGCGGCTCGGTGGTGCTGCGCCACGGCGCGCTGTATCGCCCGGAGGCGCGGGGCGACGAACGGGAGCGCGGGGGGCGCGAGGGGCGCACGGGGGCGTACGGAAACGCCGCCGCGGGAGCCGGCGGGGACGCCGCCCCGGGCCCGGTCCCGTACGCGGACGCCGTCGTGTCGGTCAGCTCGCCGGCCCGCTGGTACTACCGGGGCACGGCGCCGATGCGGCGGCTGCACTGGATAGTGGAACGCCGTACGGGCCGCGCGGTCTCCCGCCTCGCCCTGAAGACCCGCATCCACCACCGCCGCTGGAACCCGGAACCCCTCTCGCCCACGGCCGCGGCCCCCCTGATCGCCCCGACCCCGCTGCTGATCGTCCACGGCACCCGGGACACGTACTTCCCCGTGGACCATCCCCACGCCCTGGCCGCGGCGGCGGACCCGGACACGGCGGAACTGTGGCTGGAGGAGGACTTCGCCCACGCGGAGAACGCGGCGGGCGGGGAGCTGCTGGAACGGATCGCGGCGTGGACGACGGAGGCCGTCAGCGGACGTAGTCCTTGAGTTCCTCGGTGTCGAGTCCGATCCCCACGGGGTCGGGGAGGACTAGCTTCTCGCCGAACTTCGCGGTGCGTGTGACGCGGTAGCCCTCCGATGACGGCTCGCTGTACGCCGTGAGAACGCACGTGTCGCGGTCGATGAGCAGGTAGACCGGAACGCCGGCGGCCGCGTACGCGACAGGCTTGTCCTGACGGTCCCGCCGGTGGGTGTCCGAGTCGTACGAGGTCACTTCAACGACCATCGCGAGGGGAGCGGGATCGGCCCAGTCGCCCTGCCCGGTGAAGCTGCGTTTCGGGGCGAACGCAAGGTCCGGCGTTGCGCGGCCGTTGCGGTACTCGCCAACTTCGAGACCGAGGTCGCTCGTATACGGCCGCAGGCCGTTCCCACTCTGAACGCACTCTTCCAGCAGCCATCCGACGATCTCATTGTGATCTCCGTCCGGCACGCCCTTGACTCCGATCCGTCCGTCGATGAACTCGAACCTGACGGCGTCGTTCAGCTTCCCGGCAGCCTTGGCGATCTCCTCGAAATCCTCGACCGTCATCTGTGATGTGCGTGCCGTGGGCTCTGCCATAACCGTCATGGTGCGCCCCCTTCCGGGTCGCGGCCAGTCTCCCCCGTCCGCGCCGGGCCGATCATCGGTCCGGGACGGAGTCCACTCGCGCGGGTGACCTAGATCGTTTCTGCTGCCGGCTCCGCGAACTGCGCCTGGTACAGGCGCGCGTACGTGCCCTCCGCGGCCAGGAGTTCCTCGTGCGTGCCCTGTTCCACGATCGTGCCCGACTCCATCACCAGGATCACGTCCGCGTCGCGGATCGTGGAGAGGCGGTGGGCGATCACGAAGCTCGTGCGGCCCGTGCGGAGTTCCGCCATCGCGTGCTGGATCAGGACCTCCGTGCGGGTGTCCACCGAGCTCGTCGCCTCGTCCAGGACCAGGATCGCCGGTTCCGCGAGGAACGCGCGGGCGATGGTGACGAGCTGCTTCTCGCCCGCCGAGACGCCCGTGCCCTCCTCGTCGATCACCGTGTCGTAGCCGTCCGGGAGGGTGCGGACGAAGCGGTCCACGTGGGTGGCCTTCGCGGCGGCGACGATCTTCTCCTGCGGTGTGCCCGCCGGCGCCCCGTACGCGATGTTCTCCGCGATCGTGCCGCCGAACAGCCACGTGTCCTGGAGCACCATCCCGATCTGCGCCCGCAGCTCCTCGCGGCTCATCTCCGCCACGTTCACGCCGTCGAGCAGGATCCGGCCGCCGTCCACCTCGTAGAACCGCATCAGCAGGTTCACCAGCGTCGTCTTCCCTGCCCCCGTCGGGCCGACGATCGCCACCGTCTGGCCCGGGCGCACCGTCAGCGACAGGTCCTCGATCAGCGGTTTCTCCGGGTCGTACGAGAACGAGACGCCCTCGAACGCCACCTCCCCCCGCACCGGCGATGCCGGGCGGGCCGGAACGGCGGCGTCCGGCTCCTGCTCGTCCGCGTCCAGCAGCTCGAAGACCCGCTCCGCCGACGCGACGCCCGACTGCACCAGGTTCGCCATCGACGCGATCTGCCCCAGCGGCTGGCTGAACTGCCGCGAGTACTGCACGAACGCCTGCACGTCGCCGATCGACAGCGACCCCGAGGCGACCCGCAGCCCGCCGACGACGGCGACCAGCACGTAGTTGAGGTTGCCTATGCACATCATCGCCGGCTGGATCAGCCCGGAGATGAACTGCGCCCGGTAGCCGGCCCGGAACAGCTCGTCGTTCTCCTTCCGGAACGTCTCCGCCGCCTCCTTCCGGCGGCCGAAGACCTGCACCAGCGAGTGCCCGGTGTACATCTCCTCGATGTGCGCGTTCAGCTTGCCCGTGGACGCCCACTGCGCCACGAACTGCGGCTGCGCCCGCTTGCCGACCCGCGTCGCCACCGTGATCGACAGCGGCACGGTCACCAGCGCGACCAGCGCCAGCAGCGGCGAGATCCAGAACATCACCGCCAGCACCCCGGCGATCGTCAGCAGCGACGTCACGATCTGGCTCATGGTCTGCTGCAGCGACTGCCCGACGTTGTCGATGTCGTTGGTCGTACGGGAGAGGATCTCGCCCCGCTGGTGGCGGTCGAAGTACGAGAGCGGCAACCGCGACAGCTTCGCCTCCACCTCCTCGCGCAGCCGGAAGACCGCCCGCTGCACGACCACCGCCGTCAGCCGCGCCTGCGCGAGCCCGAGGCCCCACGCCGCGACGTACACCAGGGCCGCCCACAGCAGCGTCCGGCCGACCGCGTCGAAGTCGATGCCGTCGCTGGCACGCGCGGAGCCGGTGTCGACGCGGTCGCCGTAGACGCCGGCGACGACGAGGTCGGTGGCGTGGCCGAGGAGCTTCGGGCCCGCGACGGTGAGCGCGACGCTGGCGGCGCCGAGGACGAGGATGACGCGGATCAGGCTGCGGTCGGGGCGCAGGGTGCGCAGGAGGCGGACGGCGGAGCCGCGGAAGTCGAGGGAGCGCTCGACGGGCGGGCCGCTGAACATCCGCATGGGCCCCCCGCCGCCGGGACGCGGACCGGGCGGCGACGGCTGTTTCGCGGGCTCCTTCGCCGGCGCACTCATGCCGCGGCCTCCTTCGCGGGCTCCTTCGGCGGCGTACTCATGCGGCCGCCTCCTTCTCGGTGAGCTGCGAGAGCACGATCTCGCGGTACGTCTCGTTCGCCGCCATCAGCTCCGCGTGCGTCCCCGCGCCCGCCACCCGGCCCCCGTCCAGGACCACTATCCGGTCCGCGTCCCGGATCGTCGCGACCCGCTGGGCGACGATCACGACCGTCGCGTCCCCGAGCCGGCCCGCGAGGGCCGCGCGCAGGGCGGCGTCCGTGGCGTAGTCGAGGGCGGAGAAGGAGTCGTCGAAGAGGTAGATGTCGGGGCGGTGCACCAGCGCGCGGGCGATCGCCAGGCGCTGCCGCTGGCCGCCCGAGACGTTCGAGCCGCCCTGCGCGACGGCCGCGTCGAGGCCGCCGTCCATCTCCCGGACGAAGTCCGCCGCCTGCGCGGTGCGCAGCGCGTCCCACAGCTCCTCGTCGGTGGCGTCGGGCTTGCCGTAGCGGAGGTTCGAGGCGACGGTGCCGCTGAAGAGGTACGGCTTCTGCGGCACGTAGCCGATGGCCAGCGCCAGCGCCGCCGGATCCAGGTCCCGTACGTCCACGCCGCCCACCGCGACGCTGCCCCCGGTGGCGTCGAAGAGCCGGGGCACGAGCGCCAGCAGCGTCGACTTGCCGCTGCCGGTGCTGCCGATGACCGCCGTCGTACGCCCCGGCCGGGCCTCCAGGTCGACGTCCCTGAGCACCGGCTCCTCGGCGCCCGGGTAGCGGAACTCGACGCCGCGGACGTCGAGCCGGCCGCGCTCGCGCGGCTCGGCCGCCGCGGGCACCGGAGCCGCGGGCGGGACGACCGACGACTCGGTGTCCAGCACCTCCTGGATCCGCTCGGCGCAGACCTCCGCGCGCGGGATCATCATGAACATGAAGGTGGCCATCATCACGCTCATGAGGATGTACATGAGGTAGGACAGGAACGCCGTGAGCGCACCGACGTCCATGGCGCCGCTGTCGATCCGCCCGGCCGCGAACCAGACGACGGCGACGCTCGACAGGTTCACCGCGAGCATCGGGGTGGGGAACAGCAGCGCCAGCAGCCTCCCGGCCCGTACGCCCACGTCCATCAGGTCGGTGTTCGCCCTGCCGAAGCGGCGCTGCTCGTGTCCGTCGCGGACGAAGGCGCGGATGACGCGGATGCCGGTGATCTGCTCGCGCATGATCCGGTTCACCTCGTCGATGCGCTTCTGCATGCTGCGGAACAGCGGGCGCATACGGCGCACGATCAGCGTCACGACGACGCCCACCGCGGGCACGACGACGAGCAGCAGGGACGTCAGCGGCACGTCCTGGTTGAGCGCCATGACGATGCCGCCGACGCACATGATCGGCGCCGCGACCATCATCGTGAACGTCATCAGGGCGAGCATCTGGATCTGCTGCACGTCGTTCGTGGTGCGCGTGATGAGCGACGGGGCGCCGAAGTGGGCCATCTCACGGGCGGAGAAGGACTGCACCCGGTCGAAGACCGAGGCGCGCATGTCCCGGCCGAGGGCGGTGGCCGTACGGGCGCCGAGGAACACGGCGCAGCCGGCCGCGCAGAACTGCACCACGCTGAAGACGATCATCCAGCCGCCGGTGCGCAGGATGTAGCCGTTGTCACCGGGGATGACGCCGTGGTCGATGATGTCGGCGTTGAGCGTGGGGAGATAGAGGGTCGTCACGGTCGCGACGAGCTGCAGCGCCACGATCCAGCCGAGGTCCCGGCGGTACGGGCGCAGGTGAGCGCGGAGGATTCGGACGAGCACGTCCGCAGCGTACGTCGAAGGTTGCCCGGGGCGACGAGAATTTCGCCAGGGGCATCATGGGGATCGGAAGTCGGCGGACGGGGAAGGGCGGCACGCCATGGCGGCGAACGGCACGATCCGGTACTGGGCGGCGGCCAAGGCCGCGGCGGGCACGGCGGAGGAGCCCTACGCGGCGGACACGCTGGCCGAAGCGCTGGCCGCGGCCGGTGCGCGGCACGGGGAGGGGCTCACGCGGGTGCTGGCGCGCTGCTCGTTCCTGGTGGACGGACGGGCGGTCGGCAAGCGCGACCACGCGGGGGTGGCGCTGCCGGACGGGGGGACGGTTGAGGTCCTGCCCCCGTTCGCGGGAGGCTAGGCCCACGATGAGCGACCAGAGACACGACCCCACGCCGTGGTCGGCGGCCCCGCCGGCGCCCGCGGGCTGGGCCCCGTACGAGGAACCGCGCGAGGGCGCCGAGGCAGGCACCCCGAGCGGGCACACGCAGTTCCCGCCGGCCGCGGGCCAGGGCGACGACGGCTACGCGGGCCCGGAGACGCAGTTGGGGATGGCCCTGCACGAGGAGTCGGCGGCGGCCCAGCAGACGTCGTACCTGCCTCCGGTGACGGACGCGGGCCCCTATGAGGGCGGCTACGCGGGTTCGTACGGGGGCGGCGGTCAGCCCGGCGGAAGCGACGGCGGTCACGGAGTGCCGTACGGCGGCGGCCAGGGTTCCGCGGGCGCGGGACAATCCGGCGGCGCGGGGTACGGCGACGGCTCGTACGGCGGCGGGCACGGCTCCCCGGCGGGGGAGCAGGCCGCTGGACGGACCGGCGGCCTGGGATACGGCGGCGGTACGGGCCACGCGGACGCGGCGCGGGCCGGCAGGCACGCGGCGCCGTACGGCGGGGGCGGCCAGGGGCAACCCGGTGGACCGGGCGGGTCCGGAGCGTCGTACGGAGGCGGCTCGCTCGGCGGCGGTACGGGACCGGGCGGGCACCCGCAGGCGTACGCCCCCGGCAGCGGCGCCGCGGGTACGGGCTATCCGGCCCCGGCCGGGAGCGACGGCCGCGGCGCGGCGGCGCCGCAGGGACCGGCGGTCGACGAGACGGCGTACCTGCCGCCGGTGACGGACGACGCCCCCGCCGGGTACGGCGGCACCGGCGCCGGAGCGGCCGCCGAGCAGACGGCCTACCTCCCGCCGGTCACCGGACACGAGGCCCCGGGCGGGGGCGGCGCGCAGTGGCCCGACGGCTGGGACCGCGGCGGCACGGGCGCCTCCGGTCCGGGCGCGGGCCACCCGGGCGCGGCAGGCCACCCCGGCGCCGCGCCGGGCCACCCCGCACCCGCCGACGCCCACCCCGACGTCCCCTCCGCGGGCCGGCACGCCCACCCCGGCGCCCCGGGCCGCCCCGGCGCCTTCGGCCAACCCGGCGCCGACGCCGGTTTCCCCGGCCCCGGCGGCCCCGAGACCGGCACCCTCTACGGCGCTCCCACCCTCCGCCGCCCCAAGCCCCCCGCCGAAGTGCTCCGCGAGGAGGGCACCTCCGTCCTCATAGCGCCCGGGCCGCAGCCCGCCGCGCTCACCGCCGTGCTCGCCGGGCTCCTCGCCGTCGCCGCCGCGCTCGACGTGCGGCCCGGGCTCGCCGCCGCCGTCGCGCTGCTCCAGGTCGTCACCGCCGCCGGCTGGTTCCGGCTGAACGGCATGTGGCCCGCCCGCGAGGGCATCGCGCTGGCCGCGGCCGCCGGGCTCACCGCGACCGGCGCCGTGCTGGCCGTCGACGAGGACGACGCCACGATCGCCGCGCTCGGCTCCCTCGGCGGCTGGTTCCTCCTCATCTGCCTCGTCCAACTGCGCAGCACCACCGCGCCCAAGGAGCGCCTCACCGCACTCAACGTCGCCCTCGCCGCCGCCGCCCTCGCCGTCCTCGCCTCCGGCTACCTCGCCGCCGAGCGGCACGCCGTCGTCGTCGGCGCCGTCGCGGTGGCTGCCGGAACGCTGGGCCGCGCGGTGCCGCTGCCGCCGAACGCCTCGCCCGTCGCCGCGGTCGCCGCGGCCGGCGCCGGCGGGCTCGCGGCGGGGCTCGGCACCGACATGGGCGCGGCCGGCGGGCTGCTGGGGCTGGCGGCCGGGGTGTGCGTGCTCATCACGGTCCGGGTGGCCAGCTACGACTACCCGTCGCGGTTCGTGCACATGACGGCCGGGGTCTCCCTGCCGCTCACGCTCTCGGTGCCCGCGGTCCACCTGCTCGGGCTGGCCCTGCTCTGACCCCCGGCCGCAGGCCGCCGCTCCCGCCAACCTGCGGGTACGGAGCCGTACACCTGTCTAAGCTCTCAGGCACGACCGACCGGGGGGCGGAGAACCGATGCGCGCATTGAAGATCACAGCGGTGGTGCTGGTCGTGCTCGGCCTGCTCACGCTCGCCGCCGACCGCGTCGCGCTGAAGATGGCCGAGTCGGACGCGGCCGAACGCATCGAGAAGGAGTACGGGTTCTCCCAGCGGCCCGAGATCGACATCAAGGGATTCCCCTTCCTGACCCAGCTCATGTCGCGCGAGTTCGAGGCCGTGGACGTGCGGATCGACGGCATCGACGCCGTCGGCAGCGGCGGCCGCGCGCTGCGCCTGGACGGCGTGCGCGGCGAACTGGAGGGGGTGCGGATCTCGGGCGACGACTGGAACCGGGCGACGGCGGACAAGGCCGACGGCAAGGTGACGATCACGTACGAGGACATCTCCGCGGCGCTGTCGGTGGTGGACGTCTCGTACGGCGGGAAGGGCGCCGCCGGCGAGAACAAGGTGAAGGCGACGGTCGGCACGTCCTTCCTCGGGCAGCGGCTGGAGGAGTCGGTGCTGGGGAAGGTCAGTGTGGTCGACGGGGACACGATCCGGCTGCGCGCGACCGGGGTGGACAACCTCAAGGGCGTGCCGGGCCTGGAGGACTTCGTGCGCGACCGCATGGACTACAACTGGACGATCAACGACCTGCCGCCCGGGATACGTCTGACGGACGTCGAGGTGACGGAGGACGGCATCGTCGTCACGGGCAGCGGCACGGACGTCGAGCTGGGCGACGAGCGCTCGGCAAAGAAGTGACCCGGCGCCCCGCCCCCACCCGCCGGGATACGCCACCGACACGGCCGCCGTACCCCCCTGGGACCCCACCCCTGTCCGTAAGCTGAGACCGCCGCGTCCGTACCGCAGAAACCCCGCCCCCGCCACCCCCCGCCCACCCGGCCGCGCGGCACCGCCACCCCGCCCTCGTCCCATATCCCGGACAAAGCCGTCTCATAATCCGACACGACGGTGACACATGCACACGTCCCTCCGTACGATCGACCGCATGCTGTGCTCGATGAGCGGTCCCCGCCCCAGGGGACAGGCAGATCACCTGACCCAGCGGCGCGCCGTCGACCTGTGCCGCGTCGCCGCCATGCTCTGTCGCACCGCCTGACCGGGGTCCGGGTCCGCAGCTCCCGCCCCCAGCCGGGTCCGTGCCTCCCCGCACCGCCCGCCCGGCTGCCCGCACACTCCGCCCCCGGCGCTCCGCCCTGCCTGCTGCGCGCGCCGGCGGCACACCCGCCCGAGAACCCCTGTCTCAGCGCTCCGGAGGAGAGAAGCAGATGAGTCGCCGCAGTGACGTCCTGGTGGACGCCGACTGGGTCGAGGCCAACCTCGACAACCCGAAGGTCGTCCTCGTCGAGGTCGACGAGGACACGGCCGCATACGACAAGAACCACATCAAGAACGCCGTCCGCATCGACTGGAAGACCGACCTCCAGGACCCGGTGCGCCGCGACTTCGTCGACCAGGCCGGCTTCGAGAAGCTGCTGTCCGCGCGCGGCATCGCCAACGACGACACGGTCGTCCTCTACGGCGGCAACAACAACTGGTTCGCCGCGTACGCCTACTGGTACTTCAAGCTCTACGGCCACGGCGACGTCAAGCTCCTCGACGGCGGCCGCAAGAAGTGGGAGCTGGACTCCCGCGACCTGGTCGCCGAGGTGCCGCAGCGCGCGGCGACCGGGTACAAGGCCAAGCCGCAGGACACCGCCATCCGCGCCTTCCGCGACGATGTCGTGGCCGCGATCGGCACGCTCAACCTCGTCGACGTCCGCTCCCCCGACGAGTTCTCCGGCAAGCTGCTCGCCCCGGCGCATCTGCCGCAGGAGCAGTCGCAGCGGCCCGGCCACGTGCCCTCCGCGCGGAACATCCCGTGGTCGAAGTCGGCCAACGACGACGGCACCTTCAGGTCGGACGAGGAGCTGAAGGAGCTGTACGAGGGCGAGGGCGTGGACCTGTCCAAGGACACCATCGCCTACTGCCGCATCGGCGAGCGCTCGGCGCACACCTGGTTCGTGCTGCACGAGCTGCTGGGCCAGGAGAACGTCAAGAACTACGACGGCTCCTGGACCGAGTACGGCTCGCTCGTCGGCGTGCCGATCGAGCTGGGCGCCGGCGACTGACCGCCCGGTCACACCCCGAGAAAGGACACCACCCTTCATGTGCGGAGCCAAGGCAGGCGGCCCCGACGCCGCCAGCGTCAAGGCCGGCGAGACCACCATCCAGGGCTCCGTGACCCGCGACGGCGAGCCCGTCACCGGTTACGTGCGGCTGCTGGACGCCTCCGGCGAGTTCACCGCCGAGGTGCCGACCTCGGCCACCGGTCAGTTCCGGTTCTACGCCGCGGAGGGCACCTGGACCGTACGGGCCCTGGTGCCCGGCGCCACCGCCGACCGCACCGTGGTCGCCCAGCAGGGCGGCCTCTCGGAGGTCGCGATCGCGGTCTGAGACCGCGCGGTCCGCGCGAAGCCCCGCACCGCCTCCCCGGCGTACCGTGGAGGTATGCGGGGCTTTCGCCGTTCCGGCGTCCAGACGGACCCCCGCGCGCCGCGGAGTCAGCCGCGGCGCCGGAGGCGGTACTTCCTGCTCATGGGCACCGCGGTGCTCCTGTTCGTCCTCGCCGGTGCCGTCGTCGCCCCCTTCTCCGCACCCGCCGCGATCGCCATGTGCGTGGCCGCGGCGGCCCTCGTGCCGGTGGCGGTGATCGTCGGCAACCGGCGGGAGGAGGGCGACAAGTGGTGGGACGAGAAGTGATCCCGCGCCCGGGGGGTGCAGTGCGGCAAAAGAGGACGCACGCCGAGGAGAAGGGGACGGCGGACGGGCTCAGTAGACGAGGGCCTGGCTGCCGTCCGCCATGGCCTCGCTGACGAACACCTGCGCCCCCGCGATCCGTACGCCCTTCAGCACGTCCTTCTCCTCGATCCCGCGGCGCGCGGCGCACTGCGTGCACAGCGTGATCCGCCCGCTCGCCAGCACCCCGTCGATCAGCTCCGGCAGCGGCGCGGCGTGCGGCAGCTCGAACTCCGCGGCCCGCCCGGGCAGCGCGAACCACGCGGACTCGCCGGTCAGCCAGAGCGACACCTCCACCCCGCTGGCGGCGGCGACGGCCGCCACCGTGAACGCCTGGGAGCAGCGCTCCGGCGCATCCGTACCCGCGGTCACCTTGATCACAAGCTTCTTGGCCATGCGCCAACTGTAGGTACTGCCGCGAGGGTGACATTCTCGCGGCGCCGCGCGCTGTACAGGTATGGACCGGAGCAGGGGGCGCTTGTGACCTTTCCCGACGGAACGAGCGGCCCGCAGGCGGCCGACGACCCGCCGACGACCAGGCTCACGCCGATCAGACCCGACACCCGGCCCCCGGGGACCTCGTCGTACGGGACGTTCGGGAGCGCGGCGCAGGGAGCGTACGGCAGCACGGCACAGGGGACGTACGGCACGGCCGCCGAAGCCGGACAGGCCCCGGAGACGGGCGGCAGGCCGCGCCGCCGCGGGAGGCGCACCGCGCTGCTGCTGGCCGCGGCCGTGCTCGCGGGTGCCCTCGGCGGCGTCACCTACGGCTACTTCGAGCAGGCCGGCAACCCCCCGACCCCGCTCCCCCCGCTCAACCAGCCCGGCCTCGCCCACCCCGGGAAGCCGCTGCCCGCCGACGAGGCGGAGCCGCTGTCCGCCGCGCAGGACCGCCGGGTGAGGACGGACGGCGACCTGCGCGAGCTGCTCGTCTCCCGGCCGGACGGGACGGTCGACGCCGAGATCGACATCGGCGGCGAGGGCGAGGGCTGGCTCGCGCCGTACGAGGTGGCGGCCGACACGGGTGCACCCGAGGAGGTGCTCACCTTCATGCTGGAGAACGGGCTGCGGCGGACCGCGTTCACCGCGTGGCGCAACGAGGGGGACACCGAGTCCATCGCCATGGTCAGCCTCTACCAGTTCCGCAACGACGCCACCGCGGGCTCCGTGGACTACCTGGAGAACCAGCAGTTGTACTCCTCCCTCAGTCCTGGCGGCCGGGTACCTGCCGTGTCACTGGAGGGCTCCGCGGACGGCAAGGCGTACTTCCCGGAGGAGCCGTACCAGGAGGCGGGGGTGCCGCCGCTCTACCAGGGCATGGCCATCGCGCGCCGCGGCGACATCGTGATGGAGATCTACCTGATCGAAAGTTCCCCGCTGGAGCAGAAGGACCTGACGAAGCTCGCCGAACGCCAGTTGGAGCGCCTGTGACCGGCCACTACCCCGCACCCGTCCCGCCGCCGGCCGCCGCGCCCGCCCCGCCGCCCCCGGCCGCCCCGCGGTCCGGGCGGCGGCGGCTCGTGCCCGTCGTGCTGGCCGCGGTGCTCGTCGCCGGGGCGGCGGCCACCGGGATCGTCGCCACCGCGCTGAAGGTGCGGGACGCCGACCGCGGCGGCGGCAGCACCGACGTGTGGCAGAAGCCCGAGGAGCGCGGCCTCGAAGGCGACGCGGCCAAGGACCCGGGCGTCGCCGCGCCCCCCGGCGGCCCGATCGGCGACGCGCTGCTGCCGATGCCGACGGGGTACCACCCGGGGCCGGACATCGACGAGTTCGGCAACGACACCGTCCTGACCGCCAAGCAGGCGGAGGCCGTCTACGAGCAGAGCGCGCGCGGACTGCCGCCCGACCAGCGGCGGTTGCAGCTCGACGCGCTGGACGACCTGAAGCTGAAGGGGATGGCCATGCGGTCCTACGCGGCCGACGAGTCCGACCTCGTCGTCGAGGTGCAGCTCGCCGAGCTGTCGGGCGAGGGCAAGGCGGCGGGGCTCGCGGCCGTACAGGAGGAGCTGACGCGCACGATGGACCTGTTCGAGGAGGGGCCGAAGGTAGACGGGCACAAGAGCGCCGCGTGCTTCCTGGTGCCCGAGACCGCCCTCAGCGCGGAGGGCGACGCGGTGAAGATGATGACCTGCTCCGCGGCCAAGGGCGAGATGCTGGTCACGGTCACCGCGTACGGGCCCGCCGGGCACGGCGAGCGGGCGGTACGGCTCCTGGAGGAGCAGCTCGACCACATCGACGCCCCCGGGAAGTCCATATGAGCGGCTACGACCCGGCCCCCCGGCACCCGGACCCCACCCCGCTGCCGTCCCACGCCGCCCCGCCGCAGCATCCCCGGCAGTACCAGCAGCCGCAGCAGGCCCAGCCCCAGCAGCAGTACGGGCAACCGCAGTACCAGCAGCCGCAGTACGCGCAGCCCGCGCCCGAACCGGCCGCGCCCGCCCCCGCGTACGCCCAGCAGCCCCCGTCCCCGTACCAGGGCCAGGGCCAGGGCCAGCCGCACCTCCAGCCGCCCGCCCCGCCCAAGCCGCCCCGCCGGTGGCTGCGCCCCGCCCTGCGCTGGGGCGCCGCCGTCGTGCTGCTGGCCGGCGCCGCATTCGGCTCCGCGTACGCCGTCACCGGCGCCGAGCGCGGCGACCTGCCCGGGCTGGCCACCGAGAGCGACGGCCGCTGGGACTACCCCGAGCTGGAGCTGCCCGCACTGCCCGAGGGCGAGCCGCCGCCGTTCGCGCCCGCCAACGCCGGCGAGATCCACCACGCCGACCTCCGCGACCTGCTGCTGCCCGCCCCCGCGGGCGCCGAGGACGACGACGGGCTGAAGACCGAGGACGGCTGGCTGGCGCCCGCGGACTTCACCTCCATCTACGTCAAGGAGGAGCGCAAGGAGCTGCGGCAGGCGCTCACCGACGACGCCGTGCGGCACATCGCCGCCACCGGCTGGACCATGCCCGACGGCACCCGCGCCCGGGTCTACCTGCTGCAGTTCAACACCGGTGCCCTCGCCGCGCACTTCTACGACGAGCAGTTGGCCGGCGGCATCTCCACCGCCCGTGACCTGACCGGCGCCCCCGAGGTGGCGGTCGACGAGCGCTGGTCGGACAAGGACCAGTTGCCGGAGACGGAGCTGTACGTGTACGACGAGGCGAAGCCGCGCGGCAAGGAGCACGTCCGGCAGGCGTACGTCGTCGCCGGCGACACCGTGGGCCTCGTCACCGTCGAGGCGCCAGGGGAAGCGGAGCTGGTCCCGTTCCAGCAGACCCTCGTCCTCCAGCACCAGCTCCTCGGCTGACCCCCCGCCCGGCACCCCTCCGGCACCCGCGCCCGGCGCCCGCCGGGCCGGTGCCGGGCCCGGCGGTTAGACTCGCTGGCGGTACGTCCCTCACCGTTACGGAGCGCCCTCGTGCTTGTCGTCACCTTCGACATCCTGCTCGCGCTGGTCTGCGTGGGCACACTCGCCTTCGCCGGCCTGGTCGTGAAGAAGCTGTACCAGGGCCAGCGCTGACGATGCCGATCGAAATCCCCTCCGACCTGCACAAGGACCTGGTCCCGCTGGCGTTCCTGCTGGGCGACTGGCAGGGTGCGGGCGTCTTCGACTTCCCCGGCAGCGAGAAGTGCAACTTCGGCCAGGAGGTGCGCTTCGGCCACGACGGCCGGGACTTCCTGGCCTACACGTCGTACACCTGGGTGCTCGACGAGGACGGCGGGAAGGTGCGCCCGCTGGAGAGCGAGTCCGGCTACTGGCGGCTCCGGCCGGGCCGGCAGCTCGACGTCGTCATGGTGCGCGACCAGGGCGTCGCCGAGGTCTGGTACGGCGAGCTGGCCGAGGGCAAGCCCCAGCTCGACCTGGCCACGGACGCGGTCGCGCGGAGCGCGGCCTCCCCGCCGTACGCGGGCGGCAAGCGCCTGTACGGGTACGTGAACGGCGATCTGATGTGGGTCGGCGAGAAGGCCACCCCGGAGGTTGAGCTGCGCCCGTACATGTCGGCCCAGCTCAAGAAGGTCGTGAACCCGCGGGAGTGGGCGAAGGACCTCAAGGACCTCCCGGACGACGGGATCGCCTTCTTCCGCTGAGACCTGCGCCCGCGGGCCGGTCGCGGGCCTCGCCCGGGAGGCGCTTTCCGGCAACCGGCCGGGGTACCGCCGCGACGCTCATACACTTGAGCCGTGGAGACCACCGACTGGAAGCGCGACCTGCGCGAGCGCGGCTACCGCCTGACGCCGCAGCGGCAGCTCGTGCTGGAGGCCGTCGACTCCCTGGAGCACGCGACGCCCGACGGCATCCTCTGCGAGGTCCGCAAGACCGCCGCCGGCGTGAACATCTCCACGGTCTACCGCACGCTGGAGCTTCTGGAGGAGCTGGGCCTCGTCAGCCACGCGCACCTCAACCACGGCCCGCCGACGTACCACATCGCCGACCGCCACCACCACCTGCACCTCGTGTGCCGCGTCTGCGACCGGGTGATCGAGGCGGAGAACGCGGTGGCGGAGCCGTTCGCGGAGACGCTGCGGCAGCGGTTCGGCTTCGAGAGCGACGTACAGCACTTCGCGATCCTCGGCCGCTGCGCGACCTGCGCCGAGCCGGGCGCGTCCGACGCCACCGCTCCGTCCCACCCCTGAGCCGCCAGGCCCCCCGGTCCCCGCGGCGCCGGGACTCCCCGAAGGCGGCCGGATCCGGCCCGTGACCGCGGGTGCCCACCCGGACGTACTCTTGAAGCATGAACGCGCCTTCTCCCCTCCTCTCCCTGCCCGGGGCGGTCGCCGCCGAGGCTCCCGACGAGGGCGTCGCCGCGCACTACGGCGATCTCTTCCGGGAACAGCGCGCGCTGGACGCCGGCGAGGGCTTCGTCGACCTCTCCCACCGCGGTGTCGTCTCGGTCACCGGCCAGGACCGGCTGAGCTGGCTGCACCTGCTGCTGACGCAGCACGTGGAGGCGCTCGCGCCCGGGCACGCCACCGAGGCGCTGGTGCTGTCCGCCCACGGGCACATCGAGCACGCGCTGTACCTCGTCGACGACGGCGAGACGACGTGGGCGCACGTGGAGCCGGGCACGCAGAAGGACCTCATCGCGTACCTGGAGAGCATGAAGTTCTTCTACCGGGTGGACATCGCGGACCGCACGGACGACCTCGCCGTCGTCCATCTGCCGGCCGGCTCCATCGCGGAGGCGCCCGATGGCGCGCCCGTCCGCGAGACGGCGTACGGGCGCGACCTCTACCTGCCGCGCGAGTCGCTGGCGGACTTCGCCGCCGCCGCGGGCCCGCCCGCCGGGGTACTGGCGTACGAGGCGCTGCGGGTGGCGGCGCACCGGCCGCGGCTCGGCCTGGAGACCGACCACCGCACGATCCCGCACGAGGTGGGCTGGATAGGCACCGCCGTGCACCTGGAGAAGGGGTGCTACCGGGGGCAGGAGACGGTCGCGCGGGTGCAGAACCTGGGCCGGCCGCCTCGCCGGCTGGTCTTCCTGCACCTGGACGGCAGCGAGGTGACGCTGCCGCCGCACGGCGCGGCGATCCGGCTGGCGGCCGAGGAGGAGGGGCGCAAGCTGGGCTTCGTCACGACCTCGGTGCGCCACCACGAGCTGGGGCCGATCGCGCTGGCGCTGGTGAAGCGGAACGTTCCGGCGGACGCGGCGCTGCTGGCGGACGAGACGGCGGCGGCGCAGGAGACGGTCGTCGAGCCCTGAGCCCGCGGGGCGGTGGCGCCCCGGGCGCGGGGGCGTGCTCCCGTGCGCCTCGGATGTCGCGTACGCCCCTCACGCCCGGCGCGATGCGTACACCTGTGCGCCGCGAGTTCGTACGCCTTGCTCCGTACGGCTGCGTTCGCCTGCCGTCGTCCGGCCGCGCCCGCCTCCGGCTCGTACGGCTCAGACCTCGACCAGCACCGTGAACGGGCCGTCGTTCGTCAGCGTCACCCGCATCTTCGCGCCGAACGCCCCTGTCTCCACCTGCGCGCCCAGCGCCCGCAGTTGCGCCACGACCTCCTCGACCAGCGGCTCCGCGACCTCCCCCGGCGCGGCCGCCTGCCAGGTCGGCCGGCGGCCCTTGCGGGGGTCGCCGTAGAGGGTGAACTGGCTGATCACGAGCAGCGGCGCCGACACGTCCGAGCAGGACTTCTCGTCGTCCAGCACCCGCAGCGTCCACAGCTTGCGGGCCATCTGCGCCGCCTTCGCGGGGGTGTCGTCGTGGGTGACGCCCACGAGTACGCACAGCCCTTCGCCGATCACCTCGCCGACCGTCTCGCCGCCGACCTCGACCCGCGCGCCGTCCACCCGCTGCACCACCGCTCGCATACGTCGCATTATCCCGAGCGCGCCACGTGCGCCGCCGTGCCCCCGGGCGCCGCAACGTGCGCGGGGCCGAACGGGCGCAGTCTCCCTGCGATTCGACCGTCTGCAATGGCACGATTGCCTACGGTGTCCGGAAGGTCGCCACGCCGACGCGGCATCTTCGGACGAAGGGGACTGACACTCGCATGAGCTCTCCCGGAGCCGGGCGGCCCACGCCGCCCGTACCGACCGCGCGCAGCAGCCCGCCCGCGGCCCGCCCGCCCCGCCCGCCGGGGCCGCGCGCGCCGGACGGCGGTCCTGCGCAGGCGTCCCAGGCGGCCCAGGCCGCGCGGGCCGCGGCGACCGCGCCCGCGGCGGCCGGCGCCACCGCCGTGCTCGCCGCCGCAGGACCCGCCACTCCCGCCGCGCCGCTCGACGCGCTGGGCCTGCCCGAGCTGCGCCGGCTGCGCCGCTCCGCGCAGCAGGAGGAGGCCGACCTCAGCTACGTACGCCGCCTGCTGCACGGCCGGATCGACATCCTCCGCGCCGAGCTGGGCCGCCGCGCGAGCCCGCACTCGCCGGTGCTCGACCGGCTCCCCGAGATCCTCACCGACGGCCCCTCGCCGCGCCCCGCCTCGGCCCGGCACGTGACGCTGGGCACGCCGCTGCGCGAGGAGTACCGGGAGCTGGCGGAGGAGATGCTCGCCGAGGTCGCGCTCTCCGACCTCTCGGCCCGTACGGACGAGGAGCTGCACCGGGGCCTCGCCCGGCTGGCCGGCTACGAGGCGCGGATCTCCGGCCGCCGGCAGCGGCTGCAGCGGACCGCGGACGAGTGCAGCGCCGAGATCGCCCGCCGTTATCGTGAAGGGGAGGCGCAGGTCGACGACCTGCTGTCCTGAGTTCTGACCGAGCGACGGAGCGGAGATCCCGAGGCCGTCCCCGGCACGGAGGGCGCCCGCGCATGCACGACGACACCTGGATATCCCCGCCGCCGGTCCCCGGTCCCGCGGCGGCCGAGGAGGGCGCGTACGCCGGCGCCGCGCCCGTGCTGGCGGAGGTGGTGCGCTCCGGCTTCGCCGAGGGGCGGCACCGCGGGTCGCTGGTGCTGCTGGGTCCCGACGGCGAGGTGGAGCGGGCCTGGGGGGACGTGACGGCGCAGGTGTTCCCGCGGTCGTCGAACAAGCCGTTCCAGGCGGTGGCGGTGCTGCGGGCGGGGGCGCGTACGGACGCGGGGCCGCTGGCCGGCGAGCGGCTGGCGCTGGCCGCGGCCAGCCACTCGGGCGAACGGTTCCACCTGGATCTCGTACGCAAGGTGCTCGCCGAGACCGGGCTGTCGGAGGACGACCTGCGGACCCCGCCCGACCTGCCGCTGGACCCGGAGGAGCGGGAGGCGTACCTCGCCGCCGGCGGGCGGCGGGACCGGGTGACCATGAACTGCTCGGGCAAGCACGCCGCGATGCTCGCCGCCTGCGTCGCGAACGGCTGGCCGCAGGCGTCGTACCTCGCCGCCGACCACCCGCTGCAGCGGCTGGTGCGGCAGGTGGTGGAGGAGACGGCGGGCGAGGAGGTGCGGCACGTCGGCGTCGACGGCTGCGGCGCGCCGCTGATGTCGCTGTCGCTGACGGCGCTGGCGAGCGGCTTCCGGCGGCTGGTGCTGGCCGCGGAAGGCACGCCGGAGCGGCGGGTGGCGGACGCGATGCGGGCGCATCCGGAGTACGTCGCGGGCACCCGGCGGTGGGACACCTGGCTGATGCGCGGGGTGCCGGGGGCGCTGGCGAAGGTCGGCGCGGAGGGCGTGCAGGCGGTGGCGCTGCCGGACGGGCGGGCGCTGGCGTTCAAGGTCGACGACGGGGCGCTGCGGGCCGTCGGTCCCGTGCTGGCGCGGGGCCTTGCGCTGCTGGGCGTACGGTCACCGGTGCTGGCCAGGATCGGGGCGGCGCCGCTGCAGGGCGGTGCCGAGCGGGTCGGGGAAATTCGCGCGACGTTCTGACGCCCGCCGCCTAGCGTGGGCGGATGATCGATAACTCCGGCACAGCAGCGCATCCCGCGGACGGGGTGCGGCCATGAGCGACGGCATCGAGATCCGTACGCTCACCGAAGGCGACGTGGGCGACTGGATGCGCGCCCTGCACACCGGCTTCATCCGCGCCCCCGCGGTCACCGAGGAGGACGTGGCGCTGTTCGTCGCGGAGCGCGACCTGGCCCGGGTGCGGGGCGCGTACGACGGCAGGCGGTGGGTCGGCACGTACCGCAGCTTCGATCAGGAGCTGACGGTGCCGGGCGGGGCGGCGGTGCCCTCGTGCGCGGTGTCCAGCGTCACGGTCTCGCCGACGCACCGCAGGCGCGGGCTGCTGAGCCGGATGCTGCGGGACGACCTGGCGGCGGCGAAGGAGCGCGGCGACGTGGTCGCCAGCCTGATCGCCGCGGAGTACCCGATCTACGGCCGCTACGGCTTCGGCCCCGCCACCTGGACCACCTCATACGACGTGACCACCCCGCGCGCCCAGCTCGACCCGCGCTACGCGGGCCCTGACGACGGCGGCACCGTCGAACTCCTCGACGCCGCCGAGTTCCTGGCGATCGCCCCGGCGCTGCACGACCGCTTCCGCCCGCTGGTGCCCGGCGCGGTGAACCGGAGCCCGTACCGGTGGAAGGTGCACACGGGCGCGGCCCGCTTCAGCGTCGACGACCCGTGGCACGAGCCCTTCTACGCGGTCTACCGCTCGGCGGCGGGCGAACCGGAGGGCGTCGTCACGTACCGCACCAAGTGGGGCGAGTGGCCCGGCAAGCTCTCCGACGACGAGCTGACGGTGACCGACCTGATCGCCGTCACGCCCGCCGCGGAGCGGGCGCTGTGGCGCTATCTGGTCTCCTTCGACTGGATCACGACGATCCATACGGGCCACCGGGCGCCCGACGATCTCCTCCCCCTCTACCTAGGTGACCCTCGGGCGGCCCGGGTGACCACGCACGCGGACTACCTGTGGCTCCGGCCACTGGACGTCCCGCGATTTCTGGAGGCCCGCACGTACGCGGCCTCCGGCTCCCTGGTGCTCGACGTACACGACCCGGCCGGCCTGGCCGGCGGCCGCTTCCTGCTGGACGCCGGTGGCCCGGGCGACACCGGCTGCGTGCCCACGGACCGGCCCGCCGACCTCGCCCTGAGCGTGGCGGAGCTCGCGAGGCTCAGCCTGGGCGACGAGTCCGCGGTACGGCTCGCCGCCCTGGGCGTGGTCGACGAGGAGCGCCCGGGCGCCGCCGCACGGGCGGACACCCTGCTGCGCACCTCGCGCCGACCGTGGTGTCCCGACATGTTCTAGTTCTCTCCTGGTTCTTCTGGGATTTTTTGCTTACTTCCGCTCACTGCCCGGCCGCGGCGCGGCCGGGCTCGGCGGACTGGAGGAGCAGCACGGCGAGCGCGAGGCCGCCGATTGTCATGCACGTGACGTTCTGCGCCTTGAGCCCCACGAGCAAGGTGGTGAGCCCGATCGCTCCCACCGTGCCGAAGCGCCATTCGACGAAGCGCTCGAAGCCGACGAGCAGCGCGGACATGGCCAGCGTGATTCCGACAGGCATGGTGGGTCCCTCCCTTCTGCGTACGCAGCGGTCCCCCTCCCCCCATGCGCCTTCGGACAGCGGGAGAGCGCGAGCCCCGGGCGACGACCATCACTGCCAACTTCCTTCAGTTGCCGCCAGGGTCGCAGAGTTGGTGACCAACTCTGCTTAACTTGTGCCCAGTTGGTAACCAACTCAAAACATTATCGAGACAACCCCCGCCGGTTGGCTGGAAGTTGTAAGGTTGGCGAGGTGAGCAGGGACCAACCTTCGGCAACCAGCGCCCGAGCCGAACGCGACCGCGTCGCCGACGCACTGCGCGCACGCATCGACTCCGGCGAACTCCGCCCGGGCGACAGCCTGCCGACGCAGCAAGCCCTGATGGACGAGTTCGAGGTCGAACGCGGCGTGGTCCGCAAGGCCCTCGCCCTCCTCAAGAGCGAACACCGCCTCGCCGGCGTAGGCCGAGGCTCACCCCCCACGGTGGCGGAGCAGCGCCTTGCGGACGCGGAGGCGCCGCGCCCCGCCGGGGTCGAGTTGGCGGACCGCATCAAACTGGCGTTTCAGGCCACCGATGTGACGCTCGACGTCCTCAACCTGACGACGGAAACGCTCACCCAGGCGCTGGCACCGACGATCATGCCCATCGCCACCGGCGAGCAACGCGCGCCGGCCTCGATCACCGCTCGCGTCCTGGTGCCCAGCCCGGACGCGCACCTCGCCATTCCCCGGCTGACCAGCGAGTCCGCGGACGACGACCGGCCCCTGCAACGCCTGCACGAGCTGGTGGAGTTGCACGCACGCAGCCTCCACCACACCTTGCGCAATCTGCGCGAGCGCAACCTCGTACCCCAGGTGTCCGTCGAGGTCAGGGGTGTCCCGCTCACCCCCACGAGCAAGCTCTACGTCCTCAACGGCACCGAGGCGCTGATGGGTTACTACCGGGTACTGCCACGGCAGGTGGAGTACAGGAACGAGATGATGGCGATCTACGACGTCCTCGGTCTCAACGCCCCGCTGTTCCACTACTCCGCGGGTCCCGAGAGCCGTGACGAATACGACGCGGCCTTCGTCGAGCAGTCCCAGTTGTGGTTCGAGTCGCTGTGGACGAGTATCGCCGTGCCGTACCCCATCTACTACTGAGCCGTGGCTCATACCGTGCCTCCGAGATCACACATCGTCACTCGCTGACCTTCGAAGGTGCGAATCTACGGAGTTGCACCAGTTGCACACAGCGGACAGCGACACCGAAGATGCCCGGCTTTGTCGGTTCGAAGGCACGCACCGGCCTCAATAGCATTGCCAACTGCCCGAAAATGACAGGGCGTTGTACCTTTCTGAGATGCATCAAGCTGCAGCGGGGGATGGCGCCCGTGCTCCCGCCTTCCAGCGGATCGCCGACGACCTCCGCCGCCGGATCAACGAGGGCGAGTTTGCCGACGACACCACGCTGCCCACCCAGGAGTCCCTGGCCGACCGGCATCATGTCTCGCGGCCGACCGTGCAGCGCGCCATCGACCTGCTGCGCAAGGACGGTCTGGTCGACGCCCCGAAGAAGGGCCGCCCACCCAAGGTGCTGCACACCGCTCCGGCCCCGGACGACCCGGCTCCGGTCGACTGCCTGATGCGGGCATTCGGCGAAGAGGAGGTCACGCTGGACGTGGTGTCGGTCACGATGCAATCCCTGGTCAGTACCTTGAAAGAGCCGTTCCAGGCGGTATCGCGTGGAAGCCTGACGCCGGCCAGCATCACCGTCAGGGCACTGATCCCGCGGCGGTCGGCGTTCGAGGATCTTCCCCGGCTCATCCAGCAGCCGCAGGACCGGCGACCGGGCGATCGGCTCCACGAGATCGGCAACAGCTTCGCCCGGGTTCTGTGGGCCGATCTGAACCACCTGGAGGAGACCGGCCAGGTCAGGGTTTCCGTGCGGATAAAGACCACGGGGCAGCTCCCGGGACACAAGTTCTACATCCTGAACAGCGCCGAGGTCCTATTCGGCGCCTACACGGTGCAGCCGAACGAGGTCCCGCTCGATCCCGGTTCGGTGAGACGTCACGCCATCTATGACGTCCGGGGCATGGAGACCCCGTTGCTGCACTTCCACGGGACCGAGTACGGCGGCAGCACGCATGACGCGGCCTTCATCGACCAGCAGCGCGCCTGGTTCGAGACGCGCTGGGAGACCATAGCCGTACCGTGGAGCGGATGAACGTGACTGCCCTGGAAGAAGTCCTCGAATCGGCAAAGTGCGTGTTCTTCGACTTCGACGGCCCCATCTGCCGGTTGTTCTCGGCGTACCCGGCCGCACACGTCGCCGGGCAGCTCCGCACGATGCTGGACAGCTACGCGCCGGGCAGGCTGGGCACGTCCGAGCGCCACTCGAGCGACCCGCTCAGCATCCTCTCTGCGGCCCGGGACCTGTTCGACGACGACGTGATCCAGAAGGTGGAGGGTCGGCTGACGGAAGCGGAGAAGGAGGCGGCCGCGACCGCCACACCCACTCGGTACGCCCACGAACTGATCACCGAACTGCACACGCTCGGACGTACCTTGGCCGTCACATCCAACAACTCGCCTGCCGCCATCCAGGTGCACCTGAAGGGTCGGGAACTCAGCGACTACTTCTCCCCGCACATACACGGACGCCGACCCGACGGGTCCCACCTGAAGCCCGACCCCGACTGCCTGTGGCGTGCGGTCGAGTCGACCGGCACGGCGCTCGAGCAGTGCGTGATGATCGGCGACACGCCGGCCGACTGGAAGGCCGCGAAGTCCGCGGGCGTCGCCTTCATCGGGTATGCGCCCATGTCCCGCAAGGAGCAGGCGCTCAAGGATGCACGCGCACCGGTCATGGTCCGTTCGCTGGATGCCATACGCGACGCGCTACGCGGCACAGCCACTCCGCTCTGAACCATCCCGACGATTGATCTGTGTCCATGGGACGCCATGCGGCAGAGGGAGTAATCTGTCCCGATCACGCCCGCAGCAGAGGACACTTCGCCAGTGCCGGCCTCCCCAACATCCGTTCTTCAGGTCCTCTTCGCCACGACGGAGCAGGTCATCGGGCCGCTGCCCGGATATCACCACGAGACGTACGCGGTTCGACTGGGCGCCGTTTCCGGGTTGTTCGGGGAGTCGGCCGGGTGGGTGAAGTTGCGGGATCCCCGGCCCGGGTTGTTGTGGTTCGACCGTAGGTGCTTCGGGTCCGAGGACGAACTGCTCGCCACGCTGGCGGGGCGCGTCTCCCACATTCCGACCGTCGGCCACATCGACTCCCTCACCGTCCAGGGCTTCATCGAGGGGTGCACGCTGGCCGAGGTCGCGCCGCCCGGGGAGGAAGTGCCCGCCGGGTTCGTCGGCCAGATCGTCCGGCTCTTCCGGGAGCTGCTCGCCGTCGAGCCCTACGATCCGGCGCTGCTCGCGCTGCACGCGCCGCTGCCGGAGGAGCGCGGCAGTGCGGAGTTCGCCCGGGATCTCGTCCGGTTCACCTTCACCGACGTGGTCGAGCACTCCCTGCCGCACTTCGACGCGCTGTTCCACAGCCTGGGCATCCACCCGGGGTCCGCGCCCGCCACCGCGTCCTCCCTTGAGGCCCGGCTGCGGGGCATGACCCCGCGCCCCTTCGGGCTGCTGCACGGGGACGTGCACCGCGCGAACCTCATCGTCGACGAGCACGACGCTCTCTGGGCCATCGACTGGGAGCTGGCCCTGATCGGCGATCCGCTGTACGACCTGGCCACCCACCTGCATCTGATGCGCTATCCGGCCCGCCAGGAGACCGAGGTCATCGCTCGCTGGGCCGATGTGGCGGAGCAGTCCCGGCCCGGTGCCGCCGAAGGTATCGAGGCGGATCTGCCCCGATACCTCGCGTTCAAGCGGATCCAGTCGGTGTATACGGACGTGATCCGGCAGGCGTACTCGACGGAGCGGGGTGAGACGTCGACCGCCGAGGCGGCCGAGGTGATCAACACCGCGCTCGACCGGGCGGCGGACTCACTGCCGTTGCCCACGGTGGCCGGTGCCGGCGAGATCGAGCACGAGTTGCTGACGTGGCTGGCCACACCGCGGCAGCAGCGCGCGGCCAATACCGGGGGATCGCCTTCCGCATCGTAGGGTGACGGCATGAGTGGAGCCGACGAGCCCGCGCACGACCCCGCCGTGTTCGAGCTGGCCACCAAGGCTTTCGAGCTTGCCCGGCGGGGGCAGACCGACACGCTGGCCGCCTACGTGGACGCCGGGGTGCCGGCCGGGTTGCGGGACGACGACGGGGACACGCTCGTCATGCTCGCCGCGGTCAACGGGCATCCTGGGACCGTCTCCGCGCTGTTGCAGCGGGGGGCCGACGCGGATCAGGTCGGGGCCGTGGGTGCGACGCCGCTGGCCGCAGCGGTGCGGGCGGGGGCGGACGACGTCGTGCGGGTACTCCTGCGGCACGGGGCGGATCCGCAGGCCGGGTCCCCCTCGGCGGTCGCGACGGCGCGGGTGGCCGGCAGGACGGAGCTGCTGGAGCTCTTCGGCGGGGTGTGAGGCCCCGGCGGGTCCAGGGTCGGCCGTTGCGGCACGGATCCCACCACTGCGGTCCGGGGCTCTCCCTTTCGGGTCGGGCCGGCCGTTGCTGTCCCGCGTGCGTGGCTCGCCCTCATCGGGCATCGCCCCCCTTTCCGTACGCTCTCTCACCTCATCCGCCTCCTGAACAGCACCGCCGCTGCCGCCATCGATCCCACCGTCAGCGCCGCGCACCACGCCAGGGCCTCCCACGGGCTGCTGCCCGCCGGCTGGCCCAGCAGCAGACTCCGCAGTGACTCGATCACCGGTGTCAGCGGCTGGTGCTCGGCGAAGCCGTGGAGCCAGCCCGGCATCGAGTCGACCGGGACGAAGGCGCTGGACGGGTACGGCAGGAAGGCCAGGAAGAACGTGAAGCCCCCCGCCGCCTCCGGGGAGTTGGCCAGCAGGCCGACCGCCGCCGCGAGCCACGATATGGCCGTGATCACCGCCAGCAGGATGCCGGCCGACGCGAGCCAGCCGCCGGGGCCCGCGTCCGGGCGGAAGCCGATCGCGAAGGCAACCGCGAAGACCAGCACCGTGGCCGCCAGGTTCCGCACGACGCTGGCGGCGACGTGGCCGGTGAGGACGGCGGTGCCACCGACGTCGAGGGAGCGGAAGCGGTCGATGACGGCGCCCTTCATGTCGTCCGCGACGCTCATCGCCGTCGTGCCCGCGCCGAAGCCTGCGCACAGGACGAGGACGCCGGGGGCGACGTAGTCCACGTAGCGCCAGCCTCCGCCGGTGTCGATCGCGCCGCCGAAGAGGTAGACGAAGACGAGCATCAGCAGCACGGGCAGCGCCAGCGCCGTGATCACGGCGTCGGGGTTGCGGGAGCTGAGCCGCACGGAGCGGCCGACCATCGTCGCCGAGTGGGTCAGGGCGTCAGCCATCGCGGGTCACCTTCAGGAAGACGTCGTCGAGCGTCGCGGAGTGCACGGCGAAGCGCTCGACCTGGGTGCGGTCGGGGTCGATGGCGTCGAGCAGGTCGCGTATGTGGGCGGCGCGGCCGTCGGTGGTGACGCCCAGGGTGCGGGTGCCGGGGTCGCGGCGCACGGCGAGGTGGTCCAGGGCGTGGGCCGCCTGCTCGTACGCCTCGGGGGAGACCAGCGTGAGGTCCAGCCGCTCGGCGGAGACCTGCTGCTTCAGCTCCGCCGCCGTCCCCTCGGCGACGAGCCGGCCGCCGTCGAGGAGCGCGATGCGGTCGGCGAGGCGGTCGGCCTCCTCCAGATACTGCGTGGTGAGGAAGACCGTGACGCCGGCGTCGGCGAGGCGGCGCACCTCGTCCCAGACGGCCTGGCGGCTGCGGGGGTCGAGGCCCGTGGTCGGCTCGTCCAGGAAGATCACGGAGGGGTCGCCGACCAGGCCCGCCGCGAGGTCGAGACGGCGGCGCATGCCTCCCGAGTACGTACGGACGCGGCGCCCGGCGGCCTCGCCCGCGAGGCCGAACCGCTCCAGCAGCTCGGCCGCGCGGCGGGCGGCGGCGGCGCGGGACAGGCCGGTGAGCCGGGCGACCATGCGCAGGTTCTCCGCGCCGGTCAGCTCCTCGTCCAGCGCGGCGTACTGCCCGGTGAGGCTGATGGCGCGGCGGACCTGCGGGCGCTCCGCGACCACGTCGAACCCGGCGACGCTCGCCGTGCCCGCGTCGGCGCGCAGCAGCGTGGCGAGGATACGGACCGTGGTGGTCTTCCCGGCGCCGTTGGGCCCGAGGAGGGCGAAGACCGTGCCGGGCCGGACGGTCAGGCCGACACCGTCGAGCACCTTCGTGCCGCCGTACGCCTTGGTGAGGCCGGCGGCCTCGACGGCGGGGCGGGTGGGCTGGGGCACAGCTCCCCCTTTCTCCGTGGAGGCTCCGCAGAGCCGCTTCTGCGTATGCCATACGCACTACTGCGTAGACCATACACGGCACTGCGTATGGCGTAAACTGAGCAGATGGACGCCATGGACACCGCAGGCGAAGGCCGGCGCGGCGAAGACAAGCGCGACACCGGAGCCGTTCCCGCCAGCGTCGAGGCCGCATGGGGCCTGCGGCCGCGGCCGCAGAAGGGGCCCAAGCGGGGGCTGACGCTCGACGGGATCGTCGCGGCGGCGGTCGCGGTCGCGGACGCGGAGGGGCTGGAGGCCGCGTCGATGGGGCGGGTGGCCAAGGAGCTGGGCGTCTCGACGATGGCGCTGTACCGGTACGTGGCCACGAAGGACGAGCTGGTCACGCTGATGGTCGACGGGGCCTTCGGCCCGCCGCCGCCGCTGCCCGCGGAGGCCGAGGGCGACTGGCGGGCGGGCCTGCGGCACTGGCACCAGGCCGTCGGCAACGCGATGTCCGCGCACTCCTGGGCCGTGGCCCACGTGCCGAGCGGTGGCCCGCCCGTCACGCCGAACCAGCTCGCGGCGCTCGACCAGGCCCTCTACATCCTCCGCGACACCCCGCTCACGGAGTTCGAGAAGGTGGCCACGGCGCTGCTGGTGAGCAACCAGGTGCGGGCGGAAGTGACGATCGCCCTGGCGATGGGCAGCAGCCCCGACGTGGAGCGGCTGATGAACGAGTACAGCCGCTTCCTGCTCCGCGTCTCCGACGCCGGTCACCTGCCGCATCTGCGTACGGCGGTGCAGGGCGGCGCCTTCGACGAGGCGGACGCGGAGGCGCCGCAGCACCCCTCGGACTACGACGAGTTCGCGTTCGGCCTGGAGCGGGTGCTCGACGGCATCGAGGCGCTGATCGAAGGACGCCGCCGCCAGGACTGATCACAGGCTTCCGCACACTGATCGCGGACTTCCACACGCTGATCACGGGTTTCCGCACGCCCGGGCCGCGGGGGATCATGTGGCATGCGCGCGGACGGCTGGCACCTCACCGAAGACCTCGACGAATTCCTGGCCGAAGCGGAGGAGTTCCTGCGCGCCCGGCCCGTACCGCACATCATGGCGCTGACCTGGGCGGCCCGGCTGAAAGCGCGCGGCACGGGCCCGTACGGCGGCGGGCGCCCGCTGCTCGGCCGGCTGTCGCGGGCGGGCTCGGTGGCCGGCGTCTGCCACCAACTGCCGGGCCGCAGCCTCGGCCTCACCCCGCTCACCGCGGCACAGACCGACTCCCTCGCCACTCACCTCGCGGCCCACGGCCACACTCCGCCGGGCGTCGGCGGCGACCACGACACCACCACCGCCTTCGCGGCGGCCTGGCAGCGGCACACCGGCGCCACCCCGACCCCCGCCGTGCGCCTCCGCCTGCGCCGCCTCGGTACGCTCACGCCGCCGGAACCCGCCCCGGCGGGGCAGGCGCGGGCGGTGGGCGAGGCCGACCAAGAGCAACTCATCGACTTCTGCCGCGGCTTCGCGGCCGACGTCGGCGAGGACGTCACCATCGACGCCGCCACCTGGCCCACGACCCGCTACGCCGACAAGCACTACACCTTCTGGGAGACCCCGGACGGCACCCCCGTCTCCATGGCCGGCGTCAACCCGGCGGTCGCCGGCCTCGCCCAGGTCGACCCGGTCTACACCCCGTCCGCGCACCGCGGCCACGGCTACGCGGCCGGGGTGACGGCGGCGGTGACCCGCGCCGCGCTCACCGCGGGCGCCACGGAGGTGGCGCTCTTCACCGACGCGACCAACCCCACGAGCAACGCCCTGTACCAGCGCCTCGGCTACGACGTGGTCGCCGACTGGACGACGTACAGGTTCGCGCAGGGCTGACGAGCATCCTCAGCATGCCGAGCCCCGCCACGACCGCGGCGAGATGCAGCACGGCGGCGACGGCGGGGCTCTCGGGCAGGGTGACGCCGGCGGGGCGCGCCAGCGCCACGTACACCGTGAAGGGCAGCTTCCAGCCGCTCCACGCGAAGAGCGAACCGGAGCCGAGCCAGCCGAGTCCGAGCAGGAGCGGGCGGGGCACGCGGCCCGGACGCGTCCGGACGAGCGCCAGGACGGCGGCGGACCCGGCGAGCGCCCAGAACGCGCTCAGGCCGGTCAAGAGGTACCCGTCCGTGCTTCGTTCGCCCGGGTGAGCCACGCCCGCGGTGCCGCCCGCGGCCCAGTACAGCCACACCAGGCCGACGGCGGCGGCGACGCCGGCGGACCAGGACGCCGTGGTACGGGGCCCCTCCCCGGCCCGCCCCGTGAACGCCTCCGGCCAGCGCCGCCGCAGGTAGGCGGGCAGGGCGAGGGCGAGGCCCAGTCCCATCGACACGAAGCTGAACTGGATCAGGGCGGCTTCCCAGCCGGGCATTTCGGGTTCGTCGCCGCCGCCGTCCGCGCCGTCACCACCGCCGTCCCCGCCGCCGCCCCACAGGGTGCTGACCACCGCGTAGGGAAGGATCGACACGAGGAACCCCGACCCGACCCAGGCGCAGAACGCCACCAGCCATCCCGGTATCCGCATGCCCCAGGGCCGCACCAGCGCGAGCGCCAGGGCGATGCCGATCGCCGCCATCGCGATGGTCACCGTGTTGAGGAGCAGCCAGCCGGCCAGGTTGAAGCCGCCGCCGACCGGCGCCACGCCCAGGAGCGCGCCGACCACCCACGACACTTTGATCAACGCATACGGCGCCAGGGCCAGCGCCGCCCCGTACCCCGACCACCGGCCGACTCGGTCCCAGCCTTCCACCGGATGTTCCCTCCCTCGGCAGGAAACACCAGGCTCGGCCCTCACCCCGCCCCCGTACGTCCACCGCCGGGGGTGTCCGCCTCCCCCGGACGGTGGGGGCGGGTCTCGTCATCGAGGCGGACGGACTTGCCGGGCGTGCCGGAAGAGCCGGTACGCGCCGGCCGTGCGGCGGAGTCCGTACGCGCGCGTGCCGGATACGGGCCAGGGGCATCCCGAGCCGCCGCAGCCAGGCGACGAGCCGCGCCTGCTCCAGTTGCCCGGGCGCGTAGAGGCGGTAGCCGGTCACCGGGTCCACGCGGGCGGGGGTCAGCAGCCCCAGCTCGTCGTAGAGCCGCAACGCCTTGGGCGACAGCCGCGCCGCGCGCGCGAAGGCCCCGATGGTCAGCAACCCCATGCCGTCCCTCCTCGTACCGGGCGGCCGCCCGGTACGGGCCGATGCTGTGGCTTCCCCCAAGGTGAAGGTCAACCGCACCCTCTAGGCTCGTCAACGATCAGTCCACCGGCCGGTCCCCGGGAGCCGTCATGCAGATGAAGCTGAGCGCGATCACCCTCGACTGCCCCGATCCCCCGCTGCTGGCGGCGTTCTACCAGCAGGCCACGGGCCTCGCACTCCACCCGAAGTCGGACGCCGACTTCGCGGGCCTCACGGGCGCCCGCGGACTCGTCATCGGCTTCCAGCGGGTCGACGGCTACCGGGCCCCGACCTGGCCCACCCAGACCGTGCCGCAGCAACTCCACCTCTGCTTCACGGTCGAGGAGGACCTGGCCGAGGCCGAAGCCCGGCTCCTGTCCCTGGGCGCGGCCAAGCCGCCAGGCCAGCCGCAGGAGGACAGGTGGCGGGTCCTCACCGACCCGGCGGGGCACCCCTTCTGCATCGTCAGAGCCGCCGCCGCGTCCGGGTGAAGCGCTGAGGCCGCGCTGTCACGCGTCGGGCGCCTCGGGACCGTCGGTGTCGTCCGGAGCCGGACGAAGCCTGCGGCGGGCGGCTTCCCGCCGCTCGGCGTAGTCCGCCGCGAAGAGCCACGGAAGCGACTTGTCGAGGGTCCCAGCCATGCGGTGAAGGGGGGGCCCAGACCGCGGTATCGACGAGGCGACTGAGATCCGTCGTCTGCACGATGCACGCAGCCCGGGCAGCGCCCTCCGAGGCCGTCCACGCAGCCCGCGAAAACCCGGCGACGTCGGCGAACGTCCCCGGGATACTCGTCGCCCATGGATGAGGTCAACGTCGTCGTCGCCCATTCGGAGCGCGCGACCCTGCGCGTCGGAGACGTGTTCCTGAAGGTGGACACCGATCAGGCGCGCATCGACGTCGAGATCGAGGCGATGGCCTTGGCGCCGGTCCCGACTCCGGATGTCCTGTGGCGCAAGCCGTCCGTACTCGCGATCGCCGCGGTCCCGGGGACGGAGCTCGGACGCCTCGGCGAGCCGTCGGCCGCGTCGCCGGCGGCGTGGGCCGCGGCGGGTGCCGCCGTCCGGCGGGTGCACGAGGCACCGTTGCCGCCCTGGCCCGGCCGGCGCCGCCGGGGTCCCGACGAGTGGGCGGCGGAACTCGACGGCGAATGCAAGCTGCTCGTGAAGAACGGGATCCTGCCCGCCGATCTGGTCACCCGCAACCGCCGGGTCGCCGAGGCCGCGCTCCAGCCGTGGACTCCGGTGTTCGCGCACGGCGACCTGCAGATCGAGCACGTCTTCGTCGAAGGCGACGAGGTCACGGGCATCATCGACTGGTCCGAGGCCGGCCGGGGCAATGCCCTGTTCGACCTCGCCACCTTGACGATCGGACACGAAGAGCACCTCCACGACGTCATCGCCGGTTACGGCACCGACGTCGACATCGACGCGATCCGCGCGTGGTGGTCGCTGCGCAGCCTGCTGGGGGTTCGCTGGCTGGTCGAGCACGGCTTCGACCCGTTCGCGCCGGGCTGCGAGGCCGAAGTCCTGAAATCACGGATGTGAGGCCGCGCGGATCCGCCGCCATGAGCGTTGGTCCGTGATCCTCGTGATCGGGCACTCGCGATAGTATCGCGATATGTGGTGTGCGACACACTTGCAAGCAAGTGCTTGCAATAGTTAGCACGAGTGCGGCAGCATCGAAGTATGGGTTCGATACACGTCGGCAACCTCGGGGAGTTCCTGCGGGAGCAGCGGCGCAGTGCGCGGCTCAGTCTGCGGCAGCTTGCCGATGCCGCCGGGGTGTCGAATCCGTACCTCAGTCAGATCGAGCGCGGGCTGCGCAAGCCCAGCGCCGAGATTCTGCAGCAGCTCGCGAAGGCGCTGCGGATCTCTGCCGAGACGCTGTATGTGCAGGCGGGGATCCTGGACGAGCGCCGGGGTGACGGGGCCGACGGGATGGCGGTGCATACCGCGATACTCACCGATCCCGCGATCAGTGAGCGGCAGAAGCAGGTGCTGCTGCAGATCTACGACTCCTTCCGCAAGGAGAACGCGCGCGACGACGCGGGCGGCGGTGCGGAGGAGGGACAGACGGAAGGGGATGCCCCGCTGCCGGGTGGCGGGCGGGGTGAGGGCGACGCGAGGCCCGCCAGTGACCGGAGGAGATCACCATGACCATGACCGACGACGTACGCAAGACGCTCAGCGACCCCACGCCCCTCTACGCCGTCGCGGGTACCGCCGATCTGGCGCTGGAGAAGCTGCGTGAGGTGCCCGCGCTGGTGGAGCGGCTGCGGGCCGAGGCGCCCGAGCGGCTGTCCGCGGTGCGCGAGACCGACCCGCGGGAGGTTCAGGAGCGGGTGTCGAAGCAGGCCAAGGAGGCGCAGGCGAAGGTCGCCGAACGGCTCGGCGATCTGGACACCGACATCAAGAAGCTGCGCGAGACGGCGCAGGACCTCGCCCTTCAGGGCGTCGGTCGCGCCGCCGAGTACGCGGTGAAGGCCCGCGAGACCTACGACGAGCTGGCCGAGCGCGGCCGCGGTGCCGTCGCGGAGTGGCGCGGCGAGACCGCCGACGCGGTGCAGGTGACCACCGAGATCATCCGGCCCGGGGGCGAGAAGGCCGCCGCCGATGAGGGCGTCGCCGACAAGGGTGCCGCCGACGAGGGCGTTGCTTCCGACGAGGCTCCCGCCGCCGGCAAGCCCGCCGCGAAGAAGGCCGCTACCAAGAAGGCCGCCCCCCGCAAGCGCGCCCCCCGGGCCAGCGCCAACGGCACCGCGAAGAAGTCCGCCGCGAAGAAGAACACCCCCAAGGCGGACTCCTGAGCTATCCGCCCCGGGCACCCCTCGCGTGCCCGGGGCGTTATCCGGGTACGGTGTCTGCGCCGGATCCCTGAACACTTAGTCGGACTATTAGGCGGTGGACCGCGTGCTCATCTCTGGCTTCTACTCGTTGCTCGGGCTGCTCAGCCTGGCCTTGACGGTGTTCGCCGGGGCGGCCCTGATCCTGGCGGCCCTGGCCCGCGAGGACGCGTACCGCGCCGCCGACAAGAACACCAAGCAGTTCTGGCTGATCATCCTCGGCGTCGGCTTCGCCGTGATGGTCATCTTCCCGATCATGTCGTTCCTGCCGATCATCGCGCTGATCGCGGCCATCGTCTTCATGGTGGACGTACGGCCCGCGCTCAAGCAGGTCGGCGGCGGGCGGCGGCGCGGGGGCAGCAGCTCCGACGGGCCCTACGGCCCGTTCAACGGGCGCTGACCCGCGCGTCGGCGATCACGACATCCGGTCCCCGGGTCCGCAAGGGCCCGGGGGCCGATCCAGTAGCAGCACCGCCACGTCGTCGGTGAGGTCGCCGCCGTTGAGCGCCCGGGCCTCGGTGACCGCGCCGTGCAGCAGGTTGTCGCCGGCCAGGCCCTGGTCCAGCAGCCTGCCGACCAGTGTGAGCATGCCGTCCTGCCCCAGCCGGCCGCGGCCGGGGCCCGTACGGCCCTCGATGAGGCCGTCGGTGTAGAGCATCAGGCTCCACGCGCCGCCCAGCTCCACCTGCTGGCGCGGCCAGCGGGCGCGCGGCAGCAGGCCGAGCGCCGGGCCGCCCAGCTCCTGCGGCATCAGTCGCGGCCGGCCGCCCGGGACGGCGACCAGCGGCGCCGGGTGGCCCGCCAGGTAGAGGCCGGCACGGTGTGCGTCAGGGGAGACGTCGACGGTGCACATCGTGGCGAATATCTCGTCGTCCGCCCGCTCGTTCTCCAGCACCTGCTGGAGCGTGGCCAGCAGCTCGTCACCGACCAGGCCGGCGAACGTCAGCGCCCGCCAGGCGATGCGCAGCTCCACGCCGAGCGCGGCCTCGTCCGGGCCGTGACCGCAGACGTCGCCGATCATGGCGTGCACCGAGCCGTCGGGGGTGCGCACCGCGTCGTAGAAGTCGCCGCCGAGCAGCGCGCGGGTGGGGGTGGCGCCGGCGGCGGGCGGCGGCAGCCCGGGGCGGTAGCAGGCGGCGAAGCCGAGGCCGGAGCCGGCGAGCAGCGGCGTGGGCAGCAGCCCCCGCTCCAGCCGGGCGTTCTCCTGCGCCCGCAGCCGCGAGGCCGTCAGCCGGCTCTGCGCCAGGTCGGCGCGCTTGCGCTCGACCGCGTACCGGATGGCGCGGCCGAGGACCCGGCCGTCCAGCTCGCCGCGGAAGAGGTAGTCCTGCGCGCCGACGCGGACGGCCTCGGCGGCCAGCTCGACGTCGTCCTCGTCGGTGAGCGTCAGCACCGCGTGCAGCGGCGCCATGGCCAGCACCTCGTGCAGCGCCTCCAGCTCGTCGCCCTCTTCGGCCGGTACCGCGTCGTCCGCGGCGGCTGTCTCACCGGTCACGCTGAGGTCCAGCAGGATGCAGTGCACATCGGGGCCGAGCAGCCGCTCCGCCTCGGTGAGGTTGCGCGCCGTACGCACCCTGATGCGCTCGCCGTGACGCCCGGCGCCCGCCTGCTCCAGCATCCGCGCGATGCCGGGTCCGCTGCCCGGCTCCGCCTCTATCAGCAGCAGCGTCAGCGTCTCCGGCACCGCCCGCGGGCGGGCGTGCGGCTGCCCGGGCACCGGACCGTGCCCCGAGCGCTGCGCCGGCAACGGCGCGTGCGGCTGCGGCGACGGCGCGTGCGCGGCCGGCGGCAACGGGTGCCGCCGCCGCGTCGCGGCCTGCGTCTCGGCCACCCCGGCACCTGCGGCGGACTGGTCAGGTCCGCCGGACGGTCCGGAGGCCGGGGAACGCCCGGGTACGGGCATCGCTCTTCCTTCCCTCCCCCCGAGGGTGACGGCCGGGCGCGAGCGCGCTCGCGGCCGTTGACGGCGGCTCCTGCCGTTCCTCCGGCCAAACCGCCAAGGAGGGACCCTAGCGTGATCACCCGCCGGTAGGAACGGGCGACGCGGCCCGGAACGCAGCCGCTCCCCCGGTTCTTTGCCCTGCTGGGAGGGCCCGCGCCGGGTCCAACCGCCCCGCATCCGGCAGGCCGGCCACATGACGCAGATCACGCGTCGGGACGCACCACGCCCTTGATCGGCATGCTGCCCGCGCCCGCGACGGTCACCTGCCGGCCGGGCCGCGGCGCGTGCACGATCGCGCCGTCACCGACATATATGCCGACGTGGCTGGCGTCGGAGTGATAAATGATCAGGTCGCCCGGGCGCATCTCGCTCACGTCGATCCGCGCCAGTCCCGCCAACTGGGTCTGCGAGGTCCGCGGGATCCGCACCCCCGCCGCCTCCCAGGCGCGCATCGTCAGCCCCGAGCAGTCGAACGTGTCCGGGCCCTCGGCGCCCCACACGTAGTCCTTGCCGAGCTGGTCCGTGGCGTACGCGATGGCCTTCCGGCCGGCCGGCGTCGCCTCGGCGTCGATCTCGTCGAGGATCCCGGAGTCCAGCCAGCGGGCCTGCGCCTCGCGGGCGCGCTGCCGCTCCAGTCGGCGCAGCCGCTCCCGCTCCTCGGCCTTGAGTTTCTTCTCCAGCTTCTTCGCCTCGGCGAGGCGCTCCTCTATCAGCTCCTTCGCCCCGGACTTGGCCTCACGGCTGCGCTCCAGCCGCCCGTACGTCCCGGCGGCCTCCTTCGCATAGCCGTCCAGCCGCTGCTGCGTGCCGGTCACCTCGGTGATCAGCCGTCGCTGCGCGTGCTGCCCCTTGCGGGCCAGCCGCAGGTCGTCGACGAACTCCTCCGGGTCGTCGCTGAGCAGCAACTGCGCCTCCATCGGCATCCCGCCGCCGCGATACTGCGCCCGGGCCAGCGCGCCCGCCTCATCCTTCAGCCCGGCCAGCCGCTCGCTCGCGTCGGCCACGGCCTTGTCGAGCCGCTCGACCTCCTTGCGCTGCTTCTTGGCCTTCTCCTCCGCGTCGTTGTACGCGTCGGTGGCGGCCTCCGCCTCGCGGTACAGCCGCTCCACGCGGGCGTGCACCTCCTCGACCGTCGGCTTCGGCTCCGCCTCGGCGGCGGGCCCGGTCAGCGGCACGAGCAGCGTCAGCAGGCCGGTCACGGCCAGGACGATGCCTCTGCGCCGGCGCGCTCCCGCCGCCCGCGCCTCCCCGATTCCGCGCATGCGTCTCCCCCACTCCCCCGATCGTGGTCCGCGGGCCCCTCCTCCAGCGGGCCCGTCCCGGGGCTCTGGCCAGCCCCGCGCGATCACATGCCTCGGATGCTGCCATATCAGCCGCAACTCGCGCAGCCCCTATCCACAGACCTGTGGATAACCAGACGAGGAGTTGCAACACGGCTGCGACACAAGGGGGTTCGGGGCGATTCGGGGGGTTCGAGGGGTTCGAGGGGTTCGAGTGATTCTGGAGGTACGAGTGGTTCTGGAGGTTCGGGGGGTGGAGGCGGCGGGGGTTCAGGAGGTGGGAGGCCCCGGGGTTCGGAGGCCCGGGGCCCGGGAGACCCAGGGGCCCAGGGGCCTGGGGGCCTGAGGTCACGGGGTTCCGGGAAGTTCCCCAAAGGTTCGGTGGGGGCGGGAGTTCCGGAAGGTGTGGAGGGCTGGAGGGCCCGGGAAGGTCGGGAGGTTCGGGGGCGGAGGGTTCTCGGGTTCGGGCGGGCGGAGGGCTCAGGGGGGTTCCGGGGTTCGGAGGCCCGGGGGTTTCGGGAGGTTTCGGGGGGAGCCGCCCCCTCAGCGGCAGCCGCAGCTCGCCACCGCCGCCGCCATCCGGTCCAGCGCGTCCCCCGCCCCCGTGCGGTCCGTCGCGTCCATCGTGAAGAACGCGAACGCCAGCAGCCGCCCGTCTGCGTCCACCACCGTCCCCGCCAGCGAGTTGACCCCCGTAAGCGTCCCCGTCTTCGCCCGCACCACGCCCCGCGCCGCCGCCGTGCCCCCGGCGTCCGAGCCGTCCCCGCCGGCGTCCCCGTACCGGTCCCGCAGCGTGCCGTTGAACCCCGCCACCGGCAGCCCCGTCAGCAGCGACCGCAGCTCCGGGCGGTCCGGGTCAGCAGCCGCCACCAGGAGCCGGGCCAGCAGGTCCGCCGAGACCCGGTTGTCGCGGCTGATGCCGCTGCCGTCGGCGAACCGCGCCCCGCGCACCGGCAGCCCCAGCTTCTTCAACTGCCCCGCGACCGCCTTCCCCGACCCCGCGAAGCTCGCGTCCCGGCCCGCCGCGATCGCCGTCTGCCGGGCCAGCGCCTCGCCGAGGTCGTTGTCGCTGTACGTCAGCATCCGCTCGGTCAGCTCCGCCAGCGGCGCCGAGTACGTCGCCGCCAGCTCGTCCGCCTTCTCCGGCACCCGCTCTGCCCGCGGCTCGCCCGCGACCCGTACGCCCGCCTCGCGCAGCTCCCCCGCGAAGGCGTCCGCCGCATCCCGCGCCGGATCCGTGCCGCGGGGCGCCGGGCCGTGCCAGGAGTCGTCGAGACGGGCCTCGTTGACCATGAGCGGGGTGACGGGGGCGATGTTCTCGTTCGGCCCGATCTCGTGCAGGACGTCACCGGCGTACACGGTGGCGTCGTACCGTACGGCCACCTTCCGCACGCCGTCCTTCTTCAGCTTCCGCGCCGTGTCACGCGCCAGCCCCTTCAGCCGCTTCGCGGACAGCGTGGGGTCGCCGCCGCCGACGAGGAACACCTCCCCGCCCTCGGCGAGCGAGGCGGTCGGGATGCGGTGGTCGGGGCCGAGGGCGGCGAGGGCGGCGGCGCCGGTGGCCAGCTTGACCGTGGAGGCGGGGACGACGCCGGTGGTCTCGTGCGCGCCGTACAGCTCGCGACCCGTGGTCACGTCCCATACGGCCGCCGTGGTCGGCGAGCCGAGCGCGGGGTTCTTCAGCAGCGGCGCCAGCTCCCTGGCGAGCCCGGCGCCGGTCGGCCGGGGGGCGGCGACGGGCCTGGTGCCGTCCTGCGGGCCCAGCGGGGTCAGCACCCGCGGGGCACCCGCGCCGGCCCCTTGGAGGCCGTCTCCGGGGGCGCCTTTGCCCGGTACGCCGTCGGAGGAGCCGTGATCCGCGTCACCTGTACGGCCTCCGGCGGCGTCCGCGCGCGCGGCCGTCTGCTTCTCCGCCGTACGCTGACCCGAGTCCCAGGGCCCCGCCGCGGCGATCATGCCGGCGGCGAGGACGCCGCCCAGCGCGCCGGACGCGGCCACCAGCCGCACCGTACGCCGGGTGTGCAGGGGCTGCGCTTCCCACCGCCGGGTCCAGTGCCGTACCCAGCGGGCGGCCTTCCGCCGTGCCACCGCGACCCCGACCCTCACCAGGGACCAGCCCCTTTCGCCACCACCCCGCTGCGTGGGGGACACTTAATCATCTGAACCATGCTGATCTTGAAGGAGAGCCACCCGTGGAGTTCGACGTCACCATCGAGATCCCGAAGGGTTCGCGGAACAAGTACGAAGTCGATCACGAGACGGGCCGGATCCGCCTGGACAGGCGGCTCTTCACCTCGACCAGCTACCCGGCAGACTACGGCTTCATCGAAGGCACGCTCGGAGAGGACGGCGACCCGCTGGACGCGCTGGTCCTTCTGGACGAGCCGACGTTCCCCGGATGCCTCATCGCGTGCCGCACGATCGGCATGTTCCGCATGACCGACGAGGCCGGCGGCGACGACAAGGTGCTGTGCGTGCCGGCGCACGACCCGCGGGTGGAGCACCTGCGGGACATCCACCACGTGTCGGAGTTCGACCGGCTGGAGATCCAGCACTTCTTCGAGGTGTACAAGGACCTGGAGCCCGGCAAGTCCGTGGAAGGCGCCAGTTGGGTGGGCCGGCAGGACGCGGAGGCCGAGATCGAGGCATCCAAGAAGCGCCTGGAGGCCGCTGGCGGCCACCACTGACCGGGGGCCGCTGACGTACGTCCCATGCCGCCGGCTTCCGCGAGGAGGCCGGCGGCATGGACCGGCACGGGGCCACCGGTGCCGGGGTACGGCACGTGGCGTGCCGGCGCGAACGCCTCGCCGGGGGACAGGCTCCTAGAAGCCTCTGGTGCGTTTGACGCCCCGGCGGGCGGGGGCCGTTTTCACGCCCGGGCGTTTCATGAACAGCCGGGCCATCTCGCTGCCCAGGTTCACCCCGATCGCGATGGCCAGCGCCAGTGCGGCCGCGGTCAGCAGCGAGCGGGCGCCGGCGTTCAGGTTGTCCTGGGCGAAGCCCAGGAGGCCGAAGTACGTGGCGCTGCCCGGCAGCAGCGGGCCGATGGCGGCCGTGACGTACGGCAGCGCGGAGATGAACCGATACCGCGAGAAGAGCTGGCCGAAGAGCCCGACGAGGCCCGCGGCGAGCGCCGTGGCCAGCACCGGCGACTTGTTCGCCTGGTGGGCGATGACCGCGTAGATCAGCCAGGCGACGCCCCCGTTGAGGGTCACGACGATCACGGTGGAACGCTCCTGCTGGAGCAGCACCGCGAAGGCCAGCGTCAGCAGCATCGCCGCGAGCAGCGAGACGATCGGCCGCTCCTGGCGGTGCAGCGCGGCGTCCGGGCTCAGCTCGGCACCGAGCTGGACGCCCACGTAGAGCACGATCAGCACCCCGACGACGATGCCGACGACGAGGTACAGGACTTCGAGCAGGCGCGCGGAGGCGGTGATGTAGTAGCCGGTCAGCCCGTCCTGGACGGCGGCGACCAGGGCCCGCCCGGGGATCAGCGCGAAGAGCCCGCCGGTGATGACGGCGGAGGACTGGGCCTCGACGGCGGCGATGTTGAGCGTGACGCCGACCGCAGCCGGGGCCATCGCGGCGGCCACGAACTGGTAGAACTCCGGCAGCCCGCGCCCCGCCGCCAGCCACGCGAACCGGTCGCCGAGCATCGCACCGATCGCCGCCGCGCAGAACACCAGCGGCCCGCCGCCCACCAGCGTCGCCGCCGCGCCCGACAGGCCGCCGCTGGCGAGGGTGAGGGCCCACTTGGAGTACGGGTGCCGGTTGCGCCGGATCTCGGCGAGGCCGCGGTACGCCTCCTCCAGGCTGACGGCCGCCGCCTCGTCGACGATGGCGTCGACGAGGCGGTAGACGGCGGAGAGCCGGTTGTAGTCGGTGCCGCGGCGGCGCACGGTGCGGCTGAGCGTCACCGGGTCGTCGACCAGGGACGGCTGGTACGTGACGGTCAGGAGGGTGAACGTGACGGTCGGCTCGCACCGGTCCAGGCCGAACGCGTGGGCGATGGCGAACATCGCGGCCTCGACGTCCTCCGCGCCCTCGCCGCCGGCGAGCAGCAGTTCGCCGATGCGGAGGGTGAGGTCGAGCACGCGCGGGACCGGCAGCGCGGTCTCCTCGGTGGGCGACAGCGCCCGTTCGGGCGTGGGGCGTTCCGTCATGGGCGTACGGAGCATGACACGCATCCGGTCCTGCCACGGCGTGGATCGTGACAGTGGACCCGTAGCGGGTGGGGGCGGCGGGGCGACCCCGGCGGCGGCCCCGGGGCCGCCGCGCGGGGGCCGGAAGCCGGAGTGGCCGTTGCCGTGGTCCTCGGCGGCGTGCTCGCCGACGCCCACGGGGCGGGCGAACTCCGAGGTCGTCTGCCCGTCTTCAGGCGGCGGGGGAAGGGGCACGCCGAAGGGCGGCGTGAACGCGCTGTGCGCCTCGTCGGACTGCGGCTTCTCTGCGCCGTTATCCGGTTCGGGCTCCTGACCCACTGGACCATCACCCCCCGCGGACGTGCCGAAAGGTTTACGCCCGCGAGCATAAGTCGGCCGCATGAAGAACGCCCCCGGGGGGTCGGAAGGGTACGGAGGCACGGCGGCACATCGGATCAAGTCGTACGAACGGGGCGCCACTGGCGCGCAGCGGGGGCGCCACCCGCGTCGAGAGCGCCGTCGCCCACGCCCGCGGGCGCCGCCCACCACCCGCTCGTACGCGCCCTCAGCGCCCCAGGCCCCGGTACCGGCGCACCGCCAGCGGGAAGAACACCGCGAGCAGCACCAACGGCCACACCACCGCCAGCAGCACCGGATGCTGCGCCGCCCACGAGTCGCCGGTCCAGCCGGGGTTGCCGAACAGCTCGCGGATCGCGCCCGCGGTCGCCGACATCGGGTTCCACTCCGCGACGGCGCCCAGCCAGCCCGGCATCGTCTCCGGCGAGGTGAACGCGCTGGACAGGAACGCCACCGGCCACACCAGGATCTGCACGGCCTGCACCATCTCCGGTTTGCCCGCCACCAGACCGAGGAAGATCCCGGCCCACAGCATCGCGAACCGCAGGAGCAGCAGCAGCCCGAACGCGGCCAGCGCCTCCGCCCACGTACCGTGCCAGCGCCAGCCGACCGCGAGCCCCGCGCCGGCCATCACGGCAAGGCCGGCGGCGGACTCGGCCATGTCGGTGAGCGCGCGGCCGACGAGGACCGCGGACGGGGCCATCGGCATGGTCCGGAAGCGGTCGACGACGCCCTTGCCGAGGTCGGAGGTGAGGGAGACCATCGTGGCCTCCAGCCCGAAGGACATGGAGAGGGCGAACATGCCGGGCACCAGGTACTCGTGGTAGCTGCCGCCGCCGCCGACGGCCATGCCACCGCCGAGCAGGTAGGTGAAGACCACCAGCATCATCACCGGGAAGACCAGGTTCACCACGGCCAGGCCCGGCCGGCGGGCCCAGTGCGCGAAGCCGCGGCCGGTCATCGTCAGCCCGTCCGCGACCGCCCACTTCAGCCGCGCGCCCGCGGTGCGGGCGGGCGGTGGGACGGCGAAGGTGGTGGCGGTCATACGGTGCTCCCTTCCGCTACGGCGCGCGCCGGGCCGCCGGCGCCGCCGTCCGCCGGGTCCCGGCCCGGTTCCCGGTCCTGGTCCCGGTCCCGGTCCTGGTCCTGGTCCTGGTCCTGCTCCGGTCTGCGGCCGGTGAGGTGGAGGAACACCTCGTCCAGCGTCGGCCGGCGCAGCGACACGTCCTCCGCCGCCACCCCCGCCGCGCCGAGCCCCGCCACGGTCTCGGCCAGCGCCGCCATCCGGTCGGCGACCGGGGCGCTGATCCGCCGGGCGTCCGCGTCGACCTCGATGTCGTCCTCCTCGGCGCGGGCGGCCATGCCGATGACGGCCGCCGCGGCGGCGAGCCGGTCGGCGTCCCGTACGACGACGTCGATGCGGTCGCCGCCGAGCCGGGTCTTCAGCTCGTCGGCCGTGCCCTCGGCGACGACCCGGCCGTGGTCCACGACCGAGATCCGGTCGGCGAGCTGGTCGGCCTCCTCCAGGTACTGGGTGGTGAGCAGCACGGTGGTGCCGTCGCCGACGAGCGAGCGGACCGCCTGCCACACCTCCGTACGGCCACGGGGGTCGAGGCCCGTCGTCGGCTCGTCCAGGAAGAGCACCTGCGGCCGCATGAGGAGGCTCGCGGCCAGGTCGAGCCGGCGCCGCATGCCGCCGCTGTACTGCCCGACCGGCTTGTCCCCCGTGCCGTCGAGGCCGAACTGCGCCAGCAGCGCCGCCGCCCGCCGCCGGGCGCCGGCCCGGCCGAGGTGGTAGAGCCGGCCGAACAGCTCCAGGTTCTGCCGGCCGCTGAGCACCTCGTCGACGGCGGCGTGCTGGCCGAGCAGCCCGATGCGGTAGCGGACCTCGTCCGGCTCCCGTACGGGGTCGTGGCCCGCGACGCGCGCGGTGCCGCCGTCGGGGCGCAGCAGGGTGGCCAGGATCCGTACGGCCGTGGTCTTGCCCGCGCCGTTGGGACCGAGCACGGCGTGCACCGTGCCCGCGGGCACCGCGAGGTCCAGGCCCGCGAGCGCCGCCTTCGCGGCGCCCTTCTTCCCGTAGGTTTTGCGCAGTCCTTCGGCGAGGATCGCCGTCATACGCCTCCTCCACTCCCTCAGGTAGTCAAGTTTGACCACCGGGGGGAAGGTATCCCCGGCCGCAGCATTAGTCAAACTTGATTAATGGGCCTCCGGAGCGCCGGGCCCCTCCGGGCTCGTGGCCATCCCGGCCCACGGATCGCCCTCGCCCGCCATCACGTACGCGCCGCCCTCCAGCCGCGCGATCAGGGCGCGGGTCCACTCCGCGCCCGCCTCGGCGGTGTGCAGCCAGAGCCGCATGATCTCGCCGATGTGGCCGTAGTCCTCGCCGCCCTGGGGCGAGTAGTGCTGGAGAACCGTGCCACGCCACTCCTCCATCGCCGCGACCCGCTCCTTGAGCAGCGCGATGGCCTCGGCGCGCGGCAGGTCGACGAGGAAGCCGACGCCCGCCGTGAGGAAGTCGATCTTCTCGTCGTGGTGGCGCAGCGCCTCGCGCAGCAGCCGGAAGTACTCGGCGTCGCCCTCGGCCGTCATCTCGTACTCGATGCGCGGCGGGCCGCCGGCCGTGCTGGGCGCCACTTCGTGGGCGATCAGCAGGCCCTGCTTGGCCATCTGCTTGAGCGCGTGGTAGATCGAGCCCGGCTTGACATTGGACCACTCATGGGCACCCCAGTACTCCAGGTCGGCCCGGACCTGGTAGCCGTGCGCCCGGCCGTGCCGGCGGACGGCGCCCAGGACCAGGAGGCGAGTTGCGGACAATGGACCTTCTCTCCCGCGGGAATGTGTGCCCTCCCAGCCTAGTCAACCTTGACTAGCAGGCGCCGCGGGGGCGCACGACGAAGGGCCGGGCTCCCCAAGCGGGAGCCCGGCCCTGCGCCGGTCAGGTGGCGGTACGGGTCAGTGGTGCCCGCCCGCGTACACGCTGCGGCAGAAGGCGGCCATCTGCTCGTCCGACAGGGCCCTGCTCAGGTCCGCCTCGCTGATCATGCCGACGAGGCGGTGGTTCTCGATGACCGGGAGGCGGCGCACCTGGTGCTGCTCCATCGTGCGCAGCACCTCGTCGACCGGGGCGCCGGCGTCGACGTACACCGGGCGGCCCTCCGCCAGTTCGCCGGTCATACAGGTGGTCAGGTCGCGCCCTCTGGCGACGCACTCCACGACGATGTCGCGGTCGGTGATCATGCCGGCGAGCTTGCCGTCCTGGCCGCACACCGGCAGGCAGCCGACGTCCATGGAGCGCATCTTCGCGGCGGCGGTGGCGACGGACTCGGTCGAGTCGATGCACTCGGCGCCGTCGTGCATGAGATCGCGGGCGGTCCGTGCGGTGGTGGGAGCGGTCATCGCGGTGGGCTCCTGTTCGTGAGGCCGGGAGGTCCGGAGGGGTACGGGAAGGGGGTACCGTCACCGCCATGCTCCGGGCCCCCGGCCGGCCGGGCGAGATGCGCGCCGCCGAACGGGTGACGGCCGCGTACAGGAGGCCGTACGGGCGCTCAGAAGGGGAAGTGCGTCCGGCCGTGCTGGACGGAGATCCACTTCAGCGTGGTGAAGGCGTCGACCGTCGCCTCGCCGTTCAGCCGCCCCAGCCCCGAGCACTTCTCGCCGCCGAACGGCACCAGCGGCTCGTCGTGGATCGTGCCGTCGTTGACGTGCACCATCCCCGAGTCGATCCGCGCCGCCAGCCGTACGCCCCGCTCCAGGTCCCCGGTGTGCACCGCGCCGCTCAGCCCGAACGGGGTGTCGTTGACGATCCGTACCGCCTCGTCCTCGCCCGTGAACGGCAGCAGGAACGCGACGGGGCCGTAGAACTCCCGCCGCAGCAGCTCGCTGTCCGCCGGCAGCCCGGTGAGCACCGTGGGCTCCACCAGCGTGCCGTCCGTGCGCCCGCGCAGCAGCGCGGTGGCGCCGGCGGCGAGCGCCGCGTCGACCTGGGCGGCGAGGTCGGCGGCCTCGCGGGCGCCGATGAGCGGGCCGAGCTGGGTCGCGGGATCCGACGGGTCGCCGGCCTTCAGCGCGGCGGCCTTGGCGACGAACTTCTCCGCGAACTCCGGCAGCACCGCCCGGTCCACGAGCACCCGGTTGGCGGCCATGCAGACCTGCCCCTGGTGGGCGAAGCGGCTGAAGACGGCGGCGTCCACGGCGTAGTCGACGTCGGCGTCGGCGAGCACGACGATGGCCGAGTTGCCGCTCATCTCCAGCACCGTGCGCTTGAAGTGCCGGGCGGCGACGCCCGCGACGTGCCGGCCGGACTCGGTGGAGCCGGTGAAGGACAGCACGCGCGGCACCGGGTGCTCGATGAAGGCGTCGCCGATCTCGGAGGTGTCGGTGATGACGACGTTCAGCAGGCCGGGCGGCAGCCCGGCGTCCTGGAGCAGCCACGCGAGCAGCGTGCCGCCGACGACGGGCGAGTAGTCGTGCGGCTTGAGCACGACGGCGTTGCCGAGCGCGAGCGCGGGCGCGACGGACTTCGCGGCCAGGAAGAGCGGGAAGCTGTACGAGCTGATGACGCCGACGACGCCCACGGGCAGCCGGTAGACGCGGTTCTCCTTGCCGTGCGTCGGCGACGGCAGCACCCGGCCCTCGGCACGCAGCGCGTACGACACGGACTCGCGCAGCACGTCCTTGGTGAGGGCGATCTCGAACGCGGCCTTCAGCCGGGTGCCGCCCAGCTCGGCCACGATCGCGCGGGTGATCTCCTCCTCGCGCTCCTCCACGAGCCGCAGCGCGCGCTCGAAGACCAACCGCCGCTCGTACGGCGAGCGCTCCGCCCAGAGCCGCTGCGCCCGCTCCGCCGCGCGGTACGCGGCGTCCACCTCGGCGGCGGTCGCGACGGTGACGGCCGCGAGCTGCTCGCCGGTGTACGGGTCGAGGTCGATGACGTCCCACGAGCCCGCGCCGGGAGACCACTTGCCGTCGATGTACTGCAGGGCCAGGTCGGAGAAGAGAGACATGAGCGAGGCTGCACCCCCCTGCGCACGGCGGACGGCGGGCACGGCTGTGACCGCTGACCCGCCATCGTACTGGTGCGCGAAACGCGCCTCCCTACACCTCCCGGATCAGCCTGTGCAGCAACTCCCTTGATTCCGACTCGTCTTGGGCGGCGACGCGCAGCAGGTCCATGGCCTTCGTGTACGTCGCGACGTCCTCCGGCTTGTCCAGGTAGAGGGCGCTCGTCAGATGCTCCACGTACACGACGTCGGAGAGGTCCTCCTCCGGGAAGTTCAGGATCGTGAAGGCGCCGGAGTCGGGGGTGTGGCCGTGCTGCGCCAGCGGGATGATCCGCAGCGACACGTTCGGCATCTCGGAGGCGTCGAGCAGATGCTGCAACTGCTTGCGCATCACCTGCCGGCCGCCGTACGGGCGGCTGAGCGCGGCCTCGTCGAGCACCGCCCTGAGCTGGGCGGGGTGCTCGGCGTACAGCCGCTTCTGCCGCTCCAGCCGGGCGCCCACGCGCTTGTCCGCCTCGGCGGGCGAGATGGGCAGCCCGGCGGTGACGACGGCGTGCGCGTAGTCCTCGGTCTGCAGCAGGCCGTGTACGAACTGGACCTCGTACACGTCGATACCGGCGGCGGCCGACTCCAGCCCCACGTAGGTGGGGAACCAGCCCGGCAGCACGTCGCTGTAGCTGTGCCACCACCCGGCGGTGTTCGCCTCGCTGACGAGGCCGACGAGGGCGTCGCGCTCGGTCTGATCGGTCACGCCGTACAGCGTGAGCAGGTCCTCCACGTCTCGGCTCTTGAAACTCACCCGGCCCAGCTCCATCCGGCTGATCTTGGATTCCGAGGCCCTGATCGCGTATCCGGCGGCGTCGCGCGAGATCCCCTGTTCTTCCCGCAACCGTCTGAGCTGGGAGCCCAGCAGGATACGGCGCACGACCGATCCGCTTGATCCGTCCACGGCCATCGGAGCCCTCCACCCACCTCGGCGACATGGCACTTACACAGGACATGGCACTACAAGCGCGCCCCCGGCGCCACCGGCCCATACTGCCACCACTCCGTATCATTGCGTGCCCGAACGGTTACCCAACCGAGAAAATCTTGCTGGGCAATGCCCATGAACCGGTAAGTTGCTAGACATTCCTCGCGCGTGCACGTGCATCTGCCCTTGCATCTGCCAAAGGCATTCGGAACCATGGGCATCCGCACGGTGACGACAGACACGCACGCGACTGGGGAGTGCCGCGCATGGGGACCGAAGCAGCAGCCGTGCTCGCGCCCTTATGGCGAGGGCTGCCCCCGCTGGACTCCGGCTCCGTCGACGGTGCCGCGTCCTGTGCGATATCCGGCAGCCACGAGTCAGTGAGCGGCGCGCGCGCCTTTACGCACACCACGTTGCGGCACTGGGAACTGACCGACCTCAGCGACGACGTCGCACTGGTCGTCTCGGAGCTGGTCACCAATGCGCTCCGGCACGCCCTGACCGGCTGTAACGGGCAGGACCCGGCGGTGCGGCTGCACCTGATGCGCTGGGCGTCCCGGCTGGTGTGCGCCGTACGTGACCCGAGCACCGCGAGTCCGGTGGCCGGGGTGGCCGACGTGGGCGCCGAGTCGGGGCGCGGGCTCTACCTGGTCGACTCCTTCAGCGACAGTTGGGGCTGGCACCCGCTGGACGGCTCGCTGCGCGGCAAGGTGGTGTGGGCCGTGTTCCACCTGCCGTCGCCTGCGGCGGACTGACGGCCCGCAGCCGAACTCCCCGTACGGCACCCGCACCCGCCCCGGACCGATCGCCGGCCCCTGCCCGCTTCTGAACCCCGTGTACGGACGGACGTGGCGCGCCGCCGTGCGGTGGCGTGCGGGTGGCGGGACCGCCAACGCCCGGGGATCCACGCGGGCTTACGGGCACGCCGGCGCGCACTCCTCGCCCCTGCCCGCCGCGCGGTCCCCGAGTCGCCCCCGCTGAACGATTCGTGGAACGCGGTGCCGGCCTCCGGGCCCGTCACCGACGGCGCGGCGGCGCGCGACGCGGGGTCGCCAACGTCCGGGCCGGAGTGCCGGAGGCGGAACTGCCGCGCGGCGACGACCGCTCTTCGCCGCGCCCTGGATACCGGGTGATTGACGCTCCGGGACTGTTCGCGGACGGAAAGGAAGCGATCGCATTCTGTGCGGATCGACGGACGTGCCGCGATCAACGCCTACTGTGGGCGATATCTCAGCCGGGATCCGGATGACGGCCGGCCGCGGTGTCACGCCGCCGATGGCGAAGCGGGCGATGCAGCCGGGAATAGGGGGGTGTCAGTCAACTATGAGATGGTCGAACTCTCCGTCCTTGACGCCCAGCAGCATCGCCTCTACCTCGGCACGGGTGTAGACGAGGGCGGGTCCTTCGGGAAATCGGGAATTGCGAACGGCTATCTCGCCGCCGGGAAGCCTGGCGAACTCCACACAGGAACCCTGCGAGTTGCTGTGCCGGCTCTTCTGCCAGGCGGCGCCGTGAAGATCTCTGGCCGCAATGCCGTTGTATGCGTGGGCCACAGCGCTTCTCCAAGGTGGTTGCCAATGTCAACTGTCGGGGATCATAGCTGTGTTGGCGGCTAGGTGCACGCGCAAATGCACGCGCACACAGCGTGCGCGCTTGATTCCAATCAGGCACCCACCAAGGTCATCCCCGGGGGTTCAACGTGCAAGGCGCTACCGAATAGTTCCCGGTGCGGCCACATTCACGGCCGGATGCTGCTCACCACGTTCGCCGTGGCCTCCAGACCGGACTGGATCGTGGGGGCCACGGTGGTGCCGGACAGATAGAAGCCGAGGAGCACGCAGACCACCGCGTGCGAGGTCTTCAGCGAACCGCTGCGCAGAAACACCACGGCCAGCACCAAGAGCAGCAGCACGACCGACACCGACACGGCCATCTGATCACCGGTCCCCGGGTTCGCCGTCCACATACGTGGCAGTCTGTCCCACCTGTACCCCCCATTCCGCGCGAAGCGTGCCCGCCATCCGGGTGATAGAGGGGCCGTCCGGGGCTGGCGGGCGCGCGTCGCGCCCCGTCGGGTGGTGGGCGCGCCCCCGGGCCGTAAGACTTGGCCGTACCGCCCTACCGCCCCCTTCGTCGATGGGACGACGATGAAGAAGCAGGAGCTGGCCGACCTCGACGCCCACTGGCGCGCCCTCAACTACCTGGCCGCGGGCCAGATCTACCTCACCCGCAACCCGCTGCTCACCGAGCCGCTGACGCCCGCCGACATCAAGCCGCGGCTGCTCGGCCACTGGGGCACCTGCCCGGGCCTCAACCTCGTCTACACCCACCTCAACCGCGTCATCGGCGCCCGCGACCTCGACGCCGTCTGCGTCTGGGGCCCGGGACACGGCGGCCCCGCCGTCTACGCCGGCGCGTGGCTCGACGGCTCGTACGGGGAGGTGCACCCAGACGTCTCGCGCGACGCCGCCGGGATGGCGCGGCTGTTCCGGCAGTTCTCCTTCCCGGGCGGGACGCCGAGCCACGTCGCGCCCGTGATCCCCGGTTCCTTCCACGAGGGCGGCGAGCTGGGCTACTCGCTCGCGCACGCCTACGGCGCCGCCTTCGACAACCCCGGGCTCGTCGCGGCCTGCGTCATCGGCGACGGCGAGGCGGAGACCGGGCCGCTCGCCGGGTCGTGGCACGCGAACAAGTTCCTCGACCCCGCGTACGACGGCGCCGTGCTGCCCATCCTGCACCTCAACGGCTACAAGATCGCCGGCCCCACCGTGCTCTCCCGCATCCCCCAGCGTGAGCTGGACGAGCTGCTGCGCGGCTACGGCCACGAGCCGCTGCACGTCAGCAGCGGCTCCTCCCCCAAGGACACAGCACGCGTCCACCGCGACATGGCCGACGCGATGGACACGGCCCTCGACCGGATCGCCGAGTTCCAGCAGGCCGCCCGCGCCCGCGGCGGCCTGCGCGGGCGCCCCCGCTGGCCGGCGATCGTGCTGCGCACCCCCAAGGGCTGGACCGGGCCCGAGGACGTCGACGGCACCCCGGTCGAGGGCACCTGGCGCGCCCATCAGGTGCCGCTGCCCGAGGTGCGCGAGAACCCCGCGCACCTGGCGGAGCTGGAGCGGTGGCTGCGCAGTTACGAACCGGAGAAGCTCTTCGGCGCCGACGGCAGGCCGAGCCCGCAGGTGCTCGCCTGCGTACCGCACGGCGACCGCCGCCTCGGCGCCAACCCGCACGCCAACGGCGGCCGGCTGCTGCGCGCGCTGCCGCTACCCGGGCCCGAGACGTACGCCGTCGCCGTCGACCGGCCCGGCGGCCGGATGCACGAGCCGACCCGGGTGCTCGGCGCCATGCTGCGGCAGGTGATGGCCGACACCGCGGAGCGCCGCGACTTCCGCGTCTTCGGCCCGGACGAGACCGCGTCCAACCGGCTCCAGGAGCTGTTCGAGGTCACCGACCGGGCGTGGCAGGCCGAGACGGAGCGGACCGACGAGCACCACGGGCCGCACGGCCGGGTCATGGAGGTGCTCTCCGAGCACCTGTGCCAGGGGTGGCTGGAGGGGTACGTCCTCACCGGCAGGCACGGGCTGTTCTCGTCGTACGAGGCGTTCGCGCACATCGTGGCGAGCATGGCCGCGCAGCACATCAAGTGGATCCAGACCGCGCACGAGGAGCCCTGGCGGGCGCCGGTCGCCGGGCTCAACTACCTGCTCACCTCGCACGTCTGGCGGCAGGACCACAACGGCTTCAGCCACCAGGACCCCGGCTTCGTCGACCACATCCTCAACAAGAGCCCCGGCGTCGTACGGGTCTACCTGCCGCCGGACGCCAACACCCTGCTGTGCGTGGCCGACCACGTGCTGCGTACCCGCGACGTCGTCAACGTCGTCGTCGCCGGCAAGCAGCCGTCGTTCGACTGGCTGACGCTGGAGCAGGCCCGCGCGCACTGCCTGCGCGGCGTCGGCATCTGGGAGTGGGCCGGCACCGAACGCCCCGGCGAGGCGCCGGACGTGGTGCTGGCGTGCGCCGGGGACGTGCCGACGCAGGAGGTGCTGGCCGCGGCGGCGCTCCTGCGCGAGCATCTGCCGGAGGTGGTGGTACGGGTCGTCAACGTCGTCGACATCGCCCGGCTGATGCCGCACGAGGACCATCCGCACGGGATGACGGACCGGGAGTTCGACTCGGTGTTCACCCGCGACACCCCGGTCATCTTCGCCTACCACGGCTATCCGTGGCTGATCCACCGGCTCGCCTACCGGCACTCGGGACACGACCAGTTGCACGTCCGCGGCTACAAGGAGATGGGCACCACGACCACCCCCTTCGACATGGTCGTGCGCAACGACCTCGACCGCTACCGGCTGGTGATGGACGTCATCGACCGCGTGCCGAGCCTGGCGGTGCGGGCGGCGGCGGTGCGGCAGCGGATGGAGGACGTACGCGGCAGGCACCACGCCTGGATCCGCGAGCACGGCACGGACCTGCCGGAGGTGGCGAACTGGACCTGGCCGGGCTGAGGAAGCGGTGAGGACCCCCGGCCGGCGCGGTCGCCGGGCCGGCCGGGGGCCTTCGCGTACGGGTCAGTTGGCGCCGATCTGCACGTCCTCCAGGATGCCGAGCGCGTCGGGGACGAGCACCGCCGCGGAGAAGTAGACGCTCACCAGGTACGAGATGATCGCCTTGTCGCTGATCCCCATGAAGCGGACGTTCATCCCCGGCCGGATCTCGTCCGGCAGCCCCGTCTGGTGCAGCCCCACCACGCCCTGGTCCGCCTCGCCGAGCCGCATCGCGATCACCGAGCTGGTCCCCTCCCGGGTGACCGGGATCTTGTTGCAGGGCAGCAGCGGGATGCCGCGCCAGTTGTTGACCTCGCTGCCCAGGTACTCCGTACGCGGCGGGTAGATGCCGCGCTTGTTCCACTCCCGGCCGATGGCAGCGATCGCCTTCGGGTGCGCCAGCAGCACGTGCGTCTGCCGGCGGCGGGAGATCAGCTCGTCCAGGTCGTCGGGCGTGGGCGGGCCCGAGCGGGTGTGGATGCGCTGCTTGAGGTCGGCGTTGTGCAGCAGGCCGAACGAGCGGTTGTTGATCAGCTCGTGCTCCTGGCGCTCGCGCAGCGCCTCGACGGTCAGCCTCAGTTGCTGCTCGACCTGGTTCATCGGGTCGTTGTACAGATCGGCGACCCGGCTGTGGACGCGCAGCACCGTCTGCGCGACCTCCAGCTCGTACTCCCTGGGCGTCAGCTCGTAGTCCACGAACGTGCCCGGCAGGTCCGCCTCGCCGTGGTGGCCCGAGGCCAGCTCGATCTCGGCCTCGCCCTTGCTGTTCTGCCGCTGCTGCGGGATGGAGCCGAACGCCTCCAGGTGCTCGCGCAGCCCCGCCGCCTGCGCCAGCAGCTCGTCGAGCGCGGAGCGGGCGAGGACCAGCACCGTGCCGCGGGTCTGGGCCCGCACCGTGAACGGCCAGGTGCCGTCGGCCTCCAGGAGCACCTCCCCGCCGACGTAGTCGCCGTCGGCGAGGAGGCCGAGGACGGTCTCGTCCCCGTACTTCCCGGCGCCGACCCGCTCCAGCCGCCCGTGCGCGACCAGCACCACCTGGTCCGCCGCCGCGCCCGCGGACACGACCGCGTCCCCCGGCGCGACCTCCCGCTGCTCGAACCGGTCGGCCAGCGCCGACAGCACCTCCTCGTCGTCGAACGCGCGCAACTGCGGCAGCTCGCGCAGCTCCTGCGGGATGACGCGCACCTCGCCGCCGACCGAGGTGAACTCGACCTGTCCGTCGCCGAGCGTGTGGGTGAGGCGCCGGTTCACCCGGTACGCACCGCCCTTGACCTCCGTCCACGGCAGCGCCTTGAGCAGCCAGCGGGAGGAGATCCCCTGCATCTGCGGGGGCGTCTTGGTGGTGGTCGTGAGGTTCCGCGCGGCGGCGGTGTCGAGGCTGAGCCGGGCGGGGAGTTCGACGGACGCGGACGTTTCTTCTGGCGAGGTCGTCATGGCACCGAAGCTAGGCTTCGGGCAAAGCGCCAGCAATCGCTCGAAAGAGTAGGAATATCTGTCTTGATTCCTGGATAGGGCTGGCTCTTACCGGAGTATGACGGTGGGCGTGGCAGTCGCCGCCCGCCGCCGCCGGCGACCCTAGGCTCGCCGGCATGCGCGTACTCGTCACCGGCGGCGCCGGGTTCATCGGATCGCACGTGGTCTCCGCCCTCGCCGAGCGGGGGCACGAGGCGGTGGTGCTGGACGTACGGGACGGGGGACCGCCCGGTCGTACGTGCGACGCGTACCTCCAAGGCGACGTGCGGGACCGCGACGCCGTCGCGGCGGCGCTCGCCGGCGCGGACGCCGTCTGCCACCAGGCGGCGATGGTCGGCCTCACCGAGGACTTCGCGGACGCGCCCGCGTACGTCGGCGTCAACGACCTCGGCACCGCCGTGCTCCTCGCCGCCATGGCCGACGCGGGGGTGCGGCGTCTCGTGCTGGCGGGGTCGATGGTCGTGTACGGGGAAGGGCGCTACGACTGCGCCGCGCACGGCGCCGTACGGCCGCAGCCGCGGGCGGCGGCGGACCTCGCGGACGGGCGCTTCGAGCCGCGGTGCCCGTGCTGCGGCGCGGAGTTGGCCCCGGGTCTGGTGGCCGAGGACGCGCCGGTGGACCCGCGGAGCGTGTACGCGGCGACGAAGCTGGCGCAGGAGCACGTCGCGGGCGTGTGGGCGCGCGTCACCGGCGCGCGTGCGGTGTCGCTGCGCTACCACAACGTCTACGGCCCGGGGATGCCCCGCGACACCCCGTACGCCGGCGTCGCCTCCTTCTTCCGCTCGGCGCTGGCGCGCGGCGAGGCGCCGCGGGTGTACGAGGACGGGGCGCAGCGGCGGGACTTCGTCCACGTACGGGACGTCGCGGAGGCCAACGTCCGGGCCCTGGAGGCGGTGTACGGGGACGAGGACGGCGCGGCGCCGGCGGCGCTCACGGCGTACAACGCGGGCAGCGGGGACGTGCACACCGTCGGCGAGCTGGCGACGGCGCTGGCCGCCGCGTACGGCGGGCCCGCGCCGCGGGTCACGGGCGAGTTCCGGCTCGGGGACGTACGGCACATCACGGCGGACTCGGCGCGGCTGCGGGCGGAGCTGGGGTGGCGGCCGGTGGTGGGGTTCGCGGAGGGCGTGACGGAGTTCGCGAAGTCGCCGCTGGGGGCGGCGCCCTGAGGCGTCGGCCGGTGGCTGCGGGGAAGGGGACCGTGCATCGTCAGCCGGTGGCCGCCGGCAGGGTGACCTCGAAGCGGCAGCCGCCCGGCACGTTGCGTACCTCGGCGCGCCCGCGGTGCGCCTCCACGATCCCCCGCACGATCGCGAGCCCCAGCCCGGCTCCCGCGGGCGGCACCGGCGTACGGGCGTGGTTGCCGCGCCACCCCGTGTCGAAGACCCGCGCCAGGTCCTCCTCCGGGATCCCGCCGCACTGGTCGGTGACGGAGACGACGACCGCCGCGCCCTCCCGCTCCCGGACCGCGACGGTGACCGCGACCGTGCCGTCCGCGGGGGTGCGGCGGATGGCGTTGACGAGGAGGTTGCCCAGCACCCGGGTCATCTCCTTGCCGTCGACCTCCACCGGCACCGCCGCCGCCGGCTCCGGCGGCTCGCCGACGAGCCGTACGCCGCGCTCGCGCGCCAGCGGATCCGCGCCCGCGAGCGCGTCGCCGACGAGGTCGTGGACCGACATCCGGGTGGGCGCGAGCGCGAGGGCGCCCGCGTGGATGCGGGAGAGTTCGAAGAGGTCGCCGACCATGGCGTCGAGGCGCTCGGTCTCCGCGCGGATCTGCCGGTGGTAGCGCCCGGGGTCGGCGGCCATGCCGTCCTCCAGCGCCTCCGCCATGGCGCGCAGCCCGGCCAGGGGCGTACGCAGGTCGTGCGAGATCCACGCGACCAGCTCGCGCCGCGAGGCGTCGAGCGCCCGCTCCCGCTGCCGCGACTGCGCCAGCCGCTCGGCGGTGGCCGCCAGCTCCCGGCTCAGCGCGGCCAGTTCGGCGGTCGCGCCGCCCGCGGGGGGCGCGAAGGAGCCGCCCGCGTCGAAGGCATGGCCGAACGAGCGGGTCGCGGCGGCCAGGGCGTTGCTGCGGGCGACGACCCAGCGGCCGAGCAGCACGGCGGTGGCGAGGGCGACGACGGCGGCCATGAGGCAGACGATGCTGACGACGGTGAGGTCGTGTCCGGAGAGGAACATCTCGCGGGCGACGGCGAGGGTGCCCAGCAGCATGGCGGTGACGGCGGTCGCGGCGACGACGGAGACGGAGACGACGAGGGAGCGGTTGCGCAGCAGGCGCAGGGCGACGGCGCCGAGGAGGCCGGCGACGGCGGCGCCGAGGAAGGCGAAGGCGGCCATGAGGAGGATGTCGTTCACGGGCGGCCGCCTGGGGCGTTGCCGTGTTCGGAATCGGGGGCGGTCCCGTGCTCCGGGGCGTTCTCGCCGTCGTACGCCCCGTCCCGTACCGCCGTGTCGAAGCGGTAGCCGACGCCCCAGACCGTGGTGATCAGCCGCGGCCTGGCCGGGTCGTCCTCGACCTTGCCGCGCAGCCGCCGTACGTGGACCGTCACCGTCGACAGGTCGCCGAACTCCCAGCCCCACACCTCCCGCATCAGCTCCTCCCGCCCGAACACCCGCCCCGGGTGCCGCAGGAAGTGGGCGAGCAGGTCGAACTCCCGCAGGGTCAGCGCCAGCTCGGCCCCGTGCTTGGCGGCCCGGCGCGCCGCGGGGTCCAAGGTGAGCCCGGCGCCGCTCAGTTCGCCGCCGCGGGGCGCCGCGGCGCGGCTGCGGCGGAGCACGGACTCCACGCGCAGCACCAGCTCGCGGGGGCTGAAGGGCTTGGTGACGTAGTCGTCGGCGCCGAGTTCGAGGCCGAGGATGCGGTCGTCCTCGTCGCCGCGGGCGGTGAGCATGATCACCGGTACGGGTCCGGTGGCGCGCAGCTTCGCGCAGACCTCCAGGCCGTCCATGCCGGGGAGCATCAGGTCGAGCACGACGAGGTCGGGGCGCGCGGAGGCGGCGGCGGCCAGCGCCTGCGGGCCGTCCGGCACGCGGTCGACGGCGTAGCCGGCGCGGTCGAGGTAGCCGGCGACGACCTCGGCGACGGTGGGGTCGTCGTCGACGACGAGCACGCGGGCCGGACGGCCGGGCGGCCCGGTCCTGGCGGGCGGGACGATGTCCATGGCGCCAGCGTGGCACGGCCGGGTGACGGTGGGCGGGGGCCGAACGGATGGCGGCGGGCGACGTCCGTGATTCGTAAGAACCGTGCGTCCGCTATGCGGCTTTTGCGCTCGTAGGGTGGTGGCCATGACCGATGTCGTACTCCCCTGTCTGGACGAAGCCGCCGCGCTCCCCCGGGTGCTGGCCCGGATCCCCGCCGGCTGGCGCGCGATCGTGGTCGACAACGGCTCCACGGACGGCTCGGGCGACCTCGCCCGCGCGCTCGGCGCCACCGTCGTGCACGAGCCGCGGCGCGGCTTCGGCGCCGCCTGCGCGGCGGGCCTCGCGGCGGCCACGGCCGAGCTGGTCTGCTTCTGCGACTGCGACGGCTCGCTGGACCCCGGCCTGCTGCCGCTGCTCACCGACCGCATCACCGGCGGCACGGCGGACCTCGTCCTCGGCCGCCGCCGCCCCACCGCGCGCGGGGCGTGGCCCCTGCACGCCCGGGCGGGCAACGCGGCGCTGGGCCTGATGCTGTACCGCCGCACGGGGGTGCGGCTGCACGACCTGGGCCCGATGCGGGCGGCCCGGCGGGCGGCGCTGCTGGACCTCGGGGTGGCGGACCGGCGCAGCGGGTACCCGCTGGAGACGGTGGTACGGGCCGCGGACGCGGGGTGGCGGATCGCGGAGCTGCCGGTGCCGTACGCGCCGCGGACGGGGAAGTCGAAGGTGACGGGGACGTGGCGGGGGACGTGGCAGGCGGTCCACGACATGAGCGGCGTCCTGCGGGGCGACCTGCGGCCGGCACCGGATGTCCTGCGAGCGGCACCGGAGGAGGGCGCGGGTGCCGGTACGGGTACCCCTTCGGACGCGGGCGGGCGAGCCGGGGGAACGACGGCTGCCGGGGCGAGGTCGGGTGAGGGCACGGGTGGCGGCGGCGCGAGCGCGGGTACGGGCGTTGCCCCGGGCTCGGGGCCGGCCTCCGGTTTCGGGGCGGGACCCCGGTCGGGTTCCGGCCGTCCGCAGAGCGACGGCGCCGGTACCCGGACGTCCGGGGCCGGCGGGACGGTACGTCGTTCCGGCGGCGGTGTCGCCGCGGCCGGCCGGGGCGCGGGGGGCCGGCGGTGAGCGGCGGGGGCGTCACCGTACTCGTCATCGCCAAGGAGCCGCGGCCCGGCCGGGTCAAGACCCGGCTCACCCCCGCGTACACCCCGGCGGAAGCCGCCCGGCTCGCGGAGGCGGCGCTGGCCGACACCCTCGCCGTCGTACGGGACCTGCCCGCCCGGCGCCGCGTGCTCATTCTCGACGGCGCTCCCGGCGCCTGGCTGCCGCCCGGCTTCACCGTCGTACCGCAGGCCGCCGGCGGGCTCGACGAGCGGCTGGCCGCCGCGTTCGGCGGCTGTACGGGGCCGGCGCTGCTCGTCGGCATGGACACCCCGCAACTCACCGCCGCCCTGCTGGCGCCCGCCCTGGCCGACGACGCCTGGTCGGCCTGCGACGCCTACCTCGGCCCGGCGCCGGACGGCGGCTTCTGGGCGCTGGGACTGGCCCGGCCGGACCCGGAACTGCTGCGGGGCGTACCGATGTCGACGCCGCACACGGGCGCGGCGCAGCACCGCCGGCTGCGTGAGGCGGGGCTGCGCGTACGGGAGTTGCCGCCGCTACGGGACGTGGACACCCCGGCGGACGTGCCGAGGGTCGCAGAAGCCGCCGCCCCGGGCAGCCGCTTCGCGGCCACGGCCCACCGCCTGGACGCCTGGGCCCGCGCGGGTGGCGCGGCCACCGCACCCGCCGACGCGGCACCGGGCGACGCCGCCTTGGCCGACGCGGCTTCGGACCACGTGGCACCGGGCGACGCGGCCATGCGCCCCGCGGCGGCGGACAACGCGGCACTCGACCGAGCCGCCGGATGACCTCGCCCCCACCCCGCCGCTCACCCGAACCCGCCCCGGCTGCCGGGACCGACGCACGGCCGGGGACGGCCGCGGCCGACACGGGCCGGGCGCCCGCCGCCCGGCCCGCCGCACGGCGGACGCCCGGCCCGTACGACCCACACCCCGCCCCGCCACCGGACCCCCGCTCCGCCGCGGCCGCCGCCCCCGGCACACCCGCCGGAACAGCCGGACCGGGCGCAAGCTCCCCGGGCCAGACCCCGCCCACCCGGAAGCCCGCGGCCGGCCCGTACGGCCCACGCCCCGCCACCGCCCCGCCGGACCCCGCGACATCCCACCCCGCGACTCCCCCGCCCCGCCTCGACGTCCCCGACGACCCCTGGGACCGCGCCGGCCCCTACGCCCGTGCCCTGCGCAGCGGTGCCGGGCCGCTCTTCCTCCGGCGGCGCGACGGATGGCTGCTGCCGCTCGACGTGGAGCGGTGGTGCGGGGTGCCCGACGGGGGTGACGTGACCGTGCTGCGCCGGTGCACCGGGCCCGTGCTGGACATCGGCTGCGGGCCCGGCCGCCTCGTCGCCGCGCTGGCCGCGCTGGGGCGGCCGGCGCTCGGCGTCGACGTCAGCTCCGAGGCCGTCGCGCACGCCCGGTCGCGGGGCGCCGCCGCGCTGCGCCGGTCGGTGTTCGAGCCGCTGCCCGGCGAGGGCCGCTGGGGCACCGCGCTGCTCGTCGACGGCAACGTCGGCATCGGCGGTGACCCCGCCGCACTCCTCGCCCGCGCCGCCGCGCTGCTGCGCCCGCGCGGGCGGCTGGTCGTGGAGGTCGCCGCGGACGACGACGTGGACGAACGCGTGCACGTCCACGTCACGGACGGAACCCACGGAGCCCGCGGCCCCGCCGAGGGCCCCCGCCCCGACCGTGCCCCCTTCCCCTGGGCCCGGGTCGGGCTGCCCGCCCTGCTCAGGTACGCGGCGGCGGGCCGCTGGCGGGAGGAGGACCGCTGGACCGCGGGCGGGCGACGGTTCGCCGCGCTGCGAGCACCAGAGCCGACGCCGCGAACAGCGCGGCGGTGATGAGCAGCCAGCGGTGCAGGAAGGCGTCGGCGGGCAGCGCGGTGATGGTCTCGTAGCGGCCCACCTGGCGGGTGATGAGCGGGAAGTAGACGAGCAGCAGCAGCCCGGAGACGGCGGCCGGGAAGCGGACGTAGTTCACCAGCCGCGGGCCCAGGACGCGCTGGGCGCCGCGGTCGGCGAGCGAGTACAGGGGTAGCAGCGCCAGGTCGTGCAGCACCGCCGCACCGGCCAGCCACAGGGCGACGCCGAAGGGGTCCTTGCCGAAGAGGCGGACACCGGCGTAGCCGGTGAGCGCGAAGGAGGCGAGGAGGAGGGCGAGGGTGGGCAGCGGCCCGGGCGCGAGCAGCCGGCGTACGGGCCCGGGGGCAGCCCGTTCCGTACGCGATCCGCCCGTGCCGCTCGACCCGCCCGCTCCGCTCTCCGGCCGGCCCGGGTTCACGGCAGTTCCCCGAACGTCAGCCTCGTGACCCACTTCGTGTTGTGCACCCCCGGGTTCGCCGGGACGATGATCCGCGCCGGGTACCCGTGATCGCGGGACAGCGCCGCGCCGTTGACGTGGAGCGCCAGCAACGACCGCGGATCGCGTACCTGGTTGGCCCGCAGCGACGCCGCACGGAACGCCCCCTTCTGCTGCGCCGACTCCGCGAACACCCCGTCCCCTTCCCCCGCGCCCACCAGCGCGGCCAGGTCCGCGAGCCGGACACCGCGCCACAGTTGGTCGTCCGTCGACCAGCCCTCCACGCACGCGATCGGCAGCGCCGCCGTGTGCTGCGGCAGCGCCAGCAGTTCCGCCCGGGTGAGCACCCTGGGGCGGCCGTTTCCGGCGCGTACGACCAGGCGCCAGCGCTCGCCGATGTCGGCCGGTTCGATGCCGAGGTCCGCGGCGGTCTTGTTGATCTGGAAGCCGTTCGGCCCCTCGCCCGGGTCCGCGCCGCCGTGCGGGGCGAGCAGCGCGGTGCGGCGCAGCGGGCCGCCGATGCTCTGCCCCGCGGTGACCGCGACCAGGCCCAGCGACCCCGCGCCCACCAGGGCCGCCGCCCCGCGCCGCGAGATCGTCGGCGGCGCGGGGTCTGCGGCCCGTAGCTCGTCCATGCCCCGGTCGTGCAGCCCGCGGCGCAGCTTGCCCACGCGGGTGGCGAGGTGGACGGCGAGGGCGCCGAGGAACACCCAGGCGCCGTAGAAGTGGAGGGTGTAGAAGGAGCCGGGGAAGACGTAGAAGAGCTGCATGTTGAGGATGCCGGTCGCGAACTCGAAGAGCCCGCTGCCCACCAGCAGCAGCGTCGAGGCGCGCTCCAGCGCGTGCCGGGCGGAGCGCAGCGGCGGCCAGGCGAAGAGGCGCGGCAGGACGGACCAGAGCTTCGCCAGCAGGACGGGGACGAGGGCGACGCCGAGGGTGACGTGGACGCCCTGGTTGAGGCGGTAGAGCCAGTACGGGTCGGTGGGCCAGGAGAAGAGGTAGAAGCCGAGGAGGCCCTTGCCGGAGGTGGTGTCGTTACCGGGGAGGTCGGGGTTGTAGGCGGCGTACGACAGGAAGCCGGTCAGCAGGATCAGGGGCAGGCCGGCGAGGAGGACCGTGCCCAGGAGCGCGGTGAACCACGGGCCGCGCAGCGGGCTGCGCCAGAAGGCGGGGCGGAACGGGCCGGGCGGGGGCAGGCCGGGTCCCGGGGCGGTGCCGGGGCGGGGGGCCGGCGGGCGTACGGCGGACATGGACCGACCGTAGGCCGGGGATACGCCCGTATCACCGCACCGACTCCTGACGAAAGCGTGACGTCGCCGCGCGTTCCCGGCGCGGGCGCCCCGCGGCTGCCTAGCGTGACGGCGTGACCTCCTCGCCCACCCGGCCGCCCGCCGCTGGAGCCGTGCCCGCCCCCGGAGCCGGGACGGGGGCCGGGACCGCCGTCGCCGCCCCCGCCGCCGGGCGCCGCTGGGACCTCCTCGCCGCCGTCCTCGCCGCCGCGGCGATCGCCGCGGCCGTCGTGGCCGGGCGGGCCATCAACGGCTACGACATCCTCCACGTACGCTTCCCGCCCCTGTCCGCCGTCTGGCTGCCGCACTACGGCCCCGGCACCCCCGCGGCGCTCGCCGTGGCCGCAGCCGTCGTCGCGTACGGGCCGCCGCTCGCCGACCGGCTGCCGTGGCGGCGGCTGCTGCTCGCCACCTGGACGGCGGGCATGGCGTGGATCTGGTCGCTGGCGCTGGTCGACGGCTGGCAGGAGGGCGTCGCGGACCAACTGACGGCGCCGAACGAGTACGCCCGGCCCGAGACCGTCGCCCGCTTCGCCGACCTGGGGCACGCCGTACGGACCTTCACCGAGCACATCCTCATCCAGACCCCCGACAACTGGCCCGCGCACATCGCCGGGCACCCGCCCGCCGCGATCCTCACCTTCGTCGGCCTGGACCGGGCGGGGCTGGGCGGCGGGGCGTGGGCCGCGGTCTTCTGCATCACCGTGGGCGGGTCGGCGGCGGTCGGGGTGCTGGTGACGCTGCGGACGCTGGGCGGCGAGGAGCGTACGCGGCGCGCGGCGCCCTTCCTGGTGCTGGGTCCTTGGGCGGTCTGGGCCGGGGTGTCGGCGGACGGCTACTTCGCGGCGGTGGCCGCGTGGGGCCTGGCGCTGCTGGCGCTCGCGGCGACGGGGAGGGCCCGGCGGCCCGCGGTGGCGGCGGCGGGTGCGGGGCTGCTGCTGGGGTGGGCGGTGTACCTCTCGTACGGGCTGACGCTGCTGGTGCTGCCGGTGGCGGCGGTGCTGGGTTACGCCGCCCGCGGCGGACGGCGGGGCGCGGTGCTGCGGACGGTGCCGTGGGCGGTGGCGGGCGCGCTGCCGGTCGCGGTGGCGTTCACGGCGGCGGGCTTCTGGTGGTGGGAGGGGTACGAGTTGCTGCACGAGCGCTACTACCAGGGCTTCGGCGGAGAGCGCCCGTACGGCTACTGGGTGTGGGCGAACCTGGCGGTCGCGGCGCTCAGCGCGGGGCTCGCGGCGGTGGCGGGGACGCGCCGCGCCGTACGGACCGCCTGGCGGCGGCGCTCGGCGCGCCCGTGCGCGTACGCCGTGGCCGTGATGGCGGTCGCCGGGCTCGCGTGCCTCGTGGCGGCGGACCTCTCGGGGCTCAGCAAGGCGGAGACGGAGCGGATCTGGCTGCCGTTCACGCTCTGGCTGCTGCCGGCCGCCGCCCTGCTCCCGGCCCGGGACCACCGCGCCTGGCTGGGCGCGCAGGCGGTGGTGGCGCTGGTCGTGAACCATCTGCTGATCACGAGCTGGTAGGGCGTCGGCCCTCGTCCGGGTCCCGGTCGCGGCCCCGGCCGGATGTCACATGAACGGCGTACCGTCGTACATATGTGCCGAAGCATCAAGACCCTGCGCCCCCCGTTCGCCGACACCGTCACCGAGGACGACATGCGGGCGGCGGCTCTGCAGTACGTACGGAAGATCTCCGGATTCCGCCACCCCGCGCCGCACAACGCCGAGGCGTTCGACAAGGCGGTGGAGGAGATCGCCGCGGTGACGCACGAACTGCTGGACTCACTCGTCGTCCGGGGCGGCAAGGGGGCGGCGTAAGAGCGGGGATCGGCGGCAGGCTGGTGCGGTTTGTACAGGCCCCGGTCCGTCCCCCCTCACGCCCGCCCAAGGGTATGCGGCTGGTCTGACAGCGCGGGGGTAGCGGGGCGTTGAGCTGGTACGTCGTGGGGGTGGGGCCGGGTGCGGGGGGTGCGGCGTCGGGGTGGCGGTGGTGCGTGGGGTGGGCCCGTGTCGGGGGTGTCGGTGAGGGGAGTGGCCGTGTCGCTGGGGCTCCCCCCGGGCCACCCCGCTGTTGAGTGTGCGGGCCTGCGTCCGGTGTCAAGGGCGTCCCTTCCGCTTCGCTCCAGGGACGTCGCTTCGCGATGGGGCTTCGCCCCACCCTTGACACCGGACTCCGGCCCGAAAGACCGGCGGCTATGGGTGGCCCGGAGGGAGCGGGCACCCTAACCCTGCGCTACGGATGCCGTGCCCCGCCGACGGGGCGGCGGCTACCGGGCGCCGGGCCCTCCCCGCTCGCCGAGGTCCCGGCCTACGGGGGAAGACGGAGACGGCCGGGCCCGATCGCCGATGCCCCCGCCGGACCGGGGCCGCGCCGCCGGACGCCGGGTCTTCCCCGATCGCCGAGGTTCCCGGCGGACGTGGGGCGGGCCTACGGAACTGGGGTCTGTCAGGTCGCCGTCGCCGCCGCGTGCAGGGGTGGGCGAAAGTCGGACCGTGGGGGTGATTTGTTCCGTTTCGCGGGGCCCATTGCCGTGACTTTGCCTCGGTTGCGGTCGTTCGGAGTCGCCTTGGGTGTCGGCGGCCCGCCTCAAGGCCAGTGGGTGCACCTGGGTGGGCGAAAGCCTGGCCCCCTGGGCGATTTGGGCTGGTATTGGGCGTGGGTTACCGCGAGTTCGGCCCGGTTTCCTCCGTTTGGAGTGGCCTGAGGCGCGACCGACCCGCCCGCATCCCGCGAGTGCGTACGGACGGGCGAAAGCCTGACTCGATGGGCGATTTAAGTCGATTCGTGGAAGCGGGCTATCGCGAGTTCGTCCCGGTTGCGTTCATGCGTGGCGACCTGGGCGACCGTTGGCGTGCCCGGGTGCGCGAAAGTCGGACTCGGTGGGCGTTTTAGGCCGATTTCAAGGATGGGTTACCGCGAGTTCGTCTCCGCGGTACGCATTTCGCGCCGCCCGGGTGGTCAGTGGCGGGCCACGGCCGGGTGGGTGCGTCGGCGATCCAGGCAGGCTCGCCTCCGGCACTCCGGCCCCCGTCTGCCGGGGCGTCGCGATCCGGGCCGGCTCAACTCCCGGCAGCCCAGCCCTGTCCACCGCGGGCACCCGCGAACACCGCAGCCCCGCCTCCGGTTGCCGGGCCACGTCGGCCGGGGCATCGGCGATCGGGGAGGGCCCGGCGCCCGGCGGCCCGGCCCCCGTCCGCGGGGCTCCGCCTTCGTAGCGCAGTGTTAGGGTGCCCGCTCCCTCCGGGCCACCCATAGCCGCCGGTCTTTCGGGCCGGAGTCCGGTGTCAGGGGTGGGGCGAAGCCCCATCGCGAAGCGACGTCCCTGAAGCGAAGCGGAAGGGACGCCCTTGACACCGGACGCAGGCCCGCACACTCAACAGCGGGGTGGCCCGGGGGGAGCCTTTACGACACGGCCACTCCCCTCACCAACACCCCCGTACACCGGCCCACCCCACGCACCACCGCCACCCCGGCACCGTACCCCCGCACCCGGCCCGCACAGACACGACGTACCAGCTCAACGCCCCACTACCCCCGCGCTGTCAGAGCAGGCGCATACCCTTGGGCGGGCGTGAGGGGATGTACGGGAGGGGAGATGGCGAAACGGGGGTACGGGGAGACGGCGAAACGGGGCCCTCCACGACCCACGGCAGCCCTCCGCGCAAGGACTCATAGCCCCCGCGCGTTCCGTGCGGCCTCGGCCCACGCGGCGCTACGGTTTGCGCCCCACTCCGGCCAGCCCCAGGACCTTCGGGGGCTCGCCGAACACGGTGGGCTCCGGGCGCCAGCGGCTCATGGAGACCAGTCCCGGCTCCTGGAGTTCGAGTCCGTCGAAGAAGCGGCCGAACTCCTCGGGACCGCGCGGGAACAGCGGAGTCGCCGCCCGCTCGTCCCAGTCCTCCCGGGCCTCGGCGTTGGCCTTCAGTTCGCTCTCGTCGGCGAGCGCGGGATCCATGGTGGCGTGCGTCGCGACCAGGAAACTACCGGAGGGCACGGCGTCGAGCAGCCGGGCGACGATCCCGTACGCCTCGTCGAAGTCGCGCACGAAGTGCAGGATGCCCAGCAGCATGACGGCGACGGGCTCCTCGAAGTCCAGCGTCTTCGCCGCCCCGGCGAGGATGTCCGCCGGCCGCCGCAGATCGGCCTCGATGTAGCTGCAGCGGCCCTCGGGGGCGCTGGTGAGGAGAGCGCGGGCGTGCGCGAGGACCAGCCGGTCGTTGTCCACGTACACGATGCGCGCCTCGGGCGCGACGCGCTGCGCGACCTCGTGCGTGTTGTCCATCGTCGGCAGCCCGGTGCCGATGTCGAGAAACTGCCGCACCCCCGCCTCCCCGGCCGTGAACCGCACGGCGCGCCCGAGGAACGCGCGGTCGGCGCGGGCGATGTCGACGATCTGCGGAAAGACGGCCTTGAACTGATCGGCGGCGGCACGGTCGGCGGGGTAATTGTCCTTGCCACCGAGAAGGTAGTTCCACACCCGAGCCGAGTGCGCCACACCGGTGTCCACCCCGGGACGGGGATCGTGGTCCATGAGGAGTCGCCTCCTTCGCGTCTGTGCGGCCCAACCTAGCGGGAGACGGACCGGGGGGCCCGCCCCCTGGCGCGAGTACCGGGTGCCAGGGGGCGGGAGTTCAGTGCCCGGGGTGTCTGCGGATGAGGACGTTGGCGTCGCTGACGGCGGACAGATCCCCCACCGACCGCGCGGCCCTCCGCCCCGCGGCCAGCTCCGCACACCGCCCGCACCCGCCGACGGGCTCGGGCTCCACGAGCGGCCAGGCGTCGGGCAGTTGAACCGGATCCGCCATCCGCGTCCACGGACCGTCGCTCATGGCCGCGCCCTTCGCGGTAGCGGCGCGGTCACGGTGATCCGCCCGTGGCCGAGTTCGAGGTCGTTCTCGCCGCCGGTGGTCATGCAGTACCCACCGGCCTGGTGGACGGCCAGCCGCAGGATCGCGCTGCCCTCCCGGTCCCGGCTGATCCGGTCCCACGAGTCCACCAGGCAGACGGCACGGGCGGCGGCCTGCCGCACGGCGTACGTCATCGCCTCCCACTGCGGCCGCGGCCAGTTCGTCAGCGCGGCATCCCCGCGGTCGACCCACTCCCCGGCGACCACCCAGCCCCGCTCGACGGCGTACCGGCGGCATCGCGTTATGCGCTCGTCCAGAGCGGCGGTCGCGAGTGTGGCGTGCCGGTCGTAGAGGAACGCGAGTGTGGGCCGGGTGGATGTGCCCGGGGTGGGGATTTCCATGACGCTCACCTGTCGTCGGTGATCAGATCGTCACCGACCGTAAGGCGGTCATGGCCGTGGTCGCCATGGGAGTCCGATCCACCGTCCGGGTGGAGTATCAACGTGCAGGTCAGAGCGGCAGATTGACCGCGTCGGCCAGCTCGCGCATCTCGGGCGTCAACGTGCGCCTCTTGGCCACCATGTCGCCCATGATGTCCCTGGCGTACTTCTGCTGCGCCAGCCACTCCGGCGCCCGTTCGCGTACGCCTTGCAGCACACTCACCGCTTCGTCGTGCTGCCGCATCATCAGGTGGGCCTGGGCTACGTCGAGCCGGTGCCGGTGGTGCTCGGTGCTGTCCGCCTGGCTGCTCCGGTGCAGCCGTTCGGCGGTCTTCAACACGGTGTCGGGCCGGCCGTTGACGATGCCGCGCTCCGCCGTCTTGTAAGCGACCGTCACCGGGCCCCAGGTTGCCAATACGGGCGTTCCGCGCGGCACCTCACGGCCGGTGAGCACTGCCGCAGCACGGGCCAGCCGCATTGCGTCCTGGGCCTCACCGTCACGGTTGTCCCGCAGCGCCGCGGCAGACACCTGCATAAGCAACCACCCCCATACCGCCAGTTCCTCCTGGGTCGCGCGGGACATGCGGGGCTCAAGGTCATCGGCCCACCGTGTTGCGAGGTCGCGCGCCTCGGCGAGGCGCCCCTGGCGCATGAACAGCCACGTCCAGGTCGTGACGACGGAAGCCGCGCGGAGCCGGTCCGTCGCGGCGTCCAGGGCACCGGAGAGCGCGGTTTCGGCTGCGTCGTACTGGTGGACCTGGGTGAGCGTGCTGCCCGCAATCTGCAGGAGTTGGGCGCGGACCGCGCGGGCCTCCGGGGCATCGTCGAGTGCGTCGGCATCCCGGAGCAGCGGCGCCAGCAGACCGGCGAGTTCCGCCATGTGGTTGCCGAAGTAGGCGGCCCGCACCTCCGGCAGGCGCGCCGCGACGCCTTCGACCGTAGGTGCCTCGTCCAGCTCCGCGGGCGGGTCCTGTACCGCCTTCTGCAGTGGTCGCCACGGCTCCGGCGCCGGGCCCGCCTCCGGCTCCGGCCGCTTGATGAGCGCGGTCGTCGGCACGCGGAGTGCGCGGGCCAGCGCATGTGCGGACTCCATGCGCGTGTCGGTGAGTTCGCCCTGCTCCAGTTTCGAGATGAGCGACAGCGAGACGCCGGACGCCTCGGCCAGTTCCCGTTGTGTCAGCCCGCGGCGCTTTCGCACCGCCTTTAGTCGGTCGCCGATGTGATCTTCAGGGGTGCTCGGCATGCTGAACTCCCAGCTCTGCGGTGACATCAGAACCGTACCCACGGGACGCTCCTCAACTACCACACAAACGCCCCCGTCCGCAGACGGTTACGCCGGCGAATCCGGCCCGCCCAGGACCAGCATCACGTGCTCGTCCTCCCCGTTCCACTCCGAGCCCGTTCGCTGGAAGCCCAGCCGCTTCAGCAGCCGCACCGAGCCCTCGTTGCCCACGTACGGGTCCGCGTGCAGGGGGCGGTTGGGTTCCAGTTCCAGGAACGCGGCCACCGCGCGGGTGCCTATGCCGCGGCCCCAGAACTCCCGGCCGAAGACATAGCCCAGGAACCGGCGGTCGCCGTCCCACCAGGCCAGCACACCACCCGCGACCTTGCCGTCTACCTCCACCGTCTGCACCAGGCCCGTCGAATCCCCCAGGATCCGTTCCCGCCAGTGCGTCATGAAGCGCTCCCGCTCGCGCGGCGGGAAGTGGGACCGGCGCACGTTCTCCGGGTCGTGCTCGTGCGCGAAGAAGACCTCCAGGTCCTCCTCCACCACATCTCTCAGCAGGATTTTCTCCGTCATGCCGCCGAGTCTCGCACCCCCCACTGACATCGCCACCCGGCCCTTGCTGAAGCCATGAATCACTGCTTCAATCCTTCCTATGCCCTACCGCCGCACCCCCGCCGTCCAGGCGCGGATGGACGGCCGCCGGGACGCCGTCCTCGGCGCCGCCCGCGCGCTGCTCGCCGACGAGGGGTACGCCGGGTGCACCGTCGCCGCCGTCGCCGCGCGGGCGCGTATCGCCACCGGCAGCGTCTACCGGCACTTCCCCAGCAAGTCCGTGCTCGCCGTGGAGCTGTTCCGCAGCGTCGTCACCGCCGAGGTCGACGCCGTCTCCGCCGCGGCCCGGCAGCCCGGCGACCCCGCGGAGGGGGTCGCCGCCGCCGTGGAGACGTTCGCGCGGCGGGCGCTGGCCAGTCCGCGGCTGGCGTACGCGCTGCTCGCCGAGCCCGTCGACACCGCCGTCGAGGCCGAGCGCCTCGTCTTCCGGCGGGCGTTCCGCGACGTGTTCGCGGCGCGTATCGCCGAGGGCACCGCCAGCGGGCGGCTGCCGCGGCAGGATCCGCTGCTGACCGCCGCCGGTCTCGTCGGGGCGTGCGCGGAAGCGCTCATCGGGCCGCTGTCCGGCGCCACCGTGAGCAAGGCGGACGGCCGCCCGGACGCCCCCGGGCCCCACACACCCGCGCACCTCGTCGCCTTCACCCTGCGAGCCCTGGGAGTCCCCCGTGCCGACCACCCATGAGGTCACCAACCAGCCCCCGCCCCTCACCTCCTACGACGTCTCCGCCTACCCCGCCCTCCTGGAGTCCCTCCGCGCCCACGGCGCCGGCTGGGCCGAGGACGAGGTGCGCGAACTCGGGCTCCTCGCCGGCGGTGCGCAGGCCCAGGAGTGGGCCCGCAGCGTCGAGGAGCAGCCGCCCGTACTGCGTACCCACGACCGCTACGGGCACCGCGTCGACGAGGTCGACTTCCATCCGCACTGGCACGACCTGATGCGTACCGCCGTCGGACACGGACTGCACGCCGCGCCCTGGCGGGAGCGCACCCCCGGCGCGCACGTCGCGCGCGCCGCGAAGCTCTTCGTCTGGGGCCAGACCGACGCCGGTCACCTGTGCCCCGTCTCCATGACGTACGCCGCCGTCCCCGCCCTGCGCACCTCGCCGGACCTCGCCGCCGCGTACGAGCCCCTGCTGACCTCCGCCGCGTACGACTTCGGCCTTCGCCCGCCCGCCACCAAGTCCGGCCTCATCGCGGGCATGTCGATGACGGAGAAGCAGGGCGGCTCCGACGTACGCGCCAACACCACCCGCGCCGCACCCACCGGCGACGGCGACGGGATCTACGCGCTCACCGGCCACAAGTGGTTCACCTCCGCGCCCATGTCCGACGTCTTCCTCACCCTCGCGCAGGCGCCCGGCGGGCTGTCCTGCTTCCTCGTCCCGCGCATGCTGCCGGACGGCACCCGCAACGCCATCCGCCTCATGCGCCTCAAGGACAAGCTCGGCAACCGCTCCAACGCCTCCGCCGAGATCGAGTACGAAGGGGCGGTCGGCCATCTCGTCGGCGAGGAAGGGGCGGGCGTGAAGACCATCATCAAGATGGTCAACATGACGCGGCTCGACTGCGCCCTCGCCACCGCGGGCGGCATGCGCCTCGGCGTCGTGCAGGCGCTGCACCACGCCGAGCACAGGCGGGCGTTCGGCGCGCGGCTCGCGGACCAGCCGCTGATGGCGAACGTGCTCGCCGACCTCGCCGTGGAGGCCGAGGCGGCGACCGTGGCGAGCATGCGGCTGGCCGGCGCCGTCGACCGCGGGGAGACCGGTACCACTGACGGGCCGGACGGCGAACAGGAGGCGCTGTTCCGGCGGATCGGGCTCGCGGTGACCAAGTACTGGGTGTGCAAGCGCGGTCCCGCGCACGCCGCCGAGGCGCTGGAGTGCCTGGGCGGCAACGGGTACGTCGAGGAGTCCGGCATGCCGCGGCTCTACCGGGAGGCGCCGCTGCCGTCGATCTGGGAGGGCTCGGGCAACGTCGCCGCGCTCGACGCGCTGCGCGCGATGGCCCGCAGGCCGGAGACGGTGACGGCGTTCTTCGCCGAGGTCGGCGCCGCCGCCGGCGCCGACGCGCGGCTCGACGCGGCGATCGGGCGGCTGCGCAAGGATCTGGCGGACGTGACGGCGGTGGAGTACCGGGCGCGGCGCGTGGTCGAGTCGATGGCACTGGTGCTCCAGGGCGCGCTGCTGCACCGGCACGGCGACGCGGCGGTGGCGGACGCCTTCTGCGCGAGCCGCCTCGCCGGCGACGGCGGCCTGGCGTTCGGCACGCTGCCGCCGGGGGTGGACACGGAGGCGATCCTCAAGCGGGCCCGCCCGGCGGGGGGTGCGCGGGGCGGGAGCTGAGGGGCGGAGGGGTCCGTACGGTACGGGGGCGGCCCGCGCGGCTCGTACGGTACGGGCGGGGCGGGCTGGGCCTCGTACGCGTACCGGACCGGCCGCCGCCCCGCCCCGTACACACCCGCCGCCCCCGCCCCGTGCGGGTCAACTCCCGTTCACCGCGGGCACCCTGTGCAAGTCGCCCCGTCCGTTCGATACTTCGGTCCATCCTGCACGCCGCACCAGGGGAGGGACCCTTGTCCGCCTACTCCAGACGCCGCGCCGTCGCCACGTTGTCCGCCGCCGTAGCCGGTGGCGCGCTCGCCGGGGGGCTCCCCGCGTACGCCCGGGCCGCCGACCGCGGCGCCGACGGCAGGGGCCGCGGGCCCGCGCCGCTCAAGCGGGCGCACGCGCACAACGACTACCTCCACGAGCGCCCGCTCCTCGACGCGCTCGACCACGGCTTCGCCAGCGTCGAGTCGGACATCTGGCTGGTCGACGGCAAGCTCCTCGTCGCCCACGACGAGGCGCAGCTCGACCCGGCCCGTACGCTCCAGGCGCTCTACCTCGACCCGCTGGCCCGCCGCATCCGGGCCAACGGCGGCCGCGTCTACAAGGGCCACAGGCTCACCCTGCAACTCCTCATCGACCTCAAGACCGCCGGCGACCCCACGTACCGCGCGCTGTCCGAGGTGCTGCGCGGCTACGGCTCGATCTTCAGCTCCGCCACCGGCGGCAAGGTCCGCCGCCGCGCGGTGACCGCCGTCATCTCCGGCGACCGCGGCGCCCGCGCGCCGATGGAGGCCGAGAAGCTCCGCTACGCCTTCTACGACGGCCGCCACGACGACATCAACTCCGGTGTCCCCGCGTCGTTCATCCCGCTCGTCAGCGGCAACTGGAACTCCAGCTTCACCTGGCAGGGCACCGGCACGATGCCGGCCGCCGAGCGGGACTGGCTGAACCTGATCGTCCACACCGCCCACCGGCAGGGCCAGACCATCCGCTTCTGGGCCACGCCCGACGCCCCGGGCGAGGCGCGCGACAACATATGGCGCACGCTGCTCGACGCGAACGTGGACTGGATCAACACCGACGACCTCGCGGGCCTGCAGACCTTCCTCCGCAAGCACGACGCCTGACGAGCCACCGGGGCCGCGGGTCTCACACGACGTACGCCCCCTCCCGCGCCGCCACCGCCGCCGCCCCGGCGGCGCGGTCGGCGGCGGCGGGGTCGAGGGGGTCGCCGCTGGCGAGAAGGCGGTAGTACAGGGGGGCGGAGACGGCGCGGACGACTTCGTGCGGGTCCGTGCCGGCGGGGAGTTCGCCGCGGGCCACCGCCTGCTCCACGCAGGGAGCCCACTCGGCGATGCGGATCGCGTAGAACCGGTGCAGGGCGGCCGCCGTACGGTCGTCGCAGGTGGCCGCCGCGATCACGGCGCGGAACAGCGCGCCCTGCCGCGGGTCGGTGAGGGTGTCGAGCACGAGCCGGGCGTTGGCGCGCAGGTCGCCGAGGAGGGTCCCGGTCTCGGTACGCGGTACGGACTGCTCCGCCATGTCCGCGAGCAGGTCGGCGACGAGTCCGGCGGCGGAGCCCCAGCGGCGGTAGACGGTGGTCTTGCCGACCTCGGCGCGGCGGGCGACGTCGGCGAGGTCGAGGTGGGCGAAGCCCTGTTCCGCCAGGGCGTCCCCGGTGGCCCGGAGGACCGCCGCGCGGACCCGGGCGGTGCGGCCGCCGGGCCTGAGGGTGCCGGGATCGGGCTCGGAACTCATTAACGGGTCTCCAGTTTCATTAGTGCCGGGTTCTCTGCTACCTTCGGCTCCAGCTTAACGGAACACAAATCCCGTTAGCCCGTCCGAAGGGAACCTCCATGTCCGTGCTCGACAAGGCGGCCGCAGCAGCGGCCCCCTCCCTCCGCATGACCGGGCGGCAGAAGCTCGTGCTCACCCTTCTCCTCGGCGCCCAGTTCATGGTCGCGGTGGACTTCTCCATCCTCAACGTCGCCCTCCCCGTCATCGGCGGGGGGCTCGGCTTCCCGCTCGCGCACCTGCAGTGGATCGCCACCGCGTTCGCCCTCGCCGCCGCCGGCTTCACCCTCCTCTTCGGCCGGATCGCCGACCTCTTCGGCCGCAAGCGGCTCTTCCTCGGCGGCATGGCCCTGCTCGGCCTCTCCTCCGTGCTCGGCGGCCTCGCCACCTCCCCCGGGATGCTGCTCGTCGCCCGCGTGCTCCAGGGCCTGGCCACCGCCGCCGTCACCCCGGCCGGGCTCTCCCTGCTCACCACCGCGTTCCCGGAGGGCCCGCTGCGGCAGCGGGCCCTCCGGGAACAACGGGGCGCTGATGTCCGCCGGGTTCACCGCGGGCGCCGTGCTCGGCGGGCTGCTCACCGACCTGCTCTCCTGGCGCTGGGCGTTCCTCGTCAACGTGCCGGTGACCGCCGCGATCCTCGCCGTCGCCCCCGCCGTCATCGCCGACTCCCGCCCCGCGGGCCGGCCCCGGCTCGACCTCCCCGGCGCGGTCACCGTCACCGGCGGGCTGCTCGCCGTCGTCTACGGGCTCACCCACGCCGGCGAAGCCGGCTGGACGGAGCCGGTCACCCTCGCCGCGCTCGGCGCGGGCGCCGCGCTGCTCACCGCGTTCTGGTTCGTGGAGAAGCGGGCACGGAAGCCGCTGGTGCCGGTACGCATCCTGCGGCGGCCCACCGTCGTGTGGGGCAACGCCGCCGGGCTGGTCGCGTTCCTCACCGAGACCTCGCTGGTCTTCCTCCTCACCCTCTACCTCCAGGAAGTCCTCGGCTACACCCCGCTCGCCACCGGCCTCGCCTTCGGCGTCCTGGGCCTGGGCACCGTCCTCGGCGGCACCCTCGGCGGCCGGGTCGTCGGCCGCGTCGGCAGCCGCGCGGCGATCGTCTACGGCGGCGCGGCGCAGGCCGTCGCCACCGCGGCACTGCTCGCGCTCGGCACGTCCGGCGACTGGATCTGGCTGCTGCTCGCGGCGACGTTCGCCGGCGGGGTCGGCAACATGCTGATGATCGTCGGCTTCATGGTCACCGCCACCTCGGGGCTGCCCGACTCGGAACAGGGCCTGGCCACGGGCCTCGCCACGATGACCCAGCAGGTCGGCATCACCATGGGCATCCCGGTGATGAGCGCCATCGCCACCGCGCGCATCACGGCCGCCGACGGCACGGGCCCGGAGGCGGTGCTCGACGGGGTCAGGACCGCGGTCGGGGTCAACGCCGCGCTCGTGCTCGCCGGAGCGCTGGCCGCGGGGGCGCTGCTCGGCCGCCGGCGGCAGGCGGAGGCGACACCGGCGGCGCCGGGGCGATGAGTCCCGTACGGGGCGGCCGGTCCGCAGGCGTACGCGCCCGGATCAGGCCGCCCGCGGGGTCAGGACCCGCTCCACCGCGTCCCGCGTCAGCTTCCGCAGCGCCGCCGCGTCGTCCAGGTCGTTGCCCACGACGAGGCCGTCGCGCAGCACCAGCAGGATGTCCGCCGTGCGCTCGGCGTCCGGGTGGCCGTCCGCGGCCAGCAGGTCCCGCATCAGGCCGCGGAACCAGCGCCGGTAGTCCGTCACCGCGCGGCGCACCGAGTGCTCCGGGTCGGGGTACTCGGCGGCGGCGTTGATGAAGGGGCAGCCGCGGTAGCCGGGGCCCGCGCCGGCCTCGCCGATGTAGTCGTAGACGGCCAGCACCGTGGCCCGCGGGGCGGTCCCCGCGAGGGCCGCGGCGGCCTGCTGCTGGCGCCGGCACTGGTCGGTCACGTACGCCGCGACCAGGTCGTCCTTCGTACGGAAGTGGTGGTAGAAGGTCGCCTTCGCCACCCCCGCCTCGGCGATGATCCGGTCGACGCCCACCGCGTGCACGCCCTCGGCGTAGAAGAGCCGCGTCGCCGCGTCGAGGACGCGGCTGCGGGCGGGAGACTTCGGTGGCGCGGTCACGTGTTGACGGTAGCAGACAGGTCTGTCTAGTCTGAGCCCGCGACCAGACAGACTTGTCTGTTCGATTTGGACTCCCGGAGAGGCACCTCCCATGAGCGTTCTCTACACCGCGGTCGGCACCGCCAACGGCCGCGACGGCCGCGGCGTCAGCTCCGACGGCAAGCTCGACGTCACGCTCGCGCCGCCGCCCGAGCTGGGCGGGACCGGCGAGGGCACCAACCCCGAGCAGCTCTTCGCCGTCGGCTACGCCGCCTGTTTCACCAGCGCCATGGGCGTCGTCGCCAAGCGCATGGACCTCGACGTCTCCGACGTCTCCACCACCGCCGAGGTCGGGATCGGCCCGAACGACTCGGGCGGCTTCGCACTGGAGGTGACGCTGCGGGTGGAGATGCCCGACGACATCTCCGCGGAGCAGGGCAAGGAGCTGCTGGAAACCACCCACCAGGTGTGCCCGTACTCGAACGCGACCCGCGGGAACATCCCGGTACGGCTCGTCGTGGAGTGATCCCGGCGCGCCGTCGCCGGATCGGGGTGGGCGCGCACCTAGCGTGACGCCGTGTCAACAAGACGTTATCCCTCCCCCGAAATCGGCGCACCGCCGTCGCCGTTGTCCTCGCCGCCCTGCTCGCGGCCCTCGCCGGCGCGAGCACGGCGGGCGCGGCGAGCGCCGCGTCCGCCGCCGGCGCCGCGTCCGCCACCGCCGCGGGACCGCCCGCCGCATACGGCCAGCACGTCGCCGGCGCCGCGCGCGCGGAGCCGGCGCCGCCCCCGTACCGCGTACGCAAAGGCGACACCCTCACCGCGATCTCCCGCCGGCTGGGGGTGCCGCTGGACCGGCTGTACGACGTCAACAGGTCCGTGATCGGCTCCGACCCGAACCTGCTGCGGCCCGGCCAGGTCCTCCGCGCACCCACGCCGGGCTGGACCGCCCCGGTCGATGCCGAATACCGGATCTCCGCCCGCTACGGCCTGCCCGGCGACGGCTGGATCGCCGGCTACCACACCGGCGTCGACCTCGCCGTCCCCACCGGCACCCCCGTGTACTCCGTCGGCCCCGGCGAGGTCCACAGCACCTCCACCGAGGGCGCGTACGGCAACCACATCCTGGTCCGCATGGCCGACGGCCACTACGTCCTCTACGCCCACCTCGACCGGATGTCCGTCGCGGACGGCGACCGCGTCGAGGGCGGCACCCGTATCGGCGACTCCGGGAACACCGGCAACTCCACCGGCCCGCACCTGCACTTCGAGGTGCGCACGGGCACCGACTACGGCACGGACGTCGACCCCGTCGAATACCTCGCCACGTACGGCATCGACATCTGAGACACCTCGGAGACACCCCCCACGCACAGCGGCGCCCCGGGCTCATCGCCCGGGGCGCCGCCGCCCTTTCACCTCCCGATCACTGGCTGAAGGTCACCGAGTCGACGTCGAACGAGTTGTTCTGCGGCGACGTGAACTTCAGATAGAGCTTGTGCGACCCTTCCAGCGCCTCGACCGGCACGGCCGCCGTGGCCTGGTAGTTGTCCCAGCCCCCGGTGTTGGGCACCGGCGTCGTCGCGAGCAGTTGCCCGTCCGGGCCGTCGGCGCGCAGTTCGATGGCGCCCACGCCGTACGGCGACGACAGCTTGTACGAGACCTGGCTCATGCCCTCGACGGACATCGGCTCGAAGGCGACCCAGTCGCCGTTCGAGATGTCGCCGATGCGCTTGCCGTTCTCGGCCCCGGCCTGGTTGACGATCCGGGTGCCGGACTGGTCGTCGTAGTACTCGGCCTGCTTGTGCTTGGGCTGCAGGACCGACTTGGCGTACCCGGTCAGCGCGGAGGCGCCGTCGCCGCCGCCGTCCTGGTAGCGGGCGTTCAGCACGTACGTCAGGTCCGCGCCCTCCGGGTGGCCGCCGAGGTCACCGGTGTCGACGGTGCCCTCGCAGCCCGGCAGGTCGGTCGTCGAGTGCTCGTGGTCGTCGTGCCCGAGCGCCGGGTTGACGAAGACCTTGGAGCAGTCGATCGTGCCGTCCTCCGGGTCGGTCACCGTGACCTTGTACGGGATCTTGTCCCCGAACTCGATCAGCTTGCCGTTGACCGGGGTGTCGATCTTCACCTCGGGCGCGGTGTTGCCCGCGGTGATCGGGATGTTGGCGTAGCCGGTCTTGCCGGAGGAGTCGGTGACCTTGAGCTGGGCGGTGAAGTCGCCCTTGTTCTCGTAGGTGTGGCTGGGGTTGGCCTCGGTGGAGTCGAAGGTGCCGTCGCCGTCGAAGTCCCACTCGTAGGAGAGCGAGTCGCCGTCGGGGTCGCGGGAACCCTCGCTGGAGAAGTCGACCGCCAGCGGCACCGGCCCGTTGGTCGCCGAGGCGGTGGCCTTGGCGACCGGGGAGCGCTTGCCCTGGCTGTAGTCGATGCGGTACAGCCCCGAGTCGCTGTTGCCGCCGCCGAACGCGCTGCCCCACTCCAGGACGTAGAGCGAGCCGTCAGGGCCGAAGGTCATGTCCATCGGCTTGTTGAACTTCGCCGAGGACAGGAAGTCGTTGATCTTCAGCAGCTCCTCGTTCTCGTCCCAGCGGACCTCCTTGACGTAGTTGCGGGTCCACTCGTAGAGGAAGCCGGCGCCGTCGAAGTACTCGGGGAACTTCGTCTCGGAGGGGTTGTCCGGGTCGTAGTTGTAGACCGGGCCGCCCATGGGACCGGAGCCGCCCTGGCCCAGCTCGGGGAACTTCTCGGAGGGGCCGTAGCCGTACCAGATGTCGGGCTTCTGGACCTTCGGCAGCTCGGTCAGGCCGGTGTTGTTCGGCGAGGGGTTCGTCAGGTTGTCGCAGTCGAACTTCGCACCGATCTCGCCGGTGTCCGGGTTGTACGGGGCGTAGGGCTGGTTGTCACCGTGGCAGAAGGGCCAGCCGAAGTTGCCGGGCTTCTTGATGACGTTGTACTCGACCATGCCCTCGGGCCCGCGGTCCGTCGTCGGCAGCCCGCGGTCGGGGCCGTAGTCGGCGGCGTGGACGTAGCCCGTCTCCTGGTCGACGGTGAAGCGGAACGGGTTGCGGAAGCCCATCGCGTAGATCTCGGGACGGGTCTTCTTGGTGCCCGACGCGAACAGGTTGCCCTTGGGGATGGTGTAGGCGCCGCCCTTGGTGGGCTTGATCCGCAGGATCTTGCCCCGCAGGTCGTTGGTGTTGCCCGCGGTCCTGGCGGCGTCCAGCATCTCCTGGCCCTTGCGCCAGTCGATCGGCGCGTACCCCTGCCAGTCGGGGCTGAGGTTCGGCGGCACGTCGTCGCCGGTGCCCAGGTACAGCGTGCCGTCGGGGCCGAACTCGACGGCGCCGCCGGTGTGTCCGGGCTCGGGGAAGGTGCGGTCCCGGTACGCGGGCACGTCGAGGAGCTTCTTCTCGCTGGCGGTGTCGAGCTTGCCGTCCTTGAGCGTGAAGCGCGACAGCCTGTTCACGTCCTCGGCGCTGCCGGCCGGGGCGTAGTAGAGGTAGATCCAGCCGTTCTTGGCGAAGTCCGGATCCAGCTCCATGCCGACCAGGCCGTCCTCGCCGCCGGTGTAGACGTCGAGCTTGCCGGCGGTGGTCGTCTGGTGGGTGGCCGGGTCGAAGACCTGGACCTCGCCGGCGCGCTGGACGTAGTAGACGCGGCCGTCCTCGGCCACGTCCAGCTCCATCGGGTCGGCGGTGTCGTCGTCGAGGGTGACCTTCTCGTAGCCGTTCCAGACCGTGCCGCCGCAGTCGCCGGGCTCGGCTCCCGCGGCCCACTTCACGCCGCCGATGACGTGGTCGCGGAACTCCTCCTCGCTGTACGCGGGGGTGTCGTGGCCCATGGCGGTGGCCCAGACCTTGCCGCCCTCGGCGTTACGGCACCAGGAGATCGGGTGGTCGGCGCCCATGGCGTCGTTGCCCGGGTTGTACGTCGTCTCGTCGGCGGTGACCAGGACGTGCACGTCGCCGCGCGGGTTGACGTCGAAGTTGTACCACTCCTCGGGGCGCTCCCAGCGCTCGGGCAGGCCCTTGGTCGAGGGGTGCACCTTGTCGGCGACCTTCGCGGTGCCCTGGAGCACACCGGGCGAGTGGCTCGGCATGTGGGCGCCGCCGTTGATCAGCTCGTCCCACCACGGGAACTCGTTCTCGATCCCCATGTCGAGCGTGTTGTGGATGGCCGCGACGCCGCCGCCGGACTGCACGTACTTCTGCATGGCGGCGCGCTGCTCGTCCGTGTCCCAGACCATGCCGGAGTTCTGCAGCATGATGATTACGTCGTACTCGGCGAGCGTGGCGTCGTCGAAGACGGTCGAGTCGTCGGTCTGGTCGACCTCGAACCCGTTCTCCTCCGCCTCCTCCTTGACCATCTGGATGCCCGCCGGGATGGAGCCGTGGACGTAGCCCACGGCCTTGGTGAACAGCAGCGCCTTGAAGGCCGGCGCCTTTTCCGCCGCTGATGACGGCAGCGCGGTGAGTGCGAGCAGGACGGCGGCCAGCAAGGTGACCAACGACCTGCCTATGTCACGAGCATGACAGCTCATGAGTCGGTCCTCTCCTTCGGTGTGCGGGATGGGATGGGCGTACCGGTCGGTGAGAGGGGTTCGTGGGGCGCCGAGCGCGCAGGGGTGCGCGCAGGGGTGGTCCGCCGGGCCCGGATCGGGGTCCCGGAGCTCCGGGCCCGGCGGCGTGTGGCGCGGGGGGTGCGTGCGGTGCGGGTGCGTACGCGGTCAGGGTGCGTACGGGAGGACGGGTGGGTCGGGTAGGTCAGGTGGGTAAGGCGCGGCGCAGGAAGGCGAGTCCTTCGACGGCGATGGCGTCCTGGGTCGGCGCCAGCGCGCGCCACACCGACGCGGCCACCGCGATGGTCGCGTTGTGCGAAGTGAACGACTCGATGCACAGCGGGCCGCGGTAGCCCGCCTCGTCCAGCGCGCCGAGGAAACCGGGCCAGTCCAGGTGGTCCGCGCCGGGTGCGCCCCGGTCGTTGGCGCACACCTGGACGTGCGCGATCCGCCCGGCCGCCGCGCGCACGGCGCCCGGCAGGGAGCGCTCCTCGATGTTCTGGTGGTACGTGTCGAGGGCGACCCCGATCGTCTCGCCGGGCAGCCCGTCCAGCGCCGTCACGGTCTGCGCGACGGTGTTGAGCAGGCTCGTCTCGTACCGGTTGAGCGGCTCGACCGCCAGCAGCACCCCGGCGGCCGCGGCGTACGCGACGACCGGCGCGATGTTGTCCCGCCACTCGGCGTACGCCGCCGCCCGCTCGTCCGCGTCCATCCGCCAGGTCCTGCCCACCGCCGCGTACATCGGCCCGGCGACGACCGGCGCGCCGATCTCCCGCGCGGCGTCCACGCAGCGGCGCAGGTAGTCCTGCGTCGTACGGACCGCCAGCGGCTCGGCGCGGACGAGCCCGCGCTCCGGCGGCATCACGGCGAGCACCGCGGCCGCCGCCAGGCCGTTGCCGTCGAGCAGCTTCGCCGCGGCGGCCGGCTGCCAGTCACCCGGCTGCTCCAGCGGCAGCTCCGCGCAGTCGAATCCCCAGTCCGCCAGCCGCGGCAGCACCCCGGCCAGCGCGCGATCGGTCACCGGGGAGTGCCAGATCCACGGGTTGGCGCCGATCAGCCGTCGTCCGGCCGGCATCACTCACCGCCCCAGTCGCCGGGGTAGCCGGGCAGGTCCTCGCAGCCGCAGGCGCCGTAGTGCAGCGGGGGCATGCCCTCCTTGTAGTACTCGTCGAAGTTCTCCGCGGTGACCACCGGCTGCGGCAGCGTCCACTCCTTCGGGACCTCCTCGCCGGCCAGGATCTTGAGCGCGGCGATCACGGGCGTACGCCACTGGAAGGTCGGGTACGCCGGCGCGATGGCGGTCAGGTCCTTGTCCTTCCACGCCTGGAGGAAGTCCTGCTGGTCCTCGCCGGTGATCGGCGGAATGTCCTCGCCCGCGTCCTCGAACGCCTCGACGGCGGCGACCGACGTGGCGCCGGAGTCCATCCACACGCCGTCGATCTGGCCGTGCCGCGCGATGGCGTCGGAGACGATCGACTTGGCCTTCGACGGGTCGCCGTCGGTGAACTTCACCTCGACCACGTCGAGTCCGGCCTTCTCGAACGCGATCTCCGCCGCCGACCAGCGGGTCTCCAGCACGTCCACGCCGGGCGAGATGCGCAGCGCCACGATCTTGCCGCCCTTGTCCACCTCGTCCACCAGGAAGTCCGCGGCCGCGGCACCGTAGGCGTAGCCGCCGATGGGGCTGATGAACGTCACGGCGCAGTCGGTCTCCACGCCGCGGTCGAAGACGATCACCGGGATCTTGCCGCACGCCTCCTCGACGGCGGGGGTGAGGGTGGCGGTGGTGTTCGGCGAGACGATCAGCGCGTCGCAGTTCTGCCCCGACAGCTCCTGGATGTCGGAGATCTGCTTGTCGTCCTTGCCCTGCGCGTCCAGGACGGTGAAGTCCTCGATCTCGTCGTGCTGCGCGACCTCCGCCTTCATCGTCTTCAGCCCCACCTGCCGCCAGGGGTTGAAGACGCCGGCGTTGGAGAAGCACAGCTTGACGCCACCGTCGCCCTTCTTGGCGTACTCGGAGGTGTCGACCATCCCGCCCGACTGCGGATCGAGCATCTGCTCCCAGGGCTTGCCCTCGGGACCCTCGGGAGTCGCCTCGGTGAGCTCCAACTGCCGGTCGTAATCCGCCTGGTTGAAGAACTCCGACTGCTTGTCGCCGTCCTCCGCCTGCTCGGAGGCGGCGGGGTCGTCGGCCAGGTCGTCCTTCGGCGCGTCCGACGAGCAGGAGGCGAGCAGCGCTGCGGCCAGCAGCGCGGCGGCCGGTGCGGCCAAGCGGTTGCGAGCGCCGGGGCGGGTCGTGCGGCGCGTACGGCTCATGAGGAGGACTTCCCTTCCAAGGGCGTTGACGGTGCGGAGGGTGGTGGTGCGGTACGGCGCGGGCGCAGCCGGGAGAAGCCCGACCTGCCGGTGGCGCCGAGGCCGACGGCCGCGATGACGATGAATCCCTGGACCGTGGACTCCAGCGCGCCGGAGACGCCCTGGAGGTTGAGCAGCGTGAACAGCGCCTGGAGCGAGAACGCCCCGGCCATGGCGGCGACGACCGAGCCGCGGCCGCCGCCGAGGATGACCCCGCCGAGCACGACGGCGGTGATCGCCTCGAACTCAAGCCCCCGGCCGGCCTGCGCCGAGACCCCGGAGAAGCCGGCGACGAGGACCGCGGCGAGCGCCGCGGCGGTGCCGGAGAGCACGAACGCGAGGGTGCGCACGCGGGGTACGCGCACGCCCGCGAGCGCGGCGGCGCGCTCGTTGTCGCCGGTGGCCAGGAGCGTACGGCCGAAGTCGGAGCGCATCAGCCACACGGCGATCGCGCCGACCGCGAGGCACGCGAGCACCGCCCAGGGCAGCCAGCCCCCGGCCTCGCCGCGGCCGAAGTTGCGGAAGCTCTCCGGCAGCACGCCCTGGGGGGAGCCGCCGGTCCAGTAGAAGACGGCGCCTTCGAGGATCAGCATCATGCCGAGCGTCGTGATGAACGACGGCACCAGCAGCACGGTGGTGATGAGCCCGTTGACCAGACCGACGATCGCCCCTGCCAGCAGCAGCCCGGCGGTGACCAGCAGCCAGGGCGCGTCCGGGTACGAGCCGTAGAACTCGGCCCCGGCGACGACCCCGGCCGTGACCACCGCGCCGACGGAGAGGTCGAAGCCGCCGGAGACGATGACCATGTACTGGCCGGCGGCGAGGATCACCAGCGGGGCGGCGCGCTTGACGAACGCGAGGAAGGAGTCGGGTTCGTAGAACCCGGGGTCGGTGATCGCCAGCGCGGCGAGCAGGACGGCGAGGAGGACGTAGACGGGGGCACCGGTGCCGAGGCGGCGGCCGAGGGCGCCGAGGACGCTCGCCGGGCCCGCGGTGGTGGTGGGCGGGGTGGTCGTCGTCATGCGAGCGCTCCCTTCCGCTCCTCGTCGCGCTTCCGCGCCTCGTCGCGCTCCTTGGCCCGGCGCCGGAACGGGCGGGCGTAGAGGGCGACGGCGGCGATGATGACGACGCCGCGGACGACGTTCTTGAAGAAGGGGTCGACGGAGAGCTGGTTGAAGATGCTGTCCAGCACGGACAGCAGCAGCACCCCGCCGAGGGTCCCCGCCACCCCGCCGCGGCCGCCGGCCAGCGCGGTGCCGCCGAGCACGACGGCGGCGATGGAGTCGAGGTCGTAGCGCGCCTCGGTGCCCGCCCAGGGGGCGCCGGCGCCGAGCCGGGAGGCGAGGAAGAGGGCGGCGGCGCCGACGCACAGGGCGCACAGCACGTGGGCGTAGATGACGGTGCGCTTGGTGCGTACGCCGGACAGGCGGGCGGCGTGCTCGTCGCCGCCGGTGGCGTACATGTGGTGGCCCAGGCGGGTGCGTTTGGTGATCAGCCAGAGCACGGCGGCCACGGCGATCAGCAGGAAGACGGAGACCGGGATGAAGCCGATGCGGTCGTAGCCGAGGCGCTGGAAGGACGCGGGGACGTCGCCCGCGGGTCCGGTGTAGTTGTCCTCGATGTAGCCGCGCAGGATGAACGCCATGCCGAGGGTGGCGATGAAGGCGTTGACCTTCAGCCCGGTGACGATGAGGCCGTTGGCGAGTCCGACCGCGGCGGAGAGCGCGAGCACGGCGAGCACCGCGGTGACGACGCTGCCGCCCTCCATCGTCTCGGCGGCGACGAGCGTGCCGATGCTGATGAGGTACGCGACGGACAGGTCGAGCGAGCCGGTGAGGATCACCGCGGACTGGCCGATGGCGACCAGGCCGAGGGCGACGGAGTTCTGCATGATGCCGGTCGCGTTGGACTGGGTCATGAACTGGCCGCCGTCGATGGTGACGACGATCCAGCCGATGAGCGTGACCGCGGCGGCGGCCAGCCAGACGCCGACGACGGGGTCGGTGAGCTTGAGCCGCCCGGTCGCAGGCAGCCGGCGCGGGCGGGCTGCCGGGGCCGGGGCGTCGGTCCGTACGGCGGTCATGCGGCACTCCCCTCGGGGGCCGTGCCCGACGCGTCCCGGGTGGCGAGCCGCATGATGTCCTCTTCGCCCGCCCCGGCGGGGAGTTCGCCGGCGAAGGTGCCGTCGGCCATGACGAGGATGCGGTCGCTCATGCCGATCAGCTCGGGCAGTTCTGAGGAGACGATGAGGACGGCCATGCCGTCGCGGGCGAGTTCGCGGACGAGGGTGTGGATGGCGGCCTTGGCGCCGACGTCGACGCCGCGGGTCGGCTCGTCGAAGAGCAGCACGCGGGGCCGGGCGGCGAGCCACTTGGCGATGACGACCTTCTGCTGGTTGCCGCCGGAGAGGTACTGGACCTCCTGGTCGTGGCCGCGGGAGCGGAGGTTGACGCGGTCGAGCAGCCCGGAGACCTCCCCGGCCTGCGCGCCGCCGGCGTGGACGGCGCGGGTGACGAGGAGGGCGTTGTCGCGTACGGACTGGCGCAGCGCCAGGCCCTCGCCCTTGCGGTCCTCGGTGACCAGCGCGACACCGCCGCGGATGGCCTGGCGGGGGCTGCCGGGGCGCAGCGCGCGCCCGGCGACGGTCATGCTGCCGCGGGTGAAGGGCGCGGCGCCGAAGAGGGCCCGTACGAGGGCAGTCCGGCCCGAACCCTGGAGCCCGGCGACACCGGTGACTTCGCCGGCCCTGAGGGTGAGGTCGATGCCGGCGAGGCGCTCGTTGCCGGCGCCCGAGGTGGTCAGCAGCGGCTCGCCGATCTCCTCGGCGCGGGCGCGGGGCGGGTAGTACGAGCCGAGTTCGCGGCCGACCATGGCCCGGACGACGTCGTCGGGGGTGGTGTCGGCGGTGGTGAGGGTGGCGACCTTGCGGCCGTCCTTGAGGACGGTGATGCGGCGGGAGAGGTCGAAGACCTCGCGGAGGCGGTGGCTGATGTAAAGGATGCCGATGCCGCGGGCGGCGAGGCGGCGGATGAGCGCGTAGAGGAGTTCGACCTCGTGGTCGGCAAGGGGTGCGGTCGGCTCGTCCATCACAAGCACACGGACATCGGACGCCGCCAGCGCCTTGACGATCTCCACCGTCTGCTGGCGGGCCACCGAGAGGTCCTTGACCTGGGTGTGGGGGGCGATTCCGGTCTCGTCCAGCTCGGCGAGGAGCTCGGCGGTGCGGCGCTCCATGGCGCGCCGGTCGACGACCCCGCGGCGTACCGGCTCGCGGCCGAGGAAGACGTTCTCCGCGACGGTGCGGTGCGGGAGCAGCGCGAACTCCTGATGGATGAGACCGATCCCGGCGGCCTGGGCCTGTACGGGGTGCGAGAAGGCGTGCACCGTGCCGTCGAGCGTGATGGTGCCCTCGTCGGGGGCGTACTCCCCGGCGAGCACTTTCATCAGCGTCGACTTGCCCGCGCCGTTCTCCCCCACCAGGGCGTGGACCTCACCCGGTTCGAGGTCGAGCGACACCCCGTGCAGCACCCGTACCCCGAGAAAGCTCTTGGACACGTCCTGCATCGTCAGCATGAAATGCAGAGTCCCCAGGCTTCTTTGGACTGTCAAGAGCCTAAGCAAGGGCTTTCGCTGATGAGTTGGCAAAGACTTTGGCCGAATGTCGAACAAAGAAGGTCTTGTTGGTGCTCTTGGCGGTCTCTAAAGTGGTCGATGTGACAGCCGCTTCTTCGTCTTCCTCGCCGATGCCGCCACCGCCGCGGCCGTCGGCCTCCGGCACGCCTCCCCCCGGCACGCCCGGAGCACCGTCCGGGGGCCCGCCCGGCGCCCCGCCGTACAGCCCGCCCGCGGGCCAGTCCCCCGGCGAGGTGCTGGCGCTGATCAGCTCCGGCGCCGCCGCCACCCGCGCCGAGATAGCCCGGCTCACGGGCCTCGCGCGCTCCACCGTCTCCCAGCGCGTCGACGCGCTGATCGCGCACGGCTTCGTCGACGAGGACGCGGAAGCCGGCTCCACCGGCGGCCGCCCCCCGCGCCGCCTCTCCCTGCGCACGCGAGAACACGCCGTCGCCGGCGTCGACCTGGGCGCCTCGCACTGCCGGGTCGCGCTGCTGGACATCGGCGGCACGCTGCTCGCGGTCCGCGAGGACCCGCTGACGATCGCTGACGGCCCGGAGGCGGTTCTCGGCCACGTCGAACGGACCATGCAGCGACTGCTGGAGGAGGCCGGCCGGGACCCCAAGACGCTCCGCTCCATCGGCGCGGGCGTACCGGGCCCGGTGGAGTTCTCCACCGGCCGCCCGGTGGACCCGCCGATCATGCCGGGGTGGCACCAGTTCCCGATCCCGGAGTTCTTCGACGAGCGCTTCGGCGTCCGCGCGCTGGTGGACAACGACGTGAACGTCATGGCCCTGGCAGAACAGCGCCGCGCCTTCCCGGACACGTCGTACCTGCTGTACCTGAAGGTGGGCACGGGCATCGGCTGCGGCATCATCGCCGACGGCCGCCTGCACCGGGGCGCGCAGGGCTCGGCGGGCGACATCGGCCACATCCGCGTAGGCGAACGCGAGGAACTGTGCCGCTGCGGCAACTCCGGCTGCCTGGAGGCCATCGCGGGCGGCGCGGCCCTGGCGGTCCGCCTCCGGGAACTGGGCCTGGAGGCGTCGGCGGGCCTGGACGTCGTCCGCCTGGTGAAGGAGGGCAACCGCGAGGCGGTCCGCATGGTCCGCGAGGCGGGCCGGGCGGTGGGCGAGGTCCTGGCGGGCCTGGTGAACTTCTTCAACCCGGAGACGGTGGTGGTGGGCGGCGCCCTGGCGGCGGTGCACGACCAGTTGCTGGCGGGGGTGAGGGAGGCGGTGTACCGGAGGTCGCACCCGCTGGCGACGCATGTGCTGCGGATCGAGCCGAGCAGGACGGGGGAGAACGCGGCGGCGATCGGGGCGGGGATTCTGGCGATCGAGCATGCGCTGTCGCCGCGGCAGGTGGATATGGCGCTGGCGGGGGTGGCGGGTTGAGGCGGGAGGGGTGACCGGGGGTTGGCGACCGGCGACCTGTGGTTGGCGGTTGGTGGCCGGTGGTTGGCGACCTGTGGTCGGCAGGGGGTGGCCGGTGGCCGACGGTTGGTGATCGGTGGCCGGTGGCCGGTGGTTGGCGACCTGTGGTCGGCAGGGGGTGGCCGGTGGCCGACGGTTGGTGACCTGTGGCCCGTGGCCGGTGGCCCGTGGCCGGTGGCCCGTGGCCCGTGATCGGCGACCTGTGGTCGTTGGCCGGAACCACGTCCCCTCACACCCGCCCAAGGGTATGCGCCTCGACTGACAACGAGCCTGCCCACCACCGGGGTCGCCCACTCTGACCTGCACCGGGGCCAGGGTGTTCGCTCCGATCCCGGCGTACGGCCGCGGGCGTCAGCTCCGTGCGCGGCATGGGCCGGTCCGGGGGGGGCGGAGTCGAGGTGGACGGTGTCGTAGGTAGGCCGTCTCGACGTGGGTTTTGAGCATTGGGCCCACCTCGAACGCAGGCCGGCTGCGCAGAACAACCGCCGTCCGAGACAAGCGGCGATGATCGGGGACAACCGGCGGTAGAGCCCTCGGGTCTGACCCGAGCCAAGCCCCGGCGGGCGTACGCACCACGCAGACGGCCCGGCGGTCGCGTACCGATGCCCCTCCGGTGGCCCCGGGCGGAGAATTCGTGCCGTAACTCGGGGTAACACCCCCGGATCCAGCCCGAATCAGGCCGAGAGCACCGACTTTCGCACCCGCAGACGCATCCACCCAACCGGACCGCTCGGAATGGCCGCCACCGAGACAAACAAGCGGCAATCCGCCTCCAAAATCGCCACAAAACGCCCACGCGCGCCGACTTTCGCCCATCGACACGCACCCGACCGACTTCACGAATCCGCCGCCGCGACCGCAGCGCCCGAGTGAAGAAATTGGGTCGTAACTCGCGGTAACACCCCGGGATTTCGGCCCGAATCACCCCCCGAAGCCCGAACTTCGCCCCAAAACACGCACGCAACGACCGGAGCCCTATCCCGGCCCACCTCGGTCGCACCGAGTCCGCTCCCGTGGGGGGCATCCGCGCCGAGTGCCCAGCCGATGCCAGGGGCCCAACTCCCACCTTCCGTGGACCCGACCGATCGGGGTACGCCCGCCGCCGGCGCCCCGGCCCGCACCCACCCGGGGGAATCCGCGAACCGGACAGCCCCGCCGCGGGCCTCCGCCCACCGAGGACACGGGGCAACCGGAGCGGGCCCAGCTCCACACCGATTCGGGGTCGCTCCGCGAACAGGGCAGGCCAACTCCGGGCGGCCCGGCCCCCGTCCGCGGGGCTCCGCCTTCGTAGCGCAGCGTTAGGGTGCCCGCTCCCTCCGGGCCACCCATAGCCGCCGGTCTTTTACGGGCCGGAGTCCGGTGTCAAGGGTGGGGCGAAGCCCCATCGCGAAGCGACGTCCCTGAAGCGAAGCGGAAGGGACGCCCTTGACACCGGACGCAGGCCCGCACACTCAACAGCGGGGTGGCCCGGGGGGAGCCCCAACGACACGGCCACTCCCCTCACCGCACCCTCCGTACACCGGCCCACCCCACGCACCACCGCAGGCCCGACGCCGCACCCCCCGCACCCGGTCCCACCCCCACGACGTACCAGCTCAACGCCCCGCTACCCCCGCGCTGTCAGAGCAGGCGCATACCCTTGGGCGGGGGTGAGGGGATGTACGGGAGCGGACGCAACAGACCCGGCGCATACCTCGGGCGGGCATGACGGAACGTACGGGAGCGGACGCATCAGACCCGGCGCATACCTTGGGCGGGCACGACGGAACGTACGGGAGCGAACGCATCAGACCCGGCGCATACCTTGGGCGGGCACGACGGAACGTACGGGAGCGAACGCATCAGACCCGGCGCATACCTCGGGCGGACGTGAGAGTAGATGGGTCCGGAGGCGAACGGGGCGGACGCGAGGGGGATCGGCTCCCCGAGGCAAACGGACGGGCCCGCAGGGGATTGGGAACCCGTCGAGCAGCCGGGCGCGAGGGGAAAGTCCGGTCACCCGTGCGGACAGGCGGAGTGACGGGAAACGGGATCCAGACGAGGCGGCGAGCGCGGGAGCAAATCAGGTCTACGGGCGAACGGGGCGCGCGCGAGGGGGGAATCGGGTCTCCGAGGCGAACTGGCCCGGGAGGATCGGGTCCCCGAGCCTCCGGGCTCCCGGCTCCCGGCTCCCGGCTCCCGGCTCCCGGCTCCCGGCTCCCGGCTCCCGGCTCCCGGCTCCCGGCTCCCGGCTCCCGGCTCCCGGCTCCCGGCTCCCGGCTCCCGGCTCCCGGCTCCCGGCTCCCGGCATCAACGAGAGCAGGTGCTCACCCGGTGGATCGATCTGCCTTCCTCTGGGACGACTTCGCATGGACCACCCACATCCCCCTACCGCCCGAACCCGCCGCCCCACGCCAAGCCCCTTCGCACACCCAGGTCCGCGTTCCCGTCTGCTTCGCGCCGGAAGGCAGAGAAGACCAGCCGCTCGACGACTCCGAGATCGCAGCGGTCGCCCGGGCCGTCGCCAACCTCCCCCGGCTCTTCACCGCGCTCCTTCCCCACCTGCTCACCTACTGCGAAACACTCCGAGCCCACCCCGAAGCCCACGACCTGGCCCCGGACGACCTGCCGGCAGTCGACACCCCGGCAGCGATGACCGCCCTCATCGAAGTCGAGAACATCTACGTCCATCAGGTCAGCCAGGACGGCATCCCGTACGCAGGCATCGAGTTCTCCTACCCCTGGGAGGAGGAGCACGGCCTCGGAGTGCTCATGCACGACACCCGCATCGTCGAACTAGGCGGTGCCGACAGCGCTCTTCTCCTCTGGATCGCGAAGGAAGACGCACGCCAGGCCCCCGCGTAACCAGCCCACCGCACACCGACGCCAACCCCGACGCCCACACCGACGACACAGGCTCGGCACGAGCCGGACCGGCAACCAAGGCGGGTACGTCGAACCGCGGTTCAACGCGCCCGGCCGGGGCTCACACCTACCCCTTCCGACCCACCCCGCAGTACCCGAACACCGCCGGCGGCGCCCCCTCCGCGTCCTCCTCCGGCCGCCACCTGCTCATCGACACCACCCCCGGCTCGATCAGCTCCAGCCCCTCGAAGAACCCCTCGATCTCCTCCCGCGTCCGCGGCGTCAGCGGTGCCGCCGCCGACGCGTTGTACTGGTCCTGCGCCCGCCGGTTCTGCGCCGCCACCTCCGTGGCCCCCAGCGACGGGTCCAGCGTCGCGTGGGTGAGGGCCAAGTAGCTGCCCTGCGGGACGGCTTCCAGCAGGTGGCGGACGGCCCTCCGGGCCTCGTCGTAGTCGCGGAGGAAGTGCAGGATGCCCAACAGCGTGAGGGCGACCGGGCGGGTGAAGTCCAGGGTGTCCGCCGCGCCCGCGACGATCGCCTGGGGGTTGCGGAGATCGGCGTGGATGTAGTCGCAGGAGCCCTCCGGGGTGGAGGTGAGCAGGGCGCGGGCGTGGGTGAGGACCATGGGGTCGTTGTCCACGTAGACGATGCGCGCGCCCGGCGCCGCCCGCTGCGCGACCTCGTGCGTGTTGTTCATCGTCGGCAGCCCGGTACCGATGTCGAGGAACTGGCGGACGCCGGCATCCGCGGCCAGGTAGTGCACGGCGCGGCCCAGGAACGCGCGGTCCGTGCGCGCGATGTCGGTGATCTGGGGGAAGGTCTCTCTGTACGCGTCGGCCGCTCTGCGGTCGGCCTCGTAGTGGTCCTTGCCGCCGAGGAGGTAGTTCCACACTCTCGCGGAGTGCGGGACCGTGTTGTCGATCACCTGACGAGGGTCCTCGCCTCGGTACATGAACCGCCTCCTAGCTGCTGGTGCTACCCACCTCACCAGTGTCACCGGTAGCCGCCCAAGATAGTGGCGGCCCCGGGTGACAATCCTCCGCGCGGCTGAAGCCCGCGTGTCCGTTCCCCTTCGACGACCGACACGCCATCCTCGACGACCGACACGCCATCCTCGACAGCCGACGCGCCATCCCCGTCAGCCCTCCGCCGTCGCCGCCGCCAGGAACTCCTCCCACGTCTGGTGCCCCACCGCGTGGTCCGGAGTCAGGTTGGCGCCCGCGCGGAAGGCCGCGGCCGCCTTTCCCGGCATCCGCATCGCCATGACCGGGCGGCGCCGGCCGCTGCTCGCCGACTCCGTGGGCGTCGCGCTGCTCGTCGTCCTGGACACCCTGGCGCCCGCGGAGCGGCTCGCGTTCGTGCTGCACGACATGTTCGCCGTCCCCTTCGACGAGATCGGGCCGATGCTGGAACGCACCCCCGTCGCCGCCCGCCAGCTCGCGAGCCGTGCCCGCCGCCGCGTACGGGGCGGGGCGGCGCCCGCCGCCGCGCCGGGGGAGGACCTGCGGCGCAGGCGGCGGGTCGTGGACGCGTTCCTGGCCGCGACGCGTGGCGGGGACTTCGAGGCGCTCGTGTCCCTTCGCCACCCCGACGTGGTGCTACGGGCCGACCGCGCGGCGATCCCCACTCCGGAGCCGGTCGAGGTGCGCGGCGCGACGCCGGTGGCGCAGGGTGCGATGGCCGCCGCGGGCCGGGCGCAGTTCACCGGTCCCGCGCTGATCGACGGCGGCGTGGGCCTCGTCATGGCGCCGCTGGGGCGGATGCGGCTGCTGCTGGGCTTCACGGTGGCGGACGGGTTGATCACGGAGATCGACGTCATCGCGGACGCGGACCGGCTGCGGGGGGTGGAGCTGGGCGTGCCGGAGGCTTGAGCACGGGACCGGGGGCCCTCTCCCCGGGGGCCGCCACCGGCGCCGGGCGGGGGCTGCACCGCCCCCCGGTGCCGGGCGGCGGGACCCACCCCCGGCGCGTACCCGGCACCGCCACCGGCGCGTACCCGGCACCGCCACCGGCGCGGGTCCGCACCGCCCCGGCGCGCGCCCCCGGACCACCCCCCGGCGCGCGCCCGGGTCCTACTCCCAACACCCGCCCCCCCAACGGGTGAAGCTCGCCCCTCCCCCGGGTGGCAGCCCGCCCACCCGTCCCGCCGGCCCCGCGCAACCGCCCTACGGTGTGCGCCATGTTGATCATGAAAGCCCGCCCGGCGGCCCCGCGCCGCCGCTCGCTGGCCGCCGGCGCCGCCGCGGTCCTGGGGCTCTCCCTGCTCTCCTGGACCGGGCCGTCCGCGGCCACCGAGCCGGCCGCCCAGCGGTCCCCCGTGCCCGTCCAACTCCTCGCCCTCAACGACCTGCACGGCAACCTCGACCCCGTCGACGGCCCCGCCGGCTCCGTCGCCCGGGTCACCGACTCCGGCGACGTGGTGCGCACCCAGGCCGGCGGCGTCGCCGGGCTCGCGGCCCTCCTCAAGGGGGCCCGCGAGGGGCAGCCCAACTCCCTCACCGTCGGCGCCGGCGACCTCATCGGCGGCAGCCCGCTGCTCTCCGCCAACTTCCACGACGAACCCACCGTCGACGCCCTGGAGGAACTCGGCCTCGACGTCGCGTCCGTCGGCAACCACGAGTTCGACGAGGGCCCGGAAGAACTCCTCCGCATCGCGCACGGCGGCTGCCACCCCGCCGACGGCTGCGCCGTGCCCGGCGAGCCGTACGACGGCGCGGACTTCCCGTACCTCGCCGCCAACGTCACCCGCAAGGGCAGCACCGAGCCGCTGCTGCCGCCGTACTCGATCGAGACCCTGCCCGGCGGCCAGCGCATCGGCTTCATCGGGCTGATCACCGAGAACGCACCCGACGCGATCTCCGCCGCGCGCATCCGCGACGTGGAGTTCCACGACGAGGTCGAGACCGTCGACCGCTACTCGCGCGAGCTGACCGACATGGGCGTGACCGCCCAGACCGTCGTCCTTCACGAGGGCGGCAACCACGGCGGGAGCATCCCGTACAACGAGGACTGCGACGAGGGCGGCCCCGCCGCGAAGCTGGGGCAGCCGATCCGCCGGCTCGCCGAGTCGTTCACGCCGGCCGTCGACATGGTCCTCAGCGGGCACTCGCACGAGCCGTACGTGTGCACCGTCGCCGACCCCGCGGGCAATCCGCGCGTCGTCACGCAGGCCGCGTCCTTCGGCCGTACGTACACCGACCTCCGCTTCGCCCTCGACCCCGGGACCGGCGACGTGCTCCGCGGCACGGTGGAGGCCGCCAACCACCCCGTGCTCACCTCCGCCCCGCAGGACCCGGCGATGGCGAAGCTGATCGGCACCTGGCGCGAGCGCTCCGCCGAGCTGGAGAACAAGCCCGTCGGCTACATCACCGCCGACCTGCCGGGCCGCGGCTCGTCCGCGCCCGAACGGCCGCTCGGCGGCGTGATCGCCGACGGGCTGGCCGACGCCACCCGCGGCAACGGCGCGGAGATCGGCTTCATCCAGCCGGGCGGGATCCGCGGGGACCTCACGTACGGGTCGTCCGGCGACGAGGGTGACGGGGTGGTGACCTACGCGGAGGCGTTCCGCGTCTCACCGTTCGAGTCCGCGATCATGACGATGACGCTCACCGGCGAGCAGGTGGTCGAGGCACTGCGGAACGGCTTCTCCGGCGCGAACGAGAACAGCCCCCGGTTCCTCCAGCCGTCGGCGGAGCTGTCGTACGCGGTGGACCTGCGCCGCGAGGGCGGGGCGCGGCTCGACGCGGCGAGCGTACGGGTGGCGGGCGAACCGGTGGTGGCCGACCGGGAGTACCGGGTCACCGTCAGCGAGTTCCTCGGCGAGGGCGGCGACGGGTTCACGGCGTTCAAGGACGGTACGGACCGGCAGGGCGGCGACCTGACGGACACCGCGGCCCTCGTCACGTACCTGCAGAACGCCAGCTCGCCCGACGCCCCGCTGGCACCGCCGGCGCCGGCGCGCATCGCCGCCCAGCGGTAAGAGGCGGTAAGCCGCCGCCAGGCAGTAGGGCGTACGCCCCTGGCGGGCGGGCTCCCGCGGCTACGCTCGGCGGTATGAGCGAGACGTGGGAGCCCACCGGGGCCGGAGTGATGCGGCTGCCGTCCGGGCGGTACGTGCGCGGGCGCGGGCTGCGCAAGCCGGCGCCCGCGGGCCCGGATCCGGAGCTGGGGGTGTACCTGCTGGGCCGCCCCGCGCCGGAGACGGCGTGGGAGAGCCGCTGGGTCCGGTGGCCCGACTTCCGGCTGCCGGCCGACCGCGGCTCGGCGGAGGCGGCGCTGCGGGAGGCGTGGGAGCGGGCCGAGCGGGAGCGGGTGGAGATCGCCTGCGGCGGCGGGGTGGGTCGTACGGGAACGGCGCTGGCCTGCCTCGCGGTGCTGGACGGCGTCCCGGCGGGCCGCGCGGTGGCGTACGTACGGGAGCACTACAACCGCCGTGCGGTGGAGACCCCTTGGCAGCGCCGCTACGTCGCCAGGTTCCCCGAGGGCCGCGGCGCTCCGGCCCGCTAGCGCCGCGGCGCGCCGGCCGGACAGGGCGCGCACGGCCACCTCCGGCCCGCCCGCGTCCGCGGCTTCGCCCGGACCCGGCCCGGCGCCGCTCCCCCTACTCCAGCCCCGCCACCAGGATCTCCCCGTTCTCCTCCCGTACCTCGTACACCTTGATCGGCTTCACCGCCGGCGGCGACAGCGGCTCCCCGGTGGCGAAGTCGAAGACGCTGCCGTGGCACGAGCACAGCAGCCCGTCCTCCGTGACCTTGCCGGACGACAGGTGGCAGGCCAGGTGCGTGCAGTAGTTGGCGCTCGCGTAGACCTCGCCCTCGAAGCGGGAGACCGCCAGCTCGGTGTCGCCGACGAAGAAGCGGCGCACCACTCCCTCCGGGACCTGGCCGGAGCGGGCGACCCGGACGTACGTCGCGTTCTCGGTGTCGGGCATCGTCAGTTTCCTCCCGCCGGCGCCGGCTCCGCCGCCGCCTCTTCCGCCAGTTGCGCCAGGTCCACGTCCTCGTCCGCCAGCTTCGCCGGGTCCGGCGCGGCCGCACGGGCGATCAGGTCCTTCGCCGCCATCACGTCCCCGCCGCGCTCAGCCGCGAACGCCGCCCGCAGCACGCCCCCTTCGAGGTAGAACGCGGTGAAGTCGCGCTCCGCCACCGAGCCGCGCACCACCAGCCGGTCCCACGCCCGCGCGTGCCCGACGTGCTGGAGGTTGAGGCCGAACTGGTCCGACCAGAACCAGTGCGGCTCCCCGTGCACCGCCGTGCGGCCCAGGATGTTCTTCGCCGCCACCATCCCCTGCTTGTTCGCGTTGTCGAAGTGCTCGACCCGCACCCACCGCCCGTACAGCGGGTGCCGGTGGTTGGCCACGTCGCCCGCGGCGAAGATGCCCGGGACGCTGGTGCGGCAGTGTTCGTCGACGAGGACGCCGTTCTCCACCGCGACCCCCGAGGCCCGCGCGACCGCCGTGTTGGGCACCGCGCCGACCGCGACGACCACCGCGTCCCCCTCGACGCGCAGCCCGGACTCCGTGGTGACGACGACGCCCTCAGGCCCGGTCCGTACCGACGCGACGGTCTCGCCGGTGTGCAGCTCCACCCCCGCGGCCCGCTGGACGTCCGCGCAGAAGCGGCCCATCTCCTCGCCCAGGACCCGCGCCTGCGGCACCGCGGCCTGCTCGATGACCACCGGCCGCACCCCGCGCGCCAGCGCCGTCGAGGCGACCTCCGAGCCGACGAAGCCCGCGCCGACGATCACCAGCCGGCCGCCGGGGCGCAGCAGCGAGCGCAGCCGCAGCGCGTCGCACAGCCCGCGGAGGTGGATGATCCGCTCGTCGTCCTCCGCCACGCCCGGCAGTCGCCGGGCGCTCGCGCCGGTCGCGAGGAGGAACCGGTCGCCGGGGACGGCCGTGCCGTCGGCCAGCTCCACGGCGCCCGCGGCCGTGTCGATGCGCCGGGCGGCGGTGCCGAGGCGCAGTTCGACGGCGTTGTCGCGGCACCACTCTTCGGAGAGCAGCGCCGCGTCGGAGTCGTCGGCGGCGCCCTCCAGCAGCTCCTTGCTGAGCGGGGGGCGCTGGTACGGGGCGTGCGGCTCGTCGCCGACGAGGACGATGCCGCCGTCGAAGCCGCGGCGGCGCAGGGTGCGCGCGGCGACAGCCGCGGTCTGGCTGGCGCCGATCACGACGACGCTCCTGGGGGTGTCGGGCATGGGTCACTCCTGGGTGGCGGCGGTGGGTGAGGCCGGGAACGGGACGGACGGCGGAGTGGCGGACGCGGGTACGGAGTTCGCCGCCGCGGCGGGTACGGAGGCGGGTGCGGCGGCGGCCGGGGCTACCGCGGCGGAGCCCGCGAGGGCCGCCGGGCGCAGCCACACGCCGCCGTCCGCGACCCGTACCTCGTACCGCGGCTGGCACTCCTCGCGGTCGTCCGCCTGCCCGGTGCGCAGGTCGAACGCCCACTGGTGCCCCGGGCAGACGACCCGGCCGTGCAGCACGGTGCCGCGCGCCAGCGACTTGCCCTTGTGCACGCAGGCGTCGCGGAACGCGAACACGTCGCCGTCGGCGTAGAAGAGCGCGACCCGCTCCTCGCCGAGCGCCACCAGCTTCTTTCTGCGCCGGCTCACGTCGGTGAGTTCGGCGACCCGCGTCCATTCGGACATGTGCTGTGCTCCTCCGGATATGAAGAGACGGCGGCGGCCGGATTGTCGCGTCCGGCCGCCGCCGTCTGCCGGCCCGCGGTCCTTTCAGGCGGCGGCCGCGGCCGGCTCCAGGTCCGGCCGTACGTAGTGGTCGTAGAGCGCCTGGGTGTACGAGTAGCGCATCTCCGCGCCCCAGCACACGAATTGCAGACACCGCTGCTGGAGCCGCGGGGTGTCGGCGTGGTCGAGCACGATCTGGTATCCGCGCTCGCCGTGCACCACGTCCGAGGTGATGTGCAGATCGAAGAACTCGATCTCGTCCTCGGTGAATCCGTACGATTCCCGCAGCGGCACGATCTGCTTCTTGTAGATGCTCGGCACCTGCGACTCCAGCCCCACGACGAGCGCGGCGGTGGCGACCACGAAGTGCTCGCGCATGGCGACCGCGTAGCACCAGGACTGCAGGCCGCGGGTGACGGGGTTCATGTTCGAGGGGTCCTCGATGCGCTCCTTGGTGGTGCCGCACGCCTCCGCGAAGCGGATGAGGAGGTCGGTGTGGCGGATGTCCGCCAGCTCCTCCTCGTACATGTTCTGGAGCGTGAAGTCCTTGGCGCCCGTGAATTCGTCCGGGGTGTTTCCGTAGATGTACCCCAGGTAGTCGGCGAACGGGCCGACGTAGTGGTAGTGGTTCTCCGCCCAGCGGGCGAAGTGCTCGCGCTTGAGCTGCCCTTCCGCCCACGCGGTACTGAAGGAGGCGTTCTTCGCCTCGCGGCCCTTGATGGCCTCTTCGAGCGCGCTGCGGAATGCGTCTCTAGAGAGCAGTTCCGTCATCTGCTGCGTCCTTTCCGCGGTCCGTGTGTCACCAAAGTAGGGAGCGTGCGGGGGAGTCGAGGATGGTGTTTGTGCACAGGCGTGTGCGGAATCTCTGTGCACTGTGCCGGGTACGGGTGCGGGCGGGCGTCAGAAGAGGACGGTCGCCAGCGCCGTGGCCGTCACCAGACCGGCGACGACCGGCACGAAGCAGTGCCGTACGACCTCCTGCACCGGCACCCGCGCCACCCCCGCGACCGCCAGCAGCGACGACCACGCGATGAGCACGCCGCCGCCGGTCCACACCGAGCCCATCTGCCCCACGGCGGCCAGCGTCGCGGGGTCGACGTCCGCGGCCGGGCCGAGGGAGCCGGAGAGCGAGCCGGTCAGCGGCAGGCCGGCGAATCCCGAGCCCTCCAGGCCGGTGATCATGCCGATGATCAGAATGGCGAACGCCACGATGAAGCCGATGTCGGGGATGTACTGGTCGACGGCGGTGACGAGGTCGAAGAGCAGCGCCGGCGGGTTGTCGTCCTGCACGCCGGTGATCTCGGTGATGAAATCGACGTTGCCGAGGAAGAAGAAGCCGGCGATGGGCACGACGACGCCCATGGCCTTGAACGCGAACACGAGCCCGTCGACGACGTGGTCCGCGGCGGTGGTCAGGCCCTCCTTGCCGTCGCAGCAGAACACGGCGGCGAAGAGCAGCAGCATCGCGACCCCGCCGACGAGCCCGGCGGCCTCGCCGCCCTGGACCTCGGTGACGGCGCCGGTGAACTTGCCGAGGAGCATGTAGCCGACGATGGCGGCGAAGGTCAGCGGCACGATGAGGGCGAACGCGCGGGAGCGGCGCACGGGTTCGCCGGGGGTGCCGCCGGAGCCGGAGCCAGGGCCGGAAGCGGAGCCGGGTTTGCGGTCCGTACCGGAGCCGGGGCCTGAGCCGGGGCCGGAGGCGGTGTCCGGGTCCGGGTCCGGGTCCGTAGCAGAATCGGTTCCGCTGCCGCCTGAGCCCGCGCCCCCCGGCGGGCTGAGCAGCTTCGTCGCCGCCCCCGCAGAGCCGCCGGACGCCGCCGCCGTACGCGCCGTGCGCCCCGCCCCCGTACCGCCGAGGGACGCTCCCCCGCCGTCCGCCGACAGCGCCTCCGCCTCGGCCTCCCAGCGCAGTTGATGCTCCTCGCTGGTCGTGCCGAAGGAGCGCCGCCCCTTCAGATACACCAGCGTCAGCGCCACCACCCCGGTGATCACCGACAGCACCATCGCCCGGTCCGCGACCGCGGAGGTCTCCACCCCCGCCGCCTTCGCGGACAGCCCCGGCGCCACCTGGATCACGTAGTCGCTGGAGAGCGCCATGCCCTGCCCCGCGATGGCGATGGCCGCCGCCGCGCTGATGGCGGGCAGCCCGGCCCGGATCGCCGCGGGCAGCAGGATCGCGCCGATCAGCGGCACGGCGGGCGTCGGCCAGAAGAACAGGCTGATGAAGTACGTGACACCGGCGATGGCGACGAACGCCATCCGCCCGTTGCGCATCAGTGCCCGGAACGGCACCACCATGCGCCGCTCCGCACCCATCGCGCGCATCGCGCCGAGCAAGGCGGTGATGAGGGCGATGATGAGGAAAATACTGAAAAGCTCCCCGGCCGCGGTCAGGCTCGCGGAGAAGATCGCGGCCAGCCCCTTGACGAGGCTGCCGCTGTAGAACCAGGCCGTGAAAAAGGTCGCGATGACCGCGGGAACGACGACATTACGCCGCGCGATCATCACGCCGATGATGACGACAACCCCCGCGAGATACGTCCAGTGCGCAGCAGTCAGCTCCACGTCCGCACTCCCTACCCGGCGGCCGGCATTGCTGCCGGACGGCCGAAGTCCGATGGTTGTGCGGCACTCTGGCGACCGTTTCTGCCAGGCCACAGGGGGAGGGTGCACATTGTCCGGCACATTATTTGTGCACTGTGCGGGCGGGAAGACCCCGGAGTTTCCTCGTCGTTTCCCGGCGGGGTCGAAGCCGTTGCCGGGCGTCCGGAATGTGCGGTGCGCACAAGGCGGTCGCCGGATCCGGAGGCAGATTGCACATGGATCTTCGGTTCCGCCGGGCGGATACTCGCCGTATGGCCGAGTCGTACGAGTCGCAGCAGCCGTCCGTCCAGCAGCCGCCTGAGCAGCAGCGTCCGCCCCGTACCCCCGTGCTCGCCGCCGGCGGCATGGCCGCGAGCGCGCACCCCGCCGTCACCTTCGCCGGCGCCGCCGTGCTGCGCGACGGGGGGAACGCCGTGGACGCGGCGCTGGCGATGGCCGCGATGTCGTGGCTCGCGCTGCCGGGCCAGTGCGGCGTCGGCGGGGACGCGTTCGCCGTCGTACGGGAGCCGGACGGCCGGGTGTGGACGGTCTGCGGCAGCGGCTACGGGCCCGACGGCGGCGACCTCGACTTCTACGCCGCCCAGGGCCACGGCGCCGTGCCGCTCTCCGGACCGCTCTCCGTCGCCGTACCCGGCGCGCCCGCCGCCCTCGCCGCCCTGCACGCCGCCGGCGCCGGCCGCGAACTCGCCGGGCTGTGGGCGCCCGCCGCCCGCGCCGCCGAGCGCGGCCTGCCCTGCACCGCGAAGACCCGGGGCGACATAGCGGAGGTGCAGGAACTCCTGGCCGCCGACCCCGACGCGCTGCGGAACCTGCTGCCTGACGGCCGCCCGCCCGCCGTCGGCCACCAACTGGCGCAGCCGGACCTGGCCGCGACGATACGCAGCCTCGCCGCCGACCCCGCCGCCTTCTACACCGGCGCGTTCGCGGAGCGGGCGGTAGCCGCCCTGCGCGCGGCGGGCGCGCCGTTCAGCGGCGAGGAGTGGGCGCTCTGCGGCGACGTGGCACCGCAGCCGGCGATCAGCACCGCCTACCGCGGCCGTACCGTGCACCAGACCCCGCCCCCCAGCCCCGGCTGGATGGCCCTCCAGCAACTCGCCCTCTGCGACGGCACCCTCGGCGCCCTCGCCCCGCTCGGCGCCGACGCCGTGCACCTGCTGGCGTCGGCGGCCCGGCTGTCCTTCGCGGACCGCGTGGAGCGCTGCGCGAGCGACACCGACGCGTGGCGGGAGACGCTGACGCCGGCCGCGGTCGCCGCGGCGCGCGAACGCCTCGCGCGCGGCGAGGCGCCGCCGGGCGCGGCGGGGCCCGCGGACGGCGACACGACGTCGATGGTCGCCGTGGACGCGGACGGGCGGGCGGTGAGCTACATCCACTCGCTGGCGTTCACGTTCGGTTCCAAGGTCACGATCCCCGGCACCGGCGTGCTGCTCAACAACCGCCTGGGCCGCGGCGCGTACCTCATACCCGGCCACCCCAACGCGGTCCGGCCGCGCCGCCGGCCGCTGCACACGCTGAACGCGTGGATCGTCACGGACGCGGACGGCCGGCTGGAGCACGTCGGGAACACCCCGGGCGGGGACGGCCAGGTGCAGTGGAACACGCAGCTCATCTCGCACCTGGTGGACCACGGGATGGACCCGCAGGCGGCGGTGGAGGCACCGCGGTTCTTCATCCACCCGGGCAGCGACGCGGACGTCCTCGGGCAGCCGGAGGAGCTGCGGTGCGAGTCGCGGCTGGGCGCCGGGGTGCTGGCGGGGCTGCGGGAGCGGGGGCACGCGGTGACCGACGCGGGACCGTGGGGCGGGGGCGGCAGCGCGATGGTGATCACGGCGGACCGGGAACGGGGCTGCCTGCTGGGCGGCGCGGACCCGCGGCAGGACGGGGTGGCGCTCGGTGTCTGAGGGGCGTGCGGTGTCTGAGGGGCGTGCGGTGCCGCGGGCTGCCGGGCCGACGGGGACAACGGCGGCGCGGCGGACGGCTGTCGCGGGGGACGCGGCGGACGGATCCGGCGCTGCCGCGGACGGGTCTTCCGCGGCGGTGGAGCCGGGTCGTACGGGGACGGAGGCGCGGGGGGCGGCCGTTGCCGCGGATGTGCAGGACCGGCCCGGCGCCACGGCGGACGGCCCGGCCGCGGCGGATGCCGGAGCGCGGGCCGGTGGGCCCGGGACCCCCGGGTCCGGGGCCGCCGCGCCCGTGCCGCAGGGGGACTACCGGGCCGCCGTCGTCGACGGCGGGCTCGCGCTCAGCGCGGGAATGACGCCGCGGGTCGACGGCAGGCTGACCGTCACCGGGCTCGTCGGCGGCGACGTCGACCCCGCGGTGGCCCGCGACGCCGCCGGGCTCGCGGCGCGCAACGCCGTCGCGGCGATCGTCGCCGCCCTGGACGGCGACGCGCGGCGGCTGCGGCGGCTGTTGCGGATGACGGTGTACGTGGCGTGCGTCGACGGGTTCACCGACCTGTCGGCGGTCGCGGACGGCGCCACCGCGGGGCTCCGCGGGGCCGCGCCCGCGGCGGGGCTGCCGGTGCGGTCGGCGATCGGGGTCAGGTCGCTGCCGTCGGGGGCGCCGGTGGAGGTCGAACTGACGGCGGCCGTACGCCCATGAACCCGGTCCGCGCGTGGCGCCGCAGGGCGGAAGGGCACAAGCGCGCCTCGGGGCCGGCGCCGGCGAACGCGCCGGAGGCCGCGGGCGGCCCCGAGCCGGTCGCCGGGGCCGAGTCCGCCCCCGGAGCCCAGTCCGTCCCCGGAGCCGGGACCGCACCCGCACCCGAGACGGCACCCGCGTCCACGACCGGCGCCGTGTCCGGGCCCGCCACCGCCCCCGGATCCGTATCGGCCGCCGCATCCCCCGCCAAGTCCGCGTCCGCCCGCTCGCGGGCCGCGCGGTGGGGGCTGGTGCCCGTGCTGACCGCCACCGTGACCACCACGATGGCCAACACCGTCGTCAACGTCCCGATGACCTCCATCCTCGCCGACCTCGACGCCCCCCTCAGCCGCGGTGTGCTCGTCGCCACCGCCTTCCCCGTGACCCTCGCCGCCCTCATGCCCGTCTCCGGCTGGCTCGGCGACCGGTTCGGGCACCGCCGCGTCCTGTGCTGGGCGATGTCCGGCGTGCTCGTCGGCTCCGCCGGGGCCGCGCTGGCGCCGAGCCTGCCGGTGCTCGTGGCCTTCCGGATGCTGCAGGGGCTCGCCGCCGCGCCCGTGCTGCCCGTGGTGATGGTGCTGGTGGTGCAGGTGCTCGGGGAGGGGCGGCGCGGGCGGGCGCTGTCGCTGTGGGCGGCGGCCAACGGCGCCGGGCAGGCGCTCGGGCCGACGACCGGCGGGCTGCTCGCCGAGTTCCTCGGCTGGCGCGCGGTGTTCTGGCAGATCGTCCCGCTGTCCGCGCTCGTCGTCCTCGGCGGCAGACTGCTGCTGCCCAAGCCGCAGGCACCGCCCGCCCGTACCCGGCTCGACTGGCGCGGCGCGCTCACCGTCACCGGCGGCGCCGCCCTGCTGCTCACCGCCACCTCCGCGGTGCCCTCGCAGGGCATCGGCTCCCCCGCCGTGTGGGGGCTCGCGGGCGGCGGGCTGCTCTGCCTGGCCGCGTTCCTCCTGGTCGAGCGGGGCCGGCCTGGGGCGTTCCTGCGGCCCCGGCACCTGGTCGAAGTGCGGTATCTGCGCTCGTCGTTCGCCGCCGCCGCGCAGATGTACGCGCTGGGGGCCACGCTGCTCGCGGCGCCGGTCTACCTGGTCGAGACGCACGGCATGCCCGAGGGCACCACCGGGCTGGTGGTGCTCGCGCTGCCGCTGGCCATGGCGTCGCTCGCGCCCGTCGCGGGGCGGGCGACCGAGCGGTTCGGCGGCCGGGCCGCCATGCGCGGCGGGCTGCTGACGCTGCTGGCCGGGCTGGGCGCGCTGGCCGCCGTCGCCGGCTGGCACGGGGCGGCGCCGCCGCTGGTCGCGGCGCTGCTGGCGCTGGGCGCAGGGGTGGCGTTCATCCAGACCCCGGCGGCGACCGGCGCGTCCCGGTCCCGGGCGGGGCGTACGGGCGCGGGCCTGGGGCTCTTCAACCTCGTACGGTTCGGCGCCACCGCCCTCGGCACCGCCTCCGTCGCCCTGCTGGGCACCGAACCGGAGCGGCTGGTCTGGGTCTTCGGCACCGGCGCGGCCCTGGCGGCGGCGGCGTTCGTCTTCTCCTTCGCCGGCAAGGACCCGCAGCCCGACGCCGCGGCCGTGCCGGAGCCGCAGCTTCCGGTACGTACCCGCTGAGGGCCCCGGCGCTACGCCGGGGGTGACAGCTCGGCCTGGAGGACCCGCAGCGAGTCGTTCAGCGTCTGGATGCGGTGCGCCAGCCACACCGTGAACTGCGTCTCCGCGGACCGTACGTCCATCTGGAGTGCCCGCGAGGCCCGTTCGAGCTTGTAGAGCATCGTGTTGCGGTGGAGCTGGAGGCGGCGCGCCGCCGCGTTGAGGTTGCCCGACTCGGCGATGTACGCGAGCACGACCTGCTCCAGGTTGCCCGTCTGGCCGTCCGCGCGGCGCAGCGGCTCCAGCACCTCGCGGGCGAACTCCCGCCCCTGCGCGCTCGCCGCCGCCTCCTCGACCGCCGCGAACACCCGCAGTTCCGCGTACCCGCACACCTCCGGCACCTGCACCCGTCCCGAGAGCTCCAGCGTGATCCGCGCCTCGCGGAAGCTCGCCGCCACCCCCGCCGCACCCGTGGCCGCACGGCCGTACGCGATCTGCGCGGCGGCGTCCGCCCGGCCGGTCACCAGCCGGTGCAGCCACCGCCCGTACCGCTGCAGCGCCGTCTTCTCGGCCTGCGCGTCGAACGGCGCCGCGGCGTCGGCCGCCGCGAACTCCGCGACGACGACCAGCAGCCGCCCCATCAGCGTCGCCATGGTGAACCCCTTGCCGTGCCCCGGCGCGGCGCCCGCCGCGCCCTGGCCCGTACCGCCGGGGCCGCCGCCCGCGCCTCCGCCCGCCGCGTCCGCCGCCCCCGCGACCGCCCGCTGCACCGCCTGCGCCCGCGCCGCGCTCGCCGCCGGCATGGCGACGACGAAGACGGCGTGCCGCGCGTCCATGTCGAAGCGGTAGTGCCGCGAGCGCGCCTCCAGCTCGTGTGCGTCCGTGAACCGCCCGTGCACCAGTGTGTCCAGGAAGTCGTCCCGCGAGCGCTCCTCCGCCTCCGTGACCGACCGCTGCCGCAGGATCTCCGACGCCACCAGCGGCGCCCCCTGCTCCACGATCACCCGGTGCTGCGCGAGCGCGTGCGACTCGGGCGCGAGCACCGGCTCGACGACGGCGACCGTCCCGTACGGCTCCCCCGCCACGCCCACCGGCGCGCACACCACGTGCAGCCGCTCGCCCCACGGCGCGGCCACGTCGAGGTCGCGGGCCGCCACGTGGTGGTGCCCGGCGTGCGGCGGGTGCGGCCTGCCACCGCCCGCCTTGGCGTGCACGGCGTCCGCCAGCTCCTGCCACTCCGCGTCGGAGGCCGCCCGGTCGCGCTCCGCGCGGGCCAGCAGCTCGCCGCCGCGGTCCAGGATCAGCACCGAGCCGCCGGACAGCGTCGCCATCGACCGCGCCAGCGCGGGCAGTCCCGAGCCGGCGGCGAAGACCTCGCCGAGGGTGCGGTGGACGCGGACGCTGTACTCCAGCACGTGCGCCGTGTCGGCGATCGACTTCACCGCCACCAGCCGCCCCACGCGGTGGTAGTCCGCCTCGGGCGCCAGCCGCACCAGCGGCAGCCCGGCGGTGTCGGCGGCGCGCATCAGCGGGCCGAGGTCGGGCTCGATGCCCTGCTGGAGCCGGGCCAGCACGGCGGCGGCGCCGCGGGCGGCGAGGCCGGAGAGCAGCCGGCGGGAGTCGGGGGCGGCGACGAGTTCTGCGGCCGGGGCGTAGACCGCGATGCCCGCGAGGTCCTCGCCGGCCGCGGGCCGGTCGGCCCCGGGCGGCGGCGGCAGCTCGGCCAGCGGCAGGCACCAGGTCACCTCGCGGCGCAGCCCGGCCTTGCCGCCCAGCAGCCGCCCGCGCAACACGGGCTCGGCGAGCAGCGATTCCACCGTCATGTGCAGTTTGTGCGATGTGTCGTGTGCCATCTGCCTACATCCTCCTGCGGCGATGGTGCGGATTGTACGAAGCCGCCTCGGCCGGAAACGCCAAAGCTAGGGACGAGGAACGAGGAACGTCACGGGAACCACGACGCGCTGCCCGGCCGATGAGGACGTGGAGGTCATCTTGTCGAGAAAAGCACTTGCACACCAGAGTCCGGGCAAACCGACCTGGCCGGGAGGACAGCGGTGACGGCCCCGGATCGGGCCGCCACGCCCGCCTCACCCGCCTCGCCGGCCGCCTCCCCGGCCGTGCTGCGCGCCACCGACCCGGCGGCCCCCGGCGAGACCGTCACCGAGGTCGCCGCCGCCACGCCGGCGCAGGCCGCCGAGTCGGTACGCACCGCGCACCGGGCCTTCGACGGCTGGGCCGCCGCCCCCGCCGGGCGCCGCGCGGAGGCGCTGCACGGCGCCGCCGCTGAGCTGGCGGCGGACGCGGACGGGCTGGCGCTGCTGATCTGCCGAGAGGAGGGCAAGACGCTCGGCTCGGCGCGCGGCGAGGTGGCCAAGACCGTCGAGCAGTTCCGGCTGGCGGCACAGCTCGCGTACCTGGTGGAGGGGGCGACGTACCCCGGTGAGAGCCCGGGTGTCGCGGCCTGGACGCTGCGCGTGCCGCTCGGCGTCGTCGTCGCCATCACCCCCTGGAACTTCCCGGTCTCGCTCGCCGCCCGGAAGATCGCCCCCGCGCTGGCCGCCGGGAACACCGTCGTCTTCAAGCCATCGCCGGTCACGCCGGGCGTCGGCGCGCGGCTGGCCGCGGCCTGCCATCGCGGCGGGGTGCCGGAGGACGTGCTGCGGGTCGTCCAGGGCGACGACCCGGCGGCGATGGCGGCACTGGCGGGCGCGCCGGAGGTACGGGCGGTGACGTTCACCGGCTCCGACCGGGTCGGCGCGGCGCTGCGCGGCACCGTCGGGCCCGCGGCCCGGGTGCAGTTCGAGCTGGGCGGGCACAACGCCGCCCTGGTCTGCGCCGACGCCGACCTGCCGCGCGCGGCCGCGGAGGTCGCGGCCGGGGCCTTCGGGCTCACCGGGCAGGTGTGCACGGCGACGGACCGGGTGCTGGTGGAGCGGGCCGTGGCGGCGGAGTTCACGGAGCTGCTGGCGGAGCGGGCCGCGAAGCTCACCGCGGGGCGCGGCGACGACCCGGGCGCCGACATCGGACCCGCCGCCACCGCCGGGCAGCGCACCCGCCTCACGGCGCTGCTGGACTCCGCCGTCGCCGCGGGCGCCGTCGTCGCGGGGCGCGGGTCGCTGGCGCCGGGGGCGGATCCCGCGGGGCACTGGGTGCTGCCGGCGGTGCTGACGGGCGTACCGGCGGACCATCCGGTGAACACCGGCGAGCTGTTCGGGCCGCTGCTGTCCGTGGTGCCGGTGGCGGGGCCCGAGGAGGCGCTTGCGGAGATCAACGCGGATCCGCACCGGCTGGTCACCGCGATCCACACCCGCGACCTCGGCACCGCGCACCGCTTCCTGCGGGCGGCGCGCTGCGGGGTCGTGAAGGTCAACGAACGCACCACAGGCAACGGCGTCGCACCGCCCTTCGGCGGCTGGGGCGCGTCCAGCTCCGGCGCGTTCCCCGAAGGGGGCCGGACGGCGCTGGAGTTCGTCACGGACACGAAGACCGTGTACTGCGCGTACTGAGGAGACTCCCATGCACAAGATCCACCGGCTCACCCTGGAAGACGCCCTGGTCATGCTGGAGGCCGCCGAGGCGGAAGCGGCGCGGATCGGCGTCAGGCAGACCATCTGCATCGCCGACGACGGCGCCCATCCGATCGCCCTGCACCGGATGACGGGCGCGCGGCTGACGGGCGTGGAGATCGCCATCGCCAAGGCGTTCACGGCCGCCGGCCACCAGCGGGCGACGCACCTGTTCAACGAGGAGCCGAAGGGCCCGGCGCTGCCCGGCAACGAGGCGTTCGGGATCCAGCACATGCACCCGGGGCGCTTCGCGGCGTTCGTGGGCGGGTTCCCGATCGTGTACGAGGGCGAGGTCGTCGGCGCGGTGGGGGTGAGCGGCGGCAACGGCGACCAGGACAAGGCGGTCGGCGCGGCGGCGCTGGCGGCGTTCGAGCGGAAGGTGGCGTCGGGGGCGGCGTGACGACGACAGCGACGACGGCGACAGCGGCGACGGCGGCCCGTCCGGCGGCCGTCTCCCGCTCGCGCGGGGCAACCCTCCGCACGGACACGGCCCTGATCCTGCTGACCGTCACGGCGGGGATCACGGACGCGATCTCGTTCCTGGGCCTGGGCGGGGTGTTCACGGCGAACATGACGGGCAACCTGGTGCTCGTCGGCATGGCGGCCACCTCCGACGAGGCGTGGCAGGAGGTGCTGCGCGGCGATGTCCTGCGCTGCACCGCCTCGTTCGCGGGCTTCGTCCTCGGCATGCTCGCCGGCTTCCGCCTGCTGCGCACCCGCCCCGCCGGCTCCGCCCGGGTGCTCGGCGCCGGGCTCGCGCTGCACGCGGTGTTCCTCGCCGGGTGGGTCACGACGGACGCCGCCCCCGGGACCGCCGCCGGCGCCGGGCTGATCGCCGCGTCGGCGACGGCGATGGGCGTGCAGACGGCGGCGGCCCGGGGCCTCGACCGGGCGGGCATCACGACGACGTTCGTCACCGGCACCCTGACGTCGCTGATCTCCGGCCTGGCGCAGGGCGACCGCCGGCACGCCGCCCTGCGCACGGCGGTCCTGGCGGCGCTGCTCGTGGGGGGACTGCTCGGCGGGCTGCTGCTGGCGTACGCGCCGAAGGCGGCCGCCGTGCCGCTGCTGGTGGCGACGGCGGGGGCGATGGCGCTGTGCGTACGCCCGGGTCAGCGGCCGGAACGTACGGGATGAACCAGGTACTTGAGGTGCGTGACCCCCTCCCCCTCGACGGCCCGGACCTGCTCAAGGCGGACCTGGCTGCCGTCCACGCCGTCGAGGAGGCGGGAGCCGCCGCCGAGGAGGACGGGCACGACGTGGAGTTCGAGCACGTCGAGCAGGCCGGCGGCCAGATACTGCCCGGCGATCCGGCCGCCGCCCCACAGCATCACGTCCTTGCCGTCCGCCGCCTCCTTCGCCCGCGCGAGCGCGGACTCGATGCCGTCGGTGACGAAGTGGAACGTGGTCCCGCCGGCCATCTCGACGGCCGGGCGCGGATGGTGGGTGACGACGAACACCGGGTAGTGGTACGGCGGCTCGTCGCCCCACCAGCCGTTCCACTGCTCGTCCTCCGCCCAGGGCCCGCCGCCGACGGGACCGAACATGCCGCGGCCCATGACGGCGGCGCCGATGTTCTCGACGGTCTCCGCGAAGACCTGCGAACTGGCGTTGACCTCGCCGCCTTCGCTGCCGTGCGCCTCCCGCCAGCCGGCGAGCGGCACGACCCAGTCGTGCAGGGCCTCGCCGCCCTCGCCGAGGGGGTTCCCGACGCTCTGATGCGGTCCGGCGACGTAGCCGTCGAGGGAGATGGAGATGTGACATCTGAGGTTGGCCATGGGGATGAGCATGTCCGGGGTCGGGGAATGACGTCCAATGCCAGCACATCGAAGATCACATCAATATTCTTGATGAGTGCTGAACCTCGTCCATCTGAAGGTGCTCGCGGCGGTGGCACGCCACGGCTCCGTGACCGAAGCCGCACGTGAACTCCACTACTCGCAGCCGTCGGTGAGCCACCACCTGTCCCGGCTGGAGGCGGCGACGGGCGCGAAGCTCGTCCAGCGCGCGGGCCGCGGCATCCGCCTCACGCCGGAAGGTGAACTCCTGGCCCGCCGCGCCACCGAGATCGTCGGCCGCGTCGACGCGGCGACCAGCGAACTCACCGCCCAGCTCGGCCTGCGCACCGGCCGCGTACGCCTGGCCGCCAACGCCTCCGTCCTCAGCACGATCGTCCCGAGGGCGGCCCGCACGCTGGCCGGAGCCCACCCCGGCCTGGCCCTGAGCATCGCCGACCGCCACCCGGTCGAGGCACTGCAGATGCTCCGCAGGGGAGACGCCGACGTGGCCCTCGTCTTCCGCTACGCGCACGCCCCGCTGGAGGACGACGGCTTCCGCCTCGCCCACGTTGCGGACGACCCGATCCACCTGATCAGCCGGCACCCGGACGACAGCGTGGCCGACCACCGCCACTCGCCGTGGATCGGCGGCTGCGAACGCTGCCGGCACGAACTGACCGCGGTCTGCGCGACCCACGGCTTCACCCCGCGGATCGACTCGGTCTGCGACGACATGGTCGTGGTCCAGGCCCTCGTCGCGGCGGGCATCGGCGTCACGACCCTGCCGGGCCTGGCCCTTGCGGCCCACCGGGGGGAGGGGATCCACACGACGGAGATCCCGGGGGCGGAACGCCGGATCTACGCGGCGACGTACGGGGACCCGCCGGACCCGCCGGGGGCGACGGCGCTCGTGGAAGCGCTGCAAAAGGCAGCGGCGGAACTCACGGCCCAGTAGTCTCGACAGAAGCGTCTCCGGATCATCGCCCCGGCAGCGAACTCCGCCCTTCCGCGAAGGAGTTCGGCCGACGTCACGGCGGGTCTGCAGCAATTCTGCATGCGGGCTGCAAGGAAACGCTCTGGTCACCTCCCGCAGACTCGGATGCGCGGGCCGGATTCCCGGTCCGATGCCGCAATCTGGGGGAGACGAGATCGACTATGCCGCGGTTTGTCATCGTGGGAATGACGAGGCTGGCGATGACTGCGCCCGTCGAGGAATTTCCGCTGCAATACAGCGCGTACCGCAGCGCTTCATGGATGCGCTGCGCTGTCGTGGGAGGTGCGTACAACGTCGCCGGCGCGTTACGGAAGCTGGGGAGTGAGGCACATATCTGCACGCTCGTGGGCACCGACGAGGCCGGAGCGGTGATCCGGGAGGCCATGGAGCGGCGGGGACTGAAAGGACGGGGAGTCGTCGATGTCGCGGAGACGGCCAAGACCATGATCCTCACCGACCCGAGCGGGCGCGTGGCACGTAACGCCTGGGCCGTGGGCGGCTCGGGCGACTATCCGATGGAGCGCTTCATCGAGCAGGCGGTGGACGCGGATCTGGCGGTGATCACCAACCGGCCGTTCGGCGAGCCCTTCCTGCGGCCGGCGAAGGAACTGCTGGGGCTGCCGGTGGCCGTGGACCTGCATGTGTCGGCCGATCTGGACGACGAGAGCCACCGGCCGTGGCTGGAGGTGGCCGACGTGCTCTTCTGCAGCCATGAGCGGCTGCCGGGCACGAGCGCCGAGTGGATCGGGGAGGTCTTCCACCGCTACCCCGGGTGCCGGATCGCCGCGGTGGGACGCGGCGAGGACGGCTGCGTCATGGGGCTCCAGGACGGGCGGCTGGTGGAGATCGGCGCGGTCACGCCGCGGCCGGTCCGCGACACGGACGGCGCGGGGGACGCGTTGTTCGCCTCCTTCCTGCACGGCTGGCTCACCTCGGGCAAGCCGGTGGAGGCGCTGGAGTCGGCCGTTCTCTTCGCCGGCTGGAAGGTCGGGGCCGGCTCGGCCGCCGAGGGATTCCTGACCGACAGGGAACTGGCCGCTCTGCGCCGCGTCTACCCGCTGCGTACGCGGGTCGGCACCTGGCGCTAGTGCGGCGCCGGCGGGGGTTCCGCGGGTTCGCCGGGCCCTGAGTCGGGATCGGTGCCGGGATCGGTGCCGGGATCGGCGTCGGGATCGGCGTCGGGATCGAGGCGGCGCCGGTGTCCGGCGGCGCGCTCCGCGTGCGGGAGGGCGCCGAGTTTGCGGTAGACCGTTTCGGCCCGGGCGTAGTGGCCCCGGGCCGAAAGGGGATTCCCGTCCTGCTCGGCGACCTCTCCGAGGATTTCGCGCAAGGTGCCCTCGTCGAAGACCGCACCGGCGCCCCGAAGCTCGGCCAGCGCGGTTTCGAGCTGGGCACGCGCCGCGGGGCGGTCGCCGGCCCGCAGGTATGCCTGGCCGAGTAAACGACGGGCGAGGATCTCCGAGTTGCGATCCCCCTTTCCCGCGATCATGTCCATCGCCTTGGTGAGATGGCGGAGGGCATCGTCGTCGTGCCCCCGGAGGCTCTTCACCTCGCCGATGGCGAGATGGGCCTTCGCCTCCCCGCGGGTGTCGGCCGCTGCTTCCCGGATGGCAAGTGCGTCCGCGAACAACTCGCCGGCCCGGTCCAGTTCCTCTCGTTGCATGTGCACGAGGCCCACGTTGTGCAGGACCAGGGCCTCGCCCGGGCGGTCGCCGATCTCCCGGCGGAGGGCCAGGGCCTGGTCGAAGGCGGCGAGGGCCTCCTCGTAGCGGCCCGTGTCCCGCAGGGCCATGCCGAGGCCGGTACGCATCCTTGCCTCACCGAGGCGGTGCCGGCAGGCATGGGCGGCCTCCGCGCCGATCTCGTGACTGGCGATCCAGTCCCGGTGGTATCGCGTGTAGATGAACACACCCCACATAGCGTCCACGATCTGCCAGGCGGCCGCATCGTGTCCGCGCTCCGAGGCGAGCCGCAGGACGGCCATGAGGTTGGCGAGTTCCTCCTCGAACCACCCGAGCGCGGTGGCGAAGTCCGCGAACGTACGGCTCTCCTCCGGCGGGAACCGGTATTCCGGCACCGGGCGCCGGCGGTGGGGATGGACGACGTGATCCGCGCTGTCCGCGGTGGCGAGATAGTGATCGATGATCCGCCGCTCGGTCACCGCACGCAGTTCGCGGTCGTCGTCCGCTTCGCCCCGGTGCCTGGCGTGCTCGTGGATGAGGTCGTGGAAGTGGTACCGGCCGGGCTGGTCCATGCCGAGGAGGTTGGCGTGCACCAGAGTCGCCAGGCCCTCGGCCGGCGCGGGGATTTCGGGACGTACGGCGGCCGCGGCCTCGGCGACACCGACGTCGAACTCGCTGCCCGGGTGCAGGCCCATCCGGCGGTACAGCCGTGCGGCGTCGTCGGGGAGCGCCGTGTACACCTGGTCGAGTCTGGTCGTCATGGATACCTCCTCGTCTGCTTCTGTGAAAGGAGAGCCGACGGCGGGGCCCGTCACCGCCGTCGCCATGCTCCAGCCGGGCCGCGCGACGAGCAGCGCCGCGCTGACGCAGACCGCCAGCGGGAAGCGGCCGCAGGAGAGGACCAGTTCGCGGGCGGCGGCGGCATCGGCCGCGACGCGCTCGTGGCCGGCCATGTTGCCCAGCAGTTCTATGGCCGAATCCGTGTCCAGCGGATCGAGCCGCACGAACTCGGCACCGTCCAGCACCAGGGGCCGGAGATGCCATCGGCTGGTCACCACGCAGACACTGCCCGCGGACGCCGGCATCAGGGGGCGGACCTGGGCCGCCGACAGGGCGTTGTCACAGAGGACGGCGATACGTCTGCCGGCGGTGACCGTACGGAAGTGGGCCATCTGCCCGGCGAGATCGAAGGGAACGTGCTCCGGAGCCACGCCGAGCGCCTGCAGAAACCGGGGCAGCACGTGGGCGGGACTGGTCGGCTCGCCTACCCGGTGCCCCTCCAGCCCGGCGTAGAGCTGACCGTCCGCGAAGTCGTCGCTGTGGCGGTGCAGCCACGACAGCGCGAGGGACGTCTTCCCGACCCCCGGCAGACCGCTGATGGAGACGAGCGCGGAGGAGTCCTCGCGCCGCGCCCGCGCCAGCGCATGGTCGAGAACCTCCAGCCCCGCCTCGCGGTTGGTGAAGTACCGGGGCCGCGGCGGAAGCTGCCGGGGAACCGGCGGCCGCTGCCGGGGCACGGCACCGAGGTACACGTCCCCGCGGATGGTGGCCGCCTGCAGACTGGGCCCGTGGACGGTCCCGGACAGCTCGTTGCGGGTGTCACTCCGCCCCCATGGCGCATGACCGTCGGACGGTGGCATACGGATACCCCCAGGGTCGTCAAGATCAAATCCGACTGTAGCCACACCTGGGCTGGCATATCCCTCTGGCAACCGCCAACACTCGAATGAGTGGCTGGCACGCTCACGACTCCGTGCGACTGTCGCACAGAGCACCGGACGCAACCAGGGGATTGTCAGCCGCCTTTGGACCGCCCGGAACCGGACACGCACACCCCACCGGCCCGAACCACAACTCCAGCCCCCCGACATACGTGCCACCGGGCGAAGTTGCGCTACCCGGCGTCCGGAAAAGGGCCAAAGCGCCCACGCAGCCCGAACTTTGCCTGCCTGCACGCGTAGCGACGCACACCCGGTCGGTTCGGGCAGCGAATGGCAGGTGCCGCACGTCGCTGCCGGCAGCTCGCCGGACGGTCGCCGCCCACTACGGAGCAGGAACCTCCTACGGAGGGGGCCGCGGCGAGGGGCCCCGATGCTCCAACCCCCCGGACCCGGCGCCCCACCCGAGTCGCTTGCCCCGTGCCACCCCCGGTGCCGGGACACCCGCCGCCGCTGCACCCCCCGGTGCCGTCTGCCGACAGTGGTGCGTAGGCCGGGGGCGCTCGTGGCCGCCGGGTCGGTGGTCGGTGCCCGTTCGGTGTGGACGGTGCCCCGCCCGTTGTTGGGGGCGGGGCACCGGGGGTGGTGCGGATCAGGCAGTCGGGTTGCAGGCGCCTGTGGCGCACTTTTGGAGCCAGTCGGCGAAGTCCGCGTCGTAGCGGTTGCCTATCGTCGTGGTCAGCAGCGTGCGCGCCGACTCCCAGTCGCCCGTGCGGTAGTGGTCCAGCAGCGTCGCCACGTCATCCGGGTGGGACTCGATGAGGTAGCGGACCGCCAGGTAGCCCCACTGGTAGGTGCGGGTGGTGTTGGTGTTCTCGTAGGTGGTGTCGAAGAGCGTGCTGAGGGCGTAGGTGTTGTTGCCCGCCTCCTCGATCGCCTTCTCGTTGGGCAGGTCGCGGTACGAGTAGTTGATGTACTCGGCGAAGCCCTCGACCCACATGACCGTCGGGGTCTTCATGTTCTCCTCGAAGTCGCCGTACATGTTGAAGCGGCCGTCGAGGTAGTGCGTGTATTCGTGGTTGAGGTTCCAGATCTCGAACTCGTCCGCCCATTCCGCGCGGTAGGCGACGAACCGCGGCAGGTTCCCTTCCTTCGCCGGGTCGCCTTCCAGGTACATGCCGCCGTTGTTCGTGTCGATGCCGAAGATGACCCCGGCATAGGTCTGGTAGTCGAGGCTGGAGTCGAAGGCGACGACCTCCAGCTTGGTGTTGTTGTCGTCCGCGACCGGGCCGTTGTCCTTGGCCACGCCGTGGAAGAACTCGTCCTGCCCGAGCATGCTCTTGCAGGACTGTTCGAGCTGGTCGTCGGTCAGCTTCTGCGCCGCGATCTCCAGGGTGTCGGCACACGTGTGCGCGACCGGCAGGACCGCCTCACGTACGCGCTCCTGAAGGTTGCACGTGCCGAAGGCATCGCAGTTCTCCTTGTCGTACGCATCGGTCATCTCCGCGACGCCGACCCACAGCGCCGCGGTCGCCGGGTCGTCGAGGGAAGTGGCGCCGAGCAGTTCCTTCGCCAGCGGGCGGACCGCCTCGCGGAGCTGGTCGTGCTGGAGGAAGCGGCCCAGTTCGCGGCCGGCGTTGGTGGTCAGGAACTGCTTGTCGGTGCCGATCAGGTCCTTGTGGTTCGTCGCGAAGTCGCGCAGGAGGGTCAGCACGCTCTGGTCGGCCGCCACCGCGTCGACGAACTCCGGCACCCAGTTGCCGCGGAAGATCACGGTGTAGGTGCTGTTGACGGCGTTGACCATCCAGTAGAACTCGTCGTACGAGGAGTCGTAGTCCGTCAGCAGCTTCTTGACGACGTCCAGGTAGCGGGCGTTCTCCATGGCGCTGTCGATCAGGATGACCGACTCGGAGAGCGTCTGGCCGTTGGCCTCCGTCACGTCGTAAGCGCGGGCGGAGTTGAAGAAGGCGTCCAGGCCGCCCTGGATGGCGGTCTTGAGCGCCGGGCCGTACTCTCCGACGCCCTCGGGGTCGCCGTACTGCACGTAGTAGCCGGCGCGCAGGTAGAGCACGATCTGGGTGATCGACGCGCTGTTGTCGCCCTGGTACGAGGCGGCGGTGTCACGGTAGGCGTTCGCCACCGTGACCATCTGCGACTCCTGGAAGAGCGCGCGGGCGTCGGCGCCCGTGACGCTGAACAGCGTGTTGACGCAGGCCGTCTCCGACGCCTTGATCTGGTCGACCAGCGCGCCGCCGGTCTTGGACGCGAAGTCCGCGACGTTGCACTCGGCCGCCTCGGGGCCGGCTGCCGTACGGGCCAGCCGGCGCGCGGTGGCGTCCGCGCCGGCCTCCTGCGGCGGGAGAAGGGTGGCGTCCGCCTTCAGTTCGGCGGTCGTCATCGGGTCGCCGGGCGCGAGGGCGGCGGCGAGCGCGTCGGGGGTGGACTGCTTCGGGGCGGGGACCGACACCGGCGCGGGCGCCCTGCCCGGTGCGGGTGTGGCTTCGGCGGCGGGGGCGACCAGTGCGTACCCCGCCCCCAGACACATCACCAGGGCGACCACCAGGAGGTAGAGCCCCGTTCTCGAAATGGGGGGTTTGGCTATCAAGTGAGCCTCCGAGTTCGTACGTTCCGCGTGCGCGGGACGGCCGGGAGCACCTGGCTGTCATGCACACGAGGCTTGGTGCCATGTAAAATTACACACGTCACATGGCGAGCCAAGGTCCCCGTCATCGCGGGCACTTGCACTTTTGATTCGTGAACACCCCGGCCGCATAACGGATTCGCATCGTCGCGGGATGAGCAGCCCGCGGCCCGCTCTCTCCCTGACAAGCGTTCTTTCGCCCTCTCCTCCCTCATGGAATGACCGCCATGTCCGAAAGCCCCACCGCCTTTCCCGCGTCCGGCGCCGCCCCCGGCGACGCCGACCTGACCGCCCTGATACGCGACGCGCTCCCCGGCACCGCCGACGCGGCGCTCGACGAGCTGTACCGGCGGCACCGCGCCGCCGTGCTGGCGTACGCGCGCAGTTGCACGCGGGACCCGCACACCGCCGAGGACCTGACGTCGGAGGCGTTCGCCGGTGCGCTACGGGCCGTGCGCGGCGGCAGCGGTCCTGACGGGCCGTGGCGGCCGTACCTGCTGACGACCGTCCGGCGGACCGCGGCCGCGTGGTCCCGTACGGCCCGGCGCACCGAGCTGTCCCCCGACTTCGAGGGCTGGCTGACGCGGGCGCCGACGGTGGAGAGCACCGAGGAGGGGACGCTGCGCAGGGAGGACGCGAACCTGGTGCTGCGCGCGTTCCGCAGCCTGCCGGAGCGGTGGCAGACGGCGCTGTGGCACTCGGCGGTCGAGGGCGAGCCGCCGGACCGCATCGCGACGCTGCTGGGCCTGACGGCGAGCGGCGTCGCGTCGCTCACGGCGCGGGCGCGGGAGGGGCTGCGCGAGGCGTACCTGGCGGAGCGCGCGGGGGAGGCCGGGGCGCCGGCGGAGTGCCGGCACTACACGGGGCTGCTGGCAGCGTCCGTACGGCGCGGAGGGCGGCGGCGGCGCGGGCAGCGCGGTCTTGAGCACCACCTGGCGGTGTGCCGGCGGTGCCGGCGGACGAGCGCGGAGCTGCGGGAGCTGAACAGCTCGCTGACCGCGGCGCTGCCGGTCGGGCTGCTGCTGTGGACGGGGGCGTCGTACGGGGCGGATGGTGCGGGAAGTTCGGGGGGCACGGAAGGTACGGGAGGCGCGTCGGGTACGCCGGGCGCCCCGGACTCCGCGGCCGCGGGCGCCGGTTCCGGTACGCCCGCCTCCGCCGCCTCCGGGGCCGCCCCAGCCGGCGGCACCGCCTCCGCCGCCGCCTCGGGAACCGCGGGAGGCGCCACCGGCGCAAGCGGCGCCGTCACCACCCTCGGCTCCGCCGCGACCGCCGCGACCGCCGCCACCGGCGGCGCCGCCTCCACCGGGCTCGCCGCCGCCGTCAAGGCCGCCGCCGTCGGCGCCGCCGTCCTCGCCATCGTCGTCACCGGCTACACCACCCTCCCCGGCGGCGGCGACCCCCCGCCGCCACCGCCCGCCCCCACCGCGACGACCGCCGCCCCCACCCCCACCGCGGAGCGCAGCACCTCCGAGGCCGGCGGAAACGACACAGACCCCGACGACCCCCCGTCCACCGCCTCCGCCGACCGCACCAAGGGGCCCGACGCCGCCGAGGACCGCAACGGAGACGGCGGTCCGGACCGCAAGCCGACCGCCTCCGACGGCGGGCCGCCCGCAGGCGACGACGACACCGGCCCCCCGCCCGACTGGTCCCCGCCCGCCGACGACCGCACCGCGCTGCCCGTCGCCGCCACCGGCCGCTGCATGGACATCGGCGGCGCCGCCGGCGACCAGCCGTACGAGGCCGACTGCGACGGCGGCCGCAGCCAGCAGTGGGAACTCCTCGTCTCCCTGCCCCCCGTCCAGGAGGTACGCATCCGCAACCACGCGACCGGCATGTGCCTCACCCACTCCGGCACCGACGCCGACGGCGCCCCGGTCAGCCAGCAGCAGGGCGCCTGCCGGTCCGACGAGTCGACCGCCCACTGGAAGTACTTCCTGGAGGAGGACGACAAGGTGGTCTTCACCCAGCGGGACTCCTCCGGGCAGTTCCTCGGCCTCGACGACTGGCGCGCCGCCGCCGAAGGCCGCCCGCACGCCCCGGACATCGGCACGACCGCGAACTACGAGGCGACCCCCTCGCTCCGCTTCCGCTACCGGGGCCCCGCCTTCGGCTACTGACCGACGACGGCGAGAACTCTTGGTAAAGCACCGGCAAAGTCGCGGGACGGCCCGGCCCGTACGCGCTCCTCCCCTACAGGAACCGATCACCGAGTCCGTACGGGAGAGGCATGAGCAGCGTTGCGCGGCTCGACGTCGGGAACGCCGACTGGGCCCCGGGGTACGAGCGCCGGGAGCGGTGGCGGCGGCGGCCGGTGCTGACGGCGGTACAGCGGTACGCGGGCCTGAGTTGCACGGCCCTCGGCGTCCAGGACCTGCCGCCGCGCCGCGTGGGCCCGCGGGTGGTGGAGCACCATGTCGCGCTGGTCCTGCTGGCCGGCTCCGGCTGGTTCTCCTGGGGCGGGCGGGAGCGGATCCACGTGGGGGCGCCGGCGCTGCTGTGGCTGCTGCCCGGCGTCCCGCACTCCTACGGTCCCGGGAAGCCCGGCTGGACGGTGGCCTTCGCCGGCTTCAGCGGCCCGGCACTCGCCGCCTGCGCCCAGCGCGGCCTCATCCCCGCCCCGGACGACGCCGTCGTCCCCCTCGCCACGGGCGCCCCCGCGCACCGTACGATCCGCAAACTCGCCACCGTCTGCAACGAGTCCGAGCCCGCCTACGACGCCACCTCCGCCGCCGGGCTCCACGAACTCCTCGCCGTCCTGCGCCGCTCCCGCACCACTCCGCCGCCCCAGCCGCCCGCGGTCGTCGAGGAACTCGCCCGCGCCGCCCACCTGCCGGTCTCCGTGACCGAGCACGCCCGCCGGCTGGCGCTGCCGCTGGCCGAGCTGCGCGAGGAGGTCCAGTACACGGCCGGGTGCAGCCCGAAGGACTTCGTCCTCGGCACCCGGCTGAACACGGCCAAGGACCTGCTCGCCACCAGGGACCTCAAGGTGGCCGCCATCGCCCGCCGCATCGGCTACGCCGACCCGGGGCACTTCACCCGGCTCTTCACCCGCCGGGTGGGCGTGCCGCCGGGCGCCTTCCGCGCCGGGCACGCACCCCGGCCGCATTGACGTGCGCCTGCCCGTTCCCTAACGTGCTGTCGTTTCGGGGCGGGGATGTCATGGGTCCAAGGCGGTCGGCTTGAGTCTCATCGAACGGGAACAGCCCCTGCTCGATGGGTTACGGCCGGACGAGCGGGCGGCGCTGCTGGCACTCGGCGTACCGCGGAGCTACCCGAGCGGCGACGTGCTCCTGCCCGAACGGGCCCCGACCTCGTACGTCGTCGCCATCCTCCGCGGCTGGACGGTGGTCTCGGTGGCGACCGAGCGCGGCCACCGGCTCATCCTCGCGCTGCGCGGCGCCGGGGAGCTGGTCGGCGAGTTGGCGGCCGTCGACCGCAGGCCGCGCAGCGCCACGGTCACAGCGCTGGGGGCGGTGGACACCGTGGTGATTCCCGGCGACCGGTTCCGCGGGTTCCTCGGCGCCAGTCCCGCGGTCAGCGCGCTGGTGCTCCGGCAGCTCAGCTCCCGGCTGCGCAGCTCGGACGGCGAACGGCGGTCGCTGGCTTCGGAGAACGTGCTCCAGCGGCTGGCCGTACGGCTCCTGGAGCTGGCCCAGCGCACCGGCCGCCGGCACCCCGACGGCAGCGTGACCATCGACCTGCCACTGCCGCAGCACGACCTCGCCGCCTCCGTGGGCTCGACCCGGGAGGCCGTCGCGAAGGCGCTGCGGCTGCTGCGCGGGCAGGGCATCGTCCGTACCGCGACCAGGCGGCTGGTCGTCGTCGACACCGAGCCGCTGCGGCTGCTGGCCGGCGACGGCACCGAGGTTGTGTAAACGGCTACATACACCGGCGCCCGGCGCGGCCATCCTGAGTACGCGGCACGGTCGCCGGGCGTCGTCCGAGGGGGGGTTGGAGTGAGCGTGAGCAGGGGCGGGGCGGTCCACCGGCTGGTGGTGAGCGCGGACATCAAGGGTTCCGGGCGCCTCGGCCACCGGGCCAGACTCCGGGCGCGCCAGGGGATGTACGAGGTCTTCGAGGCGGCCTTCGCCGCCGTGGGGGTGGGCGGCGACCGGGTGCACCTGGAGGACCGGGGCGACGGGGTGCTCGCCGCGCTGGCGCCCGAGGTGCCGCCGGCGGCGCTGGTCGGGCTCTGGCTCGAAGAGGTCCACCAGGGCGTGCGCGAGCACAACGAGGGGCTGAGCGAGCCGCTGCGGTTGCGGATCGCGATGCACGGCGGGCCCGTCGGCGACGACGGCAGGGGGCTGGTGGGCCGGGCGGTCGACCTGGCCTGCCGGCTGTGCGACAGCGAGCCGGCGAAGGCGATCCTGGCGGCGGACGACGACGTGCACGTGGTCTTCGTGGCCTCCGACGTCCTCTACCACTCGGTGGTCGCCGAGGGCGGCAGGTTCGTGGAGCCGGAGCACTACCGGCCGATTCCGGTACGGGCCAAGGAGACGGACGAGGTCGCGTGGTTCCACGTACCGCGCCGGGCCGCGCCCCCGTGGCCGGCCGCCGCACCGCCCGAGCAGCCTGCCCCGACCGCGGCGCCCGGGGGGCGGCCGGGGCAGGCACCGGGGGCGAAGTACTGGATCAACGTCAACGGCCACAACCAGATCGTGGACGGCGCGGAGGTGCACGGCGACATCGTCGGGGTGCGCGTGACCCGCGAGCGGGACGGCGGCGCGGAGGGGGCGGAGCGCGGTGAGTGACGGCGGCGGCGGTTCCGGCGCGGGCGGGCAGGGCGGTGGCGGGGGCGCCGGAGGAGGAGGCGGCGGGCGCAACGGCAGCGGGGGCGCGGGGCGCCACGCGGGAGCAGGCGGCGGCGGAGGCGGCGGGCAGGGACGCGGCGACGGCGGCGGTTCGGGCGGCGGGTCCGGCGGCGGCTCCGACGAAGGTCTCCTGAGCGCCGCCCACTCCGGCCCGTTCACCGGCCGCGTGGAGGACGGCGCGTACGACGCCGCACAGCAGGCCCGCGCCAACTTCGTGGACGTACAGGGCCGCAACGCCATCGTCGACGGCACCCGCGGCGACGTCCACCTCGGCGACCACCACCACTACACCACCCCCCGCGCCGACCTGCCGCGCCTGGTCACCGGCACCGTCCCCCGCGACGAACTGCGCCGCCTCCGGCTCGTCTTCGAAGAGCCCCCCGGCTATCCGGAGCTGCGCGGCATCCTGGAGCGGCAGCGCCTGATCGCCCTCTGCGGCGACGCCGGCAGCGGCCGCGGCTACGCCGCGCTGTCGCTGCTCGACGAGGTCACCCGCGGCCAGGTCGAGCGGATGGACCCGCGCACCGAGCTGGACCGGATCGCGGAGGCCGACCTGGCCGAGGGCCGCGGCTATCTGGTGCAGATCGCCGACCAGGTGCCGCTCGCCCCGCGGTGGCGGCCCGACGCCGACGACCGCGACCGGCCGGAGCGGGACGGCAGATGGGTCGCGGAGCGCCCCGCCGAGCTGCATCTCGACCGGCTCGGCGCGCTCCTCGCCCGGCGCGGCGCGTACGCGATCCTCGTCGCCGGCACCGACGCCTTCGGCGACGAACTGCTCCGCGGCCGCTACGGCCACCTGTTCCGTACGGCGTCGGCCGACGGCATGCTGCGCCGGCACCTCACCGCGCTCCTCGGCCACGCCGAGGAGGAGCCGCTGGCGGAGGCGCTCGCCCTGGCGCGGCGGGCTGACGTCACCGAGGCGCTGGGGCTCGACCCGCTGCGGCCGCACGAGGTGGAGTCGCTCGCCCGGCTGCTCGTCGCGCGGCTGCGGGCGGAGTCCACCGACGACGAACTCCTCGCCGGGCTGCGCACCTTCGCCCCGTCCCAGGCGCGGGCATGGTTCGCGACCACCGGGCGGGCCGCGCCGCGGGGCCGCGACGCGGTCGCGGGCGCGCTGCGGCAGGCGGCGTTCCGTACCGCGGCGGCCGTCTACAACGGCTCGCCGTACAGCGTCGCGACCTCGGCCGCGGAGCAGTTGGCGTGGGAGTTCGCGCAGGCCGCGGAGCCGGGCCGGGAGCCGGGGCGGGTGCTCTTCGGCGACCACAGCCGGGCCCGGCTGGCGGCGGCGCGGGCCGAACTCTTCACCGGGGACGTGCTGTTCGCCGACGGCCGGCGGCTGGAGACCCGCAAGGTGCGGCTGCAGGGAGGCGCGCTCGCGCGGGCCGTCCTCGCGCACGTGTGGGAGGAGCACCACAACGTACGGGGACCGCTGTGCCAGTGGCTCCGTACGCAGTGCGCGGACGAGCGGCCGGTGGTGTGGGTGCCGGCCGCGATCACCGCCGGGGCGCTGTGCACGCTGGACTTCTCGTACGCGCTCCAGGAGATCGTGCTCCCGCTGGCGTCCGACGAGTTCGTGCAGCAGCAGCTCGCCGCCGCGACGATGCTCGCCCAGGCGGCGGCGCTGAGCGAGCCGCTGCGCGTGGTGGTGCGGCACACCGTACGGGGGTGGGCGCGCGAGGACGACGAACCACGGGCCGGCACGGCGGCCCTGGTGCACGGCTTCGGGACCGTGGCGGAGTCGGTGTCCGCCTCCCTCGACGAGCTGGGCCGCATGGCCGGCCGGCAGTACGGGGGGCCCGACCCGATCGGGCTGGGCTACGGCGCGCTCAGCGCGGCCCGGCTGCTCGCCGGTGCGGAACCGGAGACCGTGCTGGAGCGGCTCGGCGCCTGGATGGGCGACCGGCGCACCAGCCACCGCAACCTGGCGCTGATCACCGTCGACTACATGATCCTGCTGCACACCTCCAGGCTGTGGGGACTCCAGGAGACCCCCGCGCGCCGCGGCCACGAGCGCTGGCCGCTCGCCGCCGCCCTGCTGGACGCGCATCCGCGGCTCACGCGGATGCTGGGAGACCTGGTGTGGTGCGGTCTCGACACGGCCAGGTCGCGGGACCGGCTGGAGGACTCGCTCGCCGAGTGGATACGGAACGGGGACGAGGACCCGCAACTGCTGGACGTCCTGTGCGCGTTCCTGCCGCACGCCCTGTACGACGAGGACGACGCCGCGCGGCTGCGCAACCTCGTACGCCGCCTGGAGCGCGACCCCGACGAACCCGTGGCGCCCGCCACCGTACGCAGGCTGCGCGAAGCGATTGCCGGGCAGCGGGCCATGACCGTACGAACGGACTGATCCGGCCCGCCGGACGAGACGAGGAAATGCAGATGCCCATCCAGCCCCCACCCGTCCCCGCCCCGCCCCCCGCGCCGGGCCCGCCGCCGATGCCCCACGCGCCCGGACCGGCACCGGTACCGGTACCCGCACCCCTGCCCGGGCCGCCGCCCGCGCCGGGCGCCGGGAACGGCCGGCTGACGGGGCTGACCCCCGCCGCCCCGCACCCGAAGACCCACGCCGACCGGCCCGCCGCCGCCCAGCAGTTGGCCGGCCCGTTCCTGCGCGAGTACCGCCCGGAGTGGCCGTACCGGCACCCCAGCGCCCAGGTCGCGACCGTGCTCTACTACCGCGGCCGGCCGACGCAGACGGTGCACCCCGACGGCGGGGTGCGGTTCCTGCTGCGCTGGTGGTTCCCCCGCCCGTACACCGCCTTCGAGCTGCAACTCGGCTGGCACACCGTGTCGTTCAAGGCCGAGCTGCCGGCGGAGGAGAACGGCCGGACCTTCCCCGCGGAGGTGGACGTGCGGTGGCAGGTCAGCGACCCGCAGCTCGTGGCGCGGTCGCAGGTCACCGATGTCGCCGCGCTGCTCGTACCGGAGCTGGAGCAGCGGCTGCGCGACGTCTCGCGCGGCTACTCCATCAACAGCGCGGAGGAGGTCCGCGACGCCGTGCGGGCGGAGCTGCGGACGCAGCCGCTGGGCAGCCAGTTCGGCCTGGACCTCGACGTGTTCGTCACCATCTCGGTCGACCGGCTGATCCGGGACCACGGCAAGAGCATGGGGCAGGTGCTGCACCAGACGGACCTGGAACGGCTCAAGCACAGGCTGCGTGACCTCAGGGACGACAACAAGCGCGAGCTGATCCGCAAGTGGGCCGCCGACTTCCAGGAGGCGGTGGCGAGAGGGGACCACGCGCTGATGGCGCAGATGATGGCGCGCAACCCGAAGGACCTGGCGGCGATCCGGCAGATGTTCCGCAAGGAACAGCGCAAGGAGCGCCAGGACGGCATGGAGCTGATGTCCCGGCTGATCGACGGCGGGCTCCTCGAACGCTGGGAGCTGGGCGACCAGGCCATGGTGGTGGTCGAGTTCCTGCGGTCCGGCACCCGGCACGTCACCTCGGACTCGCTGCCGCAGTTGACGGGCGGGGGTACGGGGACGGGGCCCAGCCTGTACTGGCAGGCGGCGGCGGGCGACGACGGCGGGGAGGCCGCGGAGGCACCCGAGGCGCCCGATCCGCCCGAGCGGACCGACTGACTGACCGACCGACCGACGAGACGGGAGGCGGGGACGATGCCGGCCCCGGACACCGCACCCCAGCACCCACCGTCCGCGGGGGCGACTCCGCCGGACCCGCCGCCCGCCCCGCCGCCAGCCCCGCCGCTGGCCGCCCCGCCGCCCGCCCCGCCTCCCTCCGTCTCCCCGCTCTCCGAGCCGGGCCCCCGCTACGTCGCCGAGCGGCTGCTGACCACCCTGCGCGAGGAGATCGCGCGGGCCGACACGAAGGCGGCCGTCCTGCTGTCGAGCGGCGTGGCCCTGCCCGCGCTCGCGGTCCCGGCCGTGCCTGCGGGCGTCGGCTCGGGCCCGGTGGGCGTGGCCGGGGTGGTGCTGTGGCTGGCGGGGATCGCGATGCTGGCCATCGTCACCCTCCCCCGTACCCGACCGGGCACCCCGCGCGCCGGCCCGTCGCCGACCGCGCTCCACCGCGGCCCCGGGCGGGACGGTGCGACGGCGGCGGTACTCGCGGCGGGGCGGGACCCGGGGCGCTGGCTGCTGGAGCAGTCGTACGACCTGGGGGCGATCCTGGCGGCGAAGTACCGCTGGATGCGGTGGGCGGTGGGGTGCCTGGTGGCGGGAGGAGCGGTGACCGCGGCGACGGCACTGCTCTGAAGGCAGTTATCACAGCACTGTTATATTAGCGCTGTGACATCTACGGACCCCACCAAGCTGCCCGACCCCTGGCAGTCCCTGCACACGCTCCTCGCCGGCCTCGACGCCGAGATCGAGCAGGTCTACGCCGACCGCGGCATCAAGGGCGTACGCCCCCGGTTCGCGTATCCGCTGATCCGGCTCGCCCACACCGGACCGCTGACCATCCGCGAGCTGGCGGAGTCCCTGCACCGCTCGCACTCCGCGGTCAGCCAGACCATCGCCGCCATGCGCAAGGAGGACCTGGTCACCTCCGAGCCCGGGCCCGACGCCCGTACCCGGCGGATCGAGCTGACCGAACGCGGCCGGTCGCTCGTCCCGTTCCTGGAGGCGGAGTGGCGCGCGACGCACGCGGCGGTCGCCGAGCTGAACGACGTGCTGCCGTACACGATGACCGCGGTGGTCGAGGACGTACAGGCGGCGCTGGCGGACCGGTCGATGCGCGAGCGCATCGAGGACCACCTCGTCGAGCCGCCCCGATGAGCCGGCGCGTCCGCTTCCTCGACACCCGCCCGCTGCGCAGCAGTCCCCCGTACCGCGCCCTGTGGATAGGCACGTCGGCCTCCCAACTCGGCGCCCAGATCACCCTCGTGGCCGTGCTCGCCCAGGTCTGGGACCTGACGGGCAGCACCGTCGGCACCGGCGCCATCGGCCTGGCCACCGGCGTGCCGATGATCCTCTTCGGCCTCCTCGGCGGCACCCTCGCCGACACCGTGGACCGCCGCACGCTCGTACGGGCCACGACGGCGGGCCAGTTGCTGGCCGCGGGCGCCCTGTGCGCGCAGGCGCTGGCGGACAACAGGAACGTCGTCCTCCTGCTCGCCCTGGTCGCCCTCAGCACCGCCTTCTCCGCCCTCGGCGCCCCCGCCCGGCGCACCTTCCCGGTCCGCCTGCTGCCGGCCGACCAGGTCGCGGCGGGCCTGGCGCTGAACAACGTCTCCTTCCAGTTCGCGATGCTCGCGGGACCGGCGACGGCCGGGCTGATCATCGCCCGCTGGGACCTCCCCGCCGCGTACGCCACCCAGGCCGCGGCGATCGCCGTCGCGATGGCCGCGGTCTTCCGCCTCCCCTCGATGCGCCCCGAAGGCGTACGGGCGAAGGGCGGCAGGCGCCGCGCGGAACGCGGCGGCTGGCGCATCGTCCTGCGCCGCCACACGCTGTGGGGCTCGCTGGCCACCGACCTGTCCGCCACGCTCCTCGCGATGCCGATCGCGCTCTTCCCCCTCGTCAACGAGGTCCGCTTCGACGGCGACCCGCAGACCCTCGGCCTCTTCCTCTCCGCCGTCGCGGTCGGCGGCATCACGGCGGGGCTGCTCTCCGGCACGGTCACCCGCTGGCACCGCGGCGGCCTGGTCCAACTGACCGCGGCCGCGGTCTGGGGCCTGGCCCTCGCCTGCTTCGGCCTGGCAGGACCCCTCTGGCTGGCCCTGGCCTGCCTCGCCGTGGCGGGGGCCGCCGACACGGTCTCGGTCGTCACCCGCAGCGCCCTGGTCCAGCTCGAAACCCCCGACGCCTACCGCGGCCGGGTCTCCTCGGTGGAACACGTCATCGGCGTGGCAGGACCCGAACTCGGCAACTTCCGCGGCGGCCTCGTCGCCTCCGCCACCTCGGCGACCGTCTCCCTGGTCACGGGCGGCCTGGCCGCGGTGGCGGCGATAGCGGCGATAGCCGCCGCCAACACCCCCCTCAGGGCCTACCGCACCCCGGCGCCGGAAGCGACACCCCCGGCCGCGCAGGAGGCCGCCGCCCAGCCGGCCTCGTGACCGCCCTCCTCAGCCGGCGGCGTAGAAGGCGTGGGCGGCCGGGGTGATCCACTCCGGGCGTTCCCAGGTGGGCCAGCGGTCGCGGGCGGACCCGTCGATCGCCGCGGCCGCCTCGTCGGCGGGGACGGACGGGACCTGGCCGGCGCCGAAGTCCACGCACACGGAGCGCCGCGCCAGGGGCCGGGGCTGATCCGGCGGGGTCGGTGCCGGATCAGGCCCGCCGCTCGGCCGCGGCCGCGACGATCTCGTCGAGGCGGGCGAGGGCGGCGGTGTACTCGTCTATCTGCTGCCTGATCCGGGCCCGTTCGGCGTCGAGCATGGCGCGCTGCTCGCCGGTCGTGGTGCCGGTGTCGATGCAGGGGAGCAGTTCCGCGATGCGGCGGCTGGGCAGCCCGGCCGCGTAGAGCTGCTGGAAGAAGCGGACCCGGTCGACGGTGCCGTCGGGGTACTGGCGCTGCCCGCCGGCGCTGCGGGTGGGCGTCAGGAGCCCCTGCTCCTCGTAGTAGCGCAGCGCCCGGACGCTCACCCCGGAGCGTCTGGCGACCTCTCCGATACGCACCGGCACCCCTCTCCTCGGCACAGGACTTGCATCTGACGTCAACGGTAGGTCCTAGCGTACCGGTATGACCACCACGCACACCCACCCCGCCCCCGGCCTCCGCCTCGACGGCTCGGTCGCCCTGGTGACCGGCGCCAACCGCGGCCTGGGCCGCCTCTTCGCCCAGCAGCTCCTGGACCGCGGCGCCACCCGCGTCTACGCGACGGCCAGGCGCCCGGAGTCGGCCGACCTCCCCGGCGTCGTACCACTGCGGCTGGACGTCACCGACCCCGCCCAGGTCGCGGCCGCCGCCGACGCGGCGGACGACGTGACACTCGTCGTGAACAACGCGGGAGTCAGCCACTGGACCGACCTCGTCACCGGCGACCTCGCCGCCGTACGCGCGGAGATGGAGACGAACTTCTGGGGCACCCTCAACGTCGTACGCGCCTTCGCCCCGGCCCTGGCCGCCAACGGCGGCGGCGCGATCCTCAACGTCCTGTCCGCCCAGTCCTGGTTCGCCTACCCGGGCACCAACGGCTACCACGCCTCCAAGGCCGCCCAGTGGGCCCTGACCAACGCCGTCCGCATGGAACTGGCGGCCCAGCACACCCTGGTCACCGCCCTCCACCTGGGCGCCGTGGACACCGACTTCAGCTCCGCCTACACCGGCCCCAAGGGCGACCCCGCCCCGGTCGCCCGCGCCGGCCTGGACGGCATCGAGGCGGGCGCGGCCGAGGTCCTGGCCGACGCCTGGAGCACCCACGTCAAGAAGTCCCTGGCCGAGGACCCCACCCGCCTCTACGACGAGATCCGCGCCGGCGTCGTCTGACCGGTCCCGCCCCGGGCCGCGGAAGGCGCGCCGGTCCGCCGCTCCGCACCCGGGCCTCGCGGCCTCCCTACAATCTTCTCGCATGGTCACAAATGCGGTGAAATTGCCCTGGGCCTGTACGGTCAACGGCCAGGATGTCTCCCTCGACGTGGATCCCCGGGAATCCCTCCTGGACGTGCTGCGCGAGCAGCTCGCGCTGACCGGCACGAAGAAGGGCTGCGACCAGGGCCACTGCGGCGCGTGCACGGTGCACGTGGACGGCCGGCGCGTGCTGGCCTGCCTGACCCCCGCGGTGCAGGTCACCGGCCGGGCGGTGACCACGATCGAGGGTGTCGCCGGCGCGGACGGCGGGCTGCACCCGTTGCAGCAGGCGTTCATCGACCATGACGCGCTGCAGTGCGGCTACTGCACGCCCGGCCAGATCATGTCGGGCATCGCGTGCATCGCCGAAGGCCACTGCGAGACGGACGACGAGATCCGCGAGTACCTGAGCGGCAACATCTGCCGCTGCGCCGCCTACGTGGGCATCGTGGCCGCCGTACGGCAGACCGCGGACGCGGTACGGAACGGGGCCTGACGCCGTGCGCCCCTTCACCTACGCCGCGCCGGACACGGTGGCCGCCACGGTGTCCGCGCTGCACATCGCACAGCCCGGCACCAGGATCCTGGCCGGCGGCACCACCCTGTACGACCTGATGAAGCTGGACATCGAGACGCCCCCCGCGGTCCTCGACGTGCACCGGATCGCCGAACTCCGCACCATCGAGGCCGGCCCGCGTGAACTGGTGCTCGGGGCCGGCGCCCGCATGGCCGACGTCGCCGACCACCCGGCGGTCAAGGCCGCGTACCCGGGCCTGTCGGAGTCACTGTGGCGCGCCGCGTCGCAGCAGTTGCGCATCATGGCGACCGTCGGCGGGAACCTCCTGCAGCGCACCCGCTGCCCGTACTTCCGCAACGGCCCGGAGTTCCCGTGCAACAAGCGCCGGCCGGGCAGCGGCTGCGCCGCCGTCGGCGGCCACGACCGTACGCACGCGCTGCTCGGTGGCAGCGACGCGTGCATCGCCACCTACGCGGGCGACTTCGCCGTCATGCTGATCGCGTTCGACGCCGTCGTCGACGTCGTCGGCCCGGACGGGGAACGTACGGTGCCGCTCGCCGGACTGCACGTCGAACCCGGCGACGACCCGGCCCGCGAGCACGTGCTCGCCCCGGACGAACTCATCGTCCGCATCCGGGTGCCCGCGACCCCGGCCGCGCGCGGCTCCACGTACCTCAAGATCCGCGACCGCGAGTCCTACGCGTTCGCCCTCGCCGCCGCAGGTGTCGGCGTGACCGTCGAGGCGGACGGCGCGGTCGGCGACTGCCGCATCGGGCTCGGCGGCGTGGCAACCCGGCCGTGGCGGGCCATGGAGGCCGAACGGACCCTGATCGGGCGGCCGTTGACGCCGCAGTCCGCGCGGCGCGCCGGGGAGGCCGCCTTCGCGGGGGCACGCGCGGGCGCCGAGAACGGATTCCGCATCGAACTGGGCGTGCGCACCGTCGCCGACGCGCTGCGCATCGCCGGAGAGCGAGCCATCCGATGACCGCCGTCCACGCTCCCGGCACCGGCGGCCGGCTACTGGACATCCGCCGCGTCGACGCCCGGGAGAAGGTCACCGGCCGCGCCCGCTACGCCGCCGACCGGGTGCCCGAGAACGTCGCGTACGGGGCGTGGGCCACCGCGCGGGCCGGCAAGGGGCGTATCACGCGCGTCGACACGGCCGCCGCGGAAGCCGTGCCCGGCGTCCTGCAGGTGATCACACGGTTCGGGCCGGACGAACTGCACGACGTCGGCTTCCTCATGGCCGGCGGGCACGCCGTGCAGAGCCTCCAGCCGCTGCGCGACGACCGCATCGCCTACCGCGGCCAGCCGATCGCGCTGGTCGTGGCCGACGGGCTGGTCGCCGCGACCGAGGCGGCCCGGTCGATCACCGCCGAGTACCGGGAGGAGCCGTTCACGGTACGGATCGACGCCGAGGGCGCCGAGTCCGTACGCCAGGAGGAGGCGATCCCGCTGCCGTTCCTGGCCGATGTCAGGGTCGGCGACGCGGACGCGGCGTTCGCGGCCAGCCCGGTGCGTATCGATGGCACGTACGAGCACCCCGCCCAGCACGCGATGCCGATGGAGCCGAACGCGAGCGTCGTGCGCTGGGAGGGCGACCGGCTGATCGTCGACGACACCACCCAGAACGCCAACGCGGTACGGTTCGGGCTCGCCACCCAGCTCGGCATCGACCCGGCGGACGTCGAGGTCCGCTCCCCGTACGTCGGCGGCGGCTTCGGCCAGAAGAACGCCATGCATCTGCACCTCGGGCCGATCGCGGTCGCCGCGCGGCGGCTCGGCCGGCCGGTGAAGATGGTGCTGCCCCGGCCGCAGGTCTTCCACCTCGGCGCGTTCCGGCCGAACACCGTGCACCGCGTACGGCTCGGCGCGGACGAGAACGGCGAACTCCGCGCCGCGATCCACGAGGTCGACCAGCAGACCTCGCGGCACGACCTGTTCCCGTGCGAGAGCACCACGGTCTCGTCCCGGCTCTACGCGGCGCCCGCGTTCCGCGGCGAGCAGCGCCTGGTCCGTACGGACGTGCAGACCCCGGGCTTCATGCGGTCGCCGCACGAGAGCCCGGCCATGTTCGCGTACGAGTCGGCCATGGACGAACTCGCCTGCGCGACCGGCCGCGACCCGGTCGAACTGCGGCTCGCCAACGACGCCGGCGCGGACCCGGTCACCGGGCTGCCGTTCTCCGGCCGGCATCTGGCCGAGTGCCTGCGCCGCGGCGCGGCCCGCTTCGGCTGGGCCGAACGCGACCCGGAGCCGGGCTCGATGACCGCCGAGGACGGTTCGGTCCTCGGCTGGGGCGTGGCGGCCGGGTGCTATCCGGGCGGCATGGTGCCGGTCGTCGCGCGGCTGTCCGCGGCGGCCGACGGCAGCGTCGACGTCGCCGTCGGCGGGCACGAGATGGGCCAGGGGCTCCGCTCGGCGGTCGCGCTGCTCGTCGCGCGGGACCTCGGCGTGCCGGTGGACACGGTGACCGTACGGGCCGGGGACACGACGGCGGCGCCGCAGCACCTTACCGCCGGCTCCTGGGGCACGGCGAGCGCGCTGCCCGCCGTACAGGCCGCACTCGGCGAACTGCGCGAGACCCTGGGCGCGCCCGGGGCCGGTGACCTGGACGTGGGGGCCGCGGTGCGCGCCACGCACAAGCCTGCGGTGACCGTCGAGGCGACGACGCTCGCCCCCGGCCAGACCCGCAAGGACCTCGCGCAGCTCGACCACGGCGTCCTCGCCGTCGGCGGTCCCGTCTACCCCGAGTTCGTCACGTTCAGTTGGGCCGCGCACTTCGCCGAGGTACGGATCGAGCCCACGACCCGGCGCATCCGGGTGCCGCGCGTCGTCACCGTCGTGGACTGCGGCCGGGTGGCAAGCCCGGTCACCGCGGCCGGCCAGGTCCGCGGCGGCGTGGTGTGGGGGATCGGGCAGGCGCTGCGCGAGGAGAGCGAGGTCGACACCCGGTTCGGCGGGTTCCTCAACACGACGCTGGAGGACTACGCGGTGCCGGTCAACGCGGACGTCCACCGGATCGACGTCGACTTCATCGACGAACCGGACCTGCGGTTCAACCCGGCCGGGGTGAAGGGCGTGGGCGAGGTCTGCATGGTCGGCGTCTCCGCGGCCATCGCCAACGCCGTGCACCACGCGACCGGCCGGCGCATCCGCCGGCTGCCGATCCGGCTGGAACATGTCCTCTGAACGACCGGCGACCGCACCACCCGCCGGCACCACCCCCTCCGATCGCCCGCCGGCCGGCCGCCCGTCGGTCAGCCGGCCGGACGCGCTGAGTCCGGCCGCGCTCGCCGACGCCAGACGGCACCAGCCGGTACGCGGCCTGGCCGGGCTGGCCTTCGTCGTCCCCGTCACCGTGCTGCTGTCCGCCGCCGCGGGCGGCGCCCTGCACTCCCTCGTCGTCCTCGGACCGATCACCACGTTCGCGCTGCCGATCATGGCGATGATCGCGTTCTGGTGGGCGGACTGGCCCGGCACGTTGCTGGGCGCTGGGCCTGACCGCCTGGGCGGCCGTGGTGCGCCCCGACGCGATCGAGGCGGAGGACTACGGTGCCTGGTTCACATCGATCGGCGCGTGGCAGATGCTCTTCTGGGTCGCGCTGCGCGGCTGGCTGTTCGCCCGTATCGGCCGGACGTGGCTGCGGCTCCTGCTGGGCAACGTCGTCGTGGTCGCGTGCGGCTGGGCCGGCTACCTGCTCACCGGCCACGTCCTCGGCTGGCCGGGAGCCCGGATCACCGCGACCGCCGGCACCGCCATCGGCTGCGTCCTGCTGGTGTCCACGCTTTTCGAGGCGTGGCCGGCGATCCGGTGGACGCCAGGACCGGGCCGTACCCTCGCCGTGCTGAGCGCGGTGGGCCTCACCGTGCTGCTGGTCCGGCTGCTGCCGAAGCTCGCCCATGCCCTCGCCGTCCCGCAGCCGCGCGAATGGAGCTGGACGACGCACGTCATGCTGAACGCCCTGAGCACCGCGGTGATCCTGCACGTGGTGGTCTGGAAACGCTGGCCGGTGCGCACCCCGGCAATGCATCTACGGGCCCGCGGGTAGGAACCAGTCCGGTTCGGATCCTCGTGGCCGGGAGGCCGGATGCGTGCAGGAGTCGTGGTCGCCGCGCACCCCGGGGTGGCGGATCTCGCCGTACGGGCCGAGGAGCTGGGCCTGGACAGCTTCTGGGTCTACGACACCCCGATGGTCCACGGGGACCCCTTCGTCGCCTTGAGCCTCTGCGCGCAGGCAACCCGCCGCATCAGGCTCGGTATCGGCGTGACCTCGCCGGCGCTGCGCTCCGCCCCGGCCGCGGCGAGCGCGTTCGCCAGCCTCAACGCCCTGGCGCCGGGCCGGATCATCTGCGGCGCCGGCACCGGGAACACCGCCCGGCGCACCCTGGGCATGCCGCCGGCCAAGGCGGCCGAGCTGGAGGACTTCGTCACCGCGCTGCAGGACCTGTGCGCCGGACGCCCGGCCGCGTACCGCGAAGGGGACCGGGCCGGCGAGGTCCGCTTCCTGCACACCGGGGCGCACGTGAACACCGCCGACCCGATCGAGTTCGTCGTGGCCGCGTTACGCGGCCCGAAGGCAGCCGCCGTCGCCGGCCGCCGCGGCACCGGCCTCATCTCCTTCGGCCTGCTCGACCCCGCCGCCTGGCAGGCACTGCACACCGCCCGCCGCCGGGCCGCCGCCCCCGCTACGGACCCCTCCGGGGACTCCTACCTGATCACGGCGCTCCACGTACTCGACGAGGACGAGGACGTCACCGGCGACGCGGCCAGGGACGCGACCGGCCATCTCGTCATGTCACTGCTGGCCTTCGCCGCCGACACCCCGGCCGTCATCGCACACCTCGGCCCCGACGAACGCGAGGCGGTACGCCGCCTCCTGCACCGCCGCGGCACCACCGCCACCGCACCTGACCGGTACACCAAGATCTACCCCGGCTACCTCAGCCGCATCGCACCGCGGGACCGGGACCTGATCCTGCCCTCGCTGATGAACGCCCTGGCCCTCGTCGGCACCCGCGACGACCTCCTCACCCGCATCACGGCCCTGGAACGGGCGGGCATCGACGAACTCCTCATCCAGCCGGTAATCGACGCGCCCACGGAGATGGCCCGGCTCGCCCGGCTCCTCGCCTGAGCACGAGGGGTGCACCGTCCGGGCGAAATAACCCGAGGGCAACGCGTGGCCGTACGCACCGATTGCACCACCACTCTTAACTTTGTGCACATGAGAATTAACATTCTGTCACCATGGACACGGAGGCTGGCCGCGCTGGCAGCCGCCGTGGCCATCTCGACAACGGCTGCGGCAGGCGCCGCCCCGGCCCACGGGTCGTTCCTCGGCCGGCTGCACACCGTCCGCCCGGTCGCCTCCACGGTCCCCGCGAACGGCGACGTGAACCCGTACGGCACGGCCGTGGTCCCGCGCGACAGCGGGAAACTCCGCCGCGGCAACGTGCTGGTCAGCAACTTCAACAACAGCCAGAACCAGCAGGGCACGGGCACCACCCTGGTCCAGATCAGCCCGCGGGGCAACGCCAGGCTGTTCGCCCAGATCGACCCGGACAACCTGCCCGGCCCCTGCCCCGGCGGCGTGGGTCTCACCACCGCCCTGAGCATCCTGCCCGGCGGCTGGGTGGTCGTCGGCAGCCTGCCCACCGCCGACGGCACCTCCGACACCGCCAGCGCAGGCTGCCTGCTGGTACTCGACAACCACGGCAAGGTCCGCAAGACGATCGCCGGCGACGGCATCAACGGCCCGTGGGACATGACCGCCGCGAGCCACGGCAAGCGCACCGACCTGTTCGTCACCAACGTGCTCAACGGCACCGTGGCGGGCGGCGGCAACGAAGTGGACGAGGGCACCGTCCTGCGCATCACCCTCAAGCACCACGGCAAGCAGCCGCCGCACCGCGTGAAGACCACCACGATCGGCTCGGGCTTCGCCCAGAAGACCGACCCCGCCGCCCTGGTGATCGGCCCGACGGGCGTCGGCCTCGCCAAGAACGGCTCGCTCTACGTCGCGGACACGGTCAAGAACCGGATCACCGTCATCCCCCACGCCCTGTCCCGGCACTCCAGCGCCGGCACCGGCAGGGTCGTCACCAGCGACGGCTTCCTCAACGGCCCCCTGGGCCTGGCCATCGCCCCCAACGGCAACATCCTGACGACCAACGGCGGCGACGGCAACATCGTCGAGACCACCCCGAGGGGCCTCCAGATCGCATTCCGGCAACTCGACAACAGCGGCTCCCCGCCCGGCGCGGGCGCACTGTTCGGCCTGGCGGTGGACCTGGACCGCGACGCGGTGTACTTCGTCGACGACGCCACGAACTTCCTCAACGTCCTGAAGTAACCCACCAGGACCCCCAGAGGCCCCGGACCCCCCCGTCCGGGGCCTCTCCCTTGCCCCCACTCACCGGGCAGCGCCTCCGCCCAACGCGAAACCCCAGCTCAGAGAGATTCTGAGCTGGGGTCCAGTGGAGCCGCCTAAGGGAATCGAACCCTTGACCTACGCATTACGAGGGCCTGCAAGATCGTGACGATGGATGCCGAGCCGTGGCACTGGATCCTCTTTTAGCTGGTCAGCGCCGCGCAGCGGAGAGGCACGTGCTCGTCCGGTCCGACCCCTGCCGGGCTGTCCGCTCACGCACGGCTCACGCAGCCGGAGCGTTTCACCGCTTCGTCACAGAGGATCTGGAGCATCTGGGCCCTCGTCGTTCTGTAGCGTTCCTGCTCGGGCAACTGGGATGATGGAATCCCGCAGCACGCAACCAGGATGGGAGGCAGCAGATGGCGTACTCGACCCGCATGGCTGCCGCCCTCTCGGGAGCGACTGTCGGACAACTTCGCACGTGGAGGCAGGACCGTGGCAACGGGCCGATCCTCCAGCCCGAGCTGGCAGCCAGGCCGGCCCTGTACTCCTTCCGCGACGTACTCGCGCTGCGCGCGTTCGCACACCTTCGCCAGGACGTGTCGCTCCAGAAAATCCGCATAGCCCTGGCCACCCTGAAAAAGATCGGTGAGGTCGAGCACCTATCCAGTTACTCCCTAGTGACCGAGGGTGACTCAATCGTCCTCGTCGGCCACGATGACCACGGCACCGATCTTGTGAAGCGTCCTGGCCAACGGGTGATTGCCACCATGGCTGACATCCTCCAGGAGTTCGCTCCCAGAGCTGGCGTCGTCGTCCCTCACCTGCTCCAGCCGAAGCAGCACGTCACTGTCGACCCCGAGACCCAGGGCGGACAGCCCGTGATCACGGGCACGAGAACCCCTTTCGACACCGTCGCGGAGCTGATCGAGGACGGCATCCCCCCAGAAAAGATCGCCGACTACTACCCCGGCGTCACCGCAGACGCAGCACGTGACGCTGCTTCCTTCGCGCTCTACGTGGACAGCTACAGCACGGGAGCGCGCTCTGCCTGATGCGGATCCTCATCGACGAGAATGTCCCCGTCCAGGTGTTGGAGATGCTCAGGCGGCTCCTGCCCGGACATGAGGTCAAGCACGTCGGCGAGATCAAATGGGCAGGAAAGAAGGATCTCGCCCTTCTCCCCGATGCCGCGAGGAAGGGCTTCGATGTCTTCCTGACGAAAGACGCCCGGCAGTTGGATGACCCGTCGGAGACGGAGGCCATCAAGAAGTCAGGCATGCACCACATCCGCTTCAGCCAGGCGCACCGGGGCATGGCCGGTCTGGGCCTGGCTATGGGCGCGGTGGTAGCAGCCATGCCATTGATCGTCGGCGAACTCAACGAAGCAGACACACAGCAGCTGATTCACATCAAGGGCTTGAACCCCGTGAGCAAGCACCGCTTCAAGCGTCTGAACCCGTCGGTCTCACCTCCGCCCTACTGGCCACGTTAGACCCGTCGGATACGGGGCCGACAGGAGGGAGCGTCAGCCTCCTTGGCATACCAGAAGGGTCAGCGCTCACTCAGTATTCTTCTCACCTTGCTCATCTGTCCCGCGCAGACGGCGCGCTCGCTCGGCAACACCGCTGGAGAGCCTGTCCTTCACCGAGTTGGCCCGGTCGAGAGTCTCACTGCCCAGGCTACGGGCAGCACCAGCACCTCTTACTCCCTTTGCTAGAGCTTTATCCCTCACCTCCACGGCAGCGTCCGTCCATCGCCGCGCCTCAGATGAGTCGCTACCGGACTCGATTCCGATCCGCACGTGAAAGTCATAGACGCCGGCCGCGACCCGGTTGCTCGACTGGACCACAGCCGGGGACGTGTTCGGGTGCAGCAACACCTTGGCGTTGGCTACGCCAGCAGCGGCGTTCATTCTGGCGAGCAGAGTTTCAGTGCTCCGCGAGATGTGCTCCAGCCGGTCCTTGCGAGCGACCTTCAGGCCGAGGCGATGCCCGTTGAGCTCATCGGGGGACGCGTCCAGCACCCTATCGAGTTCGAGTACAGCGATAGCGTCCTGCAACTGGAAACAGCGAGCCAGAACCGCGAGCCATTCTCGAACGATGCCCTCAGCCTCCTTGACCGTCTTGGCGAGATCGCCGATCTTGGTCTGACGCTCCATATTATCCGCGAGCGCGTCGAGTTGACGCAGCGCGTACGCCTGCGTCTCCGCAATCGCAGCCGGCGCGGCGTGCACCTTCGACCAAGTGACCTCGTCGACTCTCCCCCGCTTCTCTCGGAGGGTCATGGCCTCCTCGATCACGAAGCCCACTCCGATCATACGGGCCAAAGCAGTGTCCTTCTGCGCTCGCAGTACGTCGTCGACCTTCTTGTCGATCGCGGCAAGATAGTCAGTGATCTCGTCCATGGTCTGCTGCATCGCGACTTGCGCCATGAACTTCCCGGCGTTGGCAAGAGTCGCCGGGTTGGACAGGAGCGATCGGGGCGCGTGCGCGAACTCGACGAACCCCTTGATTTGCCCCTTCCCCCCCTTTAGCACACCCGTGCTGAGCCCCGTCTTCGCGCTCTCCCTCAGGCCATACTTCTTGAGGAGCAACGCCGACTTCGGGGTCAGCTTCACCCAGTGAGCGGAATTGGCGGCGATCTCCGAACCTGCATCGGCGACTGCCGCGCCCGTGGCGAAGACGGACTTGTACCACCGCGGTCCGAGGCTCTTGGACGGCAGTCCCTCCGAAGCGAGGAAGTTTTCGACATCCATCGCGCTCCCAATGACTGTCAGCCCATCCCCGTCGCCTATCAGCTGAATCTCGTTGCCCATGGTCCGCTCCAGCAGTGGCTACTCGCGTCGAAGGTCGTTGGTGTTCGCAGAGTGATCGCCGACCGGAGTGGAAGTCTTCCGAAGACGGGAGACCTCCACCCTCGACCCGGTCGGGACGTGGGTGGACTATTCCTGCGCCGACGTGGTCGCTCGGGCTCAGCTGTCCGGCATACCAGTGGTGGCCCACTCGTCGGCAAAGTGCTCCATCTGCTTCAGGACCAGGTTCACCGCCTCCGCACGACGGTCCGGCGGGTAGCCGTGGCGAGCCAGCAAGCGCTTGATGGCGCTACGGAGACCAGCGCGGACCGGCTCTCGGGCAATCCAGTCCGGCTTGAGCTTCTTCTGGACCTCCGCGACGAGATCGCGGGCGATGCTCGCCAGGATCTCGTCGCCCATGAGTTCCTGCGCCGTGCTGTGCTCGGCCACAGCGTCGTAGAAGGCGAGCTCGCGCCAGTTCAGCGGCGGCTCGAACTTCTCGCCGCGCCTGGCATCCTCGACCACCTCCTTCGCCATCTCGACCAGCTTGGCGATGAGTTCGGCGCTCGTGTACTGCTGCCGCGTGTACCGAATCATGAGGTCCTGCAGGCGGTCGGAGAAGGCCGTACGGCGGACGATGTTGTGACGCGTGACCTCACGCATCTTCTGCTCGATGAGCCGCCGCAGTGCCTCCGCCGCGAGATGCGGAGTGTCGCTGCCCTGGAGCTTGGCGACGAGTGCGTCGTTGAGGTGCGTAAGGTCGGCCATCTCCAGGCCGGCCTCGGCGAACAGGTCCGATATCCCCCCGGTCTCGACCACAGAGGAGGTCAGCTGGGCGAGGTACAGCTCAACATCGCGGGCTACGGGCAGGCCGCGCGCCTCGCGCTCCGCTGCGTCGAGCTTGGCCATGTAGGCGCGGACCTCGACGAAGAACTGGATGTCCCGGCGCCAGGTCGGGTGGTCCGGGAAACGCTCGCCGATGTTCGTGGCACTGGCGGACAGAGCGTAGAAGCGCTCCAGGCGGTGGGAGTGGTCGCGGAAACGCCGGCCGACGGTCTGGCGCGGGTCGTCGAGCTTCTCCGGGTCGTTGCCGGGAGTACGCGGGTTCCGGAGGTACTCGGCGGCCCTGCCGGCGGCGTTGACGAACGCCTTCGCTGTCGGCTGTTCAAGACGCGCACGCCAGTTGAAGCCGCGCAGGATGTCGCTGAGGATGTCATACTCGTTGCGCAGTTCGTCCAGTGCACGGTCGAGGTCCTGGCCGAGGGTGCGGTCCTCCTGGTCGGCGTCCGTGTACTCGGCGATGGCCTTCTGCAGGTTCTCCGTCAGCGGCGCGTAGCCGACGAGAAGACCGTCCTCCTTGCCACGGAAGCGGCGGTTGACCCGGGCGAGGGCCTGCATCAGGTTTGCGCCCTTGAGCGGACGGTCCAGGTACATGGTGTGGACCGGCGGGGCGTCGAAGCCGGTCAGCAGCATGTTGTTGACGATGAGCAGCTCCAGCTCGTCGTCGGGGTCCTTGGCCCGATTGATGACCGCCTTGCGCTGGCCGTCGGGCAGCGCGTGGTCGAGCAGGTGGTCCTCGTCCTTGCGGGAGTTCGAGGAGAATACGATCTTCATCGCGCCCTTGGCGGGCTCGTCGCTGTGCCAGTCAGGCCGCAATTCGCGGAGGGCGTCGTAAACCTTGACGCAGATCTCACGGGTCGCGCAGACGACCATCGCCTTGCCCGCCGCCCCGCCTTTATCGGAGACCCCGACGAACGGCCGCATCCGCTCACGCCGCTGCTCCCAGTGCGCCACCAGATCCTCGGCGAGATCCCTGACACGGGCCGGCAAGCCGTACATGGCATTCATCGTGGCGACGGCCGTCTCGACCCTGCGGCGTTCGGTGTCGTCGAGGCCGTCGGTGATGCGGTCGGCCTCCTCGTCGATCTTCGTCGGGTCGACGTCCTTGCCGAGGGCGAGCTTGATGACCCGGCCCTCGTGGAAGACCTTGACCGTCGCGCCGTCGTCGGCGGCCCTCTTGAGGTCGTAGACATCGATGTAACCGCCGAAGACCTCGCGGGTGTTGCGGTCGGCCTCAGAAATCGGCGTTCCGGTGAAGGCGAGGAGCGTGGCGTGCGGGAGGGCGTCGCGGAGGTGGCGGGCGTAGCCGTCGAGGTTGTCGTAGTGGCTGCGGTGGGCTTCGTCGACGACGACCACGATGTTGCGCCGGTCGGAGAGCAACGGGTGGTCGGCCCCCGACTCCTTCTCCTCCTTGGTCTTACCGAACTTCTGCAGGGTGGTGAAGAGGATGCCGCCGGTCCGCTTGGCTGCGAGCTCCTCCCGCAGTTTGGCCCGGGTCGCGACCTGGAGGGGCGCACCCGGGAGGATCTCGCTCTCCAGGAAGGTGGAGTACAGCTGATCGTCGAGGTCGTTGCGGTCGGTGATGACGACCACGGTGGGGTTCAGCAGCGCCGGGTCGCTCATCACCATCGCCGTGGTGAGCACCATCTCCTCGGACTTGCCCGAGCCCTGCGTGTGCCAGACGACACCGGCCTTCCCGTTCCCGGCTGCCGCTTCGCGTACCTTCTCCGCGGCCCGGGTCACCGCGAAGTACTGGTGCGGCTTCGCGATGCGCTTCATCCGCTTGGACGGCACGAGGTTGATGAAGGACCGGCACAGGGAGAGGAACCGGGACTGGGTGAACAGCCCGTGCAGCGCCAGGTTCTGGCCCGAATCGGCCACTCCTTCGTCGTCCACGGCGAACGGGGTGACGCGGGCCCCGGTCTCGTCCGTGTTCCACGGCGCGAAGTGCTCGTACGGGGTGAAGGGCGTGCCGTACTTCGCGGTGACGCCGTCGGAAAGCAGCACCACCGCGTTGTAACGGAAGGCGGTCGGGAACTCCTTCACGTACCGGGCGACCTGGGCGTGCGCATCCTGAAGCGTGGCGCTCTCGTCGCCGGCGCGCTTCAGTTCCAGCACGGCGAGTGGGAGCCCGTTGACGTACAGAACGATGTCGAAGCGGCGCCGCTTCTCACCGTCGACGACGGTGACCTGGTTCAGCGCACGGTACGTGTTCCCGTCCGGGTCGGTGAGGTCGACTAGGCGGACGGTCGGGTTGTGCTCGGCGCCGAAGGTGTCGGTGTAGACGACGGAGCGGATGCCGGTGGTCAGGTAACCGTGGGCGGTGCGGTTCTCCTCGAACGTGTCCTGCGACTCCGGGGTCGCCGCGACACCGACGGCGTCACGGACGGCGTCCGGGGGCAGCTCGGGGTTGAGCCGCTCGATCGCCTCGCGGAGGTCCGAGTAGAGGATCAGGTCGTCCCACGACTTACGGTGCCCTGAGCCGGGGGCGAACTCGTTACCGGATGCCGGCAGCCAGGCCAACTCGGCGAGTTCGTCGAGGGCAAGTAACTCCCAGTCGGCTTCCAGGGGGCGGTGACTCGGGCCTCTTCTGCTTCCACGCTCGTCATCGTGCGTCATGTGTGGTCCTCGACAATCTTCTCGGCGTCTTTGACGCGAAGGTGGCCGGACATGAGCTGGGAGAGGAGGATGTCGCGGAGGGTTGAGAGATTCCTGTTCTCTCGGGCGCTTGTGATGGCCGCCGCGTGTAGAGGGGCTACTTTCTGGGCAAAGGCTGCAATCTCTGGCGCCTCGGGGAGCCGAATCTGCATGGCCTTGAAGTTCTTGCGACTCAGCTCCAGGAAGGTGGATCCGTTAGCCAAGCTGATCATTTCGTCCACACGCGAGCGCATCTCGTGCAGGAGCCACCAGCGCATGTCCTCGTTCGAAGGAATCACCACGATAAACCCCTGATTCACCGCCGCAGGAATCTGCGGCAAAGCAAAGGCGCCAATGGTGGCACGGGAGGTCATAAAGATCGATTGCACAGGATAAAGCTGAGAGGCGCAGTTCTCGAGACCATGTTCAGTGATGCTCCGACTCGTCTCGAACAGATACGGGGACAAGAGGGCTGTCACATCCGACGGAGTGGTCCAGGAGAATACGCCGCCCCAGTAGTCGTCTACCTTGGTACTCGGAGTTCCCCCGCCAGCAACCGTGGCAACGGAGCCGAAAGTCTCCTCGCTGAAATCGAGACTAATCGCCGCCTGGGCGAACAAGGAATCGCTTAGCTCAAGGGCCGTGACCGCGATGCGCTCGTTTACAGCGATCTTGTCATCCAGCACCCCGAGCGCAGCACCGATTCGTCGTTGCTCGTCCACGTTCGGGACTGACGGAAGCTTTAGGTCGCGGACCTGAGCAACACGCAAATGCGCCACAGTTGAACCGGACGCTTGGGCGTGCAAGAGATCCTGAACCGCGGGACTCAAGAGGAAGTAATGAAGGAAGCGTGAATCCGAGCGCAGCATGTTCGGACGCAGCAGCATTGTCCTCTGCCCGAGGCAGATTTGCATACCTTCTTCGATGCGGCCAACTCGCCCCACAGGGGCCTCGCGGGTGAGAATGATGTCACCCGCCCGAGGAATCGCGCGAGCCGTCCAGGTGTCGAAGGTCTCCTGGCTCACCAGCTTTGCTTCCGAGAGTCGAATTCGTCCATTAATAATGTGCGGCGTTCCGATGGCAAACCCTACGGTGCGTTCTCCAGGAGCGGCCTCGGGCGGCGTACGGTTCTTGCAGTCCACTACGAGCTCGCAGAGGTCTGCCAACGTCAACTCGTTCATCCGATGCCCTCCAGCTGCTCCCGAACCGTCTTCTCCAGCTCCGCCGACCTGTCGAACAACGCGAACAACTCCTCCGTCAGCGCAGCGATCCGCTCCCCCACCGCCTCCGTGCTCTCCTCCACCGCCTCCACAGCCCCCACATACCGCCCCGGTGTCAGCACGTACCCGTGCTCCCGGACCGTCGCGAGGTCGGCCGAGAAGCAGAACCCAGCCTCGTCCTCGTACGTAAGCCCCGCCTCACGAGCCGACCCCACACCCCGCCACGCGTGATAGGCACCAGCGATCTTCGCCAGGTCGGCCTCCGTCAGCACGCGCTCCGTCCGGTCCACCATCTCGCCCATGTTCCGGGCGTCGATGAACAGGATCTCGCCACGCCGGTCGTCCAGGCGCTTTGCGCCCTGCGGAGTCTTGTCCTTGGCCAGGAACCACAGACAGGCCGGGATCTGCGTCGTGCGGAACAGTTGGGAGGGCATGGCCACCATGCAGGCCACCAGGTCGGCCTCAACCAGTGCCTGACGGATCCCGCCCTCGCCGCTCTGCTGGGAGCTCATCGAACCGTTGGCCAGGACGATCCCGGCGGTACCGCGCTCGCCCAGCTTGGAGATCATGTGCTGGAGCCAGGCGTAGTTAGCGTTGGTCTTCGGCGGTACCCCGTACTTCCACCGCGGGTCGCTCTCGTCCCTCGCCCAGTCCTTGATGTTGAACGGCGGGTTGGCCATGACGAAGTCGGCCTTGAGGTCGGGGTGCTTGTCGTCGGCGAAGGTGTCGCCCCAGCGGGGAGCGAGGTTGCCGTCGATGCCGTGAATGGCGAGGTTCATCTTGCCCAGGCGCCAGGTGCGCTCGTTGAGCTCCTGGCCGAAAACCGAGATGTCGGCCTTGTGTGCGCGCCCGGCGTGGGCCTCGATGAACTTGGCCGCCTGGACGAACATGCCGCCCGAGCCGCACGCCGGGTCGTAGACCCGCCCCTGGTACGGCTCCAGGATCTCCACGATCAGCCGGACGACGGACTGCGGCGTGTAGAACTCGCCGCCCCTCTTGCCCTCGGCCCGAGCGAAGTTGCCGAGGAAGTACTCGTACACCTCACCCAGAACGTCCTGCGCCGGCTTGTCACCGCTGCCGCCGAAGCGGGCGTCGCTGATGAGGTCGACAAGTTCGCCGAGGCGCTTCTGGTCCACGTTGTCGCGGTTGAAGATCTTCGGCAGGACGCCGGTGAGCGAGGCGTTCTCACGCATGACGGAGTCCATCGCGTCGTCAAGCAGCTTGCCGACGCCCTGGCTCTTGGCGTGAGTGGCGATCCACGTCCAACGGGCGGTCTCCGGAACCCAGAAGACGTGGGCGCCGGTGTACTCGTCCCGGTCCTCCAGGAAGTCGTCCATCCGGTCCTCGGTGATGCCGTCATCGGCGAGTTCCGCGGCGAGCTCGGAGCGGCGCTCGTCGAAGGCGTCGGAGACGTACTTCAGGAAGATCAGGCCGAGGACGAACTCCTTGTACTGCGCGGCGTCGATGGAGCCGCGCAGCTTGTCAGCGGCCTTCCACAGGATCGCCTGGATCTCCTTGGCGGTGGAGGCGCTGAACAATTCCGCCTGTTCGGTGGGTTTCTTCACTGCGGTAGCCATGGGCAGACCGTCTCCTTCAGTCGTCGGTTCCGGGGAGGTGCTGGAGGGTGAGCGTGCCGTCGGCGATGCCGGCGGCGGTGAGGCGGACCAGGTCGTCGAGAGCGGCGGACTGCTCCCGCAGGAGGTGCGCGCGAGTCTCGATCTCCGCGAGCACGGAGTCGAAGCGTTCGGCCTCGCGCCCGCTCAGGTCGGGGATGAGGAGGTCTTCGATACCTCGCGAGGCCCGCACCGCGCCACTGGTACGCGCGTACTCGGCGGCGGCCGCCCGCAGCAGCGCTGCAAGTACCCGTGGCAGCACCGGCGGGTCGGCGTCGGGGTGGACGCGGAGGATACGGGCCGGGGCAGCCACCAGGGACAGACCCGCTTCGTCGACGTAGGTGCCGAAGCGGGGGCTCGTGGTGACGACGATGTCGCCCGGCTCGGTGAACAGGGCGTGCTCGTAGCCGGTGAGGAGGACTCCGCGGTCGATGCGGCGTCCGCCCGGGCGGGCGATGCCGAGGACCTCGTCGGGGGTGAGCACGGTGTAGTGGCCGTCTGCCCTGAGGTGTTCGTCGGCGAAACGGTGCCCGGGGCGTCGGCGCAGGCGCCGGTCGTCGACGAGCCGGCGGACGGTGGTGCGCCGCATGGGCTGGTCGTCGGGGCGCAGCACGGCATGGGCGCTCAGCGCCGCGCGCAGGTCGGCGCGCTGCCGGGCTTGCTCGTGCAGCTCCGTCAGGCGCTGCTCCAGGGCGCTGATGCGGACCGGACGCTCGATGACGCCCCGGGTGTAGCGGGCCATGGGCGGGGGGTGCTGGATGGTGAAGGCGGTGCCCGGCCGGTCATCGAGGTCCTTCGCGGGGACGATCAGCGCGTGGCGGGGTTCGTGGTGGCGGTCGCCGCGCCAGGAGGCGGCGCGCCAGATGGCGATGTCCTCGGCAAGCACGTCGAGAACCGTGTCGGTGAGCGGCTGCGCAGAGTAATCGGCGAGGAGGACCAGGCCCGTGCGGTGTTCCGCCGAGGTGCGGGCCAGCACCCAGAGGGCGGTGCGGTAGCCGGGACGGTAGGGGAACGCGCCGTCGGGCAGGCTCACCGCGGCCTTGAGTAAACCGTCCCGGAGGAAGGACCGGCGCAGACGGTCGGCCTCGCTGTGCCGGGGGAACGGGCGTACGAGCACATCGGCGGGGCCGAGAACGACGGCTGTCGAGCCTTCGTCGAGGTAGTCGGTGAGTGCCTGTACCTGTTCCAGGACGGCCTGTGGGCTGCGGTTCTCCCCCGACTCGTAGGGGAGGACGGAGACCAGCAGATGGGGGTATCCCCAGTCGTCGACGGGCAGGTCCTCCCCCTCGGTGACGCCGAGGTCGAACTCGTTCACGCCTCGGACGAGCATCCGGCGACGAACCAGGCGGGCCCGCACCGGGTCGGGGTCGGCGGCGAGGTAGGTGTGGCCGGAGTCCTCGGCGGCCCGGGCGTGCAGGGCGGCGAGCAGGTCGCCGGAGCGCGCGTGCGGGGCGGCGACGACGGAGCCTTCGTCGAGGGTGTCGACACCGGACAGCGCAGCGAGGGCGCGTACCACGGCCGGGGTGGGCTCGTCGGCGACCAGGTCGTGGGAGCCGAGGCGGCGGCGGGCCTCCAGGACCCAGTCGAAAGCCTCGGGTGCGGTGTAGGCGGCCTCGGTCAGCTCGTCAGCCAACACCGCCAGCTCGGGGCCGAGGCGGTCCGACTCCGGGACGGCCTGCAACTCGGCCGACAAGGACGTGTCCTCGGGATCGAGCTCGTCGGCCTGGGTGAGAACGGCGTCCCAGCTCTGGCCCGAGAGAGGAATGTCGAGTTGTTGGCGCAGGCAGATCAGCGCAGTCAGCGCCCCCACCAGAACGGAGGCGGAAAGGGCAGGCGTCCGCCAGGCAGCGAGGGTGTACAGGGCCAGTTCGGCCTGCAAACGGCGGGGTTCGGCGTTGCCGCGACCCGTCCTCGTCAACCAGTCGACGACCGCGCGCGCGTCGAACAGGGGCCGCCCTCCTTCGTGGGCGACGGGAGCGGGAAAGTCCGAATGCCTGCGGCTCCAGTTGGTGGGGACGGGCCGACGTACCTGGGCGAGGGTGGCGATTTCCGCATATGTGATCCGCCAGGCCGACGGCTCGGGCACGATGGGCGACACGGCTCCTTCGCGTGTGCTGGTCACCCGCTTCACTCCCCCTTCCGTACCGGTCCTGTTCGGGCATCCTCACCGGCCGATCAACGGGCTCTGAGGCTGGCAGAACCCTACAGCGAACACGACAAGGGCAACGAAAGGAAGCCTGATAACCCGGGTTATCAGGATCTCCAACGAGTTCCCAAGCCTTCCGGTCTCACTCTGGTGCTCGCACGACGCACCGACACCTGGTGCTCGCCACAGTCGAGATCCGGAGGTCTCCCCATGGCTGACAACGCTCCCATGACCAGTTCAGAACAGGATCAGCCTGCCGCGTCCCCTTCCACGACGCCCGCCTCGCAGGCTCCTGCCCCCGAGTCCGGGCCGCTCGCCGAGCTCGTGGAGGCACGTCTGGCTGCCGCGCCCCTCGGCGAACCCGTGAAGGCACTTGTGACCGAGGCACTCGGCAGCGCGCAAACCCCGGGGAATTCACCCGTGGGCCGGATCTTCCTCGACTCCGTCTCTGTGGAAGGTTTCCGCGGCATCGGCCCTCGGGCCTGGCTGAACCTCAGCCCCCGCCCGGGTGTCACCCTCGTCGTGGGCCGCAACGGCTCGGGGAAGTCCAGCATCGCCGAAGCAGTCGAGACGGCGTTCACCGGCACGAACATGCGTTGGCTCGGGCAGGACGCGACGCGCACCAGCAACTGGCGCAACCTTCACGGCGGGGCCAAGACGGAGATCGAGGTCAAGCTCGCCGTCGAGGGCGACACCGGCCGGAGCACGCTCACTCGTGCCTGGACCGGCCACAACATCACCGACTGCGTGGGCACGTTCCGGCGTCCGGGACACGGCGCGGTCTCCCTCGACCAGGCTGCATGGAAGCAGGCCCTGACGGACTACCGTCCCTTTCTGTCGTACGTCGACCTCGGCCGCATGATCAGCGGCAAGCCCTCCCAGATGTATGACTCCATCGCCACGATCCTCGGACTCGGGCAGCTAAGCGCCGCGTACAACCACCTTGGGCTGCAGGAGAAGGCGCTGGGCGACACGATCAAGGCGGCGAAGCACGAGCTGCCGGAGATCACGTCCGCGCTGTACGCACTTGAGGACGACGAGCGTGCGGTCCAGGCGCTAATCGCCATTGAGACGAAGGGCCGGCCTGACTTCGAGGCGCTGGACGGACTCGTGGCGGGCCTGCCCTTCGACGATGACGGTCTCCTCGCCGAACTGCGTGCCGCGGTCGACATGCGGGGACCTGACCTGGAGCAGGTCGGAGCAGCGGTGGACCGGCTGCGCGAGGCGCTCGCCGGAGTCGAGGATGTGCGCCTGACCGGTGCCGAGGACGCGTTGCAGCGCGTCGGCCTGCTGGAGAAGGCCCTGGCCCACAGCGACCGTCATCCCGACGAAGGGTCCTGCCCGGTCTGCGGCACCGAACGGGTCCTCGACGCCGCGTGGGCCGCCGACGCCGATGCCCAGATCACCCTGCTCCGGCAGGAGGCGAAGACCGCCGAGGACGCGCGTAGCGAACTGCGGTCGGCAGCACGGGCGGCTCAGAACCTCATCGAGACACCTCAGCGGATCCCGGTCGCCCTGACCGATCCCTGGAACGAATGGCTTGACTGCCGTGCGATCAGCGATCCGGCTCAGCTCGTGCAGCGCTTCCACGACACCGCCTTGACCCTGGCCGACGCCTGCGCCGCTGTGAAGGACAACGCCGTCCGGGAGTTGGAGAAGCGGGACGAACGGTGGCGTCAGCTCGTCACGCGCCTGGCGAGCTGGATGGAGAAGGCCCGCACCGCGGTGGACGCCGAGCCCCGGCTCGGCCCTGTCAGGAAGGCCCGCACCTGGGTCAAGGATCTCACCGCCGAGCTGCGAGAGAGGCGAATGGAGGGCTTCACCGGTCACTCCCAGCGGATCTGGGAGAAGCTTCGCCAGGAGAGCGACATCGACCTCAAGCGGGTGAGCCTCCAGGGCAGCGAGAGGGCCAACGTCCGCAAGCTCGTCATGGACGTCACCGTCGACAGGGAGGAGGCTTCGGCGCTGAGCGTCATGAGCCAGGGAGAGCAGCACTCTCTCGCGCTGTCCTTGTTCCTGCCCCGTGCGGCCACCGCCGACAGCCCGTTCGGCTTCATTGTCATCGATGACCCCGTGCAGTCCATGGACCCGGCCAAGGTCAACGGGCTCGCCCAGGTCCTACACAAGCTCGGCGAGCACCGGCAGGTGGTCGTGTTCACCCACGACACCCGGCTTCAGCGCGCTTTCACGACCCAGGAGTTGCCGGTCACGGTGTTCGAGATCGAGCGGGGCAAGGCGTCCAAGGTGAACGTCAAAGCGGTGACCGATCCGGTCCGCCAGGCGATCGCGGATGCCAGGGCTCTCGCCAGTACCGAGCGTCTTCCGGATGCGGCCCGCACCCACGTGCTTCCCGCACTGTGCCGGATCGCGCTGGAGAACGCCTTCGTCGAGGCGGCCTGGGTCCAGCACCTCCGCTCCGGGGGCTCTGAGCACGATCTGCAGTCCGCCGTGGCCGACGCGGACAAGCTCATGAAGATGGCCGCGCTGGCCTTCTTCGGCGATATCGGGCGCACCGGCGATGTCTACCGGGAGCTCCGCACCCGTTGCGGCCCGCGTGCGGTGGACCTCCTCAAGCAGTGTCAGAGCGGTGCCCACGCCACGGGGACCCGCATCGCCGACGCGCACCGCTTCGTGACCGAGATCAGCGAGCTCACGCAGAAGGTGCGCAAGACGGAGGTGGCAAAGTGACCGGCGCCGCTGGTACTTCGATCGACGAGCTGCTGCTGACAGCCGACCAGTTGCTCTCCGACCCCAGCGTCGAAGCCTCGGCGGCCGGTCGGCACCGTGGAGCCTCCCTCGCGCTGCGGACCGCCCTGGAGATCGCGGTCGATCGCACGCTCGACGCCGCGACGCCGGGACTGGCCGGCATCACCACGCGGGCGAAGATGCTCTGCCTGCGCTGCTACACCGCCGCGACCATCGCCCGGAGGGCCAACGTCGTCTGGTCGCACCTCTGCCTTGGGTGCCACTACCACCAGTACGAGATCGGCCCTACCCGAGACCAGGTCCGCTCATGGCGTGCGGAAGTTAGCGAACTGGTACAGGAATTGCCTCGTTGACCGAGACCCCCAGGCGGGCGATGGCATCGGCCACCGCGTCGGTGTAGGTGCCCGAGGCATACGGCGTTCGCAGCGATGATGCTTAACCTCCTTGACAGTCTGCCGTGTTCATCGATCGAGTGACGCCAGGCTGACTGCCAATGAAGCTCTCCCCGGTCCGGGCCTGCGGCGTTTACTCATGTGAGCAGCATCAGGCAGTCCCAGGCGGCGGGGCAGTCTGTCGGGATGAGGCCCGAGTAGTCGGCGAGGACCAGGGCGGTGCCGGCGGCGCCCGTCAGGAAGCCTGGTTCGCCCTGGGCTGAGTTGTTCGGCTGCTCGGAGAGGTGCTTGAGGGTGTCCGTGGCGACGAGGTGTTCCGCGGCTCGCCGGGCGACAGTGTTGGAGCCGGACTGCGCCGCGGTCTGCAGAACTCCTGCTGTGCCGTGGCAGAGTGCTGGGCCTTCGGTGTCCCATTGCGTGGACGGCCGTTCGCCCATGGTGGCCAGTGCACGTCGGCCGGCGTGGGCCAGAGTAGATTCCTTCAAGGCGTCGGCGGCGAGGGTGAGGGCGCTGCTGATGCCGGGGGCGCCGTAGCACCAGGCGTCCCGTCTTCCTGGGGTGTGCCGGGTTGTCGAGCCGGTGTCAAGGTCGTTGCCGCTCACGTACGGGGGCCAGGTGCCTGCTGGCTCCCGCCAGTTCTGGAGCCAGGTGGCGGCGGTGTGGATCGCGTCGGCTTGTCCGGGGCAGGTGTGGCCGGCGGTGTGTGCGATGGCGAGGGTGGCGAGCGGGCCAGCGACGCCGTGGGCGAGGCCGGTGGTGGCGGCGCCTGAGGGGTGCACGTGAACGGTCGGCGGGTGTTCGGTGGCGGGGAGCCACCAGCCTGGGCGGGAACCGTGTGGTGTGAGGATCATGTGCGTTAGTGCCTTCAGCGCGGCTCGCAGTCCGGGTTCGGCCTCGGTGCCGTAGCCGCGGAGGTGTGCGGCGAGCAGGACGCGGCCGATGCCGGCGAGTCCCTTGATCGCGTCGTAGACGGCCCACGGGGTGCCTTCGCCGAGTGCGGAGCGTTGGTGGTGGTGCTGGGCGAGGGCGTAGGCGCGGGCGCTGAGCCAGCGTGTTGCTCGGGGCAGCGTCTTGTCGTATGGGGTGCCGGGAAGGTAGCCGGTGCCGATGAGCAGAGAGGCCGCAAGTGCTCCCGGGCCGGTGTGGATTCCGTCCGGTGGTGCTTTTGCTGCCAGTTTGTGTGCCTGGTCCCAGTGGGCGATGGCGGCGGCTTCGGCGCCGGGGTCGGCTTGGGCGAGGTAGGCGTGTAGGAGAGCGGTGCCGGCGAGCCCGTAGCACAGGGTGGGCGCGGCGCGTGGCGAGACGCGGGCCGTGACGTACTCCGGGGCGCGAAGGGCCTGGGCGAGCTGTCGGGCGGTCTCGGCGGCGCGGGTCTGTAAGGGGGTCATGCTCGGCGGTGGAGGAGGTCGGCGGACAGTGTCCGGGCGATGCGTTCGGTTTCGGGGCCGCCAGCGAGGAGTCGGTTGGCGTGCATGTGGATGACATCGCTGGCGCAGCGGGCCGCGACTTGCGGGGCCAGGGTGTCGCGGTAGTCGGCCAGGGCGGCGCGCAACTCAGCGTGGGCGGTGGTCATTTCGGTGGGGATGAGCGAGGCGGCGCCGTCGCCGAGATGGGGCCGAAGGGCGTCGCGATGGCGTCGTTGGTCGGCGGTGAGGCGACCGGGGCGAAGAGCGGTTCTCTCCTGGCCGGGGGCGAGGCTGCGAGCGATGTCGGTGGCGCATGCCACGGCGAGGAGGAGACGTTCGTCCGGCGTCCGATGTACGGCTTGGAGGGCGAGTCGGCTGTCTGCGGTGAACACGGCCTCTGCCACGGTGATGGCGTCCGGGCCGCCGTACCGCTCGACCTCCTGCTCGTACGGCTCCAGGAGCAAGGTGCGTAGGAGGCCGGTGCGGTGTAGCGCGTCGGCGGCGTTGCTGAGTCGCGGTTGGATGCGGGTGGCGAGGGTGTGCGGGGTGCCGTGGAAGCGTAGGCGTAGGTGGGGGCCGAGGGCGGGGGTGGTGTAGCGGAGGAAGAACCAGCGGTCGGCGTCGCCGGTGAGATCGTCCAGGAGCGGGGCGAGGTGGGCCAGCAGGGTGTCGTGGAGGTGGCTGGGAGCTGCGAGGGCGGCGGAGAGCCATGTGCTGCCCGGCAGGTGGAAGGAGGCCGGTGGGTGCCGGCGCAGGGCGCGGCGGGGGTCGGGTGGCGTGGGTTGCGGGGTGTGGCGGCGGGTGAGCGGGACGACGAGGTCGATCAGGTGGCGTCCGGTCGGGCCGTCGACAGCGGCCAGTTGCTCGGGCGCGGCGAGGGGTTCGGCCAGCGTGCGGGTGCCGCGGCGGATGCTGCGGCGTAGGATTTCGCGCTCTTCGGCGTTGTCCAGGTCCAGCGGGAGGCGGCGGTCCACTTCCTCGGTGACCAGGACAGGCGGTGGGGTCGGCCGAGCGGAGGTGCGCCAGGTGGCGAGGTGCGCCTCGAAGGTGGCGCGGTCGTCAGCGGCGGCGGCCACGCGGGTGGGGAGGAGCCAGCGGGCAGGGGTGAGCAGCGTGTCGCGGTAGCGCACCCGCGGGGTGTGAGGGAAGGCGGCGAAAGGGCCCCAGTGCCACGGGTGCCAGGGGCGGGTGCCGGTGTGGCCGAGTAAGTGCAGCAGGTGGGCGGCCGGGGGCAGCAGCTTCGGGGCGAGGCGGCTGTAGAGCACGGGTATCACGGGCCGGTCGTGGCTTGTCGACCACAGCTGCAGGTGGTCGCCGGTGGTGCCCAGGGCGAGGTCGGCGGGGAGGAGGTCGTCGGGGCGGGTGGGCACGTCGAGGGGGATGCGCCAGGGCGCGGTGCCGGTCTCGACGGCGAGTGCGGTGGCGCGTACGGTACGGGACCGGCAGACGATCTCGGCGATCATGGGACCGTTCCCGGGATCGTGGGCTTCGTCGGGGGCAAGGTCCGGCAGGTAGCGGGTGAAGCGTCCTGGCGCGGCGCCGGCATCCTGGGAGCCGGTCGCGGGGCAGACGGCGATCTTCAGACCGGTGGCACCGTGGAGCAGTTGTATGTGGATCTCGGCAGTGCGGGGCGGTGGCAGGGGCGAGGGGTTGGCGAGGGGGTCGATGTCGTCCTCGGTGAGTACGAGTTCGTCGGCGCCTCCGATGAGCGTGTCGCTGAGCAGGCGGGCGAGTACCTCGGTGCGTTGTGGATCGAGACCTTCGTCCAAGCCCAGCGCATCCCTCGGACGAGGCTCGCCCAGGCCCGTTACGGGGTCGAGGACGTCGAGGAGAGTGACGAGGCGGTGCCGTCCGTACTCGGCGCAAAAACGCTGGTGGTAATCGGTCAGCGGCCCGGCGCGGTGCCCGATGCGCCAGAGCAGCGAGGCGGCTTCGGCCGCCCTGCGCGCCACCGAGGACGGCAGCGCGATGTTGGCATCCGCGAGGGTGTCGACGGCCAACTGGCGAGGGGAGTGGTGCAGGGCGTCGGCCAGGCCGGTTGCTTCGCGGAGTAGTTTGCGCCGGGGCATCGCTCCGGGCGGAAAGATGTCGGCGTTGTGCAGCAACTCGGCGAGGCGTTCGAGGTCGGGTCGGGCGGATGCCTCGGGTGGGAGCTTGGCCAGCACGTGGCGTAACGGGTCTACGCCCGAGCCGACCGGTAACAGATCGGTCAGCAGCAGCCCGGAGTTGATCATCTGCTGTACGGCATCGGCAACCCGCTCAGCGGGAGTGCTGGGGTGGCGAAGACTCAGCTCGGCAATGAGGTCGCCGGCGCGGGCGCCATCGTGGGCGGCGTGCAGCAGCCAGGTGGAGACTTCCGTGGCGCGTACGCTCGACCGCCGCGACCCATCCGGCGTGGGGTGTTCGATCTCCCATCGGTCCCCTCGGAGCCGCGCAAGGGTGGCGGAGGTGACGGTGAGCGCGTACAGCAGGCTGGGCTCGGTCCCGAGCAGCCGGTCGGTGACGGCTGCCAGCCAGGCCGGGTTCGGGGTGGTGAAAGGGCGGTGGTCCGCGCTCAACTGCAACGTTACCGTGAGCGCACCGAGAAGTGCGGGCGCTACTCCGGCGAAGACGCCGTGCGGGGTTGTCCGGGTCCGCGACCGCAGGTCGTAGGCGCGCCGTGTCATTCGTCCACGCGCGGTGGCCGCGGCGTCGGCCGCGCTCCGGCTGGCCAGGTAGATGCCCTCGTCCAGTATCCCGCGCTCTCCCGTGTCCTCGTCGTCCGAGGGCGCGAAGTACGGTCGCAGCGGGATCCTCGCCATCGCCATCGGCTGGCTATCGAACACTGTGCGCATCAAGCACCTCCGGATGCCCCGGGGCGGGCCGGACGCGCTTGAGCGCGTCCGGCCCTGGACACTGGTCAGTCGTCGGTCAGCAGCCGGTCGTCGGGCCCTGCGGCGGGGACTCGCCGCAGCCATCTCCGGTCGTGTCACCGTCGCCTTCGCCGCTGAGCCAGCTGCTCAGCACCCGGATGTCCTCACCGGTGGGGTCCAGCGCGAACGGGTCATCAACTGCGTTTGCCATGTCGTTCCCTCCCTTCAGCGCACGGGCTCCCAGGGCTCCGTTGCCCAGGAGCACGGTTCCGGGCCGTTCCCCTGTCCCGGGGCCAGCCCGAGTCTTCAGGTGCCGATCACCAGGCCGGCACTGGGCTTGTCCACGGTCACGACATCTCCCGCGGGGAAGCCCCGCCGGCCGCGGAAGTAGGCGCGCACGACCGGCTCACCGGCGTGCCGGGCCTCGCGATCGAAGCGGGAGACGGCAGCGGCCAGGCGTTCGCTCAGCTCCTCCCGGGCGGGGCCGTGGCCGATCACGCCGATCTCGAAGCCGTCCCGTTGGTGCTCCTGCGCGCGCAAGGTGAGGTAAGCCAGGGAATCGTCAGACCAGATGCACGCAGCACCAGTGCCCAGCACCCACCCGACCAGACCGCGGTCGTTCGCTTCCGAAGTTGCTCGCAGCCTGCCGTACGGAGCAACGGCGCCGGCCAGCCAGACATCCAGCCGCGGCAGCACGCGCTCGGATCCCGTCAGCTCCACGCCTGTCCACCACTCACACCGCGGCTCGGCGAACGCCTTGGTCAGCGCCGTGTCGTCGACCGCCTGGTCCTCGTCCACGACGAGCCGCACGTCGCTTCCGGCGAGCTGCACCGTGCGCGGGGCATGCGCGCTCACTCCTTGCATGGCCACGAAGCCGGAGCGGATGAGGGCATCGCTGCGCAGGTGATCATCCTCACGGGTGAAGGCGATCGTGCGGGACAGCGAGCGGAATCGCAGTGGCACCAGCAGTCGGCCGTCGTCGGCGAGTTGGTCGACCCACGGCGCAGGCAGGTCGGCGGCGCCTACGGTGACGATGATCCGATCGAATCCGCCGCTGGTTGCGTCGGAAGTCGGCTGGGCGCCGTCCGCGGTGATTACCTGAACGCGGTCGTAGCCGGTCGCGGCTAGCAAGCGCTGTGCCCTCGCGGTGATGTCGGGGTCGATGTCGATGCTTGTGACTTCGCCTTCCGGACCGGCCAGCTCGGACAGAAGCGCGGCGTTGCAGCCGCCCGAGCCGATCTCCAGTACCCGCATCCCAAGTGCCACCCGAGCTGCCTCAAGCATCCGGGCGTGCAGCCACGGTGCACTGACCGAACTGACCCACCGACCCTCGGTGGTACGTTTCGTGACCACTCCCTCAGGCGCTCCGTACACGTCCTCGGCCGGCACTTCGGGCGCGAAGCAGTGACGCGGTACGGCACGGAACGCAGCCTCCACCTCATCGGAGACGATGGCGCCCTGCTTCCGCAGCTCGGCGACCATCCCTTCACGCAACAGCTCTGCGGAATCCGAGTTGGTTTGGGTCTCGGTCACAGTTACATCCCTTTCTGGGCGTACACGTACTCATGCGAACGACCCCGCGTCACGTGGGGCACCGGTGTGCCGGAGGTTGATCCAGGCGGAGCTGCTCCGGCCGGGGAGGGCGGGAGCGGGTGGCTCGCTGGGGCAGGTTCATGGTGACGGTCAGCCGCCTTCCGTGTCCTGCGGTCGACGGGCGAGCCGCAAGAATTCGCCATCGAGTGCGCAGGACTGTGTGCTCACCGGGTGTGAAAGGGGTCTTGGTGGCGACGGGAGGGGAGGTGGGTGGCTGTTATTGCGTGGGCCGCTCGTTGGAGGTCGCGGAGGTAGGTGCGGAGGTTGATCTGGTCTGTGAGGGACTGGTTGGTGACAGCGGGGTGGTCGAGTACAAGGGCGACGAGTTCTTGCAGTTCGTGGCGGCGGTGGTGGTAGGTGTCGAGGACGCTTGTCTCGGCGTCGGCCCAGTCGCAGTAGTGCTGGTCCCGGTATGCGACGACGGTGTTGTGCGCAGCTGCGATCTTTCGTTCCCAGTCGACGTGGAGCAGGTCGCGGGCGAGCAGGCACAGGTCCATGTTCACCGCGCGGTAGCGCGCCAGCTCGGGTAGAACGGCGATGTGCTCGGGGAGTTCGTAGCGGCCGAGGAATTCGGCACTGTCGAGGACGGCTAAGCCTATGAGGGTGCGGCGGCGCTGGAGGACTTCGGTGAAGTCCGTGGCGCAGTGGGAGGCGGGTCGGGCGTTTTCCAGGCAGGCGAGAAGGTATCTCCGCCAATGGCTCTTGTATCGGCGTGTCCCCCGGTGGCTCATGGGGGCGGTGAGGGCATTAGTGCACAAGATGGCGGCGGTGTGCCATTGAGTGGAGGGAGGCGTTCGGGCGTCGATGGCGGCGACGAGGGTGCGGACGAATTCCGTGTGCTCGGCAAGGCGGAGGCCGTCAGGGGCTTCGAACACTTCCCTGATGAGGAGGTGCCAGGATGCCGCGTTCGTGACCCACAGGACTTCCGGGTAGAGGCCGTGGGTGCCATCTGGGAGATCGTCTCAGCGATGCCTGTGGAATGGATGAATCTGCGTGCCTGGGGGCCGGTGAGCAGCCCGGTGCCGACGAGCCAGCCGACGTGTTCGTCCGCAATGCGGTACTCGTCCGGATGGCGGGCGAGATCCTCGGGTATACCGAGCTGTTGGCGGGTGATCATCGTGGCTCCAGCGCAGGCAGATATTTGAGGCTCGGTTTCGAAACAGCACCCCGGGCCGATTTGCAGGGGCCGATCCCGGCGATCGCTGGGGTCGGTGCGTACGCTAATGAGATTCGGTTACGTCGCGTCCTGCTGGCCGCTCAAGGCAGAAGACCTCTCACGAGGTGACCTATTCACGGTGGGGGTATCCAGCGTTGGATCGGCGGCGAGGAGGGGGACGATGCGGTTCAGCCACTGGTCTTGGCGGCCCAACCTGAGCCGCGGATCGTCCTGCTCGCCAGCCGGACTGCTGGTGGCGTAGGCGGCGACGGGCTGGTCGCCGCGGGCCTGGTCTGCCAGCACGGTGACGAAGATGGCAACCACGGCGGCGCTGAGCCAGACGAACGGCCACAGGGAGAAGTCGTTCTGCTCCCGGACAGCCTTGTGGCGGCTCACCGGTCGTCACCGATCCTCACCGACGAGCCCGGGTGCGTTTCGGCGAGCAGCGGACGGACGCGCTCCAGCCACCGCTTGGCGTTCGACATCTCCTCGGTGGTGGGGAAGCAGTCGATGTCCGCCCAGACGCCGTTGAAGCGGTCGACGCCCAGGCCCGGTTCCTCGTCGGTGCCTTCGATGACCTGGGTGAAGAAGGCCACCGGGTCTTCGTAGGTAGCTTTGCGGCTGTCTCGGAATCCGCGGTGCCAGAAGCGGAAGCGGCGTGAAGGGGTCTGCCGGTCCGGACCGTTCTTCTCGGGAGCGTGGCCGAGGACCTCGGTGGCGATGCGGATCCCGCCCCAGGTGGCGTGGCCCTCGACGAACGGCATGACGGCGCGGCCGGCCAGGCCCCGCTGCTGAGGAAACGGGGTGCCGAAGGTCGCCAGGAGCTCGGGGGAACGGTGGTGCTGCGCGGGATGGATCAGCTCGTGCGCGAAGGCGAGCGTCAGCTCGTCGTGGTGGTAGATGCCGGCGTGGCGGGCGGAGTCCGGCATGAACCAGATCTCGCGTGTTCCGTCCGGCAGCGTCACCGTCCGTGGTCCGAACAGCATCCACGTCAGGCGCAGTCCCACGCCCTGCACGCGCAACTGCCGGTATGCGTTCTTCACCGCGAGCGGGTCCGGAGTCAGGGCACGGACTTCCTCGGCGAACATCCCGCGCATGTTGTCCATGACGCGCGTACGCCAAGCGCGCGGGTTGAACATACGGATCGTCAGCTCGGCGGGCAAGCCCATTCCGACGGTCTCAGCGACCAGGGGTTCGCACTGCGCGATGATGGTCCGCAGGCGATCGGCTAACTCGGAGTGCTCTTTTCCAGCCTGGTTGTCGATGTGGATACGGGTGGTGGTCATCGAAGATGTGCTCCTAGCCGGTACGGAAGGTCCATCAGGTGCAGGTGCTTGTACGGGGGTGGGGCAGGGATGGCGGCAGCGACGCCGGTGGCAGCGGATGCGGCCCTCGCGGACGCACAAGCTCATCCCGCTCTGTGGTCGAAGGCAGGGCTGACGTGATCGAGCCAGGAGCCCGGCGCAGCCGGGCCCGCCGGCGACGGCATCCGCCTGAAGCTGTCCTGGTCGGTGAACAAGAAGGACTCCAAAAGGTTCGCGTCGTACGAGGGTCGGGGACGGCATCGCGGAGAGGTTTGCCTGCTGCCCGCCGGGATGGGCAAAGGACCGGGGATGGTCCTCCTCGGGGAAGGTGAGGGCCCGGCATCCGGCGGGCAGCAGGAGCTTCAGCACCCGCGAATCGGGCGGGATCTGCACCACTGGTCACGGCACGGCGGATACACCGGCACACGGCGGGCGCGGAGATTCCACACCATGGGGATCAGGGGCGCGACCGGCAGAACTACGATCACCGGGCAACCCCCGTCCCCGGTCCCACGCTGCGGGCCGCCGTGCTCGCTGTTTCGGCGGGGAGATCGTCCAGGAGCACCGGCGTACAGTCGTGGACGATGGTGACCTCCCGCACCGCGAGCGTCCACCGCCGTCTGATAGGCGGGCTGGCGTAGGGGACCAGGCTCAGGCCGCTCTTCTGCCTGCTGGGAAGGGGCTTCAGCGTCTCCGGGTGGTAGACAAGGCCGCCGACACCCCAGCTCGATGTGCGCCCCACCAGCGCCGCGGAGTACTCCTGATCCAGATGCGGACAGTCCCGCACCGCCTCAAAAGCACACTCCTGGTGGACTGGAGGCTGGGTCATGCGCTCCCCATCAGCGATGGGCCTGGCTCCTGCCACCAGGAACAGCAGCGGCTCGCCCGCCGGCGCGGCCGGGGCGAAGCAGACCTGGCACAACCTCTCGTTCATCGCCTGCCGCTGCCGCGGCCCGTGCACGAGGCCGATCTGCGCACGCCCCTTGCCCTCCGCCTGCGGAATCCGCTTCCACAGCAGACCGCGATGGCGGTCCGCCGGCTGCTCGTCCGCGAATCCGATTCCCTCACCGCCGAGGAAAGGAAGCCATCGCCGCATCACGGGCGTGGAAAGCGGCGCTTCACCCGTCCACGGAGCGATCGCAGGCACCCGCAAGCCGTGCTGGTAACGCTGTTCCCGCGGTGTCATAACGCCCCCTGAGCTGTGCAATACCTGCGGTTCGGGCTGATGATGCTGCCGTCGGGAAGCAACTCGCCGGTGTCGTCGAAGAGGAGCACCCCGTTGCACAGCAAGCTCCAGCCCGCCACGAAGTCGCTCGTCAGGCTCTTGGCCGCGTCGCGGTCGGGCGACTGCGAAGACGGACAGGGCGGGTCATGTCTACACATGCTGGACCTCCCGTGCGGCTTGCGCCTGCGGCGTCGCTTCCGGTTCGCTGCGGGCCGCGATGCTGCTGCGGGGGGACGTGTTCCCGGAGCGTTCGCACCGAGCACCTCCTCGATCGCGTCGAGACTGGTCGTCCATTCCGTGCCGCCGGCCGCCGGACGCAGCCACGCCACCGGCGGCGTCACCGGCACCTTGAAGACCGGCTCCAGGCGGATGTCGTCTACGTCGGGCGCCACCGCACGCAGAACCCCGATCTGGCCACCGTGCTCGGTGTCGGCTACCAACTGGCCGAGCAACGGATGTGACTGGTGTCCCATGTCAATCTGCGTCGTTGCCGCCATGGCTTTCATCACTCCCTCGGCCTTCACCGACATGCAGCTGCACTCACCGTCCTCGGAGCCCTCAGATGGCTGCGCACTGCCGTACGTGTGGGATGCAGCCGGGTGCCAGGGTCCGGGTCGAGTTGTCGTTCCGTCCCGGCTTCCGAGACGAGAGAGGTTCCTTGAGAGGCCAGAGGCAGGCAACTGGCATCCGTCACAGTTCCTGGGGACGGGCGTGGTCGGTCACAGTTTTTGTCGCAGATATGTGATGCGCGTGCGAATCTTTGCCAGACTAGGAGCGGCGCCGGGCAATCGTTCCGAGAGGAGGCGACAGCCGTGGATGGAGACAAGCGGACACATGGTCCTTCGTGTGCACGCCGCTTACGCACTCAAGGCACTTCCGAGGGGCGGACGGTCCAGGAAATCGCTGAGACGATTCAGCATCACTGCTCCGTCTCCCTGTTGCGTGCGCACCGTCTCGCTCGGGGACTCACCTTGAAGAACGTGGCAGAGAATCTCCGAATCCTGGGAGCAGGATACGGAGATGAAGCCCCGAAACCTGACGCGATCCAACTTGGATACTGGGAAACCGGAAAGAATCATCCCAAACCCGTGACGGTTGGCCTGCTGTGTTCCTTCTATAAATCCACGCCTGACGAACTCGGCTTCGCAAGTACTGCGGCAGTAAAAACACTTGTACCGTCTGGTGCCGCTGGGATTCAGGCGGGTTCAACGCCCGGCGAGTCTTTTGGTCAGCGCCTTGATACTGCACGGCGTGAAACAGACCGAACGCTGGCCTCCGCCAGCGTCACCCCTGCTCAACTCGATCTACTCGACGAGCGGGTCGGATGGGCTCGACATCAGTACCTGTATACGCCTCCGGCGCCCATCCTCGAAACGCTCCTCAGCCTCCTTGCGGACATCGACGATCTGGCCGGGGACCGGCAACCGGCTGCGGTCCAGGTTCGGCTGTCAGAACTCACGGCGATACTCGCGACGCTGATCGCCGATGCCTTGATGAAGCTCGGTGATTTGACCAGGTCCCAAGCCTGGTACGGCACCGCACGTGCCGCCGCGGATGACAGCGGCAACGTGGAGTTGCGGGCGAGGGTAAGGGCGCAGGCCGCGATGCTGCCGTTCTATTACGGCCCCCTCGAAGTCGCGGTCACCCTTACTCGCGAAGCACGGATGATCACTCGTGGCCGGCCATCAGCCACCACCGCCTTCGCCGCAGCCGCGGAGGCTCGTGCTCTTGCGAAGTTGGGCGATCGCTACGACGCGCAGCGTGCGCTCCGTCTCGCGGCCGATCTGTTCGAACAGATCGGACCGAGTGGAGACGCGGACGACGCATTCTCCTTCCCCGAGCGACGGTTTCTCCTGTACCGGAGTGGGGCGTTGACTGCCATCGGGGACACCGCACAGGCGCGGCGAGTGCAGGCGCAAGCCTTGGAGCTCTACCCGACCAGAACGGGCATCGATCCGGCACTGCTCCAACTGGAAGCGGCGATCTGCAGCGCCCTCGACCGCCTCCCCACCGACGCCTGCGATCTCGCCGGTTCGGCCATCCTGACGATCCTTCCCGCCTATCAGACACCAATCCTGCGAGCACGGGCTCACGAGGTGATCCGAGCGCTTCCACCCCCGACCCGCAGCAGCCGTCCAGCGCGTGAACTGCGGGAGATCCTGGCCCTCCCTCCTGGCACGATGTGACAAGGGTGCCCGCGGTAGGCGACCTTGGACACATGACAGTAGCGGCACCGGTAGCCGGCGGCTTCGATGAGTCAGAGCTGCAACGCGTCCTGGAACAAGCATGCTTGACAGTCGGCCTGCGCAGCTCCGACGCCCGTCTGCTGCGTGGCCACACCAACGCCGTCATCCTGCTGGCGGAGGACCCGGTCGTCGTCAAGATCGCCAGACGCGGGTCGCGGCTCAGGGACGTGACCCGCACCGTTGCCTTCGTCCGCTGGCTCATGACCGTCGGCTTCCCGACCGTACCGCTCCTCCCGGTGGACCAGCCCGTGGTCGTCGACCATCACGCCGTGACCTTCTGGACCTACCTCCCCCAGCCTGAGAACCCAGTCACGGCCGCTCAACTGGCCGACCCCCTCAACGCACTTCACTCACTCATCCCGCCGAATGTATCCCTGCCAGCGCACGACAACATACGTGCCATTCGACGCTCCATTTCGGCGATCAGCAATCTGCCGATGTCGGCCGTCAAATTTCTCAGCGACTATGCGGATCGGCTCGAATCTGATCTCGCAGGCATTGGTTTCGCTCGCCAGTCAGGTACCATTCAAGGCGACCCCCAACACCGAAACGCACTGCACACTCCTGACGGAGTCGTCCTGTGCGACTGGGACACCGCCTCAACCGGACAGCCGGAATGGGATTTGGTGACCGTCGAGATACATTGCCGCAGATTCGGCCACGGGAAGCGGCACTATGAGCAATTCGCCGACGCTTACGGCTGGGACGTCCGGCAGTGGTCGGGCTACAGTACCTTGGCTCAGATTCGCGAACTTCGAATGATCACCACGAACGCCCGGAAAGCGCATCACACCCCGGGAAGTCTGGAAGAAGTCAAGCGCCGCATCGAAGGCGTCCAGCGTGACGACCCGGAGCTTCAATGGAGGATCTTGTGATGGTCACCGTCGAGTTCGTGGACCGTTATCGGAAGGCCAGCATGACGGGCGAAGGGCTGACTCTGAGCACCTACGACCGCGGCCACCTGAGCGAGTTCCACCTACGCTGATGCGTATGCGGACGTCCACGCCGCCGAGGCCGCCGAGGCCCCGTTGTGGACGAATTCGAACGCAGCGTTGACCGCCATATGTCCACGCCCGGCTGGCGAGAAGCCGACCCACACGAGGCCAGGACCAGGACCAGCGTCACGCCGCGGGGGCGGGACCAGGGGCGGGAGAGTCAGGGAGTTGGTTGGCGTGCCACGCCGCGCGAGTCCACGCGTTACCTCCGGGGTCCTGGTCACAGACACCAACTCCGCTGCTTGCGTTCCGGCCGTGCATGCAGTCAGCGGCTTCCCACGCCACCCGGGACCCCCTCCCGCAGTCAGGGCGTCAGGACTGCCTACCTGAGGAGGTATCGGGTTCTTCCAGGAAGCGCCGCTGGCCCACGAGACGGCCTGCGCGCTGCGCGACCTCGGGCAGCCGCGGGACGCTGAGATCCATTTCCGGCGCAGCGTCGCGACCCGCCGTCGCCAGCTCTACGTCCGTACCCACAGCGTGACGCTGGGATATCTCGGAGCGGTTCAGGTTCGGCAGGAGCGTCTCGACGAGGCGTCCGCCACCTGGACGGAGTCGTTGGACGCGATGTCTGGCATTCACTCCGGTCGTGCTCGTGACGTCATCGTTCGCATGCAGAGGGACCTCACGCCCGTCCGCGGGGTGGCCGGCAGGTCGCGGAGCTGGATCGCCGGGCACGAGACTTGCTGCGCGTCGTAGGCTGCGCCAACCAGCTCTGCGGTGCCGGTTGACGGCTGGCGAACACGCATCTCCGAGGGAGAGGGACGAGCGCCGATGGCGACGTACCAGGTCGAATCGATCGGAACGGTCGTCGGGGGCCACACCCGCCTCCAGGACGACTACCAGGCCGGGGTCGAGTCGGTCATCCGCCTCAACGAGGCGTACCCCCTAGAACGCTGCAGGGAATCGAGGAGTTCTCCCACCTGACCGTGACGTGGCACTTCCACCTGGCGCGACCCGAAGACGTCCAACTCCACGCACGAAGCCCACGGGGAAACACGCGGTGGCCGGCGACCGGCACGTTCGTCCACCGCAACCACCGGCGCCCCAACCAACTGGCAACCGACTACCCCCGGTTGCTGGGCGCGGACGGCCGGGACCTTCGAGTGACGGATCTCGACGCAGTCGACGGAACGCCGGTCGTCGACCTGGCCCCGTACTTCGTAGAGATGGGGCCCCGGGGCGATATCCGTCAACCTGTGTGGCCGAGCGAGATGCTCGCCACGTACTGGCTCGACGCGTCGAAGCGGCCGTAGCTCGGAGTCCCGCAACTTCTCCATCACGACCCTTGCGGCTCGACGCCCAGAACCGGGACGGTTAGGAGCCGGAGGCGACGGACAGGGGTTGCCCGCCCAGACCTCCCTTCCCTCCCGCTCCAGATTGCAACGGTCCGTGCACTGGCGGTTGAGACGGTCTGTCGTTGGCCTGTTCATGAGCGGGGCCGGAGGTCAGATATTGCAGTTCGCTGCCGGCAGATACGGAAGATCGCGCAATGACTGGCCAGCGACGCAAGGCCAAGTCAACATCGACGACCTTGAAGAAATCCCAGGTCGACCGATCCAGCGCATCGCTCGCGTAGATGATGCCGTCCGCGGACGAGACCGGCTGGGCTGTCGTCTACCTCCCCCAGGGCGGCACGAGACCGCGCAGCTTGGGCATTTGCTTCCCGAGGTCGCGGTGGTCCTGGCCTAGCAAAGGCCCGTTCAGGAACCCCTGCGCCGTCCCCCGCCGCACCGCAGGCGTTTGATCCGCAACCGAGCACCCCTTTGGAGGCGCCCCTGTATTCCGGCTTTCCACTCGATCCTTCCGCTCCGATGGGCGGTGCGCGCGTGTACTCGGTCGGTCCCCGGCATTTGGCCGGTGACGACGGGCGCCCGTACGACGCCGTCGCCGATGCACTCGGTGGCCTGGGCTGGACGAGCCTGACAACGGTCCGGGGCCGGCTGGATCCGGACGAAGCACCGGAGGACCGCCAGGTCCTGCGCAGCACCGTCCTGCACATCAGCCCCGAGTCCCTGTGCTGGGCCCAGTGGGTGCTGGCGGACGAGCCGTTCCACTTGGGAGACCTGCCGATCGCCTGGCAGGTCTCCGCCCGTGCGGACACCAGCAGCCCGGCTGAGTGGTCGGCATACTTCACGACCGGCGTTCCCGGTGAGGCGGTGGCCGACTTCCTCGCCGCGCTCGACGCCCACGCCCAGCCTGCGGTGCCGCTCGTCCGTCCCGAGCTGGTGGTCGACGCCGTCACCGCGCACGGGTGGCTCCTCGACGCCGACCAGAGCGCGGGGGCGACGGATCCCACGTTCATCTCGCACGTCAGCCTCGGCGAGGTACCGCCCCTCATCCAGGACGCCGACCCGCGCACCCTGACCGGCGAGCCCGACGAGCCGGAACCGCACGGATGGCAGGCATGGGCCCAGCCCGCGCCCGACGCACCGTATCTGTGGGCGGTTTCCTTCTCCACGTCCGTCCCGCACGACCTCGTGGCCGCGTTCGCCGCGTCCCTCAGCTCGACGGAGTCCGTCCTGCGCCGTGTGGTGCCCGAGGCGACCCGCGAGCGACTGCTGTGGACGCCAGCCGGCCAGGATCTGTAGGTCGCAGCCGTCGGCGCCCCGCCGATTGGTGAAGCGCCGATCCGCGTAGGAAGTCGGTATTGCGCTAGCAAGTCTGCTAGACCTAGCGGCCCTGCCTGCTAGCAGTACCGCTGTGACCAGGCATCTAGCGTTCTAGCGACACAGCGAATCCCTGCTAATGCCCGATCCTTGCCGTTCATGGGCGCAACGACGGAGGTTCCTGCTAGAGGCCGTCGGGCTCGCCGGGTAGGTGGGTGTAGCGGAACCGGCGAGGGCGCCCGGTACGGCAGCCCAAGCCGAGGGCGCCTCGCCTCGTCGCGGCTGGTGACGTAGACGTGCAAGCCCGCGGCGCCGACGAACACGCACGCGGCGGCAGCCACGCCGCGGGCGCCTTGGACGACTCGCTCGGCCCGCACACAGAGTGCGGTCCGAGCGGGTCGTGTGCTCGTCTCGCCAGTCGGCCCGGTCTTCCGCAGCGGCGCACGCGCTCGCACCGCTCGCCGCCGCTACGGCGGCGATGGCAGCCGTCCGCAAGGGTTACCCCCTGCGCGACTGGTACCGCTGGCAACCGCGCCTCCATGATCCTGGTCCGCGGCCCAAGTGGTGACTGAAGGTGATCTACGGCGGATCCGACATAGTGCGTCGGGCGCCACAACTTGACAAAGGCGTACGCCGCGGTCACCGGCAGGCGGTTCCCGCTCAGGCCGTCCGTGCACTACCCGCACACCACGCCATTGCCCGGACCATGCCGCCGTCACGGCGATCCTGTGCGTCCCGGTGGCCCCGACTCGGGTGGGGCATGAGCCGCATGTCCATTGAGGGGAACCGCGGTGGTGGCGATGGCCCGCAGGTCCTCAGCCAGGAGAGGCTGGTCGTAGCGGGTGACGATCTGCGCCAGGCTCTCCACAAGATTGGCGCGCTGGTCCTCATTGAGACCTTCGGCGAAGGTCTGGAGCAGGCGGGCAATCTGGACCCAGGCGTTGTCGGGCGCGTGGTCAGTGATCTTCTCTGCAAGCCGGTTGACGGCGTCGATGGTTTCGCGGCCGGTCGCTTCGGGGTGGTGTGTGAGCCAGTAGGCCAGCGTCAGGGTCGGAGTGGCCGCCAGTGCCTGGTGGAGTTCTTCTGCTTCCTGCCGACGCTGACGGCGCCGCTGTTCGTTCAGCGCCTCTTCGTGCAGTTGCCGTTCGAGGGCAGTGGCCGCTGCCAGGTCCTCGGTGGTCACGGTCAGGGCCGCTTCGGCCCACAGGAGGCGGACCGGAGCACCGGCCAGGTCAGCCTCGGCACCCAGGCGGGTGTTGATGTGGGCCTGCGCGGCCTGGTGCTCGCCGAGTGGGTACAGCCGGGCCGTGGCGCGGGCCGTTTCCAGGGCGTGATGGGTGACCACCGCGCGGGGATTGTGATGGAGCCGAGCGGCGGGCACCTCCTGCCACCGGCCGGTCAGTTCAGCACGGAAGCAGAATCCGGGCGTGTTGCTTGGAAGCGTGTAGCTGCCCCCGGCGAGCTGTCCGGCGCGAGGCGCCGGCCAGCCGGATCGGCTACGACCGCGACGCATGGTCACCGGGGAGCGGGGGCGCGGCGGGGTCCTGGGCCCGCAGTCGGGTGAGTATCTGGTCGCGCAGACGTATGGCGTCGGCGTTCTGCACGGCGGGAGGTGCGGGGGCCCAGCTGTACAGGAGATTCTGCATGGCGATCAGGCGGTTGGCGCTGTAGTGCGGGTCGTCGGTGCGGTGGACGGCGTCGCACACGATCTGGCCGATAGTCTCGCGCTGTTCGGGGTGTTCCAGGGCAGTCTGCATCCAGTAGGCGAAGGCGTCGGCGACCGGCGGCGACCAGCCGGTGGTGGGCAGTGCGTTGCGCCACATGTCGGTGAGCCATGCTGTGTCGTTTGCGGAGTCGGTCAGGAGGGCCGGGGCGGAGGGGGTGCCCCGCTGGGCGAGGTGGGCGAAGGTACTCTGCGCTGCCGCCCGGTGCGGGCCATGCGAGTCGCTGGCCCACTGGGTCAGCTGGTGGTGGATTCCCAAGCGCTGCTCGCTGTTGTCCCACAGGGCGTTCAGGGCCTCGCTGACGGCCTGGGTGATCTGGGCCGTCCGGCGGTTCCTGGCGTCGCCGTCGCCGTGAGCCCTGGTGGCGAGTTCAGCGATACGGCTGAGCATGCTGGAGGGGTGGGCCTCGGCGAGGCGGCGACAGGCACGGATGAGGACGGCCGTGAAGTCGGCGGACAGCGCGGCGGCTTCTGGTTTGGCCCATCGGCGGTAAGCCCTGCGGGCGAGGTCTCCGGTCCGGTCGTCCACAGCGGCCAGGACGAGGAGGTCGCAGGCAGCGTCGCTGTAGGTGGTGGACCACTGTTCGGCCAGGGACTTGAGGAGTGCGGTTCTGCGGTGGCGGGCTGTGTAGTGCACGACCCAGTGGCTGACGCGCTGAATCAGCGGCCTGGCGAGGTCCTCGTCGAGTCCGGTGACCTGGGAAGCGGTCCAGGCGGTGAACTGCTGCAGAAGGTGCGGGCGGTCGTCCAGGAAGTAGTCGACAACGGCCTCGGCGTAGTTGTGGTAGCGGAAGCGGATCGTCCCGTCGGGCTGGAGGTCGGCGTTGGCCTTCTGCGTCAGTGCCACGACGCCGAGTCCTTGCTGCCCGGGACGGGACTGGGGTGCTTCCTTGAGCGCCTTGGCCAAAGTGGTGGATGCCTCGTAGATCTTCTCCGAGCTCGCGCCTTCGAGTACCGCAGCGGCAAGCAGGTAGTTGCGGTAGTCGCTGTCCTGGTGGGTGGTGTGCCACTCAAGGAGGTCGCTGCGCCAGTCCTCGGCGGCTGTGACGACCTTCTGGACCAAGCCGGTGAAGTCCCCGGGGTCGACAGGCTGGCCCTGTACGAGGCGGCCCTTGTCCCGCTCGACGTCCTCGGTGTTGACGATGGCGTTGGCCCAGGCTCCGATCTGCGCCGGCTGAAGCCGGGCGATCCCCCGTTGGATGGGTTCGGCTGCAATCCATTGGTCCACGCCAATGATGAGCGGCACGTCCTTCAGGTGTTCTCGCAGGATGGCGGCACGCTCTGGGCCAGCAAGGAGGCGGCTGAGGTGGGTCGCACCGTCTCCGCACTTCTTCCATGCCTGGGCGCTCATCAGGACGATGAGTACAGACCCGTGGGGCAGCTTGTCTGAGTCTTCGGCCAGTTCGCGGCCGAATCCGGCATGTGGGTCCTCGGCCCGCAGGTCCAGGATCCAGCCGGTGTTGTGCTCGTGCAGGCCGCTCAGGTCAAACGGCGTGCCGGGCTCCCGCCGGACCTGGCGGACGGGGCCGTTCACGCGGCGGTGCAGGATGTCCAGCGCGGTGCTGAAGCGGCCGCTGCCGTCTGTGCCGGTCAGCACAGTCACGGGGCTCTTGTTGAGGATCTCGCTGATCGCGAGGTCGTCGTCCTGGCCCCGGACGTAGTTCCGTAGGTGTGCGTCGATGTCCTTGCCCGGGATGGTGGTGCCGCGCAGCCGCTGGATGCCCTGTTCGATGAGCGTGCCAATCATGACGCCGCGGTTGGTGCCGACGCGCTGGTTGACCTGCGCGGTCCAGTACGGTTCGGTGCTCTGTTCGTGGTAGTCGGATCCCTCGGCGCGGGCAGCGTCCCCGGTGGTGGCAGGGCGGGACCCGACGGCAGCTTCGAGCGTCGGATCGGACGGGTCGCTCCCGGGCGCGTCGGAAGCAGGCGTCAGACCGTAGTCGGCATCAGGCGGTAAGTCGTTCACGGGCTGCGGAGACGGAACGCTTGAGGTCACGTACTTCCCCTTCTCACGTGCTGGAGGGACGGCGGCGGGGGCTACCGGGAGGCGGGCGGCGGGCCTATGTAGCGGGCCCGGATACCCGTCATCTCACCGCCCTCCTCCACCGTGACGGCGTCCTGGCTCGTCTCCACGGGGCCGGCGACAGTGTCGGAGTCGACAGCGGTGGCCTTGCCGCGCAGCGTCCCGACCTTCTGCCGCACAGACGGCCCGGAGGGGTCGCGGCCCTCCTCCCCCACGAACGTCAAACGCTGCCCGTAGATCTCCTCGAGCGTGCCGCGCACCCGGCCCAGCATTCGCAGCAGCCGGACATCATCGACGCTGATGCGCTCGGGGGCGTGCCGGTATCCTTCCAGCACGTCACGCAGAGTCTCCAAGTTCTCCAGCCTCGCAGCGAACTCCTCCGGATCTGCCGTGAGCGGCATGCTCAGTTCCCCGTGCAGGACGCCTGAAGCGGGCAGGGCTGTCTCAGGCTGGCCGCGCCGGTCCAGCAGATTCTCCAGGCGTTGGTAGAGGAACGTGGAGGTGGCCGGAAGCCCTGCGCCGAGCACGGCGGGCAAGGCACTGAGGTCAGGCATGAACTCTCCCTGTTCTGACGGGCGTTGAAGGGCCTCCAGGAACTTGGCCTGCGCTCACTGGACGGAAAACTGGACCTTGCGGAAGTTGACCGAAAGTGAATTTCATCTCTCGTCACACCATTTCCAACTGCATCAACAGCCGCATTCGGTGGGGCCCCTATGGCCGCTCATGTCTCCCTGGCGGTCCGGGGTCCGTCTCGCAATGCTGCGGTGCACGCTCAGCCCGTCCCTCGGGTGTCGGACCACGGGGGGTGCGGTGGCCGGACTGACGGTAGAGCAGCTCGTCAGGGTGTCTGGCCACGCGTTCCTGCCGCCAGGCGGTGTCGAAAGAGAGCCGGCCCACGTTTCGGGCCATAGCCCACGCAGCACGGCAACTGGTCACAGGAGACAGAAGAATGCGAGCGAGGGTCAGGCGCATGACTCTCAGCATGAGCGCCGCACTCTGCACAGGAGGGGGTTTCCCACGCGTCAGCTCTCCTGCGTCCCACAGCATCGCCTAAAACAAGACGTTCTCAAGATGGCGCGCAATGTACTTCGCCACTTACGTCCGAGCTTACCGCCACAGGCAGCACGGCAGCCCCTTAAAGCTACCGGCCGCCCATTGGTTTCGGCGGTCGCACCCGAACTGCAAAATTCGACACCGCGCCAGGGGGGTAGGCGAGCGCACGGCCCCCATCGTCAAGCGAACGGCAGGAGCACGATTGAATAAGTGTGCTCGGATCGTCGCAGTGGCACCAAAACGCGAAGAGTCACCCGGCGTACTTGCCACTCTGCTGTACGTGGAATACATCCCACACGGGCTCGGTGCATAAAGGGGCTGGACTACCGCGTCCAGCACGGCGATCGACGATGCTGCGATTCGCTGGGCGCCATGGCCGTCACCGTCGCGATGCCAGCGTTCAACCAGCCTCGAATCCGAGCCTGCCGATGGTTCCGGGTCGCGGCTGCAAGCGGTGGTCGCGCGGGTCTCAGCCGTGGCGGGTGTGCGGGCGCGTTCGAAGACGTCGGCGACGGTGCAGGCAGGTTCGGAAACTCACTCAGCGGCGTCGTTTGGGGTCGTGCGCCGGCGAGGTGGCTGGCGGTGCGGCGGGTGCGTGGGCGCGTTGGTGGCGGGTTCGGTTGTTGCGTGCTGTGGCGGCTTCGGCGCATTTGCTGGGGGTGTGGTGCAGGCGCCATAGCAGGACTTCGGCGGGGTGGGTGGCGGTGTCGAGTTCCCGCTGCGTGGCGGTCTTGGCCAGCGTGTCCTTCGCCAGCGTGCCGGCGGCTTCGGTGCTGGTGAGGGTGGCTGCGAGGGCAGGCCAGACTGGATCGGCGAGGATGCGTTCGGCGTGCTCGGGCAGCACTTGGCGGATGAGGCCGGCGTAGCCGTGCTGGATGTCGGTGCGGGGCGCGTGGGTGGCGAGTTCGGCCAGGGCGGGGGCGGTGGTGTGCTGGTAGGCCGCTTGCAGGTGGGCCAGTGTCGTCTGGGCGGCGGCGGCTTGCTGGGTGTGGCCGTGGGCTTGGTGGAAGCGGTGGGCGGCTATGGCTACCAGCGTCAGGGTGATCAGTAGGTCCGCGATGAGGGCGGTGTCCGCGGGTTGGCCGGCGGTGCGCAGGAGTCGCTTCGCCGAGGTGCGCAGGGCGGTGGCTTGCGCGTGTTCGAAGCGGATGTGGGAGCGGGTGGCGCGTTCGAAGTGTTGAGCGGCGGTGAAGATCTCGATGCGGGTGGGGCCGGTGGTGACGGTGGGCAGGATGTCCAGCAGGTCGCCGACGGCCGCGAGCTGTGCCTGTCCGAGGGCCGGGTCGTCGCCGTGGAGGCTGGTGTGGGCGGCCTGGACGGCGCGGGTGGTGTGGCGCCACCGCTGGCTCGCGCGGCCTGTCCGGGCACGGCTGGGTGTGTCGGGTGCGGTGTCGTGGGCGGTGATCCGTTCGCGGATCTTGGGCCAGGTCAGGTCCTTGGCGAGGGTGCCGCCGGCGAACCAGACCGGCTCACCGTCCTTGTTGCGGTTGTCGGCGGTGGCGACTTTGAGGCCGATGACGTCGCCGGACGGGGCGATGCGTCTGTTGATCAGCACGTGTGATCCCGTGAGCTTGGCGAAGAAGTCTGCTTCGGAGGTGGCGTGGGCGGCGGCGGTGCGCACGATGGCGCGTAGCTCGTCGCGTGTGGTGATGGCTTTTCCCTGGCGGTCGGCTTTGTGGCGTTCGGCGCTGGTGGCGCGTTTGGCGGCGGTGCCGTCGCCGGCGTTGACTCGGGTGAGGCCGTAGTCGGTCTCGATGCGCCGGCACTCGGCTTGGGCGCGTTGGCCGGAGCGGTGGTGGTCGGGGCGGCGGCCGTCTTCGCGTACGAGGGTGGCGATGATGTGGATGTGGTCGTCGGCGTGCCGTACAGCGGCCCAGCGGCAGCCCGCCTCCTCGCCTTCGGGGGCGATGCCGGTAGCGGCGACGATGCGGCGGGCGATCTGCGCCCACTGGGTGTCGGTGAGGATCCGGTCGCCCTTCGCGGCCCTGACCGAGCAGTGCCAGACATGCTTGACCGGGCGCTGGTCGGCCTCCAGCAGGTGCAGCGGCTGGTCGAGCAGATCGCGTAGGTCGGCGCGGGTGGCTGCCGGGTCGCGGCCGGGGTCGGGGGCGGTGTCGTCGTGGGAGGCGACGAGGTGGGCGTCGACGTGCGCTTCGGCCTTGCCGGGGCCGTAGAGGTAGTTCAGCAGGCCAAGGGTGGAAGAGCCCTGCTTGTGGACCTTCGGGATCACCGGCCCTCCGGACGCTGGGGGTTCATCAGCGCGACGAACCGGCCGGTGGCATCCTTCAGCTCCTCGGCAGCTTCCTGGACTGACAGGACGGCGGCGTCGAGCTGGGCGGGGCGCTGGCCGGTATGGAGGGCCTTGACGGCTTGGTTGAGGAGGTTTCCGTTGGCGCGCAGGGTGCGGTGCGCGGCGAACAGCTTGGCCAGCGTCTCCCGGTTGGAGGCGATCAGCGCGGCGGTGCGCTCCGGGTCGGCGGCAGCGGCGAGCGCGGCGCGGGCCATGTACGTAGCCCGGGTGACCTCGGCCGCCGCCGCGCCGGAGTCGATGACGGCCAGCTCGCGTGGGCTCAGCCGCACGCTGACCGCCGTACGCTGCCTGCGATTACGGGAGCGCTGCCGTACCCGCCGACGGTCGGCGACCCGCCGTCCGGGCTCGGGTCCGCCCTCGGACCCGGCCCCTTCCCCCGACGCCCCCTGGCGGCGGGGAGCCTCCGCCACCCCCGGGGCGGAGGCCGGTTGGGACACTCCCCCGGCGGGGGAGTGTCCCAACCTCCAACTTGCTCCGCTGATTCGGTCGGGAGGGAGACCTCGCCAACGGGAGCGAGGTGGGTCGGTACTGGTGGGCCTGCCGGTGGACTCGGGCTGATGCATGCGGACTGGCTCCTCAGGTGTGGGTGGGCGGTGCCTGGATCGGGGGCACTGCATGGAGCGGTGAGCGTGACGGCTCTTCGCTGGTTGAACGGGAGGCGGCGGCAGCCATGGTGGTCTGCGGATCGTGGGACGGACGGTCGGAAGTAGTGTCAGCGTCGGACTTCAGCACCTTCATGATCTTGGTGAGGCGTTCGCCGCCGATGGGAAGCCCTTGATCACGGATCGCGTTTTCGACGACGGTGCGGGAGGTTTCGCCGTGGCTTTCGACGGCCTCTCGGGCGATGGCCAGGAGTTGGCCGAATTCGGCGCCGGGTGGGCGGCCTGTGCGGCGCTGTGTGGGCTGAGCTGGGGCGGGATGGGGTGGTGGGGCAGAGATGGAGGTGTCGGCCGCGGTGTGGCGGTCAGCGGTTTCGCTGCGGCGGTCGGAGGCCAGCGGATCGGACGCGATCGTGGGCCGTTCCGTCGTGGGGGTTCCGTTCGGGCCAGCGGAACCTGCCGGGTTGAGCACAGGGGTTCCGGTCGCGCTGACTGCCGAGAGGGCGGGCTCGGCAGCGGCGTGCGGAAGTCCCGGACCATCGTTGGGTGTGCGTGTGGGGGTGTTTCGGCTGATGAGGATGTAGAGGTGGACGGCACCGGCGAGGGCGAGCGGTGCGACGGTGGAAAGAAGGGCGACGGAGAGATCGCCGAGGTGCAGTTCGTCGGACCGACCGGTTTCGAGGTGGTTCAGGCGGACGGCGTGGAGAGCGTTGGCCCAGATGCTGGTCCCCGTGGCGGTGAACACCAATGCCCAGATGTAGATACGGGAGCCGGTCGGGCCGGCGCGCAGGATGATCAGAGCTGCGACGCCGATGGCGATGAAGCCGTCGATCACCAGCGGGAACAGGTACGTCAGCGGGCCGCGGATGTGAACGGCGACGGCCATCTGGCGCAGGGCGTCGTACGACAGCACGAAGCCGATGGCGGCCAGAGCGGCGACGCTGATACGCAGCGCGATGCTGCCCCGGACCGTGGAAGCGGTGGAACGGGTTGGGTCGAGCTGTTGCGCGGCGGCAGGCAAGTCCAGGTACTCCTACGGGTGCTGGGATGATCCGTCTTGGGCGTCTTGGCCGTTGCACGTGCAGGTCAGGGCGGGACGGCAGGCCGGGCTCCATTCCGACTCAGGTAGGCGGCAGCGTGCGGTGTCGACTACTGAGACGGCGGGGCCTCAGCCGTCCGTCCCGGAGTGGGGCCTTGCGACCTGCAGCGATACGGGACGGACGGCCAGGACGGCACAAGACGGATGCGAGCAGGGTCGAGCGTGGGGCACTCGTGATCGACTTCCGTCTTGGCCTCGACTGCCGTCTTGCTCGCATGCTGTACGACCTGGGCCGCGACGGCAGGGACGGCAGGGACGGCAGCCGGGGATGGGCGGGGCGTTAGACCTTCGCCCCTGTCGGATCTGCGTCGACCGGATGGACCGTCGGGCAGTACCGCCGCCATGCGTCGAGGAACTTGTTGCGCGTGTAGCCCTTGCGCTGGGTGCCGTCGGCCATGCGCACGTTCCCGGAAGTGATCTCGAACTCGCGGAGCATGGCGCCGAGGTCGCGCGGGCTAAGGCCGTGGCGACCCCACTCCGCCCACGGGCTCTCGACATCCTGGCGGAGGTGGTGGAGGAGTTCCTCCGTGCTGAGGCTGTCGACCTCGCGCTGGGCTACGAAGACGCGACGGATGTCGGCGAGGATCCGTGCACCGCTTGCGTGCTCGTCCTCAGCCGCGGTCTCGGCGGCGACCATCTCCGCGCAAGCCGTACGCGCGCGAGAAGGCCAGGTCCCCGCAGCGAGGTCGGCGGCGATCACCAACGGCTCCCAGGTGTCGGCGGCCCGGTCCTCGACGGGCATGGCCGGTTCCAGATCGGCTGCCTCGTCGAGCAGCGGGGTCGCCCAGGCGGCCATGCGGTCGCGCAGATCGTGGAGGGCCGGGGTATCGCGCCGGGAGCGGAACGGCTTCACGCTCTCGCCCTCGGCGCGACGGCGCATGCGGATGACCACTGCCCGGTCCATGATGGTGTCCGGCAGGTTCCCGATGCCGGCCAGAGCCGCCATGGCGAAGGTGGCGAACTTGCGGGGCGTGTGGTCGTTGCCGACGACCCGCGTGACGAACCGATTGCGCTGGTGCCCGGCGTTGAGCAGGCCGCGCATCTCTTCGTTCTTCTCGGCCATCTTCGGGGTGCCGAAGATGGTGTCCGCCTCGTCCACCAGGAGCGTGGGCGGCACATCCGTGATGGAGCGGAAGATCGCCGCCGGGGTGGTGTTGATGGTGAGCATCGGCTCGTGGACCGTCTCGGTGAGTACGTCCAGCAGGCGGGACTTGCCGCATCGCTTCGCCGGCCCGACCACGGCCAGGCGCGGGGCGTGCTGCCAGGCAGGTTGTAGGTGGCTGGCCACCACCCAGAGGGTTACCGCGTCCAGAGCCTGCGGTGAGGGCAGGATCACGAACTTCGCGATCTGAGCCCGCAACTCATCCAGCAATTCGGTCCCGCGCGTCGGCTCGGGGTCTGATGCCGTCTCCTCATCGTCCGCGGGGGACGCCTCGCCTACGGGCGCCGGAGGCTCCGGCCGCGGCTGGCGGGTGGGCCGGCCGGGGACCGCGACAGGAGGCCAGGCGCCCGGGGCAGGTGCGCGATCGGGGTCGGGTGTTGCACTATGCACGGGGCAGCTCCTCTGCTGGCGGTCGCAGGCTTGTGCGCCGTTGCCGCCGGATTCGGTCACATGGGGCCATAGACAGGCGCTGCTGGGGCCTCCGGCGTTGCAGCGCCGGGGGCTCGCCCACTTCTCGCGGGAACCGTTGTGCCGCGAGGGAACACGGACAGTACGACCACGGCGGGGAACAGTCCAGCGATTCTGTGTCCGCTCCGCGCAGAACTCTTCCTCGGGTGCCCGTCCGGTCATGCGGCCAGGCCGAGCAGGTCCAGCAAGTCGGCCGTCACGACCCGGTACGCCTTGCCCAGCCGAAGGACCCGGCACGGGTACTGTCCCCGCTTGGCCAACTCGTATCCCTTGCTTCGCCCCAGCCCGAGCGCGCGGTTGCAGGTGTCCAGGTCGATGGCCACCGGAAGGGCGAGCAGTTCCTCGCGGGTCATCCCTCTCGACGGGACGCTGGGGGCTTCGTCACGCATGGACGCTCCATTCCGTACTGAGCCCTCGGCGAACGCGGGGATCACGTCCGACTCCAGGCAGGTCATTCCAGGATGACGGAGTTATTGTGTCTTCATGACACAACGACGACCCCATGCTGGGAACGAAGGCGCGGACGAGGACGACGTCCCGGAGTGGACGGACCACGTCATGGCCACCGTGGCCGGAGAAGTCCGGCGGCGGAGGAAGGAGTTGGGGTGGAGCGCCCAGGAACTGGCCAACGAGTGCGGGGCCCTCGGGCACACGATCCCCCGCAACGTCATCGCCAACATGGAGTCGGGCCGCCGCGCGTCGCTGCCGCTGGTCGACGTCATGGTCCTGGCCCAGGCGCTGGGCACGAACCCGATCTGCCTGATCTACCCGATCGGCTACGTCGCCGAGGTTCAGCGGCTCCCGTACGAGGACCGGGTCGCCCCGTGGGAGGCCATGTGCTGGTTCATCGCACAGGACGACGGATATCTGACCGACCGCGACATGCTGCGCTACCAGGGCGAGCACATCAGCGCCCTCGTCTCGGCCAAGTCCGCGATGGCGAGTGAGCGCTACGCCCGATGGGCCGTCGATCACGCACGCACTGGAGCGGAGAGGGCGAAGGCTCTCCGTGAGCAGGCTGAGGCCCTTGAGGAAGTCGACGAGGCCAAGCACCGCCTGCGTGTTGCCCGCTCCTTCATCCGGAGCGAGCGCGGCCTTCTCCCCTACCTACCGCCAGAACTCGCGGATGTCGATCCCGACGGCTCCAACGCCGACACTACAGAGGAGGACGGCCTTTGAAGGGTTCCACCCACCGCCGCTGCTACTGTCGCGACCCCGAGAGCGGCAAACCGCTCGGCAAGAAGTGCCCCAAGCTCACCAACCGCAAGCACGGCTCGTACTCCATACGCCAGGAGCTGCCGCCCCGCGAGGACGGGGCACGCCGCTCCTTCAGCCGCGCCGGCTACGAGACCCTCAAGGCCGCGCAGACGGACCTGAACCACGTCCGCGCCCTCCTCGGCCTGGCTGGTGCCGACGACCCTGAAGGCATGGACCTGATCGCCGTCATGCTGGAGGAGGTGGGCGACGAAAAGCGGCCGCTGCCTGACGTGGAGGAGACGCGGCGTCGCCTCAAGTCCGGCCAAGACCTCGTCGGCCGGCTCACCGTCGACGAGTGGCTGGACCGGTGGCTGGAGGGCAAGCGCATCCGCCGTTCCGGCCTGAGCCGCTACGACACGGACATCCGTGTCCACCTCAAGCCGCGGATCGGTCACCACCGCCTGGACCGGCTGCGGGTGAGCCACCTCAGCGGCATGTTCACGGCCATCGCCGACCACAACGTCGAGATCCTGGAGCAGAACGCGCAGCGGCGCGCGGCGATCGAGGAGTTGGCGGCGGTCCCGTGGAAGGGGGCGGAGAACCGTGCCCGCCGCAAGGCGATGAAGGCCGCGATCGACGCGATGCCGCCGTTCCGCCGCATCACCGGCCCCGCCACACGCCAGCGGGTCAAGGCCACGCTGCGGGCGTCGCTCAACGACGCCATCGGCCAGCAGATCATCACCTTCAACCCGGCCGCCCACGTCGAACTCGACCCCGTGCGCAAGCCGAAGGCCCTGGTGTGGACGAAGGAGCGGGTGGCCAGGTGGCGCGAGACGGGTGACAAGCCGTCGCCGGTGATGGTCTGGACGCCGAAGCAAACCGGGGCTTTCCTCGACTTTGTAGCCGAAGACCGGCTGTACGCGATGTGGCACCTGATCGCCTTTCGCGGCCTGCGGCGCGGAGAGGCGTGCGGGCAGCCGTGGTCGGAGACCAACCTGGATGCCCATTCGCTGACCGTTTCCGCGCAGCTCGTGCAGGACGGTTGGGACGTGGAGACGTCCGAGCCAAAGACCGATAGCGGGCACCGCGTGGTCGCGCTCGACGACGACACCGTCAACGTCCTCAAGCGGCACCGCGAGCGTCAAGAAGCGGCACGCGAGGAATGGGGTACGGCCTGGGTCGAGACAGGCATGGTCTTTACTCAGGAAGACGGTTCCTGGCTGCACCCCGGCAAGGTGACCGACCTTTTCGAGCGGCTCGTCGCCGCCTCCGGCCTCCCGCCTGTCCGGCTGCACGACCTGCGCCACGGCGCGGCCACGCTCATGCTCGCCGCCGGCGTGGACGTGAAGATCGTCTCCGACACCCTCGGACACAGCGACACCCGGATCACGCGGGACATCTACCAGAGCGTCCTCCCCGAGGTCGGCCGCGGAGCCGCGGAGGCCACCGCCAAGCTGGTCCCGCTCCAGCGCAAAGTGGCGGAGAACGCACAAAAGGCCGCGGTTGACAAAGCTCGCAAAGCAGCCAAGAAGGCAAAGCAGTCGAAAACTGTCGAAGCCGCGAAGAAGAAGGTTAAGCGCAAGAAGCCCAAGATTTGAGCAATTCCCCAAGTTCCGTGCGCTACAGGTGTTGAGGTCGTTTGGGGCGGGAGGCGCTGAGGTTTTCGCCGGGCGTTCGAATCGAGGCGCCTGCATTGTCCGCCCGGTCGTGGTCAGCGTTCGCCCGCCCTACAGGCATGCCAGTGACGCTAATCTCCTTGCTGCTGGTGCGTGACCCAGCCATGGCGCGGCGCTAGATCGGCCGCTTCAGCCCCTACATCGTGACAGGCTTGGCCGATCGGCCCCGCAGTGGCGGTGGACGCTGAGCGGCAGTCGGCTGACTGCGCGCAACATCGCACTGCATCAGCGGCCTCGCTCGGGTGTGACGTGCGAATGTGACGGGGCGCACCGACCAACGGCCGGTGCGCAGCCAGTGCATCGCCGAGTTCCTGCGAACAGCGCCTGGCGTGGGAGATCCTCGACCTCGAACGCGCCGCAGCGCCCCTCGCCGGCGGTTTCCAAAACTACGGTCCCTCTGCTGGCCCGTAACCGAGGTCGTAACGTAGTCATCAGATAATGTCCCGCGCCCAGGGCTGACCCCGCATCATCGCGGCCGGCGGCCACCGGGAGGCGGAGAACTGCGAGCCCGCGTTCACCAGCTGCGTGCCTGCTCCCCCATGGCGCCGCCCTGCGGGCTGTCCTGCGGTCTGCACAAGAACAGACGCCGCAGGGCCCCGACTCTCATCGTGCCCTGCCCACGACCGGACGACCCCAACTGGCACAAAGTGGTCGCCGACGAAAATTCCTCCGGGCTGGCATCTACGCTCGCCGCCAGTCCGCACGACGCACCACCTGAGCCACCGCTGCGGGTCCTTGATTCACCAACGTGGGTTCACTCCTGTGAACACCTTGCGTGCTGCTGCCCCTTACTGTTGCTGACGGTCCAAGCCGGCCCTGCCCCACTGACAAACAAACCGGCCGCCTCCACGCACCACACGCCTGACAGGAGACCGATCATCAGCCGCAACCAGGACTCCATCCCCCCGCCGCCGTATATCGAGCTGCGCATCGGCGACTTCCACCTCACCCTGCAGCGCCGCCCCGTCCGGCTGCTGACAACCGCACTCATCGCCGCAGTCCTCCTGCTCGCCGGCGGCAGCGCCTGGGCCGTCCACCTGCCATGGCAGTAAACCCGCCTAGGCTGCCTCCACCGCACCGGCCCGGTCAGCGGAAGCCCGGCGAGCGCACCGCATGTGAACAAGGGCCGTGGCCAGGTCACCGACGCCGCACCGGAGCCCCGGAGCGACTCGGTTCCGGGTAGTTCTACGTCCGCCTCCGCCGGGGCCTTGGCCCTGGCCCCGGCCTGGAGCAAATTGTTCAACACGTCCTCAAAAAGCCACCCACGCCACCGAGTACCCGAGTGCCTCGTCCGTGGGCAGGCCCTAAGGGCCCCCGCGATATACAGCCAAGAGGAGACCTGCCGTCCCGGCCCACAGCCGATGTGCTGGATCCGCTGATCGCCCTGGCCCGCCGGGCATCACGTCCGAACCCGGCTTACCGGCTCTGTACCGATACCTCAGTCACCGTACGTTGTATCAACGTGCTGTAGCTAGCGATGCCAGCTCCGACGCCCCCGGCGGGTCAGGCCCTCAGTCGGTGAAGGCTTTGCCCACCCCAGAATTCAGTACCTGCGTACCGAGAGTCGCTCTCTGGGACCTTCGCGCGAAACCATGCGGCCGACAGCCGACACCCTTCGGTGGGCCAGCCATGACTGCGTGCCACGGTCACGATGCTTACGTCGATCAGCTGCAGGAGCGCAGCCGATAGGCCACGCGCATGGCCACTCTGAATGGTGATCGACTGCGCGTTGTTGATCCACGTGTAGCTCGACTCACTGGCCGCAGCAAAGTCCTGAGGAAATGCGAGGTGCGCAACCCCGTTCCGGATCTTCTGCACCTCCTTCAGGACATCGCGAAACACACTTGGTTCTTGGGCGTACTCAACGAACAACCAACTTTTGGGAGTCGCACCAGCCCAGGTGAAGGATAGCCATGCAGCCCATTTATCAGATATGTCGTGATTGATTACCCCACGTTGGCGCAGGTAGGGAGATAGGTGGTCAGGCTCCCACGGGCGGGATAGCCCGCCCTGCCCGTCCGACCTCTTGGCTTTGGGGATCTCAAAGCGCCCCAGTCCACTGCTGCCCCGATCGCCCCACTTGTCTTCCGGATAGGAAGCCGCTCCGACCAAGTCGCTGAGGAAGCGCTCCCACGCCGCAGCTGCCATCAGGACAGTCAGCGGGTTCAGCGTCGCGCGAGGCTGGCGACCCCGCGCGTCTCGCTCAGAGTGGATGTAGATGAGGTCCAGGAACTTCTTCACATTCCACGTTGTCTCGCGACAGACGTCGGCGAACCGATCTTTCGTCAGCATTAGCGCAGGGTAGCCAAGAGCGAGGTCGCCTGCGGGTGGGGTTGCCAACCCCGCGCGGATCGACGGGGATGTTCACTGCCGAAGGAGGCCCCACCAGCCCATCCCGTCGTCGCGCTCACGCAGCGCTCACGCAAGCAGGCTCGCGGCGTTCCGGCCGTGTCGCACGTCATGCTCTGCTGCATGCAAAAGGCCAGGTCACGGGCTACGTGACCTGGCCTTTGATGGAGCCGCCTAAGGGAATCGAACCCTTGACCTACGCATTACGAGTGCGTCGCTCTGGCCGACTGAGCTAAGGCGGCAGGTTGCGGGCCGGGGCCCTGGCAACGGCGACAAGTTTACACAGTTCCCCGGGGTCCTCCGCACCCGGTTGGGGAGTGGGCTACCGGCAGCGCTTGCCGTCCTCGGGTGGGGTGCCTTCCAGGAGGAAGGTGCCGACCGCGTCGTCGATGCAGCCGTTGCCGCGGGCGTACGCCGTGTGGCCGTCGCCCTCGTACGTCAGCAGCACGCCCTCCTTGAGCTGGGCCGCCAGGCTCTCCGCCCAGACGTACGGGGTCGCCGGGTCGCGGGTGGTGCCGACGACCAGGATCGGGTCGGTGCCCGCGGCCTCGATGCGGTTGGCTTCGCCGGTGGCGGGGACGGGCCAGTCGGCGCAGTTCAGTGCGGCCCAGGCGAAGTCGCGGCCGAAGACCGGGGAGTCCGCCTCGAAGTCCGGGACCAGCTTCTCGACGTCCGCCGGGGTCTCGAAGGGTGGCGGCTGGTCGATGCAGTTCACGGCGGCGAAGCCGTACATCATGCTGCCGTACGAGCCGTCCGCCTCGCGCTCGAAGTACATGTCCGCCAGCGCCAGCAGCCCGCTGCCGTCCTTGCGCTCCATCGCGTCGGTGAGGGAGTCGCGGAGCTGCGGCCAGAAGTCCTCCTGGTACATGGCCATCAGCACGCCCATCGTCGCCAGCGGCTCGCCCAGGTTCCGCTTCTCGCCGGTCGGCACCGGCTTCGAGTCGAGTCGGTCCAGGAAGTCACGGAGCTGCGTGCCCGCGTCCTCGGCGCTGCCTGTGCCCAGCGGGCAGTCGGAGCGCTGGACGCAGTCCTCGGCGAAGGAGTCGAAGGCGGTGGTGAAACCGGCGTTCTGGTCGAGGTTCAGTTGCCGGGAGGTGAGGGACGGGTCCATCGCGCCGTCGAGGACCAGGCGGCCCGCGCGCTGCGGGAAGAGGCCCGCGTAGGTGGCGCCGAGCATCGTGCCGTACGAGGCGCCGACGTACGTCAGCTTCTCGTCGCCGAGGACGCCGCGGAAGACGTCCATGTCCCGGGCCGCCTCCTCCGTCGAGACATGGCCCAGCAGGTCGCCCGCGCGCTTCGCGCAGCCCTGGGCGAAGCGGTCGAACGACGCGGTCAGCGCCTCGACCTCGCGCTCGTCGTCGGGCGTCTGATCGACCTGGGTGTGCGCCTCGAACTCCGCGTTCGTCAGGCACTTCACCGGCTGGCTGCTGCCCACGCCGCGGGGGTCCATCGCCACGATGTCGTACCGGGCCCGGACGTCCTCCGGGTAGCCGATGCCCGCGAAGTTCTGCATGAACTCGATGGCCGAGGCGCCCGGGCCGCCCGGGTTCACGTGCAGCGAGCCCAGGCGCCCGCCGGGGTTCTCGGCCTGCTTGCGGGTGACCGCCAGCTTCAGGTCACCGCCGCCCGGCTCGGCGTAGTCCATCGGTACGCGCAGCGTCGTGCAGTCGAAGCCGGGGGCGTCGTCGCACTCGGTCCAGCGCAGCTTCTGCTCGTAGTACGGCTTGATGTCCGCGGGGATCTTCGCCGGGAGCGCTTCGAGCACCTTGCTGACGCTGCCGGCGCGGGCGGCGTCGGCGCCGCTGCCGCCGGTGTCCGTGCCGCCGTCGTCGGATCCGGCGGAGTCACACCCGGCGGCGGCGATCAGCACCAGCAGCGCGGTGACGGGTGCGGCCGTACGGAACAGGCTGCGGAATTCCATGCGCCTGAGCGTAACCGCTGGGGGTGGGGCCTCCACCCGGTCACCCTCTCCCCGTACGAGTGACGTGGAGTGGGAGGAGGCCGGGTGCCGCTTCGCGTTTTCTACGGTTTGCGCAGCGTCACCGTCATCGCCTCCAGCGCCAGCAGCGGCGCCACGTTCCGCTCCAGCGCGTCCCGGCACTCCATGATCGCGTCGATCCGCCGCAGCGTCATCTCCGCGCTGCTGTCCTCCGCGATCCGCCGCAGCCCGTCCCCCACGTCCGCGCACGGCAGCAGCGAGGCGTCGGCCACCGCACCGAGCTGGAGCGCGAGCACGTCCCGGTAGAAGCCCGCGAGGTCGGTGAGGGCCAGGTCGAGGCTGTCGCGCTGGCTGCGCGTCGCCCGGCGCTTCTGGCGCTCCTGGAGGTCCTTCATCACGCCCGCCGTACCGCGCGGCATCCGGCCGCCGGGCTGCGCGCCGAGCGCCGTGCGCATCTCCTCCGTCTCCTGCTCGTCCAGCTCCTCGGACCGCTCCTTCGCCGCGTCCGCCGCGACCTCGACCAGCTCCTGCGCCGCGCGCAGGCAGCCGCCGATGTCGTCGACGCGCAGCGGTATCCGCAGCACCGCCGCCCGGCGTTCGCGGGCGCGGTCGTCGGTGGCCAGGCGGCGGGCCCGGTCGAGGTGGCCGCCGGCGGCGCGGGCGGCGGACTCGGCGACCGCGGGGGTGATGCCGTCGCGCTGGACGAGGACGGCGGCGACCGCCGCGACCGCGGGGGTACTGAGGGAGAGGTGGCGGCAGCGGGAGCGGATCGTGGGCAGCACGTCCTCCAGCGACGGGGCGCAGAGCAGCCACACCGTGCGCGGGGCGGGCTCCTCGATGGCCTTCAGCAGGACGTTGCCCGCGCCTTCCGTGAGGCGGTCGGCGTCCTCGACGACGATGACCTGCCAGCGGCCGCCGGAGGAGGCGAGCTGGGCGCGGCGGACCAGCTCGCGGGTCTCCTTGACGCCGATGGTGAGGAGGTCGGTGGCGACGACGGTGACGTCCGCGTGGGTGCCGACGAGGGCGGTGTGGCAGCCGTCGCAGAAGCCGCACCCGGGGCCGGCGGACGCGCGGTCCGGGCTGACGCACTGGAGGGCGGCGGCGAACGCGCGGGCCGCCGTCGCCCGGCCGGCGCCCGGCGGTCCGGTGAACAGCCAGGCGTGCGTCATCGCGGAGTTGGAGGGCGGCGCGGCGGCCTCCGCGGGGTGGCCGCCGGGGGCGGCGGTGCCGGCTTCCGCAGTGACGCGGGCGTCGGCGGCGCGGGCCGCGGCGGCCAACTGCTCGCCGACCCGCTGCTGCCCGACCAGCTCGTCCCACACCGCCATGGCACCGTCCTTCCGTCGTCCGCCGACCCATTGTGCTGCACGCCACTGACAGCAGGCCGCCGGTCGCTCCCCCGTGCCTCAGCGGTGGTGCCCGTGCTGGTGCCCCTTGCCGTGGTGGTGGCCGTGGCCCCGGCGGCGCCAACTGATCGCGTCCGGGTCGCGCGGCGCCCGGTCGACCACCAGGGCCCCCGCGGTCAGCATCAGCCCGGCCACGGAGGCGGCGTTCTCCAGTGCGGTACGGGGCACGCGGACCGGGTCGAGGACGCCGGCCGCCGGCAGATCGCCGTACGTACCGGTGTCCGCGTTCCAGCCGTGGCCCGGCGGGAGGGCGGCCGTCTCGGCGACGACGCGGGCGCCGTCCACGCCGGCGTTGTCGGCGAGCTGCCGCAGCGGAGCGGTGAGTGCCGCCCGTACGGCCAGGGCCCCCGCCTGCTCGTCGGGGGACAGGGCGCGGGCGGTGGTCCCGTCGGGCGTGCTTCCCGCGGTGCCGGTCCCATGCCTCGCCGTCCCGGCGGAGACCGTACGGGCCCCGCCCTCCGGCCCCGTACCGCCCAGCAGCACGTCCACCGCCCCCCGCGCCCCCGCCAGCCCCGTGCCGCCGCCCGGCGTGACGCCCTCCGCGAGCGCCGCCCGTACCGCCGCCACCGCCCCCGCGACGCGCTCCCGGCGCTCCGCCCGCTCCGGGTCCGTGGCGCCGCCGACCCGCAGCACCGCCACCCCGCCCGTCAGCCGGGCCAGCCGCAGCTCCAGCACCTCACGGTCGAAGTCGGACGCCGCCTCGGCCAGCGCGTACTCCAGGTGCGAAACCCGCCGCGCCACCGCCTCCGCGGCACCCGCGCCCCGCGACACCGTCGTCGTCCGCCGCGTCACCACGACCCGCTCCGCCCGCCCGAGCGACGACAGCTCCGTGTCGCGAAGCAGCATCCCCTTCTCCGGCAGCACCACCTCCGCCCCCGTCAGCGCCGCCAGGTCCTCCAGGTGCGCAAGGCGCCGCGCGCCCAGCGCCGGCGCGGGGACGGCCGCGGAGAGCAGCGTGCCGCGCAGCCGGTTGGCGACCAGCGCCGCGAGCGCGTCCGGCTGCACGGAGTCCGCGACGACCAGCAGCGGGCGCCCGGTGGCAGCGACCCGCTCCATGACCGGCAGCAGGTCCTCGGGCCCGGCGACGCGCCCGTGGTGCAGCAGGACGTACGGGTCCTCCAGCACCGCCGTGCCCTGCTCGGGGTGGGTCATCATGAACGGGCTGAGGAAGCCCCGGTCCAGCCGCAGCCCCTCCGTGAACTCCAGCTCCACGCCCGCCACATGCGCCTCCTCCACGGAGATCGCCGCGTTCCGCCCGGCCTTGGCGAAGGCGCGGGCGACCAGCTCGCCCAGCTCGGGGTCGCGGGCCGCCGCGGCGGCGACCCGCGCGGTGTCCTGCTCGCCGTCGACGGCGCGGGCGGTGGCGGTCAGGTGCGCGGCGGCTGCCGCCGCGGCGGCGTCGAGGCCGCGGCGTACGGCGACGGGATCGGCCCCGGCGGTCACCGCGCGCAGCCCGGCCTCGAAGAGCGCCTGGGTGAGCACGACGGTCGTCGTCGTGCCGTCGCCCGCGGCGCGGCGGGTGCGGGTGGCGGCCTGGCGGACGAGGGAGGCGCCGAGGTTCGCGTACGGGTCGGAGAGCCGGACGGCGTCGGCGACGGTGGCGCCGTCGCGGGTGGCCACGGGGCCCGAGGCGGAGCCGGCCCCGCCGCCGGCCCCCGCGCCCCCAGCACCGGAACCGGAAGCGGACTCGCCGTTCCCGGACCGGCCGCTACGGGAGCCGGCCGACCCCGGCCCCGTACCGCCCAGCACCACCAGCCGCCCCCGCGGCCCCAGCGTGACCCGCGCCGCGTCCGCCACCGCGGCGACGCCACGGCGCAGCGCGGCGCGGGCCGCGTCCTCGAAGAGGAGTCCGCTCACTGCTCGTCGTCGTCCCCGCGGCCGAACCGGCCCCGCTCCATGATCAGCGCGGCCTGCATCATCGCCCGCGCGTAGCCGGTGTCGTACAGCTCCATGCCGTGGCCGCCGCCGCCCACGTCCTTGTACTGGTTGCTCTGGTCCGACCCGTTCTCCCGGTCGAAGTCGTTCGCGCGCGGGTGCTCGGCGAGGATGCCGCGCGGGTAGCCGGCGCGGACGAGCTGGCGCATGAAGCCGAACATGTCGGTCTCGCCGTTGTCCGGGAACACCTCGGCGTACTTCACCTGCGGCTCGTCCACGCGCACGTTGCGGTAGTGGATGTGGTTGACCCGGTCCTTGCGGCTCATCCAGCGCAGGAAGTCGACGGAGTCGAAGCCGACTTCCGCCGTCACGCCCGCGTGCACGGTCATGCCGTTCGACGGGCTGTCGACCGTCTCGACCATCCGCTTCCAGTCCGCGACCGAGCCCATGATCTGCGGGTTGCCCCGGCTGATCGCGGCGGGCGGGTCGTTGGGGTGCACGGCCATGCGCACGCCCGCCTCCTCGGCGACGGGCATGACCTCGCGCAGGAAGTGCTCGTAGTGCTCCCAGAGTTCGTCGCGGGTGAACGCGGGTACGCCGTCGGGGCGCGGGAGGTCGCGGACCTTGACGCCGTCCACCTCGTGGTCGAGGTCGAAGGCGGTGTAGCCGGCGCCGATGCGGTCGGTCTCGTCGATCTCCTCGTAGTAGCCCTCCTTCAACCGGTGGACGTACCAGTTGTATTCGACGACGTCGATGCCCGCCTCCCCCGCGGCCCGCAGCGAGGTCTTCATGTCCTCGATGGCCTGGTCCCGGCCGTCCTCGCCGCGTACCACCGAATCCGGGGCGCTGATGAGGTACGCGGTGACGTGCATGCCCATGTCCTCGACGCGCTCCCGGTCGGCGCGCAGTTCTGCGGCGTCCCAGGGGGCGGGGGGCACGTCGGTGACGAGCGCGCCGGTGATGCCGGCCTGCCGCCAGCGGCGCACGGTGGCCTCGCTGGGCCTGCGGGACATCCACTGGCAGAGCTTCGGGGTGTCGGGTCCTTCACGGACGTCGTCGGGCCAGTTCAACTGCGGGAACGGGGCGTTGCCGCCGGGGCCGCCGCCCGGACCGCTGCCGCCGCCCTGGCCGGGCGCGGCGAACGCGGAGCCCGCGGCGCCCGCCGAGGCGCCGATCGCCGCGGCCGCGGCGGCGGTGGAGCCGCGCTTGAGGAACGACCTGCGCGAACTGCCGTCGTGCGCGGGGGATTCCATACGTCACCTTCGCTTTCTGTGCTCTGCCGGCTGCCTGATGCTGCGGTAGTGCGTCGCGCGTGGTGCGTAGTACGTGGTGCGTACAGCTAGTGCGTCGTACATGGTACGTAGCCGCACAGGAGGGATGCGCGCAGCGTACGTACGGGATCCACCGCCGTTAAGGGCGAGTTGCGGATGGCGCCATTCGCGAACCGAATCGAGCGGCCGCCCCTGCACGCATTCGCTTTCCTGATGAATGCATACGGAAACTAACGCCGCGGGACCGCTCCCACGCCCCGGGAACCGCCCCTATGGTGAGCCGCAGAATTCCCGGAATCCTTACGGAGGACCCCCACATGCAGGAATCCGAGAACGGCACCGGCACGCGTTCCAGGCGCACCGTACTGGGACTCGGCGCAGCCGCCGCCGCGGGCGGCCTCGGGCTCGGCGCACTCGCATTCCGACCGGCGGAAGAACAGGTCGAGTTCCTCACCCAGAAAGTCACCAGGGCGTCGAAGCCGAGCAAGCTGAAGATCACGGACCTGCGGGTGGCGGTGCTGGAGGGCGTGCCCTTCACCAGCCCGATCGTCCGCATCGAGACCAACCAGGGCATCTCCGGCTGGGGCGAGGTGCGCGACGACGCCGACAAGCGCTACGCGCTGGAGCTGAAGAGCCGGCTCCTCGGCGAGAATCCGTGCAACGTCGAGATGCTCTTCAGGCGCCTCAAGCAGTTCGGCAACCACGGCCGCCGCGGCGGCGGTGTCTCGGGTGTCGAGATGGCGCTGTGGGATCTGGCGGGCAAGGCGTACGGCGTGCCGGTGTTCCAGATGCTCGGCGGCGCGTACCGCAGAAAGATACGCCTCTACACCGACACCACCGAGTCCGAGGACCCGAAGGTCTACGCGCAGCGCATGAAAGAGCGCGTCGAGATGGGCTTCACCTTCCTCAAGATGGACCTCGGCCTGGAAATCGTGCAGGACCTGCCGGGCGCGGTCGTCGGCAAGAGCCTCTACGACGGCAACCTCCAGCAGTACGACGGGACGCCCGGCGGCTACGGCATGACCGAGCACGGCCTCACCATGGTGCAGATCACCGACAAGGGCCTGGACGCCATGGCGGAGTACGTGGAGGCGGTGCGGGACGCCGTCGGCTACGACGTCCCCATGGGCATGGACCACTTCGGCCACTTCGACGTCAACACCGCGATCCGGCTGGCGAACCGCTTCGAGCGCTACCACCTCGCCTGGCTGGAGGACCTGGTGCCGTGGTTCCGCACCGACGACTGGAAGGAGATCACGAAGGCCGTCAACGTCCCCACGATGACCGGCGAGGACATGTACGGCCTGGAGTCGTTCCGCACCCTCGTCGACGAGGGCGCCGTCGACCTGGTCCAGCCCGACCCGGCGACCGCCGGCGGCATCCTGGAGACCAAGCGCATCGGCGACTACGCGCGCGAGCAGGGCATGGCGATGCCGCTGCACTACGCGGGCTCGCCGATCGGCGCGATGGCCAGCGCGCACATCGCCGCCGCCACCGAGAACTTCGTCTGCCTAGAGTACCACGCGAGCGACGTGAAGTTCTGGAACGACCTCATCGCGGGCGGAGAGCCGCTGCTCAAGGACGGCTTCTACCACCTGACCGACGCGCCGGGCCTCGGCGTGGAGCTGGACGAGAAGGAGATGGCCAGGCACCTGGCCGAGGGCGAGAAGCTGTTCGCGCCGACGAAGGAGTGGAACGAGAACCCGGCCTGGGACCGCACCTGGAGCTGAGCCCCGTCACCAGCGGGGCGGCAGACGAGGAGCCCGTACGCACCCGACCAGGGTGGTGCGTACGGGCTCCAGGCTTCAGCGCGCGGGGCGCGCGCTCACCGCCCCGCCGGGGTCTCGTCCTCCGGCGGCACGATGCGCTTGATCCAGTACTCCCGCGCCAGCGCGTCCACGCCCGCCGGCGCCACGCCGCGCAGATGCACGGTGTTGCCGTCCGTGCCGGCGATCCGGCCGTGCTTCTGCATCCGCAGGATGTGGTACCGCTCCGGCGGGAAGCCCAGCTCGACGTCGGCGGAGAAGCGGCCGCGCATGTCGCGCTCGTCGCCGACCGCCGGGTCGACCTTGCCGCTCGCCTGGACGGTCAGCCAGACCTGGTACGCGACGATGAGCAGGACCAGGATGAGCAGCCGGCGGATCGTGGGGCTGCGGACCGCCCTAAACGCCAGCGACTGCCGTTCCGTCGCCATCGGCCGCACCTCCCGCGTCGTCCGTCGCGCCGCCGGCCGCCGCGCCCCCGTCGTCGACGAGCAGCTCGTTGACCCGGTTCGCGATCTCCCGGAACTCCGGCATCTCCAGCGCCGTACGCCACTCCCGCGGCCGCGGCAGGTCGACGGTGACGATCTCCCGTACCCGGCTGGGGCGCTTGGAGAGCACCACGACCCGGTCGGAGAGGAACACCGCCTCGTCCACGTCGTGGGTGACGAAGAAGACCGTCGGGTGCCGCTTCTCGAAGATGCGGGTCAGGTCCTCCTGCAGCTTGCGCCGCGTCTGCGCGTCGATGCTGGCGAACGGCTCGTCCATCAGCATCACGGCCGGCTCGTTGGCCAGCACGCGGGCCACGCCCAGGCGCTGCTGCATGCCGCCGGACAGCTCGTGCGGGTACTTGTGCTCGAAGCCGCCGAGGCCGACCAGCTCCAGGAAATCCTTGCCCTTCGCGTCCCGTTCGGCGCGCGGCACGCCCTTCATCCGCAGCCCGAAGACCACGTTGCCCAGCACCGTCTTCCAGGGGAAGAGCGCGTGGCTCTGGAACACCACGCCGCGGTCGGGTCCCGGGCCGCCGACCTCCTGGCCGTCGACGACGACCGAGCCCTCCGTGAGGTTCACGAAGCCGGCGACGATGTTCAGCACGGTCGTCTTGCCGCAGCCGCTCGGGCCGAGCACGGAGACGAACTCGCCCTCGTTCACGCTGAACGAGACGTCGCCGATGGCGGTGACCTCCTCGCCGCTGTACGCGTCGACGTAGTTCTTGTGCAGTCCTGTGATCTCCAGCGCCGTCATCCGTCGGCCTCCAAACTCCGTACCATGCCCCACCGTTCGACGGTGGCGCGCTCGAACGGCGCCAGGACCATGGCGTCGAGCGCGTACCACAGGATTCCCAGCACTGCCATGCCCAGGAACACCTGGCTGATGTCGCCCACCCGGCGGGCGTCGAACATCATGAAGCCGACGCCGCTGGTGCCGACGATGATCTCGGCGGCGACCAGGGCGCGCCAGCCGTAGCCGAGCCCGGTGCGGACGCCGCCCGCCACGGACGGCAGCGCGCCCGGGAGGATGACCTCGAAGAACACCCGCGTCCTGCTCGCGCCGAGGCTGCGCGCCGCGCGCAGCAGTTCGCGCGGCACCTGCTCCACACCCGCCACGACGCTCAGCATCAGCGGGAAGACGATCGTGTAGACGATCACGAAGGTGACCGCGGTGAGGCTGAAGCCGAACCAGACGATCACGATCGGCAGCCAGGCGATGTCGGCGACCGCCTGGAAGAACAGCAGGATCGGCCAGAAGAACCGGCGGACCTTGGCGAACATCGCCACCACGAAGCCCATCGGCAGGCCGATGGCCAGGCCGAAGCCGACGCCGTACGCCAGCCTGGTCAGCGAGTCCGTCAGGTAGCCGGGCAGGATGCCCTTCTCCATCAGGTCGCCGAACTCCTCGACCACCCGCGGCGGGCCGACGAAGAACGCCTCGTCGAAGACGCCCATCTCCGCGACCAGCCACCACAGCGCGATGACCGGCACGAACGGGCCGAGGTTGCGGAACGCGGCGCGGCGGGTGAGCCAGAGCCAGACCTTCCGGGCGCGTACCACCCCCGGGCTCGCGCCCTTGCGCGGCTTGCGCCCCGCGGGCGCGCGCCGTACGGGCTTGGCGGCTTTGGCCGTGTCAGTCGTGTCCGACGCCATCAGCCCCTCCCTCCCGTCATGCCCCAGCGCTCCACCGTGCGCTTCTCCAGCGGGGCCAGCAGCAGCCGGTCCATCAGCAGCCAGAGCACGCCGATGATGACCATCGAAGCGATGATCACGTCGGTCCGGAAGTACTTCTGCGCCTGGAACAGGGCGTAGCCGAGGCCCGCGTTGCTCGCGATGATCTCCGCGGCGACCAGTCCGCGCCAGCCGTAGCCGAGGCCGACCCGCAGGCCGGTGACGACGCTGGGCAGCGCGCCCGGCAGCAGCACCTCCCAGAACATCCGCAGCCGGCTCGTGCCCATGCTGCGTGCGGCGCGCAGCAGTTGGGTCGGGATCTGCCGGACGCCGAGCATCGCGTTGTACGTGATCGCGAAGAACATCGCGTTCCACACGATGAAGATCACGGCCTTGTCGCCGTAGCCGAACCACAGGGTGGCGACGGGGATCCAGGCGATGCCCGCGAGCGCCACGGAGAACCGCAGCAGCGGGGAGAAGAACGCCGACAGCGCCGCGCTGGAGCCCAGCGCGATACCGAAGGGCAGGGCGGTGGCGATGGCGATCACCGAGCCGATGCCCATGCGGCGCAGGCTCGCGCCGAGGTGGTCGAACAGCTCGCCGCTGGACCACATGTCGCCCAGCGCCGAGAGCACGTCGCCGACCTGCGGGAAGACTCGCAGCGGCGGATCGGTGATCGCGACGACCACCAGCCACACCACGACGAGCAGCGCGAGCGGGGTGAGGAACCACAGCGCGGAGATCGCGCGCGCGGCCGGGGTGTTGGCCGCGCCGCGTTTGCGCTTGCGCTGCTGCCCCGGCGGCCGGCCGCCCGGCCGCGGCCGCCCCGTGGCGGGGGCGGCCGCGGCCGTGGCCTGTTTTTCGGTACGGGGCGTGGTCACGACGGGCATGCCTCGGCGGCCGTGTCGCGGTCGAAGGTGTACCCGCCCTCGATCGCCGCCGCGTCCGGGACGGGCGGCAGGTCGGCGAAGAGGTCGGGGTTGTCCTTCATGACCTTGAGGATCGGCTCGGGCTGGAAGTACTTGTTGACGTCGAAGCCCTTCTCGACGTTGCCCTGCTCGGCCAGCAGCCCCGCCAGGGTGTCGAGCGCGAGGTAGTTGCAGGCGGAGAAGCGGCCGTCGAGCTGCTTGACGTTGTGCTTCATCGCCTCCTGCGCGACCGCCTTCTCGGTGCCCGGCAGCCAGCGCGTCGCCGAGTCGGCGGCGTCGTCGGGGTTCTCGCGCATCCACTGGTCGGTCTGCGCGCGGGCGGTCAGGAACTGCTCGATGACCTCGGGGTTCTTCTCCGCGTAGTCGCGCGTGGTGACCAGGTAGCCGATGAACGGGATGTAGCCGCCGCCGCGCAGCACTTCCTTCGCGCCGTCGACCTGCCCGGTCATCGTGATCGGCCACGGGTCCCAGACGATGCCCGCGTCGATGCCGCCGGTCTCCAGCGCGACCGCCATGTCCGGCGGCTCGGTGTTGACGATCTCGATGTCGCCGGCCTTCAGCCCCGCGTCGTCCAGCAGGCCGAGCAGATAGAGGTGGTTGATGGAGCCCTCGGAGACGCCGATGCGCTTGCCGCGCAGGGTCGAGAGGTCCTTGCCGTCGATGCCGGAGTCGCCGCCGGCCACCACGGCCATCGTCTCGTCGATGCTGAGCTGCGAGGACGAGCCGGTGTAGTTGCCGACGAGCACCAGGTCGATGCCCTGCTGGGCGGCGGCGATGGCCGGGGTGCCGACCTGGACCACGTCGACCTCGCCGGCCTGCAGCGCGTTCAGCGCGTCGACGCCGGTCGGGTAGGGCTCCTTCAGCTTCACGTTGAGGTTCTGCTCGTCGAAATAGCCCGCCTCGACGCCGGCCGGCAGGCCGATCTGGTCGATGGCGGAGACGTACCCGGCGGACAGCTTGGTCGGCTCGGTGCCTCCTGCGCCACCGTCGACGTCGTCGTCCACGGTCGAGTCGCTGCCGCAGGCGGCCAGCAGCAGGGCTCCCGAACAAGCCGCCGCCACTGCTATGTGACGTGATGCGCGAAACATGAGTCTCTCCTGATCCGTACGGCTACGGGGCTGGTGTGGGAGCGCCGGGGAGCAGCGCGTCCACCGCGGCCCGGTGCGGAATCGGCAGGACCGCTCCCGGTCCGGTGGTGGTGAGCGCGGCGGCGACGGCCGCGTAGCGGGCCGCCTCCAGCGGTACGGCACCCTCCAGGAGCCGGGCCGCGAACGCGCCGTCGAAGGTGTCGCCGGCCCCCGAGGGGTCGACGGCCCGCACCGGGTGGGGCGGAATGCGGGTCACGGTGCCCTCGTGGGCCAGCAGGGCGCCCTGGTCGCCCATCTTGAGCACGACGATGCCGGGGCCGCGGCGCACGAAGGCGCCGAGGACCTCCTCGGGCTCGTGCAGGCCGGTGAGCAGCCTGCCCTCCTCCAGGTTCGGCAGTGCCACATCGCACAGCTCGATGCTGCGCATGACCACCGCGCGGGCCCGTTCGACGGGCCAGAGCGCGGGGCGGTAGTTGGGGTCGTAGCCGATCAGCGTGCCGCTGCCGCGGGCCAGTTCCATGGCGTGGAAGGCCGCGTCGCAGGCGGACGGGCTGATCGCCTGGGTGATCCCGGTGACGTGCAGCATGCGCGCCCGCGCGATCGCCTCGGCCGGCACGTCGGCCGGGGCGAGCCGGCTGGCCGGCGAGTCCGCGCGGTAGTACGTGAACCTGCTGGCCGCGGGCGTACGGGAGATGAAGTAGATCCCGGTACGCCCGCCCGCCTCCCGGACGACGTGCTCGGTACCGACACCCTCGCGCTGCCACAGCCGCAGCAGGGCGTCGCCGAAGTCGTCGTCGCCGATGCGCGTGACGTAGCCGGTGCGCGCGCCGGAGCGCTGCGCGGCCACCGCGAAGTTCGACGAGTCGCCGCCGTAGCCGACGGCGAAGTCGTCGCCAGGCCCGACGGGCTCGCGGCCCTCGGCGCGGGCGTTGAACTCCAGCAGGGGCTCGCCGATCGCGAGGATGTCGTTGTCCATGTCCGCCGCCGTCAGATCCGCTGGTACTTCTCGAGGCCGCCGCGCAGCGAGCCCGACTCGCGGATGAGCCGGGTCTGCTCGCGCTCGCGCTCCTCGATGTCCGTGGCCAGCGCCAGCACCTCGGCGACCAGCTCCAGCGGCACGCACACGACGCCGTCGCTGTCGGCGACGATCAGGTCGCCGGGGCGTACGGACACGCCGCCGACCTCGACCGGCTCGTTGAGCGAGACGGTCCGGTAGCGGCCGACGGTGGTGGCCGGGACGGCGCCGCGGGCGTAGATGGGGAGTTCGGGGTAGTCGCGGCGGATCTCCTCGACGTCCCGTACCCCGGCGTCGAGCACGGCGCCGGCGATCTGGTTGGTGACGGCGCCCGCGGCCATCAGGCCGCCCCACACCGCGACGTCGGCGCCGCCCGCGGCGATGCAGATGACGCTGCCCGGCGCCGACTCGTCGATGGCACGCAGCGCGTGCGTGGGGGGCTCCGACACGTGGGAGGGCACCTCCTGCACCGTCACCGCGGGGCCCACCAACTTGCCCGGCAGCACCGCTTTGATGCTTCCGGTGAGGTAGCCCCGTACGCCCTTCTGCTCCACGGCGTCGGCCACCGAAGCGGTGGCTATGCCGTGGAAGGCCGCGATGGTCTCCGGCGGGATGGTCGTCGTCATCTCGTGTTGGCTCCGATCTCGTACGTGCGTGCTGTATCGCGGCGGCCGGGGTCTCAGCGCGACAGCCAGCCGCCGTCGACGGCCAGGACGTGGCCGTGGACGTAGTCGGCGGCGGGCGAGGCGAGGAACACCACGGGTCCTGCGATGTCGGCGGGGCGGCCCCACCGTCCTGCGGGGATGCGGGCGAGGATCTCGCTGCTGCGGACGCCGTCGGCGCGCAGCTCCGAGGTCACGGCGGTGTCGATGTAGCCGGGGGCCACGGCGTTGACGTTGACGCCGCGGCCGGCCCACTCGTTGGCCAGTGCGCGGGTCAGTCCGACGAGGGCGTGCTTGCTCGACGTATACGACGGGACGTACATCCCGCCCTGGAAGCTGAGCACCGACGCGATGTTGATGATCTTGCCGTAACCGCGCTCCAGCATGCCCGCGCCGATGGCCCGGGTCAGCTCGAATGCGGCGTGCAGGTTCAACTCCACGACGTCGTACCAGTCGGCGTCCCCGAATTCCGCGGCCGGGGCTCTGCGAATGAGCCCCGAATTGTTGACCAGAATGTCCAGGTCGAATCTCTCGACAAGTTGACTGATCTCACCCCTGCGGGCCCCGGCATCGGTCAGGTCGACGTGCACGCGAGTGACGGAAACTCCCAATTCAGCGGCCTCTTTGGCCACCGGGTCGAGATTGTCGCGCTCCGACAGCAATACCAAGTCGGCGCCGACGGCCGCGAGCCCGAGCGCAACTGCACGCCCGATTCCGCTGCCCGCTCCCGTAATGAGCGCACGACGGCCGTGCAGATCCCCGGTCCGGGAATCAGACTCCTCCGTCAACGCCCCTCTCCCTTCATTCGGTCCCAGCCGTGCATGGTTCCGGCTACGGAAACATTAGAAGCGGACTGCCGGGGCGTTAAGACTGAATTGCGAATGACAGTATTCGCAAAGCTGATGTGCCGGGCCGCGCCGGACGGATACGCACGCACGCCCGGTCACGCGGCGGCGGGCACCGCGTGGGTGCCGGCCGGGATCCGGGCCCGGACGATGGCGCGGAGCAGCGTACGGGCCGACGGCGTGAGCGGCCGTGAGGAGTCCCAGCAGACCGCCACGCGGCGCTCCGGGGCCCCCTTCAGCCGCCGTACGCGGACGCCGTCGACGTCGGCGACCTGGGCGGCCAGCGAGTTGGTCACGCCGACGCCGATGCCCTGGCGCACCATCGAGACCAGCGTCTGCGGCTGGTTGGTGGCCTGCACGGGCTCGATCTCGTGGCCGTTGTCGCGGAAGGTCCGGTACGTCTCGAAGTCGGGCGTCTCCGGGGCGTCGAGCCGGCCGATCGACACGATCGGGTGCTCGGCGACGGCGTCGACGGACAGCGGATCCGGCACCTCTGCCAGCGGGTGCTCGCTGGGGTGGATGGCGACCAGCGACTCGCCCCACAGCAGCCGGCTGCGCACCGAGGCGGAGGACGGCGGGGGCGACATCGGGCGCAGGTACACGTCGACGGCGCCGGAGGTGAGGGCGTCGTCCAGCTCCAGCGTCGACCGCTCCACCAGCACCACCCGCACCTCGGGGCTCGTCCGCGCCAGCCCCTGGAGCAGGGCGGGCACGAACGCGGCGCTCGCGCTCGGGTACGAACCGAGCGTCACCACGCCGCGGGCGCCGCTGCGCCACGGGGCCATCGCGGCCTCCGCGGACTCCAGCGCGCGCAGTATCTCGTGGGCGTGGTCGGCGAGGACGACGCCGGCCTCGGTCAGCTCCACGGGACGCTTGCGGCGGTCGAAGAGGGGCAGGCCGATCTCGCGCTCCAGCGCGGCGACGTGCATGCTGACGCGGGGCTGCGACCGCTTGGTGGACTCGGCCGCGGCGACGAAGCTCCCCGTTTCGATGACCGCGAGGAAGGAGACGAACCATTCCAGCCTGACATCCGGGTTCAACATCTTGCCCTCACCCCGCACCGAAGCAGCGCGTCTTCCCGCCCAAACCAGCCCGACCCAGCCCGATCAGCACAACGGCACCAGTGATCAACAGCCGTCCTCAGGCTAAGTTGCGGGCTAGCAAGGGGCAACAGTCGTGCACGGCGTAATGCTCGTGACAGCCATATCCGCCGGGCGAATGCCGCTATTCGAAAGTCGGCCCTTGACCAGCATTCGGACAACTGGCTTCGTGGGGGGATGGCCAATGAAGTAGCCCCCGCCGTCATCGCGGCGACCACGTCGCTGCCGCCCGAACTCGCCGTCGCCGCCGTCCCCGAGGACGAGCGCGTGTGGGTGCCGCAGGCGCCCAATGTGTGGTTCCGGCCGCTGCTCTTCAATACGGTGACGGGCCAGTGGTGCAACCTCTTGAAGGTCACCGCCGCCGGCATCGTCTCCCGGCACCGGCACCCGGGCGCGGTCTTCGGGTACGTGATCAAGGGCAAGTGGCACTACTACGAGCACCCGTGGGTGGCCGAGCAGGGCCACTTCGTCTACGAGCCGCCGGGCGAGATCCACACGCTGGCGGTGCCGGAGGACTGCGCGGAGATGATCACGTTCTTCAACATCAGCGGCGCGATGATCTACCTGGACGAGGAGAACCGGAACACGGGCTACGAGGACGTGTTCACCAAGATCGACATGGCCCGCGCCCACTACGCGGACAACGGCCTGGGCGCGGACTACGTGGACCAGTTCATCCGCTGACAGCCCGCGGCCGGCGCGTACGGACGGGGCGGGGGCGGGGCGCGGGTAGGCCGCGGACGCCGACGCCGACGCCGGCCGGTGCGGAGGCGGGACGTGGCGGCGCACGCGCGCGGGCCGCGGACGTGGATACGCGGCGAACGCGCGTCCCGCGTACGTCGCCGACGCGAGCACCGTCGTAGCCGCGCGTACGTGCCGACGCGACCGCCGTCGAGCAACGTGCACGGCGGACGCGGACACGGCCGTAGTGGCACGTACGCCGCGGACACGAGCACGTCCTGGCCCGCGCACACGACCGCGGTCACGGACGCCCGCGCGGCCGCGGGCCGTGCTCACACGCACGCGCCGCGCTCCCCCGACGCCGGTACGCCCCGCGCGTACCGGCGTCGGTGCGCTTCAGCGACGGGGTCCGGCAGGTGTGCCCGGCGCCGTCTCCCGGGCCAAGGCCCGTACCGGCGGACGGCCCGGCCCGGCAGCCGTCATCGGCTACCGGTACCGCGGGCGATCCGCACCTGCGCGGCAGCGGTCTTCGCGTGCCGGCGCAGCGGCGACGCCCAGCGGGAACGATCGGCGACCGGCCACACGCACGCACGCCTGCCGCAGCCCGCATCTGCGCACCCGGTGGCCGCTGCCGGGGAGCGCCGGTGCCGCAACCGGCCCGGCCCGCCCCGGCAGCGGCCCCGTACACCGGCACGGCGACGCCGCTCAACAGCGGCGCCCCGCAGGGGGTCAGCGGCGGCGGTCTTCGCGGTCTTCTTCGCCGCGGGGGCCCAGGAGTTCGTCGGCCAGGCTGGGGAGGTCGTCCAGGGGGGTCTCCTCCGCCCAGTCCGGACGGGGACGGCGGCGGTCCTGGTCCTCCGGGTCCGGGACCTGCGGCACCTGGAGCGTCTCCTCCGCGTCCGGGTCCGGGACCTGTGGCAGCACGCGGGTCTCCTCCGCGTCGCGCGCGGCGTCCGTGCGCGTCTGCGGCAGCCGGGACGTCTCCTGTATGTCCGGCTCACCGCTCGCCGGCAGCGGCTGCGTGGTGTCGTTCGAGGTACCCGCGCCCGCGGCCGAAGCCGCGGCCTCCGCCGCCAGCCGCTCCTGCTCCGCGCGCAGCAGCGCCTCCTCCGCCTTGCGCTGCTTCTCCTTGCGGCGCTCCTCCGCCTCCCGGCGCAGCCGCGCCTCCTCGTCGGCCTGCCGCCGGATCCGCTCCTCCTCGGCGCGGCGCGCGGCCTCCTCTGCTTCGCGGCGCTTGCGCTCCTCCTCCGCCTGGCGGCGGGCCTCCTCGGCGCGATGCCGGGCCAACTCGGCCTCGCGCTCGGCCTCCAGCCGCTTGGCCTCCTCGATCTCGCGCCGCTTGCGTTCCTCTTCCTCCCGGCGCAGCCGCTCCAACTGCTCCTGCCGCTCCCGCTCCAGCCGCTCTTCCTCGGCCTTGCGCGCGGCTTCCTCGGCCTCCCGGCGCTTGCGCTCCTCCTCGGCCTTGCGGCGGGCCTCCTCCTGGGCGCGCACCTCCTGCTCCGACAGCGGCAGGATCTGGTCCAGGCGGTGCCGTACGGCGGTGGTGACGACCCCGGGGTCCTGCCCGGCGTCGATCACCAGATAGCGCCCCGGGTCCGCGGCGGCCAGCGCCAGGAATCCCGCGCGCACCCGCTCATGGAACTCCGGCGGCTCCGACTCCAGCCGGTCCGGCGCCTCCGTGAACCGCTCCCGTGCCGTCTCCGGCGCGATGTCCAGCAGCACCGTCAGATGCGGCACGAGCCCGCCGGTGGCCCAGCGGTTGATCCGCGCCACCTCGGTCGGCGACAGCTCGCGCCCGCCGCCCTGGTACGCGACGGAGGAGTCGATGTACCGGTCGGTGATGACCACCGCGCCCCGCTCCAGCGCGGGCCGGACGAGGCCGTCCACGTGCTCCGCGCGGTCCGCCGCGTACAGCAGTGCCTCCGCGCGGTGCGAGATCCCGGCGGTGGAGACGTCGAGCAGGATGGAGCGCAGCCGCTGCCCGATGGACGTGGCGCCCGGCTCGCGGGTGACGACGACCTCGTGCCCCTTGTCCCTGATCCACTGCGCCAGCGCCTCGACCTGCGTGGACTTCCCGGCCCCGTCGCCGCCCTCGACGGCGATGAAGAACCCGCTCTCCGCCAGCCCCTCGGCCGGGTCCGCGCCGCGCAGCGCCTCGCGCAGGTCGACGCGGAGCGGGACCCCCTGCCGGTCGTCGGTGCGCACCAGCACCAGTACCGCCACCGGCAGCAGCAGCGCCCCGGCCAGCATGTACGTGAACGCCGCGCCGCCGTGCGCGAAGACCAGGTCGCCCGCCTCCAGGCGGTGCCGGCCGATGGCCGCGGCCAGCAGCGGCGCGCCGATCAGCGCGAGCGCGACGGCGACGCGCGAGACGGCGTGCAGGTGGTCGACGAGCCGGGGCCTGCGGGCCTCCTCGGTCTCCTGCTCCAGCAGCGCGTGCCCGGTGGCGGCGGCGACGCCCGCGGCCGTCCCGGCCAGCAGCGCGCACAGCACTCCCGTCGCCGCGTCGGCCACCAGGCCGACGAGGAGCAGCCCGATCCCGGCGACGCCGACGGCCAGCGCCAGCAGCCGCCGCCGCGACAGCCCCGGCAGCACCCGCGGCGCCGTCCGCACGCCGAGCACGGGACCGGCGGTGGCGGCGAGCGCCAGCAGCGCGTAGGCGATGGTGCCGTCGATGTCGTACGCCTCCTGCGCCTGCAGGACGGCGAGCGCCACGGACGCGGCGAGTGCGGCGGCCGCCGCGGCGCAGGCGGCGACGAGCAGCGGCACCGCGCCCGTACGCCCGCGCTCGGGACCGCCGTCCGCGGCGCGCGGCCGGCGCAGCCCCTCCAGCGGGGAGCGCGCCCGCGCCCCGCCGTCGGGCAGCTCCATGAAGAACAGCACCGAGACCGACGCCGCGAAGAGCCCGGCGGCGAGATACGAGCCCAGCGCACCCGGGTGCCCGTCGAACCAGTCGAACCCGGAGCCCAGCAGCCGGCCGATCCACGCCGTCACCAGCAGCGCGGCGGCACCGAGCGGCAGCGCCCCGTACCCCGTGCGCAGCGACAGCCGGCGCAGCGCGGCGCCGTGGTCGGGCAGCGGCCTTATCGCCGCACCCTCGGGCGGCGGCGCGGGCAGCAGCGCCGGGGCGACGCTGTCCTTGGCGACGATCCACACCCGCTCCGCCGCGCCGGCGACGAAGACGGTGACGAGGATCCAGGTCAGCGCCGAGTCCTGGGTCCAGTCGATCCACAGCGGGGCGACGATGAGCAGCCCCGCACGCACCACGTCCGCGCCGACCATCGTCCAGCGCCGGTCCAGCTTCCCGGTCCCGGACAGCAGCGACCCGACCGGGCCGAGCAGCACGGCACCGAAGACGACCGTCGACAGCAGCCGGACCGCGAAGACCACGCTGACCGTGACCGCCGCGCCGCGATAGCCGCCGCCGAACGAGTCGGCCGCGAGCCCCGCCTGGAGCGCGAGCAGCACGAGGACGAGCATCGCCAGCGCGTCCGCGGTGGCACTCGTGAGATGGGCGCCCCACAACCGCCTCAGTGACGGCACGCGCAGCAGCGCCCGCACGGCGCGCTCGCGCGAGTCCGCGACAAGGCTCTCGGTGGGGTCCGGCGCTGTCGTCGGCTGGTCGGCTCGCATGCGGTCAGCCTAGCGGGACGGGCCGGACCGGCGAGCTCCGCACGAACACTTGCCCGGTTCTGTGGATTACCGGCCGGTTGTGGACAATCCGCGGCCTCCGCCCCCCGCCGGGCGTTACAGGTCCTCGTCCGGCACGTCCGCCTTCGCCGACACGGTCTTCTTCGTCGTGGCCTTCTTCGCCGCCGCCGTCTTCGTCCCGGTCGCCTTCTTCGCCGCGGTCTTCGTCGCCGTCTTCTTCGCGGCGGTCTTCTTCGCCGCCGCCTTCTTGGCCGGCGCCTTCTTGGCCGGCGCCTTCTTCGCGGGAGCCTTCTTCGCCGCGGTCTTGGCGGTCTTCTTCGCCGGCCCCTTCGCCCGCTTCTCCGCCAGCAGCTCGAACCCGCGCTCCGGCGTGATCGACTCCGGCTCGTCCCCGCGGCGCAGCGTCGCGTTCGTCTCGCCGTCGGTCACGTAGGGACCGAAGCGCCCGTCCTTGACCACCACCGGCTTGCCGCTCGCCGGGTCCTCGCCCAGCTCCTTGAGCGGCGGCTTCGCCGCGGCCCGCCCGCGCTGCTTGGGCTGGGCGTAGAGCGCGAGCGCCTCTTCCAGCGTGACCGTGAAGAGCTGGTCCTCGCTCTGCAGCGAGCGCGAGTCGGTGCCCTTCTTCAGGTACGGGCCGAACCGCCCGTTCTGCGCGGTGATCTCCGTGCCGCTCTCCGGGTCGGCGCCCACGACCCGCGGCAGCGACAGCAGCTTCAGCGCGTCCGCCAGCGTCACCGTGTCCAGCGACATCGACTGGAACAGCGACGCCGTCCGCGGCTTCACCGCGTTCTTGCCGGACTGCGGCGTGCCCTCGGGCAGCACCTCGGTCACGTACGGCCCGTAGCGCCCGTCCTTGGCGACGATCTCGCGCCCGCTGTCCGGGTCGGTGCCCAGCTCGTACGCCCCGCTGGGCTTGTCGAGCAGCTCCTCGGCCAGCTCCACGGTCAGCTCGTCCGGCGGCAGTTCGTCCGGCACGTCCGCGCGCCGGTGCTCCTCGGTGTCCCGCTCGCCGCGCTCGACGTACGGCCCGTAGCGCCCGACGCGCAGCACGATGCCCTCGCCCACCGGGAACGTGGACACCTCCCGGGCGTCGATCGCGCCCAGGTCGGTGACCAGCTCCTTCAGCCCCGCGAGGTGGTCGGCGCCGGCCCGCTCCCCGGCGGGGGTGGCGACGTCGTCCGTACCGAAGTAGAAGCGCCGCAGCCACGGCACCGCCTCGGCCTCGCCGCGCGCGATGCGGTCGAGGTCGTCCTCCATCTTGGCGGTGAAGTCGTAGTCGATGTAGCGGCCGAAGTGCTTCTCCATCAGGCCGACGACGGCGAAGGAGAGGAAGGACGGCACCAGGGCCGTGCCCTTCTTGAAGACGTAGCCGCGGTCCAGGATCGTGCCGATGATCGAGGCGTACGTGGACGGGCGGCCGATCTCCCGCTCCTCCAGCTCCTTGACCAGCGTCGCCTCGGTGTAGCGGGCGGGCGGCTTGGTGGCGTGCCCGTCGGCGGTGATCTCCTCGGCGCTCAGCCGGTCGCCCTCGGCGAGCTGCGGCAGCGGCCGGTCGCGGTTGTCGAGGTCGGCGGAGGGGTCGTCGGAGCCCTCGACGTACGCCTTCATGAAGCCGTGGAACGTGATGACCCGGCCGGACGCGGAGAACTCGGCGTCCCGCCCGTCGGCCGCCGTGCCGCCCAGCTTCACCGTCACGGACTGCCCGGTGGCGTCCTTCATCTGCGACGCGACCGTACGCATCCAGATCAGCTCATACAGCCGGAACTCCGTGCCGGACAACCCCGTGTCCGCCGGCGTGCGGAAGCGGTCGCCGGAGGGCCGGATGGCCTCGTGCGCCTCCTGCGCGTTCTTCACCTTGCCCGCGTAGTTCCGCGGCCGGTCCGGCAGGTAGTCGCGCCCGTACAACTGCGTGACCTGCGCCCGCGCGGCGGCGACCGCGGTCTCCGACAGCGTGGTGGAGTCGGTGCGCATATAGGTGATGAAGCCGTTCTCGTACAGCCGCTGGGCCACCTGCATGGTGGCCTTGGCGCCGAGCCCCAGCTTGCGCGACGCCTCCTGCTGCAGCGTGGTCGTACGGAACGGGGCCGAGGGCGAGCGCCGGTACGGCTTCGCCTCGACGCTGCGTACGGCGAAGGCCGTGTCCTGCAGCGCGGCGGCCAGCGCGCGGGCGCTCTCCTCGCTCAGGTGCAGCACGTCGGCCGAGGAACCGCCCTTGAGCTGCCCGTCCTGGCCGAAGTCGCGGCCCTGGGCGATCCGGCGGCCGTCGACCGCGGAGAGCTTGGCGCCGAAGCTGCGGGGGTCGGTGGCGTCGCCGGCGCGGCCGGATGGGGGTACCCCCTGCTCGAGCGAAGCCGAGAGCTTGGGGGAGAAGACACCGGCCAGGTCCCAGTACTCGGCGGAGCGGAACGCGATGCGCTCGCGCTCCCGCTCGACGACGAGGCGGGTGGCGACGGACTGGACCCGGCCGGCGGAGAGCCGGGGCATGACCTTCTTCCACAGCACCGGCGAGACCTCGTACCCGTACAGCCGGTCGAGGATGCGGCGGGTCTCCTGGGCGTCGACGAGTTTCTGGTTGAGCTGGCGCGGGTTGGCGACGGCCTGGCGGATCGCGTCCTTGGTGATCTCGTGGAAGACCATCCGGTGCACCGGGACCTTGGGCTTCAGCACCTCCAGCAGGTGCCAGGCGATGGCCTCGCCCTCGCGGTCCTCATCCGTCGCGAGATACAGCTCGTCCGACTCGGCCAGCAGTTTCTTCAACTTGCTGACCTGTTGCTTTTTATCGCTGTTCACCACATACAGCGGCTCGAAGTCATGATCGACGTTCACCCCGAGCCGCGCCCAGGACTCCCCCTTGTATTTCGCCGGCACCTCGGCGGCGCCGTTCGGGAGATCGCGGATGTGCCCGACGCTCGACTCGACCTCGTAGCCGGGGCCCAGATAGCCCTTGATCGTCTTCGCCTTGGCAGGCGACTCCACGATGACGAGTCGGCGGGTCTTGCTGGTGGCGGACAACTTCGGCTCTCTCTTCTCCGGTCGGAAGCTGGCAGCGATCTGGTGGGGGGATTCGCGGCGATCTTGCCGGTGGTCGTTATCGGTGGGCCTTGTGGGACCTCTTGTGGACGGCTGTGCGGGTCGTACGTCGCTGTGCTGGGCGTTGCTGCGGAGTGTGACGGTACAACCCGCCCCCGTGTCAAGCGGCTAAAACCCGGGGCGCCACTCGAACGGTAACCCGACAAGCCGCCTAGCTCCCGCACAGGGCACATTCCGGTCGTGGTGGCCTGTATCGCACAGCCCCTTGACAGCAGCCAGTACTACGGATGGGAGTATGGGCGTCCGACCGCGCCGCGAGGCCCGTTCGGAGCCCACCACTTCAGACATCCGACCGGGGGGACGTACCAGTGTCCGATCCGTATCAGAATCCTTATGGCCAGCAGCCCGGACAGCCGGGCCAGCCCGGGCAGCCGGGGCAGCAGCCCCAGCCGGGATACGGCTATCCGCAGTACGGCCAGCAGGACCCGAACCAGAACCCGTACGCGCAGCAGGCAGGCCAGCAGCCGGGGTACGGCTACCCGGGTGGTCAGCCCGGCGGTCTCCCGCAGGCCCCGGCCGCCGCGGCGGGCTACGACCCGAACGCTCCGTACGGCTACGACCCGCACGGCCGTCCGTACTCGGACAAGTCCAAGATCGTCGCGGGCGTGCTGCAGCTCTTCATCGGCACGCTGGGCATCGGCCGCTTCTACACCGGGCACACCGGCATGGCCATCGCCCAGCTCCTCACCTGCGGCGGCGTGGGCATCTGGGCCCTCATCGACGGCATCATGATCCTCGTCAGCGACGACAAGACCGATGCCAAGGGCCGCGTCCTCCGCTCCTGACGCCGACAGCCCTCCGGCGCCCCCTGGGCACCCGGACCCGCCGCCTCCCGTTTCCCCGCGACCGGAGACGGCGGGTACCGCACCCCCGCGGCCGGCGGAGGGCGTACGGCGCAGGGGCGCGGCGCGCGTACGGCGCCTGCTGCGCCGGCCGGCCACCGCACCGCTCGCACTGGCGGCGGCGGGGGCCGCGGGCGCGGCGTACCTCTACGGCACGAACCCCCACGAGCCGGGGCACTGGCTGCCCCGCTGCCCGTTCAACTGGGCCACAGGACTGGACTGTCCCGCCTGCGGCGCTACCCGCATGGCGTACGACCTCCTCCACGGCGACCTCGGCTCCGCCTTCCACAGCAACGCCCTGATGCTGCTGCTCGGCCTGCCGTTCGCGGCGGTGCTCTACGGCCGCTGGCTGTACGAGGGCCTGCGCGGGCGCCGCTGGCGGCCGTCCTTCGGGCGGCTCGGCACGGCGGCGGTGCTGGGCGTGGCGGTGGTGTGGGCCGTGGTGCGGAACGTGGCGTGACCCCGCCCCGGCGCGGGCCGGGTCCGCCAGGACTCAGCCCGCCGGGGCCAGGAACCCCTGCTCCACCAGCAGCCTGATCATCTCCGGCGTACGCTCCCGCAGCGCCGCCGGGTCCGCCGCCAGCACCTGCGCGATGGCGTCCAGGATGACCCCCGCGGGCAGCGTCCCGTCGCACGCGCCGGCGAAGCCCGCGGAGACCGTGTCCACCCGCGTCGCCCGCCGCATCCCCAGCTCCCGGCGCAGCACCACGTGCTCCGGGTCCTCCTCACCCGGTCGGCCCACCTGCTCCTGCACCACGTCGTCCGCGAGCCGGAACGTCGTCGCGAGCAGCGCCGCGTCGTCCGTACGGCGCAGGAAGTCCTGCCGCGCGAAGTGCTCCACCACGGCCGCGCCGAGCGGCTGTTCGACGGCGTGCGGCCAGTCCTCGACGGTGACCGCGGGTTCCGCCGCGTCCGTACGGCGCAGGGTGATCCAGCCGAAGCCGACCGCGCGGGTGCGGGTGGCGGCGAAGGCGTCGAGCCAGTCGTCGTAGCGGGCGGCGTACGCCGCGGGGTCGGCGTGGTCGCCCGCGTCGCGCAGCCACAGCTCGGCGTACTGCGTGACGTCCTGCACCTCCCGCTGCACGATCCACGCGTCGCAGCCGGGCGGCACCCAGCCCGCGACGCGCTCGCGCCAGTCCTCGTCCTCGACGTGCTGCCAGTTGGCGAGGAGCTGGCAGTAGCCGCCCTCGGCGAGGTGTCCCGCGGCTCCGGCGACCAGCGTGCGGCAGAGCTCGTCGCCGGCCATGCCGCCGTCGCGGTAGGTCAGCCGGGCGGCGGGCGAGATGACGAACGGCGGGTTGGAGACGATCAGGTCGTACCGCTCGCCGGCCACCGGCTCGAAGAGCGACCCGGCCCGCAGGTCCGCGGTGGGCGCGCCGGAGAGGGCGAGCGTGAGCCGGGCGCAGTCGAGGGCGCGGGGGTTGACGTCGGTGGCGGTGACGGCGTCGGCGCGGGCGCCGGCGTGCAGCGCCTGGATCCCCGAGCCGGTGCCGAGGTCGAGTACGCGCCCGCCGTCGAGCGGCACGGTGAGCCCGGCGAGCGTCGTGGAGGCGCCGCCGACGCCGAGGACGAGATCCGCGCCGGACGCACCGGGTGGCCCGGTTCCGTACGCACCGGCCCGCCGTGCCCCGGCGGCACCCCCCACCGCGCAGCCCAGATCCGAGACGATCCACCAGTCCTGTCCCTCGGGGCCGCTGTACGGCCGGACGTCGACCACGGCCCGTACCGCCTCGCCGTCCTCCCGCACCCAGCCGTCCGTGAGGCACGCGGCCAGCGGCAGCACCGCCTCGGCGTGCGCCCGGGGGACGGCGTGCTGGAGGAGGAAGAGCCGGGTCAGGGTGGCGAGCGCCGGCGGCGTCCCGCCGGGCGGCCACCGGGTCGCCCGCTCGGCGGGGACGGTCTCGCTGCGCGCGAGGGCCGCGTACGCGGGGGCGCCCAGGAGGTCCAGCAGGCCGTCGGCGGTGAAGCCCGCCGCGAGCAGCGCCGCGCGCAGCTCGGCGGCGCCGTCGGGGAAGGGGAAGTCGGGGAGGGGAAGATCGTCGGTCGCGCTCACGGGCACCATTGTGCTGCCGCCGCGGCCGCCCCGCCGACCAGCCCGCCGCGTGCCCCTACGCCTTCTGCGACGGCTTGGCCTTCGACTTCTGGCAGCCCTCCTGCTCGGCCAGCGCCTGGCCGACCTCGCCCGCCTGCAGCTTGTTCAGCGCCTGGTCGCCGCTCTTGCTGATCTTGTCGGCCTCGCCCGCCAGCTCGCGCAGGCCCTCCGCGAACGCCGCCTGGTCCTTGACGTCCAGGTCCTCCACCTGCTTCTGCAGGTCCGCGTACGCCGAGGCCACCTGCTGCAGCTCGGTCACGGCACCGCCGTGGGTGTTCTTGCCGTCGTCGACCGGCGGCGCGCCCACCTTGTTCACGGCCTTGCTCATCGCCGTGTACGCCTCGGAGATCTCGCCGAACGCCTGGGCGTCCGCCTCCTGCACCTTCCGGGGGTCCTTCTCGGTCGTCGCCTCGCCGATGGCGAGGTTGGCCTGGTCCCGCTTCTGCAGCTCCGGCTGGATCCGGTCGCAGAGGGAGCCCGCCCACTTCTGGACCTCCGCCCCGTTGTCATCGCTGCAGCCGGTCGCCGCGAGCAGCGTGACGGCGGCACCGGCCAGGGCGGCGGCAAGCTTCTTGTTCACCGGATCATCCCTTCGAGACTGAGACACCCGGAACATACACCGGCACCCCGCCGGTACGACGAATCGCCGGGGCCGCACGCCGCGTCGTGCACCATTTGCCACAACTGCCACAGCAGATCACCGCAGTCACAGGAGTAACAGCGGCCCCGCCGAGAACCACCACACCCCGCCGGCCGGGAGCTGTGTCGCCTCCCGGCCGGCGGGGTGTGGTGCCGTGGCCCGGTCTCAGCCGTTGACCACCGCCGGATCGGTCGACGACGTCGGCGACGGGCCGGTGGGCGCCGTGGTCTCCGACTCCTCGTCACCGACCGCGATGCCGCGGCGCTTGGAGATGTACACGGCACCGGCGATGATCCCGATGGCCGCGATCGCGATGACAGCCCGTACCCCGAGGTTGGCGTCGTCACCGTACGAGAACTTCACCACCGCCGGCGCGATCAGCAGCGCCACCAGGTTCATCACCTTCAGCAGCGGGTTGATCGCCGGGCCCGCGGTGTCCTTGAACGGGTCACCGACCGTGTCGCCGATCACCGTGGCGGCGTGGGCCTCACTGCCCTTGCCGCCGTGGTGGCCGTCCTCGACGAGCTTCTTGGCGTTGTCCCAGGCGCCGCCCGAGTTGGCCAGGAAGACCGCCATCAGCACGCCCGCGCCGATGGCACCGGCGAGGAACGAGGCCAGCGCGCCGACGCCGAACGTGAAGCCGACCGCGATCGGCGCCATGACGGCGAGCAGACCGGGCGTACGCAGCTCGCGCAGCGCGTCCCGGGTGCAGATGTCGACGACCTTGCCGTACTCCGGCTCCTCCGAGTAGTCCATGATCCCCGGGTGCTCGCGGAACTGCCGGCGCACCTCGAAGACCACCGCGCCCGCGGAGCGGGAGACGGCGTTGATCGCCAGACCGGAGAAGAGGAAGACGACCGCGGCACCGAGGATGAGGCCGACGAGGTTGTTCGGCTGCCCGATGTCCAGGCTGAGGGCCAGCGGGTTGCCGACGTTCGTCGCCTCCGACACCGCCTCGTTGACCGCGTCGCGGTACGAGCCGAAGAGCGCCGCCGCCGCGAGGACCGCGGTGGCGATGGCGATGCCCTTGGTGATGGCCTTGGTGGTGTTGCCGACCGCGTCCAGGTTGGTGAGGACCTGGGCGCCGTCGCCCTCGACGTCGCCGGACATCTCGGCGATGCCCTGGGCGTTGTCGGAGACCGGGCCGAAGGTGTCCATCGCGACGATGACGCCGACGGTGGTCAGCAGGCCGGTGCCGGCCAGGGCCACCGCGAAGAGCGCCAGCATGATGGACGTACCGCCGAGCAGGAACGCGCCGTAGACGCTGAGACCGATGAGGACCGCGGTGTAGACGGCGGACTCCAGGCCGATGGAGATGCCGGCGAGCACCACCGTGGCCGGGCCGGTCAGCGAGGTCTTGCCGATGTCCCGTACGGGACGGCGGTTGGTCTCGGTGAAGTAGCCGGTGAGCTGCTGGATGACCGCCGCGAGCACGATGCCGATGGCGACCGCGACGAGCGCGAGCACCTGCGGGTTGCCGTCGTGCTCGGCGATGCCGGCGCCGACGCCGTCGAGGTCCGTGTACGACGAGGGCAGGTACGCGAAGACGGCGATGGCCACCATCACCAGGGAGATCACCGCGGAGATGAAGAAGCCGCGGTTGATGGCGGTCATGCCGCTGCGGTCGCTGGCCTTGGGCGCCACGACGAAGACGCCGATCATGGCGGTGACCACGCCGATCGCCGGAACGATCAGCGGGAAGGCGAGACCGGCGTCACCGAGGGCGACCTTGCCCAGGATGAGCGCGGCGACCAGGGTGACGGCGTACGACTCGAAGAGGTCGGCCGCCATGCCGGCGCAGTCGCCGACGTTGTCGCCGACGTTGTCGGCGATGGTGGCGGCGTTGCGCGGGTCGTCCTCGGGGATGCCCTGCTCGACCTTGCCGACGAGGTCGGCGCCGACGTCCGCGGCCTTGGTGAAGATGCCGCCGCCGACACGCATGAACATCGCGATCAGCGCGGCGCCGAGGCCAAAGCCCTCCAGCACCTTGGGCGCGTCGGCCGCGTAGACGAGCACGACGCTGCACGCGCCGAGCAGGCCGAGGCCGACGGTGAACATGCCGACGACGCCGCCGGTGCGGAACGCGAGCTTGGTCGCCTCGTGGCTCACCGCGGTGAGGTCCTTGGCGGGCTCGCCCTCGCGCGGAGTGGCGGCGCGCGCGGCGGCTGCCACGCGCACGTTGCTGCGGACCGCGAGCCACATGCCGATGTACCCGGTCGCGGCCGAGAATGCGGCACCGACCAGGAAGAAGATCGAGCGTCCCGCCCGCTCCGACCAGTCGTCCGCGGGCAACAGGAAGAGCAGGAAGAACACCACGGCCGCGAAGATGGCGATGGTGCGCAACTGGCGGGCCAGATAGGCGTTCGCACCTTCCTGTACCGCCGCCGCGATCTTCTTCATATTGTCTGTGCCCTCGCCGGCGGCGAGTACCTGACGGAGCAAGACCACGGCGACCGCGAGTGCGGCAAGCGCGACCACGGCGATGATCGCCACGATGGCCCGGTTGCCGCTGGTGAGTTCCACGGCCAGTAGGTGGTCCTGCTGTAGTGGGGTGAAATGCCCCGCCATTCGTCCTCCTTGACGTACGGCACATGGGCGCGCGGCAGCCCCGACTGCGGGTATGGGCGGTCGGGGTTTGGGCGGCCGCAGCGCTCAGGCGTCCTGAGCTGCAAGTTGTGGACGGATTGTAGGGAGCGGAACTAGATCAAAACAGAGCGTCCCCGGGGGAATTCGGCTCCGACGACGATCAATGCGGTGACGAGCGTCTGTCAATTCGCTCGAAAGAGGGATGCGGGAACGGCGGGGCAATGCCGGGAAAATGATCTCCGGGCCCGGAGAAAGCGCTGATCAGAAGCTCCTTGATCTTGAAATGCCCGGGTCAAGGGGTGGGTTGGGGGAGGGCCGGGGGGCGGGCGGCGCGGCGGTTGGCCGGAGTTGATCGGCACCGGGCGGGGGAAGCCGCAAGGTGGCAGGGGTTTGCCGTACGGGCCCGGGGGCGCGTGGGGGCCGGGTGCGGGGGTACGGGCGGGCGTGCCGCGCGCGGGTGGGCCGGTTCTGCCGTACGCCCCCGGACAGCCGTGGGCCTCAGGCCGGCGTAGGGGCCTCAGCGCGCCGTACGCGCCTCAGGGCGGCCGTACGGGGATCAGGGCCCCGTACGGGACGAGGAACCGCCGTACGGCCCGCAGAGGGCCGTACGGGCGTCAGGAGCCCGCTGCCGCGGGGGCGGCCGGCCAGCTCATCCGGATCGTGCCGCCGGACTCGCCCGCGGTGACTTCGACGTCGTCGACCAGCCCGCTGATGACCGCGAGACCCATCTCGTCGTCTATGTCCGACTCGTCGCCGCCCGGGCCGCTCGCGTTCCCGTCGCCGTCCGGGTCGGGGTGGGTCTCGGCGGTGCTGCGGGCGGCGGGCACGTGGCCGGGAACGGTCGGCGCGTCGTCGCCGACCTCGATGGAGAACTTCTTCTCCTCCTCGGTGAGCACCACCCGCACCGGACCCGAGAGCCCGTTGTGCTGGTGCAGCCCCACGGCGCGCAGGCAGGCTTCGCCCACGGCGAGGCGCACCTCGTCGAGCACCGCCTCGTCCACACCCGCCCGGCGCGCGACCGCGGCCGCCACCAGGCGGGCCGTGCGGACGTGCTCGGGAAGGGCACTGAAGCGCAATTCAACGGTGGGCATGCCATCCCCTTCACGTCATCCCACGCCATCCCGTACGCCACGGGATGCATCCGTACCGGAGCCAACCGCGGAGGGACCCGGCGCGCGGCCCGGTCCCTCCGCCTGTATGGCGTCCTGAGTCAGTCCTTCGCGGCGACGGCTTCGTCGACCGAGGTGTGGATGGGGAACACCTTGGTCAGGCCCGTGATACGGAAGATCTTCAGAATGCGCTCCTGGTTGCAGACAAGGCGCAGCGAGCCCTCGTGGGCCCGGACCCGCTTCAGTCCGCCGACGAGGACACCCAGGCCGGTGGAGTCGAGGAAGTCGACGCGCTCCATGTCGACGACCAGGTGGTAGCTGCCGTCGTTGACCAGCTCGACCAACTGCTCACGCAGCTTGGGGGCGGTATACACATCAATCTCGCCACCGACTTCGACGACCGTGCGGTCGCCCACGGTACGAGTCGACAGGGACAGGTCCACGGATCCTCCAGCACCTTTCAGCGAGCGGCTGCCCCGGGCGTCCCCCGCCGTCCGGCCGGAGACGGATCGGCATCCGCCATGGCATTCAATCACTTACCCCCGGGCGTGCACGACGCCTTGGGGTCATTGTCCGTCGCATCGGTGACACACTCGTGCCGATGGACGCGAACGAGTGGAGGGACGCGAACGAGCCGGGGGCAGCCCCCGCGGCCGCCGGCACCCGGCCGGGGCACGTGCCCGGCGCGCGCTCTGGCGCACCGCACGTCACACCGGCAGGACCGCCCGACGGCGCACTGCCCGGCACGGCCGACCGCACGACGGCGGACGGCACTGCGGCCGGTCCGGCGCATGTCACGCCACGCACCGCGCTGCGCCGGCTCGCCGCCCGGGAGGACCGCGCCGCTCGCATCACTCATACGGAGCACCTGCCCCCGCGCGGCGGGCGCCATGCCGACTGGCCTGCCGGCATCCGTCCCGAGGTGATCGACGCCATCGAGGCGGCCGGAATCGGGCGGCCGTGGGCGCACCAGGCGCGGATGGCCGCGTACGCGCTCGCGGGCGACTCGGTGATCGCCGCAACCGGCACGGCGTCGGGCAAGTCCCTGGCGTATCTGGCGCCCGTGCTCAGCGCGGCGCTCGACGGCTCCGAGGCCCCCAACGGGCGGGGCGCGACGGCCCTGTACGTGGCGCCGACGAAGGCGCTGGCCGCCGACCAACTGCGCGCGGTCAAGACGCTGGCCGCCCCGCTCGGCAAGGCCGTCCGCCCGGCCGTCTACGACGGTGACACGCCCACCGAGGAACGCGAGTGGGTGCGCCTCTACGCCAACCTCGTCCTCACCAACCCCGACATGCTGCACCGCGGCATACTCCCGGCCCACTCCCGCTGGTCGTCCTTCCTGCGCGCGCTGCGCTACGTCGTGATCGACGAGTGCCACACCTACCGCGGCGTCTTCGGCTCCCACGTCGCCCAGGTGGTACGGCGGCTGCGCCGGCTCTGCGCGCGCTACGGCGCGGACCCGGTGTTCCTCCTCGCCTCCGCCACGGCGGCCGAGCCGGGGCAATCGGCGGAGCGGCTGACGGGGCGGGCCGTGGCGGAGGTCACGGACGACGCGTCGCCGCGGGGGGAGGTCGCCTTCGCGCTGTGGGAGCCGCCGCTGACGGAGCTGCACGGCGAGCGGGGCGCGCCGGTGCGGCGCACGGCCACGGCGGAGTGCGCTGAGCTGCTGACGGACCTGGCGATCGCGGACGTACGGACCGTCGCCTTCGTCCGCTCCCGGCGCGGCGCGGAGCTGGTCGCGATGATCGCCCAGGACCGGCTGGCGGCCGTCGACCGGGCGCTGGCCGACCGGGTCGCCGCCTACCGCGGCGGCTATCTGGCGGACGAACGGCGGGCCCTGGAGGCCGCGCTGCAGTCCGGCGAGCTGCTGGGGCTGGCCGCGACGTCCGCGCTGGAGCTGGGCGTCGACGTGTCGGGCCTGGACGCCGTGCTGATCGCCGGCTACCCCGGCACCCGGGCCTCGCTCTGGCAGCAGGCCGGGCGCGCGGGCCGGTCGGGGCAGGGCGCGCTGGCGGTGCTCGTCGCGCGGGACGACCCGCTGGACACATACCTGGTGCACCACCCGGAGGCGCTCTTCCGCCGCCCGGTGGAGTCCACGGTGCTGGACCCGGACAACCCGTACGTGCTCGCACCGCACCTGTGCGCCGCCGCCGCCGAACTGCCGCTGACCGACGCCGACTTCACCGGGGACTCCGCGTGCTTCGGCGCCGAAGCCGCCGGACTGCTGCCGCAGCTCGCCGACCGCGGGCTGCTGCGCCGCCGGGGCACAGGGCCCGGAGCCGCCTGGCACTGGACCCGGCGCGAACGGGCCTGCGACCTCACCGACATCCGCGGCGGGGGCGGCCGCCCCGTCGACGTCGTCGAGGACGGCACCGGCCGGCTGCTCGGCACCGTCGACGCCGCGGCCTCCCACACCACCGTCCACGAGGGCGCCGTCCACCTCCACCAGGGCCGCACCTACGTGGTCCGCACCCTGGACCTGGAGGACAACGTGGCGCTCGTGGAGCGCGCCGACCCCCCGTACACCACCGTCGCCCGCGACACCACCTCCGTCTCCGTGCTGGAGACCGGGCGCGAGATCCCGTGGGGCGACGCCCGGCTGTGCTTCGGGTCGGTCGAAGTCACCAACCACGTGGTCTCCTTCCTGCGCCGCCGGCTGATCACTGGCGAGATCATGGGCGAGACGAAGCTCGACCTCCCTCCGCGGACGCTGCGCACCCGCGCCGTCTGGTGGACCGTCACCGACGACCAGTTGGACGCGGCGGACATCGCCCAGGAGCAGTTGGGCGGCGCCCTGCACGCGGCGGAGCACGCCGCCATCGGCATGCTGCCGCTCTTCGCCACGTGCGACCGCTGGGACATCGGCGGCGTCTCCGTACCCCTGCACGGCGACACCCTGCTGCCGACCGTCTTCGTCTACGACGGCCACCCCGGCGGCGCCGGCTTCGCCGAACGCGCCTTCGGCGTCGCCCGCGACTGGCTCGGCGCGACCCGCGCCGCGATCGCCGCCTGCGAGTGCGACTCCGGCTGCCCGTCCTGCGTCCAGTCCCCGAAGTGCGGCAACGGGAACGACCCGCTGGACAAGGCAGCGGCGGTACGCCTGCTGACGACGCTGCTGCGGGAGGCAGGAGAGGGAGCGGAGCCCGCGGCCGCGGAGGCGCAGCCGGAGGCGGCGGACGCGAGCTGACGGACTACGCCGACCGGGCTGGCAGGGACCGAACCGACCGACCCGAATCCCCCGCCCGGCTCCCGCGCGCGGCAACGTCCTGCCCCGCTGCCGAAGCTCAGCCGGCGGCGTCGAGGCGGGCCCGCTGGTCCCCCGTCAGCTCCAGGTCCACCGCGGCCAGGCTCTCGTCCAGTTGCGCCACTGACGAGGCGCCGACCAGAGGTATCACCGGCACCTCCCCGCCGATGAGCCAGGACAGCACCACCTGGTTGACCGTCGCCCCGGCCTCCTTCGCCACCGCCCGCAGGGCCTCCAGCCGCGCCGGCGTCCCCGGGTGGTCCAGCTCGTCCCCGAGCGGCTTGTCCGCGCGGACGTAGCCCCCGGCGAGCAGCGGCGAGTACGCGACGAGCGTGAGCCCGGGGTTGTGGCGCAGGTAGCTGAGCATCGCGCCGTCCGCGCCGCCCGGGGAGCCGTCCGGGTCGATCTCGCTGGGGCGGTCGGTGCGCCGGCGCAGGTAGGTGTGGTGGTACTGCAGCAGCTCGTACCCGGCGAGGCCGGAGGCCGCCGCGTGCACACGGGCCCGCTCCACCCGCCAGACCCACTGGTTGCTGACACCCAGCAGCCCGACGGAGCCCTCCGCCACGAGCGCGCCGAACGCCTCGACGGTCTCCTCCTGCGGGACGGTCATGTCATCGATGTGCGCGTACAGGATGTCCAGCTTCTCCACCCCGAGCCGCTGCCGGCTCTCTTCCGCGGACTGCCGGATCACCTCCGCCGACAGGCCCTCGGCGTTGTCGACGTACGAGGTGCCGGGAGCGAGCGGCCGGGCACCGAGCTTGGTCGCGATGACCACCTCGTCGCCGATCCCCCGGCTGCGCCGCCACCGCCCGAGCAGGCTCTCGCTCTGGCCGCCCTGCGAACCGTCCACCCAGAACGCGTAGTTGTCGGACGTGTCGACGAACGTGCCGCCCGCCGCCACGTAGCGGTCGAGGATCGCGAACGAGGTCTCCTCGTCGGTCCTGGAGCCGAACAGCATGGCCCCGAGGCTGAGCACGCTGACCTCGCGCCGGTTCTGCGGGTCGGCGCCGATCGTGCGGTACTTCATGCGGAGTCCTTTCGTGTGTCTGCCAAAGCGGGAGTCTGAACGCTGGAGCGCGCTCTACCGCAAGCCCGGCCGCGGGCCGGGTGCGGGACCGGCCGCGTGACCGGCCGGGGCCGCCGGGCCGGCGCGGGAGCGGACTTCGGCGGTGAAGCGGCCGGTACGGGCCGACGCCACGACGTCCGCGACCTCCCCGGAGACGGCGCACCGCAGCAGCCTGGCCCCCTGCGCCGCCGCCACCCGGCGGGCCGCGGCGCAGGCCGCCGCCTCGCCGAGCAGCGCCCGGTCCGCCGCCGCCAGCGCCGCCAGGTCGGCGGCACCGCCGGCGCGGTGGCGGGAGTGCACCGCCTGCCCCAGAGCCAGCGCGGCGGCGAACACCGCGCACAGCGCGAAGCAGGCCAGCGCCGACCACACCGTGGCCCCGCCCCGGTCATCGAACGGTCTCTTCCACAAGGGCGACCGCCTCCCCTCCGAGGTCGAGGGAGAGCGACCCCGGCCCGGGAGCCGCCGCCCGCACCCGTACACGCACCAGATCGCCCGCCCGCGCCACCGCCACGTCCGCCCCGCGCGGAGCCGCCGCCAGTGCCGCCCCGCGCACGTCATCCGGGGGCTCGCCCCGGGCTGCCGCCCGCGCGCCCGCGCGGGCGGCGTCCACGCACTGGATCTGGGCTGCCGCGGCCATCAACGCCCAGACCAGCCCGAGGGCGAGGAACACGAGAGCCGGAACGGCCACCGCCGCCTCCGCGGTGACGACCCCCGCGTCCGTCCGCGCCCCGGCGCGGCCCGGGTCAGAACGGGACGTCCAGCGCGCGTTCCACCACCGCCTGCAGCGCACCGCCGACCGCATCGCTCGTCACCACCTTGTACAAGATCGCCGCGAACGCGACCGCCGCGATCGTGCCCACCGCGTACTCGGACGTCGTCATCCCCGCGTCCCCGCCGAGCCTCCGTGCGTACGCGCGCACCCTCCGGACGAACCTGCCGGCCATCTCAACCCCCGTGTCTCCGTATCCGAATCCGTGTCCTTCATCGACTGCCGCCCAGCAACTGCGCCGCCAGGCCCATCACCACCGGCGCCACCCCGACCGCCAGGAACGCGGGCAGGAAGCACAGCCCCAGCGGGCCCGCCACCTTGACGCCCGCCCGGCGGGCCCGGGCCGCGGCGGCGCGGGTCTCCTCCGCCCGGCACTCGGCCGCCAGCCGGGAGACCGCGTCGACCACCGGTACGCCCGTGTGGTCCGCCTGCTCCAGCCAGCCGGCCAGCCGTGCCGCGCCCGGGAGTTCCGCGAGGGGCGCCCAGGCCGCGTGCGGGGCGGCGCCGAGGCGCAACTCCGCCGCGCCCTGCGCGACCCGTGTCCCGACCGGTCCGCCCAGCGAGCGGCCCACCTCGGCGGCGGCCTCCCGCGGACCCGCGCCGGCCGCGAGGCAGGCGGCGAGGAGGTCGGCGGCCAGGGCGAGGTCGGGGCCGGTCCGTATGCCGGCGTCGCGGCGTGCGACGGCGGCCGTGCGGCGCTGCCACCGCCGTATGCCGTACGCGGCGGCGAGTCCCGCCACCGCGCCGACCGCCCCGCCGACGAAGATGAGCACCGCGGCCCCCGCGAGCAGCCCGGGACCCCACCGCACCACCGCTGCCCGGAGCCGCGCCACGGCCGGCTCCTGCCCGCCGCCGGGCCGCGCGACCGGCTCCGGGCGCACGGGCGGCGCCACCGGGCCCAGCACGGCGGGGAGCCGGCGCCGCCAGGCGCGGGCCCGCCAGGACGCGAGGGCCGCGTCCGCCGCGCAGTACGCGGCGGCCAGCATCGAAAGCATTGTCCACAGGCTGTGGATGAACTCAGCACGCATGCGCACCTCGCACGATCCGGCCCACCCAGGCCAGCCCCGCCCACTCCAGCAGACCGCCCGCCACCAGGCAGACCAGCCCCGCGGGCGTGTGCAGCAGCACCCGCAGCGGCGCGGCGCCGAGCGCCGAGCCCATCAGCAGCCCGAAGCAGGGCAGCAGGGCCAGCAGCAGGGCCGTCGCCCGCGGGCCCGCCAACTGGGCCTGCAACTCCTCCCGTTCGTCCCGCTCCGCGCGCAACGCCGCCGCCACCCGGTCCAGCCCGTCCGCCAGTCCGGCACCGCCGCCCGCTGCCACCTGCCAGCACGCGGCGACACCCGCCAGCCCCTGCGCACCGGGCGCCCCGGCCGCCGACCGCAGCGCGCCCGGCACATCGCCGCCGAACCGCGCGGCGGCCAGCACCTCAGGACCGCCCGCGGGCCCACCGTGTGCCGCCGCGAGCAGCGCCTCGGCCGGCTGCCGCCCGGCCCGCAACCCGCCCGCGACCGCCGCGCACAGCTCGATCACGGCCGCCGCCCGGAGCGCCTCCGCACCGCGCCGCTCCCGGCCACGCAGCCGCCGCCCGACGAGCGGCACCGCCACCACCCCCGCGAGCAGCGGCAGCCACGACGCACCCAGCAGCGCCACCGCGCCCCCGGCCGGCAGGCACCACAACTCGCGTCGCCCACCCCACGTCCGTACGACCGCGGCCACCCGCCACCGCTGCCCCGCCCGCACCGAGCTCCCCGGCGGCCCCAGCAACACCCGGGCCCTCCGCACCGCGTGCCTCCGCCCGCCGGCCAGCACCACGGCCGCCCCCGCGCACAACGCCGCGCCGCACGCCGGCGCGACCGCCGTGACCTCCCCGCTCACGCCGCACCCCCGCCCCGCGCCAGCAGCCGCTCCAACCGGGGCCACCCGGCCCTGCGGGCGAACCCGTCGGCCGCCCACACCGCCGCGGGCACCGCCGCCACCAGCCCCGCCGCATCCTGCTCCAGTACGTGCACCTCCGCGATCCGCCGGCGCCCCCGCCGATCGCGCACCAGGTGCAGCAGCACCGACACCCCCGCGGCCAACTGGCTGTGCAGAGCGGGCCGGTCGAGTCCCGCGACAGCACCCAGCGCCTCAAGCCGCGCGGGCACGTCGCCGGCAGCATTCGCATGGACGGTCCCCGAGCCGCCTTCGTGGCCGGTGTTCAGAGCGGCCAGGAGGTCGACCACCTCGCGCCCCCGCACCTCTCCCACGACCAGCCGGTCGGGCCGCATCCGCAGCGCCTGCCGCACGAGGTCCTGCAACGTCACCTCGCCGGCACCCTCCTGGTTCGCGGGGCGGGCTTCGAGGCGTACGACGTGGGGGTGATCCGGCCGCAACTCGGCCGACTCCTCCGCCAGCACGATCCGCTCGTCCCGCCGCACCAGCGACAGCAGCGCACTCAGCAACGTCGTCTTGCCGCTGCCCGTCCCGCCGCTCACCAGGAACGACAGCCGGGCGTCGAGGAGTCCGCGCAGCAGCCCCTCGCCGCCCGGGGGCACCGTGCCCGCGGCGGCCAGCTCCGCGAGGCTGAACGCCCGCCGCCGCACCACCCGAAGCGACAGGCAGGCCGACCCGACCGCCACCGGCGGCAGGACCGCGTGCAGCCGCGTGCCGTCGGGCAACCGGGCGTCGACCCACGGCCGGGCGTCGTCGAGCCGCCGCCCGGCGACGGCGGCAAGGCGCTGCGCCAGCCGCCGTACGGCATCGGCGTCCGCGAACCGCACGTCGACCCGCTCCAGGCCGCGGCCCCGGTCCACCCACACCTCGTCCGGCGCGGTGACCAACACGTCGGTGACGTCCGGCTGGGCCAGCAGCGGCTCCAGCGGCCCGCTGCCGACCATCTCCGAACGCAGCGCGCCCACGATCGCCAGCACCTCGGTGTCGCCGAGCAGCCGCCCCTCCCGCCGCAGCGCGGCCGCCACTCCGGCGGGCGTCGGCTCCCCACCGCTCTCCGCCAGGCGCCGCCGCACCGCCTCGACCAACTGCCCCGACACGGCAGGAACTTGCCCATCACCGCCGCCGGACCGCCGGGGCGAGCGGACGTAGCCGGCTACGGAATCGGGGAGTTCCGCCTCGCGGACGGCCACCGGGTCCGTCCCGGCACCGGCAGAGGCGGACTCCGGGCCCCAGCCCGGCCGCCCGTCTCCCTCGGAGGCCGGGGAGCCATACCCCCACCGGGTCCGCCCCCGCGGCACCTCGTTCTCACCAGCCGTACGAGCCGGAGCAGTTGCCGCCGGTCCGCCACCCGAGCCGTACACCGCCAGCAGCGAGCCCGGCCACACCCCGCGCCCAGGCGCCGCGAAAGCCGCACCGGCCGCCCCCGGGGCGTCCGGACCGCACTCCGCCAAGGCCGGCTCCGGCTCGGCGTCGTCCCCGCGGGCCGTACGGGCCACCGCGGTTGCCGCCTCCTCCGCACCGCCTCGGCCGCACCGCGGCAGGGTCCACCCCGACACCGTGACCCGCTCCTCCGCCGCCGGTTCCGTGCGCCTCATACCGCCGCCCCCTCCGTGCTCGCACCCGGCAGGGCCCGGGCCCAGAAGTCCGTGCAGAAGCGGGACAGCGGCGTACGCGGGCGGCTGCCCGGCGGCGGCGCGCCGGTCTCGGCGGCCTGCGACAGGCCAGGATCCGCCGGGAGTTCACCCGCCAGCGGGAGGCGCAGCAGCTCGGCAACGTCCTCTGCCATCAACCCGCCCCGCGTCGGGCCCCGGACCACCACCCGCAGATCGCCCAGCACCATCCGCACCGCGTCCGCCACCCGGTGCGCCGCCGCGACCGCGCGCAGCTCCGCCGGCACCACCAGCAGCCCCACGTCCACCTGGGCCAAGGCCTCCGCCACCGGCTCGTCCACCCGCCGCGGCAGGTCGACCACGACCACCCCGCCCCGCCGGCGCGCCGCCGCCAGCACCGAGCGCATCGCCTCCGGCGCCACCGGCGCCGCCCCCGCCTCGCCGCCGCCACGGTCCCAGCTCAGCAGCCGCAGGCCATGGAGCCGCGGCAGCGACTCCTCCAGCGCCGCCCCGCCGATCCGCCCCCGCGACGAAGCGAAGGCCGGCCAGCGCAGCCCCTCCGCCTCCTCACCGCCGAGCAGCACATCGAGCCCGCCGCCCAGCGGATCCGCGTCGACCAGCACCGTGCGCCGCCCGGCCCGCGCCGCGGTCACCGCAAGCGCGCAGGCCAGCGTGGACGCCCCGGCACCGCCCCGGCCGCCGACGACGCCGACCGTGCGGGCCTGCGCGCCGACTCCCTCCGCGGCGTCGGCGATCCGGTCCACCAGCGCCGTCTCGCCGTCCGGCAGCACGACCACCTGCTCCGCCCCGACCGCGACCGCCCGCTCCCACACCCCCGGGTCGTCCTGATCCCGGCCGACGAGCACCACCCCGTCCCGCCGGGCCCGCCCCGCCGCCAGCCGCCCGGCGCTGTCGTCCCCGACCAGCACCAGCGGCGCCGCGCCCCAGTCCTGCCGGCCCGGCGCGTGCGAGACCTCCGCCTGCGTGCCCGCCGCGGCGCAGAGGCGCAGCAGGTCGTCGAGAAGGTCCTCGTCCTCCGTGACGACCAGCGGCCGCCCCCCGGCACCGTCGCCGGCACCGGCGGACGCGCTCCCCTCACCCCCGGACGAGCCACCGGCACCGCCCGTCCGCCCTCCAGCCCCGGGCCCGGACCCACCGGCCCGGGGCCCCCAGGCGACCCGCACCCCGGCCCCGCGCACCGGCGAGCGACGTACGGAAACCCCGCGAGCCACAGCCCCCGGCCCCGTAACCCCGGCCCGCACGAGCCCGCCGCCCCGCGGCCGCCCGCCCGCGCCGCCCCATAGCCCGCCGTCCAGCAGCCCACCGCTCCACACCCGGCTCATCACGCCGCCTCCCCCGATTCACCCGCCGCACCACCCGGCACGCCGTCCGCCTCGGCCCGCGCCGCCGCCCTCCGCGACAGCATCCGGCCCGCTTCCGGCCCCACCGTGCCCCCGGCGCCCCACCCCTCGTGGATCTTGGTCAGGATCTGGGGATAACCCGCCAGTTGTGGACAACTCCGTCACCCGATCGGGGGAGCGTGCCGATCCAGGGCAACGGTTACCCACGGTGATGCGTCTAGTTCCACGAAGACGACGAAGACAGCCCGAAGGACCGCCTGAAGCAAGGAGCGACCGGGAAGAGCGGAAGAAGATCCGACGCGGTCGGAGAAAAATCGAAAAATCCGGAGTCCGGACATGCGACGACCCCCGCCGGGGGGAGAGCGGGGGTCGTCCCCACGGCCGACTCGGGGGGGAGGAGCCGGTCCGGGTTAGCACGGTCGCGAACGATCCGTGACTTCCATGGTGTACCCGAGAGCCTTCTCAGGCAAACCCACGCGCCACACCTTACGCCGAATGGTGGGCGCCTATGCTCGCACTCGTGGAAAACCACTCGTTGCCCAGGACGGCCGCCTTCTTCGATCTGGACAAGACGGTCATTGCGAAGTCGAGCACCCTGACCTTCAGCCGGTCCTTCTACCACGGTGGGCTGATCAACCGGAGGGCTGTGCTCCGATCCGCCTACTCGCAGTTCATCTACCTCCTGGGCGGGGCCGACCACGAGCAGACCGAGCGCATGCGCGCCTACCTCTCCAACCTCTGCCGCGGCTGGAACGTGGCCCAGGTGAGCGACATCGTGGCCGAGACCCTCCACGACCTCATCGACCCGATCATCTACGACGAGGCCGCCTCCCTCATCGAGGACCACCACCTCGCCGGCCGCGACGTCGTCATCGTCAGCAGCTCGGGTGCCGAGGTCGTCGAGCCCATCGGCGAGCTGCTCGGCGCGGACCGCGCGATCGCCACCCGCATGGTCGTCGAGGACGGCCGCTACACCGGCGAGATCGACTACTACGCCTACGGGCCCGCCAAGGCGGAGGCCGTACGCGAGCTGGCCGACGCCGAGGGCTACGACCTCGCGCGCTCGTACGCGTACAGCGACTCGATCACGGACGTACCCCTCCTGGAGACCGTCGGCCACCCCTACGCCGTCAACCCCGACCGGGCGCTGCGCCGCGAGGCGGAGCAGCGCGACTGGCCGGTGCTGTCGTTCGCCCGTCCCGTACGGCTGAAGCAGCGGCTGCCGCAGTTCTCGCTGCCCTCCCGGCCGGTGCTCGCCGCGGCCGCCGCGGGGCTGGCGGCGGCGACCGCGGCGGGGGTCGTCTGGTACGCGTACCGCCGCCGCCTCCAGGCCGCCTGAGGCGCCGGAAACCCGCCCCGACCTGCACACCATCCGCTTCGCCCGATAATTAACCTTTGCCAACTTTTGCAGGCGAAAGTAAATATCTGCTCGCTGGGCTTCCCTCTCCCCGCGGACAGGAGTACAAAGGAATTGCGGCCCGCGAAGCCAGGGCATCCGAGGAGGATCTCCCAGCAACAACGGCCCCGCGGACCGCACATGGAAGTCGGGAACCCACGCGACGCCGATCCCTCGAATAGGGATCGCCACACCAGGCAACGGACGGGTGCCGGGCCTGATGGGCAAAGAACTCTGCACGCACTGGTAGCCCGGCCGACATGAGACAGCGGCGGTGCCCCAGGGCACCGCCGCAACTCTGTGCCTACGGGCCCGCAGAACCCCCGCGCACCGCGGCTACGCCGCCCCCCGCTGCAGCGCCTCGCACACCGCCGTGCTCTCCCGCGCCCCCAGTTCGACGGCCCTGCCGCAGTGCGCGATCCACCCCCCGACGCCCTCCGGCGTCCCGCTCGCGTAGCCCGTGAGCGCCGTCTCGTACGCCCCGCGCCCCTGCTCGGCGTGCCCTACCTCGGCCGGGCAGACCGCCTTCGGGTCCAGCCCGCTGCCGACGAGCACGATCCGCTCGGCGGCCCGGGCGACCAGCCCGTTGCCGGTACGGAACGGGCGCAGCGTCAGCAACTCGCCGTGCACCACCGCCGCCATGACCAGCGCGGGCGCGGACGAGCCCGCGACGACCAGGGCCGCCAGCGCGTCCAGCCGCGCCGCGGCCTCCTCGGCGTCCGGCAGCGGCGACGGCAGCACCGCACCCGGCTCCGCGACGGCCTCGCCCGCCAGCCGTGGCCGCCCCACCGCCTCGCCGGCATCCCCCTCGGAGGAGTCCGCGGCACCCCCCGACGCCACCACGTGCAGCCGCGCCAGCACCTGCATCGGCGACTGCCGCCAGGTACTCAGCAGTTGCCCCGCCTCCGCGTTCGCCCGCAGCGCCCCGCCGACCGTCCGCGGCTCCCCCGCGCCGGAGAAGTCACTGCGCCGCCGCACCTCCTCCAGCGCCCAGTCCGCCCCCGACAGCGCCGCCGAGGCCCGTGCCCCGCGCAGCGCCGCCTCCGCCGACACCTCGTTGCTGCGCCGCCGCATGACCCGGTGCCCGTAGACGCGATCGACCGCCCTCCTTACAGAGGACACCGCCTCCTCGACTCCCGGGAGGGTGCTCAGGGCCGCCAGCGGGTCGGTCACGCTCGTCATGCGTACGAGACTACGCAACCCGATGGGGTGGACTTGTGGGGCCCTTTCCCTGACCGCGGGGCAAGATCCCGCTACCGTTTCTGAACATGAAGATCGCTTTCGTGGGAAAGGGCGGCAGCGGCAAGACCACCCTGTCGTCCCTCTTCGTCCGGCATCTCGCCGGCACCGGCCGCCCCGTGCTCGCCGTCGACGCGGACATCAACCAGCACCTGGGCGCCGCACTCGGGCTCGACGAGGAGGAGGCCGCCCGGCTGCCCGCGCTGGGCGCGCACCTCCCGCACATCAAGGAGCACCTGCGCGGCGCCAACCCGCGGATCGCGGACGCCGCCGGCATGATCAAGACCACACCCCCGGGCACGGGTTCCCGCCTGCTCACGGTCACCGGGGACAATCCGGTGTACGCCGCCTGCGCCCGGCCCGTGCGGTTGGACAACGGCTCCGTACGCCTCATGGTCACCGGCCCGTTCACCGAGGCCGACCTCGGCGTCGCCTGCTACCACTCCAAGACCGGCGCGGTGGAGATGTGCCTCAACCACCTGGTCGACGGGCGCGAGGAGTACGTCGTCGTCGACATGACGGCGGGCAGCGACTCCTTCGCCTCGGGTATGTTCACGCGCTTCGACATGACGTTCCTCGTCGCCGAGCCGACCCGCAAGGGCGTCTCCGTCTACCGCCAGTACAAGGAGTACGCCCGCGACTTCGACGTCGCGCTGCGCGTCGTCGGCAACAAGGTGCAGGGCCCGGAGGATCTGGAGTTCCTGCGCGCGGAGGTGGGCGCCGACCTGCTGGCCGCGTTCCCGCACTCCGACTGGGTGCGGTCGATGGAGAAGGGCCGCCCGCCGGCGTTCGCGATGTTGGAGGAGCCGGCGGCGCAGGTGCTGCGGGAGATGTACGGGGCCGTGGACGCGTCGTACGAGCGCCGCGACTGGGCGCGGTACACCGACCAGATGGTGCACTTCCACCGGAAGAACGCGGAGAGCTGGGGCAACGCGAAGACCGGGGCCGATCTGACGGACCAGATCGACCCCGGCTTCGTCCTGGGCGAGACCGCGCCCCCGGAGCCCCTGCCGGCCGTACGGAGCGCGGCCGCGGCCCCTCAGCCCGCCTGACCCTCCTTGGCGTCCTCGGTGCCGGCGTGGTCCTTCTGCCCGGACCCCGCCGGCTCGGCGCGCTGCGCGCTCCCCCGCTTCGCGCCCTTGGCGTCCTTGGCGCCCTTCGCCAGGAACTTCTCCCAGCCCTTCGCCGGCTGCTCGCCCACGTCCAGCGTGCGCAGCCTGGCGAGCGACGCCGGGTCCTGCGCGTCCAGCCAGTCCACCAACTGCCGGAAGGAGACGCAGTGCACGTCCTTCTTGGGGCAGACGGTCTTGATGGTGTCCTCTACGGCGCGCATGTACGCGCCGCCGTTCCAGCTCTCGAAGTGGTTTCCGATGACGAGCGGCGCGCGGTTGGTCGTGTACGCCCGCTCGAAACCGGCCAGTAGCCCCTCGCGCATCTGCCGTTCGAAGGCGGCGTGCTGGGCGGCGGGCGCATAGGCGGTGCCCGACTGGTTGGCCATGAAGTTGTAGTCCATGCTCACGACTTCGAAGGCGCGGCCCGGGAAGGGGACCTCCTGCAACGACAGGTCCCAGATGCCCTCCTTCTTCTTGGGCCACACCTGGCTGCTGACACCGCTGGTGTCATACCGGAAACCCATCTCCTTCGACGCCTTCATGAGGTTCTTCTGCCCCTCCAGGCAGGGGGCGCGACCGCCGACCAGCTCCTTGTCGTAGTCGAAGGGAAGGGGATCCGCCTTCTTCCGGCCGGTGTTCGTCTTCCAGCGCTGCACGAACTGCTTGGCCTGCGCGATCTCGCTCTTCCAGTCCTCCTTCGACCAGCCCGCGACGCCCGTACGGCCGCAGAAGTGGCCGTTGAAGTGGGTGCCGATCTCGCTGCCCTCCAGCCAGGCGCCGCGTACCTGCTCCAGGGTGGCGCCGACCTCCTCCCCGTCCAGGTAGCCGATGTCGGAGGCGCCGCGGGCGTGGCCGGGGGGCTCGTACTCCATGCGCTTGTCCCGGGGCAGGACGTAGACGCCGCTGAGGAAGTACGTCATGGCCGCGTCGTTCTCCCGCGCCACCTTGCGGAAGTGGGAGAAGAGCCGCTGGCCGTCCTCGCCGGCGCCGTCCCAGGAGAAGACGACGAACTGCGGCGGCTTGGCGCCGGCCGACATCCGGCTGACCTTGGGCTGGTTGGGCTGGCTGCCGGTGTAGGCAGTGGAGCCGTCGCCGATGAGCTTCATCGGCCGGCCCTTGCCGGGTGCGTCGTCCGCCGCGCCGCCGCTCCCCGAGCGCTGCGGATCGCCGTCCGATCCGGTCCCGGGAGAACAGCTCGCGACCGCCACTCCCCCCAGTGCGAGGACGCCGCAGATTCCCACGGTCGCCCGCCATGTTCCGAACAAAGCTCCCACCTCTTCCCGGCGTCGCCAGGGACGCGCTGACTCGAATGGCCGAATGCACGCGCGATTCCTCGACGCACGCTCGGAAAGAGGGATAACCGGGAATTCAGATTATCTCTCTGTATTCACTCGATGGATGGGAGAAGTGGTCCGACCGGCGCAAAATGCTTCGCGGACTCTTTACGTGGCATTACGATTCATTTACTCGCCCTTGAGGGTCACCGAACCGTCACACTGAGTGACGTAACCCGTGTGCCCGTGCTGCAAGACGCCCCCTCCACCTCGAGGAGACGCCACATGCCCGCAGGACGCCCGACGCCCCTGGGAAGCCCTTCCGCCGAGCGCGCGAAGGATCCGGAACACGAACCGGAACACGACCCGGAACACACGGCAGACCCCGAACCCGCGAAGACCGCCGAGCACGCCGAGCACGCCGCAGTCCCCGGACCCGCCGCGCCCCCCGAACACACCGCTCCCCGGCGGACCCTCGTCGCGGACCTCTCCGCCTCCGTGACCGTCTTCCTCATCGCGCTGCCGCTCTCCCTGGGCATCGCGCTCGCGACCGGCGCCCCGCTGCAGGCAGGGCTGCTGTCCGCCGCCGTGGGCGGCATCGTCGTCGGTCTGATCAGCGGAGCACCGCTCCAGGTCAGCGGGCCCGCCGCCGGGCTGACCGTGGTCACGGCCGACCTCATCCAGCAGTACGGCTGGCGCGCCACCTGCGCCATCACCGCCTTCGCGGGGCTCGCGCAGCTCGCACTCGGCTCGCTCAGGGTGGCCCGGTCGGCGCTGGCGGTCAGCCCGGCAATCGTGCACGGCATGCTCGCGGGCATCGGCGCGACCATCGCGCTGGCCCAGTTGCACATCGTCCTGGGCGGCAGTCCGCAGAGCTCGCCGGTCGACAACACCCTGGCGCTGCCCGGCCAGTTCGCCGGCCTGGACCTGGCCGCCGTGTCGGTGAGCGCCGTCGTCATCGTCGTGCTGCTGGGCTGGCCCTGGCTGCGCGGGCGGGGCACCGGTCCCCTGCGGTACCTCCCGGGGGCGCTGGCCGCCATCGTGCTCGCGACCGGCTTCGCCTCGCTCACCGGGCTGCACCTGCCGCGCGTCGACCTGCCCTCGTGGAGCAGCCACGCGCTCGCGGGGATGCCCGACGGGCCGGTGCTGGGGCTGGTGGCCGCGGTGCTGACGATCACGGTCGTGGCCAGCGTGGAGTCGCTGCTGTCCGCGGTGGCCGTCGACAAGCTGGTGGTGGCAAGGGGCGACCGGCACCCCGTAGCGCGCGCCGACCTCGACCGGGAGCTGCGCGCCCAGGGCGCCGGCAACTTCGTCGCGGGGCTGCTCGGCGGGCTGCCCATCACGGGGGTCGCGGTGCGCAGTTCCGCGAACGTCGCGGCGGGGGCGGTCAGTCGCGGCTCCGCGGTGCTGCACGGTGTGTGGGTGGTGCTGGCGTCGCTGCTGCTGGTGGGGATGCTGGAGCTGATCCCGCTGGCGGCGCTGGGGGCGCTGGTGATGGTCGTCGGCATCCAGATGGTGAAGATCAGCCACGTACGGTCGGTGCGGCGGCACCGGGAGGTGCTCGTCTACGCGGCGACCGTGGCCGGCGTCGTGGCGCTGGGCGTGCTGGAGGGCGTCGCCGTGGGGATCGCGGTGGCGGTGGCGATGTCGCTGCACCGGCTGTCCCGTACGCGGGTGACGCTGGAGCGGCGCGGCGGAGGTGCGGCGCCGGGGGCGGACCCGGGTGCGGACCCGGGGGCGGCGGAGGACGCGTACGACGTGCGGGTGCGCGGGCAGCTCACCTTCCTTGCCGTCCCGCGGCTGAGCCGGGTGCTCGCGCAGGTGCCGCCGGGGGCGGCGGTGGAGGTGGAGCTGACCGGCTCGTTCATGGACCACGCGGCGTACGAGACGCTGCAGGAGTGGAGGCAGGCGCACGTCGCGCACGGCGGCGCCGCGGAGCTGGTCTCCGCCACCGGCCGGCGCATCGCCGAGCCGGCCACCGCGCACCACTGCCACCCCTGGACGCCGTGGCGCAACCACTGCTGCGTCACGACACCGGAGCGGCCCGCCCCGGCGCACCGGCTGCTCAGCGGGATCAGCAACTTCCAGCGCAACACCGCGCCGCGGGTGCGCGAGGAGCTGGCGCGGCTGGCCCGCGAGGGGCAGCGGCCCACCCAGCTCTTTCTGACGTGCGCGGACTCCCGGGTGGTCACCAGCATGATCACGTCGAGCGGGCCGGGCGATCTGTTCACCGTACGGAACGTGGGCAACCTGGTACCGCTGCCGGACGGGCCCGGGAGCGGCACGGTCTCCGTGAGCGACGCGGACGGGGGGACGGCCACGGCCGGCACCCGCCAGGACGCCGCCGGCGCCGCCCTGCCCGACGACTCCGTCGCGGCGGCGATCGAGTTCGCGGTCGAGGTGCTGCGGGTCGAGTCGATCACGGTGTGCGGGCACTCCGGCTGCGGCGCGATGCAGGCGCTGCTCGACGAGGAGGCCGCCCACGGCGACGTCGCAGGCACCGCCGCCGGCGTACCGCCCACGCCGCTGCGGCGCTGGCTGCGGCACGGGCTGCCCAGTCTGGCGCGGGCGAGGGCCGGCGGCCCCCCGATCGTCTCCCGGCCGTACGCGGACGACGCCGAGCGGGTGAGCCTGGCCAATGTGGCGCAGCAGTTGGACCATCTGCGCAGGCACCCGTGTGTACGCCGCCGGCTGGCTGACGGTTCGTTGAGCCTGCACGGCATGTACTTCCACGTCGGCGAGGCGCAGGCTTATGTCCTGGGAGAGCAGGGCGACTTCACGGCCGTACGCCCCGGGCCCGCAGGGCTGCCGGAGCGTGCCGCGGCCGATGTCCGTTAGCACACGGCGCCTGCGGGTACCCACAGGTCTAAACCATTTTATCCCCAGGCCCTTGTCACGCCCTCCCCACTCCTGATGAGCTAGGCCCGGGACTGAGGCGGACATCCTGGAAAAGGGAGATGGCGTGAGCAACGAAAGCCTGGCCAACCTGCTCAAGGAGGAGCGCCGGTTCGAGCCGCCAGCCGAGCTGGCCGCGCACGCGAACGTCACGGCGGAGGCGTACGAGCAGGCACGTGCGGACCGGCTGGGCTTCTGGGCGGAGCAGGCCCGGAGGCTCAGTTGGGCCACCGAGCCCACGAAGACGCTCGACTGGTCGAACCCGCCGTTCGCGAAGTGGTTCGAGGACGGCTCGCTCAACGTGGCGTACAACTGCGTGGACCGGCACGTCGAGGCCGGCCTCGGCGACCGCGTCGCGATCCACTTCGAGGGCGAGCCGGGCGACTCCCGCTCGATCACCTACGCGGAGTTGCAGCGGGACGTCGCCAAGGCGGCCAACGCACTGACGGAGCTGGGCGTGCAGACCGGCGACCGGGTCGCCATCTACATGCCGATGATCCCGGAGACCGTCGTCGCCATGCTGGCCTGCGCCCGCGTCGGCGCACCCCACTCGGTGGTCTTCGGCGGCTTCTCCGCCGACGCGCTCGCCACCCGGATCGCCGACGCGGACGCGCACGTGGTCATCACGGCCGACGGCGGGTACCGGCGCGGCAAGCCGACCGCGCTCAAGCCCGCGGTGGACGACGCGGTGGAGCGCAGCGACCGGGTGCGCAGCGTCCTGGTGGTCCGCCGTACGGGCCAGGACGTGGCCTGGACCGAGGGGCGCGACGTGTGGTGGCACGATGTCGTGGACCGGCAGGAGGACACGCACACCCCCGAGGCGTTCCCCGCGGAGCACCCGCTCTTCATCCTCTACACCTCGGGCACGACGGGTAAGCCCAAGGGCATCCTGCACACCACCGGTGGCTACCTCACCCAGGTGTCCTACACCCACCACGCCGTCTTCGACCTCAAGCCCGAGACCGACGTGTTCTGGTGCACGGCCGACGTCGGCTGGGTCACCGGCCACTCGTACATCGTGTACGGCCCGCTCTCCAACGGCGCCACCCAGGTGCTCTACGAGGGCACGCCCGACACCCCGCACCAGGGCCGCTGGTGGGAGGTCGTCCAGAAGTACAAGGTCTCGATCTTCTACACCGCGCCCACCGCGATCCGCGCCTGCATGAAGTGGGGCGACGCCATCCCGGCGAAGTTCGACCTGAGCAGCCTGCGGCTGCTCGGCTCGGTCGGCGAGCCGATCAACCCCGAGGCATGGATCTGGTACCGGGACCACATCGGCGCCGGCCGCACGCCGGTGGTGGACACCTGGTGGCAGACCGAGACGGGCGGCATCATGATCAGCCCGCTGCCCGGGGTGACGAGCACCAAGCCCGGCTCGGCGCAGGTGGCGCTGCCCGGCATCGCGGCCACCGTCGTGGACGACGAGGCGCGCGAGGTACCCGACGGCTCGGGCGGCTATCTGGTCCTCACGGAGCCGTGGCCGTCGATGCTGCGCACGATCTGGGGCGACGACCAGCGTTACAAGGACACGTACTGGTCCCGCTTCGAGGGGCGGTACTTCGCGGGTGACGGCGCGAAGAAGGACGACGACGGCGACATCTGGCTGCTGGGCCGGGTGGACGACGTCATGCTCGTCTCCGGGCACAACATCTCCACCACCGAGGTGGAGTCCGCCCTCGTCTCGCACCCGAAGGTCGCCGAGGCGGCCGTCGTCGGCGCCACCGACCCGCAGACCACGCAGGCCATCGTCGCCTTCGTGATCCTGCGCGGCGGCGCGGAGGAGGCGGACGGGCTGGTGGAGGAGCTGCGGGCGCACGTGGCGAAGGCTCTGGGCCCGATCGCCAAGCCCAAGCGGATCCTGCCGGTCGCGGAGCTGCCCAAGACCCGCTCGGGCAAGATCATGCGCCGGCTGCTGCGGGACGTCGCGGAGAACCGCGAGATGGGCGACGTCACGACGCTGACGGACACCACGGTCATGGACCTCATCCAGGCGAAGCTGCCGAGCGCGGCCTCGGAGGACTGAGACCGGGCCCGCGGTGAGCGGTGCCGGCGGCGGGGGACACCCCGCCGCCGGCGGCCCCGCCGCGCCGTATCTCCCTTTTGGCCCGTAATCTGACCCCTGGTTGATCGGCCGGTGCCGCCCTGTAGGGTGGCGGAGACACGTAAAGAGAGCGATAAAACCCTGAGGCGCGCCGGGAAGTCTGGTCGGCACACAGCACTCGTGTATCTGCCGTCCACCGCCCGGGAGGGCCCGTCGTGACCGAGCCCCAGCGCCCGCAGCAGTCCCAGTTCCTGCGCAGACCGTCCCTCAAAGAGAGCAAGTTCCTCACCGAGGCGCTGCGTACGGAGACCGTCGGCGGACTGATTCTGCTGGCCGCGGCCGTCATCGCCCTCGTCTTCGCGAACAGCGCGCTGAGCGGCACGTACGAGGACATCAAGGGCTTCACCTTCGGCCCCTCGGCACTCGACCTCCGCCTCGATCTCGCGCACTGGGCCAAGGACGGGCTGCTGACGATCTTCTTCTTCGTCGTCGGCGTCGAGCTCAAGCGCGAGCTGATCGACGGCGAGCTGAAGGACCCGCGGGCGGCTGCGCTGCCGATCGTCGCCGCACTCTGCGGCATGGCCGCCCCCGCCCTCTTCTACGTCGCCGTCAACGCCGGCCGCGGCGACCTCGGCGGCTGGGCGATCCCCACCGCCACCGACATCGCGTTCGCCCTCGCCGTGCTCGCGGTCATCGGCAGCAACCTCCCCTCCGCGCTGCGCGCCTTCCTGCTGACGCTGGCCGTCGTCGACGACCTCTTCGCGATCCTGATCATCGCGATCTTCTACACCTCCGGCATCAACCTCGTCGCCCTCGGTTTCGCCCTTGGCGGCCTCGTCCTCTTCTGGTTCCTCCAGCGTCGTGACGTACGCGGCTGGTACGTGTACCTGCCGCTGGCCCTGGTCATCTGGGCCCTCATGCACGCCAGCGGCGTGCATGCCACCATCGCGGGCGTCGCCATGGGCCTGATGCTGCGCGTCACCACCCGACCGGGCGAAGAGCGGTCGCCGGGCGAGCGCATCGAGCACCAGATGCGCCCGCTCTCCGCCGGGCTCGCCGTGCCCGTCTTCGCCTTCTTCGCCGCCGGCGTGGCCGTGAACGCCGACTCGCTGGGCGGCGTGTTCACCGATCCCGAGCCGCTGGGCGTCGTACTCGGCCTCGTCCTCGGCAAGGTCGTCGGCATCTCACTCGGCTCCTGGCTCGCCGCCCGCTTCACCCGGGCGGAGCTGAACCCGGCGCTGAGATGGCCCGACGTGTTCGCCGTCGCGACACTGGCCGGCATCGGCTTCACCGTCTCGCTGCTCATCAGCGAGCTTGCCTTCACCGACGACCCCGGCCTCGCCGAGGAGACCAAGGCCGCGGTGCTGACGGGCTCGTTCATCGCCGCCGTGCTCGCGTGCGTGATGCTCAAGATCCGCGACAATCGCTACAAGGCGATCGCCGAGGAGGACGAGCGCGACGAGGACATGGACGGCATCCCGGACATGTACCAGCAGGAGGATCCCGGGTACCACCTCCGGATGGCCGCGATCTACGAGGCAAAGGCCGCGGAACACCGGAGGCGTGCCGAAATGCGGCACCCGCCCGGCGAGCAGGGTGACCGTCGGGCATGATGTGACCTCAGGCGGCGAAGGGACGGACGATGAGCGCAGCCGGCAACGGTGCGGCAGGTAGCCGGACGGCCGCGGACGCGAGCACCACGGCGAAAGTCACGACGGCGAAGGCCGGCACGGCGAAGGACGGCGCGGGCCCGGAGCCCGGCGACGACGCCCACCTCGACACGCAGCAGAGCCTGGGGCAGCTCGTCTCGACCGCCACCACGAATCTGAGCGCGCTGCTCCACGACGAGATCGCCCTGCTCAAGGCCGAGACCCGGGAGGACATCAAGCGCGCGGGCGCGGGCGGCGCCGCCCTCGGCATCGCCGCCGTCCTCGTCCTCTTCGGCATCCCGGTGCTCAGCTTCGCCGCCGCGTACGGGCTGCACGCCCTGGGCCTCCACCTCGCCTGGTCGTTCCTCATCGTCTTCGGCGTCCACGTGCTCCTCGGCGCGCTCGCCGCCGTCTGGGGCATCGCCAAGATGCGCCAGATGCGCAAGCCCGAGCGCGCGATGAACTCCACCAAGGAGACCGCCACCGTCATCTCCGACTCCCTGCGCGGCCGAAGTCATCCGGCGGACCGACGCAAGCCGGCCGCGGGCGTGGCACGCTCGGAGTCATGACGGCACCGTCGCCAGTCGACCCGGCAGTCCACCTCGAAGGTCCCTGGACCCACAGGGACGTCGCGGCGAACGGCGCCCGCTTCCACATCGTGGAGATGGGCGAAGGGCCGCTGGTGCTGCTGCTGCACGGTTTCCCGCAGTTCTGGTGGACCTGGCGGCACCAACTGCCTGCGCTCGCCGAGGCCGGCTACCGCGCGGTGGCGATGGACCTGCGCGGCGTGGGCGGCAGCGACCGTACGCCCCGCGGCTACGACCCCGCGAACCTCGCCCTCGACGTCACCGGCGTGATCCGCTCGCTCGGCGAGCCGGACGCGGCGCTCGTCGGCCACGACCTCGGCGGCTATCTCGCCTGGACCGCGGCCGTGATGCGGCCCAAGCTGATCCGCCGGCTGACCGTCGCCTCGATGCCGCACCCGCGCCGCTGGCGCTCCGCGATGCTCACCGACCCGCGGCAGAGCGCCGCGGGCTCCTTCGTCTGGAGCGCCCAGCGCCCCTGGCTGCCCGAGCGGCAACTCGTCGCCGACGACGCCGCGTTGGTCGGCCGGCTGATCCGCGACTGGTCGGGGCCGCGGCAGCCGGACGACAAGGCGCTGCAGGTCTACCGGCGCGCGATGACCGTGCCCTCCACGGCGCACTGCTCGGTGGAGCCCTACCGCTGGCTCGTACGGTCGCTGGGGCGGCCCGACGGCATACAGTTCTACCGCCGGATGAAGCTGCCGGTGCGGGTGCCGGTGCTGCATGTGCACGGATCCCTCGATCCGGTGATGCGTACGCGCAGCGCGGCCGGATCCGTCGCGTACGTGGAAGCGCCCTACCGGTGGCGCCTTTTCGACGGTCTCGGGCACTTCCCGCACGAGGAGGACCCGGTCGCGTTCACGACCGAACTCGTCAACTGGCTACAGGATCCCGAGCCCGACCGCTGATCCCGCGCAGCTCACCGGCCGGTCCACCGCACTTACGGCACCCGCCGCCACCTCGGTGACCAGCACCCGGCGCAGCCGACGCTGGAACTGGACACGTCAATTGCACCCTGCATAGGCCGATGGGCCACGGAAAGGGCGATTACCGGCCGCCCGGCGGGGGGAGGATCCGGGGTATGGGTTGGACGCATGACTACAACGACGTAGGAACCCACCGCGCCACCACCCCGGACGCCAGACCGCTCCGGGGCGCCTCGGCGCATCGCGAAGTGGACCTCCGTCTGGGGATCCCGCACATTCTCCGCCGCCGGGCCCGCTGGATGAGCGCCCGGTTGCGGCGCGTGCACTGAGCAGCGCGTGCACTGAACGGCCCGCCGGGGCAGGTCCCGACGAGGATTCCGGGGGCTCAGCCCCCGGCTCCCCCGCGCTCACATGGCGCAACTGTCGCTGTCCACGCGCTGCGACGCCGAGCGCCCGCGCTCGATGTCGTCGCGGACCTCGTCGACCGTCAGCGCGTAGCCCGTGTCCTTGTCGTCCATGGACCTGGCGAAGATGACGCCCACGACGGCGCCCTCGGGAGTGAGCAGCGGACCGCCCGAGTTGCCCTGGCGGACGAGGGTGAAGAGGGACAGGACGTCGCGGTTGACGGTGCCGCGGCGGTAGATGTCCGGGCCGTTGGCCGTTATACGGTCGCGCACGCGCGCCGCCCGTACGTCGAAGCCGCCGTTCTCCGGGAAGCCGGCGACGATGGCGTCGTCGCCGCGGGTCGCGTCGTCCTGGTCGAACGGCAGCGCGGGGGCGTCCAGCCCGGGCACCTCCAGCACGGCGACGTCCCGCTCCCAGTCGTAGAGCACGACCTCGCCGTCGTAGAGCCGGCCCTCGCCGCCGATCTGCACGGTGGGCTCGTCGACGCCGCCGACGACGTGGGCGTTGGTCATCACGCGCTGCGGCGCGAAGACGAACCCGGTGCCCTCCAGCACCTTGCCGCAGGACTGCGCCGTGCCGACGACCTTGACGATGCTCTTCCGGGCCTGCTCGACCACCGGGCTGCTGACCAGCGCGGGGTCGGGCGCCGGCACGTTGGTGATCTGCTCGCTCTGGAACGGCGCGAAGACCTGCGGGAAGCGGTTCTCCGACAGCACGGAACTGAACTCGCCGAACCAGGTGTCGGCGCTCTTCGGCATCACCTCGGCCACGCCGTTGAGCACCTTCGACGCGCGCACCTCGCGGGCGACGGTCGGCAGCGTCGTCGACGCCAGCGCCGTGCCGAGCAGCCAGGCGACGAGGAGCAGCGCCACGACGTTGACCAGCGCGCCGCCGGTGGCGTCGAGGGAGCGGGCAGGCGACCAGGTGATGTACTGCCGCAGTTGGTTGCCGAGGTGGGTGGTGAGTCCCTGGCCCACCGAGGCCGCTATGAGGACGAGGACGATGGCGCCGAACGCCGCCGTCGGGCCGAGCGTGGCGCCGTCGGTCACCAAGTCCCAGATGACGGGCAGCAGATAGATGGCCAGCAGCCCGCCGCCGACGAAGCCGCACACGGACAGGACACCGACCACGAAGCCCTGGCGATAGCCGACCACGGCGAACCACACGGCGGCCGCCACCAGCAGGATGTCCAGCACGTTCACCCGGTCACCGTCTCATGCGTGCCAGTCCAGCGGCACCCGGCGGTCGCGATCCCACGGGCGCTCCCACCCGGCCAGGTGCAGGATGCGGTCGATGACGCCGGCGGTGAAACCCCAGACCAGCGCGGAGCAGACGAGGAACGCGGGGCCGAGGTGGCCGCGCGGATGGACGGCCATGGCGCGGTTCGCCGGGTCGGTGAGATCCGCCACGGTGACGCTGAACACCCGCGCCGTCTCGGCCGGATCGACGACGCCGACGGGGCTGGGCTCGCGCCACCAGCCGAGCACGGGCGAGACGACGAAGCCGCTGACGGGGATGTAGAGCCGGGGCAGCACGGAGAACACCTGCACGCCCGCCGGGTCGAGCCCCGTCTCCTCCTGCGCCTCGCGCAGCGCGGCGCGCAGCGGCCCTTCACCCGCGGGGTCGCCGTCCTCCGGGTCGAGGGAGCCGCCGGGGAAGGAGGGCTGGCCGGCGTGCGAGCGGAGGGAATGGGCGCGCTCGGTGAGGAGCAGTTCGGGGCCGTCCTCACCGTCGCCGAAGAGGACGAGCACGGCGGCGGGCCGGCCACCGTCGCCGTCGGGCGGGAGGAAGCGGCTCAGCTCTTCCGGCCGTACGGTACGGGCCGCGTCGGCGACCGGCGCCAGCCAGCCGGGCAGCCCGGCGTCGCTGACGGCCACGGGCGGCCGGGCCGCGGACGTACGGGACGCAGCCGCGGGCGTACGGGACGCGCGGGTACGGGACCCGGGCGTACCCGACCCGGGCGCGGGGGAGTCGGGCGCCTGGGATACGGGCGTTCGACCCACGGGCGTACAAGCGGAATCCGCGGCTTCGGCGGGCCCGTCCGCGGCGCTCGGGGCGCCGTGCGCGCCCCCGTCCGCTTCACCGCGCGCCTCACCCGCCGCCGCCCGCGCCGAAGCTCCGGGCGCCGCCTCGTCCGCCGTGCCGCGCGCCGCACCCGACGCCGCGCCGCCGCCCGGCCCGCCGGGCGTCCCGCGAGATCGCGTCATGCGGCTCCCAGCGGGGGCGCGGGCTTCCCGGGGTAGTCCGGCGGGGGCTTGAGGCGCTGCCCGGGCATGCCGCCCTTCTCGTACTTCAGCAGCTTCTGCGCCTTCTCCGGATCCGTCTCCCCCTCCCCGTACGCCGGGCAGAGCGGGGCGATGGGGCAGGCGCCGCAGGCGGGCTTGCGGGAATGGCAGATGCGCCGGCCGTGGAAGATCACGTAGTGCGAGAGCATCGTCCAGTCCTTCTTCGGGAAGAGGGACCCGACCTCCTGCTCGATCTTGTCGGGGTCGGTCTGCTCGGTCCACTTCCAGCGCCGCACCAGCCGTGCGAAGTGCGTGTCGACCGTGATACCGGGGACCCCGAAAGCGTTGCCGAGCACGACGAACGCCGTCTTGCGGCCCACGCCTGGCAGCTTGACCAGGTCCTTCAGATTGCCCGGGACCTCGCCGCCGAAGTCGTCCCGAAGGGCCTGCGAAAGACCCATGATCGACTTGGTCTTGGCGCGGAAGAACCCGGTGGGCCGGATCAGCTCCTCGACCTCCTCGGGGTTGGCCGCGGCCAGGTCCTCCGGCGTCGGGTACTTCGCGAAGAGGGCCGGCGTCGTCTGGTTCACCCGCAGGTCGGTGGTCTGCGCGGAGAGCACCGTGGCGATGAGCAACTGATACGGGTCCTCGAAGTCCAGCTCCGGGTGCGCGTACGGATACACCTCGGCCAGCTCGCGGTAGATCCGCCGCGCCTGCCGCACCAGCCCCGTCCGCGTCGGCGCCGGTTTCGCCTTGCGCACCACCGCGCGGCCCCCCGCCGCGGATGCCGCCTCGCCACTCTTCGCCATGGGGCCAGCCTACGGGCCCCGGCTGACACCGAAGCGCGAAACCGCTGGGCCCCCTCCCGGGGAGGCGAAACCAAGATTGAGCGACCGTCGTCGTGAGTAGGGTACGCATGAACGTCGCGAGCAGGGTGATGGAGGGGGATCCATCGATGGTGCCTGACGACGCCGTGATCGGCTGTCTGGGCGTTCTCGTCATCCCCACCCGCGGGTCCGCGGGCCCCGGCGAGGTGCTGGTGCGGGTCAGGGGTGGCACCGAGACCTTTCTCGCCCGGTCCGCCGAGCCGTTGCCGCAAGGGGCGGAGGTGCTCGTCACCGAGTACTGCGGCGGTCGCCAGGTCACCGTGATCGCGTGGGCCGATCCGTTGGACGAGCTGACCGGCGGCATCGGTCCCGTGGAGTGAGGAGGTAAGCATGTTCGGCTATCGCGTTCCGGCCCCCGACCAGGCCATGCTCGTGTCGGGCGGCAGGCGCCGGCGGGACGGCGCACCGTTCCGCGTCGTCGTCGGGCACGGCAGGTTCGTGTTACCGATCTTCCGCAAGACCCGCTTCCTGTCGCTGGCGATGCACGAGTCGGAGGTCGCCGAGTACTGCGTGACCAGGCAGGGCATCCCGCTGACCGTGCGGTCCGTGATCGCCTTCAAGGTCGGCAACGACATCGAGAGCATCGTCAACGCCGGGCAGCGCTTCCTCTCCGAGCAGAAGGAGATGTCGGTGCTGACCGGGCGGATCTTCGCCGGCCACCTGCGCGCCATCATCGGCTCGATGACGGTCGAGGAGATCGTCACGGAGCGGCAGAAGCTCGCCTCCGAGGTGGTGGAGACCTCCAAGAGCGAGATGGGCCGGATCGGCCTGATCGTCGACTCGTTCCAGATCCAGTCGATCGACGACGGCGACACCGGCTACATCAAGGCGATGTCGGCGCCCCATCAGGCGGCCATCCAGCGCGAGGCGAAGATCGCCGAGGCGCAGGCGGCGCAGAGGGCGTCCGAGGCGGAGCAGGAGTCCGCCCGGAAGCAGGCCGAGTACGCCAGGGAGACCGCCATGGTGCGGGCGCAGTACAAGGCCGAGGTCAGCCGGGTCGAGGCGGAGGCGGCGCAGGCCGGGCCGCTGGCCCAGGCGCACGCGCAGCAGGACGTGCTCGCCGCGCAGACCGAGCTGGCCGAGCGCGCGGCCCAGCTCCGCCAGCAGGAGTTGCAGGCGGAGGTGGTCAAGCCGGCCGAGGCGGAGGCCGAGCGGGTGCGGGTGCTGGCCCTCGCCGAGGCGGAACGGATGAAGATCCAGGCCGAGGCGGCGTCCTCGTACGACAGGGTGGCGCTGGACCAGCAGTTGATCGACCAGCTCCCGAAGATCGTCGAACGGGCCGCGGCCGGCCTCCAGGGCGCGAACATCAACGTGCTCAACGGGGCCGACGGGCTCGGCGAGCTCACGGCCGGCCTGGTCGGCCAGGGACTGGCCATCCTGGACTCGGTAAGGACCACCATGCCCCAGCAGCGGTCCCCGGAGGGCGAACGGCAGCACGACTAGGGCACATTGATCCGGCCTTCCCGGCCCCCTCCCCCGCCGGCGGGCGTCCCGTACGGCCGCCGGCAGGGGGAGGCCGGCTGCCGCACGGCAATCGCGGCGACTGGTGGCGGGCGTCGCTTGACCTGAACCTTCGTTGAACTTCTACGTTTGGCCGCGTCGAGTCGATCAAGACAGGAGCGTGGTCGCGGTGCGTGCGATCGAGGTACGGGAGTTCGGCGGGCCCGAGGTGCTGGTGCCGGCGGAGGTGCCCGAGCCGGTGGCCGGGACGGGGCAGGTCGTCGTGGGGCTGGAGGTGGCCGACGTCATCTACCTGGACACCCTGCTGCGCGGCGGCTGGGGCGGCGAGATCTTCCCGGTGCGACCGCCGTACGTGCCGGGCCAGGGCGGCGCGGGGACCGTGCTGGCCGTCGGGGAGGGGGTCGACACGGCGTGGACCGGGCGGCGCGTGGCCGCCCCGGCGTCCGCCGGGTACGCGGAGCAGGTCGTCGCCGAGGTGGCGGAGATCGCCGCCGTCCCCGACGCGCTCGGCACGGCCGAGGCGGCGGCGCTGCTGCACGACGGCACCACCGCCGTGCGCCTCGCCCGCGCCGGGCAGCCCCGGGAGGGCGAGACGGTGCTCGTGACGGCGGCGGCCGGCGGGGCGGGGTCGCTGGTGCTGCAACTGGCGCGCGACGCGGGGGCGCGCGTCATCGCGGCGGCGCGCGGCGAGCGCAAGCTCGCGCTCGCCCGCGAGCTGGGCGCGGAGCACGCCGTCGACTACTCCGAGGACGGCTGGCAGGACCGGGTCCGCGAGGCCGCCGGCGGGGACGGCGTCGACCTGGCCTTCGACGGCGCCGGGGGCGAGCTGGGCCGGGCGGCGTTCCGTACGGTGGCGCGGGGCGGCAGGTTCGTGACGTACGGGACGTCGGACGGCTGCTTCGCCGAGATCGACCCGCGCGCGGCCGCGGAGCGGGACGTACGGGTGACCAACCTCCTGGAGGGCGGCCCGCCGCCCGCCGCCGTCTCGCGGGCCGCGCTCGTCGAGGCCCTGGACCTCGCCGCCGCGGGCCGCATCAGGCCGGTGATCGGCGCGACCCACCCGCTCGCGCGCGCCGAGGACGCGCACGCCTCGCTCGCCCGGCGGGCGACGGTGGGCAAGTCGCTGCTCGTCGTGTGAGGGCGCGGGCGGGGCTCACATGTGGATCGTGGGTGCCCCGCCCTTCAGCTCCTTGGGCGCGCCCCGCCGGTACAGGAACAGGGTCACCAGGGCGCCGGCGGCGAAGAACCCCGCCGACCACCAGAACGCGGTGTGGTAACTCTCCAGCGCCGCCTGCGCCTTCACCGCCGGATCCCTCGGGTTGCGCCCGGCGACGTAGCTCGCGGCGGCGCTGGCGGAGACGGTGTTGAGCAGGGCGATGCCGATGGAGCCGCCGACCTGCTGCATGGCGTTGACCGTCGCGGAGGCCACGCCCGCGTCGTGCACGGAGACGCCCAGCGTGCCCAGGCTCATCGCCGTCGCCACGACCAGCCCCAGGCCGAAGCCCACCATCACGGTCATCGGCAGGATGTGCACCGCGTACGAACTGCTCAGGTCCAGCCTCGTCATCCACACCAGGCCGACCGCCGAGATCGCCATGCCCGGGGGCACCACCAGCCGCGGCCCGATGCGCGGTACGAGGAAGTTGGTGGCCAGTGTCGCGGCGATCACCAGGCCGCCGACCATCGGCAGAAAGGCGACGCCGGAGTCGATCGGCGTGTAGTCGAGACCCGTCTGCAGGAAGTACGTGAGGAACAGGAAGACGCCGAACATCCCGCCCGCGGAGATCAGCATGCCGAGGTAGGACGCGCCGCGGTTGCGGTCGGTGACGATGCGCGTGGGCAGCAGGGGGTGCCGGCTGCGGGTCGACCACCAGGCGAACACCGTGAGCAGCACGCCGCCGGCGATCAGCAGCCCCCAGGTCGCCGGCGCGCCCCAGTCCTGGTGCTCGGCGTTGGAGAAGCCGTAGACGACGCAGAACAGGCCGACGGTGACCAGGGCCGTGCCGGGCACGTCGAGCGTGACGCTCCGGTCCCGTGCCGTATGGGTCAGCAGCGCGGAGGCGAAGACGAAGGCGACGACGGCGAGGACCACGTTCACGTACAGCGTCCAGCGCCAGTCCAGGTACTCGGTGAGCACCCCGCCCAGCAGCAGGCCGATGGCGCCGCCCGCGCCGGACACGGCGCCGTAGACGCTGAACGCCTTCGCCCGCTCGCCCGGGTCGGTGAACGTCGTCGTCAGCAGCGACAGCGCGGACGGGGCGAGGAGCGCGCCGAAGGCGCCCTGGAGGGCGCGGGCGAGGATGAGCATGTCGAAGCTCACCGAGGCGCCGGCCACGGCGGACGCGGCGGCGAAGCCGACGAGACCGACCAGGAAGGTGACCTTGCGGCCGACGAGGTCGGCGATGCGGCCGCCGAGGAGCAGGAGGCTGCCGAAGGCCAGCGAGTACGCGGTGACGACCCACTGCCGGTCGCCGTTGGTGAAGCCGAGGTCGGACTGGGCGGACGGCAGGGCGATGTTCACGATGGTCACGTCGAGGACGACCATCAACTGGGCGAGGCCGAGGACGCCGAGGATCAGCCACCGGTGGCGGTGGGCGCGGTCGTCCTGGGGTGTGCCGGCGGCGGCGAGCGGGCCGGGTTCGCCGACGGGACCGCTGCCGGCTTCGGCGTCGGTACGGGACATGGCGGGCTCCGTGTGGGGGGTCGGATGCTCGGAGGACCGGATGCGGCTCGTACGGGTACGGCGTAGGGGTATGAGGCCGTCGGGGTACGGGCCCGGGCCCGGCGGCGCCGCCCGCGAGGCGGGCGCACGGTGGCCGGAGTGACCGGAGTGACCGGCGAGGGTGGTGAAGGGCGTACGGCTCAGGAGTGACGCAGCGCCGGCAGCACCACGAGGTCGACGAACCGGGCGAGATACGCGGAATCGGCGAACGTCCCGTCGATCAGCGGGCGTATGACGACCGCGCCGAACAGCAACTGCGGCAGGAACTCCGCCGCACCCGGCTGCCCCGGCAGCTCGCCGCGCGCCACCGCGCGGTCGAGCAGGCCGCACAGGTGCGTCACCTCGTAGTCCGCGAGGGACGCGTGCAGCGTCGCGGCCAGGTCCCCGTCGGTGAGCGCGGCGTGGTGTATCGCCGCGATCAGCGCCGTGTCCTTCTCGGCGGTGGTGGACAACTCTTCGACGAGGCTGATCAGATCACCGCGCAGGGAACCGGTGTCGACGGCGCCGGGGTCCACGGGCCGGTTGGCGATCATCGCGGCGACGACCATCTCCGCCTTGCTGTGCCACTGCCGGTACAGGGTCGCCTTGCTGCATCGCGCGCGGGTCGCGACGAGGTCCATCGACAGCGCCTCGTACCCCGACTCGCGCAGCACGCCCAGCACCGCTTCGAGCAGCTCACGCTCACGCTCGGGGGTCATGCGGGGCCGGCGGATCCGGGCGTCGGAGGTCTGGCCGGGGAGCTGGCCGACGGGTCTGCCGGGCATGACAGGCGATCCTTTTCGTACGGAACCGTTTCGTACCGCCCACGCTAGATCGCGACCGGGTGAAACGCAACCGTTTCACCCGTCGACTTCGCGAGGGGACCCCCAACCGGCCAATCCCCCTTTTATGCCTACTCTTTCGAGCGATTGCCGCACTCGGCACAGATGCCTAGCGTCGAAGTATGACGATCTCCTCGCCGGCCTCCGCGGAGGCCGGGTGCCGCGCATGACCGGAGCACCCGCAGAAGCACTCCGCGCCCTCCTCCCCCTCGGCCCCACCGGCCTCGGCACCGCCGCCGCGCACCCGCTCGCCGGGTACCTGCCGGGGGCCGTCCCGCCGCCTGAGGCGGAGCCCCCTGCCCGTACGAGGTCCGGACCCGAACCGGCACCGGCGGCCGAGCCCGATACCGACATCGGCTCGGCCGCGGGGCCGGAGACCGGCACCGCGCCCCCGGCCGGCGGCGGCGGCGAGCGCGGCGGCCTGCGGATCCCGCCGCTGTACTGCCCCGACGCCCTGCGCAACGACCCCGCGCTCGGCGAGGAGGTCAACGAGCGGCTGGTCGCGTGGGCGGAAGAGATCGGCATCTTCACCGGCCGCATCGAGCGCCTGCGCTCCCACCAGTTCGGCCGCCTCTTCATGCTCGCGCACCCCGACTGCGACGACCCCGACCGGCTGCTGGCCGCCGCCAAGTGCGGCCTGTCCGAGTGGTCCGTCGACGACCACTGGGTGGACGAGGGCGAGGACCCGGATCCCGCCCTGCTCGGCGAACGGATGGCGCTGGCGCACGCCGTCATCGACCCCGTACGGCTGCCCGCGCGCTACATGCCGCAGTTCGAGGAGACCGTCCAGCGCGAGCCGGTGCTGCGCGCGTTCCGCTCCGCCCTAGCGCACCTCTCGCGGTACGCGAGCCCCACCCAGGTCGCCCGGCTGCGGCACGAGTTGGCCGTCATGTTCGTCGGGTACGGCCAGGAGGCCGAGTGGCGCTCCTCGGCGCGCACCCCCGCGGTGTGGGAGTACCTGCTCCACCGCTACGAGAACGCGTTCTTCCCCTGCATGGTCCTCGTGGACCCCGTCAGCGGGTACGAGCTGCCGCCCGACGAGTTCGCCGACGCCCGGGTCCGCCGCACGTACCTCTACGCCGGCACCGCCAGCGTGCTCCTCAACGACCTGTACTCGATGGGAAAGGAAGACCCCACGGACACCAACCTGCCCAACCTGATCGCCGCCGAAGAAGGCTGCACCCTCCAGGAGGCCGTGGACCGGACGGCCCTGATCCACGACGAGCTGATGCACACCTACGAGATGGAGGCCGCGGCGCTGACCGCCGCCGGCTCCCCGCACCTCGGCCGCTTCCTGGCCGGAGTCTGGGCATGGATGGGCGGCTGCAAGGAGTGGCACGCCACCAGCGCGCGCTACCAGACCGCCTGACCTGCCGGGCCCACCCGCCCGCCGGTCCGGACCGCCGGGCCGGCCATGCCGAACCGGCCCGTCCATCCCCCCGACGCACCCGCAGGACCGCCTGACGGGCATACGCGTCCCGCATCCGCACGTACCCGACCACCACGCCTCAGCAGCTTCAGCACGCTCAGCACGCCCTCAGAAGGAGAACGACCATGGCGGCAGCCGCCGACACGAACGTCCTCAGCAGCCCGTACCAGCACTCCATCGCCGACTACTGGAACCGGGAGAAGGACCCGGTCAACCTCAAGCTCGGCGACGTCAGCGGCACGTACCACCACCACTACGGCATCGGCGAGGTCGACCAGTCCGTGCTGGCGGGCCCGGAGGAGACCAGGGAAGCGCGGATCATCGCGGAGATGCACCGCCTGGAGACCGCGCAGGCCACCCTCCTGCTGGACCACCTCGGCGAGCCCGACCCCGGCGCCCGGCTGCTGGACGCCGGCTCCGGCCGCGGCGGCACGAGCTTCATGGCGCACGAACGATTCGGCTGCCGCGTCGACGGCATCTCGATCTCGCAGTCGCAGGTCTCCTTCGCCAACGACCAGGTGCAGCGCCGCGGGCTGGGGAGCGCGGTGCGGTTCCACCTGAAGAACATGCTCGACACGGGCTTCGAGACGGGTGCGTTCCGCGGGATCTGGAACAACGAGAGCACGATGTACGTGGAGTTGGCGCAGCTCTTCAAGGAGCACGCGCGGCTGCTCTCGCGCGGCGGCCGGTACGTCACCATCACCGGCTGCTACAACGACGCCTACGGGCTGCCGTCCCGCGCCGTCAGCCAGATCAACGCGCACTACATCTGCAACGTCCACCCGCGGTCGACGTACTTCAAGGAGATGGTCGCGAACCGGCTGGTGCCCGCGCAGGTCATCGACCTGACCGAGGCGACGATCCCGTACTGGGAGCTGCGGGCCAAGTCCTCGGTGGCCACCGGGATCGAGGAGGCGTTCCTCACGGCGTACCGCAGCGGGAGCTTCCAGTACCTGCTTATCGCCGCGGATCGGGTCTGATCGGGTCCGAACGGCTCGCCCGGTGGGCGCCCGCGGCCGGCGGGCCCCACCGGGGCGGCCCGGCGCCGGTGGCCGCGTCCGCACCGGCGCGGGGTTCGGGGTTCGGGGTTCGGGGTTCGGTAAAGGGCCGGGCAAAAGGAGATCGGCCGCTCACGGGGTGCGTGAGAGGCTGGCGTACGTGCGCATTGGGGTGCTGGGTCCGCTGGAGGTGGCGGTCGGCGGGGTGCCGGTGGAGATCGCCGGCGGCCGGCTCCGCGCGCTGCTCGTACGGCTCGCGCTCGACCCCGGCCGGTACGTCGGCACCGCGCTGCTCGCCGACGGCCTCTGGGGCGACGACGCCCCCGCCGACCCCGGCAACGCGCTGCAGTCCCTCGTCTCCCGGCTGCGCCGGGCGCTCGGCCGGGCGGACGTCCTCGCGTACGGGCCCGCCGGCTACCGGCTCGCGCTGCCGCCGGAGGCGGTGGACGCCGTGCGCTTCGAGCGGCAGGCGCACGCCGGGCGCGAGGCGCTGGCGGCGGGCGACGCCGTAGCGGCGCGGAGGCTGCTGGAGGAGGCGCTGGCGCTGTGGCGCGGGCCCGCGCTCGCGGACGTGGCGTACGCGCCGTTCGCGGCGGCGCCCGCGCACCGGCTGGAGGAGCTGCGGCTGGAGGCCACCGAGGACCGCATCGAGGCGGGCCTCGCGGAGGCCGGCCCCGGCGGCGCTCGCCCCGGTGCCGCGGTCCCCGAGCTGGAGGCGCTGACGGTGGCGCACCCGCTGCGTGAGCGCCCGCGCGCGCTGCTGATGCGCGCGCTGTACGCGACGGGGCGGCAGCCGGAGGCGCTGGGGGCGTACGAGGTGTACCGCGCGCTGCTGGCGGAGGAGCTGGGCGCGGACCCGTCGGAGGCCCTGCGGGAGCTGCACGTGGCGGTGCTGCGAGGCGAGGTGCCGGGGTGGGGCGGCGGGGGTGACCCGTACGGTAAGGGGCCGGGCGGCGCAAGCGGTCCGTACGCGGGCGCCGCGGGTGATCCGTACGGCAGGAAGCCGGAAGGCGCAAGCGGCTCGTACGGTACGAGGCCCGGCGCCGCTACGAAGCCCGGCAGCGGCACCGGCCCCGGAACCCCCGACGACCCCCGGCCCCCGGTCCGTACCAACCTGCGCGCCGCCCTCACCAGCTTCGTCGGCCGCGACGGCGAACTGCGCCGCGTGCGCGCCCTCCTCGGCGATTCGCGGCTCGTCACCCTCACCGGCCCCGGCGGCGCCGGCAAGACCCGGCTCGCCACCACCGCCGCGGAAGCGCTCCTCGATGACTCCCCCGGCGGCGTGTGGCTCGTCGAACTCGCGCCCGTGACCGGCGGCGCCGACGTCCCGTTCGCCGTACTCGGCGCGCTCGGCCAGCGCGAGACCGCCGTGCTCGACAACCGCCACCTGCCCCCGCGCGACGTGCTCACCCGGCTCACCGACACCCTCGCCGCCACGGCCACCACCCTCGTACTCGACAACTGCGAGCACGTCGTCTCCGCCGCCGCCCACCTCGCCGACCACCTGCTGCGCCGCTGCCCCGAGCTGCGCGTGCTCGCCACCAGCCGCGAGCCGCTGGGCATCGACGGCGAGGCGCTGTGTCCCGTCCCGCCCCTGAGCCTGCCCCCGCAGGACGCCCACGACGGGCCGGCCGCCCGGGACGGGCAGGGCGAGCAGGCCACCGGCGCGGCCGTGCGGCTCTTCGCCGACCGCGCCCGCGCCGCCCGCCCCGACTTCGCCGTCGGGCCCGCCAACGCCGCCGCCGTCGCCGAGATCTGCCGCCGCCTCGACGGCCTGCCGCTGGCCATCGAACTGGCCGCCGCCCGGCTGCGTTCGCTGCCCGTCGAGCAGGTCGCCGCCCGCCTGGACGACCGGTTCCGGCTGCTGACCACCGGCAGCAGGACCGCACTGCCCCGGCACCGTACGCTCCAGGCCGTCGTCGCCTGGAGCTGGGAGCTGCTGGGCGAGGAGGAACGGCGGCTCGCGGAGTGGCTGTCGGCGTTTCCGGGCGGCGCGACGCCCGAGTCCGTCGCGGGCGTGTGCGGCATGGACGTCGTCACCGCCCTCGACCTGCTCGCGGCCCTCGCCGACAAGTCCCTGCTGCAGATCGCGGAGGCACCCCAGGGCGCGAAAGCCGAGCCGAGCGCCGGTCCGCGCTACCGCATGCTGGAGACCATCCGCGAGTTCGGCCGCGACCGCCTCGCCGAGGCCGGCGACCTCGACCGCGTACGGGCCGCGCACGCCGCGCACTTCCTCCGGCTCGCCGAGACCGCGGACCCGCACGTGCGCGGCCGCGAACAGCTCGGCTGGATCGCCCTGCTCGACGCCGAGCACGACAACCTCCTCGCGGCCCTGCGCTACGCCATCGACGCCGGGGACGCCGGCACCGCCGTCCGGCTGGTCGCCGCCCTCGGCATCTACTGGATGATCCTCGGCCACCACAGCGAGGCCGCCGACTGGCTCCGCCTCGCGCTCGCCGTTCCCGGCGAACTGCCCCTCGAACCGCACGCGGTCGCCCTCGGCTTCTACCTCATCAACTCCGCCACCAGCGGCGGCACCGATCCCGACCCGGCGGCCCTGGAGGAGCTGACGGCGCTGGCCGCGCGGGTCGATCCGATGGGCGGGCATCCCATGCTTGCCGTGCTGGAGCCGGGCATCGCGGTGTTCACGGACGACGACGAGCGCGGGCTCGCCGCGATCGACGAGCGGCTGGGGCACCCGGACCCGTGGGCGCGGGGGCTGCTGCGGATGATCCGGGCGGCGTTCCGGGAGAACCGGGGGTACGCGCCGGGTCTTGAGGAGGACCTGGAGGCGGCCGCGGCGGAGTTCCGGGAGGTCGGCGACCGGTGGGGGCTGGCGATGGCGCTGCACCAACTCGGCGAGTACCGGGCGCTGCTGGGGGACGCGGAGCGGGCGCGGGCGGGGTTCGAGGAAGCGCTGCGGCTGATGGGCGAGGTGCACGCCGAGGACGACGTAGGGCAGTTGCGCACCCGGCTCGCGCAGCTCGAAGCTGCGCAGGGGCGTACGGAGCAGGCGCGCGCGGAGTTGCACCGCGTGTTGCGTGCGGCGGTGCGCGAGGGGCGCTCGCACGTCGCGGCGCTGTGCCGGGACGTCCTGGGCGATCTCGCGCGCTGGGCAGGCGAGGCGGACGAGGCGGCGCGGTGGTACGGGGAGGCGCTGGCGACGCTGCGGCGGGGCGGCGTGGCGGTGCCGCAGATCGAGGCGATCGTACGGACGGGGCGGGCGCTGCTGGCGTGCGTACGGGGTGACGTGGCCGGTGCGCGTACTGAGCTGGCGACGGGGCTCGGCGTGGCGGTCGGGGTGAAGGACATGCCGGTGGTGGCGATGGTCGGGGTCGGCGTGGCGACGCTGGCGGCGGAGTACGCGGAGCAGGCGGACGCGGAGCAGGCGGACGCGGGGCACGCCGGGGCGGAGTTCGCCCGCGCCGCCGGGCTGCTCGGCGCCGCAGACTCCGTCCGCGGGGTCGGCGACGTCGCGCTGCCGGACGCCGCGGACCTCGCCGCCCGGCTGCGCCGCGCGCTCGGCGCGGAGTTCGGGCCGGCCCGGGCCCGCGGCGCCGCCCTCAAGCAGGGCGACGCCATCGAACTGCTCCGCGCGTACCTGGCCGGCACCCCGGACCCCACCGGGGAACCGGTGGCCGAAGACTAGGTCCGCCGCAGATAGGCCCGTACCGCCAACGGGAAGAACACCGCGAACACCCCCGCGCTCCACAGCACCGACTCCAGCACCGGCCCCGCGACCGGCCCCTCGACCATCAGCCCCCGCGCGGCCTCCATCACGCCCGTCACCGGGTTCACGTCGACCCACGTCTCCAGCCAGCCGGGCAGGGTGTCAGTGGGCACCAATACGTTGGTGCCGAAGGTCAGCGGGAACATCGCCATGAAGCCCACGCCCTGCACCGCCCCCGGCTCCCGTACCAGCATCCCGATCAGCACGAACAGCCACGAGAGGCAGAACGCGAAGAACATCACCAGCAGACAGGCCGCCAGGGCCGGCAGCAGTCCGGTCCCGACCCGGAAGCCCACGGCGTAGCCGAAGCCGAGTTGCACCACGATCAGGATGACGAACCGGATCAGGTCGCCGAGCACCGAGCCGATCAGCGGCGCGGAGCGGGCGATGGGCATGCTCCGGAAGCGGTCGAAGACGCCTTTCTTGATGTCGTCGTTGAGGTTGATGCCGGTCTGGACCGAGGCGAAGGCCGTGTTCATGACCATCAACGCCGGCAGCAGGGTCTGCAGATACGCGTGCGTCGAACCGGCGACCGCACCGCCCAGCAGGTACAGGAACATGACGAGGAAGAGGATCGGCTGCAGCGTCACGTCGATCAGTTGCTCGGGCGTGCGCCTGGTCTTGACCAGGCTGCGGCCGGCGAGCGCGACGCTGTGCCGTACGAGCGCGAAGGGACGCGCGGCGCCCTCGCGGCGGGACGGCACGGCGGTCCGCTCGGGGGCGGTGAGCGTGGTCATCGGACGGCCTCCTCGGTCTTCGCGGTACGGGCCGCGCCCGCGGTGCCGGATCCGGCCGGGACCGCCGTGCCGTGGCCGGTGAGGGTGAAGAACACGTCGTCCAGGTCGGGCAGCCGCAGCGACAGCTCGGCCACCGCGATCCCGGCCTCGTCGAGGCGGCGGACGGCCGCCGTGAGCATGCCGTCGTCGGCGACGGGGACGGTCAGCGTGCCGCGCGTCGGCGACTCCGGCTGCGTGCCGGCCACCGCCGCGAGGATCCCGGCCGAGTCCAGCAGCCGCGCCGGGTCCAGCGGGCGCAGGTCGAGGTGGCGGCCGCCGACGCGCTGCTTCAGCTCGGCCGGGGTGCCGTGGGCGATGACCCGGCCGTGGTCGATGACGGAGATCTCGTCGGCGAGCGCGTCGGCCTCCTCCAGGTACTGGGTGGTGAGCAGCACGGTCACGCCGTCCCCGACGAGCGAGCGGACGATGCGCCAGACGTCCTCGCGACGCACGGGGTCCAGGCCGGTCGTCGGCTCGTCGAGGTAGATGACGTCGGGCCGGCCGACGAGGGAGGCGGCGAGGTCGAGGCGGCGGCGCATGCCGCCGGAGTACGTCCGCACGGGGCGGCCGGCGGCCCCGGCCAGCTCGAAGTGCGCCAGCAGCTCGCGGGCGCGGGCCCGGGCGGCGGCGGTGCGCATGTCGAGGAGCCGCCCGATGAGCACGAGGTTCTCGGTGCCGGTCAGGTCCTCGTCCACGGAGGCGTACTGGCCGGTCAGCCCGATGAGCCGGCGCACCTCGCCGGCGTCGCGGACGACGTCGAGGCCGCCGACGGCCGCCGTGCCCTCGTCGGGGCGGAGGAGGGTGGCAAGGATGCGTACGGCGGTGGTCTTGCCGGCGCCGTTGGGGCCGAGGACGCCGAGGACGGTGCCCTGCCGGGCCGCCAGGTCGATGCCGGCCAGCGCGGTGGTCGCGCCGAACCGTTTGACCAGGCCCTCGGCCCTGAATGCGTAGGTCATGCGGGTGTCTCCTTCTCGGTCTGCGGGAAGGAGCGTGCCGAGGACCGCTGGCACGGCGCGCACAGGACACTGTCATGGCGGCGCTATGTCCGGTTTATCGGATTGCAGGAGGTGCGTTCGCTGAGAGCGGAATAGGGCCGTACGGGTCAACCCACGCGTCACGCACGACGGCGCCCCGACCGGCTCGTTGAGCGCCCGCCCGGGCCTCCGCACGCAACCACGCGCCCCCGCGCAACCCCCCGAGCGCCCGCTTCTGAGCACCGGAAAAGTGCCGCCAATCGGACCCCTGGGCTACGGTTCACGCTGCGGTACGTCAAACTTGTGACTGATCGCACTGTTTTACTGTCCGGCATCATGGAAAGCGACGGGCCGACCGAGCAACGGCCCGCGGTCGCCCGGGCACCCCGACAAGGAGAGAACTCGTGGACGACGTTCTGCGGCGCGCGCCCCTCTTCGCCGCGCTCGACGACGAGCAGGCTGCGGAGCTGCGTGCCTCCATGACCGAGGCGACGCTGTCGCGCGGTGACGCGCTCTTCCACGAGGGCGAGCCCGGCGACCGGCTGTACGTCGTCACCGAGGGCAAGGTGAAGCTCCACCGCACCTCCCCCGACGGTCGCGAGAACATGCTGGCCGTGCTCGGCCCCGGCGAGCTGATCGGCGAGCTGTCCCTGTTCGACCCGGGTCCGCGCACGGCCACCGCCTCCGCGCTGACCGAGGTCAAGCTGCTCGGCCTCGGCCACGGCGATCTCCAGCCCTGGCTGAACGCCCGCCCCGAGGTCGCCTCCGCGCTGCTGCGGGCGGTCGCCCGCCGGCTGCGGCGCACCAACGACCAGATGTCCGACCTGGTCTTCTCCGACGTCCCTGGCCGCGTCGCCCGCGCCCTGCTGGACCTCTCGCGGCGCTTCGGCGTACCGGGGGACGAGGGCATCCACGTCGTGCACGACCTGACGCAGGAGGAGCTGGCCCAGCTCGTCGGCGCCTCCCGGGAGACGGTCAACAAGGCGCTGGCGGACTTCGCCAGCCGCGGCTGGCTGCGCCTGGAGGCGCGGGCCGTGATCCTGCTGGACGTGGAGCGCCTGGCGAAGCGCTCGCGCTGACCCCGAACCGGCGCCGCTTCACGGACCTCGCCGCGCCCCGGAAGGGCGGCACGGACCTGGCCACAGCACGGCCGCCGCCCTCCCCACGGTCGCCACCACGGCACGGCCGCCACGGCTTCACGGCGCCGCCACGGCACCGACGTGACTTCGCCACGCACATGACCGGGCCGGTGGGCCCGGCTACGTGATCAGGCCGTGCTCCTTCAGATACTCGAGCTGGGCCCGCACCGACAGCTCCGCCGCGGGCCACAGCGTCCGGTCCACGTCCGCGTACACGTGCGCCACCACGTCCGCCGCCGTGCGGTGCCCGTTCTCGACCGCCGTCTCGACCTGCGCCAGCCGCGTCGCGCGGTGGGCCAGGTAGTACTCCACCGCGCCCTGGGCGTCCTCCAGCACCGGCCCGTGGCCCGGCAGCACCGTCGAGACGCCGTCGTCCACGGTCAGGGACTGCAGCCGGCGCAGCGAGTCGAGATAGTCGCCGAGCCGGCCGTCCGGATGGGCGACCATCGTCGTGCCGCGGCCGAGGATCGTGTCGCCGGTGAGCACGGCGTCGTCGGCCGGCAGGTGGAAGCAGAGCGAGTCCGCCGTGTGCCCCGGCGTGGGCACGACCCGCAGCTCCAGCCCGCCGACGGATATCACGTTCCCCGCCGCCAGCCCCTCGTCGCCGAGGCGCAGCGCCGGGTCCAGGGCCCGCACCCTTGTCCCGGTCAGCTCCGCGAAGCGGGCCGCGCCCGCGGCGTGGTCCGCGTGCCCATGGGTGAGCAGCGTGAGCGCCACCCGCAGGCCCGCCCGGTCCGCGGTGTCCACGACGGCCGCCAGATGGTCCTCGTCCAGCGGCCCGGGGTCGATCACCACGGCCCGCGCGGAGTCCGGCTCGGCGACGATCCACGTGTTCGTACCGTCGAGGGTCATGGGCGAGGCGTTGGGCGCCAGCACGCACGTCGCACGGGCGGTGGCCGGCCCGCTGAGCACCCCGCCCCGCGGCTGCCCCGGCAGCGCCCCCGCGTCCGTCACACGACCACCCCCGCCGTCCCCGGCGCCGCCGCCCTCATGACGGCAGCCTCCGCGTGAACTCTTCGTGCCCCGGGGCGCTCAGCACGACGTCGTCCCCCTCCATCCGGGCCTTCACCAGCACCGCCGACAGATCCCGCTCCCCGGCCGCGCCCAGCGCCTCGGCCGCCGACCCGTACTCCCGCAGCCCGCGCAGCATCGAGATCGTCGGCGGCAGCATCACCAGCTCGCCCCGCTCGTACCCCTCGGCCGCCTCGGCGGGCCTGACCCACTCCGCGCGGTCGGCCTCCGTCGAGGCGTTCCGTGTGCGCTGGCCCTCCGGGAGGGCGGCGACGAAGAACCACGTGTCATACCGCCGGGTCTCGAACTCGGGGGTTATCCAGCGCGCCCAGGCGCCGAGCAGATCGGTCCGTACGACCAGTCCGCGGCGGGCCAGGAAGTCGGCGAAGCCCAGCTCGCGGGCGACCAGCGCCGCGCGGTCCGCCTCCCAGTCCGCCCCCGTGGTGTCCGCCACGACCTCCGCCGCCGAGGCCCCGGCCAGCAGCACCCCGGCCTCCTCGAACGTCTCCCGCACCGCCGCGCAGACCACCGCCTGCGCCTCCGGCTCGGCCACCCCCAGCCGGGCCGCCCACTGCGCCGGAGACGGCCCGGCCCAGGCCGCCGCGTCCAGCGGGCGCTCGTCGCGCGGATCGACGCCGCCGCCCGGATAGGCGTACGCACCCGCGGCGAAGGGCATGGAGGTCTTTCTCCGCAGCATGTACACCCACGGGCCTTCGGGGGCCGTACCGCGGAGCAGCAGCACCGTCGCGGCGCGGCGCGGCGTGACGGGCGTCAGCTCGCCGCGGGCGAGCGCGCGGATGCGCTCGGCGGGCGGTATCCACCGGGGCTGCGCTCCGGTCGCGGCGTTCGCGGCGTTCATTTCGGACATGACCGGGAGCCTACGGGCTGCCGCGGCCATGTTCGAGTGGGCAACCCCAGCCTGTGGACAACTGCCGGTATGTGGATAACTCCGGCCCGCCGGCCCCCGTACCCGCCCGGAAGAGCGCCCCGGAAGAGCGCCCCGGACGAGCGCCCGGGGCGACAGCCCCCTACCCGGCCAGCTCCGCCTGGAACTCGATCTCCACCGGTGCGTCCAGCGGCAGCACCGCCACCCCCACCGCGCTCCGCGCGTGCACTCCGGCCTCGCCCAGCACCTCGCCCAGCAGTTCGCTCGCCCCGTTGATCACACCCGGCTGCGCCGTGAAGTCCGGCGCCGACGCGACGAAGCCGACGACCTTCACCACCCGTACGACCCGGTCGAGGTCACCGGCGACCGACTTGATCGCCGCGAGCCCGTTCAGCGCACACCGCGCGGCCAGCTCCCTGGCCTCCTCCGGCGTGACCTCGGCCCCGACCTTCCCGGTCAGCGGCAGCGTGCCGTCGACCATCGGGAGCTGCCCGGCCGTGAACACGTACGGCCCGCTGCGCACCGCGGGCACGTACGACGCCAGCGGCGGCACCACCTCGGGCAGGCTGAGCCCCAGCTCCGCGAGCTTCCCCTCGACCCGCCCCGCCATCAGCTCTTTTCCCGCTTCAGATACGCCACGAGCTGCTCGGAGTTCGGCCCGGGCACGACCTGGACCAGCTCCCAGCCGTCCTCGCCCCACTGGTCCAGGATCTGCTTGGTGGCGTGTACGAGCAGCGGCACGGTCGCGTATTCCCACTTCGTCATGGGCCAGACTTTAGCCCGCCCCGACTGGCCCCCGCTTGGGGCCGTCGGGCGGAGGCGGTCTGCTGAGTCGCGCGCCGAGGAATTAGGCTCGCGGACATGAGCGGGCTCCAGAGGCTGCACGTGGTGACCGGCAAGGGCGGGACCGGCAAGACGACCGTGGCCGCCGCCCTGGCGCTGGCACTGGCCGCCGACGGCAGGCGCACCCTGCTCGTCGAGGTGGAGGGGCGGCAGGGCATCGCCCAGCTCTTCGAGACCGAGCCGCTGCCGTACGGCGAGCGGCGCATCGCCTCGGCGCCGGGCGGCGGCGACGTGTACGCGCTCGCCATCGACGCCGAGCAGGCCCTGCTGGACTACCTGCAGATGTTCTACCGGATGGGCAGCGCGGGACGGGCGCTCCGCCGGCTCGGCGCCATCGACTTCGTCACCACCATCGCCCCGGGCCTGCGCGACGTCCTGCTCACCGGCAAGGCGTGCGAGGCGGCCCGCCGGCAGGACAAGGACGGCCGGCACGTGTACGACGCGGTGGTCATGGACGCCCCGCCGACCGGCCGCATCACGCGCTTCCTGGGCGTCAACGCCGAGGTCGCCGGGCTGGCGAAGGCCGGGCCCATCTACAACCACGCCCGGTCCGTGATGCGGGTCCTGACCTCGGCCCGTACCGCCGTGCACCTGGTCACCCTCCTTGAGGACATGCCCGTGCAGGAGACCGTCGACGGCGTCGCCGAGCTGCGCGAGGCGGGGCTCCAGGTCGGCGCCGCGGTGATCAACATGGTGCGCCCCGCGCTCATGGACGACGCGGACCTGGAACGGGCCGCCGCCGACCCCGCCGCCCTCGCCGCTGCGCTGTCCGCCGCCGGGCTGGGCGGTGCGAGCCGGGGCGCGCGGGCGGAGCGCCTGGTCGCGCCGCTGCTGGGGCAGGCGCGCGAGCACACGGAGCGACTGGCCCTGGAACGTACGCAACGGGCCGCGCTGGCGCGGCTGGAGCTGCCGCAGTACGAACTGCCGCTGCTCACCGAGGGAGTGGATCTGGCCGGCCTCTACCGGCTGTCCGGCGAGCTGGGAAAGCAGTGGCCCCTATGAGCCTCGACACCGCGCCCCGGCTGGACGCCGACGCGCTCCTCGACGACCCGCAGACCCGCATCGTCGTCTGCTGCGGCGCCGGCGGCGTCGGCAAGACGACGACGGCCGCCGCCCTCGGCGTACGGGCCGCGGAGCGCGGCCGCCGCGTCGTGGTGCTCACCATCGACCCGGCGAAGCGGCTGGCGCAGTCCATGGGCATCGACGCCCTGGACAACAGCCCGCGGCGGGTCGACGGCGTGGAGGGACCCGGCGAGCTGTACGCCATGATGCTCGACATGAAGCGCACCTTCGACGAGATCGTCGAGGCGCACGCGGACGGGGACCGGGCCCGCGCCATCCTGGAGAACCCCTTCTACCAGTCGTTGTCGGCCGGCTTCGCCGGCACGCAGGAGTACATGGCGATGGAGAAGCTGGGCCAGTTGCGGGCCCGGGACTCCTGGGACCTGATCATCGTGGACACCCCGCCGAGCCGCTCCGCGCTGGACTTCCTGGACGCGCCGAAGCGGCTGGGCTCGTTCCTCGACGGGCGCTTCATCAGACTGCTGACCGCGCCGGCGAAGGCGGGCGGCCGGGCGGGGATGAAGTTCCTCAACGTCGGGATGTCGATGATGACGGGGACGCTCGGCAAGCTGCTGGGCGCCTCCCTGCTGCGCGACGTGCAGACGTTCGTCGCGGCGATGGACACCCTCTTCGGCGGCTTCCGCACGCGCGCGGAGGCGACGTACCGGCTGCTGCAGGCGCCGGGCACGGCCTTCCTGGTGGTGGCGACGCCGGAGCGGGACGCGCTGCGGGAGGCGGCCTATTTTGTCGAACGCCTCGAAGCGGACCGGATGCCGCTGGCCGGGCTGGTGCTCAACAGGGTGCACGAGAGCGGCGCGGCGCAACTGAGCGCGGAGCGGGCGCTGGCGGCGGCCGAGGCGCTGGACGAGCGGGGCGTGGACGACGCGGGCTCCGGCGCGAAGGGCGCGGGGACGGCGGACACAAGCGACGATGCCGGCACGGGCACAGAGGGCGCGGCGGATGCCGCGGCGCTGCTGCGGCTGCATGCCGAGCGGATGCAGGTGCTGGCGCACGAGCGCCGTACGCGGGACCGGTTCGCGGCGCTGCACCCGGAGGTTCCGGTGACTCAGGTCACCGCGCTGCCGGGGGACGTGCACGACCTTGCGGGGCTACGGGACGTGGCGGAGCTGCTGACGGCGCAGGAGGCGCCGGGCACGTAGGCCGGAGCACGCGTGGGGGGGGCGTAGCGGGGCGTACGGCGTGCGGGCCGCGCCCGGCCCGTAGCAACGGGCACAAGAACAACGGGCGCAAAGGCTCAGGACGGGCTCACAGCGGGGCTTGCGGCGGACTCACGACGGGGCACACAGCAGGCTCACCGCGGGGCTGGGAGCCCCGGAGCCCGGGTCAGCCCGCGGCGACCGGCAGCTCCTCCGCGGCGCGCAGCGCGTCCTCGTGTAGGGCGCCTTCGTGCAGCGGCGTGCCCGCGCTCTCGTACTCCTCACGTGCCGTCTCCAGCAGTCTGCGCCACGACGTGACCGTCGGCCGGCGGCGCAGCAGCGCCCGCCGCTCGCGCTCCGTCATGCCGCCCCATACGCCGAACTCGACGCGGTTGTCGAGCGCGTCGGCGAGGCACTCCGTGCGCACCGGGCATCCGGTGCAGACCGCCTTGGCTCTGTTCTGTGCCGCGCCTTGCACGAACAGTTCGTCCGGATCGGCAGTGCGGCAGGCTGCCTGTGCGCTCCAGTCCGTAACCCAGCTCATGCTGGCGCCGTCCTCTCCCGAATTGAGGCTCCCCCACGGCGGCAAACGGCATATGCACCGTTGCCAGTTGAGGACGTTACGGAAGGAGTGCGGCAACGCAACACCCCCGTCCGGCCCAAAGTTGAATGGCCCGAACGGACTATGCGTACGCGGCAGATCACCCACCGGAGTGAGCCCTCCGGCCAAGGGCGATCCGGGCAAAGCGGGCAGTTCGCCGACTTGCAATCGGATCCAGGGCGTCACATGTCGTCAATTCGGTCAAGCCTCATCACCCACAGGAGTGATACCAATGAGCGAGGTAGACCGTGGCCGGTGGTGATGGCCGAAAACAGAGTAGGCGAACAGACGGGCGGCTGTCCGGGGAATCAGAAGTTAGGGTGGGCCCCATGGCCTACAAGCGCCCGGGTGGCGGACTCACCGCCGCGCAGCAAGCCGCGAAGTTCCTCGGCGTCAGCGTCCTCGCGGGCTCCGTGCTCGCGGGCCTCGCGCTGCCCGCCGCCGGTCTGCTGGGCCTGACGGCCAAGGGCACGGTCGCGGAGTTCGACGACATCCCCGCGGACCTCAAGCGCCCGCCGCTCAGCCAGAAGACCACCATCCTCGACCGCGAGGGCGGCCACCTGGCCGACGTCTATTCGCGCAACCGCACGGTGGTCAAGTTCGACGACATCGCGCCGGTGATGCGGCAGGCGATCGTCGCGATCGAGGACGAGCGGTTCTACGAGCACGGGGCCGTCGACCTCCAGGGCATCCTGCGCGCACTGAACAGCAACGCGCAGTCCGGCACGGTCTCCGAAGGCGCCTCCACGCTCACCCAGCAGTACGTGAAGAACCTCTTCGTCGAAGAAGCGGGCAACGACGCCCGGAAGGTCGCCGAGGCCACCCGGCAGACGGTGGGGCGCAAGATCCAGGAGCTGAAGTACGCGATCCAGGTCGAGAAGGAGCTGACCAAGGACGAGATCCTGGAGAACTACCTGAACATCGCCTTCTTCGGCCAGCAGGCGTACGGCATCGAGGCCGCCGCCGAGCGCTACTTCAGCAAGTCCGCCGACAAGCTGACCCTCGCCGAGTCCGCGATGCTCGCCGGCATCGTGCAGTCCCCGAGCCGGTGGGACCCGATCAACGACCCGGAGGCGGCCGAGAAGCGCCGCAACGCCGTGCTGCGGCGCATGGTCAGCAACGACAACGTCACCCGGGCCGAGGCCGACAAGGCCATGAAGGAACCGCTGGGCCTCAAGATCAGCGAGCCGCGCAACGGGTGCATCACCGCGGTCAGCGGCGCCGCGTTCTTCTGCGACTACGTACGCGAAGTGCTGCTCGACGACAAGAGCTTCGGGAAGACGCCCGAGCAGCGGTCCAAGCGCTGGAACCGCGGCGGTCTGACCATCCGCACCACGCTCGACCCGGTGGCGCAGAAGTCCGCCAGCGAGTCGATCAAGAGCCACGTCTACCAGGACGACGCCGTCGCCACCGCCGTGACCATGGTGGAGCCCGGCACGGGCAAGATCCGCGCGATGGGGCAGTCCAGGCCGTACGGCTCGCGCAAGAACGAGTTGATGATCAACCTGTCCGTGGAGAAGTCCATGAACGGGTCCAACTTCGGCTTCCAGGTCGGCTCCACCTTCAAGCCGTTCACGGCCGCGGCGGCGCTGGAGAAGGGCGTGCCGAACACGAAGGTGTACCCGTCGCCGAACGAGATGCCGTATCCGAGCCCGGTGGACACCTGCGAGTCCGGCGCGCCGTACGTCAACTCCAGCGGCGAGGACGTCGCGAACGAGACGGAGGAGGAGGTCGGCCCGTACAGCATGCGCGAGGCGACCGCCAAGTCCATCAACACCTACTTCGTCGACCTCATCTCGGACATCGGCATCTGCCCGGTCAAGGAGCTGGCGCAGAGCATGGGCGTCCACCGGGGCGACGGCAAGGAGCTGGAGGAGTCCCCCTCGCTCACGCTCGGCGGCCAGACCATCGCGCCGCTGGCGATGGCCAACGCGTACGCGACCTTCGCCAACCGCGGCGAGTACTGCAGCCCGGTCGCCATCGAGTCGATCAAGGACGCGAAGGGCAGGAAGGTCCCGGTGCCGAAGACGCAGTGCAAGCGCGTCATGTCGGAGAAGACGGCCGGGACGATAAACACCCTGCTGTCGGGCGTCGTCGAGGACGGCACCGGCCAGGAGGCGGGGCTGACCGGGCGGGACAACGCGGGCAAGACCGGTACGACGGACGAGCGAAAGGCCGCCTGGTTCGTCGGCTACACCTCGGACCTCGCCGGCGCGGTGTGGGTCGGCGGGCCCCTGGATGACGTCTCCATGGAGAACATCCAGATCGGCCCCACGTACCACGACCGCGTCTTCGGTGGCGCGGTCCCCGGCCCGATCTGGCGCGACGCCATGGACGGCGCCCTGGCGGGCAAGACATCACCCGAGCTGTACAAGGTCCCGGTGCCGGTGGACCGCCCCGACAAGGGCAAGGGCGACGATGACGACGAGGACGACGACGACAAGCCGGACGACCCGCTGGGCGGCCTCCTCGGAGGCAACAACGGCAACGGCGGCGGGAACGGCGGCAATGGCGGTGGCAACGGGGGCGGCACGCTCGACGGGGGCGCGCTGGACGGCGGCTGGTCGGACGGCGGGAACGGCGGCTGGCCGGACGGCAGGTGACGGGGGACCCCGGCCGCGACGGCCGGAGAGCCCCCGTACCCCGGCCTCACCTTGAGTGGCCGGAGACGGTCACCCCTGACCGAGAGAGCGCTTGACCGCGGCGGCCACGCGCCCGCCCTCGGCCCGCCCGGCCACCTTGGGGTTCACGATCTTCATCACCGCGCCCATGGCCCGCGGGCCCTCGGCCCCGCCGGCCTTCGCCTCGGCGACGGCCTCGTCGACCAGCGCGGCCAGCTCCTCGTCACCGAGCTGCTTCGGCAGGTAGTCCGCGAGCACCTCGCCCTCGGCGCGCTCCCGCTCGGCGGACTCCGTACGGCCGCCATGCGCGAAGGCATCCGCGGCCTCACGCCGCTTCTTGGCCTCGCGGGTGATCACCTTCAGCACCTCGTCGTCGGAGAGCACGCGCGCCTCCTTGCCCGCGACCTCCTCCTTCGTGATCGCGCTGAGCGTCATACGGAGGGTGGCGGCGCGCAGCTCGTCCCGGCCCTTGATGGCGGCCGTGAGGTCGTCCTGCAGCTTCGACTTGAGCGTGGTCATGCCCGGAGTCTCCCATGCCGCGCCGACAGCGCGCCGACGCCGCGGGATCCGGCCCCTGGCCACCTCCACCCCGCGCCTCTGCGACGATAGGAGAATGCGCGCGCGATACGGAGTGCCCCTGGGTCTGGCCGCTCTCTCGGCCGGCAGCGTCGCCTACGCGGCCGTGGTCGAACCCCGCGCCTTCCGGGTCCGCCGGATCACCGTCCCCGTGCTGCCGGCAGGCATGCACCCGCTGCGCATCCTGCAGATCTCGGACATCCACATGGTCTCGGGCCAGCAGGCGAAGCGCCGCTGGCTGCAGTCGCTGGCGGGCCTGCGGCCCGACCTGGTGGTGAACACGGGCGACAACCTGTCGGACCCCGACGCGGTGCCGGAGCTGCTGGACGCGCTGGGCCCGCTGATGGAATTCCCGGGGACGTACGTCTTCGGCTCGAACGACTACTACGCGCCGACCTTCCGGAACCCCGGCCGCTACCTGATCGAGAAGGCCCGCGGCATACACGGCCTCAACGGCCGCCACCGCCTCCGCCACAACGTCCCCCGCAACCCCTGGGAGGGCATGCGCGACGCCTTCGACGCGGCGGGCTGGGTCGGCCTGGACAACAGCCGCGGCCGGCTGAAGCTGGACAGCGGCGCGGTGCTGGGCCTGACGGGCCTGGACGACCCGCACATCAAGCACGACCGCTACACGGCGGTCGCCGGCGGCCCCGACCCGGACGCGGACTTCTCCCTGGCCCTGGTCCACGCCCCGTACCTACGCGTCCTCGACGCCTTCACCGCCGACGGCTACCCCCTGATCCTCGCCGGCCACACCCACGGCGGCCAGCTCTGCATCCCCTTCTACGGCGCCCTGGTGACCAACTGCGACCTCGACACCAACCGCGTCAAGGGCCTCTCCACCCACACCGCCGGCTCCCGCCGCTCCGCCCTCCACGTCTCCGCCGGCTGCGGCGCCAACCGCTACACCCCCTTCCGCTTCGCCTGCCCCCCGGAAGCCACCCTCCTCACCCTGACCCCCACCCCCGGAAACGAATTTCACCCGACCCGCTCGGGTGGGCTACAGTAGTGCTCGCAGTCACGGGGTGTGGCGCAGCTTGGCAGCGCGCTTCGTTCGGGACGAAGAGGTCGTGGGTTCAAATCCCGCCACCCCGACAGGTGAACATGCAGGTGAGGGGTGGTCTTCCGACGCGGAAGACCACCCCTCACCGCGTTCCGCGGAACCCTTGGGAGAAGATCTTGGTCCAGGGCGCTTGTCTGCCACTCCCTCACCTGGTCTTTCGCCTCCTTTCAGAAGCGCGTCAAGCGCCGTGACGGGCGAGCTGCGGCTCATCTCGCGGCGGGCTTCGAGTGCCTCCACCCACTGCTCCGTGAGCGCATCCATGAGCCGGTCGCGTCAAGCGGGGGTGACGTGGCGGTCGAGAACGGCATGGCGGCAGCGCTCTCCTGTACCGCGGTAATCACAGTCGACGCCGACATCCGCAACGTCCTCGCGAAGGTGACTTCCGTTGCGCATTTGATGGCTCGGTAGGCCAAGCCCTTTCCTGGCACCGTTCACCGGATAGAACGAGTGACCGCGGGTGTGCCGCGGCACGGGGGGACCTGGAGAAGCCGCCTGCCGCGCGTGCCCATAGAGATAAGGGTCAGAGGGAATCCGTGTCGTCCCCGGCCATGTGACGGCCGCCAGCCCGAGCGACCATATGCGCGAACCACTCCAGCACCGCGCAGAGTTCATCGCTGTGTTCGGCGAAGACCTCCAGCGGGAAGGACGGGCGCAAGTCCAGTTTGGCTTCGGCCAGGCCGATACCGTCGACGGCGTTGAGGCGGTTGAGCAGCTCGCGCCGCAGCGGTTCGTCGTCGAATGGCGGTCGGCGCTTCAGGTATTGGAAGACGACCTCGACGGTTCCGGACACCGGGTAGATCCCCAACGGCCACGTCGCGCGAATGCCCGGGATCCCAGCGAGTCGCGCTGTGAGAAAGCAACTCGTCTCGCTGGCACGGCCGTAGGCGACATGGCCACCCTGCCGCTCCCAGCGGCGAAGGGCCCGCAGGACTCCGTTGACAGTCTGCTCGGTCTGGTTGCCGCGCAGTTGTGCCTCGAACCGGGCGGCCGCCGACGCCTGGCCGGTGTCGTCGGCCGAGGCGAGCGGCGCGGTCTCCTCATCAAGGTCCCGTCCCAGCAGAGCCGCCAGGTCGGACATCGTCAACCGGTGAGAGCGTCGGGCTCGGCCGGCTTCGTCGAAGGGAACGCCCTCTGCTTCCAGGCGGCTCTGCGCGTCTCCGGAGTCCTCACCGTCCGGCCATCGGAAGCCCGCCGAGACACGACCGTCCGCCGTCAGCACCCGGTAAGCCCCGTGCAGCCCCACCTTAGTGGCCAGGTGCTGGCCGACCGGGACGGCGTGGGTACCGATGAGGGACGCGACATCGCCGTACGTCGTCCACGTGCCGGCCGGCATGACGAGGAGCGCCGCACGCAACTCCTTCCAGCCGGACCACTCGTCGTCTGCCGGAATCGTCCCGGCAATCGGACCCGGCCACAGCCGCACCGCCCGCCCGGCGAGCTCATCGGCGCGGGCCAGCACCTCGGCTCGGCCCCACCGTTCCTGTCCGGCAATGGCCTGGTTCATGCGCAAGGCGCTGGAGTCGAGGATCTCCTGCTTGCGGCGGAAGGGATGGTTGGACAACTTCGCGTTGTCCGCCGACAGCGTCAGGTTGCCCAGTGTGTGAACGAGTGAGGCGTGGAGATCCTCGGGCGTCTGCCCGTCCTCGGTTTCCTCGGCGAGCAGGTCCAGCCACTGATCCGCGGGGTTCTGCGGGAGGACGTGCTCCACCGTGAGGTGGGCCTTGGCGTAGTCGACGGGCTCGCTGCTCTCGTAGCTCTCTTCCAGCCTGCGCAGCACGTGGAAGCGCTGGTTCCCGCGGCCCGCCTTGTAGAAGGGCCGGGTGCGGATGGCGTCGCGGACGGCGCCGTCGTCGGGCCAGACACGAGCGCCTACCTGGTTCTTGGACAAGAAACGGCGCACCGCCTCCGCGGGGTCTTCTTCCTTCTCCAACTCTTTGGGGATCTCCATGAACACGCGGTTGCTACCCATGGTGGAGTACCCGGTCAGCAGCCGTCGCACCATGTAGCTCTCGGCATAGGCAAGCGCTTGGGCTGCCCGGCGGCCCGTGACTTGGCCGGCATCCACCCGATCGAGGAGCATCAGCGCCAACGGATAGTGCGTCTGGCCTCCCCAACGGGACATCCGCTCCAGGACTTCCCGGAGGTCGGGGTCCGACTCCCGCTCCGGCTGCAGGATGCGCACAAGGCGTTCGGCACGCCGCGCGAGAGCCGCGATCTCGTCCTCCCTCCAGCGCGGCCTCGTCGGTGCTGATCGCTTCCAGGCGCCGCTTCTGATCACGGTAGATCTCGCTTTGCTTGGCTCTGTTATTGCCGGCCACGACCAGGTCGAGCCACACCAGGAGTTCGAGGTTCGCGGGGCCGAGAAGCTCCTGCATCGGCAGCCAGTGGGTACGGTAGACCTGCTCCCCCCGGTTCGGCAGGCACATGAAGAGGAAGTTGCGCAGCAGGTCGCTCTGGCTCAGGCCGACACCGGTGTTGTTGATCGACTCGAAGATCCGATAGACGTTGTCGCCCTCGGCCGCGGTGATCTCGACGATCGACAACAGACCGCTCAAGACGGACTCCACCGTGTCCGTCCACGCCTCTCCCCCGATCTCCTCTCCCTCGGTCAGCACCGACAGGAAGAACCGGTAGGCGGCACCCACGTTGCCGGAGCCTCCCGCTTTGGGCGATGTCTCGATGCAGGCGGTGAACGCGTCACGGTCTGCCTGCGTCGGCAGCAGCCGATAGTGGTCGTCACCGCTGTGGTACTTGTTGACGAGCACCAGGTCGTGGATACGGTCGGCCTTCTGCTCCGCTCCCCGTGCACGATGACGGTCGCGCAGCGCGCTGAAGGCGAGCATCAGAGTGGTCAGGCGCTGCTGCCCGTCGACAACGAGCCAGCGCTGCATGCCGCCTGCGGTGACCCTGCCCGGTGCCAGCACGACGGAACCGAGGAAGTGCGCCGCAGGTGACCGGCCCTCCGCCTGCTCCTCTACCAACTCCACGACGTCGCCCCAGAGTTGTTGCAGCTGCTCACGCTCCCAGCTGTATGTGCGCTGGTAAAGGGGCACCTGGAACTGCTTCTCGCCCTGAACGAGGTTCTTGAACGTGGTCTCCTGAGCGTGCACGCGCGCCTCTCCCTGAGGTATGTCGATCGGTGCCCATCGTTCCACTGTCAGCCGGCGGCACGGAACCCGATCGAGTCACCTGACCCAGGAGACGAGGTCATCCCTGGGCCTTTGATCGTCCGCACGCGCCGGCGGTCCTTCTCCACGACCTCACCGATCCGGAACTCCAAGGGCCCGGGCAGCTTGAACGTCAGCCGGTACGCCTCAGGATTACCTCCGGTGTCAGCATCCACTCGGCCCCGTCGGCTTCCCCCTGCGTCGGAACCGTCTTTCTCGTCGAGAGACACACCGCACCTGGAAGCATCACTTTGTTATGCGAGGCGGCACACACCCGGACCACCGTTGTCACATTGAGTATCCGCACGACCGCGATATCGTTGCCTACAGGTGTCGACCATGTTAGGGAGCTTCATGCCGCGCTGGCTCGACGAGATGACAGAGGCCGTCTCCCGGCTCGTACGACCTGGAGCAACGCAGGGACGTGGTCGCCAGGCCGCCCTGGGAGCAGTCGCCTATATCGAGCCGGGGTGGTACGCCCTGCCGACGACCAATCGAACCGTGGACCCGGACAACCTGACAGATCTGCGGCTCGCCGCGTCGCCTGACGAAGCCGCCAACGGCACCGCGTACCAGGTGATCGACTGTGTCGCCGAGGCGGAGCGCCTGCGCATACGGGTCGGTGCGCACGCGCCGCGCAGCGGACTGAGCCTGTTCGCGACGCAGCGCCCCGCCGGGTACCTGGACCAAAGCCTTCTCGACGCGTTGCGCACACTGGGAGAACCCGGTCTGGCCTCCCGGTTCATCGAGAACCGCTTGCACCCCGTCGACACGACCGGCGCCGACCAGGGTCCCTTCCAAGGCGCGCAGGCGGACGCGTTCCGCGCCTGTACACGGCCGGGTACCGCACTTGTCTGGGGTCCCCCAGGCACCGGTAAGACCACGGTGCTGGCTCGTGTCATCGACCATCACGTGACCCGCGGCGCGCGTGTGCTGCTCGTCTCGGGCACCAACGTGGCGGTCGACAACGCCTTGCAGGGAGCAGTCTCTCTGCGGAATCCACCCCCCGGAGAACTGCTGCGCGTGGGCACACCGCACTTGGCGTCCGTCGCCAACAACCCCCGGGTCTCGCTGTCACTACTAGTAAGAGCGAAGCTGGAGGATGCGGTCCAGGAGCGCGAGGAGACGGAGACCGATCTCCTCGAACTGATAGCCCACCCGGTGCTGCGAGGTCTCGCAGAGTTGGAGGAGCGCCTCAGCGGATTCGACGAGGCGGCCTACCAGCAGGCCCTGGAACGCCTGGCCAACGAGACGGCCGTCCGGCAGGCCGATGACCGGATCGCGGAGTGGCAGGAGCGGAACCGCCGTGGCACAGCCGCCCTTACCGCTGCGGAGCGTGCACTGGATCAGGCACTGACAGACCACAAGAGGGTCGCCGCACAGCGCGAAGCGCTGCATGCCGCGGCCGCTCTCGCCGCGGAACTCGATGACCTCGATCTCGTGATACAGCGGGCTCGTGCCCAGCAGCACGGCCTGGAAGATCGCCTCTCCGCTGCCGCGGCCGAACGGGACGCCCTGCGGAACGATTCGGGCCGCATACGCCGGCGCGACAAGAAGGAGTACGCGCGCCTCGACGATCGCGTCACCGCACTCGAACACGCATTGAACGCTGAACTCCGCCGACGGCAAGACCTCGAGAGCGACCGGAATGCCTTCGCAGCCAGCGCGAAGCCCCGAATCGCCGGCCTTCGGCAAACCGCGTACCCCGTCGACGACGCCGAGCTACAGCGCTTGGACCATGAGGTCGCCCTACGCCGGACCCAGGCGGAGGACGCGGACCGGCATCTGGGTTCGGTCCGGGCCGCGGAAGAAGGTGCCGTGAGCCGGCGCGCGGCCGCTGTGGCACTGCCCGGCCCGACGGAAGAAGAACGTACGCTCGTTGCCTCCGCCGAACGACACCAGCTGCCCCGGATTTCGCGTCAGATGAAAGCACTGCGCACCGAAGCGGAACCGCTGGTCAAGCAGCGCGAGGAACTGGAGAATCGACACGAAGCTCTCCTGAAACGCCTGGCGCGCCTCCAGTCCGAAGCCGAGCCGGAACTGATCCGCGGGGCGAAACTCGTCGCCACCACGCTGGCCCGACTGCGACTGAACAAGTCCGTCGCTGAGGGCAGCTACGACGTGGTGCTCATCGACGAGGCAGCCGCCGCTCGCCTTCCCGAGCTGGTCGTGGCCCTGTCCAAAGCCAGGGAGACGGCGGTACTGCTGGGGGACTTCTGCCAGCTCGGCCCCATCCCACCTCTGGACGGACCAGGGCAGGGGCACCTCCGGCGCTGGCTTACGACCGACTGCTTCGCGCAGGTCGGCATCCAGACACCGGACAGCGCCCTGGCGCACCCTGCCTGCGCCGCGCTCCTGACCACGCATCGCTTCGGCCCGCACATCGTGGAGTTGGTGAACCGCATCGCATATGGCGGCCATCTGCGAATCTCTCCTGGTCGGGTGCACAGTGGGGACGCCGAGATCGTCCTGGTGACCACCGACGAGCTGGCCGACGACGACGGGCTAGGGCTGGTCCGCAAGCCGAAGTCCGGTAGCGGCCGTTGGTGGACGGGAGGAAGCGTCGTCTCCGCCGCGCTCGCCGAACACCACCGCGGGCAGGGGGAGAGCGTGGGCGTCATCACGCCGTATCGCGCGCAGGTGGACGCCACCCGGGACTACCTCGACGACCAGGACAGCACCCGTCACCCGGCCTCTGTCGACGTCGGCACCGCACACAGGTTCCAGGGCCGCGAGTTCGACATCGTGATCATGGACCTGGTGGAGGACGGCATCCAGCCCGGATGGGCTATGAGCGGCAAACTGGACAGCGACAAACCGTTCGCCCGAGACGGCGCCCGCTTGCTGAACGTCGGGGTGAGCCGTGCCCGGCGCCGCGTCTACGTCGTCACCAGTTGGCGATCACTGCGGCAGGCCAAGCCCGGGACGGTGCTCACCGCCCTGCACGACCTCGCCGTCGAAGGCCGCGACCCGCTGGTCAAGGGCCTGCGTGCGGCCCAGTACCTCGGTCTCGAACCCGATGAACTGCCACCGGATACGAGGGAATTGCATCAAGAGGTCTGGGAGGCTTTTCAGGGCCATCTCAAGTGGGAGGCCGTCTACGACGAGCACTCGTACTTCCCCGCGGCCCTCCAGGCGATCGCCGAAGCCCGCCATTCCATCTGGCTGTGGTCGCCCTGGTACGGGAAACGACAGAGAACGTTGCTTCCCTATCTTCGCGATGCGACATCCAGAGGCGTCCGGACAACGGTGTTCGTGGTCGGCAACCGGGACTCGCTCGTTCGCAATAGCCTCAACCACAAGGACCCGCAGAAGGCAGCCGACTTCGCCATGATACTGCCGGCGCTCAAGGCAGCGGTGCAGCAGGTCGTCCACGTCCACGACATGCATCAGAAGATCATGATCGTTGACGAGCGAACCGTCTTCCTGGGAAGTCTGAACACTCTCTCGCACCAGACCCGCCGCGAGATCATGACCCGTCACAGCAGCGCGCGCTACGCCCGAAGCCTACTGGAACACGAGAACGCCGAAGTCTTCAGCCGCCCACCTGTATGCGGCACGTGCGCGATTCCGACAGAGCTACGGCGTTCGCTTTCCGACAAAAAGGACCACTACTGGTACTGGGCATGCCCGACGAAGGGATGCACCACCCGAAAGGCCGTCTTCGCCGAGCAGGCACGCCACATCGCAGGCCGCGGCGCCGCTCGGTTGCGCCGGACCAGATGACGCACCGCCCAGTCCGGGAACGGCACCTGTCGAGAACGGCACCTCCCGGCGCCATGCGGACGTCGGATCGCTGGTTCCGCTCCTGCGACCCGGCGGCGTTGCCGTATGGCGGGCGAGGCATCGACACAACGCCGGTCGAGAGACCAGCACGACGACGCGCACCCAGTCCTCCGGCCTCGGAGGACACGCCAGCTCGCCGATGTCCATATACCTATTGAGGCAAGTCTGTTGGCACCGTCACCGGCCACTCGCGGAAGCCGTGGCTGAGGAGACCAGGCGCAGAGGTCCCGTCTGCATCAAGTCAAGCGTGGTCACCGTGTTGAGGCGAGACACCAAGCCGACTGACCACTGCGAGTCATCACTTGCTCCCCAGGGGCGAGAGAGCGCACGTTATGCTCCGATTGACGCCTTGTGCAGGGGAATTGGCAGCTATACTATTCTCGATCATGGTGAAGAAAATCCTTCCCTACTGGGGCCTGATCGCGTTAGTCCTGGCGATTACCGGCTGGTTGACCTCCGATTTCGGCCCTGGTGGAATTGCAGCCCTCTCGGCACTCAGCCTGCTGTGGTTTCTCTTTCAGGCCCCCAACCCATGCGGTGCCGCGATTCGTGCCGGAGGCAGGCCCTGCCGCAACAATGCAAGAGGCGTCATGCGCGGCTGCCACCTACAGCAGCACAAGTGGCAGCGCACACGGACGTTCTTCGTGCACCCCAGGCTTCGAAGCTGCATGGCGCAGCTCTTCGCCAGCCCAGTGACCGGCCTTGCCAGCCTCGGCGGCATCGTCATGCTGATCTCCACACTGGTCAGTACGACCCTTGCCCTGACCGGGAAGGGTGGATCGTGAGCTCGGCCGCGTCCGCGGAGGAACCCTTCTCCACGGATGCGAAACGTGCCCCCGCCGAGGTGTCCAGCCGTCTCCCGGTGCCAGTCGATCGTCGTTCCCCCTCGCCGCCCGTGACCACGTCACGCAGTCCACGGAGCTCTGCCATGCCCTACACCGCCGAAATCAGTCGCGCCAACCCCACTGCGATCGTCTTCCTCGTGGACCAGTCCACCTCCATGACCGACCCGATCGGTGATGGGAGTGCCACCCACCGCAAGGCCGACGTCGTGGCCGACGCCATCAACCGACTGCTGACCGAGCTATCCGTGAAGTGCGCGAAGGAAGAGGGCGTGCGGGACTACTTCCATGTGGCCGTGATCGGGTACGGCTCCACGGTCGGCTCCGCTTTCGTAGGCGAACTCGCGGGCCGCGACCTGGTACCGCTCAGCCAGGTTGCGGACTACCCGGCCCGCATGGAGGAGCGGATCAAGAAAGTACCGGACGGTGCCGGAGGGCTCGTGGAGACCCACGTGAAGTTTCCCGTCTGGATGGATCCGGTGGCGCACGGCGGGACTCCCATGAACCGCGCTCTGCGCTATACGGCGCAGTTGGTACGAGACTGGGTACACCGCTACCCGGGCTGCTTCCCTCCCATCGTCCTCAACCTCACGGACGGCGAGGCCAACGACGGTGACCCCACCGAGGGTTCTGACGAAGTCACCTCCCACGCCACCGCTGACGGCGGTGTCCTCCTCTTCAACCTGCATGTGTCCGACTCCGGAGGCGAGCCGACGGCCTTCCCCGACTCTGAGGCAGGACTGCCCGACGCCTACGCGCGCCAGCTCTTCGCGATGTCCAGCACGCTGCCGAGCCATATGCGCTCCTACGCGGCATCGCAAGGACACGCGGTCAGCGAGTACACGCGAGGATTTGTGTACAACGCCGACATCACTTCGGTCGTGCAGTTCCTGGACATCGGCACCCGTGCCACCGAACTGCGGTGAGCCGCAAAGGTCTGTACGTCACTCGTTTCGTCATGCCCAAAGCCGGGATCACCCGCGAGGAGTGTGAGGACGCCGTCTCCGTCCTTCCTCACGAGCCGTACGACACCTTGCTCGAAGGATGCGTCACAGCAGCAGTATGCGATGGTGCGACCGAGAGCCTGCTGTCCGGTGAATGGGCGCGGATTCTGGCCGGCCAGGCAGTCCACTCAGCCGCTCGACCGGACGGCCTGTTCGCCTCGTCGGCACGGTTCGAAGCCTTCGCTGCTGACGTGGTGGAGGAGTGGGCCGGATGGCTGAAGGAGTACACCGACCGGCGATCGGACCGCGGACATCCGATGCAGTGGTACGAGGAGGCGAAGCTGAGTGCCGGTGCCCACGCGACGCTCCTGATCGCCGCCTTCACTCCTACTCCGGATACGGCGCAGTGGTCATGGCAGGCCGCTGCGCTGGGCGACTCCTGCCTGTTCCATGTCCGCGACGGATGCCTCCTCACCGCGCATCCCGTGGCTACCGCCGCCGACTTCGGAAACCGGCCGGAGCTGTTCGGGAGCAACAACCGCGACACCGGACTCCTCGCCGACCGAACCCGGCTCCTGGACGGAACCTGCATCAGCGGCGACATTCTGCTGTTGGCGACAGACGCGTTGGCCGCCTGGATCCTCACTCAGCCCCAGCCGGGTAAGGCGGTTGACGTGCTCACTCAGCACGCACGCAACCCCGGTCAGGGGGAGGAGTTCGAGGGATGGGTACAAGATCAGAGAGACAGAGGTGCCCTGCGGAACGACGACGTGGCGATGGTTCACATCGAGGCCGAGGGACGGTGATGCTCGGTGCCCACGCCTCCGCCCGGCGCCATCCGGAAATTCCCCACCGGCTCCGAATACGCAGCAGCCTTGCAGAACACCTCCCTCTGTTTCCGGGATCCGGACCTGCACGGCGCCGCGCCGGAACTCACCCGTCTCGGCCTTCCCAAGGCGATCTCAGGTAATTTCGCAAGCGTCTTCTCTCTCACGGCATCCGGTAGTGGCGACCGTTACGCCGTCAAGTGCTTCACACGGTATGTGTCCGACCAGAACGACCGTTACCAGACGATCAGCCGCCATCTGACGGGTCTTCCGGCGGCACGCCTGTCACAACCCTGGAACATGGGGTTCGACTACCTCGCCGACGAGATCCTGGTGGGCGGCGAACGCTACCCGGTCCTCAAGATGGAGTGGATCCAGGGCCAGAGCCTGGCCTCCTGGCTCGACCTCCACCACCGTGAAAGCGCTCAAGTAGGAAAGCTCGCTGGGCGCTTCGAAGCACTGATCGAAGATCTGCACACCCACGGCATCGCCCACGGCGACCTTCAACACGGCAACCTCCTCGTCGCCCCGGATCTCACCTTCCACCTCGTGGATTACGACGGCATGTACGTCCCCGCACTGGCCGGATTACCGGGCACGGAAGACGGACACCGCAACTACCAGTCACCTCTTCGCGGCGCTGGAGATTTCGGCCCGGACATGGACCGCTTCTCCGGCTGGGTCATCTCCGCCGCGCTTAGGGCTGTCGCGGCAGACCCGGGTCTCTGGGCCGACCTTCATGAGCCCTCCGGCGAATACCTCCTGCTGTCCGAGGACGACTACAAGGCCCCCGCGGTATCGCCTCGCTTCGCCCGGCTCCTCAGCCACCCGGACTCCGATGTCGCTCAGTCAGCCCGCCAGATCGCGGACCTCAGCGCCGCACCGATGAGCGCCATCCCTCGTTTCTCGACCCGCGCGAACGCCAAAAGCGCGGGGCCACAGCCGACGATGGCGGGGGCCACGCGCGGGGCCGGTCTGCCGGACTGGCTGCGCGATCGCGTTCCGGCGCCAGAGTCCTCCCCCGCCACCTCTGCTCACCGCCTGGACCAGGGATTTCACCATCGGCGCAGGGTCCGCGACCTCCTGCTCCTGCCAGTCTTGTCTGCTTCCTTGGCTGTCCCCCTGCTGGCTGTCCTGGGAATCCTCTCCGTCGGCATCGTCGCGGCTGGCGCATCGGTCGCGACGGGGACGGTCTTCCTCTACGGCACACGACGCTCCCGGGTGGAATACCAAGAGGTGAGGCAACTGGTGCGTGAGCTGAAAGAACAGAAGTGGGCGGCAGAGCACCCGGCCGCCGCAGACGAGCGGCTCGCGCGGGAGCGCGACTCCTTCGAGGTGGCCGAACATAAACGGGCGGCACAAGCCGACCAGGAGGGCCAGCGGATCACCCGCGAACACCAGCGTAGGCTGGCCAAAGTCGAGAGCGACAGGCAGAAGCAGGAGCAGACCCTGCGTACCCGGATGACCCGCCTTGACGGCGAACTCGCCGCCGATCTCGACAAGCGCCTTCAACGCCATCAGCAGCAGTATGTCGAAGACCACTTGCGACGCTCGCTCATCGAGAAGGCCAAGATTCCCGGGATCGGTCGGGCGCTGAAGGACGCATTGGCCGCAGTCGGCGTACGCACCGCCGCGGACTTCCACGGCATCACGCTCATCCGCACAGGAGGCAGGTACAACAACGTCACCGCCTACGTGGATCTGGCTTACGGCGGGCGGGTCGATGTCAAAGGCATCGGTCCTGCGAAGGCCGACGCCCTGGAGAAGTGGCGAAACCAGCAGATCGCGGCTGCTCGATCCCGCTGCCCTGCGGCGCTACCCGCGACGGAGCAACGGGCAGCCCAGGTGCAGTTCCAACAACGCAAGGCAGACCTACAGGCCCGCATTCGCGACATCGGCTCCGAGGCAACAAGGGCGAGGCAGCGAGCCGAGCAGGACCTGCAGCAAGCCCGCGAACGCCTCCACGCGGAGGCTGATCGTGCGCGAAACACGGCGTGCGCTCGGCGCGAGGCGTTCGCTCGGCGGGCGCTGCAGATCCAGCAGACAGCCACCGAGATCCCCGGGCTGGAGGCTGCCCTCGGCACGGCCCTCCAGAGTCGTCGCCGACTGTCGGCCTTCGCCTACCTGAGGTTCCTCGTGAGCGGCCGGCCTGGTTCATCCTCTCGTTCTTGAACCTGTTCTGCAGTCTCCGGCAGCAGTCACGGCCCTCGCGTGTCCGAAGCGGGCATACCGCCGCCATAGTGATGAGGCGCAGTCGCCTTCGAGTTTGTTGACAATGCCAACGTGCGTGCCATCGCACTCAAACTCACCTTCGTGTACGGTGGAGCAATGAAGGAATCGACTCCCGCTGCTTCCGAGTCTCTGCTCACCGGGGCAGAAATCGCCAGGCTGGCGGGGGTGACGCGGGCCGCTGTGTCCAATTGGCGGCGGCGGTACAGCGACTTTCCCGCTCCCGCAGACGGCGGCGCGAACACGCCCCTGTTCGCGCTCACAGAGGTCCGTTCCTGGCTGGCCAAACAGCAGAAGGGCATCGACCTTTCGGATGACGTGCGGCTGTGGCAGGCACTTCGGAGCGCCTTCGGTGACGACATCGTCGCGGGGATCGCGGGCGTCGCCCTTTTCCTGGCTCACGACGACGCCTCGACGCTGGACGAGGACCTGGCCGAGCTGGCCACCCGCGTGGCCGCGAAAGAGTCGGCGGCCCGTGTCGTCGATCAGCTTGTCGAGCGCTTCCTGGACTCCTCCCGTCGCACCGGCTCCGACCAGATCACCTCGCCACGCCTCGTCAGGGCTGTGAGCCATTTCGCCGGACCGATGTCCGCTGGCTCTCTCATCCTCGATCCGGCGTGCGGAATCGGATCACTGCTCCTCTCCGTCGGGCCTGCGAACGGGCCGGAACGTCGAGGCCAGGAGATCAATCCGGCAGCCGCAGAGCTGACGCAGGCGCGAGCAGATCTCGCCGGAAACCGGGATACCGCCGTCGAAGCCGGAGACTCTCTCCGCCAGGACCGCTGGCCCGAGCTGCGTGCCGACCTCGTCCTGTGTGACCCCCCGGCCGCCGGGCCCGACTGGGGCCGGGAGGAACTGCTCCTCGACGCCCGCTGGGAGCTGGGCGTTCCTTCCAAGGCGGAAGGCGATCTCGCCTGGCTCCAGCACTGCTACTCCCACACCGCACCCGGCGGCCGGGTAGTCGCCGTCATGCCGGCTTCCGTGGCCTACCGCAAGGCAGGCAGACGCATCCGGGCCGAGGTCGTCCGCAGAGGCATCCTCACGGATATGGTTGCGCTGCCTCCGGGCATGGTGGCTTCGCACGCTCAGCCCGTGCATCTGTGGATACTGCGCCGCCCCGTCGGCACGTCCGCCAGTTCCTCTTCGGTCCGGATGGTGGATCTCACCACCAACGACCCCGACGCCCCCATGGAACCGGCAGCCAAGCAGGCCGTCGACGTACCACTGGTCGATCTCCTCAACGACTCCGTCGACCTCACCCCGAGCACCTACGTGGACGCCTCGCGCGGGGACCTTCCCACCGAATACCGCGCCCTCCAGGGGGACATCGAGGAGCGACTCAGGCGGCTGACCGCCCTGTTGCCCACCCTCTCCGCGGGCGAAGGACCGGGAATGCTGGACGGTGCGACCATCAGCCTGGCCGACCTCTCCCGCGCCGGACTCGTCGACATCACCGATGCCGAGCCCCACTCCACAAGCGACCAACTGGACACCGAATACCTCCGGGGCTTCCTGCGGAGCGTGCCCAACAGGCGTCGCTCGACGAGCAGCAGCGGCACCTACCGCCTCGATGTCAAAGGGGCGCGCATCCCGCAGATGGCGGTGGAGGAGCAACGCCGCTACGGCGCCGCCTTCCGTGCTCTCCGGGAGTTCGAAGAGCACGTCGGAGAGATGGCCCGACTTGCGGAGCAGGTGAGCGCTCTCGCCCGTGAAGGTCTCACCAACGGAGCCCTCCTGCCCCCCGAAGATGCTGCCTGACGGATAGCTCGCTCGCCTCTGCCGTGGCCGTGTCCGCCACCATCGAACGGGCGATGGTGCCGATCGCGTCCAGCAGTTCGCCCGGTGGGCGGTCCACGGCCAGGGCGTGCTGGTTGATGCGGATTCCGGCGTGCCGCACCCGGTGGGTCACGCTCGGCTCGTAGCCCCTCGCGTACACGAGGTGTCCGGCCGGCAGGCCGAGCGCCGTGCAGTAGGCGAGCATCTGGTAGAGGTCGGCGTCCGGGAAGCCTTCGGGTTTCTCCGCTTTGTACTTCGCGTCCGCGACGGCTCGAGGGTTGCCGCCGTCTCCATACCAGACAAGATCCGGGCGCATGCGCACGCTCTCGTCCTCATCCAGGTGCACGCCACGGGCCTGGAGCGCACTGCGTCCGCCGTGTTCCGCCAGCGCCTCGCGCAGCGCGACGCAGACGAAGTCCTCGAAGACCTTGTGCGTGTGGATGAGGTATCCGTCAATGGAGATCCGGCCCGCTCCGTGTTCCACCGAAGATCCGCGCAGAATCGTCTCGGCAAGCCGTAGCGCGGGCTGGTAGCGCAGGTTGAGCCGACTGGCCCGCCAAGGCGGCAGTTCACGCACCCCCCGTGTCAAGGGCTCGGCGTCAAGCAGCCGGCCACGGTGATGGCGCAGCCCACGCCGTACACCGTCGGGCACCCGCGGCAGGCTGAGCAGCCGCTCCGTGGCGGCGCGCAGAATGCGGTTCTCCGCAATGTCGGTCCCGTAGTCGTCGTACGCCACCTCGACCGGGAAGGCCCGCCCATAGTGCCGTTTGACCTGATCCGCCTCCCTGATACGGCCGCGGATGACGAGCGCGGTCTCCTCCGTGTGCCGGTAGTCCTGGAGAACGCCTTGCCGCAGGGCCCGTTCGAGAGACCTCTCGAACCCCTCAGCCAGCGCTGGAAGCACCTCGTCGTGTTCGGCCACCCCCACCTCGCCATCCCGGTAAATGCGAGGATCGGCGGCGTAGCCGATGAGGAAGAACAGCCGTGCCACCGGCACCTTGGGAGCTATCCGGAGGGTGACGGCATCGTGTCCGGGGACCTTCAGGGACACCGCTCCGACCTTGCCGCCGGCGCGCAGCCGCCAGGCACCGGGAAGGTACAGGTCAGGTGTGGCCTCGACGATTCCGGAGGCGCTGAGCGCACGGCCCGCCTCGGCGGGGAGCGGGACAGTGACGGCCGCGCCGTACTCGTCCAGCTCGACGGTCGTCACGAAGCCGCCGCGTCCGGTCCGCTGTCCCCGAGGGAGCGGGAGAGAGCGTCGAGTCCGTAGCGCTTCTCGATGTCGAAGGACTCCCCGTAGTGGTGTTCCTCCAGCAACGGGAGAATCCTCGTTCGCCAGGTCCGCTCCAGTCCGCCCTTCCGGTGCGCGCTCGGCTTCATCAGGTAGGAAGGGCCGATGTGGAAGTCAGTTTCCTCGATACGCGAGTTGAGGGCTTCCAGAAGGTCCGCCGCCCGGCTGCCGAATCCTTCGCGGTCGAGCCAGCGCCGCAGCAGGCCGCTGGTGGGCTCGGTACGGGGGGACAGCTCGACGAAGGCGAAGCGCCTGCGCATCGCCGCGTCGACCAGCGCGATCGACCGGTCGGCGGTGTTCATCGTGCCGATGACGAAGAGGTTGGGCGGGAGGGCGAAGTCGTCACCGGAGTAGGTGAGCCGCACGGACTTGTTGCGGTATTCCAGGAGGAAGTACAGCTCGCCGAAGACCTTCGCCAGATTGGCCCGGTTGATCTCGTCGATGACCAGGAAATGGGGGACGTGGCGATTTCCCTCGCGAGACGCCAGGTCGGCGAGCCCGCGGAGCGGGCCCGCGGTGAGGCGGAAGGCGACGTCCCCCGTGTCCGGGTCCTCGCGGGGGCGGAACCCCTCGAAGAAGTCCTCGTAGGCGTAAGAGGGGTGGAACTGCACCAGCTTCACCCTCTCGGCTCCACCCGCCAGGTACTCGGCAAGCTTGAGGGCGGTATACGTCTTTCCGGTTCCCGGCGGCCCGTAGAGGATGATCTGCCGCTCGTCCCACAGCAGATCGCGGATTCCGTGCAGCCAGTCCAGCTCGTGCACGAGCAGGGCGTCGGCGAGGGACTGCTCCGGTACGGGCAGTTCCAGCTCTCGACGGGCGGCGAGCGCAGGCGTCGTGCCGCCGGGGTCGCGCTCTGCCACCACGGCCTCGTCGACCAGTTCCTCGTCGGACAGGCCGAGTCCGTCGATGTGCGCCTGGACCGCGGTGAGGTCCATCACGTCGTACTGGGCGTTGAGGCGCTGCTGGATCTCCTCGGGGAGCACGTCATACGGATGGCCGGTGCTCTGCCACTCGACGGGCCGCCGCAGGTTGGACAGGCCGCTGTCGGAGGCGGTCTGCTCGGCCGCGCCGGAGATCTGACCGACGTAGAACCGCCCGCCGGAGAGGGTGCACACCGTGTCTCCGGGCTTCATGCGGGACAAGAACGCGTGCAGTTCCTCCACGAGTTCGAGTTTCTGGTTGTACGTGGCGGTGGTGCCCCAGTCCTCCTCGACGACCGTACGCAGACGCTCCTTGCTGACTCCCTGACCGATCCCCTGCCGCATGCGCGGGGCGGCGAGAGAGACGCGACCCTCGGGAAGCCACATCCTCTGGACGAGATCCGTTCCGGACACGTTGTTGCCGCGTACGAGCCAGGCCCTCGCGGGGCCGGCCCAGACGCCCTCCATGAAGTCGGAGAGCGGCACGCCGGCTTCGGTCTTCCAGTCAGTCCATCCGTTGCGTGATGATCCGACCAGTAGAGAGGCCGCTTGGGACGGCGAGTCGCATTCGAGGTCGTCCGTCGTCTCCAGCCATCCCGGCCAGCGGGTGGACGGACGCAGCACACCCACCTCCTTCGCCATCGCACGCACGGCGGCGGGGCGGGGCTGGTGCTGGGAGAAGGCGGGCGTTTCGGCGTCCCGGGCGGGCGAGCCGGCCAGGATGCGGAACTTCCGGCTTCCGTTGGTCCCGACCTTGTCCATCAGTACACCGCGGGCCCGGTCGACCTCACCCCCGTTGGGCAGGCGCAGCAGGAACTCGGGCATCTCGTCGGGGCTGCGGGGCCCGTCCCCGGTCTCGCTCATGCCTGCTCTCCGTGTGGTCAAAGCCGTGATCCCCGGCCGGGGGAAGCACGGCGTGGCGCCCTCTCGGTGGAGGGACGTGGTCTCACGACCGTCATGGATCAGTTCATTCTGCGACGGGACGGCACGGTGCCGAAGGGATACGGGCGACTCGGTACGTTCACGGGCCGCCGGCGCCCGGCGGGGTGGGCCGCGGAACGGGGCTGCGCCCCTGCCGGGCCCCCGGCAGGGGCGTGGGAGTGCCAGGGGGAGCAACCGGCCGGCCGCTTCCGGGCCCAGGAGGCGGAACAGCCTCGGCGGCAGTGGTCGCGGAGCCCGTGCCTCCGCGGAGCGCGTCCAGCAGGCCGTCGACCTCCAGGAGGCGGCCCTGGATCTCCACGGGGCTGGGCGGCAGTTCGTGTGCACGGTGGTGACAGGCCGTGCTGAGCGCGTTCCAGGTGAGATACCAGCGCCGGGCGGTCCCCCGGTCGGTGTACGCCTCCAGGCACAGGATGCGGTGCTTGCCGTTGCGCGTCATGCCGGGGGCGACACCGCACCAGAAGTCGTCCAGGCTCCGGTCGAGAGCAAGGCGCAGCAGCATGGCGGCGGCTCGCGCCCGGACCCCGGGCCCGAGTGCTTCCGCCGTGCCCGCCGGCGGGCGCAGCAGGGTCTGGGCGGCGGACACGAGTGCGCGCGCGTCGCCGGTCATCGGGCACCGCCCTGCGCCGCCGTGGTCGCCGTCCCCCGCCGGATCGCGTCGGCCAGCCGCTCCGTACGCCTCACGAGCTGCTTCCGGGAGTCCACGGTCGGCAGCCCGGGATGCGCGCCCGCGTTGAGGTCGTTGATCAGCCCCCATCCTCCGGTGGGCAGGCTCTCCACCGCCGTCTGCGCGGGCGCCGAGGCGTCACCGCAGACGGCGAGGGCCACGTACTCCTTCGTCCGCACCAGCCCGGAGACCCGCTTCTCGAACTCCGTCAGCCCCAGGAAGTGTCCGTGTTCGTCCCGCAGGGTGCGGCGGGCGGCTTCCACACACGCGGCCTCCAGGGCGGCGCGGCACATCGTCGGGACGACCCGGTCGGCCACGGACTGCGGCAGCGACGGATCGAGGGAGACCGCCCTGGCCTCGTCGAGTGCCTGCGCGACGGGATCGCTCCGCTCCTCGATGGTCACCTGCGAGTTCTCCTCGCGGGAGATGTGGCGGATCGTCGCCTCAATGCCGAGGTGCGTGAGGGCCTGTTCCAGCCGGGCGTCGTGGGTGAAGACGACCACCTGGCGGTGGCGGGCGCACTCGCTCAGGACGGCGGCCAGCCCTTCCACCTTCCGCGTGTCCATCGACTGCACCGGGTCGTCGATGACGAGGAAGCCGAACGGGCTGCCCTCGTGGGTGGCGCGCGGGATGAACAACGACAGTGCCAGCGAGTGCAGTTCTCCCTGGCTCATCACGCTGTACGCGGGCGCCTCCTGGTCATCGACGGAGACGTCGAGCTGCACGCTTCCCCGCTGGGCCGTGCCCTTCAGGTCGACGCGGCCGAGCGACACGCTGCTGCTCTCGCAGAGCTTCGTCCAGACACCCTGAGCGTGGTCGCCGAAGCGGCTCATCCGCTCGTTCCGCAGCTCGTCCGTCAGCTTCCTGAACCACGTCCGGGCCGCGTGGGCCACCTTGCGCCGGCCGGTCGCCTCCTGCGCCTCCTCCGCCGCCGTCACCCACTCCGCGAGCCGCACGGCCGCGGGCCGCCAGGTGGCGTCGCGGTCGGCGAGCCTGCGAGCGGCTTCGGCTCCGACCTGCCGGCAAGCTGCGCTCAGCGTCGGCGCGAGGTGCCCGACGCGGTCCGCCAGTTCGGCGGGGTCGGTGAGGCTCCGGCAGAGCGCCCACTCGCGCCACAGCCTCGCCAGGTCCGATTCCTCGGAGCGGAGCAGTTCGGGCACCGGCTGGACCAGGTCGTGGACAGCGCGCCGCGCACCGATGAGGACCCGGCGTGCGTCTTCGGCCCCGGCCGCCTCCCCCTGGAGCCGCTCGATCTCGTCCCGCGTCGCCTCGGCCCACTCCTCGTCCAGGCGGCCCGCGGTGCCGCAGACCGGGCAGTCGGCGCCCTGGCTTTCGGAACGACGGCGGTGTTCGAGCGCGCTCTCCAGCAGTGCGGCCAGCCGGCGCGCGTCCTCGGCGTCGGAGTGCCGTACGTCCTCGACAGCGGCAGCCGCCTCCCGCAGCCGGGCCAGGGCCCCCCGGACCTCCGCTTCGTCGGGACCGGACAGGGCGGCGAGGACCCGGAGGCGCTCGTTCTCACCCTTGTCCGGAACCGCGTCCCGGTCGAGCAGGTCCCGTACGGCGGCGACATCCGGGCTACGCCCGTCGAGCGCCCGCCTGGCCGCGTCGGCACGCGGGTCGTCGAGACCCGTCAGCGCCTCGACGGCCGCGGTCCGCAGCGGACCGGGCAGCGCCTCGGCGTCCTTGTGCTCCTTGAGCAGGGCCGCGAGCCGGGCGTCCATCTCACCGAGCCGGCCGAGCCCGATGAACGCGGAGATCTTCCGGTGGAGCTCGCTCAGCGGCATGTCCACCATCGAGCCCAGTTCGCTGTACGGCAGGAACGGGCGGTAGAGGTCGAGCATCGAGGGTGCGAAGCACTCCTCAAGCTTCATCTCCGTGCCGTCCGCCCGCACCACCGTCGTGCGCGCGTCCTTCACCTCCTCCCCGTACCAGGTCCGGTGGACCGTGACCGGGGCGGGAGTGCCGCCCAGGGTGACGGTCACGGAGACCCGCGGAGCCGCGGACTCGTGCAGGTTGCGCCACCCCTGCCGCCACACCACCGGGCGGGCCTTGCCGCCGTGAGGGCCGTCCCAACGGGCGTTGCGGCCCGTGAGCGCCATCTCGGCGGCCTCCGCGAAGCTCGACTTCCCGGTGCCGTTACGCCCCGCGATCACCGTCAGCCCGGGGCCGGGCGGGAGGTCGAGCGTGACCTCGGCGCCCACACCCCGCCAGCCGGCCGCGGTGACGGAGCGCAGGTACACGGGCCCTGCGTGCCCGGCCTGCTCCGGAACGGGCTCCGGAAGCACGTCACGCAGCAGCGCGGCGGCATCCGGGGGCAGTCCGGACCCTTCGGCGGCATTGATGCGCGCAGCGATCAGGCTGCGCAGCGGAGTCTCTTCGGTCATGGCGTGGTCCTCGCAAAGGGCGGGCCGGGGGCGCGGCAGAAGGCCGAGCCGTTCACAACGACATCATGACGCAAGTATGTTGGCGACGTCAACAGACTTCCTGAAGCTGCCAATCCAACCGTGTGTACTAATCTCCGCCTATCGTTCGACACGGCGCCGCGCCCCCACCCGGGCGTCAACTGACCAGAGTTCGCCTCGCGTCCGGTCAGGCGACCTCGCCATGCGCGGCGCCCGCCGCGCCCGACGCACCCGACGCGTCCTGTACGCCGTGCGCGATCGTCGCCCAGGTGCACACGCCCGCGGCGGGCGGATGCGAGGCGGCGAACCCCCACTCCCCGCCGCCGGCTTCCGTGAGTTCACGAACGGTGGCGAGAGAGACCCGGCGGCGTTCCGCGCACTGACCGGCAAGGCGGGAGTTGAGGTGCGGGGTGTGCGTGTCGTACGCCACCACCTGGAGCGCACCCCCGTCGGAGCGGCGGAGTACGAGGTGCACCATCTCCCCGGCACCGGTGAAGCGGCAGGCGTGCACGGCGAGTTCGTGGACGAGGCTGAGCGCCGGGTCGATCAATTCGTCCTCGACACCGTGCACGTCGAGAACGGCCCCCGCCGAGTCGTGTGCGATCACCGGTGTCCCGGTGGCCGAGGGAAGCGTCAGCCCGTAGGCGAAGTGGGAGGCGGAGGGCCCCCCGAGGTCCGGGGGAGGCGGCGGGCAGCGAGTGATCGCCGGCGCCGACTGGAGCGCGTACGGCGAGCCGAGGGTGTACACGGGCAGCCTGGACCGCACCCCGTTCGCGGCCAGTTGGCGACCAGGACGACCTGCGGGAGCGCGGCGGGGGGTCGGTGCTGCGGTGGGGGCGGGTTCGGGCGTTGCGGGGATCAGCGGTGCGTTTTCGGGCATGACGACTCCGTTCGGCGGCGTGAACACTGGGAGTAGGCCGTGCCGTTGACAGCACGGGGTGAGTTGTCGGGGCAGGGCCGGGTGTGGCGCGAGACCTGCTCGGCGACGCGGCAAGGCAGTGGCTTGTCTCCCTGGCGCGGGCACGCCCCTCCCAGGGCAGGAGGATGCGGGCAGGCTCGCGCGATGCTCTTCTCATGCACCTTGCGTGAGTGTCGCGTGACTTACAGTAGGGGGATCGGGGGTGCACGTGCCACCCTTTGGACAGAACTTAACCCCCAATGGATTAGGTTGACCGCACCCGGCAGACTGGTTCACGCCCCTGAAGAGGAAGGCGACCGATGGCGCCACGCACCACACCTACGCAGCGACAACGCAGACTTGGCGCGGAGATCAAGAAGATGCGCACGGAGGCGGGCCTCACCGCCGAGTACGTCGCGGGACTACTGGGTGTCGACCGGGGCAAGATCTCGAACATCGAGTCGGGCATCCGCAACATCAGTCCGGACCGTCTGCGCACGCTGGCGACGCACTGCGCATGTGCAGACGAGCGGTACCTGTCCGCACTCACGGACATGATCCAGCCTTCCCCGGACCGCTGGTGGGACGAGTACAGGGGAAGGATCTCGCCCGGCCTTCTGGACATCGTCGAGCTGGAGTGGCACGCAGCCCGTATCCAAACGATCCAGACCGTCCACGTGCCTGGATTGCTCCAGACTGAGGACTACGCGCGGAGTGTCTTCGCGGCAGTCCTCCCCGCCCTGTCACGCCTCGAAGTTGAGTTGCGCGTCGCTCATCGCACGGACCGACAGCGCGTTCTGGACCGCGACGAACCGGTGCCCTACGTGGGGTATGTGCATGAGGCCGCACTGCGCATGCTGTTCGGAGGACGGGACACAAGCAGGGGCCAGCTCAACGCGCTGCTCGAATGGAGCGAACGACGAAACGTCGTCGTGCGTGTCGTTCCCGTTGAGCTGGGGAGTTTCCCCGGAGCCGGACACGCCCTGCTGTACGCGGAGGGGCCGGTACCGCAACTCGACACGGCACAACTCGACTCAGCCCACAGCCCCGAGTTCATGCATGCGGACCTGCAACTCTCGAAGTACCGGGCCCACTTGGAATGGATGGACCAGATGAGCCTTCCGGCCGATACGTCGCGAGACTTCATCCACGCCATCCTCAACGACCTGTAAGGACTCGACCGTGACAGACATCACGTGGGAAGCTCCCTTCTGCGGAGAGGGAAACAACTGCTTCCGCATCGGGACCGACTCTGACGGCAACGCCTACATAGCCGTAGCGGGCCGCGAGGAAACCTACCTCACAGACACCCACGAAGCACTGCGCACGCTCATCCAGGACATCAAAGCAGGCAAGGCCGACCACCTGCTGTAGTCCCCCAGGGACAGGCTCGTGTATCGCGTGCCTGCCCTGAATCATCTCCCTCAGGAAGTCTCCGGTTCGGCGGGGTGGCGCGGGCCGTGGCCGGGAGGCGGGTAGAGCGAGGAGGTGTACTTCTCGCCGTCTACGAGGGGGGTGGTGAGGCTTACGCCGGCGGCGGCCATGCGGTCGTACTCGGCGAGGACGAGGGTCTTGGTGCGGTAGTGACCGTACTTGGCGATCTCGTTGTTCTTTAGACCGCCCGTCTCGGTCTGGAACGACTCCAGGATGTAGTCCGCGCCGTCGTGGCTGATTCCGTAGAGGTGGAAGAAGTAGGCGTCGAGTTCGGCACGGATCTGGGCACGGCGGATCTCGTCCCAGCAGAAGGGTGTGCCGATTTCACCGAGATCGCAGGCGAGAGAAGCCATGTCGAAGGCGGTGTACACAAGCTCCAGAATCCGCGGAGTAATGAAGAGCGCATGCGGTTCCATGAGACGCGGAGTGGGCACAGGAAGCTGTTTCCACACAAACAGCTTCAGATGAGAGTTACTGGTCTTTTGGCGACTCACATAGTCGAAGACGAGGGAACTCTGCGCGGCGATCAGAGTACCAACAAGAATTGGTTCCACCCGCGGCAGCATCAGAGGGTAAGTTTCCACAACGGCGGTTCGCGGAATAAACGCTGGGACGGCGGTGCGCTCGTTGGTGGATGCTGTTACATCACACCATCCACACAGCCAGGATCGCTCCCAGTTCAACTCTCGAAGACGCAAGGAAACGCCGGGGATATCAACATCACGCCCCCTCCTTCGCGTTGCAATAAATCCATCTTCGGAAATCCAATTGAGCGGCACTGCAAGACGTCGACCATCCCTCAACTCCCCTTCAGAGAGATATCTCGGCTGGTTCTGTCGACTCACCGCTGTAACACTCTTTACCACATCGGCGGCGCGATGATTGAAGAAATCCACCATCTTCGCCTCATACAATGGAAGCATGCGTTTCCCGTCCTTCAGGAAAACGTTTCCATACAACTTCCACCCTTCTTTTTCTAGGGTCTCCTGATTCCTGAATAGGTCAGAATCATCGGTAGTATGGAAGAACGTCGCTTTGAAGTCCATCTTCCACGGATTACCATCCACCCGCGCTTCGTTCAGAAGGACCGGGATGCGTCGATATATCGCGAGCGTAAGATCCGCGTCTCGCCGCGTTCGGAAGATCGGTAGCGTTCCCGTGTTCGGGTTGATACGGGCGATTTCCTCCGGACTCAGTGCGAACACGCGCTCTGCGTCATCCAGATTCGCCGGGTCTTCCAAGAAGAAGGCGAATCGAGCCGCAGGCTCCCTCAGCTCTCGGCCAGCCAGTGACAGCAGGCAGAATTTGTAGCTGGCGTGCACCCCCACGAAGAGCGGCTTCCGGTTCTCGAAGTCGTACAGCGCCGCCACCGCACCGCGCTGCGTGAAGTCGTTGAACAGGTGCTGCGCACCCGCGCCAGTGGCAATGGCCGTCGGAATAATGCACCCGAAGCGGCTCCTGGGCGCGGCGATCGCCGCGAACCTCTCCGCGAAGAGCTGGTCGTATTGGAGCATGGTGACGCCCTTGACAGTCAATCCCTTCGCGCACAGTGGGAACACCCCCGAACCGCTCGCGAATAGAAACGTCGACTTCACCATCCGTCGCGCCTGCCGGTACCGCTTCCCCGCCTCCGGGTTCCCGGCCCTCTCGTTCTCGGCCTCCCACTCCGCGATCCGCGTCCGCCGGGCCGTGCCCGCGATCGCCGCGATCGACGGTTCGACCACGCTGAAGTACTTCTTGTCCTCGAAGTCGACCTTGTCCCACGGCGGGTTGCCCACCACACACGAGAACCCGCCCGACCACCCCGTAGCCGGGTCCACCCCCGCACCAGCCCCAGCACCCGTCCCCGCGCCCTCCGGGACCGTGAACACCTCCGGGAACTCCAGTTGCCAGTGGAAGAACCGGTACAGGTCCCGCAGCCGGTCGATCTCCTCGTGCGTCGCAGCCGAGGCCGAGTTGCCCTCCGGGTCACCAAGCGCCCGGAACACCTCGTGGGTCACCGGCGGCGGGGCGTCCTTCGCCTTCCGCCACATGAACGCGGCGCACCAGGCGTCCGCAAGGTGCCGGGCGTGGACGTACTCCGTCTGCTGCCGCCAGTCCTCGTACGCCGCCTGCTGAGCGTGTACCTCACGCAGCTTCTCGGACGGGGCCTCGGTGATCCGGCGCAGGCCCGACCCGAAGACGGTGTTCGAGACCTTCGGCTCCGCGACCACCTCGAACAGCACACTCTGGCCCCGGCGTTCGCCGTCGTTCTGCTTTTCCAGGGCCTTCGCGTGCTTCGCGTCGTCGCCCTCGACCGCCTTGAACGCCTTGTTCGGGATGCCATCCAGCATCAACGCCGGCGTCGCGCCGACCAGCCCGTTCCCGTGCTTGATGTGCGCGTCCAGGAAGCCCAGCGCCTTGCCCGGCTCCAGCGCCTCCAGCCACAGCGAGACCTTCGCCAGTTCCACCGCCATCGGGTTGAGGTCCACCCCGTACACGCACCGGGCGACGACCTCGTGCAGCGCACTGCGTACGGCGACCGGCGTCGGCTCGGGGTTGCTCTCCCGGACCGCCGCCACACGCTTGGCGATCCGGCGGGCTGCCGCCACCAGGAAGTGGCCCGAGCCGCAGGCCGGGTCGCAGACCGTCAGCGACAGCAGCTCACCGACGACCGCCTCCGACGCGTCGGGGTCTCCCGCCGCCGCGGCGGCCTGCTCGCCGCGCTTCTGGGCGTCGTCGATGACCGGGTCGAGGGTGGAGTCGAGCAGGGTCTCGATGAGGGAGGCCGGGGTGTAGTAGGAGCCGGTCTTCTTGCGGTCGTTCCCCAGCCGGTTGACGAGTTCAAAAGTGCGCTCGGTGGCGCTGTGCTTGGGGACGAGTTCGAGCAGGGACTCGTAGATGGAGCCGAGTTCCTCCGAGCCCATGTTGCGGTAGTCCACCGGCCGCCAGCGCGCCGTCTTCTCGTCCCGTACGCGCGAGAGGTGGCGCACCGCCTCCAGCAGGGAGGCGTTGGACAGCGCGCAGTCGCGTAAGGGGGCGTCGGCGGCGGTGTCGTCGAAGAGGCCGCCGAGGCCGGGCAGGCCCAGCTCGGGCCGGCCGTCCTCGCGGCCCAGGGCGTCAAGGACGATGCGCAGCGCGGCGTACTGGTCGGCGTGTGCGGTGCCCTGACGTCGCAGGGCGAGGCGGCGCAGCCGGCCGGAGCTGAAGTAGGTGGCGTACCGCTTGCGGGTCTCCTCGCTCGCGCCGGGGTCGAGCAGAGCGTCGCGGTCCTCGGCGACGAAGAGGAAGATCATCCGGTAGGCGAGGCGCAGCAAAGCCGCGTGGAAGCGGTCGACGTCGAGGTTCTCGCGGAGTGCCGTGTTACCGGGGTGGCGCAGGAAGCCGGTGCCGAGGGTGGTGAGGGCCCGCTGGACGCCGTCGCGGTGGTGGTCGAGCGCCCGGGTGCCGGAGGCGATCGCCTCCGTACGCCACTTCTCCAGCCAGCACGCGGACCGCGCCCCCGCCTCTCCGGTCTCGAAGCGGGAGACGTGCAGCAGCCGGTAGAGCAGGACGAACTCGCTGAAGAGTTCGCCGTCGAAGATCGCTTCGAGGTCGAACTCGACGTAGGAGGCGGTGGCCAGGGCGTTGGAGTCGCGCAGCAGGCGCAACTGCCGGCCGTTGGTGAGCACGCCCCACAGGTGGGCTTCGCGCCGGTTCAGGCACTCCTGGACGAGGGAGTGCGGGGGTACGGTGCCGACGCCGCCGGGCCGCTTGTCGAGCACCGCGTTCCAGGCGGCCATGTGGACGGGCACGTGGTGCCAGCGGTGGCTGAGGGGGAAGACGCGGTCGGGGTCGCCGTCGGCCCGGTACTCGCCCGGCGCGACCGTCGTGAGGCGGCCGAAGCCTAATTCGTTGAAGAGCGGTTCGAGCCACTGGCCGATCGCGTGTCCGGTCGGGTCCGCGGGCAGGTCGGCCTCGGCGCTGACGGGCAGCTTCTCGCGGAGTTCGCGCCAGACCCCCTTGAGGTAGTCCCAGTGGCGCTCGGCCTCGTCCCGTACGGAACGGCGTGGGCCGATGACGTGGTAGTCAGCAGGACCGGTGCCCGGGACGTCCTTGCCCTCCTTGCTCTCCGAGATACGGACGAGCATGTCCGCGGGGAGCAGGCCGCCGACGGTGTGGACGGCGGAGAAGACCTGGTTGCGTGTGGTGACGGACATCAGGCGGTCCCTCCGTTCTCGGAGATCGGGGGCAGGTAGACGTAGACGCCGAGGACGTCGGCGGGCTGCTGGGCGGTCACCTTCAGGCCCTGCACGATCTCGTCGGACGCGCGCCGGACCCGGCGGTGCGACTCGTGGAGTTCTCCGGCGAGCAGGTCGCCGTAGTCCGCCATGTGGTTCTGGACGGCGCCCAATTGCCCGAGTGTGCGGCTCATGGTCCGGGTCTGGAAGTAGTCGTCGGTGCTTTCGGCGGCCTCCGCGGTCAGGAGGGCGAGCGCGCTGGCCTCGGGGAGCCAGACAGGGTTCTTCACCGATCCCTCCCAGGCGAGGAGGCGGGCGTCCTCGGCGACGATCCTGCGCGTGCCCTGCCGTGAGGGGAGCGTGAGGTGGAAGCGGTAACGGACCAGGAGGAGGGTGGTGCGGACGGACACGGCGGCCGTGGAGACCACGCCGCAGCGGCGGGCCGGGCGGCGGCCGGGCGCTTCCGTGTCCAGGGCCGTGTTGAGGACGTGGGCCGCGAGGGCGCCGACCACGGGGTCCGTACGGACCAGGGCGGCTTCGCCGCGGGCCACGGCCGCTGTCGTACGGAACGGGATGGGGCGCCCGGACTCGACGGCTGCGGCGCCCGCCACGGGGGCGAGGGCGTCGCGAAGTCCGGCGGGGACGCCGCTGACCTCGGCGGTGAAGTCTCCCGTACCGTCGCCCGCCTCGACGACGTGTGCTTCGAGCGCCGCCAGCGCATGGCGCACGAAGCCGTCGACCTCGTCCGCGCGGCCCAGCGTGTCGCGGATGGCGGCGACTTCGCGGGCGACTTCCTCGGGGTGGATGGCGCGCTGGGCGAAGCGGGAACGGGAGGCCGTTTCGCGTTCGGCGGCCGAGTTCCACCGGCTCTCCAGCTCGGCGGCCCTCGCGTCCACGGTCCTCAGCGCCTCGGCGCCGAACAGGCCCTCCTGCTCGGGTTCGCGGCCGCGCATGAGGAGCCATTCGACGATCGCGTCGGTGACGCCGGAGGACGCCTCGTCGGGGACGGAGACGGAGATGCCGAGGTCCTTGCGGATCTGGCGGTGTTTGGCGATGAGGACTTCGAGGACTTTGCCGTCGATGCCGTTGTCGATGCCGTAGAGCGTGATGACGCGGACCTTGTCGCGCTTCTGCCCGTACCGGTCCACGCGGCCCTCGCGCTGGTCGTGGCGGGTCGGGTTCCAGGCCAGGTCGTAGTGGACGACGGCGTCGAAGTGGTGCTGGAGGTTCACGCCCTCGGAGAGGCAGTCGGTGGCGACGAGGACCCGGCGGGCGGCGGGGTCCTCTCCGGCGAGCGCGGCCAGTTCCTCGATACGGCCAAGACGCTGCTGCGGGGAGAGGGTGCCGGTGACGGACTTGACCACCGTCCTGGAACCGAGCTTCTTCTCCAGGTGCGCGGCCACGTACTCGGCGGTCGGGATGTACCGGCAGAAGACGATCGGGTGGTAGCCGTCCTTGAGGAGCGCCTTGAGGTGCCGGAGGAGGGCGGCGAGCTTGAGGTCCGTCTCCGGACCCTCCAGGGCGGCGGCCCGTTCGGCGAGGTCGGCCAGCCGGGCTCCGGCGTCTTCTGTCTCAGCGCCGGGCGCGGCGTCGAGCCCCTCCAGGGCGTCGCTGTCGGCGGAGTCGCGGGTCATCGGGGCGGCGAGCCGGTCGGCTTCCTCGGCGCTGGCGGCGACGGCCGCGGCCGACCGGGTCGAGAGGGTCTGGGCGGCGGCCCGGGGCGAGGAGACCAGGGAGCGCAGGAGGGCGATCGCGGACCACCAGGCGATACGGGCCTCGCGCCGGCTCTGCTCACCGGCCGCCTGGACGCGCTCGCTGGCGTACGCGATGGCGTCGTCGAGCAGTGCCCGGTAGCCGGGTGACAGCTTGTACTTCTCGTCCTTGGACTCGCGGTCGGAGGGGAATGCGGTCTTCTCGGCGAGGTTGTCGTCAGCCAGCCCGCTCTCTTTGGTCAGGTACTGGCGTACGTCGGCGCGCTTGCGCTGCACGAAGTGCCGGGCGAGGAGCCGCCGGCCACGGTCCGTCTCCAGATCGACGTCGGCGAGTTCGGGCAGGACCAGACCGAGGAGGTTGCGGAAACCGGACTCCTTGCCGCTGTGCGGGGTCGCGGTGACCAGCAGCAGGTGCCGCTGCGTGTCCTCCGCGATGCGCCGCAGCAGCTCGTAGCGGAGCTGGTTCTGCGTGGAGACGCTGTCGTCGGCGGCCACGCAGGTGTGAGCCTCGTCGACGATGACGAAGTCGGGACAGCGGCGTACGAAGTCGTCGCGGTGCCGGGTGGACTTGATGTAGTCGGTGGAGACGATGACGTGCGGGTACCGGTCGAAGAGGGACTGGCCGAGGTCCAGGCCGCGTTCCAGGCGCGACACCGTGGAGGCGAGGACGAGTTCGGCGTCGATGCCGAACTTGGTGCGCAGCTCCTCCTGCCACTGCTCGGCCAGCGCGGGCGAACAGAGCACGGCCAGCCCTCTGGCCTCGCCCTGGGACAGGAACTCCTTCGCGATCAGGCCCGCCTCGACGGTCTTGCCGATGCCGACGTCGTCGGAGATCAGCATGCGTACGGTCTGCTGGCGCAACGCCATCAGCAGGGGCACCAGTTGGTACGCGCGCGGTTCGACCGCGATGCCCGCGAGGGAGCGGAAGGGGCCGGCGCCGGAGCGGAAGCCGATCCGCAGGGCGGAGCGCAGCAGTCCGGCCGCCCGCTGATCGCCCAGGTCGGCGGGCGACGGGGGTGCGAACTGGGCGTCCCGCACGTGCTCGAACGCGGGAAAGACGGCGGAGATGTCGTCGTCGGAACCGCCCAGGGGACGCAGCACGAGCAGGTCGGGCTCGCTGTCGGGGAGAACGACCCACTCCCGGCCGCGGGCCGTGACCAGGGAGCCGGGGGTGTAGGTGCGCGTCATCGGGACTTCCTCGTAGCCGTGTCGGCCGGTTCGGTGACCGGGCGGGGTAAGCGGTACGGGCGGGCCGTCATCGGGACGGGCCGAGGCCGAAGTAGTGGGCGTGTTCGGCGGCGATGGCTTCCCAGTCGCCGCCCCTGGGGAAGCGGATGACGTCCCAGCCGGCGACGTCCAGCCGGTCCTCGGCGTCCTCGTCCCGCCCCGGCCCGTCCTCGCCGCCTACGAAGACCGCGAGGTTGACGCCCGGCATCCGGTAGACGAAGTCGGGGCGGGCATCGGCCCCGGAGACAGTGATCCCCGCCTCATCGGGCAGGCGGAGGCCATGATCCCTGAGCCAGTCAAGGAACTCCGCCTCGGTCGGTGCGGCGGCTTCGGCCGGACCGCTTTCGGCGGCCGGGGCTGAAGCGGTGGCGGTGGCCGTGGCAGTCATGAGCCTGAGGTGCTGTTCCGTGCTGGTCTCACCGCGCTTCTCACTCGTGGCCACAGCCGACGCGAGCCGCAGCAACAGGTCGGTGACGTCGTGACGGTTGATCGCGCCGTGGTGGAGCTGGTTGCCGTACGTGAGCAGGCAGTCGTAACAGCCACGGGCGCAGGGGCGGTCGGACTGCGGCCCCGCGTCGTCCTCGCCGTGCTCGTCGAAGTGGCAGACGGCCAGCGCCTGCCGGGCGGCCCTGGCGAGGGCTCCCGGTTCTGCCTGGATGCGGCGCAGGACGCCCGCGCCCCCCTCCGCGGCCTCGGTGAACAGCAGCCGGTCGCACGGTCCGTCGGCCGGTGGCAGCAACTCGCTGGTCAGCTCGGAGTCCTCCAGCTCGAATGCGGTCTCGATGCCGCGCTCCAAGGCGTACATGAGCGTCAGGGCGACCGGTTCCGGCAGTGGCTCGTCGAGAGTGACGACGAGGATGTTGCGGCGGTCCTCGACGAACGGGATGACCCGCTTCTTACGGCGCTTCTCCTTGCCGTCCGCGTCGACGACGGGCATCTCGCTGGAGTCGCCGGAAGCGTCGGAGGCATCCCGCTCGTTCATCCAGCGCCCGTCGGCCGGATCGAGCCAGTAGCCGGGCGGCTCGTTGTCCTTGGCACGCAGTCTGCCGACGTTGGTGATACGGACCGTGGCGGAGTCTCCGTAGGTGAGCGTGGCGAGGGCGCCGGCGGAGTCCGCGAGGCGGGCGTCCTGGCGTCCGCGGCGCGTGCCGTGGTACCGGAAGCGGTACGACGTCTCCAACCGGTAGCCGGCCCTGCGGCGCTCTTCCTCGTCGGAGGAGATGCGCTCACGGTGCCGCGTGTAGACGGTGTGCAGGTGCAGGAGGCCGTAGGTGGGCGCGCCCAGCGGCTTCTGGCACATCTCGCACGTGTCCCGGCGCTGCTCGGGTTCGTCGAGGTACCCGCAGTGGGCGCAGCGCCGGGCCTCGCCGGTGGAGATGTCGCCGGTGGAGTCCGGTGGAAGCTGAATGCGGGTGACCTGGTAGCGGGCGCCCTCGTGGTAGATGAGCGCGCCGGGCCCGAACTCGCGGATGGCGAGGAAGCGGGGCCGCTGGAGGTAGTCGCCGTCGCCCTGACGGCCGCCGCGAGTGGGGATGTAGGCGGCAAGCGGCAGCCGGGGGAAGGAGTAGCCGGGCAGGAAGCCCTCGGACGCCAGGTAGCGGTACGGATTGAAGTCGGAGAGGACGGACCGGTTGTCCGCGCTCTCGTTCTTGAGCAGGTTGAGCTGGGTCTCCGCCTGCGTACGGCGGCGGAAGGCGTCACGCCGGCTCTTCTCGGTCAGCGTGTGGTCGAGGACTCTCTTGTTCTGCACGTACTGATCGACCAGGGCCGTGCGGTAGAGGTCGCGCCAGCGGTCGAAGGCCCGGTCGAAGTCGCGCGGGGCCCTGCCCACCGCATCCTCGATCCACCTCTCGTCCCACCAGGTCGTTTCTCCGAACCGGGGCAGCAGTGGGCCCAGGACGCGCCGGGCGGCGGCGACTGTGCGAGCCTGCGCGCCTGGGTCGTGGGAGGCGGTCCGGATGTCGTCGAGGAGGTCGAGTCCGGGGGCTGGGCGGCCCGACGACTCGTGGTGGGCGATGTCGAGGACCTGAGGTATTGCTCGGCCCAGCGCGAGCCCGGCCTCGGCGAGCCAGATGGCCTGGAGGTGGGAGCGGACCAGGTCCTCGTTGGCCAGGTCCAGGCGGGGCGGGGCGACGGCGCCGGCGACCATCCGGTGCGAACGGCGGAAGTAGTACTGGTCGTGGCTGTTGCCGGTGGCGCAGTACGTGGTGACGAGCGCGGGCTGGCCGCTTCGCCCCGCACGGCCGCTGCGCTGGGCGTAGTTGGCCGGGGTGGGAGGGACGTTGCGCATCATGACGGCGTTGAGCGAGGAAATGTCGACGCCCAGCTCCATCGTCGGGGAACAGTAGAGCAGCTTGAGATCTGCCTTGCCGAAGTCCTCCTCCCGCTGCTGCCGGTCGGCGGGGGCGACCTGGGCGGTGTGTTCGCGGGCGAGCAGGCCGGAGAGGCCGTCTGCCGCCTCGCGGTAGAGCTGGCGGAAGAAGGCGTTGACGCGCGGCCCGTCCCCGCTGGCATACGTACGGGTGAGAGGGTCGTGGGCCCCGGTCTCGCTGGTGCCGGCCCGCCAGATGATGGCGGCGGCGGACACCCGGTAGCCGGTGGCGGTCGCCGGCGGCCTGCGGACGTACCGGGCCCGCTGAGGTGCCACGGACACCTCGGTCACGAGTCCGGCGTTCCTGAGGACCTTGAGCAGATCCTCGATGACGGTCTGGAGTTCGGTCTGGTCCAGGCCGTCGCGGAACCCCCGGTGCGTACGGCGGAGGTACTTCCCGTACTTGCCGCGCGCGGAGAGGAACAGGCCCGTGCGGTCCATGCCGGGCTTGGAGGACCTGGGGTAGGCGGTGGCGACCTTGGGGCTGTCGCTCTTGGATAGCCGCCACGGGTCGACGAGCCGTTCCTCGCTTGCGCTCTGCAGCGAGTCGAAGTCGTCGCGGAAATACTGGACGTCGATGGCGAGGGATCGGCGCATCTCGTCGAGCAGCACCTTCATGATCTCCGCCCGCAGCGAGGTATCGGCCTCGCGCAGCGACGGATGGGCCTTCGCCCAGCGGTCCTCCCGCTCGGCGACCCAGGGAAGGTCGGCGTAGTCGATCTCCAGGAGTCCCGTCTGCTCCAGGTTCGGCATGGTGACGCGCCAGCCGCGTTCCAGGTCGAGATAGAGCCGGAAGGCGATCACATCCCGCAGGGTCCTGGCCGCGGCAGCCGCCAGGCGCGGTGGCAGATCGCTCTCGCCGGTGTAGACGGAGGGGTCGAGGGCGAGGGCGTTGGCGACCCGGGACGTCAGTTCCTCGTGCTGGATGCCGTCCTGCCCCGCGTCGACGACGGCCCGGTACAGCGCCCCGCGTAACTCGGTGACCTGGACGAAGTCGTTGAAGTGACCGGCCTGGAGGGAGGCGTCCTGACGGTTGTCGACGAACGTGAGGAGTTTGCGGGCCTCCTTGGGGAGCGCCGCTTCCGGCACGCTGTCCAGGGAACGCACCACGGACGCGGATATCAGCGAGGTCGCCGAGGAGCGGCCTTCCTGGTCCAGGGTGGCCAGCTTGGCGAAGTCCTTGCCACGAGTCTGCTCGTAGGCGACCGAGCAGTGCAGGCAGAACAGGAACGGAGCGGGGATGAACGCCGCGTGCAGCTCGCCCTTGGACTCGTTGCCGTACGGATCGACGGTGACGGCTCGCGGCAGCCGGTCGCGGTAGGACTTCTTGACGACCTCCTGGCCCTTGTCGTCGATCTCCAGCCAGGACTCGGGCAGCCGCCGGTCGGCGATGGCCTCGTCCGAAGTGTGGGGCCAGGGGGCGGTGTCCGGGTAGCGGTCGGTATCGATGTAGAGGTACCCGTCGCCTGCCCGGCCCCCGGTGGCAGCGGTGTCGCGGCGCGGTTCGTAGCGGATCTCTCCGTCTCTCTCCGTACGCCACACGGTGAGGTACTCCTGACCGCACTCGCGGCAGAAGGCAAGCGGCATCAGGACATGCCCGTCGGTGCCGGGCCGCACCCGCTGGTAGTCACGGGTGGCGTGGCGGCCGGCCTTGCTCTCCAGGGTGACGTAGACCGTGTCGCCCTTGGACAGGAACTGGTGGAGCCGGAAAGCGAACAGAGGGCGTTCCGTGACGGGGTGGTACGCCTGCGAGCCCGCTTCCAGCGTTTCCCGCAAGGCGTCCGCGCACCGCTCTTCCCCGACGCCGCTCTGCCGTGCCAGCTCGGCGGCTGCGTCCTCGATCCTCCCGGGCTTCTGCCGTACGAGTTGCCCTGTGGCGTCGTCGGTCCCAAGGCCGAAGTACGTCTCGATCCAACGCGCGAGGGGATCGGTCACGAGGTCGGCGTAGGCGCTTGGTGCGGCAGCTCCTGCCAGGCGCTTGGCCGGCACGGCGGACGGGGGCTCGCCGGTGGCCCGGACGAGGGTCTCACCGATGACGTGGTCGGGGCTGACCTTCGTACCGAAGAGCTTGGTGGCCATATCGGCCACCACCTTCTGCTGGTCCTCCAAGCTGCCTTCGGTGGACATCGTGGCGGAGGTGCCGATGCACTGCACGTCGTCGGCGCGGCAGGCGTCGCGCACCCGGCGGATGAGGAGGGCCACGTCCGCGCCCTGCCGGCCGCGGTAGGTGTGCAGTTCGTCGAAGACGAGAAACTGGAGCCCCTCAGCCATGGCCACGAGGCTGTCGCGGTCGTCGGGCCGGGTGAGCATCAATTCCAGCATCACGTAGTTGGTGAGCAGGATGTCCGGCGGGTCCCGGCGAATCCGGCGGCGGGTCTCGTCGTCCTCCTGGCCGGTGTAGCGGGCGAAGGTGATGGGCTCGTTGCCCTCGCCGTAACCGTTGCGCAGGTACTTCTCCAGCTCCTTGAGCTGGCTGTTGGCGAGGGCGTTCATCGGGTAGACAATGATCGCCCGCACCCGCCCGGGTGCGTCAGGTCCGGCTTCCTGCCGTTCCCTGAGCACCCGGTCGACGATCGGGACCATGTAGGCGAGGGACTTTCCGGAACCGGTGCCCGTGGTGAGGACGTAGGAGACGCCGGCCGCAGCCGCGTCGATCGCCGCACGCTGGTGGCGGTGCAGAGTGAGCGGGCGGCCGTCGCACACGGTGGAGTTCTCGGCCTTCCCCGCCTGGAAGATCTTCGCGCACTCGCTGTGCAGGACGTTCTGGGCGGCCAGTTCGGCAACGGTTCCGGACGAGGCGAAGAAGGGGTTGAGCGACAGCCAGGGGTTGGGCCATTGCGACTTGGCGTCGAGGTCCCTTTTCACGAAGTCCCTGACGCGTTCGTCGCGGATCACCGTGCCGCCCTCGGTGAAGGAGCGGTAGTCGTCGATGAGTTTCGTGTGCACACCGAAGACGTCCATGGCGGAACCTGACAGAGGTCGCTTCGCCGGCTCGGGGACCGTCGGGCCCGAGGACTTCTGTGTGGCGGCCCTGACGGCGTCCCTGGCCGGCCGCAGGATCCACTTCACCGGGTCGAAGTCCTGCCAGACGGGGAGCGGGACGCCCTGCGTCACGAAGGGCAGCAACGCCTCCCGTACGGCGACGGCGTCGGCCGGGCGGTCAGCGGGGTTCTTCGCGAGGAGGAGGTCCACCAGCCGGGCCAGCGCCTCCGGCACGTCCCGGCGAAGCAGCCGCACCGGAGTCGGCTCCTGGTGGAGATGCTTGTCCCGGATGTCGAAGTCACTGTTGCCGACGAAGGGCGGGTTCCCCAGAAGCATCTCGTGGAGCACGCACCCGAGTGCGTACAGATCGGCGGCCTGGGTGACGAGGCTGGCCTCGAACTGTTCCGGCGCCATGTAGCGAGCCGTGCCGACCGTCGCTCCCGTGCTGGTCAGCCTGGTTCCGTCCGGGTCGTCGACGATGCGGCCGATCCCGAAGTCCAGGACCTTCACCGCGCCCCCGCGGGTGAGCATCACGTTGCGGGGCTTGAGGTCCCGGTGGACTACCTCGGAGGCATGGGCGGCTGCCAGGGCATCGGCTATCTGTGCCCCTACGGCGGCGACCCAGGAGACCGGTAACTGGCCCTCCTCCGCTATCAGGTCGGCGAGCGGGTATCCGTCCAGGAACTCCATGGCGAGGTAGGGCAGATCACCGTTGGCCTCATCCACTCCCCCGTCGATGGTCCGAGGCAGGTTGGGGTGGCTCAGCAGACGCATGATGCGCACTTCGCGCGCAAACCTTGCCGCCGCATGCGGATCGGCCTGCGTCTGCACCAGGGTGCCTGAGCGGCGACGGCGGATGAGCTTGAGTGCGACGACGCGTGCGGGCGAGTCCTCGGGCGCGTCCAGGTCCTCGGCGCGGTGAACCTCACCCATGTTCCCCGAGTCCAGGTGGTCCAGCAGCCGGAACCGCCCCGCAACCGTCCCGGAATCCCCACTCATGCCGTTACCTCCCCTTACAGCCCCGTCGAGGGCCTGCTACTTCCCTATTTGACGGGCGTGCTCATCGTGACAGACAGGAAAGCCCACAAGCGTGAACGTACACGAAACGCACAGTGTGTACAACTTCAAATTTGTTAACGCGGTCAACAGAACTCAGAGTGCCTATGCCCTCCGCCCACAGGAAACGCGGGGCACTCACCAGAGCTCGTGGCGGCAGCCGCCAAGGTCTGCACGCCCGGGAGGTCTCAGACCGGCAGGGGGGAGGCCGCTGACTGAAAGTGCGATGTGCAGCCAGCGTTCGCCCTCAGTGCTCGCGCAGCCAGATCATGACAGCCGGAACGGTGGACGGCATGGGCCATCTGGCCCAATTGGTGGCAAAGCCGGAGAGGCGAGGCAGTCCGCGAGCTGCAGAAAGCTCGTGGAGCGGCCCGACACGAGACCCGCCGGTTGCAGGGAAGAGATTGAGGGGATCCGTACGGAAGGCCTCCTGTTCTCGACGATTAACACTGCCGAGGCGTCTTCGAGGAAGGGACCGGGTGTGGAGAGCATCACCAAGAACAGGCAGTCCCCCGACGCTCTGCGTGCCATGGTCGGGCGTGCGTACGGGGCCGACCGCGTGCCCGTGGGGGACGGGTGGGCCGCCGAGTTGGGGCACGGGTGGTTCAACGTCGCGTATCGCATCCGGTTGCGTGACGGGGCCGAGGTCGTGGTGAAGATCGCGCCGCCGCCGGAGGTGGAGGTCATGACGTACGAGCGCGGCGCCATGTCCGTCGAGCTGCGCATGCTGGATCTCCTCCGTACGCACACCTCCGTGCCGGTCCCCGCCGTCGACTTCGCCGATCTCAGCCGCGAGGTGTGCGACGCGGAGTACTTCTTCATGCCGTACATCGACGGCGACAACCTCGGTGTCATCGCCAAGGAACTTTCCGCCGCCGCACGGGACTCGCTCATGGAGCAGGTCGGCGCGGCCAACCGGGAGATCAACTCGCTGCGCGGGGACGCCTTCGGGCCGCTCGCCGGGCCCGGGGGGCCGAGTTGGCGGGCGGTGTTCAGCGGCATGGTCGAGGACGTCCTCGCCGACGGTGAGCGCCGGGGCGTCGACCTCGGCTGGGACTACGGCGCCGTCCGTGCCGTCTTCGGCGCCCACGCCGGCAGCCTCGACGAGGTGACCGAGCCGCGCCTCGTCGAGTGGGACCTGTGGGCCGGCAACGTCATGGTGCGCGACGGCAAGATCGTCGGGGTCATCGACCACGAGCGCGCCTTCTACGGCGACCCGTTGATCGAGTCCGGCTTCGCGGGCACCCAGATGGCGGCCTTCGGCCACCCGGTGCCGTTCATGCGCGGCTACGGCCGCCCGGAGCTGACTGCGACGCAGCAGGTGCGCCGCCGGCTGTACTGCCTCCATCTGATGCTGATCATGGTCATCGAGACGGTCTACCGCGGCCACACCGACAGCAAGCAGTACGACTGGGCCCGCATCCGGCTCGACGAGGCCATGGCCCTGTTCGGCCACACCCGCCGCTGACGGCCGGGACACCGTCGCACCACGGCTCACACGCCGCTCCTGCCCGTATGCTGGACATGCGGAGCGATGGCGCGTCTCGGCGAGGGGGAACGGCGTGGCGGACGTCTTCATCTCCTACGCGGCCGAAGACCGCGCGTGGGCGGGGGAACTGGCGGCGGGGCTCCGGCGCAACGGGGTGCGGGTCTTTTTCGACGAGTGCAGTCTGCTGCCCGGCGATGTCGTCGTTCATCAGCTCGAAGCGGCCATACGCCGCTCCACGCACGGAATTCAGGTACTCAGCCCGGTGGCCGTGCACAAGCCCTGGGTGCTCCAGGAGTACGCCGCGCTGCTGACCGCCTCGACGCAGCGCGGGCTGCGGTTCATCCCCGTACTCCACAGCGGGATGGATATCGGTGCGCTGCCCTTTGCGGCCACCCGATTATGGGTCGATTTCCGGGACGTCACCGGGCGGGATTTCGACGACAAGGTGACCGAGCTGGCCCGGGTGATCCTCGGCGAAGAGCCCGGCACGAACGGCGAGTCGGAGGCGATGGATCTCCGCGATACGGCCGCCCGCCCTCTCGACGTACCGGCCGAGCCGTCTTTCGTCGTCTGCTACGCGCGCCAGGAACGGGACTACGCCCGCCGGCTGCTGCCCGCGCTGTCCAGGGCCGGTCTTCCCGTCTGGTCCATCAGCCATCTGACGTGGGGCGACGACGTTCTGTGGACGATCCGCGCGCAGATCCGGCACGCGCTGGGGATCATCGTCCTGATGTCCCCGGACGCCGAGAACTCCGAGGACGTCACCAGGGAAATCCTGGAGGGGCAGCGGCACAGCCGCCCCTTCTTTCCCATTCTGGTCCGGGGCGACCGGCACTTCCTGCTGGCGAGCACCTGGCATTTCGACGCCCGTACGGGCTCGCTCCCCGGGCACGTGGAACTCGACCTGCTGCGCCGCCTCCAGAATGCGGGTGTGCCCTCCCCCGCGGCCGGTGAAATGGCGCCGGCGCGTGCGGTATCGCCTGCCCCGTCGCCGGCCTCTTCGGCTCCGGTGGCGCTCCCCGACGCGCCCGCCGGGGTGCGGCTCGGTGCGCTGCTCGCGGAGGAGGAGTGGGAGCACGCCGACCTGCTGACCACCGCCCTGCTGCTACGGGCCGTCGACCGGCTGGAGAGCGGCTGGCTGCGGCGCGGCGACGGGCGGCGGCTGCCCGGCGGGCTGCTGCGCGAAGTGGACGCGGCCTGGGCGGAGTTCTCGGGCGGCAGGTACGGATTTCGGACACAGCGGGAAAGGGCGCGTCCCGCGAGTGCGCGTCACCGCGATTTCCTGGCACTCTCGTTGGCGTACGGCTGGCGCGGCTCGGTGGAGGACGCCGTTTCGGAATACCGTGCGTTCGCCGGCCAGGACAGACCCCCCGGGTTCTTTCCCACGCTCCGTAACCCGCAGAACGAGCGCTACCCGGACTGGTACGACCAGTGGACGGAAACCGTACTTGCCGTGCACCTGCGTATGCGAGCGAAGGGCGGAGCGGAATGATCACCTTTTTACTCGTGGCGCTTCTCGTCGTGGGCGTCGTTTTCGTCGTGCTGGTCGCCCTGGCCCGGCCCGATCGGCAGCCCGCCGCCGGGACCCCGTCCCGGTCGGGTACTCCGGCGCCGCCCCGGCCACCGCGCAGTGGTGGACCGCGGTTCAGTTTCGGCCTGCACGTGGTGCCCGCGGGCAAAGTGGGGATCGTCACCCGCCGGTTCGGCCGCGGCGACCCCGAAGGGCGTTACAGATACGTCACGCCGCACAAAGAGGGCCGCGGCATCCAGGCCCGCGTGCTGGTACCGGGCCGGACGTACTGGCTCCCGCCCCTGCTGTACCGGGTCAAGCTCGCACCGCGGACGTACGTGCCCGCGGACAAGGTCGGGCTCGTGACCGCGCGCGAGGGCGCCAGGCGGCCGGCGCAGCGGACGCTGGGCCGGCAGGTGGAATGCGACTGCTTCCAGGACGGCGAGGCTTTTCTCCGGAACGGCGGTGAGCAGGGCCGGCAGATCGCGATTCTGCCCGGCGACTCCTCGTACGACATCAACCGCGCGCTATTCGATGTCGAACTGGCGCCGCGTACGTACGTGGAGCCGGGGACCGTGGCTCTCGTCATCGCGAAGGACGGCAAAGTGCGGCCCCCCGACCGGCCGTTCGGCCGCTATGTGGAATGCGACAACTTCCAGGACGGTGAGGCGTTCCTGCGTGAGGGCGGCGAGCAGGGCAGGCAACTGGCCATCCTCACCGGCGGGTCGTACTACAACATCAATCCGGACCTCTTCGAGGTGATCACCACCGGCACGGTGGGGAACACCCGCCAGGACGGACTCACCGCGGATCACCTCAAGGAAATCGCCATCCAGATCGGTGAGACCGGTGTCGTGGTGACCCTGGACGGCGCCGAGGCGAGGAAGGACGAACGGCCCATCGGGCCGATTATTCCCGGCCACAGCAATTTCCGGCTGCCCTGGGAATTCCTCGCCAGAGGCGGACAGCGGGGGGTGCAGGAAGAGACGCTGGGCGAGGGCTCCGTATACGCCCTGAACCCCTGGTTCGTACGGGTCGTGCTCATTCCCACGCGTACGCTCGTCATCGAGTGGACGAAGAAGGAACGCTCCCCGAGTAACTACGACGCGGCGCTCCGGCCCATCCTCGTGAACGTCATGGGCCACCGGCTGCAGGTCGACATCTCGCAGACCCTGGAGATCCCGGAGCCGGCCGCTCCCACCCTGGTCAGCAGGTTCGGCGGCGCGCACACCTCCCGCCTCGGCGGGCTGGTGGACGATCCGCTTCCGGTGCAGCGGTTCGTGGAGCGGGTGCTGGGGGGAATGGTCGAGACGTATTTCAACGCCATCGCCTCGGCCTCCACGGTGGAGGAATTCCTCAGCATGTACGCGAGTACGCGGACGGACCTCTCCTCCCAGGTACGCAACGCGCTCGCCGCCTGGGGAATCGAGGCGCGGGGCACGACGCTGGGCGAATTCGAGTCCTCCGACCCCGAACTCGACCGGGCCCGGCGGCGGCTCGCAGACAAGCAGATGGAAACCCGCGAACTGGAGGCGGAGGAGAACAACTCGGTCATCCGGGAACGTATCCGCGACCGCGAACGGCGCGGCGAGCGGAAGGACCGGATGCTGGAGACGGTGGTGCTGGAGCGGAAGATCGAGCTGCTCGGCGGCGACACCATCGCCAAGGAGATGTTCCTGCGCCAACTGAAGGGCATGGGCGTGCCGGAGGTCGTGAGCGGGAACGCGGACGAGCTGCTGCGCCATCTCCCGCTGCAGCGCGCCCTCGCGCTGATCGAGAGCGCGCAGCGGCACGCCAGGATGGCGGCGCTGCCGAAGGGTGCCGAGGGCGCGAAGAGCATCGAGGCCGGTGCGGAGGCCGAGGGGGCCATGGACGCCGTGGACATCGAGGAGGACGAGGACGGGTCAGCGGTTCTGTAACGCGCGGACTATCTGCTCCAGTGTGCGCGCGTACGTGTCGTCGTCCGCGTCGCGGAAGTCCGCGCTGAAGCGCGTACGCGCGAATTCGGGCAGGACGGCGTCGCCGACCAGAACGGGGATGAACAGCCTGCCGGACTCGATCGAACGCTCCATCAGGGCCGCGTACTCCTGGAGCACCCACCCGTCGTCCGTCGACTGCGGGCTGAAGACCAGGAGTCCGTGGGCAGAGTCGCGGATGGCCTGCTCGACGGCGTGGAGGCGGACGCCGCCGGGGGTGCGGACCACCTCGTCGTCGGCCACGCGCAGGCCGCTCGCGCGGAGCCGGGCGGCGAAGGTGCGCGCCCAGGGGGCGTCGGCGGGGCTGTGGGACACATAGACGTCGTACGCCGGGGGGTTCGCGGCGGGGGACGGGTCCGGGGCGGTGGTCCCGGCGGGGGGCGGCGGGCGGCGGCGGGCGGTGCGGCCGCGTACGGAGGCGTAGGCGAAGTAGGTGCCGACGACCCCCGCCAGGGTGCCCACCGCGGTGAGGACGAACTCCGCCATGCCCATCCCCGCAGGCTAGCCGTCGTCTGCCGGTGCCGCACCGCACCGTCTAGGGTGGCGGGTTCACGCCGGGGTGGCGGTGAGGCCGTGGGGGGCTGGATGACGGAGGCGCGGGCGGGCTGGGTACGGGTTCCGGTGGGGGAAGGGGCTCGGCGGTGGGCTTCGCGGGGGCGCTGCCGGCGGGTGCTGTTCGTCGTGCACAACGTGACGTCGGCCACCCGGCTGCTGGACGTGATGCCGCTCTTCGACGACGATCTGCGGGTGCAGATGCTGGCGACGTGCACGGGTTCTTCGCCGTTTCAGGGCGGCGTCGGCGAGCTGCTGGCGGCGGTGGGGGTGCCGGTGCTGCCGTGGGAGCAGGCGGTGCGTACGCCCGTCGACCTGGCCGTCTCCGCAAGCCTGGGTGGTCAAATAGCTGCATTGCACGGCAAATTGGCAGTTCTGTCGCATGGCGTTGGATATACTAAGAGGCTCAGGTCGCCGGTCGCCGGTCGCCGGTCGCCGGACGCCGGACGCCGGGCTCCCGTCTTCGGGCTGGCGCCGGAGTGGCTGCTGGAGGACGGGCGGCCCGTGGCCGACGCGTTCGTGCTCTCGCACCCCGAGCAGGCGGAACGCCTGCGGGAGTCGTGCCCCGAGGCGGCCGGGGCCGCGGTGCTCGCCGGGGATCCGTGCTTCGACCGGATGCTCGCCGCCCGCGGGCACCGGGACCGGTTCCGGCGGGCGCTGGGCGTACGCGACGGGCAGCGGCTCGTCGTGCTGTCCGCCACGTGGAACCCCGAGGGCCTCTTCGGCGACGGCGGCGCGGGTGATGTGCTGCCGGCCCTGCTGCCGCGGCTGACGGGCGAGTTGGCCGCCGACGAGTACCGGGTGGCGGCCGTCCTGCACCCCAACATCTGGCAGGGCCACGGCCCCGGGCAGGTGCGGGCCTGGCTCGACGGGGCCAGGCGCAGCGGGCTCGCGCTCGTCGATCCGCTGGGCGGCTGGCGGCAGGCGCTGCTCGCGGCGGACGCGGTGATCGGCGACCACGGGGCCGTCACGTACTACGCCGCGGCCCTCGGCGTGCCCGTGGCGCTGGCGGCGGCTCCGCTCGCACACGTCGACCCGCGGGCGCCGCTGGCCGGCTTCCTCGCGGACTCGCCGCGGCTGGACCCGTTCGCGCCGCTGCCCGCGCAGCTCGACGCGCTGATCGCCGGCCACCGGCCGCAGCCGGGTCCGGCACGGTTCACCTCGTCGGTGCCCGGGGAGTCGGCGGGCCGGCTGCGGGAGTTGTTCTACGGGCTGATGGAACTGCCCGAGCCCGAGCGGCCGGCGCTGCTGGAACCGCTGCCGCTGCCCGCGTACGAACCGGTCCGCCGCAGCTCCCCGATGCGGGTGCTGACCCGGCTGCCCGCCGGGGCGGGCCCGGGCGCGGTCGTGCTGCGCCGCTGGGCCGATCCGGCGTACGAGCCCGGTGGCGACGCCGCCGTGCCCACCGCCGTGCACACCTCCGCGCACACCGCCGTGCCCGAGGACACCCGCGACCCCGGCCGCCTCGACCTGGCCGACGTGATCCTCCGCCACGGCGCCCCCGACGACCCGCGCTTCGGCGCACCCGCCGACTGGTGCGCGGAGATCCTGCGGCGGTACGCGCACTGCGCCCTCGCCGCGTACGTCACGGGACCCGGCGACTGCACGGTCCGCACCCGCGGCGGCGACGCGCTCGCGCTCACCGCCGTCCCGGGCGCGGCCGACGCCGACCCCGCGGCGTACGCCTCCGCCCTGCACGCCTGGCTGGCGGCGGGCCGGAGCGCGGCCGCCCTCGCCGAGCACGGCCTGCTGGTCCGTACCGGCGCGCGCGAGCACCGCGTGACCGTCGCCCCGCTCAGGGCGTGACGCAACGCGCCCGTACGGACCGCGCGTAGGCCAGCGGGTGCTCGGCCTGCTGCGCGTCGAGCAGGGCGATGGCCTCGTCGATCAGCGGCAGGGCCGCGGCGGGCGCGGCGGCGAGCACGTGGGTCTCGGCAAGGTCCGTGAGGGCGCGGGCGCGGTTGTAGTCGTCGCCGATCTCCTCGAAGGACCCGACGGCCGTACGCAGCAGGGCTATCGCCTCCTCGAAACGGCCGTCGACGCGCAGCGCGCGCCCGCGGTGGCGCACGAGGAGCGGCCGGGCACGGCGCAGGTCGGCGTGGCCTTCCTCGCCGGGGGCAATGGTCCCGTACAGCGTGTCCGCCCGGTCGAAGAGGGCCAGCGCCCCGGGACCCGCCCACTGCCGCAGCCGCAGCAGGCCCAGCGCCTCGACCGCGGAGGCGTGCCCGCGTATGTGGCCCGCCGTCCGCTCGTCCTCGGCGGCGGCCCGGAACTCGGCCTCGGCCTCGGCGTGTTCGCCCAGCTCCGTCAGGCTCATGGCCAGTTGGACGCGGAGGGCCGCGCGGTCGCGGAGGCCGGTGGCGCGCTCGCTCTCCGGTGACGGGAGGCGCAGCGCCGTGCGGAGCGCGGGGACGGCCTCCGCGTGCCGGCCGGCCTTGAGCTGCAGCGGCCAGAGGGCGCGCGCGAGGCGTACGGCCGCGGTCCGGTCGCCGGCGTCCGCGGCGGCCTGGACTGCCTCGAAGACGTTCGCCGCCTCCCGCACCAGGGTGCCGAGGGCCCCGGCCCTGCCCAGCGGCGGACCGGGCCTCGACGGCTGCGGTACGCGCCAGCTCTCCGGCAGCGCCTGGTGGGCGGCGTCCTCGGCGAGGTCGGCGTAGCCGCGGACGACACGGGCGACCGACTCGGCGCAGGCGTGCAGGCCGTCCTCGTGCCGGGCGAGCAGCTCGGCGTGGCGGCGTACGGCGGGACGGAAGCGGTAGCGCTCGGTGCCGGCGGGCTCCAGCAGACCGCGGTCGGCGAGGAGGCCGAGGAGGGCCGCGCAGGGAGCCGGGTCGGGGTCCGGGGCCTGCTGCGTCGCCCAGGCGGCGGTCCTGGCGTCGACGTGGGGCCAGTCCCGTAGGGCCAGCAGCCGGTACAGCCGGGCGGCGTCGGCGTCGAGCGCGCGGTAGGCGGACTCGGTCAGCGCGGCGACGGGCCCGGCCGCATCCGCGGCACCCCGCCCCGTATCGCCGTGCACCGACAGCAGCGGCGCCGCCGTACGCAGCGCGTACGGCGACCCCGCGCAGCGCACCAGCAGGTTCTTCGCCATGTCCGGCGCCGCGGCCACGGCTTGCGACCCGGCGAAGTGCGTGAGCAGCCGCCGGGCGTCCTTCGCCGCCAGCGGCCCCAGCGCCACGGGCACCGCGTCCAGTCCCGGCAGCGGATGGCGGGCCGTCACGAGCGTGAACACCCCGGGCGCGGAGGTCAGCAGCGGGCGCACCTGAGCCGCGGAGTACGCGTGGTCGAGGACGACCAGCAGCCGCAGCTCGGCGACGAGCCGCCGCCACAGGTCCAGCCGCCCGTCCGCGCCGTGCGGCGTCTCCTCCGCCGGCAACCCCAGCTCGCGCAGCAGACGGCCGGCGACCACGGCGGGGCCGAGGGCGCTCTGCGACGACCAGCCGTGCAGATCGACGTGCACCTGCCCGTCGGGGAAGTCCTCTGCCCGCCGGCTGCCCCAGTACAGCGCCGTGGCGGTGGTCCCGATGCCCTCGGGGCCGTGCAGCAGCGCCACCCGCGGGCGGCCGTCGAACTTGCGGTCCGCCTCACGGTCGAGCAGCCGTAATGCGGGGCGGCGGTCGGTGAAGTGCCGCGTCGCGGCGGGCAGTCGGGGCGCACCCGCGGAGCCGGGGCCGGAGCCGGCCGGCAGGGTCGAGGCGAACCGCTCCCACATCCGCGCGAGTTCGGGATCGCGCGCGGCCCCCTCCCGCAGCAGCGCGGCCACCCGCTCCACCTCCGCGGCCCGCCCCGGCGCCCGCACCTCGCGCCCGGCGGCCCTGCGCACCAGCGCCCCGGTGGTCTCCCACGCGGACCGGCCCACCTCGTTGGCCATCCCCATGCCGATCGCGCCGAGCACCCCGGAGATCGCGGCCAACGACACCGGATCCGTCATCACACACCCCTCCCCCTGCACACCGTAGCGAGCCCCTGCACACCGTAGCGAGTTGGTACGACTCCGAAGAGTAACGCGGGTCACTGACAGCGGAGTCCGGGACGGCGGCGACGGCGACGGCGGCGGTGGAAAGCACGGCGGCCCGGTCAGGCGGCGGCACCTGCGTCAGCGGGCGAGCCAGTTCTCCGGGCCCATCACCGCCACCGGGTGCTTCCGCGGGTCCAGGCTGCGCAGCAGGGTGCGCATGTGGGGTTTGGCCAGCGATACGCAGCCGCTCGTCGGGCCGCCGTGGTCGACGTGGACCCAGATGCCGCCGCCGCGGCCGTCGCCCAGGGGTCGGGTCCAGTCGAGCGGGGTGGTGCCGGGTTTGCGGTTGTAGTTGATCGCCACGACGTAGTCGAAGGAGCCGGCGAGGGGTTCGCCCTCGTAGCCGCGGCCCGTGGCGGTGAAGGCGGGGCCGTGGTCGTACGGGAGCCTCGTGCCGGGGTCGGGGTCCAGGCCGCCGGCGTCGGTGAGGCCGTAGACGCCGGCCGGGGTGCGGAGATCGCCGGCGGTGTGGTGGTGGGTCCAGCCGCGGAGGGCGTTGTGGGCGGACCAGGCGGGTCCGGCACGCCAGCCGTCGGGGCCGCGTTCGTAGAGTACGGCGCCGGAGTCGGACGAACGGCGGCTGGTGCCGGTGACGACGAGGGCCTGCTGCGCGCCGGCGGGGACCCGGGCGCGGATGCGCGGCCCCAGCCCCGGTATGTCCCGCGGCAGTCGGGCGGGAGCTGCCGTGACAGGCGAGCGGGTCGGCGTCGGCGCGGGGGCGGGCGGCGGCGCGTCGTCCGTACGGGGCGAGGCCGCGTCCGTGCAACCCGCCGCCGCGAGCAGGGGGAGTCCGACCGCGTACAGCATCCGGCGTCGGGGCAGCATCAGCGGTCGGTCCGCTCCGGTTGACGGGGTTGTCCCGCGGGGTCGAAGCGCATCGAGCCGAGGACGGTGCTGGCCTCGGCGACGTCTCCGTTCGCCGGGGTGGCGAGGCAGACCGTGGCCAGGACCTGGACTCCCTCCGCCGCGCCCGCCGGGCTGCGGACGGCCCACAGCTCCTCGGTGCCGCCCGCGACGACGCACGCCTTGCCCACTTCGCGGGTCCGCAGGCCGGGGTCGGGTTCCTTCGGCCCGTAGAGCAGTTGCAGCGTGATCAGCGTGCCGCGGCGGGGCAGTTCGCGCGGCGGGGTGGTGCAGGTGCCGTCCGCGCCGGTGGGGCAGGGCTCGGGGGAGGGGCTGAGGGACAGGCTCGCGACGTAGCCGACGTACTCCCCCTTCGGCGAGTCCGTACGCACCGTGCGGCTGCTCCAGCCCGCGGGCACCTTCAGCGTGAGGTCGGACAGCTCCGCCAGCCGCGTCTCGGCGTCCCGCTGTGCCGGCGTCCCGGCGCCCGCGGCGGGAGACCCGGGGCGGGGCGGCGTGTCGGTGGCGGGGAGCGCTTGGGGCAGGAGTACGCCCACGGCCGCGACCGTCGCCGTCGCACCCCACACCGCGTGCCGCCGGCGGCGGCGCCGCAGCGCCCGTCCCCGTATCCGCTCCATCCGCTCGGCGGGCGCGGCGGGCCGCGGAACGGCGCGCTCCAGCAGTGCGCGCAACGCGCGCTCCTCCTCGGCGGACTCCAGGAGTTCCACCGACGCGGCCGGCTCGCCCGGCCCCGCCGTCTCAGCCGCGTTCCCGGCCACCGGACTCACCGCCCTCCACCAGCTCGGCCTCGGGCAGCAGGCCGCGCAGCGTGCGCAGCGCCTTGGCGGACTGGCTCTTGACGGTGCCCGTCGCGCAGCCGAGGGTCGCCGCGGTGTCCTGGACGCTCAGGTCCTCGAAGTAGCGCAGGACGACCACCGCGCGCTGCCGCGGGGGCAGGCGCCGTATCGCGGCGGCGAGCGACTGCTCCAGGTCCACCTGCGCGAAGGCGTCGGCGGTGGCTGCCGTGTCGGGCAGCTCGCCGTGCGGCACCTCGCCCCACCAGTGGCGGCGCCACCAGGAGATGTTGGTGTGCACCATGGCGGTACGGACGTACGCCTCGGGGCTGCCGTCGGCTATCTGCTCCCACTTCGGCCACACCTTGGCCAGCACGGTCTGCAGCAGGTCCTCGGCGAGCTGGGCGTCCCCGGTGAGCAGCCAGGCCACGCGGAGCAGCCGCGGCCCGCGGGCCGCCACGAACTCCTCGAATCCCGGCGGCTGGGCCGCGCCCCGTCTCAGCATCCTGCGCCTGCCATCCGGTCCCCACTTCACGTCGCACACTCGTCGAACGCGATGAGGTCAGCGCCGGGTTGCCTCGCCTCGGTACGCCCCTTCAGTTACTGTGCGCCGCTACTGCCCCACCCGGCCGTCGACGCACTCGCGCAGCAGGTCCGCGTGGCCGCAGTGCCGCGCGTACTCCTCCACCCGGTGCACCCACAGCTCGCGCACCGACGTGTCGTCCTTGGGCAGCCGGGCGCCCAGGTCGGTGTACGCGGCCAGCACCGCGTCGCACTCCGCCTGCTCGCGGGCGAGGTCGGCGAAGGCCGCGTCGACGAGCGCCTGGTCGGCGGCGGCGCCGTGGAAGTCGGCGTCGCGCTCGCCGTAGATCTTGGGGGCGGGGTTCTCCGGCACGACCCAGTTGCGCCAGTCCCGCTCCACCTCGGCGAGGTGGCGTATGAGCCCGAGCAGCGACATGGTCGACGGCGGCACGGATCGGCGCGCCAACTGCTCGGCGGACAGCCCCTCGCACTTCAACTGCAGCGTGAGCCGGTAGTTGACCAGGAAGTCCTGCAGCGTGGCCAACTCGCCGTCGGGACTGAAGTCGTTGTTGCGGGGGTCCTTGTCGGGGTCTGCCCACATGTCGGGGTAGACGCTGGCCTCGGTCCACCGCTGGGGTGCTTCGTCGTCACTCACCGTACACACGATGCGGCTCTGCGACCGGACACGCAAGCGAATATCGCCGCGCGGGCGCCGGGCCGGTGCCCGGGCGGAAGGGTGGGCCAGGTGGCGGGCGTGCCGGACCAGGAGTTGCCGGCCGGCGGGCAGGCTCCGCTCGTACTCGCGAAGTGCGCGGAGATGCGGGGCTTCTGCGAGCGGTGGGAGCCGGGCGGTCCCGGCGTACGGCAGTGGGAGGAGCGCGCGGCGGCGACGGCGGGGTGGACGGAGTAGGCGGCCGGTCAGGCCGGGGCACCGGGGCACGGGCCGGGCGTCAGGCCGGGGCGTCGTAGACGAGGCTGTAGCGCCAGAACAGGCGGCGGCGTATCCGTGCGCCCGGCAGCTCCGCCGCCGCGGCGGCCCGGATCTGGGCCAGGGTCTCCCCGGGCTCTGCGGTGGGCGCGGTCATGTGGACGGGTACGGCCTCCGCGCGGGCCGGGTGCTTGGCCAGCCCGACGAGCGGGTTCGCGACCGCCGCCGGCAGGGCGGCGACGAGGTCGGCGGCGCCGGCCTCGCGGTAGCACCCGACGACGACGAGCCGCCCGCCCGGCGCGAGGCAGTCGCGCAGCTCGCGCAGCGTGGGCACCAGCGGCATGTGGTGCAGTACGGCGACGAGCGTGACGGCGTCCCAGCGCCGCCCCGGTTCGCGGCCGGCGAAGTCGGTCCGTACGACGGTGACCGCCGGATCGCCGGCGAACCGCCGGGCCGCGACGGCGGCAAGCCCGGCATCGGGTTCCAGCCCGGTCACGGCACCCGCGTGCCGCCGCAGCAGCGCCACCAGATTCCCCGCCCCGCACCCGACGTCCAGCACGTCCCGCGCCCCCGCCCCGGCGACCCGCCGGGCGATCCACGGGCCGTAGTGGTCGTTGTGGCTCCAGGGATGGCGCCGGTTGAAGCGGTCGAGCGCGTCCATGACTCCCATACGGCACACGCTAGCCGGGCGCGGCACAGCGTATTGACTTCGCCGGACGACGGGGTTACAACGTTGCACTCGACTGCTATCTGGCGCTGGTGATGCTGCTCTGGGCGGCCGCGGAGATGCTGCACGGGCCGGCCTCCAACGCGCTCTCCGCGGACGCGGCGCCGGAGGGGGCGCGGGGCACGTATCTGGCGGCGTTCCAGTACTCGTTCGCGACGGCGGACATGGTCACGCCGGGCCTCTTCGGGCTCCTGTACAGCGTGGAGCGGGTGCTGCCGTGGGTGGCGGTCGGCTGCCTGGCACTGGTCGCGAGCGCGGCGATACGGCCGCTGGAGAGGCGGCTGACGGGCGTACGGGCCGGACCGGAGGGGGCGGCGGCCTGAGGCCCCGCGCGGCCCGTACGACGGCGGTAGCGGCGCACCACCCCCACAAGCGCACGCAGCGCCCGGCGCTCCCCGTGTGATCTGTTGTTTTCCGCCCCCGGCACCGCCGTTCACGCCCCGTTCCGTTGCGCCGTCGAAACTCGCTGGTCGCCCCCCACAACGCGAAGGAGAGGCCCGCATCATGAACGACGGACACATCGAAGGCGACGAAGGCCCCGAGCGCGCGGGGATCTCGCGGCGCCGCCTCGTCCGGTACGCCGGCGTGGGGGCGACGCTCGCGGCGGCCAGCCCGCTCGTCGTGAGCGGCGAGGCGGTCGCCGAGGACGCGCAGGGGAACGACCAGGGCGGGCGCGGGAACGACGGGCGGCGCGCCTGGCGGGCCGGCGACCACCACGTGCACTCCGAGTACAGCGGCCGGTTCGACACCTCGACCAACCCGCCCACGTTCCACAAGGGCGCCGACGCGGTGTACCCCATCGTCACCAATGCCATCATGGCCAAGCACTTCGGCCTGTCCTGGGTGATGTGCACCGACCACGGCGGCCCGACCCACTCGAAGGTCAACCTGGAGCTGGCCTACCCCGACCTGCTGCGCTCGCGCGTCCTCGTGCCCGAGGTCCTGCAGTTCTGGGGGATGGAGTTCGACGCGCCCGCGCTGGACCACCACACGCTGATGATCCCGCACCACCGCGACGAGGCACAGCAGTTGTACGAGCTGGAGCGCCGGTTCGCCAAGCTCGACCCCTTCCCCGCGGACCCCGGTCGCGACACCGAGGCCAAGATGATCGAGTTCCTCAAGGCCGCGAACACCATGGACCGCAAGCCGCTGGTGCTCGCCCACCACGCCTCCCGGTCCGCGCCGGGACTCGGCGTCTACGGCCAGGACACCCCGCGCGAGTTCCGCAACGGCAACGACGTCGCCCCGAACGTCTACGTCGGCTTCGAGGGCGCCCCCGGTCACCAGGCGGGCCCCCTCGTCGGCGGCGCCCGCGGCGGCTACGGCAACCACCCCACGTACGGCGGCTTCGACCAGATGACCGCGCGCCTCGGCGGGCTGTGGGACGCGCTGCTGGGCGAGGGCCGGCGCTGGTGGATCACCGCCACGTCGGACTCGCACGTGCACTGGACGCGCGGCGGCTCGGACTTCTGGCCGGGCGAGTACAGCAAGACGTACGTCATGGCGCGGCAGGACTACGCGGACGTCATGGACGGCCTGCGCAACGGCCGCGTCTGGGTGGGCACCGGCGACCTCGTCACGTCCCTCGACCTGACCGCCGGCAACCGCGGCCGCAGTGCCGCCATGGGCGAGACGCTCACCGTCAGCGGCCGGAACGGCACGGACGTGGAGATCGAGATCCGCTTCCGCCCGCTGGAGGGCAAGAACGGCAACGGCGACCGCCCCGAGGTCCGCCGCGTCGACCTCATCACCGGCAGCATCACGGGCCCGAGCGCCGACCGCGACGCCGACACCAACCCGACCACCAAGGTCGTCGCCCGCTTCGGCCCGAACGACTGGCGCCGCCAGGGCGGGGACTACGTCATCCGGCACACCCTGCGGGACGTGGACGGCGACATGTACGCACGCGTACGCGGTACGAGCACGGACGAGGCCGAGCCGGTGGCCGACGGGCTGGAGAGCCCGTGGGAGGACCTGTGGTTCTACTCCAACCCGGTGTTCGTCAGCGTCCGTTAGGGGGCGCCCGCGCGCCGTGCGGCTCACGCCGGCGCCCCCGGCCGGCACCGGGTCAGGCAGACGCCGGCTCCGGCTCCGGCCGCACCGCGCGCAACCGCCCGCCGCGGGCCAGCGCCGCCAGCGCACCCGCGCAGGCCGCGCCCGTCGCGGTCAGCACCAGCCACGGCAGCCGCGGGTACCTCTCCGCGGCGTCCCACAGCGCGCCCGTCGCCAGGTTGCCCAGCGTGATGCCGAGGCCGGACACCGTGTTGTAGAGGCCGTAGTGCGTGGCGACGAGGCGGCCTCCTGAGAGGGACACCACGGTGTCCATCTCGAAGGGGTACGCAAGGGCCGTACCCAGCGCCAGCAGGGCGGCGGCGAGCAGCAGCGGGGTCAGTGCCGCCGCGGCCGCCGCCGCCCCGCCGCCGCCCGGCGGGGAGCCGGTGAGCAGGAGCGGCAGAAAGGCGACGCCCATCAGGGCGATGCCGTACACCAGGGCCCGCTGCGCCGCCCAGCGCTTCTTCGCCCAGCCCGTGACGCGCAGTTGGCCCGCCGCCGCCACGCCCGCCGAGACGGCGAAGAGCGCAGTGGTCACCCCGTCACCCGCGGCCGGGAAGGCCCGGTGTGCCTGGAGGGGGAGCGCCAGATACACCTGGAAGGACAGGACGTACGAGCCGATCATGGCGGCGGAGAAGAGCATGAACGGGCGGTTGGCGACGACCGTGCGCCAGTCGGCCAGCACTCCGCGCGCCCCCGGGCGCTCGGCCCGTACCGTGTCCCCCTCGGGCAGCGCCAGCACCTGTACCACGGTCAGCCCCAGGAAAAGCAGCGCCGCGACCGTGCACACCAGCCGGAAGTCGGCGGCCAGCAGGGCCAGTCCGACGAGCGGTCCGACGAACATCCCCGTCTGATAGAAGACGTTGAACAGCGCGAATGCTTCCACGCGCCGCTTCTCGCCCACGGCCTGCGCGAGGTACGTCCGCACCGCCGGGTTGAACAGCGCCCCGGCGAACCCCGTCAGCGCCGACGCCACGACCAGCGCCGGCAGCGACTGCACGAAGCCCAGCAGCCCGAACCCCGCCGTCCGCAGCACGCACCCCGCGACGATCATGCGCTTGCAGCCCAGCCGGTCCGCCAGCGTGCCGCCGACCAGGAACATGCCCTGCTGGGAGAAGTTCCGTACGCCCAGGACCAGGCCCACGGCCCAGGCCGCCATGCCCAGCCCGTCGGCGAGATGCGCGGCAAGGTAGGGCATCAGCATGTAGAAGGCGGTGTTGATGGTGAACTGCTGCACCATCAGCAGCCGCACCCCGCCGCCGTACGAGCGGAACTCGCGCACCAGGTCCCTCATCGGGCCTGCACCCCCGCCGGCACCGCCGTGACACTGGCGCAGCGCGTCCACCGCTCGACGGTCCGCTCCCCCGGGTGCCCGATCTCGTCGGGGTCCGCGGCCGGCGGGCGGTCGAGCAGGTCGTGCGCGCGGCAGTGGTCGTCGCTGAAGACGGTGTTCCAGTAGCGCTGCACGCCGTCGGGGAAGACGGCCGCGATACGGACCGAGGGCCCCTCCGTACGCGCCAGCCACCCCGCGACCAGCGCCACCGCGCCGACGCTCCAGCCGCCCCCCGCGTAGTGGTGCCGCACCAGCCGCCGGGCCGCCCACACCGCCTCGTGCGCCGCGACCCAGTGGCACTCGTCGAACGCCGCGTGGTCGACGTTGCGCGGGTGGATGCTGCTGCCGAGCCCCCGCATCAGCCGCTCGCCCGCCGGCTGCCCGAAGACCGTGGAGCGCACCGAGTCCACCCCGACGAGGCGCATCCCCGGCGAGAACGCCCGCAGCGCGCGGGCGACGCCCGCCGAGTGGCCGCCGGTGCCGACCGCGGTGACGAGGACGTCGACGCGGCCGAGCTGGACGGCGAGTTCGAGGGCGAGGGCGTCGTACGAGGCGGGGTTGTCGGGGTTGTGGTACTGGTCAGGGCACCAGGCGCCGGGCTGCGCGGCCAGCAGTTCCGCGACCCGGTCGCGGCGGGCCTGCTGCCAGCCGCCGGTGGGATGCGGGGCGCGTACGACCTCGACGCGCGCCCCGTACGCGGCCAGTTGGTGCCGCATCAGCGGCTCCAGACCCGGGTCGGTCACGAGGGTCACCGGGTGGCCGAAGGTGATCCCGGCGAGCGCGAGGCCGAGGCCCAGGGTGCCGCTGGTCGACTCGACGACGGGCGCGCCGGGCGCCAGCTCGCCGCGGCGGCGGGCGGCGGCGACCATGTGCAGCGCGGAACGGTCCTTGAGCCCGCCGGGGTTGGCGCCCTCCAGCTTGGCCCAGAAGCCGTGTCCGGCGGGGCTGAAGGGCTCGCCGATCCACAGGACGGGGGTGTTGCCGACGAGTCCCGCCGGGGTGCTGCGGGCGCCGTCGGCGGGGGCGGGGAGGCGGTGGTCGGCGGCGAAGCCGCGGAGGTCGCCGGGGGAGACGGTGCGCAGAGTGGAGTGCATGGGTGGTCCTTCCGCGGCCGCGAGGGTACGGGCCGGGTGTTCGCGTACGTACGTGGGGGGGGTGCCGGGCGCGCGCGGATGCGCGGGGCCGTCACGTACGGCTGACGCAGACCAGGCGGAGGAGGGCGGCGCCGGGGCGGGGCGCGGGGAGAGCGGCGGCTGCCGGCGGCGCGGCGCGGGCCTCGCCGGCTTCCCGGAGCGCGCCGGGGACGGGGGCGGGGACGGCCGGGGCGGGGTGGGCGGCGGAGCCGGCGGGATCGTCCCGTACGACGGCGTGCGGGAGAGCGGCGGAGGGCTCGCAGCACGGCTCGCTGCAGTCGGCGTGGCTGGCGTGGTCGTCGAGGTGGTCCTCGACGTGGCGGGCGAGGACACCGGCGGCGGCGCTCTGGGCGCGCCCGTCCGCACGGTCGTCGTCCACACGGCTGCCCGCCGTACGGTCGGCCCGCTCGCCGCCGTGGCGGGCCGCGTGCGCCCGCGTCACCTCCGCGTACGCCACCGGCGCCAGCGCCACCGCGAGCGTGCTCCCCCGCAGGCTCTCGCCGCCCTCGTGATGCGGCGTACCGGCGTCCACGCACGCGAACACCGGGGCCAGCACGACGATCGCCAGCCCCGCGAGAAGAGCGATCACGGCGCGGCAGAGTCGCGGCAGCGAGGCCGCGTGAGTACCCGGCACGCGACTGAGCGTAGCCACTTCTGCCCCACCCGCACTTTATTCGCCTCTTTCAGGTGAAAAACAAGGAGACGAGTTGACTAGCTCTCGCGGCCGATCCGGGCCAGGGAGCGGTCGGTGAGGCTGACGAGGAGGTTCAGCACGGCCACGCCGGTCATCAGCCAGGCCAGGTCGTGCAGCCCCGCCGTCGAGCATGGAGGAGTTGATCGGGTCGAGGATCGAGCCGAGGACCATCGGCGGCACCAGCCGGCGGTCGAACCCGGCGGGCCCGCCGGCCGGAGCGGGACGCGCGGCAGACGGGGGTGTCACGGGCGGTCCGCGCGGCCGGACGGGCCCGCGGCGCTCACCGCCCGCACCACGGCCGCTCCCGGCCGCCCCCGTCCGGTTCCCGGGCTCCCGCGGTGCCGTCCGGGCCCGCGGAGTCGCTCATCCCGCCGGCGTAGGAAGCCCGCCCGGGCCGGGCAACCACTGCGCCGGCGGCCGCCCGGGGCCGGACGGCCGTGGAGGTGTCAGTGGTGGTCCCTACGATGGCCGGCATGAGCGTCGATCTTTTCGCCTGCATCTCCGTACGGGACTTCCCGGCCGCGCTGAGCTGGTACGAGCGCCTGCTCGGGACGCCGCCGACCTTCGTGGCGTCCCCGGAGGAGGTGGTGTGGGAGCTGGCGGAGCACCGCTGCCTGGCCGTCGAGCACCGCCCGGAGCACGCGGGGCACGGACTGACCACCGTCTTCGTCGGCGACTTCGACGAGCGGGTGGCCGCGATAGCCGCGCGCGGGCTGGAGCCGGTGCAGCGGGAGACGTACGGCAACGGCGTGCGCAAGGCGGTGTACCGCGACCCGGACGGCAACGAGATCGGCTTCGGCGGCGCCCCGGAGTAGCGCCGGGAGCCGTCACAGGCCCACGTCGCGGCGGCGGTAGTCCTCCAGCATCTCGCGGCGGACCAGCAGCCGCGGCACGTCTCATGGCACCGGCGCCGGCCGCATCCGCGTGCCCTGGGCCCCGCCCCAAGTGTCAGCCCGGCGGGCGGCGGTGCGTCCAGAGGTCCAGCGGCGGCGTCGGCGGCACCGGGTGGAGGCTGCCCGTTCTGGTCCAGCCCCAGGTCTGGTACGCCGCGCCCGCCGCCGCGTTGTCCTGCGGCAGCAGCGCCACCGCGGGGGACGGCGCCCAGCGGGCCAGCAGGTGCTGCTGCAGCCGCGTGGCGATGTGCCGGCGCCGCTGGTCCGGCACCACCATCAGCTCCGCCACCACGAACGCCCGCGGCGACGAGGTGACTTCCGCCAGCGCCAGCGGCGGCCCCTCGGGGAAGTCCGGCCACCACGCGCCCGAGCGGTCCGCCCGGAACCCGTACGCGCAGCCCACCGGGCGGTCGCCCCCGGCAAGCACCATCTCGAACCCCGGCCGCTGCACGTGGTCTTCGAGCCGGCGCAGGAAGCCCTCCCGCTCCGGCGCCGACCCGCCGACCGCGCCGTTGTACGACGCGACGTAGACGTCCGCCACGGCCTCGCGCTGCGTGTCCGCCTGCCACCGGCTCAGGCCACGTAAGAACAACTCGGACACTCGTCCTCCCCCGGTCCGGCCGGCCGCGACCGGCCCGAGCCCCTGTGACCACAGAGTAGACCCGCCGACCGTCGTGCACATGACCCCGAACCGGACGACCTGCCGCCTACTCCTCCAGGCTCACCGTCAGGCTCCTGCCGTACGCGTGATGCGTGTCCACCACCAGCTTCGTCCCGCCGGCCACCCGGCTGACCCGGACCCCGTCGTCGCCCGCGGCCTTCCGCAGCGGCCGCCCGCGCAGCACCACGGTGACCGTGCCGCGGTCCATCGTCGGGTCCGCCACCGCCACCTCCACGCGCCCGTCGTCCCCGGTCCGTACGAGCACCGAGGCCGGCCCGTCGATGCTCAGTCCCGCGGTGTCGTGGCGGCCCGCGGTGAAGGCGTTGGCGGCGGTCAGGCGGAGGCCGGAGTGGCGGACCGCCTGGAGGCGCGGGGAGTTGGCGGTCACGGTGAGCGGGCCGCCGCGGCGGTACGTGTCCAACTGCGCGGCGGAGGCGTGCGGCACCAGCGCGTACGCCAGGCGCGCGAGCCCGTACCGCGGCTCGTGGTCGACGGTGGCGCTGAACACGGTGCGCGTCACCGCCGTGTCCGGGTTGCCGGTGCGTACGACGCGGCGGCTGCGCGTGACGTCCTCCAGCCCGACCCGTACGCGGGGCGCGTCCAGGAAGACGTACCCGACGGCGGTGCCCTCCGCGGCGTCCGCGTAGCGCAGCCAGCTCAGTTCGGCCGTGCCGGGGCCCTCCCAGGCGCGGCCGTCAGGGCGCGCGCCGGCGACGGTGACGGTGGCGGAGGGGTCCGCGGTGCGGGCGTCGACGGTGGTGGTCACCGTGCGCCCGGCGGGGTCGCCGACGCCGGCGGCGAGGACGACGATCTCGTCGTCGAGCATGAACCACGACTTGGTGGCGGTCGCGTTGCGGTAGACGACGAAGTCGCCGGGGAGGCGTTCGCGTTCGGCGTACGCGACGTCGTCGGACTGCACCATCGCGGACGTGCCGTACGCGCCGAGGACGGCGCCGCCGGAGTGGCGGTTGGTGCCGCGCGGGAAGTAGACGTAGGTGTTCTGCGACTCGGAGGACGAGGTGAAGTTCAGCGGGTGGCCGGGGTTGTCGTACCAGAGCTTGCCGTCGTACAGCTCCGGTACGGTGCCGCGCCGCTCGACGGGCGCGGTGGCGCCGGCGAGGCCGTAGGGCGAGACGACCGTGTAGTAGTCGACGCCGTACGCACGCGTCTGGTCCTGCCCGGAGAGGTACAGGTAGTACGCGCCGTCGCCCTGGAACCAGGGCATCAGGTTCTCGCCGCTCATGTACTCGTACTTGCTGATGCGGTCCGAGCTGCGCGCGAGCGCGAACGCGAAGCCGGGGCGGCGGTGGACGTGCTTGTCCATGGCGTTGTAAGCGACGCTGCGCGCGGCGGGGTTGAGGTCGGCGGGCGGGAGGGACTCGTCGCCGGCGATGTCGGCGTAGCGCACCACGCTGACGGGGGAGACGAAACCGGCTGGGTCGAGGGCGGCGCGCGAGGTGGCGCGGATGTGCTTGACGTAGCTCTTGAGCGCGGCGGCCTCGGCTCCGGCCGCGTAGTCGGCGAGGTCGACGACGGCCTCGACGACGGCGGCGACGTCGGTGTAGCCGGAGGTCGTGCGGACGACGGCGCGGCCCTTGACTATCTCCATCATCCAGCCCTCGAAGATCAGCGGCGCGAAGCCGTCGCGCACCCAGCGCTGCACGACGGGCACGAGCGCGCCGGTGTTGGCGAAGCCGGTGCCGTCGAGGATCTTGAGCGTCTGGACGACGCGCGTGAGCAGCCCCTTCCCGTACGAGCCGGTGTACGCGACGGAGTGGTGCTGGATGAACGAGCCGTCGGCGTAGTAGCCGTCGGTGTTGCCGTGGCGGATGTCGTACGGGTCGATGGTGGCGAAGACGGTGAGCTGGTCTTCGAGCGCCTTGGCGATGCGCGCCTCGCCGCCGGGCTCCCGGGCGGCGGCGAGCAGGGCGCCCTGGATGATGCGGTTGGTGGTGATGTCGGCGAGGTTGGCGCCTGTGTGGAAGCGGGAGTCGAGATCGACGTCCCCGTCCTTGCCGTTGCGGAGGTACGCGTCCATGGATGCGACGTACGTCGTGAGCAGCCCGGCGGGGACGGCGCCCGGGGCGTCGGCGAGGAGCGCGAAGGTCTTGCCGACGTGGGTGGAGATCGCGATCTCCCAGTTGTGCCAGTTGCCGTAGTAACCCCGGGCCTGGTCGCCGTAGTAGCGCTCGTGCAGCCACACCAGCCCTTCGACGGCGCGGCGCTGGGCGGCGGTGTCGCCGTGGAGGTCGCCGCCGGGGGCACGGGTGGCGAGGGCGATCTCGTAGAGCATGCGGTACGAGGTGGCGAGGTTGACGTCGCTCGTGCCGAGGGGGACGCCGGCGAACAACTCGCCGGTGGCGGTGCCCGTGTCGGCCATCGCGGCGAGGTTGGCGCGGGCGGTGCCGTGGAGGGCGGCGACCTTGCCGGCGGCCTCGGGGCGGGCGTTGGTCTCGGTGGCGCCGGCGAAGACGGCGCGGGTGTTCGCGAGGAGGAGGGCGGGGTCCGCGGCTGCGGCGGTCCCGGCGGCGAAGCCCGTACGGGCCGGGAGGACCGCCAGCAGGCCGGCGGCGGGCAGGGTGGACAGCAGGCGTCTGCGGGTGAACTCCATGGGGTCCTCCCCCGGTGCGTTGGGGCACTGGCAGCCGGAGTCAAGCAGATGGGGGAGGTGCCGACAAGCGCTTGCGTGCCCCGTACCGGAAGATCGCGCCCGGAGATCGCACCGGAAGGGAACGGGCACGTGACGGGCGGGGCCCGGCGCACAGGTAGCCGGAGCGCACCGGCGGGAAGACGATCGCCTACCGCCGGACCCCGCCCGACGGAACCAGCTTGATGCACGCAAGAAGTTGTTGCAAGTACTGTGCAATAAGCGCGTAGGGTGATCGGGACGGATGTCCCACGAAAGGAGCAGCGCCTGATGAGCACGTACGCGCTACCTGATCTGCCCTACGACTACGCGGCGTTGGAGCCGGCGATCACCGGGCAGATCCTCGAACTGCACCACGCCAAGCACCACGCGGCCTACGTCAAGGGCGCCAACGACACGCTGGAGCAGCTCGCCGAGGCGCGCGACAAGGAGCAGTTCGGCAACCTGGTCGGGCTGGAGAAGACCTACGCCTTCAACCTCTCCGGGCACGTACTGCACACGATCTTCTGGGAGAACCTCTCCCCGGACGGCGGCGACCGCCCCGACGGCGCCCTCGGCGAGGCCATCGAGGAGCACCTGGGCGGCTTCGAGGCGTTCCGGAAGCAACTGAGCGCGGCCACCGCCTCGGTGCAGGGCTCGGGCTGGGGCGTGCTGGCGTGGGAGCCGCTGGGCAAGCGCCTGATCATCGAACAGGTCTACGACCACCACGGCAACGTCGGCCAGGGCAGCACCCCGCTGCTGGTCTTCGACGCCTGGGAGCACGCGTACTACCTGCAGTACAAGAACGTCCGCCCCGACTACGTCCAGAAGCTGTGGGACCTCGTGAACTGGGACGACGTCTCGGCGCGGTACGCGAAGGCGACCGCCCACGGCTGACAATCGGACTTTTCGGCCGAGGTTTCACGGGAAACATTGCCGGAAGACGACCGGCCGCCCTCTCCGGTACGCGAGGGGGCGGCCGTCGCGTACGGCGCGCGTCGCACGGCAGTGCGTTTTCGTTCCGTACGACCAGACTTGCCGGTTCCTGCCGGGTGACGGGCCGCGGGCCACTACGATCCACGCTACCCCCCACCCCCATCGGCGAGAGCGAGAGCATGCGGTCGGACACGCGTCAGAACGCACACCTCACCTACCGCGCCAACGCGGGCGCCGGCCGCCACGGCTGGCTCCGGCTGACCCCCGCCTACTCCGTGAGCCTCGTGCGCCGCTACGCCGCCGAGATGCCGCCCGGCTCCGTCGTCACCGACCCCTTCTCCGGCACCGGCACCACGCCGCTCGCCGCCGCCGAGCACGGGTTGACAGGACAGTCCCTGGACGTGAACCCCTTCCTGATCTGGCTGGGGAAGATGAAGACGGCCGCGTACGAGCCGGATCATCTGCGCGAGACCCGGCGGGCGCTCGCGCCGCTGGTGCACCGCGCCGAGGAGTTATTGCCGGAGGCCGGCGAGCTGTGGCAGCCGGAGCTGCACAACATCGGGCGCTGGTGGGCGCGGAGCGCGCTGGACGCGCTGAAGGCGATACGCCGGGCGCTGGACGTCGCGGCGGGCGCGCTGCCGCCTGGCGGACGGGACCTGCTGGACGTGGCGTTCTGCCGGACGCTGATCGCGTCGAGCAACGCGGCGTTCAACCACCAGAGCATGTCCTTCAAGGAAGAACAGGCGGGCGGCGACAGCACCCTCCAGGTACTCGACCCCGACGCCGCGCGGGCCGTGCTGGAGACGTTCCGCCGCGAGGCCGGCACCACGCTCGCCAACGCCGCGACCCCGCTGCCCGGCACGGCGCGGGTCCTGTACGGCGACTCCCGCGACATGCAGCCCGCCGCCGGCCGGCTCACACCCTGCGACCTGCTGCTGACCTCGCCGCCGTACGTGAACCGCATGTCGTACATCCGCGAACTGCGCCCGTACATGTACTGGATGCGGCACCTGCGGCGGGCGGAGGACGCGGGCCGGCTGGACTGGCAGGCGATCGGCGGCACCTGGGGCGCGGCCACCTCGCGCGTACGGGCCTGGCGCCCGCCGGGCCCCGACGCCGAGGGGGTGCCGGAGCCGGTCGCGGGCGAGCTGGCTCGGACGCAGGCGGCGATCCGCCGGGACGGCGGGCGGAACGGGCCGCTGCTGGCGAACTACGTCGGCAAGTACGTGCACGACATGTGGGGGCACTTCCGCGCGGCGTACAAGAACGTGCGCGGCGGCGGGCGGGTGGTCTATGTGATCGGCAACTCGACCTTCTACGGGAACCAGGTCCCGGCGCAGGAGTGGTACGCGGCGCTGCTGCGCGAAGTGGGCTTCGCGGGGGTCGAGGTGGAGGTCATCCGCAAACGGAACAGCAACAAGGCGCTGTTCGAGTACGCGGTGTCGGGCGGGCGGGCGTAGGGTTCGCCGCTGCCGGGGCGGGCGTGGCCGGTCCGCGGGCGGCGGGCGGGCGGTCCGCGGCGGCGGGGGTTTATCCACAACTGGGGAGTAATCCACAGATTGGCGCTGCGGGCGCCGACGGGCCGGGCCGAGGACGCAGAATGTCGGCATGAGCGAGATCGACGGGGGCAAGGCGGGACGTGCCGGTGACGACGCGAGCGTCGGCGGCGAGGGCTACGGAGACGGCGGGGTCGGGGGGATCGGCGGGGGCCGGGGAAGCGATGAGACCCGGGGAAGAAGCGGGGACGGGACAGGCGGCGAAGCGGGCGGCGGCGGGGCAGGTGCCGGCTCGGGCGGTCCCGCGGACGCTGCTCCGGCGTGGGAGCGGCGGTTCCGGGCGCCGAGGATCAGCCTGCCCGGCTGGGCGGAGGACGCGCCGGATCGCGCGCTCTACGTGTCGAACGTGACGGGCACCTTCGAGCTGTACGCCTGGGACCGCCGCACGGGCGGCGTCCGCCAGGTCACCGACCGGCCGAACGGCACGACGGACGGTGCGCTGACGCCGGACGGCGAGTGGGTGTGGTGGTTCTGCGACACCGACGGGGACGAGTTCGGGGTGTGGCGGCGGCAGCCCTTCGCGGGCGCCGCCCCGGGGCAGGACCGGGCGGCGGCGCCGGGGCTGCCGGCGGCGTACTCGGCGGGCCTCGCGCTCGGCCGGGACGGCACGGCGGTGGTCGGCCGGTCCACGGAGGAGACGGGGACGACGATCCACCTCGTCCGGCCCGGCGGCGAGCCCAGCGAGATCTACCGGCACCGGGAGTCCGCCGGCGTCGGCGACCTCTCGCACGACGGCAGGCTGCTCGCCATCGAGCACACCGAGCACGGCGACGCGATGCACGCAGCCCTGCGGGTGCTGCGGCTCGGCGGCGCCCCCGGCGGTGACCCGCTGCTCGCCGAGCTGGACGACACCAAGGGCGGCCTGGAGGAGCTGGGTCTGGAGGTGCTGGGCTTCGCCCCGGTGGCGGGCGACGCGCGGCTGCTCGTCGGGCACCAGCGGCGCGGCCGCTGGGAGCCGATGATCTGGGACCCGGTCACGGGTCAGAGCCGGGAGCTGGAGCTCGACCTGCCGGGGGACGTGTCGGCGGAGTGGTATCCGGACGGCAGCGCGCTGCTCGTCCTGCATACGTACCAGGCCCGCAGCGAGCTGTGGCGGTACGGGCTGGAGGGTCCCGACTCCGGCGCCATGACCCGGATCGAGACCCCGCCGGGGACGATCTCGGGGGCGACGGCCCGGCCGGACAGCACCGTGGAGTTCCACTGGTCGTCGGGCGCGGAGCCGCCGCAGGTGCGGTCCGCGCAGGGCGCCGTGGTGCTGCAGCCGCCGGGCCCTGCCGCCCCGCTCTCGGTGCCGGTGGAGGACGCCTGGGTCGACGGGCCGGGCGGGCGGATCCACGCGCTGGTGCAGCGGCCGCCGGGCGAGGGCCCGTTCCCCTGCCTCTTCGACGTGCACGGCGGTCCTACGTGGCAGGACAGCGACGCCTTCGCGGCCGGCCCGGCGGCCTGGGTCGATCACGGCTTCGCCGTCGTCCGCGTCAACTACCGCGGGTCCACCGGCTACGGCCGGGAGTGGACCGACGCGCTCAAGCACCGGGTGGGCCTCATCGAGCTGGAGGACATCGCGGCGGTGCGGGAGTGGGCCGTCGCCTCCGGCCTCGCGGACCCGGAGCGGCTGGTCGTCGGCGGCGGCTCGTGGGGCGGTTATCTGGCGCTGCTCGCCCTCGGCACGCAGCCGGACGTCTGGGCGCTGGGCCTGTCGGCGGTGCCCGTCGCGGACTACGTCGCGGCGTACGAGGACGAAATGGAGGCCCTGAAGGCCATGGACCGCACGCTGATGGGCGGCTCACCGGAGGACGTCCCCGAGCGCTACGCCGCATCGTCACCCCTGACGTACGTGGACGAGGTGCGGGCGCCGGTCTTCATCTCCGCGGGGGTCAACGATCCGCGCTGCCCGATCCGGCAGGTGGAGAACTACGTCGGGCGGCTGTCGGAGCGCGGGCACCCGCACGAGGTGTACCGGTACGACGCGGGGCACGGCTCGCTGGTCGTGGACGAGCGGATCAAGCAGTTGGGGCTGGAGCTCGACTTCGTTCGCCGTCATCTGCTTCCGGACCTGGCTCCGCGGCCGCAGCAGCCGGCTCCGGAGCCGCGGGACCGCCCTCGCCAGGATCGGGAGAGGTGAGGCCGAGGGCCGTGTCGCGCGCGACCTCCGCCTCGCGGCGGAAGAGCCGGTACCACATGAAGATCACGAAGCCGGCGAAGACGAACCACTGGGCCGTGTAGCCGAGGTTCTGGAACGCCTTGAGGTCGAGCCCGCTGCCCTGCGGGACCTCGGCGGGGACGGGCTGCATCCCGCCGTCGGCCTCGAAGAGGGTGATCCAGGCCGTGGAGACCTGCTCGTCCACGACGTTGACCAGCGCCGCGGCGCTGATCATGCCGACCTGGCCGCGGGGCAGCCCGCCCTCGGTGTGCACGCCGGGGGAGCCCTGGTGCTCGGACGCCTGGAGGGCGCCGGTGACGGTGACCTCGCCGGCGGGCGGCTCGGGGGCCTTCGCCGGGTCGGCCTCGCCGGGCAGCCAGCCGCGCAGGACGGGAACGGAGGTGGTACGGGTTCCGGCGTCGCCGTCGCCGCCGTCGTCGCCCACGGGGGCGTCGGTGCGCAGGAGGGTCAGGACGTAGAAGCCGGTAGAGCCGTCGAGAGTGCGGTCCGGGACGAGGAGTTGGGGGCCGTAGCGCCCGGTGACGGTGGCCGCGTCGCCGGTGGTCTCCTGGGTCACGGGCAGCAGCTCGGCCATCGGCCGGCCGTCGATGCCGTCGGCGGCGCGGTCCTGCTGCTCCTGCTGTTCCTGGTGGGTGTCCACGCGCGTCTCGAAGCGGCTCATCTGCCAGCTACCCATGACCAGGCAGACCGGGATGGCGAGTGCGGCGAGGACGTTGACGACCCACCACCGGGGCGTCAGCAGGAACCGGTACACGCCTCCACGGTACGGCCTCCCCCGCGGCCGCCCCGCCCAGGGGGCGGGATCCGGGCCGGGTCAGACGCCCGGGAGCGGCTCGGTGTAGTAGACGGTGCCGGCGCAGGCGTTCTGGACCGTGACGCTGGCCACGGCGGAGGAGTCGGCTTCCGGCGAGTGGGTCAGGGTGACGGAGCCGTCCGTCGTGCCGTCGCCTTCGCCCGGCTCACCGGTGCCGCCGGTGTCGCCGCCGGTCTCGGTCCCCTGGTCGGTCTCGGACTGCGTCTCGTCCGGCGACGACTGCGTGTCGTCGGTGGGGTCCGGGGTCGGCGTGGTGGCCGTGGTGGTGCAGCCGCCGTCGGTGCTGGTCTCCGGCACCCAGGCGAACTCCACCACGTACGACTCGTTGGGCGCGAGCACCAGCGCGCCGGTCGCCTCCGGCGGCGGCAGCAGGTCCGTGGCGGCGTCGCCGACGGTGTGCGTACGGGTGTCGACCGCGCTGGCGCTCGCCGCGCCGAAGGTACCGCCCACCTGGACGCCTTCGGAGGACTCGACCACGCAGGCGGTGGTGGAGACGTTGGTGACGGTGAAGGAACCGGTGACCCGGCCCGCCTCGTCCGGCGTGCCGCTCGCCGCGACCGGCTCGCTGATCTGCGCCGGCGCGCACGGCTCCGCGGCGGCCGTACCCTCGGAGCCGCCGGTCGGGGCGGCGGTGTTCTCGTCGTGCCCGGGGCTCTCGGTCTTCTCTTCCTTGTCGCTCGGCTCCTTGCTGCCGGCGGTGGCGTCCGAGTCGTTGCCCTCGACGGCGCCGCCCCCGCCCTGCTGCCCGGCGCCGGGCAGCTGGCTGTTGGCGATGTCCTGGCGCGGGTTCTTCTCGCTGGTCGAGCCGGCGACATTCATGAGCGCCGGCACCGAGACCGCCAGCGCGACCACCGCGACCGCGGCGACGGCGACCAACTGGCGGCGGCGCGTACGCCGCGCGGGCACCGCCCGCTGGAGGTACTGCAGCGTGCCGGGCGCCGGCTCCAGACCGTCGACGGCGGAGTGCAGCAGCAGCCGCAGCTCGTCCTCGCCGCCCGCGTCGTCGCCGCCGTCCCCGTCGCCGTGGCCACCGGGCCACCGCGGGATCCCGGCCCCGCCGGGACCGCCCGCACCACCCGGGCCGGCCGCACTGCCCGCGCCGTCCGAGCCACTCTGACCGCCCGGCTCACGACGGCCGTCCGGACCACCGGGGCCGTCCAGCCCCTCCGCGCCGCCGGAGGCGGCGGCACCACCGGAGCCGGCAGCACCGCCCGGCTCGTCCGGGCCGGCGCCGGTCCCCTTCGACGTACCCGCCGCGCCCTGCACCTTCGCCCCGTCATCCGGCCCCGCGGCCCCAGGCCCCGAAGCCTCCGGCAGCGAAGCCTCGGGCACCGCCACCGTCACCTCGTCCGAACCCGCCGGCACGGCCGGCTCCTCCGGCAGCTCCGCCGTCTCCGCCACATCCACTGCCCCACGTCCGCGCCCAGACCCGGCCCCGGATCCGGACGACCCGCCGGACCCCGACCCGCCGGATCCCTCGGCGCCCCGCTCCCACGGCGGCCCCGATCCGTAGAAACGCTCGCTCATGCCCGCGCTCCCATGGCTGTTCGCAGTGCGGCGATGCCCCGGGAGCCGTACGCCTTGACGGAGCCGAGCGAGATGCCCAGCGCCTCGGCCACCTGAGCCTCGGTCATGTCCGCGAAGTAACGCAGCACGAGCACCTCGCGCTGCCGGCGCTGCAGCCCTCGCATCGCCTGGATCAATTGGTCGCGCTCCAACTGTTCGTACGCACCCTCTTCCGCGCTGGCCATGTCGGGCATGGGCTTGGAGAGCAGCTTCAGCCCGGTGATGCGCCGACGTAGCGCGGAACGTGACAGGTTGACGACCGTCTGCCGCAGATAGGCGAGGGTCTTGTCCGGGTCCTTGACCCGCTTGCGCGCCGAGTGCACGCGGATGAATGCCTCCTGCACCACGTCCTCGCAGGAGGCGAGGTCGTCGAGCAGCAGCGCGGCGAGACCGAGCAGCGACCGGTAGTGGGTCTGGTACGTCTCGGTGAGGTGGTCGACGCTGGTGCCCTCCGCCATGGCGTCGTCAGCGTCCGCCGCGGACTTCTTCTCGGCAGGCCGCGCCGACCACGGCGCGATCACCGGCAGTCCCCGGGACGCCGCGGAGGAACCGGGGCGCAGCGCGGGGCCGGCCGGAAGGGTCGCAATGCTGAGTGCCTCTGCCACGCTTGTTTGACACACCGACCCCCGTCAAGGTTGTACGCGCACGGCGGCAACGCCGGTCGTGTTACCGCGCGTACTGCCATGCCCACTCCCTCGCTACCCGTGCGGCCGGCCAATGCGGGGCAGGGACAGAGACGCTTCGCGGCGCCGCCGCGGTTGCAGACGGCGCGAACCGAAATCGTCGGATGGCAAGGGTGTTCGGCGCAAGCGGTATGGACCAACGGATCGATTACGACTGGCTCAACGGCCGGTGCCGCCGTAGACGACCGCCTCGTCGCTCTCGCTGTCGAGACCGAACGCCGTGTGCACGGCCCGTACCGCGTCCTTGACCACGTCCTCGCGGGTCACCACCGAGATGCGGATCTCCGAGGTGGAGATCAGCTCGATGTTGACGCCGGCGTTGGACAGCGCCTCGAAGAACGTGGCCGTGACGCCGGGGTGCGAGCGCATGCCGGCGCCGACGAGGGAGATCTTGCCGACCTGGTCGTCGTAGCGCAGCGACTCGAAGCCGATCGACGGCTGCGCCTTGGTCAGCAGCTCCATCGCGCGGTGGCCGTCGGTCTTGGGCAGGGTGAAGGAGATGTCGGTCAGGCCGGTGGCGGCGGCCGAGACGTTCTGCACCACCATGTCGATGTTGATCTCGGCGTCCGCAATCGCCCGGAAGATGGCGGCGGCCTCGCCCGGCTTGTCCGGGACCCCGACCACCGTGATCTTCGCCTCGGAGACGTCGTGCGCGACTCCGGAGATGATCGCGTGCTCCATGCCTTCTGCTCCCTCGGAGATATTGCCTACCCAGGTGCCCGCATGCCCCGAGAACGAGGAGCGGACATGAATGGGCATGTTGTACCGGCGGGCGTACTCGACGCAGCGGTGCAGCAGGACCTTCGACCCGCTGGTGGCCAGTTCGAGCATGTCCTCGTACGGGATCCGGTCGATCTTACGGGCCTTCTTCACCACCCGCGGATCGGCGGTGAACACGCCGTCCACGTCGGTGTAGATCTCGCAGACCTCCGCCTCGAGCGCCACCGCGAGCGCCACCGCCGTGGTGTCCGAGCCGCCGCGGCCGAGCGTCGTGATGTCCTTGCTGTCCTGCGAAACACCCTGGAACCCGGCGACGATCGCGATGGCGCCCTTGTCCACCGCCTCCTGGATCCGGCCGGGCGTGACGTCGATGATCCGCGCCCTGTTGTGCACGGCGTCGGTGATCACACCCGCCTGGCTGCCGGTGAACGACAGCGCCTCGTGACCGAGCTTCTTGATCGCCATCGCCAGCAGGGCCATGGAGATCCGCTCACCCGAGGTGAGCAGCATGTCGAGTTCGCGGCCGGTCGGGATCGGCGAGACCTGCTCGGCGAGATCGATCAGCTCGTCCGTCGTGTCGCCCATCGCCGACACCACGACGACGACCTGGTGGCCGGCCTTCTTGGTCTCGACGATCCGCTTGGCGACGCGCTTGATGCCCTCGGCGTCGGCGACGGAAGAGCCGCCGTACTTCTGCACGACAAGGCCCACGTGCGCTCCTCGCAATGGTGTTTCAGTCGGCTCAGTCTACCGAGCCGGCGGGTACGCACAGGGCGGGCCGGCTCGGAGACGTACCTGCCCGGGAGCACCGCGGGCACACGGAAACGTAAGGCAGCTCACATCCGGAGCCCGAAAATCCGGGCGCGAAGGCGGCGCGCGAACTCGGGGCGGGGGATCGGCACTCGGCACGTGCGCACGGCGTACGCACCGCTGCGCGCGCCCCGGCCCGTACGCCGCGCCCCTGGCTCAGGTGCGCCGCGCCCCCTCCGGCGTCAGGTACGCCGCAGCCCCGGCTCAGGTACGCCGCAGACCCAGCGGCTCCGCGATCTCCGCCACCATCACACGGCCCGCCTCCTCCTCCAGCCGCCCGTCGTCCACCGCGGCGTCGCTGTCGGTGTCGAGCCCGTCCAGCTCCCCCAGGGGCGTGTCCAGCCGCACATGGGCCACCAGCGACTGCAGCGCGCGCAGGCAGGCGCTCGCGGTCGGCCCCCAGTTGGACAGGTACGAGAACTGCCACCACCACAGCGCCTCGTTGACCCGTCCCGCCGCGTAGTGCGCGCGGCCGTGCCGCAGGTCGGTGATCACGTCGGCCAGGTCGTCGGAGATCCGGCTGGCGACGGGGGTGCTGCGCGGCACGTACGGGTCGAAGACCTCGGAGTAGACGTCCACCGGGTCCAGCAGCTCGGCGAACCGCTCGCGCAGCTCGTCCACGTCCGGCTCGGGGCCGGTGTCCGGCTCGTACCGCTCGTCCGGCACGAAGTCCTCGTGCGCCCCCAGCCGGCCGCCGGCCAGCAGCAACTGCGAGACCTCCAGCAGCAGGAAGGGCACGGCGCTGTTCGGCTCGTCGCCCTTGGCGACCTCGGTGACGGCGACGATGAAGCTCTCGATCGAGTCGGCGATCTGGACCGCGAAGCTGTCCGGGTCCTGCGTCGCCTGGTGCGTGGTGGCGTCAGACATCGAGCAGACCTCCTCTGTCGGCGCCCCGCGCACCGGCAGGCCGCGTGCGGCGGCCTGCCGGGCTGCTGGGCGCTGCGCCGGGATCCAGCCGGCGGGCACGTGGTTCCGTTTCAGACATCGAGCAACCGCCTGCCTTCGAAGGCGCGGCCGAGGGTGACCTCGTCCGCGTACTCCAGATCGCCGCCGACGGGCAGACCGCTGGCCAGCCGGGTCACCTTCAGACCCATGGGCTTGACCATGCGGGCCAGATACGTGGCCGTGGCCTCGCCTTCGAGGTTGGGGTCGGTGGCGAGGATCAGTTCGGTGACGGCGCCGTCCGCGAGCCGGGCGAGCAGCTCCCGTATCCGCAGGTCGTCAGGGCCGACGCCCTCGATGGGGCTGATCGCGCCGCCGAGCACGTGGTACCGCCCGCGGAACTCACGGGTCCGCTCGATGGCCACGACGTCCTTGGGCTCCTCGACCACGCACAGCACGGCGGGGTCGCGCCGCGGGTCGGCGCAGATCCGGCAGTGCTCCTCCTGCGCGACGTTCCCGCAGACCGCGCAGAACCGGACCTTCTCCTTCACCTCGCTCAGCGCGTGCGCCAGCCGGCGGACGTCGGCCGGCTCGGCCTGCAGGATGTGGAAGGCGATGCGCTGCGCGCTCTTGGGACCGACGCCGGGCAGCCTGCCCAATTCGTCGATCAGATCCTGGACCACGCCTTCGTACACGCAACGCCTCTCTCGTGTCCGCTCTCCTGCACCAAGCTAGCCGCTACCGCCGGGTTCAACCCGCTTCGGGGGTGGCCTCCGGTTCCGGAACCCGGCAGATCCGGACGGCAGCGAACGGCCCCGCGGGACGACTGCGGAAGGAGGGGTCAGAAGGGCAGCCCCGGCATCCCGCCGAGCCCTTGCGCGAGCGGGCCGAGCCGCTCCTGCTGAAGCTGCTGCGCGGCGCTGTTCGCGTCCCGTACGGCGGCCACGACGAGGTCGGCCAGCGTCTCGGTGTCCTCGGCGTCGACGGCGCGCGGGTCGATCACCAGCCCGGTCAGCTCGCCGGAGCCGGTCACCGTGGCCTTCACCAGCCCGCCGCCCGCGGTCCCCTCGACCGGCGTCTCGGCCAGCTCCTGCTGGACGGAGGCGAGCTCCTGCTGCATCTTCTGGGCCTGCTGCAGCAACTGCTGCATGTCGGGCTGGCCACCACCAGGCATCACGTCGCTCGCTCCTTGTCGCGCTACTGCAGTTCTCTGCTGACTGGGTCTGCGTCTACGTCTGCTGCTTCTGCGTGTGTCTGCTTCTGGGTCGAGATCGCCGGCCGGGTGCCAGGCCGGTCGTCCAGGCGAGCCTACGGTCTCAGCCGCCGCGCTGCCGTCCATCGCAGGGAGGACGCGCGCCACTTGGGTTGCCCCGCGGGGAGTCGCCGTACCTCCGCCGTCGTCATCCTCCAGGAGTACGCGGACGGGCGGGCCGCCTAGTCGTGGCGGATCTCCTCTATGACGGTGGCGCCCAGCTCGCGGACGATGAGGTCGTGGCCGGACAGGGCGGTGTCGACGAGGTCGGGATCGTCGTCGTCGGGGATGTCGTCCTCCAGCGGCGGCGGGGGCCCTGGATCGGGAGGCGGCCCGGGGTCGGGCGGGGGCTGGCCGCCGGCACCGGCCGATGCGGGCCGGGGCCGCTGGGGAGGAGCGGGCGCCGGTACAGAGGGCGCGGGCGAGGTCGTCTGTACGGACTGCCGCAACCCGGCGCCGCCACCCCCACCACCGCCGCCGAACCCGCCGCCGCCTCCGGGACCGGGACCGGGGCCGCCCGGTCCCGGTCCCCCGCCGCCACCGGGCCCCGCCGCGGGCCCGCCACCGGCACCGCCGGTCGGGTCCACGATGGCCTCGACCTTCCACTGCACGTCGAACCGCTCCGCCAGCACCTCGCGCAGCACCTCGTCGCTGCCGCCGTTGACGAAGCTGTCCCGTGCGCCGGCATTACCGAAGCCGAGCTGGAGGGTCCCGCCGTCGAACCCCGTGACCTGGGCGTTCTGGCTCAGCAGAATCCAGGTGAAGCGCCGCCGGTGTTTGACGGCCTCAAGGATGTCGGGCCACATCTGCCGCACGGAAGCGGCGCCGGCGACCCCGCCCCCTTGCTGCGCGGGCACGCCCTGAGCCGTAGCAGCGGGGGCCTGCGCCGCCACGGGCGCGGGCGCGGGTGCCGCCGCGGGTACGGGTGCCGCCGCGGGTGCCGGAGCCGGAGCAGGCGGCGGCGCGGATGCCGCGCCCCCGGACGCGGCCGGGGCCCCGCTCCCGGGCCAGGCCCCGGGCCGCCGGGCCTGCGGGTCACCGCCGGTGGAAGCGGGCGGCCCGGAGGGCACACCCCCGCCGGCATCGCCCACAGGAGCACCGGAAGCAGGCGCAGGCGCAGACGAAGCCCGGGAACCACCAGTACCGGCACCAGGAGCCGGACCAGCCCGCTCGGCAAGAGCGGCACGGGCACCGGCACCACCGCTACCGGCGCCACCGCCGGGAGCATCCCCGCCCCCACTCCCGCCAGGAGGCTGGTGGGCATCCGGCCCGGGCACGTAGCCCATGGTCGGCGGACCGGTCGGGGCGTTGCGCTCCAGGCGGTCCAGCCGGGCCATCACCGAGCGCTCGTCCCCGTACGCCCCGGGGAGCAGCACGCGGGCGCAGATCAGCTCGAGCTGCAGCCGGGGCGCGGTGGCGCCGCGCATCTCGGTCAGCCCCTCGTTCACGAGGTCGGCCGCGCGGCTCAACTCGGCCGCACCGAAGGTGTCGGCCTGGCGCCGCATCCGCTCCAGCACGTCCGCCGGAACGTCGATCAGCCCCTTGTCGCCGGCGTCCGGCACGGCGGCGAGGATCAGGAGGTCCCGCAGCCGCTCCAGCAGGTCGGTGACGAACCGCCGCGGGTCGTGCCCGCCCTCGATCACCTGCTCCACCACGGAGAACGCACCCGCCCCGTCACCCGCCGCGAAGGCGTCGACGACGGAGTCGAGCAGGGCGTCGTCGGTATACCCGAGGAGGGCGGTGGCCATGGCGTACGTCACACCCTGCTCGCCGGCGCCGGCGAGCAGTTGGTCCATGACGGACATCGAGTCCCGCACGGAGCCGGCCCCGGCCCGTACGACCAGGGGCAGCACCGCGTCCTCGACGGGGATGGCCTCGACGCGGCAGACGTCGGCGAGATAGTCGCGCAGGGTGCCGGGCGGGACGAGACGGAAGGGGTAGTGGTGGGTCCGGGACCGGATGGTCCCGATGACCTTCTCCGGCTCGGTCGTGGCGAAGATGAACTTCAGATGCTCGGGCGGCTCCTCGACCACCTTCAGCAGGGCGTTGAACCCCGCGGGGGTGACCATGTGCGCCTCGTCGACGATATAGATCTTGTACCGGCTGGCGGCGGGCCCGAAGAACGCCTTCTCGCGCAGCTCACGCGCATCGTCCACACCGCCGTGCGACGCGGCGTCGATCTCGATGACGTCGATCGACCCCGGCCCGTTCCGCGCGAGGTCCTGGCACGACCGGCACTCCCCGCACGGCTCCGGCGTCGGCCCGCGCTCACAGTTGAGACACCGGGCGAGGATGCGCGCGCTGGTCGTCTTCCCGCAGCCGCGCGGCCCGCTGAACAGATACGCGTGATTGACCCGCCCGTTCCGCAGCGCCTGCTGCAGCGGGCCGGTCACATGGTCCTGCCCGATGACCTCGCCGAAGGTCTCGGGTCGGTAGCGGCGGTAAAGAGCGAGCTGCGACACGACTACGACGATATCGGTGACCGCCGACAACGGCGCCCACCCACGAAAACCCCCGCGCCCGCCACCCGACCCCGGACAGCAAGGTGCCCCCCACGCACCCGCCAGAGCCCACCTACCCTTGCTGCCTTCCGGCCCTGGGGGAGTTCAGCGAGATAGCGCCGCGTGAGGGGCGACTCCACCTTAACCGATCCCACCCCCAACGAACGAGTTCGCGACCACCCCACCCCGTCTTGTACTGTTGCCCGCGGAGGATTCGCCTAGAGGCCTAGGGCGCACGCTTGGAAAGCGTGTTGGGTTCACACCCTCACGAGTTCGAATCTCGTATCCTCCGCACCCCGCCTGACCAGGCAAAACGAAGAGCCGAGCCGTGATTACGGCTCGGCTCTTCGTCATGCGCTGGTCTCATTCTTGGTCTCGTTTATTTCCGACAATTCTTGCATTTCACCTCGGGCGTCGCAGCCGTGAGCCGAGTGAATCCTTCGGTGGGACGCACAAGGTGCCGGCGATTGCACCATGCTTCGAGCATGTGTGAGACCGGTCTCCGGTCCAGCACAGCGGTACGAGTCCAGAGCGAGGTGTCCCGCATGAGCAAGTCCGGTGGATCAGCACTGGCCGCCTGGCTGCGCGGCCCCGGCGCCGCCCGCCTTGGGCGGATCCTCACCCTGCGGGCGGATGCCGCAGCACCGCCGGAGCCTCGGTCGGTCGGCGAACTCGCGGACCGCCTCCAGCGCCCCGGCTCGGTGGCACACGTACTGCCCCGACTCGCCCTGCCACACCTGCAAGTCGCCGAGGCGCTCGCGGCACTGGGGGCCGTGGAGCACGATGCGCTGGCAGAATTGCTCGGCGCCACGGACGGGGAACTCGCCCGCGGCCTTGACGCGGCCCTGGAGGCGCTGGCCGACCACGCCCTGGTCTGGCCGGACGGCAAGGGGCTGCTACGCATGGCGGCACCGTTGCGGCAGGTGTGGGACTCGCCCCTGGGTCTCGACTCGCCGCTGGCCACACTGCTTGAGGGCACGACCTCCGACGAACTGCGCCGGATACTGGCAGCGCTGGGGATCAAGCCCGGCGGTACGAAGCATCAGCGGGTGGCGGCCCTGCTGGATCACCACCGCGATCCGGAGCGGATCACCGCGCTGGTGGCACAGGCACCCGCGGCGGCCCGGAAGCTGCTTGAGCGCCGGGCGAACACCGCTGCGGAGCAGCCCGAGTTCGTGGTGTTCGGAGTTCCGCGGGACGATTCACAGCCGGGCGCGCGGTGGGCGCTGGAGCGAGGACTCCTCGTCCAGGACCGACGTCGATACGGGACCGCCTGTATGCCGGCCGAGGTGGCTCTCGCGCTGCGCGGGGCCGACTGGCACGCCCCGTTCGAGCCCTCCCCGCCCGTCCCGCGTTCGGTGCCCGTCACCACGGCGGAGGTGGACCGGGAGGCCGCGGCCGCGGCCATGGCGTTCACCGCTCACGCCGCCTCGGTCCTGGCGGTGTGTGCCACCTCTCCGCTGACGCGGCTGAAGGCCGGCGGCGTCGGGGCACGGGAGCTGTCCCGGGTCAGCAAGTCCGCACAGTGCGACGACATCGTCGTACGCATCGCCCTGGAGACGGCGTACGAGGCCGGTCTGCTGGCCCGCGACGGCGCCGAGATCGCGGCCACGAAAGCCTACGACGCCTGGGCGGCCCAGGAACCGGCTGAGCAACTCGCCCTGCTTCTCCAGGTATGGCGGACCCTCGGGCTCACCCCCGCCCAGACCCGCGACGAGGACGGCAAGGCGCTCCCCGCGCTCGCCGGAGCACCGCCCTGCGGCGGCTGCCTCCGGGCCAGGGAAGGGCTTCTCACCGCCATGGCGCGATTCCCGGCGGAGCAAGGAGCGGAGAACACCGCCGAACTCGGACCGTTGACCGCCTGGCACCGCCCGCTCGCCGATCAGCTCCCCCAGGACGCCACGCCGTTCGCCACCTTGATCCGCGAAGCGGAACTGCTCGGCGTACTCGCCCGCGGTGCCCTCTCCCCGGTCGGGGCCGCCCTTCTCGACGACGACACCGAGGGGCTGGCCTTCGTGTGCCGGCGGCTGCTGCCCGCTGCCACGGGAGTCGCCCGCTTCGGTGCCGACCTCACGGCCGTCGTCACCGGAACGCCGACCGCACACCTCGCCTCGCTCCTCGATTCCGTCGCCGACCGGGAAGCCGGCGGCACGGCGTCGGTGTGGCGATTCGGTCCTGCCACCATCCGCCGTGCCCTCGATGCCGGCCGTACCCCCGGCGCCCTCACGTCCGACCTGGCTGCCGTCGCCGTCGAGCCGCTGCCCCAGCCGCTGTCGTACCTGATCCAGGACGCCGCGCGCGGCCACGGCCGGGTACGCGTCGCCCCCGCGACCTGCGTGATCCACGGCGAGGAGCCCGCCCTCCTCACCGAACTGGTCGCCCGCCGTGGGCTCGCGGGGCTCGGTCTGCGGCAACTGGCACCGACGGTGCTCGTGAGCCGCGCCCCGCTCGACGAGAGCCTCGCGGCGCTCCGGGCCGCCGGATACGCCCCGGTCGCCGAGGCCGCTGACGGGACGGTCCGTATCGAGCGATCCGGGCGCCACCGCGCTGCCGTCACCGTGCCCGGCCCGCGCCCGCCCCGGGGCGCCGCCCGCAGCCGGAGCGCGGCCTCCCGCACGACGCAGGCTCCGGCGCCGGTCGACCCGAGCGCCCTGGCCGCCCGGCTGCTGACCGCCCCGCCCACCGGTCCGCAGCCCGACCCGGTCGACGGCGTCCCTTTCGAGAGCGACACCGAGGAGATCATCGGGGGGCACGCGCGTCAGCTATCCCTCACCGACATCCGTCAACTGGCCCATGCTGTCGATGAGGGCCGCGCGGTCACCATCGAATACGTCGCCGCCTCGGGCAACCGCACCGTACGCACCGTCAGCGAGCTCGAAGTCGACGCGCCCTACCTCTACGCCTGGTGCCAACTGCGTGACGATGAGCGCATGTTCACCCTCTCCCGGATTCACGGAGTCATGCCCGCATAGCCCGCCCGCACGCGCTACTGCAGTCACGCCTCTCGGGGCACCGACCTTTAAGTTCTTCCTGCTAGCGTGCACCAGCGCCGGACATGCGGCCTCCTCACCGATGCGGCCGGGCGGGCACGGGGCTGGGCATGGCGGGTGCGCCGCACGGCCTCCATCCCGCAAAATTCCATGAGGAATACGCCCTGCTTCACTACCGCCGCTTTGCCCTCCCGAACAGCCTTCCAGCGTCCTCTTCGCCGCACTGAGCGCGAAGCTGCCCTTCGGACTCGGGATGGCCACACCCCGGGGGTTCGCGTCACCGACACCAACGCCGTTGGACGCGACCCGCAAGCGGCGTCGGAGAGGTCAGCCTAACCAGAGGCGACAGGAGCAGACTTGGTCTCAGTTCTGGTCTCATTCGCTACTGTCCGGCACGGTCCGCCGAACGCGCGCCGCCGCTTTCAGTCGCAGGTCAGAACGCCGCCGTCCCGGCGCGGACAGCAACACGGCGAATTGGAAAGCGTGTTGGGTTCACACCCTCACGAGTTCGAATCTCGTATCCTCCGCACCCCGCCCGACCAGGCAAAACGAGAGCCCCTCCGGCATGCCGGAGGGGCTCTCGTCGTACCCCTCGGCCCATGGCGGAGACCGCTGTACCGATACTGTCCACGGACCCGACGGCTGCGGGCGGCGGGACGGGAACCGCGATCGATGTGGGGGTAGGGACATGGCGCACACGGAGTCGGTGCGGGTCGTGTTCGTGGACGCCGGGACGGAGGAGGAGTTCGCGAGGACCGAACTCGCTCCCGGTCAGCTTCCCGACTCGTTCGAGCATGAGACGCGCCTTGACCTCGGAGGAGAGCCGTGGGCCGTCGTTCGGGCCGAGCCGCCGACCGCCGCGCAGTTCCGCCGGAGCGGCAGCCTGGTGCTGACCCTGCGGCGGATCCAGTCGATGGACCCGCAGGAGATGGCGTACTCCCTGCCGACGGTCTTCGACCCGCTGCCGGCGACTGAGGAGTCGACCGGTCCTGGGGAGCACCTCGTGATCCACGAGGACGACTGGCGGCAGGCCGAGATGGTGTCCCGTCGGCTCGCGGGGCAGGTCGAGGCCGAGATGCGCGCGATCCATGAGGTCCTCCAGCAGCATGCGCGGGTGATCGGCGAGGGTGCGTCGCCGGTGCGCGTCTTCGACAGGATTCACCTCCGCCGGACTCCGACCGCCCCCCTCTCCACCGAGGTTTCGCTGCGGCGGCTGTCGGAGCTGCTGCCCGCCGGGGGCAGGCCGTACGCGGGCGTCCGTTTCCGTGACGACCCGGGCCGCGTGGTCGGCTCGTTCGCGCTCGCCTCCGATCCGCTCACCGTGTACGGCCAGGCACAGGGGGACCTGGTCACGACGCTGTGCCTCGTGCCCTCGCCCGATGCCGCGGCGGAGTCGGCGGCCGGCCTCGAACAGGCGATGCGCGAGTTCGATCTGCTGCTGGCCGACTGGTGCACCGGCCGGCTGTTGGACGCCTCGGCGATCGGCGCCTTCGTGAATCCGGCGTAGCCGCCCGGGGCGCCAGGCTCGCCCGTCTTGGACTGGCGCGAAGCGCACCGCGAGGCTCAGGCAGTCGAGCAGGAACGGGGTAAAGCCGGTGGGCCGCACCCCGTTCGCGGCCTGCCAACAGAGCGTCTACGCAGCCGAGATGGCCGTGACATGCGGGGGGACGGGCCGCGTCGTCCGTTTTCGTGCACGGCGGCCACCTACGCGAGCAGCGCTCGACCACCCCGTCCCGGCCGCGTACTGCCTGCCCGGCCGCCCCGGGCTCGTCGTGCTCAGCACCGGCGCGCTGCGTCTCCTCGGCCCGCGGCACCTCGCCGCCGTCGTCGCCGACGAACGCGCCCACCTGCGCCAGCGCCACGACCTCGTCCTGCTCCCGCTGCCGGCCTGGCGGCGGCTGCTGCCGCACAGTGCGCTGCTGCTCGAATCCGTCGCGGCGGTACGGCTGTTGCTGGAGATGTGCGCGGACGACGCCTGCTGCCGCCGCCTGCCGCGCCGCGACCCGACCGACGCCCTGGCCCGGTTCACCGCCGCGGGTGGCACCGTCCCGCCCCCCGCCGGCGGCTTCGCCGCCGCGGACGCCTCCGTCACCGCCCGGACCGCCAGGCTGCTGGCGCCGCGGCAGGCCACGGCTGTCGCCCGTACCGCGGTCCTGGTCCTCGCCGCGGTCGCGCTGTCCACTCCGGTGAGCCTGTTCGCCCTCCCGCTGTGAGGATTCAGCGCTCCGGTACGGGGGCGATGCCGCGGAGCACCGTGGTGACCAAGTCGCCCGTGAATCCCGGGCGGACGGCCGGCGGCTCCTGCGGGCCGGGGGCGAAGACCCGGGGGAGGATCAGCTCGTGGCAGGCGCCCATGACCATGGTGGCCGCCGCCTCCGGGCTGGCGTCCGCGGCGATACGGCCCAGCTCCTGCTCGGTGCGGAGGTAACCGGCCAGCACGGCGCGGAGCGCGCCGCCGCCGTCGGGGTGGAAGCCGGAACCGTGGAAGAGCACGAGCACCTTCGGCTGGCCGAGGAGCCCGGCGAAGGCCGGCAGCAGACGGGCGAGTACGGCGAGCCCGCGGTCGATGAAGACGCGCAGGTTCTCCTCGACCGTGCCCTCCCCCGGCGCCGGCGGCTCGCCGGCGGCGGCCATCACCTCGTGGACGTGGGCGTGCAGGGCCATCGCGAGCAACTCCTCCTTGCCCGCGAAGTGGTTGTAGAGCACCCCGTCCGCCACCCCGGCCTCGCGCGCGATGTCGCGCACGGTCAGGCCGGCGGTGCCGCGCTCGGAGATGAGCCGGGCGGCGGTGGTGACCAGGTGCTCGCGCAGCGTCTGGTCGCCACCGCCGTCGCGCAGGATCGCGGCTCGCCTAGGTGACATCACGCCTGAGCGTAGTCCAGCCGGCGAGCACGGCGATCAGCGCCGCGTACCCCGCCAGCAGCGCTCCGGCGCTTGCCTGCGGCAGCCCGCCGCTGCCCAGGCCGGCCAGTGCGCGCCCACTGGCCAGCGGCAGCCAGCGCGCGAGGTCGTCGCCGACGAGCACCGCGACGACGCCCTCGATCACGGCGATCCAGGCCAGCGCTGCGGCGACGGCCCCGGCCAGGTTGCGCACCAGGGCACCGACGCCGACACCCATCGCGGCGAAGGCGGCGTTCCAGGCGGCGCTGCCCGTCAGGGTGCTCCACAGCTCACCGTCGGCGGCGTCGAAGGCACCGCCCTTGGCGCGTACGGCGACGGCCGTGGTGACGAACGCCGTGGCCGCGGCGGCGACACCGAACAACAGACCCGCGGCGGTGTAGACGACGAGCTTGGCCCCGACGACACGGCCGCGCATCGGGACGGCCAGATAGGTCTCGGTGATCGTCTTGTGCCGGTGCTCGCCGGCCACCGCGAAGATGCCGAGGACCAGCGCGAACATGGCGGCCAGCCCGGCGTGCGAGGCGGCCCGGCTCCAGGTTCCGGAGTGGTCCACGTCGTCGCCGGAGACGATCGGCCCGAGCGCACCGGCGAGCGTGAAGAGCTGCGCGGCCAGGAGCAGCAGCCATGTGCTGCGTACGGTACGGAGCTTCAGCAACTCCGCGCTGAACAGGGCGGCCATGGGGGTGGTCTCCTTCATCGGGCGGCGGCGACCACGCGGCCGGCCGGGGTCCCGGGTTCGGACTCGGGCTCGGGCTCGGTCAGTTTCAGGAACGCCTCCTCCAACGACGCCCCACCCTCGCTCAGTCCGGACAGGACCACGCCCGCCTCGGCCGCGATCCGGCCGATGTCCTCGGCGCTCGTGCCGCGGACGTCGAGCCTCGCTTCGCCGACGGCGACCGCCTCGTACCCCTGCGCGCCGAGCAGGTCGCGCAGCCGTGCCGCGTGCGGTGTGCGTACGGACACCGAGCGACTGCCCAACTCCTCCAGCGCACCGTCAAAGCGGGTGCGGCCCCGGCTGATGATCACCACGTGGTCGACCGTCTGCGCGACCTCGCTGAGCACGTGGCTGGAGACGAGCACCGTGCGGCCGTCGGCGGCCAGCGACCGCAGCAGCGCGCGCAGCCACGCCATGCCCGCCGGATCCAGGCCGTTGGCCGGCTCGTCGAGCACCAGGACCCCGGGGTCACCGATCATGGCCGCGGCCAGCCCCAGTCGCTGACGCATGCCCAGCGAGTAGCCACCGGCCCGGCGGCCGGCGGCGTCGCCCAGCTCCACCAGTTCCAGCACCTCGTTGACGCGCGTCTCGCCCACCCCGCAGATGCGGGCAAGGATGCGCAGATGGGCCCGCCCACTGCGGCCGGAGTGAAAACCGGTGGCCTCCAGCAACGCGCCGACCGACCGGCGCGGGTGGACCAGTTCCCGGTAAGGGAGCCCGCCGATGAACGCCTCGCCCGCGGTGGGGTGCACGAGCCCGAGCGCCATGCGCAGGGTCGTCGTCTTGCCCGCCCCGTTGGGGCCGAGGAAGCCGGTGACCCGGCCCGACGGCGCGGTGAAGGACACCTCGTCCACGGCGCGCCGGTCGCCGTAGACCTTGGTGAGCCCGCGGACTTCGACCTCCGTCATGGCACCTCCCAGAATGAACAGTCGTTCATGAACATGCGTTCATCGTAGCGGACGCCGGCGTGGCCGGCTCCGGCGGTACGGTCACGCGGGCGTCCGGGGGGGGCGACGCGCCTACGTCCTGGTCGGCTCGCCGGCCCGGTCGGCGGCTTCCGCCGCGGCCCGGTGGCCGGGGCGCCGGGCCGTGCGCGGCCACGCGCGGTCGCCGAGGTACGTGAGCAGCGCGGGGGTGACGACCAGTACGGCCGCCGCGGCGACCAGGACGCCGCCGGCGAGGCCGGGTCCGAACTGCTTCATGATGCGGTCGGGAGAGCGCGAAACCGGCGAAGACCGCGGCCGTGATCAGCGCGGCGAAACGAGGCCCCGCAGCGGCGTGCCGCTGCGGGGCCTCGTCGTTGCCGGTCGCCCGGTACGGGCCCGGTCTCGTCGGGGGATCGAGGGGGCGGTGGGCGGTTCGGCGTTCGGGGGGCTGCTGTGGGGTTGTCGGGGGTGTCAGCCGAAGAGGGCGGTGTAGCGCTCCAGGTACAGGGGCCAGCCCTGGTCGGCGCCTACGCCGTCGAGGACGGACGGCCAGCCGGGGCCGTGGCGGTCGATGCCGCGGTGTTCCAGTTCGACACGGGTGCGGTCCGGGGTTTCCGCGATGAAGCGGACCTCCACCTCGCTGGCGTTCTCCGGGTCGGTCTCCAACTTCCAGGTGGGGCCGATGTCCCAACTGAACACCACCCGCACCGGCGGCTCGTACACCAGCACGCGGGCCCAGCGGCACTCGCTGCCGTCCTCGGCGCGGTCGTAGATGTGGCCGCCCACCCGCCGCTCGAAAACGGTCTCGGCGATGGGCGCGCCGAGGAGGTTGTGCTCCCGCGGCTTGAATTCGCCGAAGCGCTCGGTGAAGACGTCGAATGCCTTCTCGAGGGGTGCCGCCACGACAGTCTGCCGCCGCACCAGAGGGGTTGCTGCCTCAGTCATGCCTTCTCCTCGCCGTGTGCTTCCTTGCCGTTGTCGTGGCTTTCCGCGGCTTCCTGGTACCCGGCCAGGGCCCGGCTCCAGAACGTCTCGAGCTGATCCCGGAGCGCGGCCACTCCCGCCGGGTTGAGCCGGTAGATCCGCCTCGTGCCCGCGGTGCGCTCGGTGACCAGTCCCGCGTTCCTGAGCACCTTCAAGTGCTGGGAGACGGCCGGCCTGCTGATCGGCAGCTCGTCCGCGAGCTCCCCGACCGCGCGCTCCCGCTCAGCCAGGCAGGTCATGATCGCCCGCCTGGTGGGATCGCCTACCGCGCTCCACCCGTCGCCCGTTCCGTAAGTTGCCACGAACGGTAAGCATAGACTTACCAACACCTCGACGCAAGGCATCCAAAGGCAGGCAGGATGGGACGAATTGACGCTCGACCGCCGGCGGGCATGCCGCGTTGCGGCGACCGGACGGTCTGAGTCGGCGGCTGCGGTGCTACGCCTCCCAGCCCGCCGCGACCGCGGGTTCATCAAGCAGGCCGCCCGCGGCTGCCCTCGACCGGATCGCGGTCCGCGCGGCCAGGACCGCCCGCGGCATCGTCCTGAACAGCCCCGGACCCGCGCATGACTGACGCCGCATCAGCCGGCGTTGCTCAGCTCGGGGCCGCGGGATCTGCGGGGGATGGTGAGGGTGAGGAGGGCGGCTGTGGCGGAGCAGGCGGCCAGGAGGAGGAAGACCCGGGGGTAGCCGCCCAGGGGGGTGGTCAGGGCGGTGACGGCGACCGGGGCCAGTGCGGAGGCGGTGATCGCCGGGGCCGTGAGGAGGGCGGTGAGGCGGGCGTAGTGGGTGGTGCCCCAGCGGTCGGTGACGGCAGTGGCCTGGAGCAGGGTGACGTTGCCGCGGACCATGCCGGCCGCGACGGAGAGCGCCACGAGCAGCGCGTACGGGCCGGGGACCAGCGCCAGCGCGGCCGTCGTGGCGCCGCCCGCGGCCATCAGGAGGAACGTGCGGACGGTGGTGCCGGTGCGGCGGGCGAGCGTGGCGTACAGGGTACGGCCGAGGGTCTGGCCGGCGCCGCCGAGGCCGAGCGCCCAGGCCGCGGCGGTGGGGCCGGCGCCGCGTTCGGTGAGGAGCGGCACCAGGGCGATGACGACGGCGTACATCGCGAAGCCGTTCAGCATCAGGGCGGCGGCCAGCGTGACGAAGGGGCGGGTACGGGCCACGGACCTGCCGCCGCCGGCGGGCCGCGGGGGCGGCGGGGGTGCGGGTGGCCAGGGGGCGCGGAGCGCGAGGGCGTGGGCGGGGAGGGTGACGAGGGCGAGCACCGCGGCCAGCACGGCGTACGTGACCCGCCAGGAGAAGTGCGACGCCAGCGCGGCCGTCAGCGGGGCGAAGACGGTGGACGCCAGGCCGCCGGCCAGCGTGACGATCGTCAGCGCGCGCACCCGGTCCTCGCCCCACCAGCGGGTGACGGCCGCGAAGGCGGGCTGGTAGAACGTCGCGGCCATGGCGATCCCGGCGAGCAGCCAAGCGGCCGTGAAGGCCGCCAGGTTGGGAGCCGCGGCGAGGGCGGCGACGGCGGTGACGCCCAGCGCGGACCCGGCGGTCATCACGGCGCGGGGGCCGCGGCGGTCGAGGACGCGGCCGAGAGGGATCCCGGCGAGGGCGGAGACCAGCAGGGCGGCGGAGAAGGCCGCCGTGGTGGCGGTCGGCGACCAGCCGGTGCCGGCGGTGATGGCCGGGTTGAGGACGGGGAACGCGTAGTAGACGATGCCCCAGCTCGTGATCTGGGTGGCGCACAGGGCGGGGAGCACGGCGCGCGGCCGCGACCGGTTCGCGGTGCCGGCCGCGGGCGGAGGGCAGCAGCCGTGCGCCCGCGGCCGGGCGTCCGCACCCGAGTGGTCCTGTACGTGCTGCTCGCTCACGGCACTCCTCGCAGTGGCCCGGCGCACGGTGCTGACGTGGCCGATCCTGCCCGTGCCGCGCCCGCGGGGACATCGCCGGAAGCTGCGGAATCCGTACGATCCGGCGGGGCGAACCTGCGAAACTTGCGGATCGCACGGAAGTGAACCGCGCCACAGAGGGGATGCGGACATGCCCGGTCGCCCCGCCACCGGCAAGGTCTACGCGCACGCCAAGCTGCGCCGCCTGCGCCGCGAGCGCGGCATGAACCAGGTCGACATGGCCCGCGCGCTCGGCATCTCCACCAGCTACGCCAACCAGATCGAGCAGGGCACACGCCCGCTGACCGTGCCCGTGCTGCTGCGGATCGCCGAGGTCTTCGGCGTCGACGCGGAGTTCTTCTCCCAGGCCGACGAGGACCGCCTCGCCGCCGACCTGCGCGCCGCCCTCGCCGACGAGGCGTGCGGGGTGCCGCTGCCCGCGGCCGAGGAGATCACCGAGGCCGCCCGCGGCCACCCCGAGGTGGCCCGCGCCCTGGTCGCCCTGCACCGCCGCTACCGCGACGCCGCGGAGCAGGCCGCCGCGCTCGCCGCGCCGGGCCCGGACGGCGGCGCCGTACTCCCGCCCGGCGAACCGCACGACGAGGTCCGGGACTTCTTCTACGCCCACCACAACCACTTCGAGGCCCTGGACACCGAGGCAGAACACACCGCCGCCGCCGCGCAGTCCGGTCCTGGCGGGGCGGCGGAACCCCTCGCCGCCCGCCTCGCCGGGCGCCACGGCGTCAGGGTCGTCCCCGCCGCCCCCGGCCGGGCCGCCGACGCCCGCCGTTTCGACGCCGCGAACGGGCTGCTCTTCCTCTCCCCCTGGCTCAGCGACGGCCAGCGCGCCTTCCAACTCGCCACCCAGCTCGCCCTGCTGGAACACGGCCCGCTGCTCGACGCACTCACCGGCGGCGCCGCGGAGCTGACCTCCGCCGAGTCGGTGGCGCTGGCCCGTATCGGCCTGGCGAACTACTTCGCCGGCGCGCTGCTCATGCCGTACGCCGCCTTCCTCGCCGCCGCCGAGGAGGGTCGCTACGACATCGAGCTGCTCTCCGCCCGCTTCGGCGTCGGCTTCGAGACCGTCTGCCACCGGCTGAGCACCCTGCAGCGCACCGGCCACCGCGGGGTGCCGTTCTCCTTCCTGCGGGCCGACCGGGCCGGCAACATCTCCAAGCGGCAGTCCGCGACCGGCTTCCACTTCTCCCGGCTGGGCGGCACCTGCCCGCTGTGGACGGTGTACGAGGCGTTCTCCGCGCGCGGACGCATCCTGACCCAGGTGGCGGAGATGCCCGACGGCAAGCGCTACTTCTGGATCGCGCGCACGGTCACCCGCGGCGGCTACGGCCACCACGCGCCCCGCGCGGAGTTCGCCGTCGCGCTCGGCTGCGGGATACGCCACGCCCACAAGCTCGTCTACGCCGAGGGCGTGGCCCTGGACGATCCGCGCGCCGCCACCCCGATCGGTCTGGGCTGCCGCATCTGCGAGCGCCGCGACTGCGCCCAGCGCGCCCGGCCACCGGCGGGGAGCCGGCTGGCGATCGACCCCGACCGGCGTACGCACGTGCCGTATCCGGTGGAGCGCAGGACCCCGTGACCGAAGCCCGACCGCCCCAGAGGGAGCACCCGTGAGCCAGCCGTCAGACCTCCAGCACCCCCGATTCGCCCGCCAGTACCTGAAGATGGCCCCCGTCGCCGACCGCCGCGGCGGGGCCGAGCACCGGCGCCGGCTGCTCGCGGGGCTGACCGGCCGGGTGATGGAGGTCGGCGCCGGGCAGGCGCGCAACCTGCCGCACTATCCCGGCACCGTCACGGAGGTCGTCGCCGTCGAGCCGGACGACACCCTGCGCGCCGCCGCCGAGCGGGCCGCCGCCGCCGCGCCCGTACCGGTGCGGGTGGCCGCCGGGCACGCCGGGGAACTGCCGGCCGCCGACGGGGAGTTCGACGCCGTGGTCTTCTCGCTGGTGCTGTGCTCGGTGCCCGACGTGCCGGCGGCGCTCGCCGAGGCCACCCGCGTGCTGCGGCCGGGCGGCGAACTGCGGTTCTACGAGCATGTGCGCTCCCGGCGCCGCCTGTTCGCCGCGCTGGAGGACATCGGCACCCCGCTGTGGCGCCGGGCCGCCGGCGGCTGCCGCCCCAACCGCGACACCGAAGCCGCCGTCCGCGCCGCCGGGTTCGCCCTCGGCGACGTCGACCGCTTCGGCTTCGCCTTCTCCGCCCTGGCCCCCCGCGTCGCCCACGTCATCGGCACCGCCACCCGCCCCTGAACCGCTGAGCCCGGAACCCCGGCCCCGGCCCCGGCCCCGGACGAACGGCCGGCGCCGCCCGCGGGAGCCGACGAGGAGTGCACGGCGGCGGTATGCGCCCTCCGCGCCCCCCGCACTCCGTCCCCGCCTGCGATATTCGCGTCGGCCGCTGGTCGGACTGATCGTAAAACTACACCCACTTGAGTGGCCGGAAGTGCGTCGTCGTTTTCGCCCGGACGCGCTGGAGAAATCACCTGGCGTGGCGGGGATATCTGCTCATCTCCGCTGCTACCGGGCCGAGTTCGGCTTTTCCTTCAGTTCGCAAAGGCAGGACAAAGTCGTGGCAAAGAATAAGGCATTGGCCGCCAGGGTCGCCCTGGAAGACGTGGCGCCGAACCGCCGGCAGGGAGGCGCCATACGGGCGCTGCTCACCCCCGCCTCCGTCGGCGCGACCTCCGGATTCCTGGGGCATCTCGAATTGGCCCCTGGTGAATTCGTCGCGGAGCACTACCACCCGTTCTCCGACAAGTTCCTGTACGTGACCGAGGGTTCCGCCGTCGTCCGGGTCAACGGCGAAGAAGTCCCGCTGGAATCGGATCAGGCACTGCTCATCACCCGCGGGCAGCGCAATCGCATCGAGAACCGCGGAGCCGGCGTGCTGATTGCCGTATTCCAGATCGCCCCGCTCGCACCCCGGCCGGAACTCGGCCACGTGGACACCGAACCCGTGCCCCATCCCGGGTGCGTACCGCCGCGCGTGGGCGGCTGACATGGACGAGCACGCGGAGAAACGCGCGGTGATCACCGGCATCGGCGTACGGGCCCCGGGCGGTGTGGGGACGGAGGCGTTCTGGGACCTGCTGGTCTCCGGGCGCACCGCGACGCGCACGATGACCCTGATCGATCCCGCCCCGTTCCGGTCCCGCGTCGCCGCGGAGATCGACTTCGACCCGGCGGCGGAGGGCCTTTCGCCCGCGGAGGCGGAGACGTACGACAGGGCGACGCAGCTCGCCCTCGCGGCGACCCGGGAGGCGGTGCGCGGCAGCGGGCTGGACACCGCCGCGACGGACCCCGGGCGGATCGGCGTCAGCATCGGCACCGCCGTGGGCTGCACCACCAGCCTCGACCTGGACTACCAGCGCGTCAGCGACAACGGCGCCCACTGGCTGGTCGACCACACACGGTCGGCGGAGCAGGTCTTCGACTACTTCATCCCGTCCTCCATCGGCCGCGACGTCGCCTGGGAGACGGGCGCGGAGGGCCCGGTCACCGTGATCTCCACGGGCTGCACCTCGGGCCTCGACGCCGTGGGGTACGGGGCCGGCCTCATCCGCAGCGGGCGGGCGGACGTGGTCGTCTGCGGCGCGACCGACGCCCCCATCTCCCCCATCACCGTGGCCTGCTTCGACGCGATCAAGGCGACCTCGGCGAACAACGACGACCCGGCGCACGCGTCCCGGCCCTTCGACCGGCAGCGCGACGGCTTCGTCCTGGGCGAGGGGGCGGCGGTGTTCGTCATGGAGGAGCTGACGGCCGCGCACCGCCGCGGGGCCCGCGTGTACGCCGAGGTCCGCGGCTTCGCGACGCGTTCGAACGCGTACCACATGACGGGTCTGACCCGGGACGGCCGGGAGATGGCCGAGGCGATCCGGGCCGCCATGCGGCAGGCGCGCTGCACCGGCGACGACCTCGGCTACATCAACGCCCACGGCTCCGGCACGCGGCAGAACGACCGGCACGAGACGGCTGCGTTCAAGCGGAGCCTGGGCATGCGCGCGTACGAGGTGCCGGTCAGCTCCATCAAGTCGATGATCGGGCACTCGCTCGGCGCGATCGGCTCGCTGGAGCTGGCGGCCTGCGCGCTGGCCATCGAGTACGGCGTGATCCCGCCCACCGCGAACTACGCGAATCCCGACCCCGAGTGCGATCTGGACTACGTGCCCAACGTGGCGCGGGAGCAGCGGGTGGACACCGTGCTCAGCGTCGGCAGCGGCTTCGGCGGCTTCCAGAGCGCGGCGGTGCTCGCCCGGCCGCCGGCGAGGGCGGCGGCGCCGTGACGGTGGCGGCCGGCGCGGCGACGGCCGCGGCCCGGGGGACCACCGCCGGGGGCACCGGCACCGCGCCGACCGGCGCCGTCGTGACCGGAGTCGGCGTCGTCGCGCCCAACGGCATCGGCACCGCCGAGTACTGGGCGGCGACCCTCGCCGGCGCGAGCGGCATCGGCGTCATCCAGCGCTTCGACGCGCGCGCCTACCCCGTGCGGGTCGGCGGGGAGGTGCTCGACTTCGACGCCGACGCCCTGCTGTCGCAGCGCATGCTGCCGCAGACCGACCGCATGACGCGCTACGCGCTGGCCGCCGCCGACTGGGCGCTGGCGGACGCCGGGCTGGTGCCGGGGAACTTGAGCACCGGCGCCCCCGGCGCATCCGGCCCCGGCCCCGGCCCCGGCCCCGGCGCCGGCGGTCTCGGGGAGTACGACCTGGGCGTGCTGACGGCCGGCGCGTGCGGCGGCTTCGAGTTCGGCCAGCGGGAGTTGCAGAAGCTCTGGGGAACAGGACCCGAACGGGTCAGCACCTACCAGTCGTTCGCCTGGTTCTATGCGGTCAACACCGGCCAGGTCTCCATCCGCCACGGTCTGCGGGGCCACAGCTCGGTCTTCGTCTCCGAGCAGGCCGGCGCCCTCGACGCCGCGGCCCACACCGCGCACCTGCTGCGTACGGGCACCCTCGGCGCCGCGCTGACCGGCGGCTTCGACGCCCCGCTCTGCCCGTGGGGCCTGGCCGTCCAGCTCCCCACCGGACTGCTCAGCACCTCCCCCGACCCGGAGCGCGCCTATCTGCCCTTCGACACCGACGCGGCGGGCTACGCGGCCGGCGAGGGCGGGGCGCTCCTGGTGGTCGAGCGGGAGGACACGGCGCTGCGCCGGAAGGCCGCCGGGATCTACGGGCGGATCGCCGGGCACGCCTCGACATTCGACCCCCGGCCCGGCTCCGGCCGGCCCCCGGCGCTGGCGGCGGCGATCACAGGGGCGCTGCGCGAGGCGCGGCTGGACCCGGCGGACGTCGACGTGGTCTTCGCCGACGCCCTCGGCGTACCGGCCGCCGACCGGGCGGAAGCGGAGGCGCTGGTACGGGTCTTCGGCCCGGAGGCCGTCCCCGTCACCGCGCCGAAGACGCTGACCGGCCGGCTCTACGCGGGCGGCGCGGCCCTGGACGTGGCGACGGCCCTGCTGTCCATACGCGACTCGGTCATCCCGCCGACCGCCGGCACCCGCTCCCCCGCCCCCGGCCTCGGCATCGACCTGGTGCTGGGCGGGCCCCGCGAGACGCCGGTGCGCCACGCGCTGGTCGTCGCCCGCGGGGCCGGCGGCTTCAACTCGGCGCTGGTCCTCAGCCGTTACGGCTGACCGCGGCCCCCGCCCGTACCGGACACACCACACCACCCCAAGGAGGTCACCCGTGTCCGAATTCACCCTCTCGCACCTCGTCGCACTGATCAGAGACTGCGCGGGAGAGTCCGACGTGACCGATCTGAACGGCGACATCGCCGACATGGCCTTCGACGAACTCGGCTACGACTCGCTCGCCCTGCTGGAACTCTCCGCCCGCATCAAGCAGACCCTCGGCGTCGACGTCGCGGAAAGCGACATGCGCACCCCCGGGGGCACGCTCCGGCTCATCAACGAAGCAGTCTCCGGAAGGGAAGCCTGACATGGGAGCGCGCACCGAACACGCCATCGTGATCGACGCCCCGGTCGACCTCGTGTGGACCATGACCAACGACGTCGAGACCTGGCCCGCCCTCTTCGCCGGCTACGCCGAGACGGAAATCCTCCGGACCACGGACGACGGCATCGACTTCCGGATCAAGACGTGCCCGGACGCGAACGGGCGGGTGTGGGAATGGGTGTCCCACCGCGCCCCCGACCGGGAATCCCTCACGGTCGAGGCGTACCGGATCGAGACGGGCCCCTTCGTCTACATGAAGCTGCACTGGACCTACAGCGTGACCGGCGTGGGCACCGAGATGCGCTGGGTGCAGGAATTCGACATGAAGGAAGGCGCCCCGTACGACAACGCCCAGATGACCGCGCATCTCAACGAGATGTCGCAGATCAACATGGGCCGCATCAAGGAGATCGTCGAAACGGAACACCGCACCCGCCAGGAGGGCGCCCCCGCCGGCTGAGCCGGCGGGGCCGGGGCGGCGGGTCAGGGGGAGGACGAGCCACCGGTGGCCAGGCGCATCAGGTCGGTGGTGAAGTCGACGTCCGCCACGCTCTGGTCGGAGCGGGTGGCCTGGCCGGCGAACCGGTGCTGGTAGCCGGTCCAGTTGTCGTCGGCGATCTGGCGGGGCGCGTCCGTACGCAGCAGGACGGCCAGTTCGCCCACCGCCCGGCCGATCCGCTTGCCCAGCTCCGGAGAGCCCCAGTCCTCCGGGGCCGCGTACAGCGACGTGGGGACCGGCAGGGCACGGAGGAAGGCGAAGAGGGGGCGGAGCTGGTCGTCGGTGACCATCGCGTGCCTGGCGGTGCCGCCGGTGGCCGCGAGGATCACCGGCACGGCGATGAGCAGGTCGTTGTCGATCAGGTCGGCGAACGACTTGAACAGGCCGCTGATCCCTGCCTTGTAGACCGGCGTGGCCGCGATCACCGCGTCGGCCTCCGCCAGCCGCGAGATCGCGTCGCTCACCGCCTCGGTGGGGAAGCCGGAGACGAGGGAGCGCGCGATCCCGGTGGCCAGCGGCCCGAGGTCGAGCATCGTGACGGTGGCCGGGATGCCGGCCTCGCCCAGGGTGTCGATGCTCTGCTGCGCGATCCGGCCGGCCAGCCGGCGGGTCGACGACTCCTCGCTGACACCGGCGTTGACGACGACGATCTTCCGCTCCGTGCTCATGCCGGCCTCCTTCGCTGTGATCGGGCGGGTTGGGAAGCGGGGCGGGGGCTGGCGGCGATCAGGGCGTCCGTCAGCTCCCGCAGGGTTTCCATGGCCTGCGGGTCCAGGGCGCGCGTCATCACCTCGCGGACCTGCCGCGCGTGGGCGCGGCCCAGGCTGCGGTACGTCTCGCGGCCCTGGGCCGTGAGCGCGACGCGGCAGGCGCGGGCGTCGTCGGGGTCGTCGCGGCGTTCGACGTACCCCCGGGTCTCCAGCCGGGCGACCAGGCGCGAGACGCCGGCCTGGGTCAGCAGCGCGTCCTCCATCAGCTCGGTGATCCGGCGCCCGTCGTCCGAGCCGGACAGGGCGTGCAGGACGGCGTACTCGCGCGGGAGCACGTCGCCCCAGTCGCCGGTGTACTCGAACTCGCGGGCGATCGTGGCCTGGGCCCGTAGCAGCGACTCCCAGGCCGCGACCGCGATCTGCGTGGTGTTCGCCATCACTGCACCACGGGGAACTTCGCCCGCACCTTCGGGTCGCCGTCCTGGTACGGCATGGTGCCGGACAGGTTGTCGCCGCGGTTGGGGTTCGGCCGCGGCCGGCGCGGTTCGGCGTCCCCGTACTTGGCGGTGACGAGCGACTCGTGCGTCGGCGCGTCCGGCACGCCCTCCGCCCGGCGCGACTCCAGCTCCTTGCGCAGGACCGGCACGACCTCGGTGCCCAGCAGTTCCACCTGCTCCAGCGCCGTCTCGACCGGCAGCGCGAGGCCGTCGAGCGCGAACAACTGCCGCTGGTAGTCGCCGAAGCCCTCCTGGAAGGTGAGGACCTTGTCGATGACCTCCTGCGGGCTGCCCACGGTCAGCGGGGTGGCGGCCATGTGGTCTTCGAGCCGGGACCCGCGGAACATCGCGTAGTTCTCGAAGTACGGGCGGAAGCGCTCCACCGCGTCCTGCGACCGCGCGGCGATGAAGGACATCCCGCCCAGGCCGACGATGGCCTGCTCGGGCGTGCCGTGCTCGTAGTGTGCGTACCGCTGCCGGTAGAGGTCGACCAGCCGCTTGAAGTGGAAGTTCGGCGCCAGGATGTGGTTGGCGAAGAACCCGTTCCCGTAGTACGCGGCCTGCTCGGCGATCTCCGGCGAGCGGATGGAGCCGTGCCAGACGAACGGCGGTACGTCGTCCAGCGGCCGCGGCGTGGCGGTGAAGCCCTGCAGCGGGGTGCGGTACTGGCCCTCCCAGTCGACGACGTCCTCGCGCCACAGCCGGTGCAGCAGGTTGTAGTTCTCCAGCGCGAGACCGACGCCCTCGCGGATGTCCTTCCCGAACCACGGATAGACCGGCACGGTGTTGCCGCGCCCCACCATCAGGTCCAGCCGCCCCTTCGCGACGTGCTGGAGCATGGCGTAGTCCTCGGCGATCTTCACCGGGTCGTTCGTGGTCATCAGCGTGACCGAGGTGCTGAGCATGATGCGCTGCGTCTGCGCGGCGATGTACCCCAGGAGGGTCGGCGGGGACGACGGGATGAAGGGGGGGTTGTGGTGCTCGCCCAGCGCGAACACGTCGAGCCCCACCTCGTCGGCCCGCTTCGCGACCCGGACGATGTTGTCGATCCGCTCGGCCTCGCTGTAGGTGCGGCCGGTCAGCGGGTCGGGTGCGATGTCGCCGACGCTGAAGATCCCGAACTGCATGATCCTCTCCTCTTCGCTCTGCGCGTCCGCCTGGGCGCGTACACCCTCAACAACATGACTGGTCATGTATTCCCGGGGGCGGAAGGGGGCGGGCAGCCCGCGGCGGGTCGGGAGCCCGAGGTGTCGAGCTGCCGCGAGGGATCGCCGAGGCTCGTCGTACGTCCCGGAGGGACGGTCAACGGCGGATGACGGGACGACCACCGGGTTCGTCGCTCAGAACCCTCGTCCGAGCGCCGTGCGGGCGTCCGCCGCACGGCGCGGATGCAGACGGATCACGTACGGACGGGACGCGGGTGGCCTCGGCAGCCCATACTGGGCTTCCGATGAAAAAAGCATCCGCGCCTCGGCGCCACCTGCCCACCAGCCCCTTCGACGCGCCCGTCGCCCCCGCGGTCAAGGACTTCGCACCGGGCGACAAGGTCTCACACGACCGGTACGGCCTGGGCACGATCGTCGCCGCCGAGAACGGCGTCGCGATGCTCGTCGACTTCGGCTCGTGCCAAGTCCGGGTCACCGCTCCGTACGATCACATGGAAAAACTCTGACTGCACGCAGTTGAGCGGGCCGGGGACCCCGTACCGGGACCGCGTACCGCACAGCAAGGGGCCGTGCCCTGCGGCACGGCCCCTTGTGCTGCGGCTTGCGCCGCGTCATCCGGATCAGACGATGCGGATGTTCTCCGCCTGGAGGCCCTTCTGGCCCTGAACGACGTCGAACTCCACCTGCTGGCCCTCGACCAGCTCACGGAAGCCCTGCGCGTCGATGTTGGAGTGGTGGGCGAAGACGTCGGCGCCGCCGCCGTCCTGGGCGATGAATCCGAAGCCCTTTTCGCTGTTGAACCACTTCACGGTTCCGTTTGCCATGGCTTGTGTCTCCTTCTTGGGGGCATACCGGGGACATACGTGTGCATGATCCCGCGTCGCCGCGATGAATTCCCGATCCGGAGCAAGCACCGAAAAACAAAAATGCGCCCGAGGTCAAAGCCGGCAGGCGCACGCACAATGCATGGGAACCACAACTGCAACTTATCCAGAATAACACAGGCCGTCCGGACGGCCGCAGCCGTCCGGATCAGGGCGGCGGAGGGAGGCGGAGGGTGACCGTCAGGCCACCCGACGGGGCCGGGGCGGCGGTCAGGTCGGCGGCGTGGGCCTCGGCGATGGAGGCGGCGATGGCCAGGCCCAGGCCGTGGCCCGGGGTGGGGGCCGTGCGGTCGGGGGTGAGGCGGCGGAAGGGCTCGAAGAGCGCCGGGATCTTGCCGGCGGGGACGGGCGGGCCGGTGTTGGCCACCGTCACGGTGCGGTCCTCGATGCGTACGCGGACGTGCCCGCCCGCGTGGTTGTACTGGACCGCGTTGCGGACGACGTTGGTCAGCAGGTGCCGCAGCAGGACGCGGTCCCCCCGTACGAGCGCGGCGTCCGCCGCCTCGACGGTGAGGTCGACCCGCCGCTCCCCGGCCGCGGCGGCGAGGTCCGCGGCGACCAGGCGGGTCGTGGCGGTGAGGTCCACCCGTTCGGTCTCGTCCAGGCCACGGTCGCTGCGGGCGAGCAGCAGCAGGGCGTCGACCAGTCGCTCCGCCTCGCGGTTGGTGGCGAGCAGGTCGGCGCGTACCTCCGCGAGGGGCTCCGGCAGCGGGTCGGCGAGGCCGACCTGGAGGCTGGTGCGCTGGGCGGCGAGGGGCGTCTTGAGTTCGTGGGAGGCGTTGGCGACGAAGCGCCGCTGGCTCTCGAAGGCGCGCTCCAGGCCGTCGAGCATGGCGTCGAAGGTGTCGGCGAGGCGGTGCAGCTCGTCGTCGGGACCGGTCAGGGCCAGCCGCTGGTGCAGGTTCTGCTCGCTGATGCGGCGCGCGGCCGCCGTCATGGACGCGACGGGACGCAGCGCCCGGCCCGCCAGCCACCAGCCGAGGAACCCGGCCAGCAGCGCCAGGACCAGGACGCCGACCGCGGACCAGACGACCATCTGCCGCAGCGCGGTGTCCTGGACGGCCTGGACGGTCTCCTCCATCTTCCTGATCTCAAGGGAGTCGCCGGGTGCCCCCCGCCCGGAGGCGTACGTGGGGAGTGCGCCCGTGATCGGCCGGTCCGCGGTCGGGTGGTACGAGATGTCCAGGCCGTCGACCTTCTCGGCCGTCCCGTGCCGGGCGAGGACCACGACGAAGGCCAGCAGGCCGGTGCCGGTGAGCAGGAAGAGGCCGGTGATCGCCGCGGTGAGACGGGCCCGGAACGGCAGCCGGCGCAGCAGCGCGCGGGGGTTCAGCCGCACAGCCGGTAGCCCTCCCCGGTGTCGGCGGCGATCATGCCGCCCCCGCCGAGCTTGCCGCGCAGCCGGCTGACGGTGGCGCGGACGGCGCTGGTGCGCGGGTCGAGGTGCTCGTCCCAGACGGTACGGACGAGGGTGGCGTGCGGCACCGGTGCGCCCCCGGCCCGTAGCAGGAGGTGCAGCACCGCGAACTCCCGGGGCGTCAGGTCCACGGGCCGGCCGTGCGCGTGGACGCGGTGCCGGACCGGGTCCAGGACGATGCCCGCGAACTCCAGCGTGCCGGGCGCCGGCTTGTGCGCCCTGCGGCTCAGGGTGCGTACCCGCGCGACGAGTTCGGCGAAGTCGAAGGGCTTGGCGAGGTAGTCGTCGGCGCCGAGCGCGGTCAGCCCGTAGACCTTGTCGGTGACCTCGCCCGCGGCCGTCAGCATCAGGATCCGCGGCGGGTCCTCGGCCGCGCGCAGCCGCCGGCACACCTCGTCGCCGCTCAGGCCCGGCAGGTCGCGGTCGAGGATCAGCACGTCGTACTCGGTGAGCAGGCACATCGCTTCGGCCTCGTCGCCGGCGTGGGCGACGTCCACCGCCATGGCCTGCCGGCGCAGGCCGGTGGCGAGGGTGCGGGCCAGGATGCGGTGGTCCTCCGCTACCAGGACTCTCATCGCCCCATCGAACCAGGACGGCGATTGCAGCCGCGTAAGTGCGCTTATGCCGCTGTCACGCACTTATCCGGCTGCAAGCACCCGGCTGCTTTCGTCTCCCCCATGAACTTCGTCAAGCGGGCCGGGATGTCGCTGGCGGCCCGGAAGTCCAGGACCGCGGTGCTGCTGGGGATCTTCGCCGTCATCTGCACGCTGCTGCTCGGCGGCTTCCTGCTCCGGTCCGCCGCCGACCGCCGGGAGGCGGACGCGCAGCGGGACATCGGCGTGGACGTGACGGTGCTGAAGGAGGGCCTGCACGTGGCCCGCGCGGACCGGCTCGGCGCGGCGGACGTCGTACACCGCCACAACCTCCAGGTGCCGGTACGGGCCGGGGCGGACGGCTTCGCCCCGCTGGCGCCGGGCGAGCCGGGCGGGGGCACCGGCGGACTCCCGCTGGCGGTCACCGGGATACACGACTCGGGGCTGCTGCTCCCCTTCTCGTACGGCTCCGTCCGGATCACCTCGGGGCGGGGGATCACGCCCGATCGAGGAGCGGCTGGCCCGTACGAACGACCTCAAGGCCGGCGACGAGATCGAGGTGACCGGCAACGACGAGAAGACCACCGCCGTCTTCACCGTCGCCGGCGTCTTCCGCGACCCCCGCCCCACCGACGAGCCGGAACCGGAGCACCTGATCAGCCCGGCGAACATGGTCTACGGGACCGTCGGCGGCATCGGCTCCCTCGGCGCCGGCGGCGGGCGCCCGCAGGTCACCAAGGCGACGTTCCTCCTGGACGGCGCCGAGGAGCAGGCCGCGTTCACCAGCGGGGCGAAGCGCGTCGCGGGCGCCGCGCTCGACGGCTTCCGGCTGGACGCCAACGACCAGGCCGTCCGGCAGATGACCGGCCCGCTGGGGAGCATCCGCACCACCGCCACCGTCGCGATGTGGCTCATCGGCCTCGCCGGTGTCGCCGTGCTCGCCCTGCTGGTCAACCTGGCCGTCAGGCAGCGCCGTACGGAGTACGGCGTGCTGCTGGGCATCGGCGAGAAGAAGTGGAAGCTCGTCGCCCAGCAGTCCCTGGAGATCGCCGCCGTCGCGCTCGTCGCCGTCGGCCTGGGCGCACTGCTCGCGCCGGGCCTGACCCAGAGCGCCGGGCAGAGCCTGCTGGGCAGGGAAGCCGCGTCCGCCCAGCGGGAGATCGACGCCTGGGAGCCCCCGGCCCCCGGCAGCACCGGGATCGACGAGGGCGCGAGCCCCGGCGACCGGCCCGTGGACGGCGCCGAGCCCATCGACCGGATTGCCGTGGCGCTCGACCCGGCGGACCTCGCCGTCGTCGGCGGCGCCGGGCTCGGCATCGCGCTGCTGGCCACCGCGATCCCCGCCGCGTCCGTGCTGAGCCTCAGCCCCCGCACCATCCTCACGAAAGGCAAGTGACCCGCCATGACCGCCCGTACGGCACCCGCCGGCGACCCCGCCCCGCTGCTCCGCCTCGCGGGCGTCTCCCACACCTACTCGGGCCAGCGGCGCAGGACCACGGTCCTCAGGAACGTCGACTACACGTTCCACCGCGGCACGTTCTACGCCATCCTCGGCCCCTCGGGCAGCGGCAAGACCACCCTGCTCAGCCTCGCCAGCGGCCTCGACGCCCCCACCGCGGGCACCGTCAGCTTCGCCGGCCGGGACCTCGCCGACATCGGCCTCGGCCGCTACCGCAACAAGCACGCCGCCACCGTCTTCCAGCAGTTCAACCTGCTCACCTACATGACCGCGCTGCAGAACGTCACCACGGCCATGGAGATCACCGGAGCCAGGCCCGCCCACGGCAGCCGCCGGGCCCACGCCCTGGACCTGCTCGCCCACCTCGGCCTGGACGCGGACACGGCGACCCGCAACGTGCTCCGCCTCTCCGGCGGCCAGCAGCAGCGCGTGGCCATCGCCCGCGCCCTCGCCTGCGACGTCGACATCCTCTTCGCCGACGAGCCCACCGGGAACCTCGACGAGGACACCGCCCGGGGCATCGTCGGCACCTTCGCCGACCTGGCGCACACGCGCGGCACCTGCGTCGTGGTCGTCACGCACTCCGCGCAGCTCGCGGCCCGCGCCGACCACGTCCTGACGCTGCGCAAGGGCAGGCTGACGGAACAGCAGCACACACCCTGAGGAGGGTGGCCGCTCAGTCCCGCGGCGGCCGCAGCGGGATCGTGCCGCGGTCCCGGACGCCGTCCAGCATCGCGAGGTTCACCGGCGGCCGGGGGGCGGGGGTGGCGGCGGTGAGGCGGATGACGTCGCGGCCGACGAGGGCGGTGCGCCACTCGGCGAGGGTGGGGCGGGTGCCGTACGCGCCGGCGGCCTGGGCGTAGCGGTCGCGTACGGCCGCTTCCTGGCGCTCGTCCAGCTCGCCTGCGACCAGGGGGAGTTTCCGCCCGGGGGCGGTGTACGCGTCCCGGGCGAGGATGCGGCCCGCGGCGAGCGCGGCCTTGTAGCGGTCGCTGTCCACGGTGGCGGAGCCGACCGGGGCCAGCGGGTCGCCCCAGTCGGGGGTGTCGGCCTGGGCGAGGACGGGGGCGCGTCCCGCGACCCGGAAGCCGTCGCAGTCCAGCAGGTAGACGGCGGGCCCGGGGCGTACGGTCCACAGGATGTTGGCCTGCGAGACGTCGCCGAGCACCAGCCCCCACCCGTGCAGCCGCTCGACCAGCTCGACCAGCGCCAGCGCGAGTTCCCGGCGCTGGCCTGCCGCGGGCTGGGCGATGCTCTGCCAGGATGGCTTCGGCTCGCGCAGCAGGAACTGCAACTCGGTGAGCTTCGCCGCGCCGTTGGGAGCCTGCCACGTCATCGTCGCCGGGGCCCGGTGCATCAGGAAGCCGACCGCGCGCCCGCCGTCCACCACCCGGCACAGCGGCCACGCGGCGCGCGCGTCCAGATGCGCGCGCTCCTCCGGCGGCAGTGCGCGGTGTACGCCGACGAGCGCGGCCAGCGCCTTGCCGTCGGCCTCGTGCGGCGCGCGGTAGCTCTTGTAGAGCAGGCCGGGGAGGTCCCGTAGCGCGTGCACCTCGCCCTGGCCGCCGTCGCCGATCTTGCCGTCGGAGGCCAGGGAGGCCAGCGGCACGTCCGTACCGTCGTCGGCGGTCACCCGATGCCCTCCCAGAGACAGATGAGCGTGCGGTCGTCGTCGTAGGACTTCAGCCGGGTCTGCGCGTGCCAGAGGAAGTCCGAGGGCTGCGGTACGGCGGCGGTGTGCCCCCACTGCTCCGCCACGTGCTCGCGGAACTCCTTCTCGCCGGCGAGCGGTCCGGAGAACCCGTCCGTGCACAGCACCAGCACGTCCCCGGGCTCGGACGGCTCCAGGAGGCGGGCGCTGACCTGCTGGTACGCGTCCGGGAGGGCGGCGGTGCCGGTGTCGATGACGCCGCCGGGGCCGGTGGTGGCCGCAGGGCGGTCCAGGTCCCACCAACTGCGGTCGCGCAGCCGGAACAGGCCGCCGTCGCCGACCCCGAGGAAGCCGCGTACCCGGACGGCGGGGTCGAGCGGGACGACCAGGGCGCGGAACGTGGTGGCGTACGCGGCCGGGGGCGCGTCGATCGACGCCCGCAGCTCCGCCGCGGCCGCGGCGACCGCCCGCTCCGCCAGGGCGACGAACCCCGTGCCGTCCCCGGCGCGCAGCGCATCGGCCAACGCCGCGGCGGCCCCGTCGAGTTGCCGGGCGACACAGCCGACGGCGGCGTGCGCGCCGCGGTGGGACAGCGGCGCGGAGCCGACCCCGTCGGCGACCGCGAGCAGCAGCAGCCCGTCGCTGCCGGCGAAGTCCTGCAGCCCGGCCCCGCCCCCGTCGCCCGCCGGGCCGAGCCGGGTCACGCCGAGCGCGTCCTGCCGGCACTCCGCCCGCCACCGGTGGGAGTCGCCCCGTACGGACGCGGCCCGGACGGTCAGCGGCCCCAACTCGGCGCCGTCGACGACGCTGTCGGGCACCACGGCGGCGAGCAGGTCACCGTCGCGTACGGCGGGCAGGCCCAGGGGCCGCGGCGGGTAACTCGGCGGCCGCCCGGCGTGCTCGGGCACGCCGCGGTCGGCCTCTGGCGGGGGCGCCTGGTGACGGGGCTGGATGATGGCGCGCCTGATCTCGGGCGGGAGCCCTTCGAGCAGTCCGTCGCTGCCTGTGTCGCTGCCTCCGTCGCTGCGCGTGCCGTGGGTGAGCGGCGTACCGCCCTCCGGCGGTGTCTGACGGTCCATGGTGACGGTCCGAACCTCCCCCGCGTCAGAGCTTGTCCAGCGCGACCGTCTGGAACCCGGGCACCGTGTCGTCCACGGCGAGCGTGAAGTCGCCGCGGCCGTCCGCGGAGATGCTGCTCGCCGAGCGCACGATGGACCGGGTCAGGCTCGCCGCGAACTCACGCAGCGCGGCGGCGGGCGAGATGGCGGAGTCCTGCTGCATGAACGCGCGGAAGTTGGCGACCCGGCTGATCGTGGCGGTGTCCGCCTCGCCGATGCCGAACGCGATGATCTTGGGGCAGTAGCGCGACTCGGTCAGCTCCCGCAGCGTCTCCTCCCACCCGTCGTCGGTGGGCACCCCGTCGGAGAGGAAGAACGCCACCGGCCGGTAGACCTCGTGGCCCTCGGCCTTCAGGTCGGTCACGTCCGTCTCGATGCACGCCTGGAGGACCCGGAACGCCTGCCCGTACGACGTGACTCCCCCGGCGGCGAGCGCGGGCAGGTCGCTCAGCTCGCTGAGGTCCACCAGCGGCTGGAGCACCTTGGCGTCGTCGGAGAAGCCGATGAGGGCGAAGCGCGTCTTGTCGGCCACCGTGGGGTTGGTGCTGATCTCCTGGTGCAGGTCGGGCAGCGCGTTGTTGATGGCCTCGATGGGCGCGCCGCTCATCGAGCCCGACTCGTCGCACACCAGGTAGAAGGGCAGGATCTGCACGGGCGTTTCCTCTGGTTCAGCGTGGCCGTGGGGTCGGCGTCAGTAGGTGTAGAAGTAGATCTCCAGGTCCGCGCGCCCGCCGCCGCCCCTGAGCAGCACGAAGTCGCGGGTGGTCGCGCCGCGGAACATCCGCGGGCGGGCCTCGCCGAGCAGGGAGTTGATACGGCCCGCGTAGGCGACGCCGGCCCCGGCGTCCTGGTGGTGGCCGAAGGTGAGCACGATGGCGGCCTGGCGGCCCTCGTACTTCGCGGTGGCCTTGCGGAGCTGCTGGACGATGCGCGTACGGTCCGAGGAGTCGGCCTCCAGCGCGATCTTCACCGGCTTGCGCTCCACGGCCCGCGGCCCCGACGGGCTGGGCGACGGCTTCGGCGATTCGGCGCCGGGGGACGAGGCGCCGGGCGCGGGCTGCCGGGCGGCGGCGGGATCGCCCTGGTCGCCCATGGCGATGAGGGCAAGCACCAGCAGCACGTCGGCGAAGAGCCAGCCGGCGAGGTGTAACGGGTGCAGCCGCCCGGACCGGCGCCCGGACCTCACGGCGCGCCCCCGCCCGCCGGGTCGGCGGCCTTCGGCCGGTCGGCGGGCTCGTCGTCGTGAACGCCGGGCCACCCCGGCGCCGAGGGCACGAGATCCGCTACGGGCGCGGGCGCGGCCCGTACCGCCGAGTCCCGTACCTCCGTGGCCCGTACCGAAGTCGCCAGTTCGGTGACGCTCTCCGCCATCGCGTGCAGCGCGTCCGTCTGCTCGGCGATCCGGCGGGCCGTGTCCTGCGCCGCGGTGACCGCCAGCGCCGACTGCTCCGCGACCTCCCCGAGCCGCGTCAGGGTCTGCGCGGTGACGTCCGCCGCCACCTCGGTGCTGGTCGTGAACGACCGCTGGGACGCGGCCAGGACGGTGACCGCGTCCTCGACCCGCTCGCCGGCCCGGTCGAGCCGGTCGCGGATCTCGCCGTTGACCTCGCGTACGTCGCCGAGCGCGCCGTTCATCCGCGCCCCGCTGTCGAGCACCGCCTTCGCGACGCCCGCGGCGGCCTGCTCCAGCGGCGCCACCGCGGCGTCGACGCCGGCGAGCCGGCGTTCCGCACCGCGTACGGCCGCGCCGACCTGCTCGGACGCCTTCGTCAGCCGCTCCTGCGTCGAAACGGCCTTGCTGGTCAGCCGGTTGAGGTTGGCGGCGGACTTGCCCAGCTCCGCGGCGAAGCGCGCCGGGGAGCCCAGCCGCTCCTCGTTGAGCAGGAGCTGGGCGCGGGTGAGCACGGGCAGCAGCCGGGCGAGGAGCTGCTCTCCGTCGTGGCGCGCCTGCTCCTCCGCACGGTCGGCGGCGGCCCGGCCCCAGCCGTGCAGCAGCGCGAGGAGCAGCAGGCAGGCGATGACCGCAGTGGCCGAGGCGACCACATGCCCGAAGGTGAACCAGCCGGTGAGGTGCCCCTCGAAGCCGGTCTGCCAGAGCTGGAGGAAGGGGCGTTCCGCCTGCTTGGGCTCGGCCTGGGTCAGCGCGTCGTACGCGCTGGAGGCCCTGGTCAGACCGAACCAGGTGAGCAGCAGCGGCACGAACACCAGGGCGCCGAGGGCCGCTTCCACCCAGGCGAGGTAGCGCGGCTGCGGTGGCGGGCGCAGCGCCTCGTGCACCGACTCGGGGCGGGCGTACGCCGCGATCAGGTCCAGCTCCGTCCACGGCTCCAGGTCGCTGGTGCCGATGCCCCGCAGCGCGTCGGCGAGGGCGGTGAGTTCGTCACGCCGGGAAGCGAGCCCGGGTTCCGCGGCGAGGTCCGTGAGGTGCGCGGCGACACCGTGACGATCCCCCAGAGCCCCTAACGGCATGCATCAACCCCCCAGTCGACGACAGGGAAGCCTGCCGTCGCCGCGCACTCGCCGCGGCCGGCCCCGGAACTCCCCCCCACCAGCCGCGGAGTCACCCGCGGCACCTGCGGGGATGCTAGCGCAGCGGCCCGTGCCCGGCCGGTCACTCTGGGGGATCCGGTACAGAGCTGCGACACGCGGGCGGACGCGCTCAGGTACCCGGGCCCTCGAAGTGGGCGGCGGTCCCGGCGTCCGCGGGGTGGTACGACTCGATGGCGACCTCGGCCAGCGTGATGTCCACCGGCGTGCCGCACGTGGTGATCGTGGAGAACAGCCGCAGCTCCCGCCCGGCCACGCGGAGGATCACCGGGATCACGACGTCGGACGCGACCGCGGGGCCCGGGGCGGGCGGCGCGTGGTAGAACGCCTCGACCGCCTGGGGATCCGTGCCGATCCGGCGGACCGCCCCAGCCGAGCTGCTGACCATGTGTGATCCCTTCAACCCCTGCCTACATCACGCACTTGGCCGGCGGGCCCCACAGCGTTACCGCGCGTCACCGCGGGCGAACCGTGCCGCGCGTAGCCTCGTCCTCCACTGGACACGTGGACCGTGGGAGGGGAGACGCATGTTCGGCATCATTCGGCCGTGCCGCTGCCGGCTGCCGAAGGGGCTCGCGAAGGAGTGGCTGGGGCACCTCTGCGGGCTGTGCCTGGCGCTGCGCGGCCAGGGCGGGCAGGTCGCGCGGGCGGCCACCAACCACGACGGGCTGCTGATATCGGTGCTGTACGACGCGCAGGCCGCCCCGGCGGAGGGCAAGGCCGGCGGCGGCTGGCGCACCGCGGGCCCGTGCCCGCTGCGCCGGATGCGGCGGGCGGAGGTGGCGCACGGCGAGGGGGCGCAACTGGCGGCGGTGGTGTCGCTCCTGCTGGCCTCGGCGAAGATCCGCGACCACGTCGCCGACGGCGACGGGGCCCTGGCGCGGCCGGTGCTGGCCGCCCCGGCGCGGCGGATGGCCGGGGGCTGGGAGGCGGCCGGGGCCCGGGGCGGCGCCGGGCTGGGGTTCGACACCGGGGTGCTCGTCGAGGCGGTGGAGCGGCAGCGGGAGGTGGAGGCGCTGGCGGGGCCCGGCACGTCCCTGCTGGTGGTGACGGAGCCGACGGAACTGGCGACGGCGGCGGCGTTCGCACACACCGCGACGCTGGCGGGCCGGCCCGGGAACGCGGCGGCGCTGGAAGAGGCCGGCCGCCTCTTCGGCCGGGTCGCACACCTGCTGGACGCCGTACAGGACGCGGACGACGACCGCCGTACGGGCGCGTGGAACCCGATCACGGCGACGGCCACGCCCCCCGCCCGGGTCCGGCAGTTGTGCGACGACGCGACCCGCGGCGTCGCACTCGCCCTGGCGGACGCGGAGTTCACCGACGACCGGCTGGTCCGCGCCCTGCTGGTGGGCGAGCTGGAGCGGGCGGTCCGCCGCACCTTCGCCCACGCGGGCGGCCAGTTCGGCCCCCCGCCACCGGAGTTCGTACCGCTGGGGCAGGGAGCAGAGGGAGAGAAGGAGGAAGAGAAGGAGGAGAAGCACAGCAACTGCGACTGCGGCGGCTGCGACGGCTGTGGCTGCGACGGCGACTGCTGCGACTGCTGCGGTTGCTGCGACTGCAGTTGCTAGACCGGGGGACGGAGGGGTCTCGGGTGATCGATCCGCGCTGGGTGTTCGTCAGTGCCGTGCTCGGGATGGCGGGCAGTGTCCGGTACGCCTTCGCCATCGTGCGCGGCACCGTGCGGCCGAACCTCGTGACGTGGTCGCTGTGGGCTGCGGTGCCGCTGATCGCGTTCTCCGCGCAGCTCGACTCCGGTGTGGGGCTGCCGGCGGTGCAGACGCTGGTGGCGGGGGCCGGGCCGCTGGTGGTCGTGGTGACCGGGGTGTGCACCCGGCGGAACCTGGCGCGGCTCGGGGCCTTCGACCTCGCCTGCGCGGTCGCCGCCGGCGCCGCGCTCGGGGTGTGGCTGGGGCTCGGCGAGGCGGCGCCGGCCGTGGTGTTCGCCGTGGCGGCCGACGCGGCGGCGATCACCTCGTGGTCCCCCGCGGCCTGGGCGTTCGCGGCGTACGTCCTCACGCTGAGCGTCTCGCTCATCGCCATCGTGTCGGGCCGGCGGCGGGCGCTGCGGTACGCGTAGGGCGGGCACGGCGCCCGCCCTGCGCGCACACCGCGGTCAGACCTTGTCGAGCATCGACGTCATCGCGTCGATCTCGGCTTCCTGGGAGCTGATGATCTGCCCGGCCATCTCCTTCGCGGGCGCGTACGAACCGTCCGCCTGCTCGGTCTCGGCCATGGCGACGGCACCCTCGTGGTGCTCGATCATCATCTCCGTGAAGGCGGTGTCGAACGCGGCGCCCTTCGCCTTCTCCAGGGTCTCCATGTCCTCGGCGGACATCATGCCGCCGGCGGAGCCGTGCATGGAGTGGTCCATCCCGCCTTCCGCGGGGACCTCTTCGCCCCAGGAGGTGAGCCAGCCGGAGAGCGTCTCGATCTCCGGGTCCTGGGCCTTCTTGATGTCCGCGGCGAGCTTCTTCACCTCGTCGGACGCGGCCCGGTCGGGCGCGAGGTCGGCCATCTCCACGGCCTGGCGGTGGTGGGGGATCATCCCCTTCGCGAAGGTGACGTCGGCGTCGTTGTGCTCCTCCTGGGAGGCGGCGGGGCCGGACGCGGAAGCGCCGCTCTTGCCGTCGTCTCCCGACTCGTCGTCGTTGCCGCCGCAGGCGGCGAGGAGGAGGGCGACCGCGCCGGCGGTCGCCACCGCGGCGCCGCGGCGGAACAGGGAACGTGTGCGGATCATGACTGTGCAACTCCTTCGCGCGCGCCGGTGTGGGCGCGCGGAACGTACGGATGTCAGGGCATGCGGCAGCACGGCACGGGCCCTTCACAGGGCGGCGTACGAGGGTCGTACGGGGATGCCGTGCGGGCCGCCGCTATATCCGCAGGAGTTGCAGCTCGGCGAGATCCGGCGGCGCCCGGTCCGGCAGCCCGGCCGCGGACCCGGCTATCCGCACGGGCGCGGCGGCGGGAGCGCCGGGCAGGGCGTCGGCGAGGGCGGGCGGCGCGTACGCGGACGCCGTACCGGCGGCGGCACACGTACGGTCGGCGTGAGCGGGATGCCCGGAGCCCCCGTCGGTATGGGAGCAGGCGTCACCGGCGGGCGCGGCGACGGGGGTCTGTTCCACAGGCGCGTGGGACGCGGGGGACGCGGGGGTCTGAGCGGCCCGTACGTACGCCTCGGGGGCCTGCCCCGCCGGTACGTGCCCCGCGGTGGCCTCCTGCGCCCCGGCGGCCGGCAGAGGCGTCTGCGCCGTCATGGACGCCGGCGCCTTCGGCCCGCCGTGGCCGGACGCCATGGCCGTCGGCCGCTCCGCGGCCGGCGCACCGCCGGGTCCCAGCGCGTGCATGCCCAGCACGCCCGCCAGCACCGCGAGCACCAGCACCGCGAACAGCCGCCCGGCGGGGCGGTGGCGCGGTCCGATGCGGATGCTCCCGGTCATGCGGCCAGCGTACGCACCCCCACCGACAGCGCGGCGACCGGTCCGGGAAGCCCCCGCGCCCCGGGCACCACGCCGGGTCACCCCCGGGCCGCGGCCGACTCCTCGTCGAGCAGGTCGTCGCGCCCGGCGCCCGCGGGGGTGTCCGCGAGGCCGAGGCGCAGGTGCTCGGTGTGGTGGAGCGCCTGGTCGAGCAGTTCGGCGACGTGGTCGTCGTAGAGCGCGTAGACGATCGAGCGCCCGTGGCGGGTGCCGGTGACCAGGCCGAGGTTGCGCAGCAGCCGCAGTTGGTGGGAGCAGGCCGACTGTTCCATGCCCACCTCGGCGGCCAGCTCCGAGACCGGCAGCGGGCCCTCGCGCAGCCGGGCGAGGATCAGCAGCCGGGAGGGGGTGGCCAGGGCCTGGAGCGTGGCGGCCACCTTCTGCGCGGTGGCGGCGTCGAGGCGTACGCGCCCGCCGTCGCTCGCGCCGGGGGTGGCGGCTCCGTGACCCATGCCGTCATCGTACTCAGCCCATACATGAATACCTCTTCATGCATTCCTGTATGGTGAGGCGGTCACGCAGCTCCGCCATCCGCAGGGAGATCGCGCCGCGATGCCGCACACCCTCACGCAGCCGGACCCCCAGACCGCCCGGGCGACCCGGACTCCGGCCCCGGCCGCCGCCCCCCGCCGCCCCGGGCCCCTCGCCGTACCCGAGGCCCGCTGGGCGGCCGCGGCGCTCGCGCTGTTCCTCCTCGCCCTGCCGCTCGACCTCCTCGGCGCCCCCGCGTGGACCTGGGGGCCGCTGTACGCGCTGACGTACGCCACCGGCGGCTGGGAGCCCGGCTGGGCCGGACTGCGGGCGCTGAAGGACAAGACGCTCGACGTGGACCTGCTCATGGTCGTCGCCGCGCTGGGGGCCGCGGCCCTCGGGCAGTTCCTGGACGGCGGCCTGCTGATCGTCATCTTCGCCGCCTCCGGCGCGCTGGAGGCGATCGCGACCGCCCGCACCGCCGACTCCGTACGCGGCCTCCTCGACCTCGCCCCCGCCACCGCCGTCCGCCTGGCGGCCGACGGCACGGAAGAGGACGTACCGACCGGGCAGTTGCGGGTGGGCGACGTGATCCTCGTCCGGCCCGGGGCCCGTATCGGGGCGGACGGCCGGGTGCTCGACGGGGCGAGCGAAGCCGACCAGGCGACCATCACCGGCGAGCCGCTGCCGGTGCCCAAGGAGCCCGGCGACGAGGTGTTCGCCGGCACCCTGAACGGCACCGGCGCGCTGACCGTACGGGTCGGGCGCGACCCGGCGGATTCGGTGATCGCCCGGATCGTCGCCATGGTCGAGGAGGCGTCGCGGACCAAGGCGCCCACGCAGCTCTTCGTCGAGAAGATCGAACAGCGCTACTCGATCGGCATGGTGGCCGCCACGCTGGCGCTGTTCGCCGTGCCGCTGCTCCTCGGCGCGGAACTCCAGTCCACGCTGCTGCGGGCGATGACGTTCATGATCGTGGCGTCACCGTGCGCGGTGGTGCTGGCCACGATGCCGCCGCTGCTGTCCGCCATGGCCAACGCGGGACGGCACGGGGTGCTGGTCAAGTCCGCCGTGGTGATGGAGCAGTTGGGCCAGTCCGACCAGGCGGCGCTGGACAAGACCGGCACCCTGACGGAGGGCCGGCCGCACCTCACCGACGTACGGCCCCTCGACGGCTCGGGGATGACGGAGGACGACCTGCTCGCTCTCGCCGCGGCGGCCGAGCACCCCGCGGAACACCCCCTCGCCCGGGCCGTCGTGGCCGCCGCCCGCGACCGGGCGCTGCCCGTCGCGGCCGTACGGGACTTCGCCGCCGACCCCGGCCGCGGCGTGACCGCCACGGTCGCGGGCGCACGCGTCACGGTCGGCAGCCCGGCGGGACTGCGCGACCCGGACTCGGGCCGCGCGCCGGGCTCCCCGCCGGCAGCAGGAGCCGCCGCCCGGCAGGCGGTCGGCGAACTGGAGGGCGCGGGACGTACCGCCGTCGTCGTCACCCGCGACGGCACCCCCGTCGGCGTCCTCGGCATCGCCGACCGCGCCCGCCCCGACGCCTCCGGCACCGTCGCCGCCCTGGCGGCGCTCACCGGCGCGCCCCCGCTCCTGCTCACCGGCGACAACGCGCCCGCGGCGCACCGGCTGGCAGCCGGCGTGGGCATCGCCGCCGCCGACGTCCACGCGGGCCTGCTGCCGCAGGACAAGGCCGAGGCCGTACGCGGCCTGCAGTCCCGCGGCCGGCGGGTGCTGCTGGTCGGCGACGGCGTCAACGACGCTCCCGCCCTGGCCACCGCGCACACCGGCGTCGCCATGGGCCGCGCGGGCTCCGACCTCGCCCTGGAGACCGCCGACGCCGTCGTCGTACGCGACGAACTCGCCGCCGTCCCCGCCGTCGTCGCGCTCTCCCGCCGGGCCCGCCGCCTGGTCGTGCAGAACCTCGTCATCGCCGGGGTGTTCATCGCCGGCCTGGTGGTCTGGGACCTGGCCTGGCACCTGCCGCTGCCGCTGGGCGTCGCCGGGCACGAGGGCTCGACGGTGCTGGTCGGCCTCAACGGGCTGCGGCTGCTGCGCACCGCCGCGTGGCGGCGCGCGGCGGCGGAGGGCCGGTGAACCCGCGCCGCGGCGGCTAGCGTTCGACGCGCCGCAGGTTCCGTACCGCCGGGATGGCCAGGAGCAGGAGGCAGGTGAGCACGGCCATCGTGGCGGACACGAACAGCAGCGGCACCGTGCCCACCACCACCGCCAGCGGGCCTGCCGCCGCCTGGCCGACCGGCTTCATCACCAGTGATCCCGCCGCGTCGTACGCGTGCACCCGGCCGAGGACGTCCTGCGGGACGTGCGTCTGCACGCTGGTATGGAACATGACAATCCAGAAGGCGGCGCCGATACCGCTCACTCCGTAGCAGAGGGCGACCAGTGGCGCGGAGAGCCCGAGGGCGACGCCCAGCGGCATCAGCGCCCACAGCGTCATCGACAGCGCCCCGGCGCGCAGCGGGTGCCGCGGGCGGAGCCGGATCGCGACCAGCCCGCCCAGCACGCTGCCCGCCCCGAGGGACGACATGACCAGGCCGAACGTCGAGGCGCCGTAGTCGGTGACGAGGGTGCTGTTGCCGAGGGTGGTGGTGGGGCCCGCGCCGGCGAGCTGCCAGAGCATGAAGACGACGATGACGCTCCACAGCCAGGTGCGCGCCGAGAACTCCCGCCAGCCCTCGACCAGATCGGCCCGGAAGGAGGGCGCCCCTTCGCGCGCCGCCTTGCCGGGGCCCATGGGGACCGCGCGGAGGGCGAAGAGGCAGGCGCCGCTGACCGCGTACGTCACGGCGTCCAGGGCGACGACGGCGGCGGGCGAGGAGACGGCCAGCAGCAGCCCGGCGAGCGACGGGCCGAGCACGAGGGTGACCGACTCGGCGATGCGCAGGGTGGCGTTGGCCTTCTGTACGTCACGGGCGACGCGCGGCGTGATGCTGGCGACGCCGGGCTGGAAGAGCGCGCTGCCCGCGCCGACGAAGGCCAGCAGCACGAGGATCTGCCACAGCCGGGGCGTACCCACCAGGAAGAGCAGCGCGAGCGCCATCTGGAAGACCAGCCGCGCCGCGTCCGAGACGACCATCAGCCGCCGGGCGCCGAAGCGGTCGGAGAGCACGCCGCCGAAGATGATCAGCGCGGCGAACGGCGCGACGAGGGCGGCCAGGGCGTAACCGACGCCGCTCGGGCCGTAGCCGGCGCCGAGGACGGCGGCGGTGATGGCGACGGGGAGCATGGCGTCGCCGAGGAGGGAGGTGGTGCGGGCGGTGAAGAAGAGCCGGAAGTCGGACGTCCACAGCGGCGTTGGGGAAGCGGGATCCCCGGCTCGCAGCTCACGGGCCATCTCAGAACCAGCCACCACACCGCCCCAGGCACGCCGCCGACCCTTGCCGGACCACCACTCTTGCGTTGGGACGGGCGGGGGTCAACGGAATATGCGGGTGGGCGACTTGGGGGGCGGGGTCGGAACTGCTCCGGGGCGGCGGGTAGCGGGGCGGGCGGGGAGCCGGGGCGCGGGTCGCGCGGCGGGCGGGTGGCGCGGAGGGGTAGCCGTGCGCGGGCAGCGCGGCACGCGGGCTGGCGGAGGATCACCGGACTCTCGGCGGTGGTGGGTCGCGTGGGGGCGAGTGCGGTGGTGGTCGCGTAGGCGGTTGAGAGTGGACCGGGGCCGGGGCAGCGGAGCACGGCGGTGGCGGAGGCTGAGGCGGCTGAGACGGAGACGGGGGAGACGGAGACAGCGGAGACAGAGACGGCCTAGATGGAGGCAGGGGCGGCGGAGCCAGGGCCGAAGGCGGCGAAGTCGGGGCGAAGGAGGCGGAAGCGGCGGAGACGGGGGCGGGAGTTAGGGGCGGCGGAGGTCCGCCGGGCCCTCTTTCCGCATCCTGCTTCACCCTATTTCACCGGCTCAATCCTGCTTCACCGGTACATTTCACCCGCACACCCGCCCTAGGGTACGCCGCTCCTCTGACGACGCCGTGCTGTGCTGACCGCGGTGGCCGTGTGTGCGGGGCAGGGGCGGCGCGGGGGCGGTAGATGAGGTGCAGCCCGGTTCGGGGGGTACGGCGCCGGGCGGGCAGTGGTGCGTGGGGTGGGCCGGGTACGGGGGGGTACGGCGCCGGGCGGGCGGTGCCTCGTTAGGGGAGCCGGTGTACGGGGGTGGCGGTGAAGGGAGTAGGGCGTCGTTGGGGCTCCCCCCGGGCCACCCCACTCCTGAGTGTGCGGGCCTGCGTCCGCCGTCAAGGGCGCCCCTCTCCGCTTCGCTGCGAGGAGCGTCGCTTCGCGATGGGGCTTCGCCCCACCCTGGACTGCGGACTCCGGCCCGTGACAGACCGGCGGCTATGGGTGGCCCGGAGGGAGCGGGCACCCTAACGCTGCGCTACGGATCCCGTGCCCTGCGGACGGGGCAGCGGGCTGTCGGCAGCCGGGTCTTCCCCGATCCCCGATGTCCCCGGCGGACGGCGGCAGACCCACGGAGCCCGGCCGCCCCCCTCGCCGGTGTTCCCCGGCGGACGGGGGCGGGCGGCCGGGCACCGGGGTCTTCCCTGATCGCCGTTGCTCCGGCCCGGCGGAGGGAAGAGGCCAGTGACGAGCCGGGCCCGATCACCGATGCCCCGCCGGCCGGGGGCCGGGCCGCCGGGTGCCGGGTCTGTCCCCATCGCCGATTTCCCCGCCGGACGGGGAAGGGACCGGTGGCGGGCGGGCCCGATCGCGGATGGCCCCGCACGGACGGGGGCGGAAGCCGGAGACGGCTGCGCTCCATCGCGGGGTGCCCTGGTGGGCGGAGGCGGACCCACGGACCCGGGCTTTTCCTGATCGCCGATGCCCCCGGGGCAGACGTGGGCGGAAGCCGGGGGGGGTGGGGCCCTCGGACTCGACCGGGCGGTGCGTGCGTGCGGCGGGGCGAAACTCGGGCTCCGGGGTCCGATTCGGCCCGTACCCGGGGGTGTTACCGCGAGTTGCGGCCCAATCTCTCCGCTCCGAAGCCGCGACCGCGGCTGTCGGCCCTCGGAACGGCTGCCTGCACGCCGATGGGCGAAAGTCAGCCCGCGAGGGTGTTTTGCCCCAGTTCGGCGGGGCGTTACCGCGAGTTACGACCGGATTCTTCCGGCCGGACGCCCCGAACGGCGAAGGCAGGTCTCGGAATCGGCCGCGTGCGTGTTGATGGGCGAAAGTCGGCCCGTGGGGGCGGTTTGCACCGGTTTGCCGCTGGGCTTACTGCGAGTTCCGCCCGCTGGCGTTCAATCGGGGTGGCCTGGGCGGTGGTTGGCGTGGCTGGGTGGGCGAAAGTCGGCACCTGGGGGGCGATTCGGCCCGCATCCAGGGGTGTTACCGCGAGTTACAACCCGAATTCTCCGCCCCAGCGGTGCGGGCACGCCCCGGCGGGCATCACCGGGCGGATGCAAGTCCTGCGGCAGGCGTTGGGCCTTGCTTCCCCGGGTGCACGGGTTCTGGGCACTGGCGGGCGCGGAGTGTTGTGCGTCATCGCCGCCGGGGCCCGAGCCGGGCCCTCCGGGGAGCCGGCTGCCGTTCGAGGTGGGACCCGATGCTCCAAAACCCCCGTACGGGCTGCCCCCATCCCACACCGCCCACCCCGAAACGGCCCCCCCGACACGGCAGGCACTACCGTCCGCCAGGGCTCCGGCCCCGGCTTCCCCGGCCCGCCCCGGACCCCCCGTACCCGGCCCCACCCCTACGACGTACCAGCTCAGAACCGCGCCGCACCCGCACTGTCAGACCAGCCGCATACCCTTGGGTGGGCGTGAGGGGAGATGGGTCCCTGGGCGAATGGGCCCAGGTGTGAGGGGGAATGGGTCCGGGCGAAGACGCGCCCCCGGGCCCTCGGTCCTACCGCCCCCGGGCCCTCGGTCCTACCGCCCCCGCCCTCGGCCCTGCCGCCGCTCCGGCTCCGATCCGCGCCGGTGCGCGGATCGTCCGCGAGCGGGGCGGTCTCGCCGCGGCGGCGTCGGCCCCCGTCCGCCGGGGGCCGGCCAGGGTGCGCAGCCGCTCCGGGGTGATGGTGCGCTGGCCGAACTCCATGTTGGAGATTTTGCCGCTGTCGACCCCCAGCAATCCGGCGGCGTACGTGGCAGACATGCCGGCCGAGGTGCGGATCTTCCGTACCCCGCTCCCCAAGCGCTTCTGCCGCTCAGTCGGCGTGTTCCTGGCAGCCATGGCTGTTCCTCCATGCGCGGGGCAGAATTCTTTATGACGCCAGCAATTCAGCCCGCCGGGCCGTGCTCGACGCCCTGCCCCGCCCCCACCACCCCCGCCCCGGCGGCGATCTCCAGCTCCTCGTCTCCGAACTCGTCACCAACGCCGTACGCCACGGCGCCCACCCCGCCGAGGACCACCTCGTCGAACTCCTCCTCCGGCCCGCCGACGGCCACTACTGGCTCGCCGTCTCCGACCCCGGTCCCGGCACCCCCTCCCTCACCGCACCCGGCACGGCCGCCTGCGGCGGCCGTGGCCTCCTCGTCGATGCGCTCTCCGCCGCCTGGGCCGTCGTCCCCCGCCGCACCTGTGGCAAAGCCGTCGTCGCCGGGCTTCCGCTCGACGTCCGGTGACCACGGGCGGCCGGCAACGGCTTCCGGCCCCGGCGGCATGGGGGTACCGCCGGGGCCGGAGGGGGTGGGGACGGGGTCAGCCGAAGGCGCGGACGGCCTGGTAGTAGACCCAGGCGGTGCTGTTGCACGAGGTCTTGGTGGCGCCCGAGTAGCGGTTGCAGACGCGCTTGAGGTCCTCGTAGAAGGCGCTGTCGAGGCGGGACTTGTTGGCGTCGAAGGTGCCGATCTCCTTGTAGTTGCGGTAGCCGAAGTCGTGGCGCTGGCAGGACTTCTGGAAGGGGAAGCCGAAGGGGTTGTCGGGGGAGCTGCTGCAGTAGTCGGTCGACCAGTTGAACGCGTAGGCGGACCAGGCGCCGCGGTTGGCCTCGGCGGCGGCCCAGGAGTTGTAGCTCGCGGCGCTGGTCTGGGTGAAGCTCGCCAGTACCTGGGGCTTGTCGGCGGGGGCGGCCTCGGCGGTGGTGGCGGTTGCCAGGAGGGTCGCCGCGGTGACGCCGACGGCGACCAGAGCCTTCTTTGCGGTGGGGCGCATGGGGACTCCTCGGGTAGGTGCGCCGGGTCGCGGCGCACGGCCTGGGGGTGCGCCAACTGCCGCGGGAGTGCCGGCAGTCGGCCGTGCCGGCGCTCAGACTATGCGCGTAGAATGGCCGTGGGAAGTCATGCCCCTGACAGGATCATGAAGTCGGTGTACGTCCCCAAGACCGCGCAACCGCGGCGCAACCGGCGTGCAGTACCCGTGCATTACAACGGAAAACGGCCAAGCCCCCACCGACAAGCCGACGAACGGATGGACGGACCATGAAGCGACGCAGCCTGCTCACCGGAGCCCTCGCCGGCGCGATCGCCGCGCCGGCCGCCGTCACCCTCGGCGCGTCCACCGCACGCGCCGCGGTGGCCAACTACCCCATCGCGCTGACCGACCAGGCCACCAACAGCTTCCAGGTCTTCGACCGCACCGGCGACTGGTCCGGCGCCTCCAACTGGAGCTTCACCCCGGGCACCACGAACGGCTGGGACGACCCCTTCGAGATCCGCTTCCGCGCGACCACCCGCTACGGCACGATCGCGCTGATGACCGCAGGACAGCCCGGCAACGGCCGCGCCGGCATCGTGGCGGTCACCGGCAACGGCAACCGGCTGGACCGCGGCGACCTCATCTGGGAGACGTCCGTGGCCAGTTACCCGCACTGCATCGAGCGCATCCCGAACCTCGCCGCCGTCGTCGTCGCCGGCACCCGCGACCGCATCCACGTCTACGGCGGCGCCAACAGCGACCACTCCACGCTCCGCGAGGTGCAGACGATCACCGACATGCCCAAGCCGCACGCGGTGCTCTGGGACGACGTGAACGACCTGCTCTGGGTCACCGGCGGCACGGTCATCCGCACCTACCGGGTCACGGGCGCCAACTCCACGGCCCGGCTGGTGAAGTCGGGTACGGACATCGCGTTCGCCGGCAACGGCCACGACATCCAGCCGGACTACACCGACCCCGGCAAGCTGTGGGTCACCGACAGCGGCCGGGTGTACTCGCTGGACAAGGCGACGCGGAAGGTGACGATCATCTCCGAGGAGAACTACGTCAAGTCGTACGTCCGTTACACCGACGGCGAGGCGATGTGGACCCTGGACCCGACCCCCGCGGACCCCCCGTGGGGCGGCCCGACCGTGTACTTCTCCGGCGGCCAGTCCAAGACCCGCCCGGGCGCCCAGATCTACAAGGCCCGCATCGTCACGACCCGCTTCCACTGACCCCGGCGCAGGGCCCGGCGCCGGGCCCTGCGCCGGGCCCGTCACCGCCGGACCCGTCGGCGCCGCCCGGCCCGGCGAGCAGCGCCGAGACCCCCAGCAGCGTACGAGCCGCGGCGTCGAAGACCACCTCCCCGGTCCCCAGCAGGAACACGAAGGCGCACAGCACCGCGATCGAGGAGCGGCCGGCCAGGACGGTCGCCGTGAGGAGCGCGGCCAGGCACATCCGGACGAGCTGGACCGCGACCATCAGCCGGCGGCGGTCGACCCGATCGGCCAGGGCGCCGGCGGGGAGGCTGACCAGCAGCCAGGGGAGTCCGGCCGCCACCGACACGGCGGCGACGGCGACCGGGTCGCGGGTCACTGCGGCGGCCGGCAGGGGGCAGGACGGTCAGGCGGACGCCGTCGCCGAGGTTGGAGACCGCGGAGGATAACCACAGCCGCCGGAAGTCCGCCCCCAGTCCCGTCACGGCGGCGGGTCAGTCCTCCGTCGGCGTACGGGCCTCGGAAGCCGGAGCCGGAGCCGGAGCCGGAGCCGCAGCGGGAGCGGACGCCGCAGCGGCGTCGCGGCGGCGCAGGTACACCGCCGTGCCCACCGCGCCGGCCGCCAGAGCCACGATCGCCCACTCCGGGGCCGAGCCCACCCGCGTCGCCAGCGTCTCGTCCGTGCGCAGCGGGACCTCCGCCGTCAGCACCTCGCGGCGCCACGGGCCCGTCTCGTCGACCGTCTCGCCGTCCGGCGTGACGATCGCGCTGATGCCCGTCGTGGAGGCGACCAGCGTCGAGCGGTCGTGCTCGACCGCCCGCAGCCGCGACATCGCGAGCTGCTGCTCGGGCTCGCCGAGGTTGCCGTCGCGCATGTAGGTGGCGTTGTTGGTGGGTACGGCCAGTAGGTTGGCCCCGGTACGCACCTGGTCGCGGACCTGGCCGTCGTACGCGACCTCGTAGCAGATCGACTCCGCCAGGTGCACGGCCCCGGCGTCCAGCCGCACCGCCTCCTTGCCCGGCTCGAAGTCGCGCGGGATGAGCTGGAGGTCGCCGAAGCCGCCGAGCAGCGAGCGCATCGGGATGTACTCGCCGAAGGGCACGAGCTGCCGCTTGGCGTAGTACTCGCCGGGGCCGCTGCCCGGGAGCCAGAGGAGGCCGGCGTTGCGGATGCGGTCGTCGGGGGCGTCCAGGATGGCGCCGACGACGAGGGGGGCGCCGAGGTCGTCCACGACCTGGGAGATCCGGGCGCTGAGTACGGGGTCGTTGCGCGGGTCGCGGTCGGTGGCGTTCTCCGGCCACAGCACCAGGTCCGGCTTCTCCGCCCGGCCCGCCCTGATGTCCTCGACCAGTTCCTCGGTGGCCGCGATGTGGTTCTCGGCGACCATCTCGACCCGGGCCTGCTCCTCCAGGCTGCGCGCCCGCGGCACGTTGCCCTGCACCACGGCCACGGTCGCCCGCTCGTCGCCCGCCTCGCCCGCGCTGGGCAGCAGCAGCATCCCGCACGCCCCCAGTGCCACCGCCCCGGCCAGCGCGACCGCCGGCACCACCCGGCGCGCGGCCCGCGCGGTGACCAGCGCCGCGAGCGCGCCCGCGGCGAGCGCGACGACGGCGCTGACCCCCGGGGCGCCGCCGACCGAGGCCCAGCCGAGCGTCGGGGCGTCGGCCTGGCTGAAGGCCAGCCGGCCCCAGGGGAAGCCGCCCAGCGGCACCCGCGAGCGCGCCGCCTCGACCGCCACCCACCAGGCCGCCGCCCATACCCACCACACCGGCAGCCGCACCAGCGGCGGCACGGCGAGGCACAGGCCGCCGAGCATCAGCGCCTGGATGATGCTGAGCAGCAGCCACGGCAGGATGCCGAGGTTGGACAGCCACCACAGCAGGGGGACGAAGAAGGCGACGCCGAAGGCGGTGCCGAGCCAGAACGCGTCCCGCTTGCGGCGGGCGCCGCGCAGCAGCACGAACAGCCCCGCGGGCGCGACGGCGGCCAGCGGCCACAGCCCGTACGGCGGGAAGGCCAGCGCGAGCAGCACCCCGGCGACCGCGGCCAGCGCGGGCGGGAACCACGCCCGGCGGCTCAGCGCCGCCAGCCACGGCGCCCGCAGCCCCACGGCGGCGGCCCACGGCACGGTGGCCGGCAGGGCCTCCCCGCCGCCCGTGGGGGCGGCTGTCGTACGCGGTGGTGCGGCGGTCACGGAGCCTCCAGGATGTGCTCGTCTGCGGGCGCCGCGGGTGCCGCGGCACCACGCCGGTGGGTCCGGCATCCGCACGCCGCCCACCCGTATTCTCGCCCCGCCACCCCCCTCGCGCGCCAGTGAGGTTCGCCTCCCGGCGCCGCCGGGCCGTTCCGGCAGGCAGCTTCAAGATCCACGCGTACGCCCACGAGGCCGCCCCCGGCGCCTCCGTACCGCGTCATCCCCTTCGTCCGCCGGCCCTGCCCGGCCCGCCCGCAGACTTCTCCGGCGTACTGACTGCCGGGGCGGGGTGAGGTTAGGTTAACCTAAGCTCCCGTGAGAGCCGGAGAGAGCACGCCCACCGCCGCGGGAGCCCGCGGGCACGCCCTGTCCGCCGCCGACGTCACCGTGGCGTACGACGGCGTCGACGTCGTCCACGACGCCTCGCTGCGGCTGCGGCCCGGGGAGGTGACCGTCCTCGTCGGGCCCAACGGCAGCGGCAAGTCGACGCTGCTGCGCACCCTCGCGCGGCTCCAACGGGCCCGCCGCGCCAGCCTCGTCATCGACGAGGAGACCGACGGGTTCGCGATGTCCACCCGGCACTTCGCCCGGCACGTCGCGCTGCTCACGCAGGGGCGGCCCACGCCCAGCGGGCTGACCGTCCGCGACGTCGTGGAGTTCGGCCGCTACCCGTACCGCGGCCGCTGGGGCGCCTCCGACCCCGGCGGGCGCGCCGCCGTCGACCGGGCGCTGGCGATGACCGGCGTCACCGACCTCGCCGAGCGCGGCGCCGAGCACCTGTCCGGCGGGCAGTTGCAGCGCGTCTGGCTGGCCGGCTGCCTCGCGCAGGACACCGGCGTGCTGCTCCTCGACGAGCCGACCAACCACCTCGATCTGCGCTACCAGGTCGAACTCCTCGATCTGGTACGCGACCTGGCCGACGACCACCGCATCGCGGTGGGCGCCGTCCTGCACGACCTCGACCAGGCGGCGGCCGTCGCCGACCGCATGGTCCTGCTCGACGACGGCCGCATCGTCGGCGACGGCCGCCCGGAGGACGTCCTGCTGCCCGAACTGCTCAGCAAGGCGTACGGAATCCGCATCGACGTCGACGACGACCCCCTGACGGGCCGGCTGCGCACCCGCGCGATCGGCCGGCACCACAAGCGAAGCGAAAGGCTCAGCACTTCCTCATGAAACGCCTCCTGCTGACCGCGGCGGTCGCCACCGCCGCGACGCTCACCCTGGCCGCCTGCGGCACCACGGAAGACGCCGCGGACGACGACGACAAGGGCGGCGCCGGCAAGGGCGCCGCGCAGCCGATCACCCTGACCGACTCCAACGGCAAGAAGGTGACGCTCGAGAACGGGCCCGCCACCAAGGTCGTCGGCACCGAGTGGAACGTGGTCGAAAGCCTCGTATCGCTGGGCGTCGACCCCGTCGGCGTAGCCGACGTCAAGGGCTACCGCACCTGGGACACCGCGGTCCCGCTCACCGGCGAGCCCAAGGAGATCGGCACCCGCGGCGAGCCCAGCATCGACACGATCGCCGCGCTCAACCCCGACCTGGTGATCGCCACCACCGACCTGCCCGAGTCGGCCGTCAAGCAGCTCGGCGAGCACGCCCCCGTGCTCACCCTGCGCTCCGCGGACGCCGCCGACCCGCTCGGCCAGATGACGGAGAACCTCGACCTCATCGCGAAGGCCACCGGCACGACCGACCGGGCCGAGAAGCTGAAGGCGGACTTCGACGCCAAGCTCGACGAGGGCAAGAAGGCCATCGACGAGGCCGGTCTGGGCGGCAAGAAGATCGCCACCGCCGACGGCTACGTCGTCTCCAACCAGGTCTCCATCCGCGCCTTCACCGCCGGCTCGCAGCTCGGCGCCGTCAACGAGCGGCTGGGCCTGGAGAACTCCTGGGACGTCAAGGGCGACAAGGACTACGGCCTCGGCTCCACCGATGTCGAGGGCCTGACGAAACTCCCCGGGGACACGCAGTTCGTCTACGTCGCCAACGACAAGGACGAGGCCAGCACCCCCTTCACCGGCGTGCTCAAGGACAACTCCGTCTGGAAGTCGCTGCCGTTCGTGAAGGCCGGCGACGTCCACCGGATCGAGGACGGCACCTGGATGTTCGGCGCCATCGGCTCGATGAACCAGTACGTCGACTCCCTCGTCGCCGAGCTGACCAAGTAGCCGATGGCCGTCACCGCCCCGACCACCACCACCGCCGCCGCGCCAGCCCCGCCGCCGACCGCACGGTCGCGGACGGGCGCGGCGGCGGTGGCCGCAGGGCTCGCGCTGCTGGTCGCGGTCCTCGCGGTCGCCGACCTCACCCAGGGCACCGCCGACGCCGGCGCCGGCGAGGTCTGGAAGGCCCTCACCGGGCAGGCGGACCCGGCAGACTCCTCCGTCGTCATCGCGTCCCGGCTGCCCCGGATGGTCGCCGGTCTGGTGGTCGGCGCGGCGCTGGCGATCGCGGGCACCGCCCTCCAGGCGGTCAGCCGCAACGTGCTGGCCTCGCCGGACACGCTCGCCGTCAACGCCGGTTCGTACGCCGCGCTGGGGCTGGCCGCTGCCACCGGGGTGTCGATGCCGCTGCTGGCGTCCTCCGGCGTCGCGTTCGCCGGCGGGCTCGCCGCCGCGGCGGTGGTGCTGGGGCTCTCGGGCCTGGGCACGGGCACCGTACGGCTGGTGCTCGCCGGCAGCGCGCTGACGCTCGGGCTGTACGCGGTCACCGAGGGGATGCTGCTGCTCTTCCCCGAGGAGACGCAGGGTCTCTACGAGTGGCACCAGGGCAGCATCTCGCAGAGCGGCTGGGACGGCGTGACGCAGATGCTGCCGCTCGCCGTCGCCGGGCTCGCCGGGCTGCTCCTCCTCTCCCGGCGCATCGACGCCCTGGCCCTCGGCGACGACGCCGCCCGCGGGCTCGGCGTCCCGGTGCGCGCCACCCGCGTCACGGCGGTGCTGCTCGCGGTGCTGCTCGCCGCGGCGTCGGTGACGCTCGCGGGGCCGATCGGCTTCGTGGGGCTGTGTGCGCCGGCGCTGGTGCGGTCGGTCGCCCGCAGGTTCCGTACGTACGGCAAGACGCGGGCGGGCATTCCGCTGGCTGCGCTGCTGGGCATGGCGCTGGTGCTCGGCTCGGACGTGCTGCTGCGGGCCATGGTGCCGTCGGACACGGCGGTGTCCGTACCGACGGGCGTGGTGACGAGCCTCGTCGGCGCGGTGTTCCTCGTCGTGATGGCCGCCCGGCTGCGGGACACCGCGGGCGCGGCGGACACCGACAAGCTGCGTATCCGCAGCCACCGCACGTTCGTGGCCACCACGGCGGTGCTGGTGGCTGCGCTGGTCGCCGTCACGCTCATCGCGCTGCTCGTCGGCGACACCAAGCTGCTCCTGGGCGACGTCGCCAACTGGCTGCAGGGCCGGGCGGGGCCGACCACCGAGGTGGTCCTGGACACCCGCGTCCCGCGGGTGCTCGCCGCGCTGCTGGCCGGCGCCGCGCTCGCGCTCTCCGGCACGATCGTGCAGGCCGTGACCCGCAACCCGCTGGCCGAGCCGGGCGTGCTCGGCGTCTCCAACGGCGCGGCGCTCGGCGCGGTGCTGCTGGTGACGACGGTGTCGGTGCCCAGCTCGTGGGGCCTGTCCGCGGCCGCGCTGGGCGGCGCGGCGCTCACCTCGGTCGGGGTCTTCGGGCTCGCCGCCCGCGGCGGGTTCCAGCAGAACCGGCTGGTGCTCGTCGGCATGGGCTTCGCCACCGCCTCGACGGCGCTGATCAGCCTGCTGATCGTGCTGACCGACCCGTTCAACGCGACGATGGCGCTGACCTGGCTCTCCGGCTCGACGTACGGGCGGACGCTGCCGGACGTGGTGCCGCTGGCGATCGTCCTGGTCGTGGGGCTCGCCATCGCGGTGGTACGCCGCCGGGAGCTGGACCTCGTCTCGCTGGACGAGGACACGCCGCGGCTGCTCGGCCTCGACCTCGGCCGCAGCCGGCTGTGGCTGCTGATCCTGAGCGTGGTGCTGGCCGGTACGGCGGTGTCGGCGGCGGGCACGATCGGGTTCGTCGGCCTGGTGGCGCCGCACGCGGCGCGGGCGCTGGTGGGCAGGCAGCACACCCGGGTGGTCCCGGTCGCGGTGCTGCTGGGCGCGGTGCTGGTGTGCACGGCGGACCTCATCGGCCGCTCGGTGATCGCCCCGGCGCAGCTCGGCGCGGGCCTGATGACGGCCGTCATCGGCACGCCGTACTTCCTGTACCTCCTGGTACGCAGCCGCTCCGCCCGGTGACGTGCGAACCCCCCTCCCCGGCCGCCCGGGGAGGGGGGTTCGCTTCTGCTCAGCTCCGCGGCGGCGGGTCGGAGTCCGGCTGTTCCGCCAGCTCCTTGATCCGCAGCAGGCGGGTCTCCCAGGCCCGGCCGATCCGGTCCAGCTCCCGGGCGAGCGCGTTGAGGCGGGCGCCCACGGCCACGTACACGACCTCCCGGCCGCGCTGCTCCGACTCGACCAGACCGACCTCGCGCAGCACGTCGAGGTGCTTGCCGATGGCCTGCCGGCTCACCGGCATGACCTTGGCCAGCGCGGACGCCGACATCGGGCCCTCGCCGAGGCGGGTGAGTATCGTCCAGCGCGTCGGCTCGCCGAGCGCGGCACACACGACGGCGGGGCCGGCGGCGGCGGTCACGACCGCGGGGCCGCGGCGGCGGTCTGCTCGACGTACCGCTTGCCGGCCGCCAGCTCCTCGACCCAGCCCACGTCGTTGCCCTCCCGCTCCTTGAGCCACAGGGACCGCTCGTCGAAGAGGCGGGAGAAGCCGCTCTCCACGACGCGCAGCGTCACGCCGCCGGGGCGCTCGTCGATCCAGAACTCGACGAGGGTCGAGCCCTTGGCCCCCTGCTGGTTCCGGCCGGTGAGCCAGCGGAAGGCGGCGTAGCGCGGCTTGTCCAGCTCCACGGTGCTGAACCGGAACTCGCCGAGCTTGTCACCGCGGACGACGGCCACGTCCCCGTCGTAGCTCAGGTCGGGCTCGGGATCGACCTCGCCCTCGTTGATGTACCAGCCGGGGCGGACGACCAGGTCCCAGACCCGGTCGGCGGGGGCGTCGATGTCGATCTGGCGGGCGACCCGGTCGAGCTCCGCCAGCTCCGCGTCGGTGTACGCGATGTCCTTCACGGTGTCCTCCTCGTGTGTCGATCTGCAACCGCAGCATTGCACATGGATCGGGGCTACTGCAACCTCGGAGTTGCGGTGATGCGGGTCACATTCGGTGCCGATGAGTTCGGGCCCGCCGCACCGTCTGCACGGACATGGACACACACACGCTGCACCTCCCCGGCGCCGGCCTCGTCTACGACGTGCGCGGCCCCCTGCCCACCGCCGACGGCCGCCCCCCGCTGCTGCTCATCGGCCAGCCCATGGACGCCAGCGGCTTCCGCGCCCTGGCGGCGGAGTTCACGGACCGCACCGTCGTCACGTACGACCCCCGCGGCCTCGGCCGCAGCACCCGCAAGGACGGCCGGCACGACCACACGCCGCAGACGCAGGCCGAGGACGTGCACGCCGTCATCGCCGCGCTGGGCGCGGGCCCGGTCGAGCTGTTCGGCAGCAGCGGCGGCGCGGTGACGGCGCTGGCGCTGGTGACCGCTTACCCGGAGGACGTGACCACGCTCGTCGCGCACGAGCCGCCGATCATCCCGGCGCTCCCCGACGCCGAGGCCGCGGAGCGGGCCCGGCAGGGCGTCACCGACGCGTACAACGCCAAGGGCTGGGGCACCGGCATGGCGGCGTTCATGGGACTCGGCGCGTGGCAGGGCGAGTTCACCGACGCCTACTTCGCGCAGCCCGCGCCGGACCCGGCGGCCTTCGGCATGCCGGCCGACGACGACGGCAACCGCGACGACCCGCTCCTCTCGGACCACTCCTGGGCCGTCAGCGGCTACCTCCCCGACCCGGCCGCGCTCGCCGCCGCGCCGACGCGCGTGGTCATCGCGGTGGGCGAGGAGTCCGGCGACACCTTCACGGCCCGTACGGCACGCGGCACGGCCGCGCTGCTCGGGCAGGAGGCGACGGTCTTCCCCAGCCACCACGGCGGCTTCCTCGACGCGGAGTTCGGCTACGCGGGCCAGCCGGAGGCGTTCGGCGCGAAGCTGCGGGAGGTCCTCGACGCGAGCGCGTGAACAGACACCGCGCCATGTCCGTACGTCACTTACACCCCGCGGTGCGTCTCCCTCGCGCACCTCGCAACGACCACCTCCACCGCACCGGGACAGCCGCGGCGCGGGCCGGACACGGGGCCGGCCCGCGCCGCGGCGTATCTGCTTTCGCACACGGAGGCGACCGCCGTACGCCCGTCGCGGCCAGGGCGCGACGGCGCACACCTCCCGGGGGCCCCACGAGCCGCGGCCGCCACGCCGGTCACGCGCCCGTGCATACCGTCCGGACGGCCGGGTAACCGCCCGCTCACACGGCGCCGGGCAACCCGCCCGGCCTCGGAAGGGAGGGTCCATGTCCCCCGTGCCCCCGTCCGCCGACGAGTCGCGAAGCCCCCGCGGCCCCGCCGCCGGCCCCGGGGAGGCGTGATGGGTATCTCCCGCAAGCACCGGGACCCGGCCGCCGCGGCCGACGGCACGACCGCGGGCACGACCGCCGGAGAAGACGCCTCCGCGGAGCCGCCGGCCGGCGCAGCGCCCGTGGCCCGCTGGGTGCGCGTAGGCGCCATGCTGGTCGCGTTCGCCCTGATGGTGGCCTTCGCCGTGGTGCTGGCGCGGCTGACGCTGGAGGAGTCCTCCGCCGCGGAGCCCATGACGCACACGAACCTGCGCCCCGGCGACTCGATCCGCGACTACCTCACCCAGCCGGCGTTCGTCGACACCGTCCGGCAGCTCGGCGGCAACATCCTCCTCGGCGTCCCCTTCGGCCTGCTGCTGCCCGTGCTCGTGCCGCCCGCCCGGGGCCTGCTGCGGGTGGGACTGTGCACGGCCGCGGTGATGACGGCCGTCGAGGTGGTCCAGGGCACCTTCCTCACGGGCCGGGCGTTCGACATCGATGACGTCATCCTCAACACCACCGGGGCCTTCCTCGGCTATCTGTCCCTCGGCCGCCGCCTCGGCCGCGCCGTGCACCCGCCGCGCCGCCGCTGGTGGCACCGGCTCTTCCGGGGGCCGCGCCCGGCCGGTTGAAGAGCCGGCGGCCCGCACACGGTAGACAGGGACGGTCCAGGGCGGCGTGCCCGGCGGGTGCCGAGCGAAAGAAGAGCGGAGCATGGACCGATGAAGCGTGGGCTGCACGCACGGGGCAGATGGGCGAACGGGGCGCGCTACCGCGCCGCACTGCGCCGTACCCCGGTGGCCCTCTGGAACGACGACATCAGCGACTGGGCCGCCGCCCTCACGTACTACGCCATACTCACGGTCCTGCCCACGCTCTTCGTCACCCTCACCGTCATCGGCCTCGCCGACCCCTCCGGCACCGAAGCCCTCATCGCCTACATCGCCGGGCTCGCCCCCACCGGCACCGACACCGCGCTCAACGACGCCCTCCACGACATCACCCGCGGCCAGTCCACCGCCTGGATCCTCACCACCGTGGGCACCGCCAGCGCCGTCTGGTCCGCGTGCAGCTTCCTGTCCGTCTTCCGCCGCGCCCTGCACGCGATGTACGGCACCCCCGACAGCCGGCCCGTGCTGCGCCGCGCGCCGGCGATCCTCGCGATGGCGCTGCTGCTGCTCACGCTGCTGGTGTCCGGCGCGCTGACGCTCGTGGTCACAGGCCCCGGCATGCGGGCGCTGGGGCGGCCGCTGGGGATGGGCGAGCAGACGGCGGCGCTGTGGGACTTCCTGCGCTGGCCGTTCCTGGTCTTCGTGGCGGCGCTGCTGGTGCTGCTGCTCTTCCGCTCGGGGCCGCCGGAGTCGCGCACCGTGTCGCACGCCGTGCCCGGCGGGCTGCTGGCGGGCGTGCTGTGGCTGCTGGCGTCGGTGGGGTTCGCGATGTACGCGTCGTACGCGGCGGGGACGTACAGCAGGCTGTACGGGTCACTCGCCGGGGTCGTCGTCTTCCTGATCTGGCTGTGGTTCTCGAACCTGGCGCTGCTGGCGGGTGCGCAGTTCAACGCGCTGCTCGCGCGCGGCGAGGGCACGCCGGAGGCCGCCCGCCCGCCGCGGCGCCCTGCGGTGCCTGCCGTACCGCGGTGAGGACCGCGGCGCCGTGACGCGCCGGGCCGGGGGCGGGGTCAGCGGCGGGCCAGCCGGCGTTCGCCCGCCGCGCCCGACTCGTACTCCATCTCGTAGTGCTTGAAGACCGCCGGCTCCTCCTCGAACGTCAGCTCCCCGTCCGTGTCGATCGACGGCGCGGCCTTGACCTGGCCCTTGTCGTACGCGACGGTCAGGTAACCGGGGCTGACGGACGCGCCGTCCAGCGGGACGAACACCAGCCGCTTGCGGCCCGGCACGCCGGCCTTGACGGTGGCGAAGGACGGCATGTCCGTGCGGGTGTCGACGTAGACCGCCTCCATCTCGCCGATCTTGCCGCCGTCCGCGCCGCGGACGGTGTGGCCGCGCCACTCGCGGATGTCGTGTGCCTCGAACATGCGGGTCTCCCGGGGGGATGCGTCAGTTCTTGGCCGGCCGGTAGACGGTCAGCGCTCTTTCGAGCTTATCCAGCTCAAACGCGGTCGGCGCGGGGACGACCTCCCCGTCGTAGGCCATCCGTGTGCCCTCCGGCAGCCCCGAGACGACGATCCGCCGCAGCCGGCCCGCCGCGTACAGCCGGGTCCTGGCCAGGCCCCCGGCCAGCGCCGTGGCCAGTAGCCGGGTCCGCGCGAAGTCCCCGGCGCGGGCGATGCGCACGTCCAGCACCCCGTCGGCGAGGTTGTCGCGGCGCACCGGCGCGATGCCCACGCTGTGGTACGCGCCCGCCCCCGCGAACAGCAGCCACACCTCCCGCCGCCGGCCGTTGATCCGCGCGCTCACCGGCTCCGCCGTACGGATGACGCGCAGCACCGCCGCGATCGTGCCGGGCGGCCCGCCGAGCGGCGGCGAGAAGCGCTCGCGCCACCGCACCAGCTCGGGGTAGACGCCGAGGCTGAAGGTGTTCAGGAAGAGGACCGGCGGGCCCGCGGGCTCCGCAGGACGGAGCCGGCCGACGTCCACGGCGACGGCGCTGCCGCACGCCACCGCCTCGCCGGCCTCGGCGATGGTCTCCACCCCGAGGTCGGTGGCGAAGTGGTTGAACGTGCCGCCCGGCAGTACGGCCAGGGGCACGCCGTGCCGCATGGCCGCCTCCGCCGCCGCGGCCACCGTGCCGTCCCCGCCGCAGACGCCCAGGGCGCCGCCGTGCCGCGCCGCCTCCCGCGCCGCGGTCTCCAGCAACTCGGGCAGCGGCCCCGCCCCCGGGTCGGCCGGAGTACCGGCCACCGCCACCCGGGCCTCCGGCAGCACGGCCGCGAGCTGCTGTACCGGGCCGGCGAACTGCTGCCCGCCGGAGGCGGGGTTGACCACGACGTACAGGCCGGCGCCCGAAGGCAGCGCGGGCGCCGCGGCGGGCGGCGGCGCCGGGTACCTCCCGCGGACACGGGGCGGCACCAGGCGGCGTACGACGACCGCCGCGCCCAGCCCGAGCGCAGCCCCGGCGAGGACGTCGCTGGGGTAGTGGACGCCGGTGTAGATCCGGGAGAAGCCGACCGACCACGCGACCGGCGCCAGGACCGCCCCCCAGCGCGGCGACTCCGTCGCGACGCCGCACACGAAGGCGGCGGCGGAGGCGGTGTGTCCTGAGGGGAAGGACGACGTGATCGGCTGGCGGGTGAGATGCCGGATGACGGGCACCGCGTCGAGCACCGGCCGGGCGCGCCGGAACGCGCCCTTGCCCGCCGTGTTCGCCGTCGCGGAGGCCAGCGCCAGCGAGCCGAGCCCGCGCAGCGCGGCGCCCGCGCGCGCCGCCGAACGCGGCGACGGCCGCGGCGGTGCCGAACCAGAGGACGCCGTGGTCGGCCCCCCGGCTCAGCCGCGGCAGCACCGGCTCGGCACCCGGCCAGCGGGTCCCGGCGACCCGGGCGAAGAGCGCGTGGTCCGCCCGGCGCAGCCGCCGGGCCACCGTGGGCCGGCCGCCGCGGCCCGCGGCGGCGACGTCCTCGTACAGGCCGCGCCCGGCGCCCCGCAGCACTCGCGCCGCCCGCCGCACACCGGGCCCGCCCGGCCGCCGGGCGGCGGCGAGGCCCTCGGCCGCGGCGCGGGCGGCGGCCCGTACCGAGCGTTCCGCCTCGGCGATCCCGGTCGCCTGCCGGCGCCGTACGCGGCCGGGGCGCCCGGAACGCCCGCCCCGCCGCAGGCGCGCGGCCGCGCTCACGCCGGCTCGGTCAGTCCCTCGTGCAGACGTCTGAGGATCGAGGTCAGCAGCCGGGACACGTGCATCTGCGAGATGCCCAGCTCCGCGCCGATCTCGGTCTGCGTCATCTCGGCGCCGAACCGCAGGTCGAGCACCTTGCGGTCGCGCTCCGGCAGCGCCTCGACCAGCGGTTTGAGCGACACCAGGTTCTCGACCTTCTCCAGGTCCGGGTCCGTCACCCCGGTGCGCCGCGCGAGGAAGGACTCGCCCTCCTCGTCGGCGGCGTGATAGTCGAGCGACGACGTCTTGTACGCGTTGGCGGCGACCAGCCCCTCGACGACCTCGTCCGGGTCGAGCCCCGTCTGCTCCGCCAGTTCCGCGACGCTCGGGCCGCGGCCGAGGGTCTGCTCCAGCCGCGCGCTCGCCTTCGCCAGCGTCAGCCGCCGCTCCTGCATCCGCCGCGGCACCCGCACCGCCCAGGAGGTGTCGCGGAAGTGGCGCTTGATCTCGCCCATGATCGTGGGCAGCGCGAACGTGGGGAACTCGGTGCCCTCGCCGAGGTCGTAGCGGTTGATCGCCTTGATCAGGCCGACGGTGCCGACCTGCACGACGTCCTCGCGGGACTCGCTGCGCAGCCGGAAGCGGCTGACGGCGTAGCGGACGAGCGCGAGGTTCAGCTCGACGAGGGTGTTGCGGACGTACGAGTACGCGTACGTGCCCTCGTCCAGCTCCGCCAGCCTGCCGAAGAGGACCCGGGACAGGGCGCGCGCGTCGGCCGTACTCGCCTCGCGCAGTTCGGGCAGCGGCGGCAGGTCGAGGCCGGCGAGCGGGTCGGCGGCCGGGTCGGCGGCCGTGCAGGTGGCCGGGTCCGCGGCCGTGCCGGCGCCGGTCTCGGGCCCGTGGCCGCGCGTCACGAATGTCGTCATGGTGTCCCCCTGATGTGGACTTCTGCTCGACAGGCGTTGTGTGCAGCTACCCGTCATCACGGCGGCTATACCTGACCGTTACTTTGCACCCGTAGCCAACGTGGGCCGACCACACCCCTTCCAGCTCGCATTTCCGCTTGTACATGGCCATTTGCGACACACGTCAACGATCAGGGCGCAGGGGGGCGCGCGGCACCCGGGACCGCGCCGGGGGGCCAGCTCGCCCGCAGCGGCTCCGGCACGTGCTCCAGCGCCTCGCGCACGCTGGGGTACGCGGCGATCATGTCGGTGCTGCCCGTCTGCTCCAGCAGGTACATCACCCGCCGGCCGACGGCCGCGAGCATCAGCTCGCCGCCCTGCCGGCGCAGCAGCCAGCGCACCGCGAAGAGGCAGTTGAGGCCGCGGGAGTCGCAGAAGCCGAGCGTGGTGAGGTCGAGGACGACGTAGCGGTGCCCGGAGTCCACGCACGACCCCACGGTGTCGAGGAACAGCCGCTCGCCCCCGTGGTCCAGTTCGCCGCCGACGCGGATCACCGCGCACTGCGCGCTGGAGCTGAGCACGTACAGCGTCAGCCGGTGTCCCCTCATCGTCCCTCCCTTCCTGTCTTCCCTGGGCCTCCGGTCCCGCGGCTGCCGCGCTGCGTCAGATCACCACCGTTTGACGGTCCTGGACACCGTGTGCCCGACCGCGAGGTAGACGAGGGCGGCGATCCCGTAATTGAGCAGGACCTGCCACCAGTCGGGGTCCACGGTGAACATGTCCCGGGACCAGCCCGCGAGCCAGCTCGCGATGTCGTGCACGAAGGCGACGAAGTCGTTCGAGCGGTTCGCGTCGAGGACGTACAGGAGTATCCACAGTCCGATCACGATCGCGGCCAGATCCGCGATCCCGGCGACCACCGCCGCCGCACTGGGTCTGCTTCTGTTCGGCATGGACGGCGTCTTGCCGAGTAACGAATCGGTAAACGCCGCCCGGGGGCGGGCCTTCGGTGGCGTACGTCACGGTACGGGCCATGCGTACGCCACCGGCATGGCGGCGCGGCGCGGGGGCGGCGGCGCCGTGAGAATGCCGGGATGAGCGTCGCCGTCTGCCTCTTCACGTCCGATCTGCGGCTGCACGACAACCCCGCGCTGCACGCCGCCGTGCGCGCCGCCGACGAAATCGTGCCGCTGTTCGTCTCGGACGACGCCCTCGCCCGTATCGGCTTCGCGCCACCCAACAGGCGGGCGTTCCTTGCGGACTGCCTCGCCGGACTCGACGAGGCGCTGCGGGCGCGCGGCGGCCGTCTCGTCGTCCGCACCGGGGACCCGGTCCGCGAGACGGTCCGGGTCGCGGCGGCCGCCGGGGCGGCCGAGGTGCACGTCGCCGCGGGCGTCAGCGCGTACGCGCAGCGCCGCGAGACCCGGCTGCGCGAGGCGCTGGCGGCGGACGGGCGGCGGCTCGTCGTGCACGACGCGGCGGTCACCGTGCTGCCGCCGGGCGCGGTGACGCCGCAGGCGCGGGACCACTTCGCGGTGTTCACCCCGTACTTCCGCCGCTGGCGGGGCGCCGACCTGCGCACGCCGCTGCCCGCGCCGCGCCGCGTCCCGGTCCCCGCGGGCGTCCGTTCGGCCGCGCTCCCGGCGCGTGCAGAGGTCTCCGGCACCTCACCGGGGCTCGCCCGCGGCGGCGAGCAGGAGGGCCGGCGGCGCTTCGCGGCCTGGCTGCGCGCCGGGATGTCCGCGTACGAGGCCCGCCACGACGACCTCCCCGGCGACGCCACCTCCCGGCTCTCCCCGCACCTGCACTTCGGCACGCTCTCCGCCACCGAACTCGTCCACCGCGCCCGCGCGGCGGGCGGTCCCGGCGCCGACGCCTTCGTCCGGCAGCTCGCCTGGCGGGACTTCCACCACCAGGTCCTCGCCGCGCGCCCCGACGCGTCCCACGCCGACTACCGCCCGCGCGGCGACCGGTGGCGCACGGACGCCGACGGGATCGAGGCGTGGCGCGCGGGGCGCACCGGCTACCCGATCGTCGACGCCGCGATGCGGCAGCTCGCGCACGAGGGCTGGATGCACAACCGCGGGCGGCTGCTGACGGCGAGCTTCCTGACGAAGACGCTGTACGTGGACTGGCGGGCCGGCGCCGCGCACTTCCTGGACCTGCTGGTCGACGGGGACATCGCGAACAACCAGCTCAACTGGCAGTGGGTGGCCGGGACGGGCACCGACACCCGGCCGAACCGGGTGCTCAACCCGCTGGCGCAGGCGCGGCGTTACGACCCGGAGGGGGCCTACGTGCGGCGGTGGGTGCCGGAGCTGGCGGGGGTCGCGGGGGCGGCGGTGCACCGGCCGTGGACGCTCCCGGCGGGGGAGCGGGCGGGGTTGGGGTATCCGGAGCGGGTGGTGGAGCTGGCGGAGGGGGCGGACCGGTTCCTGCGGGGGCGGGGGAAGCGGTGAGGCGGGGGTTCTTCTGCTTGTACGGGCCCGGGGCGGGCGCCCGTCACGTACGCAGGGAGCAGTCGCCGCACTTGCCGCCGCCCGGGACCCGGTAGTACAGGCAGCAGCTACGGCGCCGGAAGGCGAGCCCCGGCCCGGTGAGCAGCCCCGTGCCGGCCAGTTGCCCCGTGGACAGCAGGGCGCCGGTGAGCCGGGTCAGCGGGTCGCCGAGCGCCGGGCGGGCGGCGCGGAGCGCGGCGGCGGCGCCGACGAGCGCGGAGGCGGCGTTGCCGTAGAGCAGCCCGGCGGCGACCTTGACGCGCAGCCCCGCGGCGAGCGGCTCCAGGTGCCGGGTCACCACCTCCTCGTACAGCACCTCCGGCAGCCGCGCCGCCGCGGGCGCCGGCCGCCCGGCGGGCACGGGCAGCCGCAGCGCGGGCCCTTCGTCGGCGCGCTGGAGCCCGGTCAGGTCCGGTACGACGCCGTGGAGGAGGGCGCAGGCGAGCACCGGGGACCAGAGCCGGGAGGCGTGGCCGAACTGGACGAGGGAGGCGCCGATGCGGAGTTCGGCGGTGCCGTACCGGCCGGCGGTGGCGGCGACGAGGTCGGCGGCGCCGCGGGCGTAGGTGTCGGCGACGCGGTGCCAGCCGTCGCCGGGCCCGGCGACGGCGAGGGCGAAGAACGGCCCGAGCGCGGCGACGTCGCCGAGCGCGGCGGCGACGACGGCCGGGGGCAGGGGATGATCGGCGGCGGGGGTCACGGTGCTCCCTTCGGGGCGGGGCCGGACGGCGCGGGGGCGGTGTGCGGACCAGGCGGCTCGGACGGCTCGGACGGCTCGGGCGGCTCGGACGGCTCGGGCGGCTCGGGCGGCTCGGCAGCCGGTATCGGAACGGGGGAACCGGCGGCCGTAAGCGGGCCGGTGTCGCGCGGGGGCCGAGCGGATCCGGCGGGCCGGGCAGGATCACCCCCGCGGGGGCAGTGGCCTGTTCGGAGCCGGCTCACCGATCACAGTGGCGGGACCGCACCGGATTCACACCGGCTTCCTCGTTCCGCCGTCACCTTGGGAAGCGCCATCATCGCAGACGTACCCCCTCCGGGGGGGGAGAGGGAGTGCTACCGTTGATATCAAAGATGGCTTGCTTGATATCAAGGGAGGTGCAGAGTGAGTCGCACGGTGATCGATCTGGACGACGGCCTGCTCGCCGACGTCGCGCAGGCCCTCGGCACGAGCACCAAGAAGGAGACGGTCAACACCGCGCTGCGCGAGGTGCTGGAGAACCGGCGGCGGGCGCTGGCGCTCACGCGGCTGCGGGCCGCGGCCGAGGAGGGCGCGTTCGAACTCGACCTCCTTGAGGACAAGAGGAACTACCGCGGGTGAACGCCGCGCACTACCTCGTCGACACCAGCGCACTCGCCCGGATGATGCGCGGCGACGCCGAGCAGTACGGGTGGGACCGCGCGGCCGCGGCCGGGCTCATCGCGGTCTGCCCCATCACCGAGCTGGAGTTCCTCTACAGCGCCCGCTCCGCCGGCGACCGGGCGCGGGGCATCGAAGACCTGCGGACGATCTTCGGGTGGGTGCCGGTCGACGACCGGGCCTACGACCGGGCCCTTCGGGTGCAGGAGGCGCTGACCAAGCGCGGGCAGCACCGCGGCGCGGGTCCGGTCGACCTCGTCGTGGCGGCCACCGCGGAGTTGCAGGGGCTGACCCTGCTGCACCGCGACCGGGACTTCGACTGCATCGCCGCCGCCACCGGGCAGGCCCTGCAGTGGTACGGGCCCGAGGCGGGGAAGTGACCGGCCCCCGGCTAATGTGTAACCCATGACCTCCATGAGCAGCCCTTACGAGATACGGGCCGGGGTGCCCTCCGTCGCGGACTTCCGGCGGTTGCGGACCGGGGCCGGGCTGTCGGACAAGGCGGCCGAGGCGGCCGCCGCGGGGTTGCCGCAGACCTGGTACGGGGTCGTCGTGTACCACCGCGGGGTGCCCGTGGGGATGGGGCGGGTCGTGGGGGACGGGGGGACCGTTTTCCAGGTGGTGGACATGTGCGTGCTGCCGGACCACCAGGGGCAGGGGCTCGGGAAGCAGATCATGGCGGCGCTCGTCGCCGAGCTGGACCGGCGGGCGCCCGCCACCGCGTACGTGTCGCTCGTCGCCGACGGGCCCGCGCGGTTCCTGTACGAGAAGTTCGGCTTCGCCGACGTCGCCGGGCACGGCTCCATCGGCATGTACCGCGCCGGCTGAGCAGCCGCGACGCCCGCCCCCTGCCTCGTACGGCCATACGATAGGCGCATGCCGGAGCGCCACACCGCCCCCTCGCCCACCCGGGCCGTCCACCGTCACGAGTGGACGCCCGACCGGGAGCAGCTCGAAGCCGCGAGCACGGTCTTCGCGCTGCTCGCCGACGCGACGCGGCTGCACCTGCTGTGGCTGCTCGCCGAGGGCGAGGCCGACGTCACCGAGCTGGCCACCGCCAGCGGCGCCGCCCGGCCGGCCGTCAGCCAGCATCTGGCCAAGCTGCGCCTCGCCAACCTGGTGCACTCCAGGAAGGAAGGCCGCCGCGTCGTGTACTCGCTGCGCGACGGGCATCTGCGCGGCCTCGTCGTCGAGGCCCTCAACCACGCCGACCACCTCATGACCGGCGAGCCCTGGCACTCCTGAGCCGGTAACCGGGCCCCGCGGGAATAACGCCCGGGCCCTCCTCTGCTTATCATGTGCGTATATGCGCACACGAGCACAGGAAGAGGCCAGGGCCATGTTCTCCGTACTCCGCAACCGCACCTACAGACACCTCTTCGCCGCCCAGGTCATCGCCCTCGTCGGCACCGGCCTCGCCACCGTCGCGCTCAGCCTCCTCGCCTACGACCTCGCCGGCGGCAACGCCTCCGCCGTCCTCGGCACCGCCCTGGCCGTCAAGATGGTCGCCTACGTCGGCATCGCCCCCGTCATCGGCGCCCTCGGCGACCGCATCCCGCGCCGCGCCCTGCTGGTCGCCGCCGACCTCGTGCGCGGCGTCGTCGCGCTCGCGCTGCCGTTCGTGACCGAGGTCTGGCAGATCTACGTGCTGATCTTCCTGCTCCAGTCCGCCTCCGCCGCGTTCACCCCGACCTTCCAGGCCACCATCCCCGAGGTGCTCCCCGCCGAGCGCGACTACACCCGCGCGCTGTCGCTGTCGCGGCTCGCGTACGACATGGAGAGCCTGTTCAGCCCCGTGCTCGCGGCCGGGCTGCTGACGCTCATCACGTACGACCGGCTCTTCCTCGGCACCGCCGCCGGCTTCGTCGCCTCCGCCGCGCTCGTCGTCTCCGTGGCGCTGCCGAAGCCCACCCCCCGTGAGACCGGCGGGGAGGGCGGCACGGAGAGCCGCGGGGTGTTCGCCAGGGCCGCGTACGGGATCAGGCTCTTCGGCTCCGCGCCCCGGCTCCGCGCGCTCCTGGCGCTCAACTTCGCCGTCGCGGCGGCCAGTTCGATGGTGATCGTCAACACCGTCGTCCTGGTCCGCGACCACTTCGCCCGCCCGGTCGGCGACGTCTCGCTCGCGCTGGGCGCCTACGGCGCCGGGTCGATGGCCGTCGCGCTGGCGCTCCCCCGGGTGCTGGAGCGGGTCGGCGACCGCGCGGTGATGCTGCCGGCGGCGTTCGTGCCGGCGCCGGTGCTGGCCGTCGTCGGGGCGGGCCTCGGGGCGGGGGTGCGGACCTGGCCGGCGCTGCTCGCCGCGTGGGCCGTGCTCGGGGCCGCGACCTCGGCGATGGTGACGCCGGCGGGGCGGCTGATCCGCGGCGCGGTACCGGGGAAGGCGGACCTGCCGGCGGCGTTCGCGGCGCAGTTCTCGCTGTCCCACGTCGCGTGGCTGGTCACGTACCCGCTGGCCGGCTATCTCGCGGCGCGGGCGGGGACGGGCGTGGCGGCGGGCGTGCTGGCGGCCATCGGGCTCGCGGCGGCGGTGGCGGCGGTGCTGCTGTGGCGGCCGCCGGCGGGCGCGGCGCGTACGGCCGGGCCATATCTGCCGGCCGGCGGCGCGCGGCTCACCCGGGACCGTACGACCACCGCCGCGTAGCGCCCGCGCAAGGCCCCGCGTGACACGCGCCACCGCACGTCGATATACCCCTAGGGGGTATATCTGCTACGCTGATCACCAGACAGACCGCACCGGATACGAAGGGCAAGGACACCCACCATGAACGCCACCCAGCACCACGACGCCGGCCACGGTCACCACGACGCCCACGCCCACCACGCCCACCACGCTCACGGCGCCCCCGCGGGACCCGCCGGGCTGGAGGGCTCCGGGGACGGCTACACGCTCGCGCTGGAGACCGCCGCGGTCCCCGCCGGCGCCGGGACCGAGCTGCGCTTCCGCCTCCTCGGCGCCGACGGCCGCCCGGTCGCCGACCTGACGCCCATCCACGACAAGCTCGTCCACCTGATCGTCGTACGCCGCGACCTCACCCGCTACGTCCACGTCCACCCCGCGGAGGCGGCCGACGGCACCTGGTCCGTCCGCGTCCTTCTCCCCGAGACCGGGGCGTACCGCGTCTTCGCCGACTTCGCCCCCGCCGCGCTCGGCCGCACCCTCACCCTCGGCGCGGACCTGACGGCCGGCGACGGTGCCGGTCCCGCGCGCGAACTCCCCGCGCCCGCCCCGGCCTTCACCGTCGACGGCCGCGAGGTGACGCTCACCGGCGAGCCGGCGGCGGGCGAGGGGCGGCGGCTGGAGTTCGCGGTCGCCCGCGACGGCGAGCCGGTCACCGACCTGCAGCCCTATCTCGCCGCGTACGGCCACCTCGTGGCGCTGCGCCGCGAGGACCTCGCGTACGTCCACGTCCACCCGGACGGCTCCCCCGGCGACGGCACGACCGAACCCGGCCCCGTCGTGGCGTTCCACGCGCAGGTGCCGGGCCCGGGGACGTACCGGCTGTTCCTCGACTTCAAGCACGAGGACGTGGTGCGCACCGCGGAGTTCACCGCGGTCGTGCGGTGACGGCGCTCCTGGAAGCGGTCGGTAACGGGGTCAGTCCCTGCCGACCGGGAAGTTGCTGCGGAACACCCCCTGCGGGTCGCGGGCGCGCTTGACGGCCCGCAGGCGGGCCAGGCTCTCCGGGCCGAAGACGTCCGCCGCGCCCTCGTCGGGGCCCAGGAACGTGTAGGGCTTGCGGCCCGCGACGTACGGGCCGAGGGCCTTGACCAGCGCGTCCCGGCGGGCGGGGATGCCGGCGGCCACCTCGGGGGAGAACGGGACGCCGAAGAGGTACAGCAGGTACGGCTCCGGCAGCGCGCCGTGCGGGGAGTCCGAGGAGCGGGCCAGCGCGCCGCCGACGTGGCGGAGCTGGACGCCGAGCAGCGGCGCGATCGGCTCCGCGAGGAGCGCGTCGATCACGGTGTCGTCGACGGCCGTGAGCATCTCGGCGCGGCCGAGGCCCGGGCTGGGTTCTGTGGGCTCGCCGGTGATGGTGCCCAGCTCGTGGACGGGCAGCACGGCCCGGTTGTCGTCGACCCGGCCCGCGATCGCGTCGAACGGGCGCAGCAGCCCGGGCCCGGCGTCGCCGGCGCCCTCGCCGAGGTACGTGGTGTGGACGGCGACCATCGGGTCGGCGCCGGGGATGTTCAGCAGCCCGGCCCAGACGGTCAGTTCGTCCGGCGCCGCGGCGGTCACCGAGCGGAAGACGTCGAGCACCTCCCGGGCCTGCGCGCCGGGCCACAGCATCTGGCCGCCGTAGAGGGCGGGCGCGGGGTGCAGGCGGAACTCCGTCGCGGTGACGAGCACGTAGTCGCCCCCGCCGCCCCGCAGGGCCCAGAACAGCTCGGGGTCGCTCTCGGCGGTCACCCGGGCGGGCACGCCCTCGGCATCGACGACCTCGAACGCGGTGACCGAGTCGGCCGCCCAGCCGTACGCGCGGCTGAACCAACTGACGCCGCCGCCCAGCGTGTAGCCCGTCACGGAGACGACGGGGGAGCTGCCGGGCAGCCCGGTCAGCCCGTGCCGCGACGCCTCTTCCTGTACGCGCCCCCACTTCACCCCGGCGCCGACCCGCGCGATCCGCGCCCCGGGGTCGACCCGCACCTCGTCCAGCAGCCCGGTGCGCAGCAGAACGGCACCCTCCACGGCCCCCGAGGCGCCGTGCCCCGCGGGCTGCGCGGCGACCGCGACACCGGCCCGCCGCGCGTAGCGGACCAGCGCGGCGACGTCGTCGGCGTCGGCCGCCTCCACGACGCCGGCGGCGGCGGGCTGCGGCACGGCCAGGTTCCACGGCTTGGCGGCCGCCTCGAAGCCGTCGTCGCCGGGCAGGAGCACCCGGCCGCGGACGGCGGAACGGAGTTCGGCGAAGCTGCTCATCTCGGATCCTTACGGAAGTCAGCAACAAACGGTTCGGATTCGAGCATCTCGCGCGGGTCTGACATCGGGGCGCGGGGGGTGCGCGTACGGCCGGGATCTTCCGGGACGAACGAGACGGCGCGGCCGGCCCCCGCCTGCCCGCAGCTCAGGACTGCCCCGGCCGCCAGGCCAGTTGCGCGCGGGCGTACGCGAACGCCGCCTCGGCGTCCAGTTCGCCCGTGTCCACCGGCACCGTCCGCCACGGCGTACGCGCCAGCACCCGGCGGGTCAGCTCCGTCTCCGCCCGCAGGTGGGCCGCCGCCGACTCCAGGTCCCGTACGTGCCGCGTGCCCGGCGAGGAGCCCAGCTTCGCCGCGTACCACTCCGCCCACCCGCCGCCCTCCCGGGCGACCGCCCGGCGCAGGGCCGCTCCGGGGTCGTCGTGCACGTAGACGACCGTGACCTCCGCGGGGGCCACCGCCCGGACCAGGTCCTCGGCCACGCCCGCGATCGTGTCCTCGTCGTGGCCCCAGGCCACGAGCGACGGCACGAACGGCAGCAGCGCGTCCGTCACCAGGACGTCCGTCCCGGCGGCGGCCGCCCCCGCGACGTACGCGCGGACGCACGCGACCAGCGTCTCCGGGCGCACCGCCCCCGTACCGTCCGCGAACTCCTCGGCCACCGGGCGGAACGCCTCCCGCGCGAGGATGTCGGCCTCCTCGAAGTGGTCGACCACCGCCCCGTCTTCGCGGAGCGCGGCGGCGAGGGCGCGGCAGAGGGTGGACTTGCCGACCCCGGGGCTGTTCCCGATCACGGACACGAGCTGAATGGTCATCGCGGCAGTCTCGCAGCCGCCGCCGGGCCCCGGAGGGGTGGGTGCGATGTCCGGAGGCGCGGTGGTCTGTACCAGCTCCTGCAGTGTGAGATAGGTCTCACCGCCGCACTCCTTATGGGGATTCTTCGTGCTCCGAGGGATTCCGGCGCTGGCACATTGTTCCGGCGTCGGAGCACCCCTCGCCCCCACGCGACGGAAGGGACACCAGGACAGTGACGACGATCTACTGCCCGCGGTGCGACAGCCGGCACGACCCGGCCGGAGCGCCGTGGTGCGCGCAGCCGCACAACGTGCCCGCGGTCCCCGAGATCTACGGGACCCTCGGCACCCCGGCGCTGCAGCTTCCCGCGGCGGAGTCGGGCGGACCCGCGCCCGGGGACCTGGAGCTGTTCGAGGACCACGGCCGGACGGCGCCCCTGCCCGCGGTGGCGGAAGCCGCGCACGGCGGCGAGGGCGTGGGGGCGGAACTCGTGCCCGTACGGCCGCGGGCGCGGCACCGGCGCTACAAGCGGCGCAGCCGGCGGCTGGCCGGTCTCGCGGCGGCCGGGATGACCGTGCTCTCCGGCGGGCTGCTCGCCGCGAACGCCATGGGCGGCGGCGGAGGGGCCCGTACGGACGAGGCCGTGGCGCGGGCCGACACCCCCGTGCAGCCGCTCCCGTCCGAGGAGCCCGGCAACGACGATGGCGCCACCCCGGACGGCGACCGCCCCTCGGGCGCGGCGAAGCCGGACGGCGCGGAGCCCGCGGAACCGCGGACCGGGCCGACGAAGGCCGCCCGCGACGCGGACCGGCCCGCGAAGAGCCCGGCACCGACGAAGGACAGCCCGGAGCCGACGGCCACCACCCCGGCGGAGGGCCGCGTCACGGCGCCGGACACCGCGGAACCCGAGTCGTCGTCGCCGTCCACCGGCACCCCGACGCCCACGCCGAGCAACGAGGGCGACACCGGCACCGGCGGCGACAACGGCGGCTCGAACGGCTCCGGCGACTCCGGCGACTCCGGTGGCGGCTCGACCGAGGACCCCGACCGCGGCGGCCTCGAACTCGACCTCCCCCTCCTCAACGGCCTCCTCTGACGCCACCCGGCACGCCCACCGCGCTCACGCGCCGTTCCGCGCCCCCGCGACCACCCCGCGGAACGGCGCCGCGACGAGCAGCGCCGCCAGGACCAGCACGCCGCTCGCCCACAGCGGCCCGCGGTTCCCCGCGGCGCCGATCGCCCCCGCGGCGACGAGCGGCCCTGCCACGGCGCCGACGTTCAGCGCCGCCGTCGCGTACGCCCCGGCCATCGTGGGTGCGCCGGCGGCCTCGTACAGCACCCGCGTGATCAGCGTGCTGCCCACCGCGAACGACAGCGCCCCCAGCACGCACACGAGCCCGAGCAGCGCGACCGGATACCCGGCCAGCAGCCCCAGCAGCGGCCAGCCGGCCAGCAGCAGCGGCCCTCCGGCCGCGACGACCGCACCCGGGCGCACGTCCGCGAGCCGCCCCGCGAAGGTGACGCCGGCGAACGACCCCGCCCCGAAGAGCACCAGCGCCACCGAGATCCACGGCTTGGCCAGCCCCGCGGTGTCGGTCACCAGCGGCGCCAGGAAGGTGAAGCTGCCGAACGTGGCCGCGTTCACCAGCGCGCCGAGCAGCATGACGAGGATCAGCCGCGGGCTCCTGAGCCGCGCGATCTCCGACCGCAGCGCGGGCTCGCCGGCCCCGCCCGGCCGCGCCCGGCCTCCGGGGATCCCCGCGAGGATGCCGAGGGCCGCGGGCAGGCACAGCGCGGCGACCGCCCAGAACGTGGCCCGCCAGCCGAACGCCGCGCCCAGCAGCGACCCGCCCGGCACCCCGGCGATCGTCGCCACCGTCGTACCGGACAGCAGGACGGCCAGCGCCCGCCCCTTCCGGTCGGGCGGCACGAGCCCGGCGGCGGTGGTCAGCGCGACGGCGAGGAAGCCCGCGTTCGCCAGCGCGGCGACGACGCGGGTGGCGAACAGCACCGCGAAGCTGCCGGTGACGGCGCCCACGACGTGCGCCGCCGCGAACACGACGACGAACGCGAGGAGCGTGCTCCGCCCCGGCCAGTTGCGGGCGAGCGCGGCCACGAGCGGGGCGCCGACGACCATGCCGATCGCGAACGCGGAGGTGAGGGTGCCCGCCGTGCCGACGGAGACGCCGACGTCGGCGGCGATGTCCGGCAGCAGTCCTGCGAGCATGAACTCGGACGTGCCCATGGCGCAGACGACCAGGGCGAGCAGATAGAGCGGGAAGGGCATCGAGAGGCTCCGAGACGAGGAGAGGAAGAACGGGAAGGCGTCTCGGTCACCGCGGGGTCAGCGCCCGGAAGGCGCGCCCGTCCGGCCGCGCTGGGCGGCGCGGCGGCGGGGCTGCGGACTCAGTGGTTCAGGGGGCTGACGGCGTGACCGAAAGCCCCCGCCCTGTCCGACTCGGGGCTCGACATGACGCGCACGCTACCCGAGCGGCGGCCGGGGAAGCACGCCGGTTTTCCGGTACGCACCGTCCGTACGGCCCGCACCGTCCGCACCGCCCGTACGGCCGCCGAGAGGCCGCCCCTCACCCCCACACCGCCTCCCCCGCCACCGCGCCCAGGAACGCCCCGCCGAGCCCCACCGCCAGGCTCGCGCCCACGTACGCCGCCGCGTACCGCCCCTTGCCCTTCTCGGCGAGCCGCAGCACCTCGTACGAGAACGTCGAGTACGTCGTCAGCGCCCCGCACAGCCCCGTGCCCAGCAGCAGCCGCACCGACTCCGGGGCGGCACCGGCCAAGGTCGCGCCCGCGAGGGTGCCGAGGATCAGGCAGCCGGCGACGTTGACGGCCAGCGTGCCCCACGGGAACGGCGAGCCGTGCCGCAACTGCACCGCCCGGTCCGTGACGTACCGCAGCGGCGCCCCGGCCATCCCCCCGGCGACCACGAGCAGCCAGTTCACGCGTCCCCCTTCCCCGCGGACGCCCGCGAGCCGCCCGCGCCGGACGGGGAACGCCCCACCGCCCGCCGCGTCACGGCCTGCGCCGCCCACACCGCCGCCAGCGCGGTGACCGGCGTCAGCACCAGGTACGCCACCCCCGCCGCCGCCCGGTCCTCCTCCGCCACCAGCCGCTGCACGTCCACCGCGTACGTCGAGAAGGTCGTGAACCCGCCGAGCACCCCCGCGCCCAGGAACGGCCGCACCAGCCGGTGCGCCGTCCGCGCCTCCGTGATCAGCACCATCAGCACGCCGATGGCCGCGCACCCGACGACGTTCACCAGCAGCGTCGTCCACGGGAAGGCTGCCGGCCCGGTGGGCCACAGCAGCCCGGCCCCGTACCGCGCCGCGGACCCCAGGCCGCCGCCCAGCGCCACCATCGCCACCGGCGCGCCCTGACCGCGCCAGCGGTGCTCGGGCGGCGCGGGCAGCGCCACCTCGACATCGGGGTCGATCGGCTCGGCCCGGTACCCCCGGCGGGCGTCTTCGCCGGGCCGCGGGGCCTCCGTCATGTGCGCACCTCACCCACTCGCCGCGGCGCGCGGCAGCGCGCGCCTTCCGTCGCAAGCAGGGACCGTTGGCGGCGTCCGGCGCCGCGGTTCGGGTACGGCGGGCCCCACCGCCGCGGGACGGCCCGGCCGGCGCACCGGCGGCCGTCTCCGCACCCCAGGCTACGCTCCCGCACCCCCCGCGGGCCGCCCACGCCCCGCCCGGGAGGCGGCGCCGGCAACCGACGCCCGCACCGCCCCCCACCTGCGTATGAATCCCGTCAACGCCGCCCCCCGCCTCGTCAGGGGACCGTCAACGCCTGTCACATCCGCCCCGCCGCGGGGTTTCTCTGGACATGTCCGTTCGATTCGATTCCGTCTAGGAGCACCGATGGCCGACGTGGCCTTCGTCGTCACCACGCTCGCGGTCTTCGCGCTCGTGGCGCTCATCGCCCGAGGGGTGGCCAAGCTGTGACCGCCGACAACGTGGTGGGTCTCATCGTGGCCGTCGCCCTGCTGGGCTACCTGGTCCTCGCCCTCGTCTTCCCCGAGAGGTTCTGAGGTCCCGGCATGAGCCCGATACTCGCTGACGTGCTCCAGGTGTCGGCGCTGGTCGTCGCCCTCGCGCTCGTCCACCGCCCCCTCGGCGACTACATGGCCGGGGTCTACGGCGGCAAGAAGCACAGCCGCGTGGAGCGCTCGATCTACCGCGCCATCGGCGCCGACCCCGACGCCGAGATGCGCTGGCCCGCGTACCTGCGTGCCGTGCTCGCGTTCTCCCTGGCCGGCGTGCTCTTCCTCTACCTGCTCCAGCGGGTCCAGGACAAGCTGCCGCTCTCCCTCGGCTTCGCCGCGATCAGCCCCGACCAGGCGTTCAACACCGCCGCGTCGTTCGTCGCGAACACCAACTGGCAGTCCTATTCGGGCGAGTCCGCTATGGGCCACCTCACCCAGACCGGCGGCCTGGCCGTGCAGAACTTCGTCTCGGCCGCCGTCGGGATGGCCGTGGCGGTCGCGCTCATCCGCGGCTTCGCCCGCTCCCGCACCGGCGAGCTGGGCAACTTCTGGGCGGACCTGGTGCGCGGCACGCTGCGGATCCTGCTGCCGATGGCCGCCGTCGCGGCCGTGCTGCTCGTCGCGTGCGGCGCGATCCAGAACTTCTCCGGCACCGAGTCCGTGACCACCGTGACCGGGCAGAGCCAGCACCTCACCGGCGGCGCCGTCGCGTCCCAGGAGGCCATCAAGGAGCTGGGCACCAACGGCGGCGGCTTCTACAACGCCAACTCCGCCCACCCCTTCGAGAACCCCAACGGCATCTCCAACCTCCTGGAGATCTTCCTCCTCACCGTCATCCCGTTCGCCATGCCGCGCACCTTCGGCAGGATGGTCGGCAGCGTCCGGCAGGGCTACGCCGTCGTGGCCGCGATGGCCGGCATCTGGCTGGCCGGCGTGGTCACCGTGACGGTGCTGGAGGCCGCGCACCCGGGCACCGCCGCGCAGTTGGCGGGCGGCGCGATGGAGGGCAAGGAGCAGCGGTTCGGCGAGGGTGCCTCGTCGCTCTTCGCGGTCTCCACGACGATGACGTCGACGGGCGCGGTCAACGCCTTCCACGACTCGTTCAGCGGACTCTCCGGCGGCGTGCTGCTGTTCGGCATGATGATCGGCGAGATCGCGCCCGGCGGGGTCGGCTCCGGACTGTACGGAATGCTGGTGATGGCGATCGTCGCGGTCTTCATCGCCGGGCTCATGGTGGGCCGTACGCCCGAGTACCTCGGCAAGAGGATCGGGCCCCGCGAGATGAAGCTCGCGGCCTGCTACATCCTCGTCACCCCCGCGCTGGTGCTGACCGGCACGGCGCTGGCGATGGGCACCGGCAACGGCGAGTCGTCGATGACGAACACCGGGCCGCACGGCTTCTCCGAGGTCCTCTACGCCTACACCTCCGCCTCCAACAACAACGGCAGCGCCTTCGCGGGCTTCTCGGCGAACACCGAGTTCCACAACACCGCGCTCGGCCTGTGCATGCTGCTCGGCCGGTTCCTGCCGATGGTGTTCGTGCTGGCGCTGGCCGGATCGCTCGCCGGGCAGCGGCCCGTGCCGGCCACCGCCGGGACGCTGCGCACCGACAAGCCGCTGTTCACCGGCGTGCTGGTGGCCTGCATCGCCATCGTCGCCGGGCTCACCTTCTTCCCGTCGCTCGCGCTCGGGCCGCTCGCCGAAGGACTAGCCGCATGAGCATCCAGACCCGGACACCCGCCCCCGCGCCGCGCACCGACGCGGATCCCGTACGGCACGAACCCGGACCCCGGGTCGGCGGCGGGCTGTTCGACCCCCGGCAGTTGCTCCGGTCCGTACCCGCCGCGCTGCGCAAGCTCGACCCGCGGGCGCTGGTGAAGTCGCCGGTGATGTTCGTGGTCGAGGTCGGCTCGGTGCTGACCACGGTCCTCGCGGTCACCGACCCGGGCGACTGGTTCGGCTGGGTCATCGCCGGCTGGCTCTGGCTCACCGTGATCTTCGCCAACCTGGCGGAGGCCGTCGCCGAGGGCCGCGGCAAGGCGCAGGCCGACACGCTGCGCAAGGCCAAGACGGACACCGTCGCCCGCCGCCGTACCGCCGCGGGTGAGGAACGGGTTCCCGGCACCGACCTGCGCGTCGGCGACCTCGTCGTCTGCGAGGCCGGCGACGTCATACCCGGCGACGGCGACGTCGTCGAAGGCGTCGCCTCCGTCGACGAGTCCGCCATCACCGGCGAATCGGCGCCGGTGATCCGGGAGTCGGGCGGCGACCGCTCGGCGGTCACCGGCGGCACGAAGGTGCTCTCGGACCGCATCGTCGTACGGATCACCGCCAAGCCCGGCGAGACGTTCATCGACCGCATGATCGCGCTGGTCGAGGGCGCGGCCCGGCAGAAGACGCCGAACGAGATCGCGCTGAACATCCTGCTCTCGTCGCTCACGGTCGTCTTCCTGCTGGCCGTCGTCACGCTCCAGCCCTTCGCGGTCTACGCGGGCGCGGAGCAGTCCCTCATCGTGCTCGCCGCGCTGCTCGTCTGCCTGATCCCCACCACCATCGGCGCGCTGCTGTCCGCCATCGGCATCGCGGGCATGGACCGGCTCGTCCAGCGCAACGTGCTGGCGATGTCCGGCCGGGCCGTCGAGGCCGCGGGCGACGTGTCCACGCTGCTGCTGGACAAGACCGGCACCATCACGCTCGGCAACCGGCAGGCGCACGAGTTCCTGCCCGTCCCCGGCGCGGAGGAGGCGGAACTCGCCGACGCCGCACAGTTGTCGTCGCTCGCCGACGAGACGCCGGAGGGCCGCTCGATCGTCGTGCTCGCCAAGTCGCGCTACGGGCTGCGCGAGCGCGAACCCGGCGCGCTGGCGCACGCCGACTGGGTGCCGTTCACCGCGCAGACCCGGATGTCGGGCGTCGACGTCGACGGGCGGCAGATCCGCAAGGGAGCGGCGGGTGCGGTCGCGGCGTGGGTACGGGAACGGGGCGGCGACGTCCCCGACGCCGTACGGGACATGGCCGACACCGTCGCCGAGTCCGGCGGCACCCCGCTGCTCGTCGCCGTCGCCGACGACCGCGGCGGCGCGCGGGTCCTCGGCGTCGTCCACCTCAAGGACGTCGTCAAGGAGGGCATGCGCGAACGCTTCGCCGAACTGCGCCGCATGGGCATCAGGACCGTCATGATCACCGGCGACAACGCCAAGACGGCGAAGGCCATCGCCGCCGAGGCCGGCGTCGACGACTTCCTCGCCGAGGCCACGCCCGAGGACAAGATGGCCCTCATCAAGCGCGAACAGGCGGGCGGCAAGCTCGTCGCCATGACCGGCGACGGCACGAACGACGCCCCCGCGCTGGCCCAGGCGGACGTCGGCGTCGCCATGAACACCGGCACCTCCGCCGCCAAGGAGGCCGGGAACATGGTCGACCTGGACTCCAACCCGACCAAGCTCATCGAGATCGTGGAGATCGGAAAGCAGCTCCTCATCACCCGGGGCGCGCTCACGACCTTCTCGATCGCCAACGACGTCGCGAAGTACTTCGCGATCATCCCGGCGATGTTCGCCGCCGCCTACCCGAGCCTGGACAAGCTCAACCTCATGCAGTTGTCCTCGCCGGAGTCGGCGATCCTCTCCGCGGTCGTCTTCAACGCGCTGATCATCGTCGCGCTGGTCCCGCTGGCCCTGCGCGGCGTGCGCTACCGCCCGATGAGCGCCGACCGCATGCTCCGGCGCAACATCGGGGTCTACGGCTTCGGCGGCCTGGTGGCCCCGTTCATCGGCATCAAGCTGATCGACCTCGTCGTCTCGCTCATCCCCGGCATCGGCTGACGGAGGCCGACCACATGAACACTTCCGCACGCTCCACCGCCCGCCTGCTCTTCAGCGCGCTGCGCGCGCTGCTGGTCCTGACCGTGGTCACCGGCGTGATCTACCCCTTGGTGATCACGGGGATCGCGCAGGGCGCGTTCGCCGGCAAGGCGAACGGCTCGAAAGTCGAACACGAGGGCCGGGAGGCGGGCTCGAAGCTGATAGGCCAGAGCTGGAACCTCCAGGGCACGGACACACCCGACCCCCGCTGGTTCCAGCCCCGCCCCTCGAACAGCGCCTACGACCCCCTGGCCACGGGCCCGTCGAACCTGGGCGCGTCGGACGCGACGCTGGTGAAGACGGTGAAGGAGGCGAAGCAGCAGGTGGCGTCGTTCAACGACGTCCCCGTGTCGGCAGTCCCGAAGGACGCGGTCACGGGCTCGGGCTCGGCGATAGACCCGCACATCTCCCCGGAGTACGCGGAGATCCAGGTGGACAGGGTGGCGAAGGAGAACGGCCTGGGGACGGCCCAGGTGGAGAACCTGGTGGACACCCACAAGGAGGGCCGGGACCTGGGCTTCCTGGGCAACGAAAAGGTCAACGTCCTGGAACTGAACCTGGCCCTGTCCCGCCTGGCGGACAACTGACGGCGACCGGCCCCGCCCGTCAGTGGACGCCGAGCATTCCGGGGGAGTCGATGTCGACGGTGACGACGCCCGGCGGGTAGTGCCCCTCGCCCTCGGTCAGCAGGATCGGCATGCCGGTGAACTCGGCGCGGGGCAGCGCGCAGTACAGGGCGTGGCAGGTGTCGGAGGCGCCGTAGCCGTCCCGGATCATGGTGCCGACGGAGGCGGCGGCCATGGTGTCGAGGGGGTCGACGACGACCGAGGAGAACGCCAGCACCCGGCGGTGCAGGCGCTCCTCGTCGGCCTCGGCCCGCAGCAGGCACAGCGCGGGGATCCGTAGCTGGTCGCCGGGGGTGTTCGCCATGTTGCCCGCGGGCTTCGACCAACTGCCAGCCGCCCGGCGCGAGCATCGCCCCGTAGACATCGCCGGACGCCTCGATCGCGCGCGCCGCACAGGGGGTGCGTTTGCCCGTGCGCCTCGTGCCGGTCGGCGGCCTGTGGCGGCGATTCGTGCGTCACGCCCTGGCGCTGCTCAGGCTGTCGCCCCAGGGTGGGACGGGTACCGTGCTGAGTATCAGAGGTGAGGACGGAGTTCGTCATGCCATACCCACTGGAGGAGCAAGAAGCGATCGGGCGACGGATCAAGCGCCTGCGTCTTCGTCTCGGGATGGCGCAGGCCGACTTGGCGGTGGCGGTCGGGAAGACGCAGGGGTGGCTCTCCCGGGTGGAGAACGGCCGGCTGGAGCTGGACCGGGCAGGGTTGATCAATCAGATCGCTGCCGCGCTGCACTGCCACCCGAACGATCTGCTGGAGCGGCCGTACACCAGTGACGTCCAGGAGAACCTGTGGCAGGTGGCGGCTGCGTCCATCATGCGTGAGCTGCGCCGCTTTGATCTGGCACCGACGTTTGCCGGCATTCCACGCCCAAGCAGTCAGCTTTGGGCGGACGTGAAACGAATCCACCGACTGCGGGACGCTGCCGCGAACACGGCGATCCTGCGGGAGATGCCTGACGTCCTTCGGGAGGCGCGTGCTCTGGCCGAAGTCTCCACGGGCCACGAGCGCGAGGAAGCGTTCGCCGTCTACACCGTGTGCTGCAAGGCGACGCATACGGCGGCTCATGCTCTCGGCCACCCCGAACTGATCGCCCTGGCGTGCGAGCGCGCAATGTGGTCAGCGCGGCTGTCCGGCGACCCGCTGATGCCCGCGGTGGCGGACTACATGCGAATGTGGGACATGTGGGCGACCGCCGACTGGACCGACGCCATGGTTCTTGCCAACCGGGCACTCGCCTCCGTGGAGGAGTACGCCGGGCAGGATGACCAGTTGGCTCTGCGCATGCGGGGGATCCTGCACCTGCGTGCGGCGGTCTCGGCGGCGCGCGGTGGCGATGTGGAGGAGTCCAAAGCGCGCATCGCCAACGCCGCTGAGACGGCAGACCGGATCGGCCGTTACGCCGGGCCTCCGGTCTTCGATCGGCAGTCCGTCACCTTCAGCGCCGGGAACGTCACGATTCACGGCATCGCGACCGCTCTGGAGGCCGGAGACCACGTGCGGTCGCTAGAGCTGAACGACGCGGCGGACGCGGCGGAGATCGACGCACTCCCCCACTCGCGCCGGGGCAACCACCACATGGATATGGCCAAGGCGTACTTGTGGAACGGCGACCGGCACACGGCGCTGGAGGAGCTGCGCAAGGCGGAGGACCTGGCGCCGCAACTCGTACGCAACCACCCGATCGCGCGTGCGACCCTCCGCCGGATCGTCTACGCGGAACGCGCCTCCACACGTGAGCAGTTGAGGGGGATGTCGAACCGGTTTCACCTGGATGACCAGGGCTTATTCCGCTGATTCATAGTGATGGGTAATTGACTGCCTACCGTCTGTTGCATGGCGGCACGGAGACGAACACCGCAGGACTTCGCCCGGCGCCGGGCGCTGGCAGACATGGCTGCCGGATGGACGCCCCGGCGCGGAGATGCCGTGTGGGACACGGCCAAGCGCCGTGCCGGTGTCGTGATCGCCATACCGGAGGACACCGGCACGCACGTCTACCACGTATGCCCGCCGAACGGCGGCGAGGCGTGGGTGGCGCGCCTGGATGACCTTCAGCCGCACGAGGACGACGCTCCCGACGGCATGACGCTGAACGAATCCGTCATGCCTCCGCCGGGGTTGATTCCCCACCCCTGGCCCACCGAGCAGCGCAGCGGCCATAGCCCGGCTCCACCCGGAACGGGGTTCGCACCATGACCGCCTACGCGCGCGGGTTCATCAGAAGTGCCGGCTCCATCGGTAAAGCGCGCGACTTTGTTGCGGGCATCGTCGGCACAGCCGACCGCGCCGACGACATTCGCCTGTGTGTTTCCGAGCTGGCCACCAACGCCCTGCTGCACGGCACCCCGCGGGGGCGCCAGTTTCGTGTGCATGTTGCCGTCGGCGAGGGCGTCGTACGTATCGAGGTGCACGACGCGAGCGACGCGCTGCCGCGTCTCCTTACGCCCGCGGAAACCGACGACCGCGGTCGCGGGCTGCAATTGGTCGACGCCCTCGCCGACGACTGGGGCACCTCCGGCCGCCTGGGCATCGGCAAAGTCGTCTGGACAGTGTTCAAGATCCCCTGTGGGACGCTCTCTTCGGCCGACACAGACACGGAGTGAAGGAAGGCACGGCGTGAAGACACCCGGTCACGTCGGTGCCGATCCGGTCGACCGCGTCCTGCACTCACCCGACGCCGAGTCCGCGGGATCTGCCACCAGACCGGCGACCTCTTCCCGCTCAACCCGGTACGGCACATCCCGTCGTGTCCGTCGAGGTCGACGCGCAGGCCGGAAGGAACCTCGCGGCTGCCGGACCCGCACCGCATCTCTTCGTCGGCGACGGCGCCGACGGCTGCCCGGCGCGGGCGCCGGGGTCGGGTCTTGGCGGACGTGAGGGCTTGTCGGGGTCGGGGGGTCCGGGTTGGGGTGGGCCGGTGTCGCGTGGGAGCGGTCCGTACGGGGGTTTTGGAGCATTGGCCCCCCGGCGGCCGGAGCCCGGCCACGTCCCCGAAGGAACCGGCCCCGGCCGCAGCGGCGATCACACGTGACAGCCCGCGCCCGCCAGTGCCCGGAACCCGCGTTGCCCGGGGAAGCCAGGCCCAACGCCCGCCGCACGACGTGCCTCCGCCCCGCGATCCCCCGCCGGGGACCCTGTCCGTACCGCCGGAGCGGAGAAACTGGGCCGTAACTCGCGGTAACCCCCTGGATCCGGGCCGAATCAGCCCTCAGGCGCCGACTTTCGCCCGCCCAGACGCGCCAGCCCCCGCCTGAGCCACCCCGATTGAACGCAAGCGCACCAAACTCGCGACATCCGGCGGGCGAAACCCGTACAAATCACCCCCTGAGTCTGACTTTCGCCCAGGCGCGTGCACTTGCGTTCCTGTGGACGTAAGGACGCTCCGAATAGAAGGGATCGGGCGAAACTCGCTGCAACCCTCCCAGCAAGCTGGGGCAAATCGCCCCCGCGGGCAGACTTTCGCCCACCGACACGCACGCAGCCGCTCCGAGGCCCTGCAACCGCCGTCCCGGGCGCCCGAGGGGAGGGATTGAGTCGTAACCCGGGGCAACGCCCCCGGATCCGGGCCGGATCCGGCCCCGGAGCCGGAGTTTCGCCCCGCGGTACGCACGCGCTGCGCTGTCGACGCCGCACAGCGCCGGGGTCGGGTGGACGTGCGTGGTGCGGCGGGGAGTTGGGCGTTGCTTCCCCGGGCAACGCGGGTTCCGGGCACTGGCGGGCGCGGGCTGTCACGTGTGATCGCCGCTGCGGCCGGGGCCGGTTCCTTCGGGGACGTGGCCGGGCTCCGGCCGCCGGGGGGCCAATGCTCCAAAACCCACGTCGGGCCGTTCACCCTCCACGCCGCCCACCCCGACGCCCGCTTTCCCCACGACGCCGGCCAGTCCGGCGACCAGGGCCGTGCATCCACCGCGCCGCCGCCCCCGGCTCCGAGAGCACCCCGCCCCCGCCCCACCACGCACCGGGCCCCCACCCCGCCCCCGCGAGCACCCCCGTACGCGGGGCACCCCCGTATGCGGGGCACCCCCGCACCGGGCCTCCGCCCCCGCGCCGGCACCACCCGCAACCGGTCCGGCCCCGCACGGGTCTTCGCCCCCCGGCCGACCGGGGTCGCCCGTGATCGGTCCGGCCCCGCACCAGTCCTCGCCCCCGCCCACCGGGCCCACCCACAACCGGTCCGGCCCCGCACCGGCCTTCGCCGCCCGGCCCGCTGCCGGGCCACCGGCGTGGAAGTGGCCGTTCACCGCCGCCCGGGGCGGGTCGTAGCGTCGGTGGGGCGGGACGCCGGGCGGCGTGCCGGGGAGGGAATGCACCATGGCCGTGATTGCGCATTTCAGTGACGTTCACATCGACGACGAGCGCAGTGTCCGGCGAACCCGTGCCGTCGCCGGGTACCTGGAGGAGCTGCCGTACGACCTGGATCTCGTCCTCGTCACCGGGGACATCGCCGACCACGGCACCCCCGACGAGTACGCGACCGCCCGCAAGCTGCTCGCGTCGCGGCATCCCGTGCTGGTCCTTCCCGGGAACCACGACGACCGGGCCGCCTTCCGCAGCGGGCTGCTCGGGGAGGCGGAGTCCGCGACCCCCGTCGATCAGGTGTACCGCGGGCCGGGGTTCACGGTGCTCGCGTGTGACTCGTCGGTGCCGGGGAAGCCCGAGGGGTGGCTCGGGGACGAGACGCTGGCGTGGCTGGAGGAGGAGTTGGGGCGGGTGCCGGAGGGGGAGCCGGTGCTGGTCGCGTTCCACCATCCGCCCGTCGAGCTGCATGTGCCGTACGTCGACGAGATCCGGCAGTTCGGGGCTCAGCGCCTTGCCGAGCTGGCCGGGCGGCACGGGCAGGTGGCCGCCTTCCTCGCCGGGCACGCCCACACCTCCGCCGCCACCACCTTCGCCGGCCGCCCGCTGCTCGTCGCCGGCGGTGTCGTCAACACCGTCCGGCTGCCCTGGGAGCGGCGCGCGCACGCCGATCAGCACGTCCACCTCGACCAGCCGCCCGCCGTGGCGTTCCACGTCCTGGACGCGGACGGCCGGCTGACCACCCACTTCCGTACGGTGTCAACCGAAGGTTGACACACGCGGGGGTGTCAACCTACGGTTGTCAGCATGACGGAACCCGACCGCTCCACGCATCCCGTACGCCTCGACGACCTCATCGAGGCCATCAAGAAGGTCCACCCCGACGTCCTCGACCAGCTCACCGGAGCCGTCGTCGCCGCCGACCACCTCGGCGACGTCGCGGACCACCTCATCGGCCACTTCGTGGACCAGGCGCGGCGTTCCGGCGCGTCCTGGACCGACATCGGCAAGAGCATGGGCGTCACCCGGCAGGCCGCCCAGAAGCGGTTCGTGACCAAGGGCTCGGACGAGGGCCTCACGCTCGACCCGAGCGAGGGCTTCGCCCGGTTCACCCCCCGCGCCAAGAACGTGGTGATGGCGTCCCAGAGCGAGGCCCGCGCCGCGGGCAACACCGAGATCGGCCCGGCCCACCTCGTCCTCGGGCTGCTCGCCGAGCCCGACGCCGTCGGCGGGGCGGCGATCAAGGCGCAGGACATCCTCCTCGACACCGTGCGCCAGGAGGCCACCGCGGCGCTGCCGCCGGCTGCGGAGGGCACGGTGCCGGAGCTGATCCCGTACAACGCGGAGGGGAAGAAGGCCCTGGAGCTGACCTTCCGCGAGGCGCTGCGGCTCGGCCACAACTACATCGGTACGGAGCACATCCTGCTGGCGCTGCTGGAGCAGGAGAACGGCGACGGCGTGCTCTCCCGGCTCGGCCTCGACCGCGCGGCGGCGGAGGCCCACATCGCCGCGGCGCTGGCACCGCTGCAGCAGGGCGGCGGCAGCGCGTAGCCCGTCACCGTACGGGTGCGTGCCGGGGCTCGGGGCCGTCCTCTACGGGCCGCGCCCCGGCCCGTACGCCCCGGGCGGCACCCGCACGCGCGGCCCCCCGGGCAGCGCCCACCCGCTCCGCCACCCACAGCACCACCGTCCCCGCCGCCAGCACCGCGCCCAGCGCCGACACCGCCTGCCAGCCACCCCGCGCCCACACCACCGACGTCAGCGCCGAGCCGACCGCCCCGCCCGCGAAGAAGCTGGTCATGAACGCCGAGTTGATGCGGTTGCGGGCGTCCGGGCGTATCGCGTACACCACCGCCTGGTTGCTGTTGAGCACCGCCTGCTGCGCGACGTTGAGGCCCACGATGCCCACGACCAGCCACGGCAGCGACTCGCCCGCCACCCCCAGCAGCACCCACGAGCCGGTCAGCAGCAGCACGCCCGCGCCCGTCACCGCCTGGACGTGGCCGCGGTCGTTGAGCCGTCCCGCGAACGTCATCGTCACCACGCCCAGCGCCCCGACCAGACCGAACAGCCCGATCGCCGACTCCGACCAGCCGTACGGCGGCCGCGCCAGCAGGAACGTCAGCGCCGTCAACTGCACGCTGTACGAGGCCAGCGACAGCGCGCCCAGCGCCGACCGCCGCCGCAGCACCGGCTCTTCGCGCAGCAGCGCGACCGTGGAGCGCAGCAGCGCGGGATACGACATGCCCGCCATCCCCGCGCCCGCCGCCGGCAGCCGCGGCAGGTGGCGGTGGAGGAGGACGGCCATGCCGGTCATGAGCAGGGCGTTGACCCAGTAGATCGTGCGCCAGCCGCCGAGTTCCGACAGCGCCCCCGAGGCGGTACGGGCCAGCAGCCCGCCGAGCAGGATGCCGGACATCACGACGCCCACCACCCGCCCCCGCTCCTCCGGCGCCGCGAGCCCGGCCGCGTACGGGACGACGACCTGGGCGCCGACGGACGCCAGCGCGGTGAGGACCGTACCGGCGAGCAGCACGGGCCCGTTGGGCGCGGCGGCGGTGAGCGCGAGGAACGCGGCGGTGGCGACGAAGAGCCCGACGGACAGCCGCCGCCGGTCGGTCACGTCGCCGAGGGGGACGAGGAGGATGAGGCCCAGCGCGTACCCGGTCTGCGCGGCGGTGACGACGAGCGCGGCCAGCGTGCTGCCGACGTGCAGGTCGCGGCCGATGAGGTCGAGGAGGGGCTGGGCGAAGTAGTTGCCCGCCACGGACAGGCCGGTGGCGGTCGCCATGAGCAGCAGCAGGCCGCGGCCGAGGGTGGTGGGCTCCTCGCGCGGTGATACCGGGTCCGTTGTCATGACCCCAGACTCCGCCCACCACCATGGATGAGTCCAACACATGGTTGTCATCTGATCCATCTCGTATCACGATGGATCGCATGGAGCTGCAGCAACTGCGCTACGTCGTCGCCGTCGCGGACACCGGCGGATTCACCCGCGCCGCCGAGCGCTGCCATGTCGTCCAGTCGGCGCTGAGCCACCAGATCGGCAAGCTCGAACGGGAGCTGGGCGCCCGGCTGTTCGACCGTACGAGCCGGCAGGTGCGCCCCACCCGCGCCGGCGAGGCGTTCCTGCCCGCCGCCCGCGCCACCCTCGCCGCCGCGGAGCGGGCCCGCGCGGAGGTCGCGGCGGCGACGGGGGAGGTGCGCGGGCGGCTGGCGATCGGGTCGATCCCGACGGTGGCGGCGGTGGACCTGCCGGCGGCGCTGAAGGAGTTCCACGACGCGTACCCGCAGGTGCGGATCAGCCTGGCGGTGGGCGCGAGCGAGAACCTGGTGCGGGCGGTCGCGGAGGGCACGTACGACCTGGCGCTGCTCGGCGTCCCCGCGGGTTTCCGGGCGCAGCAGGTCCGCGAGCGGATCCTCGTACGGGACCGGCACCTGGCCGTCCTGCCGCCGGACCACCCGCTGGCGGGCACGGGCGAGACGGATCTCGCGCGGCTGGCGGAGGAGACGTTCGTCGACTTCGCGGCGGGCACGGCGGCGCGGGCGCAGTCGGAGGAGGCGTTCGCGGCGGCGGGGCTGCGGCGGACGGTGGGCTTCGAGGTGTCGTCGATGGACTTCATGGCGGATCTCGTACGGGCCGGGCTGGGGGTCGCCCTCCTCCCCAGCACCTTCGCCCCCCGCCTCCCGGGCCTGGCCACCGTGCGGATCGCCGACGGCCCGTCCCGGGAGGAACGCCTCATCTGGCCCCGCACCCGCCCGTCCCCGGCCGCGGCGGCGTTCCTCCACAGCCTGGGGGTAACGCCGGACGAGGAGGAGAACGAGGAGGAGGACGACGGCGCCCCGGCGGGGTGACCGCGCACGGAAACGGACCCGGGCCTGGCCGGCCCGGATCCGTGTACCCCCGATTCCCCGTGGTCGTGGCGGTGGGTCAGTCGGCCGCGTAGACGTACTCGCGGTCCTCCACCGGCTTCTGCTCCTGCTCCGGGCGCCGCGACCCGCGGAGCCCGGTGAGGGCGATGACGAGGCCCAGCAGCGCCATGGCCGCGACCACGTACAGCGCCGGGTCGAAGCCGTTGAGAAGCGCCCGCGAGCCGGTCGCGCCCTCCGCGTTGGCGGTGAGCACGGCGGTCACGACCGCCAGCCCGATCGCCCCGCCCACCTGGAGCGAGGTGTTCAGCAGCCCGCCGGCGAGACCCTGCTCGTCGTCCGGGATGCCCGCGGTGGCCTGGATGTTGAACGAGGCGAACGCCAGCATGAAGCCGAGGCCCAGCAGCACCATGCTCGGCAGGGTGCCGACGAGGTACGGCGCGTCCCGGTCGATGGCGAGGAAGAGCACGTACGCCAGCAGGTGCGCCACCACGCCGCCCGCGATGGTGCGCGTGGTGCCGACCCGGTCGATCAGCGAGTCCATCCGCGGCGAGCCGAACGCGACGATCAGCGCGGCCGGCAGGAAGCCGAGCGCCGTCTCCATCGCCGACCAGCCCAGCACGGACTGCAGGTACTGCATGACCAGGAACTGGAAGCCCAGGTACCCGCCGAAGAACACGGCGGCGCCGAGGTTCGCGCGGGCCAGCGGGCCGGAGCGCAGGATGCCGAGCCGGATCAGCGGGTGGCTGCTGCGCCGCTCGATGGCGAGGAACGCGGCCAGCAGCACCGCGGCCACGGCGAACTGCAGCAGCGTACGGGTCGCGCCCCAGCCCACCTCGGGCGCCTCGACGACGGTGTAGACGAGCAGCAGCATCGCGCCGACGCCGGTCACCGCGCCCGGGATGTCGTAGCCGCCGGTGCGCTCGGGGCGCCCCTCCTCGGGCAGCACGCGGAAGGCGGCGACGAGCGCGATCAGGGCGATGGGGAAGGGCAGGAAGAAGGTCCAGCGCCAGCCGACCTCGGTCAGCAGGCCGGAGAAGACGAGCCCCGCGCTGTAGCCGCTGGCGCCGAAGACGGCGAAGATCCCGAGCGCCTTGTTGCGGGCCGGGCCCTCGGCGAAGGTCGTGGTGATGATCGAGAGCGCGGCGGGTGCGGTGAACGCCGCGGAGACGCCCTTCAGCAGCCGGGTCGCGATCAGCAGCCCGCCGTCGTCGACCAGCCCGCCGAGCAGCGAGGTGACGGCGAACACCGCGACGGCGACGAGGAACACCCGCCGCCGGCCGAGGAGGTCGGCGGTGCGGCCGCCGAGGAGGAGCAGTCCGCCGTAGGTGAGGACGTACCCGCTGACGACCCATTGAAGGGTGCTCGTGGACAGCCCGAGGTCGGCCTGGATGGAGGGGAGGGCGACCCCCACCATCGACACGTCGAGAGCGTCGAGGCCGACCACGAGGGAGACGGTCAGCAGGATGCCCCACAGGCGGGCGTCCCACTTCGTCGAGGTGGTGGACAGATGTGCGGAAGAGCTCATGACGGATCACACTACATGCAGAGGCATCTAATGCCAAAGCATTTAATGAAGTCGCATTAGGTTCACGCGCATGTTACCTTTGCTGCGTGAGCGTGAGCGACGTCGGCGCCGAACGCGCCCTGGTGGACCGCTGGCACGGCCTCCTGGCCTGTCACGCGGCGGTCTGGGGTGCGCTGGAGCGCGAGCTGCAGAGCAGGCACGGCATCGGGGTCAGCGAGTTCGAGGCCCTGGAGGGCCTGGCGACGAGCGACCACGACAAGTGCCGCGCGGCCGAGCTGGCCGGCGCGGTGCACCTGAGCCAGAGCGCGACGTCGCGGCTGACGGCCCGGCTGGAGCGCGCGGGGCTGGTGACGCGGGCGATGTGCGACGTCGACCGGCGCGGCATCTTCGTCCTGCTGACGGCGGAGGGCCGGCGGCTGTACGAGGACGCCAAGCCGACGCACCGCGAGGTGCTGGCCCAGGCGCTGCCCGGGGCGGCGCAGCCGGCCGGCCGGTAACGGCCTGATCCCCGGGGGCAGTCGACGCCGCGTCGGTTGCTTCGCAGACGCGTCCGCGTCAGAGGTCGACGGCGCCGTTGCGGGCCGCCTGGAGCCCCGCCTGGAAGCGGGTACGGGCCCCGAGCCGCAGCATCAGCGCGCTGACCCGGCGGTTGAGGGTACGGGCACTCACGCCCAGCCGCCGCGCCACCGCCTCGTCCTTCAGCCCGGCCGCGAGCAGGGTCAGCAGTTGCCGGTCGGACTCGGCGTCGCCGCCCCGCTCGCCCCCGGCGCCACCGGCCCCGGCGCCACCGGCCGCGGCAAGCGGTCCCGGCACGGGCACCGCCGCCGCCCACAGCAGCTCGAAGAGCTGCACCAGCGCGTCCAGCAGGGCCCCTTCGTGGATCACGAACGCGCTGTCGACCATCTCGTGGGCCTCGCGGCTGAACGGCAGGATGGCCGTCGTGGCGTCGGCGACGGCGAGCTTCAGCGGCACGTCCGTATGCACCCGGGCCTGCTCCCCGGCCGCGACGACCGCCTCGAAGACGTCGAACGCGCCCGGCACTTCCAGCGCCTCCGGTGCGTACAGCCCGCGCACCCGCGCGCCGCGCGCCAGTATCTCCAGCTCCGCCCGGTTCGGCTCGGCCGGCTCCTGCGCGTACGGCGGCCGGTCCAGGACCAGCAACTCGCGCCGCACCGACCGCTGCAGCCGGTCGAAGGCCGCCGCGACCGAGCCGCGGCCGAAGAGGATCTCCACCTGGTCCTCGGGCCGGTGCCTGCGGTCGACCGGCAGGTCGGCGAGGAGCGCGGTGGCCGCGGTCCTGGCCACGGCGACCTGGTCCTGCCAGCGGACCGTGAGCTGGTCGACGGCCGCGTCGGGCCGGGTCGCGACCAGCCGGACCGGGGCCCCCGGCAGCAGCGTGACCAGGCCCAGCTCCGCGAGCCGCTCGACCCCGGGGGCGGTCTCGGCCTCCGTACGCCCGGCCGCCGCCGCCAACCGCGCGGTGTCGAGCGGCGGATGGCGGAGCAGCAGGCGGTACAGGGCTTCGTCGGACGCGAGGACGCCAAACGGCTCGAACATGACGTGGACCCCCGGGGCGCGTATCGGATATGTCCCGCCTGATGGGGGCAGCGCGAGCGGCGCATGGGCGCCATGGCGTCCGTTCGCCAGCCGATCGACGTGGACATCCAGACGATCACGGTACTTCCTGGTGAGGACAACGTCATCGAGGAGGAGATCCGGGTGAGACCCCTTCACCGCGCGATTACCACCGTGACGGTCGGCGCAGCGCTCGTCGCGAGCCTGTTCACGGCCGCCGCTCCCGCCAACGCCGCCGCGCACCCGAAGCACTGGGACGCACCCGAGTGCGACCAGGTCGTCAGCGACGGCTCGCTCTCCCACACCCGGGACGGCGGCGCCACCTTCGCCCCGACCACCACCGCCGAGCGGCCGCCGTACTACCAGTTGGTCACCGGCCTGGAGACCCTCGCCACCCCGAACCGGCTGCTGGCCACCGACATCAACGGCCGGGTGACCCGGTCGGCCGATGCCGGCTGCCGCTGGCACACCATCGCCAAGCTCGGATCGGGCCACTGGTTCGTCGCCCCCGGGCGCGACGGCAGCGCCTACGTGTGGGAGCTGCGCGGCGACCGCGTCTACCGGGTCGACGGCAACGAGGTCGTCAGGATGCCGGCCTTCGACGGCGAGAAGCTGGGCGGGCTCTACGGGCTCACCGCCAACCCGCGCCGCGCCGGCCACCTGCGGGCCGTCACCGACGGCGGCCGCGTGCTGGAGTCCACCGACCACGGGCGCAGCTTCCGTCCCATCGGCACGCCCGTCCCGCTGGCCGAGGCCGGCCCGCACACGATGTTCTACGACGCGAAGGTCTCCAGCGCCGACTTCGACCGCATCGTCGTCGGCGTGAGCGACGCCGGCGGCTTCACCAGCGACGACGCCGGCCGCACCTGGCGCCGCGCCAAGCTCGGCGCCGCGGGCGACAAGGTCAACGGCTTCTCCCTGGCGATCTCGCCCGTCGACCCGCGGGTGGTCTACGCGAAGGCGCTGAACGTCACCGAGCTGGAGGCCGGCGAGAGCGGCCGGCACCTCTACCGCTCGACCGACGGCGGCCGCACCTTCCGGCCCGTGGTCGACCAGTTCCAGGACGGCGAGGACGTCGTGATCTACAACGGCGGCTGGATGCGCCCGGATCCGACCGACGCCGACGTCGTCTACTTCGAGTACGGCGACCCGTGGAGCGGCACCAACCTCTACCGCCACGACGCGGACGACGACGAGCTGACGATCCGGCACTCCGGCCACCACGGCATCGGCGCCCTCGCCGTCAGCCCGGCCGACCCGGACGTGCTCTACGCCGGTCTGACCTCGGTGCCCAGCGGCGCACCGGTGACGGGGGACGGCGCGTAGCGGCGCCGGGGACCGGGGGCGGTGCCCTGACCCACCGCCCCCGGTCCGTGCCGCGCCCTACGCTCGGCTACGCCCCCGGCCGCGCAACAGCAGCGGCGCGACGACCAGATACGGCAGCGCGCACACGGCGAACGCGGCCCCGTGCCCGAGTCCGGCGGCCGAGCCGAGCAGGCCGTACGCGCCGTAGACGGTGATCGTCCCCAGGTCCGTACCGACGCCGGCCAGCGAGGTCAGGGTCGCCCGCGCAGGACCGGTGATCCGCTCCTGCAACCGGGCCTCCGCGAGCACGGTCGCCACCTGGAACCCGCCGAACGCGACCCCCACCAGCGCGATCCCCACCCCCGTCCCCAGCAGCCCGCCCGCGGCGAGCGCCACCGCGGACCCCGCGAGCAGCGCGGCCAGTACCCCCGCCGGCGTCCGGGCGGCCCGGCCCCGCTCCTCGACCCGCCCGGCCAGCAGCCCGCCGGCGGCGGCACCGGCCCAGATCAGCAGCAGGTACAGCGGGACGGCGGGGTCGGCGACGCCGGCCTCGCGGACGAGGTAGGGGGTGTATTCGTCGAGGGAGCCCCAGACGGCGACGACGGCGGGGACGAGGAGGAGGGCGCCGCGGACGGCGGGCTCGGCGCGGAGTTCGGCGAACCCGGCGCGGAGGGTGCCGACCCAGCCGAGACCGGGGTCGTCGGCGTCGGCTTCGGGGGCGGGCTCAGGTCCGGGATCGGACCCGGCAGGTTCGGTCCCGCCGGACTCGGCACGGGCCGCCCCGGGATCGCCGGGCCCGTCGGCCTCTCCGGCACCCCTGTCGTCCCGTACGCCCTCTCCGGCCCCCCGGTGCTCCGGAAACCGCGTCGCCACCGCCGCCCCCAGCAGGCACGACGCCACGCTCGCCGCCCCCACCGCCGCGTACCCGCCGGCCGCGAACACCGGGGCCGCCGCCGCCATCGACGCCATCACCCCCACCGTGCCCGCCGCGCGCCCGCGCCCCAGCGTGCGCGCGTACCGGTCCGCCGCGCCCGCCCGGCCCAACTCCTCGTAGAGCAGCGCCTCCAGCGCTCCCGACGCGAACGCGCCCTTCGCTCCCCACAGCACGAACCCCGCCGCGAACGCCCCGTACGACGGCGCCACGATCCACAGCGTGAACCCCGCGCCCGTCAGCAGCGGTCCCGCGCACAGCAGCAGGCGGCGGGAGAACGCGTCGGCCCAGGCCCCGGAGGGGACTTCGAGCAGGAGGGACGTCAGCGACCAGATGACGAAGAGGGAGGAGACCTGCCACAGCGACAGCCCGTGGTCGGCGAAGAGCAGCGCGTACACGGGGTAGAGCAGGACGAAGTCGTCCAGGAACGAGTACGCGTAGAAGCAGGCCGCCGATCGCCGCTCGGGGCGGGCGGTACGTACGCATCAATGTCGCCAGGTCATGCCCGCAACCCTACCCGTCGGCCAGCACCTCGTCGATGACGAACTTCGAACTGGCGACCATGACCGGGTTGGTGTGCCGGTAGTACGGCAACTGGATCAGCGAGATCGACAGCGCCCACCCGCGCCCGCGCGCCCACGCCGCGTCGTCGTCCCCGCCCGCCACCGCGGCGCGGAACGCCTCGCGCGCGGGACCGGTGAAGAGGTTCCAGGCGGCGATCAGGTCGACGGCCGGTTCGCCGAGGCCCATGCAGCCGAAGTCGATGACGCCGCCGAGGCGTCCGTCGTCGGTGAGCAGGACGTTCCCGGGGGACAGGTCGGCGTGCAGCCACACCGGCGCCCCGGCGTAGGCGGGCGCGCGCAGGGCGGTCTCCCAGGCGGCGGTCACGGCGGGCACGTCCACGCCGTCCCCGGGCTTGAGCTGCGCGAGGGCGGCGCGGGTCTCCGCGTCGCGGTCGGCCAGGGTCTCGCTGCGGTACGAGGGCGGGCCGCCGGCCGGGTCCGCGGCGCGCATGGCGTTGACGAAGCCGGCGAGCTGGCCGGCGAGCGGCCCGGGGGCGGCGACGCCGGCGTCGGGCGGCAGGATCGTCCCGGGGAGCCAGCGGCAGACGCTCCACTGCCAGGGGTACCCGGCCCCGGGCTCGCCCACGGCGACGGGCTCGGGCACGGGCACGGGCAGGCCGGCGGCGAGCCGGGGCAGATGGGAGAACTCCAGATCCACGTCCTTGGCACCGGCGGCGGTCAGGGGCATCCGCACGCTCAGCTCGTCGCCGAGCCGGAAGACGGCGTTGACGGTGCCGCCGGAGGCGACCCGTTCGACGGGCAGCGCGGCCCACCGGGGGAACTGGGCGGCGATCAGGCTCCGTACGAGCGCGGCGTCTATCTCCGCCTCGTCGGCGTGCATCCGGACAGCAGACATGGGCGGGACCCTACGCCGGTCACCCCCTCGCGCCACACCGATATATTCGGCGGTGATGCGTACCGTCAACCCCGAGCAGCACGCGCGCAAGCGGGCCCGCATCCTGGCCGCGGCGGCGGAGGAGTTCGCGGCGAACGGGGTGGACGGGACGTCGACGGCGCGCATCTGCCGCCGGGCGGGCATCGGCTCGGGGACGCTCTTCCACTACTTCCCCACCAAGAAGGCGATCTTCCACGCCCTCTTCGCCGACGACCTGGCGCGCACCGCGGAGATCCGCGACCGCGCGCTGGCGATGCCCGACCCCGAGGAGGGCTTCGCCCTCCTCTTCGACCGCCTCACCGCGGACCTCGACGACCCGCAGGCCCCGGGCCTGATCGCGGCGGCGCTGATCCAGGCGAGCCGCGACCTGAAGTTCGCCAGGCTGCTGGGAGACGACGAGACCCGGACCCTGGCGGCCCTGACGACGCTCCTGGAGCGGCTGGCGACGCAGGGCCACACGCCGCCGTTCCCCCCGGCACGGGCGGCCCGCTGGCTCGTCACGGTGATCGACGCGGCCTACCTGGCGGCGACGGACGACGGCTACGACCCGGCGGCCCACGCCGCGGAACTCCGCCTCGTCGCCACCTGGCTCACCGCCACCCCGCTGCCGCCCCCGCCCGCGTCCCCGTCACCGTCCCCGGGGCCGTAGCGCCGCCTCACCCGGCCTTCCGGAACGGCTCCGACATCCTGTCCCCCGCCTCGTGCCCGAGCAGCCCCGCCTCGTCCGCCCCGATCAGGCCGATCCGCTCGGCCGGCTCCCAGCCGTGGACGCCGACGGCCGCCTCGGCGAGCGCGGCGAGCGCGGCCGGCCACCAGGCGAGGAGGGCGTAGCCCCCCGCCGGCCGCGGTCAGCGGGACTGGAGGGCGTCCAGGGCCACTGCCTGGGCGATGATCAGGCGGCGGTCCAGCGCGGGGTCGGCGATGTCGATCTCGTAGCGGTCGTACAGGGAGAGCTTCTTCGTCACCGAGAAGGCCCGCTTGCCGTCCGCCGTGAAGTCGGAGTGGTACGGGACCGGGAAGGGGAACTCGCCGACGACCGGGAGCAGGCTCCAGCCGCGGCGGACCAGCGCCACCGCCCCGTTGCGCTCCGGCTGCGCCTGGAGGGTCCGGGTGTCCATGCCGAAATAGTAGAGCAGGCGCTCTGCTAAACCCGCTTACTGCCGGAATCGTGCAATGACCACGTACCCGTGTTGTCACGATCCGCGCCTGGGCTTGCGCACGACTGTACGAAACGCTTGGGATTGCGGAGAGTGATCACGCGACCTGAGGAGGGGGACGACATGGCACGTTCGCGCGCGCAGACCTTCAGAAGCGCGGCGCAGGCCGTGATGGAGGGGGACGGCCCGGGGCAGCTCGCCCAGGACGAGCTGCGCCGCCGCGGTGTACTGCCCGACGGGGAACAGGGCCGCGAGGGCAGGGAAGGCGGCCGGGGCCGGCGTGGCGACGCGCCCCGGGAGGACGGGATGGACCCGGCCGACTTCCCCGCCGCCCGCGACCAGGGCGGCAGCCTCGACACCGTCATGACGCAGCAGTCCGTGCCGCTGGACGAGGCCGGGGAGGTGCTGAACCGCAGCGAGCTGAAGCGCGAGGGGCTTGAGCAGGTGCACGCCATCTGCCCGATGGTGCTGCCGCGCGGGCGCTCGTTCCTCAGCATGCTGCCGGTGTCGCTGCTGCTCGTCATCGGCCTCGTCGGCACCATCGCGGTGGCCGCCACCGGCGACGACGTGGTGACGAACCCGCTGTTCGGCGCCCACTACTGGGTGCTGGCGATCTTCGCCGTGGGGTTCGTGTGGTGGCGGCAGGGGATGGTGATGGTGCCCGATGGGTGTCATGCCCTGATCACCAAGTTCGGCAAGCTGGAGCAGGTCGTCGGCCCCGGCCGGGTCATCCTGCTGAACCCGTGGAAGCGGGTCTCGTACATCCTCAACACCACCCGCGAGTACCCCTTCAACGCGCCCGTGCGCGAGGCCCCGACGAAGGGCGGGGTGAAGGCGTCCATCGACCTGTTCATCCAGTTCCGGATCAGCGACCCGGTCGAGTTCGTCTACACCCTCGGCGCCGTGCGCGGCTTCGAGGAGAAGCTGAACAACGCCGTCAGCGAGACGATCCGCAGCCTCATCTACGAGCAGGAGGCCGCCGGCATCTACGACATGGTCGGCGAGGACACCACCCGGCTGCTCGACTCGCTGAACCACCAGTTCCGGCCCGCGGTCGAGCTGACCAACGCCAACATCACCCACGCCGAGCCCTCCGACCAGCCGTACCGCATGGACCTCGCGGCGCCGGAGATGGTGCGGATGGCCAAGGAGGCGTACACCCACGAGTACTCGCTCCAGCTCCGCAAGGAGCAGGACGAGGGCGACCTGAGCAAGGAGCTGGCGACCCGCGAGGAGGAGCTGTCCGCGATCCAGGCGGACATCGCCCAGTACCAGGCCCAGATGGACACCGCCGTCGAGCGCGAGACCAACCGCGCCGAGGCGCTGGCCCGGCAGCGGTACGTCCAGGCCGAGTCGGAGGCGCGGGCCAACGCCGCGCTGCTGGAGGCGCAGGCGCTCGACATCCGCGCGGTGACGACGGCCGAGGCGCCGGAGATCCTGGAGTACCGCTACCAGCAGCAGGTCCTCGACACCCTGGAGCAGGTCGCCGACCACCTGCCGCAGTTGCTGCGCATCGGCGGCCCCGCCGGCGGCGCGGACGGCGGCGGCGGGGGCGTCGACTTCCTGGCGCTCGCCCGGGAGCTGATCGGCGAGCACGGAGCGGACCTGTTCTCGGAGGCCGAGATGGCGGCCGTACGGGAGCGGCTGGCCGAGGTCGCGGCGCGGATCGCCGAGCGGGAGCCGGAGATCCGGGCGCTGCGCGAGGCCGAGCGGCCGGCTCCGGTCCCGGCCCCGGCGGGCAGCGCCGAGGCGGAGCAGGAGCACGCGCCGCAGGCGGCCGGAGCCGAAGCCGGCATCGGAGCCGCCAACGAAGGCTACGGACACGAGAGCACGGGCTTCGGGCCCGCGCACCACGGGCACGAGGAGGCGGGAGCATGAGCACGACGGCCATGAAGCGCAGGTCGGTCATCTCCGAACTCGTCGCGGCCTGGGGCGACATCCCCCAACTGCTGCGCGGTGGCGAGGCCGGCACCCTGATCCCCGTCATCATCCCCCGCCACCGCCGCCGGCTGTGGTGGATGGTGCCGCTGTGGCTGGCGCTGCTGGCGCTCGCGACCGGTGTGATGGCCGGGCTGCAGAGCGGCAGCGAGGACGGCTGGAGCGCGAGCGCGTACGACGCGCTGGCGGCCGCCGCGTACGGCACCGGCGTCTTCCTGCTGGTCGTCGGCGTGCTGTGGTGGTGGCGCTCCTCGATCGTGAAGATCGAGCAGGGCACGAACGGCGTCCTCACCCGCTACGGCGCCATCTCCCGCACGCTGGGCCCGGGCCGGCACTTCGTCTGGCACCCCTGGTCGCGGGTGGACTTCGTCGTCGACACGGCCACCGAGATCCCGTACTCGGCCCCGGTCATGGCCTGCCCGACGCAGGAGAACGTGCCGCTGCGCTCGATCGAGTTCTTCCTGAAGTTCCGCATCAACGACGCGGTGCTCTTCGTCCGCACCATCGGCGCCGGCAACTTCGACCTGGTGCTCTCCAGCGCCGTGCAGGACGCGATCCGCCAGCGCGCCCGCCGGGTGCGCACGGAGCGGGCGTACGATCTGCGCGGCTCGGACGTCGCGGACATGCAGGACCTGCTCAACCGCCAGTTGGCCCGCTACGGCGTGCGCGTCACCGGCGCCAACATCCCCGACGTCCAGCTCCCCGCGCAGTACCAGCAGCACCTGGCGACCCGCGAGCGGGTGGCGAAGGAGCGGACCGCGTACGAGCAGGAGTGGGGCCTGACCCGCAAGCGCCGTATCGACAACCTGCAGATGGACATCGAGCGGGCGAAGAAGGCGCGCGACGCGCGGTTCGTCGAGGTCAAGGCGGCGCTGAACCGGGCCCGCGAAGAGGTCGCCCGGCTGCTGGAGCAGCAGGAGACCGAGGCGCAGAAGGTCCGCTTCGAGATCGAGACCCGCGGGCGCAGCGGCCTCATCGCCGCCGAGAACGAGGCGAAGGCGCAGCGCCGGCTGGCGCAGGCGTACCGCGACAACCGCGCGGTGCTGCAGTACGAGCTGGCCAGGCGGCGGCTGGAGGTGGGCGCGGTGCTCGCGGGCAGCGCGCCGCAGCCGACGGTCATCCGCACGGACGGCGGCGGGGGCGGGGACGTCTCCGCGCTCACGACCCTCCTCACGGCACAGTTGCTCCCCCGGCTGACGGCCGGCTCCCCGGCGGGCGGTTCCGTGCCGCCGGCGGGCGGCCTGCTCCGGGCGGTGGCGGCCGACGGACACGGGGCCGGCGAGGAGTGAGCGGGGCCGTGCGGCGGGCGCGGGGGGCTCGCCGCACGGCTACCGTGGACGTATGGCGACAAAACACGCACCCCCACGGATACGACGTGTCTACGACGCCCCCGAAGGCGACGACGGCACGCGCGTCCTCGTCGACCGGATCTGGCCCCGCGGCATGACCAAGGAGAAGGCGCACGTCGACGAGTGGCTGAAGGCCATCGCGCCCTCCGACGAGCTGCGCCACTGGCTGCACGCGGACTTCGACCGCTACCCGGACTTCGTGAAGCGCTACCGCGCGGAGCTGGCCGACCACGAGCGCGCGACGGCGCTGGCGCATCTGCGCGCGCTGTACGAGCAGGGGCCGCTGACGCTGGTGACCAGCACGAAGGAAGTGCAGCGCAGCCACCTGACGGTGCTCGCGGAGGAGCTGGAGCGGGGCTGACCCCGCGGCCGTACGGGTCACCCGTACGGCCCAGCGCCGGTGGCAGCCAGGACGGAGCCGCTCGCAGCCTGGAGCATGAGCACCGACCCGGCGCCGCACCGCGGCCGCCCCGAGAAGCCCGGCCCCTCCTCCGACGCCGCTGACACCGACGCCTCCGGCGAGGGCATACGCCCCGTCGGCGACCGCACCCGCCGCGTGGAAGAACCCCGGGCCGCATCCACCGCCACCCCCGGGGAGCACGCCCCCCGGGAGCGCCGGCTCAGCGTCGTCGCAGGCGACGAGCACGCGGGCCCGCCGCCCGGCGGCGGCGCGGCACGTACCGCCCACCGAGAACACGGCGCCGTCCCCGAGGGGCCCCTCGGCCTCCTCGCCAGAGGCGCCTGGCAGGCGGTGCTGCTCGCGGGCGTCGCCGCCCTCGTCCTCGGCGCCCTCACCCTCGCCTGGCCCGGCGAGACGCTCCGCGTCGTCGGCATCCTCTTCGGCCTGTACCTGCTGGTCATCGGCGTGATGCAGCTCGTCGCCGCGTTCGGTACGCACGCCTCCACCGCGCTGCGCGTGATGGCGTTCATCAGCGGCGCCCTGTGCATCCTGCTGGGCCTGCTGTGCTTCCGCAGCGCGCTGCAGTCGATCCTGCTGCTCGCCCTGTGGATCGGCATCGGCTGGCTCTTCCGCGGCATCACCCAGGCGGTGGCCGCCAGTTCCGACGAGGCGATGCCGGCGCGCGGCTGGCAGATCGGCCTCGGCGTGATCTCGGCGCTGGCCGGCATCGTGCTGATCGTGTCGCCGCTGACGTCGATCGCGATCCTCACCTACCTCGCCGGCGCCTGGCTGCTGGCCGTCGGCGTCATCGAGATCGCCACCGCGATCCGCATCCGCCACCGCGCGAAGCAGCTCCCGGCCGGCGCCTGAGCGGGACGCCCGGCCGGTCCCCGGCCCCCGGTGCGCCAGGGCGCGCACCGGGGGCCCGCGTGTTGCCCGGCGGGGCCGCGACCGGCTGCTGCCATCATGCTCGGATGAACGTCACCGTCCGTCTCGCGCAGCAGCCGGAGGCCGACGCGCTGCTCGGCCGCAGCCCGCTGGCCGTCCTGGTCGGCATGCTCCTCGACCAGCAGGTGCCCATGGAGTGGGCGTTCTCCGGCCCGTACTCGATCGCCCACCGCATGGGCGGCGACGACCTCGACGCCCACGCCATCGCGGCGCAGGACCCGGAGGCGTTCGCGGCGCTGCTCTCCGAGAAGCCGGCCGTGCACCGCTACCCCGGCTCGATGGCCAAGCGGATCCAGCAGCTCTGCGCGTACCTCGTGCACGAGTACGACGGCGACGCCGAAGCCCTCTGGCGCGACGCCGGCAGCGGCAGGGAGCTGCTGCGGCGGCTCCAGGCGCTGCCCGGGTACGGGAAGCAGAAGGCGCAGATCCTCACCGCGCTGCTGGGCAAGCAGTACGGCGTCACCCCCGACGGCTGGCGCGAGGCGGCGGGCGCGTACGGCGACGACGGCAGCCGCAGGTCGGTCGCGGACATCACCGGGCCGGAGACGCTGGCGGAGGTACGGGCGTTCAAGCAGGAGGCGAAGGCGGCGGCCAAGGCGGCCGGCCCGCAGGGGAAGACGGGCACGAAGGCGGGGCCGAAGGCGAAGAAGACCACCTGAACCGGGACGGGTTGGCCACCGGCCCATTCCGCAACGGCGTTCGAGTCGCTAGGTTGCTCGCACCCCGTCCGCCTTGCGGACAGGAGACCCCACACGCCGGACAGGTTCGCCCACCTTTGACGTCGGAAGGACTCCTGTGTTCCCTCGAAGACTCACGGCTGCGCTGGGCGCGGCCGCCCTCGCCGTCCCCCTGCTCCTGGCCAGCTCGGCACCCGCCGGCGCGGCACAGCCGGCGAAGGACGGCGCGAAGCTGGCCCGTGACCTGGTGCGGGCGTCCAGCGCTTCGGACGCGTACAAGCACCTCAAGGCGTTCCAGCGGATCGCGGACCGCAACGGCGGCCACCGCGCGGCCGGTTCGCCGGGGTACGAGGCGTCCGCCGCGTACGTCTACGACCAGCTCAAGCAGGCCGGCTACGACGTCGCGTACGACACCTTCGACTTCACCTACTCCGAGACGCTGAAGGACGAGTTCGCCGTTGTCTCGCCCGAGGCGCGGGACATCGAGATATACGCGATGACCTTCTCGAAGGCGACCCCCGAGGGCGGCCTCGACGCGCCGCTGGCCGCCGCGCCCGTCGACGCCGACGGCACCTCGGGCTGCGAGCCGGGCGACTTCGAGGGCGGCGACTACGCCGGCAAGGTCGCGCTCGTCCAGCGCGGGGGCTGCAACTTCGCCGTCAAGCAGGCCAACGCCGCGGACGCGGGCGCCGTCGCCACCGTCATCTACAACAACACCGAAGGCGCCCTCAACGGCACCCTCGGCGACGCCGACACGGTCAAGGTGCCCACCGGCGGCATCACCAAGGCCGAGGGCGAGGCCCTGACCACGCTGCTGGCGCAGGGCGAGGTCACCGTCCACGTCGACATCCAGATGATCGTCGAGCCGCGGACGACGCGGAACGTCATCGCCGAGACCAAGCGCGGCGCCGAGGACCGTACCGTCATGCTCGGCGCGCACCTCGACTCCGTCTCCGAGGGCGCCGGCATCAACGACAACGCCTCGGGCTCCGCGGCGCTGCTGGAGGTCGCGAAGGAACTGGCGCAGGCGGAGAAGGAGCCGCGCAACCAGGTGCGCTTCGCGTTCTGGTCGGCGGAGGAGCTGAGCCTCGTCGGCTCCACTGACTACGTGAGCCGGCTGACCCCGCGCCAGTTGCGGGACATCGAGCTGTATCTGAACTTCGACATGGTCGCCTCGCCGAACTACGGCCTCTTCGTCTACGACGGCGACGACTCCGACGGCGTCGGCGAGGGCGCGGGCCCGGAGGGCTCGGCGCAGTTGGAGCGGCAGATCACCGACTTCATGGACCGGAAGGGGATGCCGCACGAGGGCACCGACTTCACCGGGCGCTCCGACTACGGCCCCTTCATCGAGGTGGGCATCCCGTCCGGCGGCACGTTCACGGGCGCGGAGGGGACGAAGACCGAGGCGCAGGCCGTGAAGTTCGGCGGCACGGCGGGCAGGGCGTACGACCCGTGCTACCACACGGCGTGCGACGACCTGGACAACATCAGCATGCCGGCGTTCGACGCGAACATCGACGTCATCGCCAACGCGGTCGGGACGTACGCGCACGACGTCAGCTCGCTGCGCGAGCCGGTGTCGTTCGTGCCCACCGAGGGCGACGCGGGCAGCGGCGGTGGTGCGCACGACGACCACGCGGAGCGGTGAGCGCGTGACGGCGTAGCACAGACGCAAGGGGAGCCCGGGCCGCGAACGGCCCGGGCTCCTGCCGTTCCCCCGCCTTGCCGCCCCCCTTTCCGCCTGGCTCCGCCTTGCTTCTGCCGGTCCCCGCTTGCCTCCGCCTTGCTTCGCACTTGCCGCTGACTTGTCGCTCCTGTGCATCACTGCTGCGCCCGGAGGCGCATCCCCGGTAGGCTTTCCGTGTGATCTTCAAGCGCATCGGAAACGGGAGGCCGTACCCCCACCACGGCCGGGAGTCCACCCGCCAGTGGGCTGACGTCGCGCCACGCCCGGTACGCCTCGACCAGTTGGTGACGACGAAGCAGCAACTGGACCTGGAGACCCTGCTCGCCGAGGACTCGACCTTCTACGGCGACCTCTTCGCCCACGTCGTGAAATGGCGCGGCGACCTGTATCTGGAGGACGGACTGCACCGCGCGGTGCGGGCGGCGCTGCAGCAGCGCCAGGTGCTGCACGCGCGCGTCCTTGAGCTGGACTGACCAGTCCGTTGACCCTTTCGGGGGGACCCGCGCCCGCCCCGTAGATCATTTAGTAGGCACGGCCCCTTCCGGCTACTACGCTGCCGCCATGAGCATGCTGACGCCCCCCGAGATGGGCGGGCCGTACCGCATCAAGGGCACCAAGTATCCGCGTATGCGGCGAAGCCGCCGGCGCCGGAAGGTGCTGGCCGTACTCGGTGCCGTGCTCGCGGTCGCGCTCGTCGGCTGGGGCACGCTGCAACTCGTCGACGCCTTCACGGGCGGCGGCGAGGAGGAGAAGGCGGTGCAGGCCCGTACGCCCGGGGACTGCGGCGCGCGGGAGACGGGCGCGAAGTCCGGCGAGGGCAAGAGACCCGAGAGCCGTCCCGGCGGGAAGCCGGCCGAGCTGCCCGCCCCCGGCCGGGTCAAGGTCAACGTGCTGAACGCCACCGCCAGGAGCGGCCTCGCGCAGAAGACCGCCGACGAGCTGAAGAAGCGCGGCTTCAAGATCGGCAAGGTGGACAACGCGCCCGCGGCGTACGACAAGAAGGTACGCGGCGAGGGTGTGCTGCTCGGCGCCCCGGGGACGGTGGACGGCGAGCTGAAGGTGCTGGGCACGCAACTGGCGCAGGCGGAGCCGAAGGCGGTGGAGCGCGACGGCACGGTGGTCGACCTGATCATCGGCGACGACTTCCGCGGGCTGACGAAGCCGGCGGAAGCGGAGGCGGCGCTGAAGGCACTGGCGACCCCGGCGAAGGCGAAGCCGGGGGCGTGCGACTGAGACGCCGGTAGCCGGGGCGGCACCGGGCAGCACACGGCACCCGCGGACGGGCGGTCGCCGACCCGGCGCCTGCCGGCCCGGGGCGGTCCCTGGCCGTGCTCGCCGCTAGGCGGTCCCGTACATCCGGTCCCCGGCGTCGCCGAGGCCCGGCACGATGTACCCCGCCTCGTTCAGCCGCTCGTCCATCGCCGCCGTGACCACCGTCACCGGCGCGCCCGCCAGTTCGTGCTCCACCGCGTCCGTCCCCTCCGGCGCCGCCAGCAGGCAGATCGCCGTGACGTCGTCCGCGCCCCGCCGGATCAGCTCGCGGATCGACGCGACCAGGGTGCCGCCGGTGGCCAGCATCGGGTCCAGGACGTAGACCTGCCGGCCGGACAGATCCTCCGGCAGCCGGTTCGCGTACGTGCTGGGCTGCAGGGTCTCCTCGTCGCGTATCAGCCCGAGGAAGCCCGCCTCCGCCGTCGGCAGCACCCGCATCATGCCGTCGAGCATGCCGAGCCCGGCGCGCAGGATCGGCACGATCAGCGGCTTGGGACGGGCCAGCCGCACACCGGTGGTCTGCGCGACGGGGGTGCGCACGTCGACCTGTTCGGTGCGGACGTCGCGCGTCGCCTCGTACGCGAGGAGCGTGACGAGTTCGTCGGCCAGCCGCCGGAAGGTGGGAGAGTCCGTGCGCTCGTCGCGCAGCGTGGTGAGCTTGTGCGCCACCAGGGGGTGGTCGACCACGTGAATCCGCATGCTCCCGAATCTATCCGAGACCCGGCCGGGCACGGATACCCGTGGGGGTCAGGGGGTACGCGTGGAGAAACGGGCCGCGGTGCGTACACAACCGCCAACCGGGTGCAAGGTGGATATGTCCTCCCGGCCCGCTCGGACGCTGGAGGTGTGTGATGCCGGATCGTGATCTGCGCAGCGGTGATCCACTGGCCGAGACCACCGACGACCGCAGCCGGCGCCGCGCCGCCTTCCTGCGCGACCTGCACGAAGCCGAGGCGCTGCGGGCGCGCGTCCAGCCGCGGCGCGCCCGGGCGGCGCGGCGTCGGCATGTCCACCGCATGCGGACCTTTCGCTGGTAGACGGCCGATGAGCGGCGGAACGGGGGCCGCGCGGCGGCCCAATTCACGACGCACAGCGGAAGACCCCGCAGACAGCGCAGGTTTCTGTCACGATTCCGGTGAGGGCGGGTCCCCCGCCCCTGGTCGGGGGGAGAGAGCAGGCAAGCTCGACCACCCGGCCCGGCATACCTAGGACCAGTGGGAGAGTCACGGTGTACTTCGCCGCACTGCTCGCGCGCACCGAAGACGGGTGGGAAGCGAGCGATACAGAGCTCGACGACGTGGAGACGCTGGACGACCTGGCCGGCCTCGCCCGCGAGGCCACGGCCGACGACGACGAGACCGTGCTGGTGCTGCTCGAGCAGGAGGGCATCTGGTACGGCGTCATCCGTATAGACGGCGAGGACGACCCGCGCGTCTTCGTCTCGAACGCCGCGGGGGCCGCGCGCAGCGCGTACGGGGAGATCCTGCTCACCCCCGAGCTGCTCGGCCGGGAGCCCGAGGACGACAGCGCCCTGGACAGCCTGACGGACCTGGACGGCACCGAGGACGGCGAGCCGGACCCCGCCGCCGCCTCCGGCGCGGACGCCGGCGCCGACCCGGACGCCCCGCCCGGCACGCCGGCGGGCCCGGTGGGCGACACGGAGCTGCTGGAGGACCTCGGGGTCTCGGAGAAGCAGTTGCTGGCGCTGCACGGCGACGCGGTCAACGAGATCGCCGAGATGCTCGGCGCAGCGGACGTCCTGGAGGCTGTCCGCTGACCGAGCCCGGCGGAGAAGGGGAGAGCGGCCCGTACGAGGAGCTGTGGGCACCGCCGATGCGCGCGGCCCTGGCGGAGGCGGAGCGCGCCCTGGAGACGGGTGACGTGCCGGTGGGCGCGGTGGTCGTGGGCCCGGTGGCCGCGTCCGGGGAGTCGTACGCCTCGCTGATCGAGGCACCGCCCACGGGCAGGATCCTGGCCCGCGCCCGCAACGAGAGGGAGGCGACGGGCGACCCCACGGCGCACGCGGAGATCCTGGCGCTGCGGGCCGCGGCGGCGGAGCTGGGCGGCTGGCGGCTGACGGGCTGCACGCTGGTCGTCACGCTGGAGCCGTGCACGATGTGCGCGGGCGCGGCGGTCCTCGCCCGCGTCGACCGCGTCGTCTACGCGGCCCGCGACCCCAAGACGGGCGCGGCGGGCTCGCTCTGGGACGTACTCCGCGACCGCCGCCTGAACCACCGCCCGGAGGTCATCCCCCACGTCCTGGCCCCACCCGCCACCGCCCTGCTCACCACCTTCTTCCGCACCGCCCCGCCGCCGGACGGCCCGCACCCGTAACGATTTCTGCTCACGGCGGCAGGTGGGCTAAGCTGCCTGGCGGTAGCGTGTCCGAGCGGCCGAAGGAGCTCGCCTCGAAAGCGAGTGTGGGGGCAACTCCACCGTGGGTTCAAATCCCACCGCTACCGCCAGCGTGACACCGCCTCCGACCGGGCTTCCGGTGCGGGGGCGGTTCTGTGCGCGGGCGAAGTCCCGGAGCGGGGAAGGGCGTTCGGCGGCTGCGGGGTCCGGCGGGGGAGTCAACGACCGGTCTGAGGGGGCGAGTTCGGCCGGCTCCCGGTGCCGGCTGCGTCTCCGGTACGGACCGCGCGCGGCCGGGGTGGCTTGCGGAGAGGGAGGCGGCCCCGGGGGGAACCGGCCGCCTCCCCCGCGGAGGGGTGGGCCCTACGACCCGCCGCAGCGAGGGGGGAGTAGCCGCGGCGGACGCGCAGTGGGCCCGCCCCGAGCCCGCCGGGGTCCTGCCGGACCCGGCGGGACTCACCGTCCATGGTGCGCCGCCCGCGGCCGGGGGCGGGAGACGCAAAAGCCCCCTGTGACCGGGCCTTTAGTCCATAAAACATGGGTACGGTTCCAACCGCGGATAGAATCGTGCGACTGCGCCTGGGGAGAGCAGCAAACGGGCGTGTGCCGCACAGGGGAGGCATCGACGCTCGTGGACTACAAGAAGATAGCGCTGGGGCTCCTCGGGCTCTTCGCCATCTACTCGATCATCAGCTCCCCCTCGCAGGCGGCCGACCTCGTGCAGGTCGTCTTCGAGTGGATATCGGAGCTCGCCAGGGCCATCGGGGATGTGATGTCCGACCTGCTCGACGACGCCTCGTCGGAGTGACGCGGGGCGTTGCGCGCCCGGGGGCGCCGCCCCGGGGCGGCTGTCCACCCGGGTGATCGCCGACCACGCGATCGGCCCCGTACACCCGTACGCGATCAGCCCTCCTGCCTGGCCGAACGACCCCCGGCCTGCGCACGCGGCGGCGGCCAACTGGCCGCCAACACGGCAAATTACGGTGCTTGCGCAGAGTGCGCATCTCTTGTGATGCTATGACCGCTTTTCCGGATTTCCCGGTCCCGCCTGCGCTACGCGCCGTGGCGCCGGTCGTACGTCACGTGGTCGCGAAGGGGTGGTGGTGTGGTGCAGCCGTTGTCCGCTCGTACGGCCCCGCCCACCCCCGGTCCACCCGCCTCCAGCCCGGTCTCGCCCCCGGCACCGGCTCCGACCCCGGCCACGGCCCCCACGACGGCCGTCGCGACCGCCCCGGCCCCCGCGCCGGCCGCACCCGGCCCTCCGGCCGCCGAAGCCGCGCCCGCGGCGGCGTCCGACCCCGATCCCGCCCCTGACGACTCCGGCGACCCCGACGCCCCCCATAAACCCGACTCCCGCGCCCTCACCCGCGCGCTCTTCGCCGAGCTCACCGCGCTCGAACCCGGCACCCCCGAGCACACCCGCGTCCGTACCGCGCTCATCGAGGCCAACCTCCCCCTCGTGCGCTACGCCGCCGCCCGCTTCCGCAGCCGCAACGAGCCCATGGAGGACGTCCTCCAGGTCGGCACCATCGGCCTCATCCACGCCATCGACCGCTTCGACCCGGCCCGCGGCGTGCAGTTCCCGACCTTCGCCATGCCCACCGTGGTCGGCGAGATCAAACGTTACTTCAGGGACAACGTGCGCACCGTCCACGTCCCCCGCCGGCTGCACGAGCTGTGGGCCCAGGTCAGCGGCGCCACCGAGGACCTGACCGTACGGCACGGCCGCGCGCCCACCACCGGCGAGATCGCCGCGCATCTGAAGATCGGCGAGGAGGAGGTGCGGGCCTGCCGCGAGGCGGGCCGCTCGTACTACGCCACCTCCCTCGAAGCCGCCCAGGAAGGCGACGGCATGCCGGGCCTGCTGGACCGGCTCGGGTACGAGGACCCGGCGCTGGCCGGCGTCGAGCACCGCGACCTCGTACGCCACCTCCTCGTCCAACTGCCGGAGCGCGAACAGCGCATCCTCATGCTGCGCTACTACCGCAACATGACCCAGTCGCAGATCAGCGCCGAACTCGGGCTGTCCCAGATGCACGTGTCCCGGCTGCTGTCGCGCAGCTTCGCACGGCTGCGATCCGCAAACCGGATCGATTCCTAACCGGATCGGGTAGGACTCTTCGAGAGTCATCCCTGACGCGCAGGCTCCGTATCTGCGCGTATATGTCGACTTGGCGCTACAGCGCGTTGCCGACTTGTGACATTCTGCTGGAACGGTGTTTGGCATGCCCCGGCACCCGGTAAGTCAGTCGGAGGCTGCTTCTCTCGGCGGTCCGGCGGGAGTCCAGGTTTCCGCCGGGTCAGGGGGAGGGGCGGCCTGGAACCGTCCGCGACCTCAAGGGGGTGGCATGTCCGCAGAACTGGGCAGCTCGCAGATGCTCACCGAAGTCGCGCCTCTCGGCGCACAAGCGGCTTTCCCCGACGCCCCGGCCGCCACGGCCCAGGGCCCGGACCGCACCCTGGACCCGTCCCTGGGCCCGTCCACCGACCCGGCCGCCGCCGGCCACGCCCCGGCGCCACCGGCACCCCCACCACCCCTCGGAGCCGCGGCACCCCAGAACCCGCCCGACGCCGCCGCCCCGGCCATCCCGGCCCCCGCCGCCCCGGCGGACGACGCCGCCCCGGAGCCCGAGCCGGCCCCTTCCGGCAGCATCGACACCCGTACGCTCTCCCGCGCCCTCTTCCTCCGCCTCGCCGAGCTGCCCCCCGGGGACAGCCCCGAGCGGTCCTACGTGCGCGACACCCTGATCGAGCTGAACCTGCCCCTCGTGCGCTACGCCGCGGCCCGCTTCCGCAGCCGCAACGAGCCCATGGAGGACATCGTCCAGGTCGGCACCATCGGCCTGATCAAGGCGATCGACAGGTTCGACTGCCGGCGCGGCACCGAGTTCCCGACCTTCGCCATGCCCACGGTCATCGGCGAGATCAAGCGCTACTTCCGGGACACGAGCTGGTCCGTGCGCGTCCCGCGCCGGCTCCAGGAGCTGCGCCTGGCGCTCACCAAGGCCAGCGACGACCTCGCGCAGCAGTTGGACCGCTCCCCGACCGTGCCGGAACTCGCCCAGTACCTCGGGGTGTCCGACGAGGACGTGGTCGACGGCCTCGCCGTGGGCAATGCGTACACGGCCAGTTCCCTCGACTCCCCGGCCCCGGAGGAGGACGGCGGCGAGGGCTCGCTCGCGGACCGCCTCGGGTACGAGGACACGGCGCTGGAGGGCGTGGAGTACCGCGAGTCGCTGAAGCCGCTGCTGGCCCAACTCCCGGCGCGGGAGCGGCGGATCATCATGCTGCGGTTCTTCGGGAACATGACGCAGTCCCAGATCGGCGACGAGGTGGGCATCTCGCAGATGCACGTGTCGCGGCTGCTGACGCGGACGCTGGCGCAGCTTCGGGCAGGGCTGATCGCGGACTGACGACGGGGCCGGCGCGGGGCCGGCCCCAGCTCGTACGCCCTACGCCCGGATCCCGTAGACGGCGCCGTAAGCCGCGTCCACGGAAGCGCGGGAGGGCGACGCGGCGGCACAGGCGACGCTTGACGCAAGCAGGAACTACGAAGCGCGCGACGCGGACTCCGTACGCGGGGACGCGAACTCAGCGCCCGGGCCCCGGATTCAGATCCCGGCCCCCCGGATCAGGCCCTTGTTCCCCCCGGATTCAGGCCGGTGTCCCCCGGCTCACCCCACCGCGAGCCACACCACTCCCGCCAGCACCGCCACCGCGACGACGATCCCGATGATCATCCCCACCCGCGGCCCCGAACTCGCCGGCGCGGCCGCCGGCTGCTGCGGCCCCCGCGCCTGCGGGCCGCCGCCCTCGTCCACGAAGGCGCGGAACATCTGCGTGCTCCCGGCCGGGTCGTAGTTGGGATCGGGCTGTTGACCTTGCGGATTGTGAGCCATGGGGCAGGACACTAGCGAACGCCCCGGACGCCTGTCAGCGGGGGGAAGCCCCCCTTCCGCTCGCCCGCGCCGGCGCCATCTGACTTCGATTGCCTTCGGCAACCATTCGTCATACTGTTGCTTAGTGCAACAAACTAAAGTCGAATCTCCCGGCATGACTCACCGGCAGATACTGGAGGCCCTCTCCGGCCTGCTGCTCGGCATGTTCGTGGCCATCCTCTCCTCGACCATCGTCAGCAACGCCCTGCCCCGGATCATCGCGGACCTCGACGGCACGCAGAGCGCGTATAGCTGGGTCGTCACCGCCGCCCTGCTCGCGATGACCGCCTCCACGCCCCTCTGGGGCAAGCTCGCCGACCTCGCGAGCAAGAAGTTCCTGGTCCAGTCGGCCCTCGTGATCTACGTCGCCGGCTCGATCGTCGCCGGTCTCAGCCAGAGCACGGGCATGCTCATCGCCTGCCGCGTCGTCCAGGGCATCGGCGTCGGCGGCCTCAGCGCGCTCGCGCAGATCATCCTCGCCGCGATGATCTCCCCGCGCGAGCGCGGCCGTTACAGCGGCTACCTCGGCGCCACCTTCGCCGTCGCCACGGTCGGCGGCCCCATCCTCGGCGGCGTGATCACCGACACCAGTTGGCTGGGCTGGCGCTGGTGCTTCTACATCGGCATCCCGTTCGCCATCCTCGCGCTGGTCGTACTCCAGAAGACCCTGCGGCTGCCGGTGGTGCGCCGGAAGGTGTCGATCGACTGGCGCGGCGCGATGCTGATGAGCGCGTCCGTCTCGCTGCTGCTGATCTGGGTCACGCTGGCGGGCGAGTCGTACGCGTGGCTGTCCTGGCAGACGTTCGCGATGACCGGCGGCGCGGTCGCGCTGGGGCTGGCGTTCCTGTGGGTCGAGACCTGGGTGCCGGAGCCGGTCCTTCCGCTACGCCTCTTCCGCAACCGCACCATCACCCTCGCCTCGCTCGCGTCCCTCTTCGTCGGCATCGCGATGTTCGGCGCGACGGTCTTCCTGAGCCAGTACTTCCAGCTCGCGCGCGGCGAGAGCCCGACGAAGTCGGGCCTGCTGACCATCCCCATGATCATGGGGATCTTCCTGTCGTCGACGATCTCGGGCTGGGTCATCACCCGTACCGGCCGCTGGAAGGTCTGGCTCGTCGCCGGCGGGCTGCTGCTCACCTCGGGGCTCAGCCTGCTCGGCACCATGCGCTACGACACCCCGTACTGGCACATCGCGATCTACATGGCCGCGCTGGGCACGGGCATCGGCATGATGATGCAGAACCTGGTGCTCTGCACCCAGAACCAGGTCGACCCCGCCGACCTCGGCGCCGCCAGCTCGGCGGTCGCGTTCTTCCGCTCCCTCGGCGGCGCGGTCGGCGTCTCCGCCCTCGGCGCGATCCTCGGCGGCCGCATCTCCGGCTACATGCGCGACGGTCTCCACGACCTCGGCATCCCGCCGGCCCGCGCCGCGGGCGAGGCGGGCGGCGACGGCACGGCGATCCCGAACCTCGCGGAGCTGCCGGTGCCGGTGCGGACGGTGGTGGAGAGCTCGTACGGGCACGGGCTGGCGGACATCTTCCTGTACGCGGCGCCGGCGGCGCTGCTGGCGTTCGTGATGGTGGCGTGCATCAAGGAGGTCGCGCTGCGGACGCGCAGCGGCCTGCAGCAGACGGGGACGGCGGAGCGGCGGGTCGAGGAACTCACGCGGGGGTGATGGTCGGCCGGACCTGCTCGGCGACGCGGTCGCGCATGGCGGCCATGCCGGCGAGGACGCACTCGAGCGCGAAGGCGAAGTCGCGGTCACGCTGCTCGTGCCCGGACAGAACGGGAACGCGTTCGGAGGGGCCCGGCTCGGAGGAGACCGCGCAGCCGCCGGCAGCGGGCGGCTGGATGAAGTCGGGATGCTCCCGCAGGGCCCGTACGAACGCGCCGTAGTCCTCGCCCGGCTCCGCCAGGCGCCCGCCGGCGCCCCCGAACCCGTACGAGAACGGAAACAGCAGCGAGAGCCCGCCCGTCAGGCACTCCTCCGGCAACCCGGCCCGCCGCATCGCGCGCTGCGCGGCGGCGACGCAGGCCATGGCGTGCGGCCCGACGTTCAGATACTCGCCGGCGAGCCGGGAGACCCAGGGGTGGGCGACGAGGATGCGCCGGTGCCCGTGCGCGAGCTGCCGTAGCTGGGCGGCCCAGTCGACGCCGTCCTCGTCGGGGAGGTCGAGCTGGGCGTAGGCGTGGTCGAGGGCCAGCTCCAGGAGCTCGTCCTTGGTGTCGACGTACCAGTAGACGGACATGGCCGTGACGCCCAGCTCGGCGGCGAGCCGGCGCATCGACAGCCGCCCCAGTCCCTCGGCGTCGAGCAACCGCACGGTGGCCGCGACGATCTTCCCCAGATCCAGCCCGCCGGCCTCCCCCACGGCAGGCGCGTACCCCCTGCGCCGCCCCTTCGCCCGCCCGGTGAGCCAGATGCTCACGCGGGCGCCGCGGACCTTCCGGCGGACGGACGCCATCGTGCGCCTCCCAGCGGTGCTGTCGCATCGTGACCACAGGTCTACGAACCGAAACGGCCCGTACACCGATGCTATGCCCGCTCCGCCCCGCCTCCTCCCCTTCGCCCCGACCCCGCACCCCGACAAGCCCTTTGCCCCCACGGCCCGGTGACCGGTACGGTGGGTGCGATTGGCAGCGGCCCCGCCGCCTGTGCCATCATCTGCACACACCTGCTTGACCGGCAGATGTGCGGGAGGCGTCGCCTAGTCTGGTCTATGGCGCCGCACTGCTAATGCGGTTTGGGGTTTACCCCCCATCGAGGGTTCAAATCCCTCCGCCTCCGCCACCCGACCAGCGAGCCCGTGCCGTACGGCGCGGGCTCTCTGCATGCCCGGGGGACGACGGTTTCCGCAGGTCGGCGGGGGTGCGGGAATCGGATTTCACCTGGCGCGGAGGGTCATGTAAAGTTATGCCCGCAACGCAGCCGGGCCGCCAGTGCCCGAAAGCGGGCGCTCGTAGCTTAACGGATAGAGCATCTGACTACGGATCAGAAGGTTGCAGGTTCGAATCCTGCCGAGCGCGCACAGGTAGAAGCCCCGCAGACGACATCTGCGGGGCTTTTCTCATGCCCGTACAGCAGCGAAGTACAGCAACAGCGTCAGCCGGTACCGCCCATGGCGTCGGACAGCTTCCCGATCGCGGCCCGTACCGCTTCGTCGCTCGCCTCGGCGTAGACCTCCATCGTCATCGCGATCTGTGAGTGCCGAAGGATCCGCTGCGCCACCTTCGGGTGGACCTTGAGGGCGACCAGGAGCGAGCTGCACGTGTGCCGGGTGTTCCGCAGCGGGATGACGCGGAGGCCGGCGCGGCGGGCGCGGAGGGCGAACATGCGGGTGAGGTTCCCCGGCTCGATCGGGGTGCCGTACTTGGTGGTGAAGATGAGCCCGTGGCTGTCCTGCCACAGCTCTCCGGCCGCCTTCCGGTCGCCTGTCTGCTGCGCGTGGCGCATGCGCAGGGCCTTGACGCACAGCGCGGGCAGAGGCAGGAAGTCGTCCGAGTCCTCCGTCTTGGTCTCGCGGTGAAGGATCCGGCGCCCGGCCCGCTGGATCTGGTGATCCACGTACAGCTCCCCGGTGTCGAGGTCCACGGACTTCCAGGTCAGGCCCAGCACCTCACCGCGGCGCAGACCGAGGCACAGGACGAGGACCCAGGCAGCGAAGAGGTGGTCATCGCGGGCGGCGGCATCGGTGAGGAAACGGCCGGCTTCGGCGACGGACCACGGCTTGATCCGGCGGCGGCGCGGCTTGGGCACCTTCACGAGCGACGCGACGTTCTTGCCGATCTCCTCCTCGGCGACGGCGTGCGTAAGCGCGGCGCGCAGAGCGTCGCGTGACGCCTGGATCACCCGGCGGGACGGGTACGACTCGCAGCACTCCCCGATCGCGCAGCAGCGCCGACGCGAGGGCTTACGCCTTGCGTCCTTGTCCTGCGCGCAGCACTGGCAGATCGTCGCCAGCTTGGTCAGCCACTCACGCACGTCGCGGACGGTCAGCTTGTCGAGCCGTTTCCCGCCCAGGTGCGGGGTGATGTAGAGCCGCACGTAGCCCTCGTACGAGACGTAGGACAGAGGAGCAAGGTTGGGTTTCACGATCGACTCAAGCCAGTAGTCGAGGAAGGCCGCGACGGTACGGTGCCGCGTGGCGACCGGGCCCTTCTTGGCGTCGGCGTGAGCCTTGAGCCACTTCTCGTGGACCAGGGCGCGCGTCTTGCCGTACACGTACTTCCGGGCCCGCTTGCCGTCCGGCTTGGTGACCCAGACGTAGGCCGCGTAGCCGTTCTTGTACGGGTAGATGGAACCCTCGCCGTTGGCGCGCTTGCCGCTCATGCCGTCCACCTCTCGGCTTCCTCGGCGCAGCGGTTCACGTACTCGTCGACCCAGGCGGGAAGGATGCGGCGGTTGCGGCCCACCTTGACGGAGCGGATCTCGCCCGTGAGAACGAGCATCTTCGTCTTGGACAAGCCGAAGCCGAGCATGGCAGCGACTTCGGCCGTGGTGTGCCACTTCGGTTTGATCGTCGCGGTTCTCATCGGGAGTTGGCTCCTTCCGGGGCGAGGGAGGCGGATAGCCAGGCTTCGGCGGGAGTGAGACCAGTGCCGGTGTAGATCCAGTGGGCGAGGACGAGGGTGGTTGCGTCGTCGGGGCCGTCCACAGGCTGTGGGTTGTCGCCGCGGGCGATGGCGGCTTGCAGGCGGCGCCATTCGGCGCGGGCGGCGCGGAGGGCGCCGAGGGTGGTGGAGTAGCGGCGGGTCTTGGTGGAGAAGTGGCCGCGGAAGCCGAGCATGTGCGCCCAGGCGCGCAGGCGGAGATGGGCGAGATCCTTGCGGGCGCCGAGGGCCCAGGCGGTACGGATGAGGCGTTCGGCGTGCGGGGGCAGGCCGAGATTCCCCAACTCGGCGATGAAGCGCAGGCGGCGATCTAACGTGCCTGTCGCTGTCTCGGCGCCTTTGGTGGCGTACTTGGCGATGTACGCGGCGACCGCGCGGTCGGTGAGGGCCTGGTCGCCGTCGAGGTCCTGGCCGTGAATGGTGCGGATGTCGAGCTGGGGACCGAACGCGAAGGTGTGGGCGCGGCCGTCGAGAACCGGGCCGGGGACGACGGCACGGGAGGCCGCCACCTGGATGGCGTCGGTCAGCAGCTCGGCCGTGGCCCAATGCGGGGGTGGGGTGTTGCCGCCGGCCGGGCCGTCGAGGCGTACGACGGCATGGAAGTGGACGGCTCCGCGCTTCTGGTATTCGGCGACCTTGGCGAAGGAGACGCGGGCGTGCTGCGGGAAGGCGCGTTGGGTGAGTCCGGCGCGGCGGGCGATCTCTCGGCGGAGGTGGATGGTGAAGCGGCGCCAGAGTGCGCCCGCGTGGGCGTTCCATAGGACGGCGGTTTCGTAGTCGTAGCGGTCGGGGTTGAGCGGGTTGCTGAGGGCGGGGTCGTCGGGTGCGTGGTGGCGACCGCAGCGGCAGGGCCGGGTGCCGGGGCGGTTGTGGACCGGGCCGAAGCTCGGGGCGGTGAAGGTGGCGAAGACCCGCGGGTGTGAGGTGACTTCTTCGGGGGTGCCTTTGCCGCCGCGGAGTCCGGCGGTGATCAGGTGGAAGGTGTCGCGGCGGTAGGTCTCGGCGCAGGCGGGGCATCGGGTGGTGCGGCGGTTTCCGCAGCGGACGAGGAGGTCACCGGCGGGCATCTGGGCGGAGTCGAGGCGGCGGAGTGCCGGGCCGATCTCGCCGGTCATCGTGTCGACACGGTGTTCGATGCGGTGACCGGCAAGGCGTACGGGGTTGGTGCAGCCGCCCAGGCCGGAGAGCTGTCGTGCGAGGGAGGGGAGGGAGCCGCCTTGTGCGAGGGTGGCCAGTTCGGCGAGCGGGGCGGGGTTGTGGCGGGTGATGATGACTGTCTCCTTTTCGGCTTCGTCGAGAAGGGGCAGGCGGCCGGGGCGGCGGATGCTTGGCGGTATCGGGCCGCCCCGGCGGCCGTTCAGCGCTGGTGACTCCGGTCCTTGAGGAGCGAGCGCAGGACCACGGCGGCGACGGCGACGGCCACGGCCGAGACCGCGACGGCGGCCAGGAGCGCGGTCAGGACGACACCGCCGACGAGGACGGTGACGACGGCCCCGGTGCTCACCGTGGGCAGGGCGCGGCGCGGGGCGTGGTGGCAGGAGCAGGGCGCCGGTTCGTGCGTACGAGGTGCGGCGACCGGGGTGTGCGCGTTCGGGGGCAGCTCGGGCTTGAACAGCATGGTTGGTGCTCCTCTCAGTCGTCGGTGCCGTTGACGACCTCGACCCCGTTGCGGGTGCCGTGGTCGATGGCGGGGGCCATGAAGGTGTCGGCGAGGTAGAAGCCGAAGAGGGTGATCACGACGACGATCCAGAGGCGGACGCCGAGGAACTTCACGGCTCCCCAGGCGATGAGGCCGAGGACGACGACGAGCGGCAGGTCGAGGTTCATGGCGTGCGTGCTCCCTTCAGCGCACCGGGCAGCGGTGCGTACGGGCGGCGAGTTCGGCGGCGGCACGTGAGTCGTAGTCGGCGGAGAAGCCGCAGCGCGGGGCGGTGCAGGCGGCGGTGTGCTTCTCGCGGCCCCGGTTGTCGGGGGCAGTGCCGACCTGGACCGGGCCGATACGGATCACGCGGCGAAAGCGGCGGTTGAGCGGCATGGCGGTTCTCCTCTCGGATCAGGTGAGTTGTGCGGCGATGCGGTCGGCGAGCGGTGCGGGGACGCCGAGGCGGGCGCGGAGGGTGTCGGGGTCGATGGGCGTACCGGTGCGGGATTCGTGGGCTGCGGCGACCTTGCGTGCGTGCTCGACGAGGGCGGCCGGTACGGGCGCGGCGGGCAGCTCGGGTGTCGTCGAGACTTCGGCGACAGGCTCCGGTTCCGGTTCGGGCTCGACCGGCTTCGGCTTCGGGGCAGGGCTGTGTGCGAGGAGCGTTCCGCCGAGGAAGGCGAGCGCCGGCCATCCGGCAACGAGGATGCGTAGCCAGTCGGGCGCGTCGTTCAGGTCGAGCACTCCGGCCGTCGCGATGTTGGCGCCGAGCGAGGCGGCCAGGGCGATGAGGAACCAGCACCAAGCCGCCGCTTTGTCCCGTCCGGAGCGCAGGCGACGCCAGGCCGCGACGAGGAGCAGGTCGACGGAGACCGGATAGGCCCACGCCTTCCAGCCGTCCTGTCCCGCGGCCGACGCCACGTCGTGCAGGTGCGCGAAGGACAACGCGGCGGCGATGACCGCCTGTACGAGCACCGGGTCGACGCGGGCGAGTCGGTCACGCACGGGTCGTCTCCTTCCGGTTTCGGGCATGGGAGGGGTAGGGACGCGGCGCGAAGCGGTCGCGCCGGCCGGGTTGGGAGTGGGGTCAGTCGCTCACGGGAACGTCGGGAAGGAAGGGCTTCAGCGCGGGCAGCTCGGGAACGAGATCAGCGGTTTCCCGGCAGCGCGCGGCGGCGTCGGCCAGCGAGAGGTACGGCGTACGGATGCGGGACCAGCCGCCGGAGGTGTCACCGGCGACGGCCAGGCCGGGCCGGTCGGGCGCGATGGCGCAGGCGGCGCCGACCGCTTCGGGGGCGATGTCGCCGAGTGCCATCTTGGCGGACGGTTCGTCGTTCACGCGGTGGCAGACACGGCCGGTGAGCTGGGCGCGGAGCATGGTGGCGCCCTTGCCCAGCTCGGCGCCGAAGCGCTGACCGCAGACCTCCAGGTAGATGCCGGCGGCGCGGCCGAGTTGGGCGAGGCGGATGAGTTGGGTGACCATCTCGTCGCGTCGTTCCTCGCCTTTCCTCGTCGCGACGAGGAAGAGTTCGGCGATCTCGTCCACGAACAGGACGATCGGCACCGGCCGTTCGCTCTCCGGCAGGCCCCACACGTCCGAGGTGATGTCCTCGTCCGGGGTCGAGGGAGCGATGCCCTGCCGGGCCCTGATCAGGTCGTAGCGGTCTTCCATCTCGCGTACGAGCGCGGGCAGCAGCTCGGCCGCCTGGTCCGGGTCGGTGGCGAGCGCGGAGAGCCGGGGCGCGAAGGGCGCCAGCTCGACGCCGCGTTTGCAGTCGATTCCGGCGAGCGCGACCCGCTGTCCGGCGAGGCCCGTGAGCAGGTGGCGCAGGTACATGGACTTGCCGGAGAGGGTCGCGCCGAGCACGAGTTCGTGCGGGATCGCGCGGAAGTCCCGTAAGAACGCAGTCGCGTCCTCCCGCAGCGCCACGGGCACCCGCAGGAAGCCACCACCCGCTTTGCGCGGCATCCGCACGCGGCGGAGAACGTCGAAGCCGACGAGCCGCAGTTCGACGACGCCGGGTTTGATCTCCCGTACGTAGACGGAATGAACGCCCCAGGCGTGCCGGAGCCGTTCGGCGGACGCGGCCAGGTCGGCGGGCTCCTGCCCCGGGGCGAGCCGGAGCCGGACGCGCAAGCCGGTCGAGGTGGGCCGGAGCAGACCCCGGCGCGGCGGTACGGGCCGTACTTCCCGCCGGGTGGTCGCCCGTACGGCCAGAACCCAGAGGCGGGACGGCTCGACGGTCAGGCCGCACGACTCCATGACCGAGCCGTACGAGCCCAGCAGCCGCACCGAGGACAGCGGCATCCCGACCGTGGACCAGTAGGCCGCCGGGTGCCGGGCCCGGAGGTAGGCGACCCCGCCACCTAGCCCGGCTATCGGGCCGCCCACCTCCACCAGCGTCGACAGATCGGACATCAGGCCGCCGCTCCGGCCGGTACGACGCCCAGGGTGACGGCGGCGGCGCGGTAGGCGATCCCGTGGCGCTGCTGCCCGTTGAACACCGACTCCCACGGGCGGGCGACCAGCCCCGGGAGCGCGACGGGAGCACCAAGGGCAAGTCCCTCACTCACGCCGCTCTCGGGGACGGTCACGTGGATCAGCGAGGACTCGCCCTCGTCGATGTAGACGACGCCGACCTTCATCAGCGTCTCGCCGCTGGTGGCGTCCTTGGCGATCTCGCCGGTCTGCCGGTCGCGCACCTTCGGCTCGGGGGCTTCGGTGAGGAGGATGGTGGCGGTGGAGGTCTCAACTCGGATGGTGCGCAAGGTGCTTCCCCTTCTTCGTTGTGACAGCTAGTCGTCTATACAAGTTGCCCCAGCCGAACCGAGGCTCGGCGCCGGGGATGCGAACCACTGTGACACACAGCTTGCCCACTCGTCTATACGAGTATGCCTCTCGGTGTGTACGAGTCCGCGAAGACGCACCTGTCGGCATCGAGACCTCCCGAACCCGGGTCAGGTCGCCGGCAGTTGGTACGCGAGCACGTAGGCGTCGGCCGCCATCACGGTGTCGCAGACCTCGACGGCCCGCCCTTCGGTGTCGTACGCGGTCCGAACCAGGTGGATCACCGGCACACCTGACGCCAGCCGCAGCATCTTCGCCTCCCCCGGGGAGGGCATCCGGGCCCGTACTTCCTCGTCGAAGTGGTCGAGCCGGTGCCCCGCTTCCTCCAGCCGCGCGTAGATGCCGCCGGGGCCGGGGTTCGGCTCGGCGATCCGCGTACCGCGCGCCAGGTCGAGCGGGAGGTAGGAGACGGCGAACTCGACGGGGCGGCCGTCGAGCAGGTAACGCCGGCGGCGAGCGAGGACCTTACGAGGAGACCCAAGACGGGCGGAGATGTCGCGACTCGGCTTCTCCTCCTTGACCTCCAGGCTGTCCACCTCCGGCCGGGAACCCGCGGCGTCCGCCTCCACGATGAACGCCGACTTGCCCTGATCGCGGTGCCGACGTGCGAAGCGGTCGGACGCGAGCCGCCGCACCGGGGGCCGCGGCCGGACGAAGACGCCCTTCCCGTGCTCGGCGGAGATCAGCCCCTCACCCTGAAGGACCCCGATCGAGTTACGAACGGTCATCCGGGAGACGCCGAAGTGCTCGACAAGCTCAGCTTCGGACGGCAGCTTGGAACCCTCCCTGAAGCGGCCCCTGTCGATGGCCTCCCGGAGCTGGTCGGCGATCTGCCGGAAAACGGCGCGATCGCTGGTGGGGTCGACAGCCCCGAGAACACCGGACGGAACGGGCGCCATGTGCGTACTCCTCTGGATATCTAGACGAGAGGCTGAGTGCTGTTGCTACGGTGGAGAGCCTAGCCAGCCGAGGGGACCGAGGACCGTGAGTAGCGCAGAGCGCCCCCACTCCGTGAGCGTCGCGGGAGTCATCGTCGACGACGAGGGCCGCGCCCTGCTCATCCAGCGCCGGGACAACGGCCAATGGGAACCACCCGGCGGCGTCCTCGAACCCGGCGAGACGGTCCCCGAAGCGCTTCAGCGCGAGGTCCTGGAGGAGACGGGCCTGAAGATCGCTCTCCCCGCATCCCTTACCGGCGTGTACAAGAACATGACGGGCCTGATCGTCTCGCTCGTCTTCCGCTGCAAGGTCATCGACGGCACACCGACCACCGGTGACGAGACTTACGCTCTCCGCTGGGCCACCCGCGCCGAGGTCACCGAACTCGCCGACGAGGCTTACGCGATCCGCGTCCTGGACGCTCTCGACGCCGCATCGCCGCCGGCCGTGCGCGCGCATGACGGCGTGAGACTCGTCTAGCTCAAATCCACTACCCATGGCGGCCACCAGCATAAAGGAACTTGTATGGACGAGTATACGAGTAGACGTCGAATCTGGGAACTCACCTGCCCGGGTCTTCCCGAAGAGGTCGGCCGTGTCCGCCGCTGGACGAGAGACGTACTCGGCGACAGCAGGTGTGCGGAAGAGGCCGCACTGATCGTGAGCGAGCTGAGCACGAACGCCCTACTGCACTCCGCGAGCGGGACAGCGAGCGGGAGCATGCGCATCTCGCTCTTCCGCACATCAGGATCGGTCGTGCTGGCAGTCACCGACGTCGGCGGAGGCGCGACGAAACCCCACGAGGTAGCTGCGGCAGATGGGGACGCCCACGGCCGCGGACTCACTCTCGTCTCGGCGCTCGGCCGACGCATGGAAGTAAGCGGAGACGACGAGGGCTACACGGTCATGGTCGAACTGGACCCCGGCACAGCAGAGCCGGAACCCCGGCCGGCGGCCAGCTTGCGACCGACCACGCAGGAGCGGCACCAATGAGCCAGCGAACTCCCCCGGAACTGCGTTGGTTTCACTGCGAGTGCCATGTCGACGAGCACCGGTTAGGCACCTTCGACGCCTACAGCACAGGCGAGGCACTGCGCTGGTTCAAGGCCGCGCTGATGATGGTCGCGATCAGCATGGACGAGGAGCCCTACCGCCAGGCCCGCGACTGGATCGACCACGGCCAAGCCGAGGCGACCCGCGACCTGTCGGAGGGCCAGGCCCACACGCTCACACTGAAGCAGCGCACCACGCAGGCGACCTGGACAGTCACACCAGTGCCCTACCTCCCACCGCCGGAGCAGGCAGACACCGGCATGTGAGCCCCATGCGTAACAACCTTCTCTACGACTTCAAGGCGGCTCGCTACCGCTCGCCGCGCGGCCCGGCTCCCCGGGCCGCCGCTCCTGTCTCCGCCCCGCTCCAGCCCGGTCCGCCGGCCCGCGCTGGCAGCCCTGCGGGAAGATCCGATCATGCCGGGCCCAGTCGATTCGGCGCGGGCAGGTCGAAGAACAGCGGGGCTCCGCCCCGAACCCCGGCCCTCTCTCGGAGGGAGCGGGGGACGCCTGGGAGCTCCCGAAAGCACGTGGCTCGGAGGTGGGTCGCGGGGCAGCTCCCCCATCGGCCGGCACCCGGAGGGTGCACCCAGAACCTCCGGGGGTGCAAGGCCAAGCGCATGCGTCACGAAGTGAGCCTTGCACCCCCGGAGAACCTGGGTAGGGCGCTACGCTGCCCGACCGGCGAGGGAGCCACCTCGCTCAGCCAGACCCATGGGCTGCGGGACTGTGGGGAACACCTGGGGTCGGTCTGCCAGGTGCCACGAGGACTCGCGGGGGACTCAAACAAGATCGACCCTCAACCAACGTCGCTGGTCAGAGGTCAATTCTCCAGGTGGTGGTGAGGCCAGGATTCGAACCTGGGAAGGCTGAGCCGGGAGATTTAAAAGCTCTGATCAGTTCAAAGGCATCTCGAACCGATATCCGAGCACTTTGGTCGCGATTTCTGTCAGTTTACCGACAGAAACGCCATTGTCAGCCGTTGCGGCCCACGTACTGAAGTCGGCCGAGATCCTCGGAGCACCTTCGTGATCTGACGCTGCAATTTCCACTTTAGGAACGTGAAAATCGTCTCGGATGCTTGCCGTGATGGACTGTACGTCCCGATAAACGTCCGCTTGATTCTCCCCGGTGACCTGAACACGCCTGACAAGGCCATCAAGTGTGACGCCAGTCAGATGGAATGGTTGAAGGCGTTCTTCGATATCCGCCCACCTAGCGGGGGGATTATCTTCACGGGTCCGAATACGCCGCCGATCTGCCGTCACCATCACACGGTACTGCCCCATGATTAAATTGAGCATTCGCGCACGGATTTCCCACCGCTCCACGTAACCAGTCCCTACCCCCTCCTGGTCGGGTTCGACATTATAGGAAAGCGCAGCACGCAAAGCCAGCCAGGAATCTTTGTTAGGCTCGACGAGGCGAGTCAGATCGATACCATGGAGATCACTAGAGATGCTCTCCAAGAGCTCCAGTGTGACCATCGAACCCAAGTGACGCCAATAACGCGGATTGCTCGTAACGTCGTCCCGCCTCAAGAGATAAGGCAGCATTACTCGCAGTTCGCTTTCTGAGAGACGACCGCGAATCAACTCCTCTTCAGACGGGTCGACTATCTGGGCCTGCTCAATGAGACTGACGTCGCCCGTCAGCCCCATTTGCATGAGTTGGGCGGCTCTTTCCAGCCGAGTAGCTGTCTCCCCACGGAATAGGTTTCGGACAGTCTCGCCGAATTGCCGCAGTTCGCTGATCTCTGTCTCTCTGGTACGCCTCCGCGCCTGTCCCCTCAACTCGTGCGCTGTCTCGGTGGTCAATAGACCGCGCCCACCCCGCATGACGCTGGTGCGTACGAGATTCAGCAGGGGAGATCCGCCCCGAGGATACGGTTCTGTGACGTCATCCAGTTCCTCAGGGGTTGAAACGGTGCCAGAGGATCTGATCTCATCCAACGCCGGGACGTCGGTCACCAAGACCTCACCGGCCTCGGAGATCTCCTGCTGGACAGTTGCGATTTCGCCATCACTGTCGCTGCCTTTGAGGGCCAGCAAAACAGGGGAACCCTGAGCCAGCGCTTGCACGTCGCGCCCCACGGTCGCCGCTCGAAGGCTGAACCGAAGAAAGATGTCACGTTGCTGCTTACGGCTGCCCTCGCCCCACGTCATTACCAAGTCCGGAACAAACGTGTGGTTGAAGTATCCTGTGTTTTCAATCTTCACTGCCGGATCGAGAGCGGAAATCTCGTACGTGAGAACGTTCTTGACTCCACGGATCAATTCGTCACCGTTGTGCGCGCCCAAAGCTTCCTGGATGGCTGAACGCATGGTTTCGTTGATCACCGTCAGGCTCCTTTGCGCTTGAGAGCGCCCTGCACCGTGTAGAGCTCTTCCCGAGTCAACAGCAATTGTTCCTGCCGCTTACTCACCATCATCAGCCACAGGCGGCCCGTAAGAAGATCTACGATGTCGTCATCAATTTCAGCCCCGTCAAGGCTTTCCTCGTGAACCGCGAGCGCATTCTTGATCTCGCTCTTAGTGGTAAGATTCACCCACTTAGTTTGGCTGAATGGATGCCACGTTACCCACATGAACTCGCGTTTCCGGTCAATCCCATCACGAATGTCGCGAGCTGTGGCACTGTAGGCATTCGCCAGATACTCAGTATATTCTTCCGGCTGCTTGCCGACCACATTGTACGCCTTGACCTCGACAAAAAGGGGCCGCTTGGTGGCAATAATATGGCCCGCTAGGTCGAAACGTTTTACTTTGTTATCGAGTCGAATCACAGTGGTCTGTTCCGGGCACTCGTACACATCGAACGGCAGTTCGATGTGCGTCGTGCTCTCAAGGCACTGCTTGGCGAGGAGGACGCCGTCCTCCCCTTCCCTGTGTGAGGACTCAGCCACCATGCGTACACACTAGTAATACAGGTCAACCTTGGCGAGGGGTTCAACCTCTCGCGTGGGGTGCTGATTTGGGTTGACCCTCTAGAGCAGGGGATCCATGAGCTAGCCGCCCGACAGCAGCCAGCGACGACAGACAGGGAGCCACGGGGAACGTCGGCTACCGACACGTGACTGAACCCCTCCCCGGTCCAAGGCACGAGCCCGGGACCGGGGATCAACCGCCCAACCGGACCTGCGGCAGGGAAGCACACTGAGTGTCTTAGTGACACCCACGACGCACAACCGCGAACAACCGTGGACGTCAGCGAACCATCAGCGCAGGTGACAGACACAGCCCTCTGGGACAGAGAGCGTCCCAAGTTACTTCGGGGCGAAGATGCCGACCTACCCGAGGTGTGCCCGACCAGGTAGGGAGCCGCGGGGAGCCACGAGTTAATTCGGTCGAGCCACTGGCTTGCAGATCCTCTCCGGCCCCAGGTCAGCGGCCGAGCACGACACAGGCGCCCGCGATTCCCAAGCTCATAGTCTCGCGATCTCCCGACGTCTTACGTTCGCTGTAGCGCCTTCCGCATCTCCTCGATCAGTGCTGTCCGCGACTGGCGGGCGGATCGCCAAGCACGAAGGTAGTCCCGGGAGTCCGAGTCGTGGCCGGCAACGACCACGTCGTAGAAGTCGAGTACTGAGAGCGTGGCGTGATGCGCCTTGTCGACAAGCGTCCGTTCGGCCACGAGCTCCAGTTGCTGCTGTGCCGCGTAGACTCCGTGCTCGCCCATCGCTACGTGTCCCTTGCCCACCTGTTGCGGGGAAGGTGCCGCCTGGGAGAACGCATCCCTGGCTGCCGAGAGAGCCGTCAGGTACTCCATGAAGGCTGTGCGTAGCGCATCGCGATCTCGCTCCGATCTCTCGCGCCGCCAGCGGGCGTGATCGGCAACCAAGGTCGCTACAACACCAAGCACCGTGCCCACGGCTGTCGCCAGAAGCGTCGACCACTGCATGCGCCCCCCTGAAGATCCTCTTTGACTGGGTTCTCTCTCCCGGTCAGCAGTACAGCAGCGGAGTACAGCAACCACAGCAACGTCACGCGCCCAGCAGTGTCCGCCAGAGACCGTGCAGCTACCCGTATGACCTCAGGTGACCAGGCTGGCTTGAGCTACGGATCAGAAGGTTGCAGGTTCGAATCCTGCCGAGCGCGCACAGGCAGAAGCCCCGCAGACAACATCTGCGGGGCTTTTCTCATGCCCGTACAGCAGTGCTCACCGCGGCTCCGGCCGGGCGTACCGTGACAGCGTGGCAAACGACGACCTGGACGGCTCTCCGTTGCCTCCGCCGGCCGGCGTCCCTCACGCAAGAGGAGTTGGCCGAGCGCTCTGTGTGTCCGTTGATGTGATCCGCCATCTTGAGCTGGGGCGGAAGCACTCAGCACGTTTCCCTACACTGCGCGCGCTGGAGAACGTTTCGGGGTGGAACTGACGACGCTCCTGGGCAAGCCGCCTGCGGTTGCGTCCACCGGCGAGAGCGACGGCCCGCGATTCGTAGCGCCGTACGCCGCGCCGTCATGTCGGCGCTCTGGAAGCAAGAGCCGGAGCGAAGAGAACCGCCTTCTCCCTGGACGGGCTGCGCGATCAGATCGCGGAGGGCTGGACGCAGTACCACTCCGCGGAGTTCGACACGGTGATGCAGGTGCTGCCGGACTTGATCTCGGATGCGCGCGGTGCCGCGGTGCCGCGGGACGACGACGCCCGAGGCGGCATGCGTGTCCGCGACCGGGTTGGTGTCTGCTACTCCCAGGGGCAGGCTAGGTCTGGAGAGTCTGCCTACCCTCGATCGCATGAACGACAGAACGCACGGCACGTCTCTCGGTGAGTTCTTGTCCACGCGCCGGGCGCAGTTGAAGCCGACGGACGTGGGGTTGCCGGACTACGGTGACCGGCGGCGGGTGCCGGGGCTGCGGCGTGAGGAGCTGGCCCAGTTGGCCGGTGTCAGCGTGGCCTACTACATCCGGCTGGAACAGGGGCTGTCGCTCAACGCTTCGCCGCAGGTCCTCGACGCGCTGGCCACCGCTCTGCGGCTGGACGACGCGGAGCGGCGCCACCTGCACACCTTGTCCGGTGACGTCCGGCAGAGCCGCCGCCGGCTCCCGGCCGAGCGTGTCACGGCGGCGGTGCGTCAACTGGTGGATTCCTTCGGGGACTCACCCGTGGTCGTCCTCGGCCGGCGCTCGGACATCCTGATGTGGAACCGCGCCGGGCATGCGTTGTTCGCCGGGCATGTGGCCCCGGACAGTCCGGATCAGGCCGCCACGCGGCCCAACACCGCCCGGCTGGTGTTTCTGGACGCCCACACCCGCGACCTGTACGTGGACTGGCCCAGAAAGGCACGGGACGTGGTGGGCAAGCTGCGGCAGGCGGTCGGCGAATATCCGAACGACCCGCATCTGGCGTCCCTCATAGGCGAGTTGACCATGCACAGCCCGGAGTTCGCCACGCTGTGGGCCGAGCAGCGGGTGCGCGCCTGGGACATGGCCGAGTACCGGATGCGCCATCCGATGATCGGGGAGCTGGACGTGCTCCAGCACTCATTGTCCGTTCCCCGTCAGCAGGGGCTGCGGGTGGTGGTGACGACGGCTGCGCCGGGCTCCGCCGCTCAGGCGGCCCTGCAGTTGCTCAACCAGACCCTCCAGTCCGCCGCGGACAGACCGGACACCACCCGCCCCGCCGCCGGCACCCGCGCACGCACCGTTCCTCCCCTGCACTCCTGATTCGGCCGACCGGCCGCACTCGCTCCGCAGTCCGCAGTCCGCAGTCCGCAGTCCGCAGTCCGCTCAGAGCGTCACCCCTGAACACCACTCGGCAGTCCCTGGCCCGAGGCCGGCAGAAAGTGCCGCGGGGGTCTGGTCACGCACGCCTTCCTGCCAGCCGGTGACCTGGTGCACGGCTGGGATCTGGCCCAAGTCATCGGCCGGAGAACCCTGTTCGACGACGCCACGGTCGAGCGTGGGACCGAGTTCCCCCGTCCCGGAACGCTCCGGAAGGCGCCCCCGCGCTCAACCGGCCGGCCGCCCTGCTCGGACGCCGTATCACCGGGTGCCCCCGGACAGCTCTCGCACGTACCTACCGACTCCGACTCTCCCGAGGAAACAAGGACGATGAAGAAGACCAAGCTGAAGATCGCCATCGCGGGTGCCGCACTTGTCGCTGCCGCGGCCACCGGGACGGCACTGGCCGCGAACGGCACCTCCGGCGCTTCTGCCTCCGCCTCCGTATCGAGTTCCGGCTCCGAGCGATCCGGTAGCGAGCAGAGCAAGGAGAAGACGCCCCTCCCCATCAAGGCCGACGGCCCGAACGTGTTCCCGCACTCGCTGGACTTCGACGCCCGGTCGAAGACGTTCTTCGCCGGCTCGCTGAAGCAGGGCAAGGTCTTCGCCGTCAGTCCGGACGGAAAGGTACGCACCTTCATCGACGACCCGGAACTCGTCTCCGCGCAGGCCGTCCACGTCGACCGCGAGCGGGGCCGCGTCCTGGTCAGCAATGTGGACTACGGCACCGCCGACCGTTCCCGCAAGGACGCCCCCTTCCGCGTCGCCGGCGTGGGCAGCTACGACCTGGCCACCGGGAAGCAGGAGTGGTGCACCGATCTGACGGCGATCACCCTCGACGGCAAGCAGCACCTGATCTCCGACCTGACGGTGGCGCCCGACGGCACCGTCTACGCCGTCGATGAGCTGACCCCGACGGTGTACCGCATCGACACCGAGGGCCGCGCCTCGGTCTTCCTCCAGAGCGACCTGCTCCAGGGCAAGCTTGACATTCCTGACTTCCTGGATGACGTCGGCATGTCGGCGGTGGAATGGGTGCAGGGAAACCTGCTGATCATCGCCATGGCCGACGGCTCCCTGGTACGGGTACCCGTCCAGCACCCAGAAAAGGCGCAGCCGGTGAAGCTCTCCGCGCCGCTGGCGTCCCCCGCGGCCGGCATGCGGCTCCTGAAGGACGGCTCGATCACGGCGGTCAGCAGCGGTCTCCTGTCCGGCAAGCCCGCCCAGATCCAGCACATCGAGCCCAGCGACGGCTGGAAGGAAGCCACGGTGACGGTCACCGACACCGTCAAGGATCCCGTCACCAACGACGTGACCGCGGGACCGGGCGGCACGACCTACGCCCTCAGCGGCGGGCTGGCCGACCTCCTCGCGGGCAAGCCCAACGACGGATTCACCCTGACCCCCGTCAAGACCGGCTGAACCGGCAGCCACCGGCGTGGTTCGTGGCTCGCTCGCGGATCCGCAGGGGGTCGGAGCCCATGCCCGGACGGCGTTGTTCAGCGCCGTCCGGGCGCCGGTGGGGGTGCACCCTTCGTGCGGCGCGGGTGGTACGGCACCTTCAGACGCGCCGCCAGTGCGTTGCCGACCGCGTCCTCCGCGTCATACCTGTTGAAGCTCCGCCGCCCCAGGAATGATGCGGATACCTCCGCCCCCCGGGGGGTCGACGGTGTTCCCCAGCAGGGTGTTGCGGTGGTCCAGCAGTCTGTCCGGGTCCGCGCCTCCTGCCAGTTTCGTCAGTGCCGGGACGGCTGATCTCCTCGGTCCTACGTCCCTGCCTCTCGCCGCCAGCAGAAACACGTCGTCCGCCGTCCGCAGCCCCGTCACCCCCGTGTCGTACGGGCGCCAGGCCCTGACATAAACGGAGCGGTGTCCGATCGCGGTGATGCTGCCCAGTTCGCGTGGCAGGAGCTCGGCCGCCAACTGCGGTTCCAGACCGCGGGCGCACCGAGCGACGAAGTGTGCGTCGTCGCGCATGATGACTGTTCTTCTCCCACGCCAAGGCCCGGGACCTCGCCACGCCGACCCGCCTCGTCGGCGACGGGGGATCCTCGCCTCGCCGACGGCGCCTAGCGCAGGTGGAAGAAGTACATGCCCGCGATCCTACGGGCGCCGCCGCCCGGCCTCCCCGGCGCGGGCGGGTGGTGGTCATCCCCTGGTGCGGTGGTGCAGTGCGATGCTGGTGGGCATGGCCGACACCGATCCCAAGGCGGACCTCCACCGCTATCTGCAGGCCGCCCGAGAAGCGCTGCTGTGGAAGCTCGAAGGGCTGTCCGAGTACGAGGCACGGCGTCCGCTGACGCCGACCGCCACCAACCTGCTCGGGCTCGTCAAGCACCTGATCGGCTGCGAGACCGCGTACTTCGGCGACACCTTCGGGCGCCCCTTCGGCGAGTCCGTGCCCTGGCTCGACGGCCCCGGCGCCGAGGTGCCCAACGTCGACATGTGGGCCACCGCCGACGAGTCCCGCGAGGACATCGTCCATCTCTACGAGCGCGCCTGCGCGCACTCCGACGCCACCATCGCGGCGTTCGCCCTGGACGACCTCGGGCGCGTACCGTACTGGCCCGACGACCGGGCCGAGGTGTCGCTGCACCGCGTGCTCGTCCACATGCTCGCCGAGACCCAGCGGCACGCCGGGCACGCCGACATCGTCCGCGAGCTGGTCGACGGCGCCGCCGGGATGCGGCAGGGCAACGACAACATGCCGGACGGCGATCGCGCCTGGTGGGAGTCCTACCGGCGGCGGGTCGAGGACGCGGCCCGGGAGGCTCAGGGGCGGCAGTGAGTCAGGGGTGGGGAAAACGCGGCTGGGGGAGTCGCGGCCTGGGGGGCGGGGTCGCGGGCCGGCGGGGTCCTCCGGGTTCTTCTGTACGGGGCCTCCCCCTCCGTTCGCCTTCGGCGATTCTGCCGTTGGCAGATCGCCCACCCCTTCCCTCCTCGCCCCACCCGCCTAGGCTGAGAACGTGACCCACCACGCGCCGAACCGCCCCGCCCGCGTCCTCCCCCTGCGTCCCCCCGCGCCCGAGGCGGACGATGGGCGCGAGCCGCTGTGGCGGCAGGTCGTCGGGGGTGTGCTGCGGCGGGAGCGGCTGGCTCAGGAGCGGACGTTGAAGGACGTCGCCGACGCCGCGCGGATCTCCATGCCGTACCTCTCCGAGGTCGAACGCGGGCTGAAGGAAGCCTCGTCCGAGGTCCTCGCCGCCGCCGCGCAGGCGCTCGGGCTGCGGCTGGCCGACCTGCTCGTGCTCGTGCACGGCGAGATCGTCCGCCTCTCCGCCATCCGGGACCGGGAACGGCCCGCCGGGCTGTCCTCCGTCACCGAGCTGCCCAGCGCCCGTTCGCGCCCCGGCGACGTGCGGCTCGCCGCCTGATCCACCTGAAGCGGCGGCACAGCGGCTGGACCAGGATCTTCACTCGCCCCGCCTCTGCGCTGCCATAGCTGCCGAGCTTGACGGACAGATGAGGGTGTCAAGGGACATCGGAACGAAGGCTGGGGCTACAGGATTGCCGTATGTGGGTTCAGCGAGTGATCGAAGCGACCGGGTGGGAGCCACTCGGGATCTCCACCGACTGGACGGCAATCGAGGGAGAGCTGGGAGTCCCGCTGCCGGCGGACTACAAGGAGCTCTACGAGGCGTTCGGCGGCGGCGTCTTCAGTGATTCCGTCTACTTTCTGGGGCGCGACGAGGGCGTCTCGTTCGACTTCCTGACACAGTGGCGGGCTTCTCTGTCGGTCGACCAGGACAGCAAGCTCGGAGACGTCTCTGCCGTCGATCCCTATGCGATCTACGCGCCGGGCGGCAAGGGGCTGGTCGAGTGGGGCTCCACCGAGTGGGCCGACGAGTACTTCTGGCTGATCGATGCCGAGCGGCCGGGCGATTACCCCGTCCTTGCGCGGTCCCATGACGGCGGCGCATGGGACCGGTACGACATGTCCACCTCTGAGTTCCTCTACCGCGTCCTTGCCGATGCCGATTTTGAACCTTTCGGAATCGCGCGGTACGACCTCGGCACCACCTTCGAGCCCGGATCCGGCGGCCCCTTCGACGGCCGGCCGCTCTGACGAGAGGCCGGCCGTCCCACGTTCGTGGACACGACGGTGCCGTCGTTCTCATCCGGATCCGTGAGCCAGATGATCACCGACTGGCTCCGAACCGGTTGCCAAACGCTGTTCCCGGGGATCGACGAGGCCGGGTGTGCCGGAACCTCACAGGTGGCGTTTGCTGATCACCTGGTCCGCCAGACCGTAGGCCACCGCATCCTGCGCCGTGAACACCTTGTCCCTGTCCGTGTCCGCCCGCAGCGTCGCCACCTCGTGGCCCGTGTGCCGTGCCAGCACCTCCTCCATCTGCGTCCGGATCCGCAGGATCTCCTTCGCCTCCAGGCTCAGGTCCGACACAGTCCCGCGCCGCACGCCGCTCGCCGGCTGGCCCAGCAGGACCCGCGCGTGTTCCAGTACGAAGCGGCGGCCCTTCTCCCCGCCCGCGAGGAGCACCGCCGCGGTGGATGCCGCCTGGCCGACGCAGTACGTGGAGATGGGGGCGCCGACGAACGTCATCGTGTCGTAGATCGCCATCAGCGAGGTGTACGAGCCGCCGGGCGAGTTGATGTAGATCGAGATCTCGCTGCCGGGGCTCGCCGACTCCAGGTGGAGGAGCTGGGCGATGACGACGTTCGCGACGCCGTCGTCGATCTCGGTGCCGAGGAAGATGATCCGTTCCGAGAGCAGCCGGCTGTAGATGTCGTACGCGCGCTCGCCGTGCGCCGTGCGCTCGACCACGTTCGGGATCGTGTACTGGCTCATGGTCACAGCCCCATCCGTCGCTTCGAACCTGCCGGGCGGATGTCGGCGAGCGACTCGACGACCTGGTCCACCATCCCGTACTCCTTCGCCTGCTCCGCCGTGAACCACCGGTCGCGGTCGCCGTCGCGCGAGATCGTCGCCTGGTCCTGGCCCGTGTGCTCGGCAAGGAGGCGTTCCATGAGGGTCTTGCTGTACGCGAGGTTGTCCGCCTGGATCTCGATGTCGGCCGCGCTGCCGCCGATGCCCGCGGAGGGCTGGTGCATCATGATCCGCGCGTGCGGCAGCGCGAAGCGCTTGCCCTTCGTGCCGACCGTGAGCAGGAACTGCCCCATGCTCGCGGCGAAGCCCATGGCGAGCGTGGTCACGTCGTTGGGGATCAGCCGCATCGTGTCGTAGATGGCGAGGCCGGCGTGGACGGAGCCGCCGGGGCTGTTGACGTAGAGCGCGATGTCGGTGCGCGGGTCCTCGGCGGAGAGGAGGAGGAGCTGCGCGCAGACGCGGTTCGCGGAGGCGTCGGTGACCTCGGTGCCGAGGAGGACGATGCGCTGGCCGAGGAGTTGGGCGGCCAAGTGGTCGTCGAACCTCGACGGTGGCGGTGCGTCCTCTTCTTCCGCGCGCGGTGTCAGGGTGGTGCGGGCCGGTGGTGTCATCGTGCCTCCCTCGTGAACGGGTGCTGCTTTCCTGCTTCCACGGTCGGCGGGAGGCGGCCGGAAGGGGAGGGATCTTTGCCCGGGGCAGATTCGCCCGTGGCAGAGGTACGGGGGGCGCGGCCCCGCCCGGCGGGGGCATTCACTTTTCGTTCGTGCCATTTGTTGCGTTGAGGCGCTTGTGGCGGGTCGCGCGCTTCTACGCCCCCGCCCGTGCAGCCCCACCACCGCCGCCGTCACCACCGCCGCGGCGAGCCAGATCAGCATCTGTGTCCAGCCGGTGAAGAAACTGCCGACGACCAGCAGCACGAACGGCGGCGCGACCGACGTCAGGGCGGTGGCGCGGAGGGTGGTACGCAGCCGGTCGTCGCCACGGGTGCGTCACCCGGTACGCGACGAGGTGCAGGACGCGCAGCGCGCCGTAGCAGAGGACGAAGATCAGCGGCGCGTTGATGCTGCCCTCGCCGCCCGCGAAGACCTCCGGCACCGTCAGCGACACGACGAGCACCGCCGCCGTCGCCGTCAGCAGGACGCCGAGGAGCGGGCCGGTGCCGGTGCGTACGACGCTGCCCGGCCGGGCGAAGCAGCACCAGCGCCACAGCAGCGCGAGCACCACGCCGCCGCCGAGGAGGCGCATCGGGGTCGGGTCCTCCGCGAGGAGCGTGGTGACCTGCATGAAGGCGTAGACGAAGACGAGGTCGAAGAACAGCTCGGCGGGCGTGACGCGGTGGTCGCCGCCGGTGGAGACGACGCGGCGGAGATGGGTGCGGGGGGTCGTCCCGGTGGCGGTCCGGGCGCTGGTCGCGGTGGTCGCGGTGGGCCGTGGTGGCGGGCTGCCGGGGTGCATTCCCGGGTGCTTGGCGGGGGTTGGTCCCGGGCTCCCCATGCCGGTCGCGACTGCGGTCGGGCGGCTTTCGCGGCTGCCGGAATCGTCGCGTTCTGTCTTCGTGCCGACCGTCCCCCGGTCGCGATCTTCACGTACGCTGCCGCCAGCGCCGGGCAGTTGCCGCCCGGGGCCGTGCTGCCCGTACCGGCGGCGGCCGGGGCGATACCCGGCCCCCTCCGGCCGCTCCCCGGCGGAACCCGGCGGAGTTGTGGTGGCGGCGTGACGATTCTCATCCGCCGTCCCCCGGGCAACGGGGGACCGTAGACTCCTCTCGTGGCACGGCCACCGGCGCGCACGGGGTGTACGCGGTGCGTACGGGGAGCGCGACGGCGCGAAGGCCGGCCGCACAGCACAGCAAGAACGGTCGTCGAGGAGGAAGTTCGTCGTGAGCAGCCGGCCATCCCGAGGCGCTGCTCGCCTCGCCGCCATACTCGACGCACTCCCCGACGCGCTGCTCCTCGTCGACACCAACGGCACCGTCGTGGCCGCCAACCGCGTCGCGCTGGAGACCTTCGAGCGGCCCGGCGCCGCCGTCGTCGGCCGCGGGCTGCTCGACCTGCTGCCGGACTTCGACCCGCAGCTCATCCCCGGTTCCATGCGCCGCCCCCGTGGCGACACCACCGGTTCCGTCGCGCCCGACGCGGGGCTGCGCCCCGAGGAGCGGACGAAGCCGCTGCGCATGGCCGCCCGCCGCACCGACGGCAGCGCCTTCCCCGCCGAGGTCACCAGCGCCGACCTGGAGGACGGCCCCGGCGGCGAGTCCCCGTACGCGCCAGGACACCACTACACGGGCGACGAGCTGCTGATGCTCGTCGTACGGGACCTCACGGGCTCCGCCGAGATCGAGGCCGAGCTGCACCGGCAGCGCCGCCAGACCGAGATGATCCTGCGCGCGGCCGCCGAAGGCATCGTCGGTACGGACACCACCGGCAAGGTCGTCCTCGTCAACCCCTCCGCCGCGCAGATCCTCGGCTACCGCGCCAGCGAACTCGGCGGCGCCGACCTCCACCCCCTCATCCATCACTCCCGCCCCGACGGCACCCCCCTGCCGTACGAGGAGACCCCGATCGCCGACACCCTGCGCTCGGGGCGCAAGCACCGCGTACGCGGCCAGGTGCTCTGGGGCCGCGACGGGCAGCCGGTGCCGGTGGACATGACGACCGCCCCGGTGCGCGACGGCGACCAGCTCGTCGGCGCCGTCCTCGCCTTCACCGACCGGCGGCGGCGCGACGCGCTGGAGGCGCGGCTCGCGCAGTTGCAGGCGGTGCTCGACGTCGCGCTGCGCGGCCCGCTCGACACGCTGCGCGCGGAGCTGAACACGCTCGTCGACGACCCGGCCGGACAGCTCTGGCCCGAGGCCAACCAGACGCTGCGCCACCTCTCCGCCGGCTACGGGCGGATGACCGCGCTCATCGACAGCGTGCTCGACTTCCAGCGGCTGGACACCGGCAAGGCCCGTCTTGCGGTGGAGACGGTGCACCTTGAGGACGTGGTGCACGCCGCGACCGAGGGTGCGGACGAGCTGATCGGCCCCGGGCGGGCGCAGTTCGTCGTGCACGCGCCGCAGATGGAGATCGAGGCGGACGGGCGGTGGCTGGCGCTGGCGCTGGCGCACCTGATCGCGGAGGTCGCGGGGGTCGACGCCACCGGGCAGCGGACGGCGGGTGCTTCGGACGCACCGGTGGTCGTGGCAGCGGCCCGGCGGGGCGATGTGGTGCGGATAGAGGTGCAGGGGCCGCGGGGGGTCGGTGGCGGTGCCGCGGCCGGTTCCGATTCTGGTGGTGCCGGGGCGGATTCGGTGCACGAGCCGCTGGCGCGGGGCGTGGCGCTGCTGCACGGCGGGATTTTGCAGACGCACGAGGTGCCGGGGCAGAGCGGCGGTGCGTATCTGCTGGAGGTGCCGGTGCAGTCGGCGGGTCCTGCGGCGCGGGTGGCGCGGGGGCGGGAGACCTCGGGGCGCGTCCGGGACACGGGGAACGAGACGACGGTGATGCCGGGCGCGGAGGCGCCGGGGCGGGGCGGGGCTTCGGGAGGTGCTTCTTCGGGGGCTTCGGGGTCGTCGGCTGGGTCGGGGGCTTCGGGTGAGTTGGCCGGGCCTGGTGGGGCTGCCGGGTCTGCGGGTGGTTCGGGTGGCGCTGTCGGCAACGGTACGGCCGGGGGCGGGTCTTCCGGGGGCGGGGCTTCCGGTGGCGGTGCTGCCGGGCGTACGGGCGGTGGGCGGCGGCGCCGCGGCGCGCCCGCGGCGGAGGAGTCGGGCGACGGCGCGGGAACGCCCCCGCGCGGTACGGGTGTCGGCGGTACGGGTACGGGTACGGGCCGGCGCCGGCGCGGGGCGACACCGGCGGCCGGGGTGCCGGCGGGGGCCGGGGCTCCCGGTGGGTCCGGTGGGCCCGGTGCCGGGGCGCCCGCGGAGGGCGCTGCGGTGGCGGGGTTGCCGCCGGGGCAGGGTGCGGATGACGGTGCGGGGCGCGGCGGCGCGGGTGCGGCAGGCGGTCGCGGGGCCGGTGCAACGGAGGCCGGTGGGCCGGCGGTTGTCCAGGATCCGGGTCACACGCCGGGGCACGGTACGCCGCAGGGAGCGGCGGCACCCGAGGCGGTCGGCGGCGTCGCCGGGCGGGCGGCTCCCGGTGGCCCGACGCCGCCGCAGGAGACGAGCGGGGCCGGTGGACGCCGGCGGCGGGCGGTGCCCGAGGGGGCGCAGGGCGCGTACGACGGCGGGAACGGTGCGCCGGCGCCGGGTGACGGCGGCGCGGACGGCGCGCAGGACGGCGCGGCGGACGGGAACGGCGCAGCGGCGGGCGGTACGGGCGACGCGGGAGAGGCCGGCGCCGTGGACACCGGCGCGGCGGCGGTCGGGCACGCCCTCCCCGGTACGCAGGGTCGCGGCCGTCGCCGCCGTCCCGTGGGCCAGGGCCCGGGCAGCCAACCGCAGCAGGACCGCGCCGAGTCGGGCGAACCCACGACGGGCGCCCGCCGTCGGCCCGTAGGACGTGGTCCGGCGGGGCCGGAGGGACCCGAAGGCGGGCAGGGCGGACCGGCAGACTTCGAGGGGCAGGTCGCTCCGGGCGGCCCCGGCGGGCGCGGCGGCCAGGGCGGATACGACGGTCCGGGTGGGCCCGGCGGCCCCGCGGGACCCGGCGGCCAGGGTGCGTACGACGGTTCGGGTGAGCCCGAGGCCCGCCGCGTCCCGGGTGGACGTGGCGTAGCGGCCGGGCCGGAGGTTGACGGCGGTCCGGGGGTGCCCGCGGGCGCGGGCGGATACGGCGGGCCGGAGGGTCCCGGCGGCGGTCCCGTCGCGTACGACGAGAGTCACGGCCCCGGCGGGCGCGGCGGCCCAAGTGGGCCTGAGGGTACGGACGGTCAGGGCGGTAACGGCGGGCCGCAGGGGCGTGGCGGCCGGGGTCGCCCCGGCGGGCGCGGCGGTCAGGGCGGGTTCGACGGCCCGGGTGGACCCGAGGGACCGGACGACCCGATGGGGCCCGGAGGTCCGGGTGGCCGCGGAGGTCCTGGCGGCCCCGCCGGTCCCGGCGGCCCCGCCGGTCCCGGCGGCCCCGCCGGTCCCGGCGGACGCGGCGGCCCCGGTGGTCAGGCAGGACCGGGCGGACCCGGCGCGCCGGGCGGGCCGGTCGGCCCCGCGGCGCCCGGTGGTCCCGGCGGACGGGTCGGCCCCAACGGTCCGGCCGGTCCCGGCCCCTTGCCCCCCGGCGGCCCCACGGCCCACACCGGCCCCGGCGCCCAGATGGGCCCGGGTGCGCACGCGGAGCCGGCGGACCACCCTTCGCGTACAGGCCACACCCCCGGCCGGGTCGAACCGCTGGACCCCGACGAGTACGACGACCCGGCGGCCCCCGGCGGCCACCCGGCGCGCGGTCGCCGGGGCGGACCCGCGTACACGGCGGGCCCGGGTGAATACGACGACGCGGGCCGCGGTCCTTCCCGTGGGGGACAGGCGCCGTCCGGACGCCCCGGGCCGGACTACACCGCGGGCCCGGGCGAGTACGACGGCGCCGGCCGCGGCCCTTCCCGTGCGCGGCAGTTGCCCGGCGGGCACGACGCCCCGGCGGGCGAGTACGGCAACTCCGCCGCACCCGGCCCCCGGACGCGCGGCAACCCGGGTGCCTACGCGGGCCGGGGCGACCCCGGCGACCCCGTCACAGGGGAGTACGACGACGCGGCGCATCCGGCCGACGGCCGGTCCCGTACGCGGAACGACTCCGGCGGGTACGCGGGGCCGCGTGCCCCCGGCGGGTACGACGACGCCGGCTACGCGGGCCCCGGCGCCCCCAACGGCCCGTCCCGTACGCAGAGCAACCGCCGCGGATACGACGACGCGCCCCCCGGCCGCGGGCCCGCACGGGCGCAGGGCGACCCCGGCGGATACGCGGAACCCGGCCCGGCCGGGGCGTACGACGAGCCCGCAAGTGCCGGACGCGGGCCCTCCGTCGGCCAGGGCGACACCGGCGGCGGGGTTTCCGCCGGGCGGCTGGAGCCCGCCGACCCCGCCGGGCACCGGGGCGGGGCCGGGCACCCCGCCGCACTGCCCGCCGGGCAGCACTCCGGGGCGCCGCAACTGCCCCCGGGCACCACCGACCCCGCCGTACGGAACGTGCAGGGCACCCCTGTGCCTCCTGGCGGTGTGGGTCCCGCGCAGCCGCAGCACCCCACCGGCCGGCGCCGCCGCCCCGCCGCACCCGCCGACGCCCCGCAGGGCGCACCCGCCCTGCCCCCCGGTCCCGCGACCCCCGACCCGGACACCGGGCCCCACCCCCACTCCCAGCACCCCGGCGGCTACGACGACGCCCCGCCCCCGTACGCCGCCCCGCGGCCCCGCCGGGCCACCGGCCGCCCGGTGCAGGACCCCGACACCGGCCCCTACCCCCACGACGGCGACCGCGGCGCCGCCACCGGCGACGACACGGGCGAGGTCCGCACCGTACGCACCTCGCAGACGCCGCACCCCGCCCACGGCGCTCCGGAGACCCCGCAGCCCCGGCGCGGCACCGACACCCCGGCCGTGCCCGCCCAGCACGACCCCCGTACCCAGGGCGACGGCCGCCCGCAGGACGCCCCCGGCGACCGGCGCGCCCAGGACGGCCCCCGTACGCAGGGCGACCCCCGCACCCACGGCGGCAACGTCCCCCGCCGGCCCGGCCCGCAGGCACCCGCCGCCCACAACCCCGCAGCCGGCCCCCACGCCTCCGGCCACACCCCCGTGCCCGTAGACCCGCGGCACGGGATGCAGACCCCCGCCCGCGGCGTCGACCCGCGCCGCGCGACCGCCGACCCCGCCGCCGCCCAGGCGACCCCCGCCCCGCCCACGGTCCCCGCGCAGGACCCCCCGCCCGCGGCCGCGCCCCAGGCACCGACCCGCAACGCCCCGGACCCGGCGCACGCCCAGGCCACCCCCGCCGACGCCCCCGGACCCCGCGCGGAGCCGGCCGCGTCCGGCTCCGCCGCGACCCCCGCGGCCCGCGGCGGCGCCACCCGCTTCGCCCGCTCCGCCGCGACCCCCGCGATGCCGGCGCTGCCGGCGCAGGGGTCGGGCCCCATCAGCGTGCGCACCCTCGGCCAGGGCGTCGCCTACGTCGACCAGCCCGGCTCACCCACGCAGGGCGGCCGAGGCGGCCCGCCCTCCCAGGGCGGCCAAGACCCCCGGAACGGCCCGGGCCCCCAGAACCGCTCCGAGGACACCCCCCGGGACCCCCGCGGCACCCACGGCCGGCACACCGGCACCCCCACCGGAGCCCCGACTCACGACCCCCACGATCCCTACGACCCCGCCCACGACTCCGCGTACGACCCCTACGCCGCCGCCGGCGACCCCGCGCACGCCCCCACCCACGACCCGTACGACGCCGCCGACGAGCACACCGGCGGCCGCCGGCGCCGCCTCGGCGCCGGGTCCCCCGCGGACGGCGCGCCCGCGCACGGCGGCAACCCGCCCCCCGCGGACGCGCCCCCGCAGCAGCACGCACCCCACGCGCCCCACGCACCCCACCGCCCCGCGCCCCGCCCCGGCACCGCCGCCCGGCGCGACGCCATCGGGCGCGCCTTCGCCATCGGGGCCCCCGACGCCTCCGCCGCCGAGGGCCCCGAGCCGCTCGACGGGCGCCACGGCGTCATCGAGGTCGCCGCGCAGGACCCCGAGACGACCCCGCTGCGGCTCGACGACGAGATGCCGCCCGAGCCGCTGGACAACCCGCGCCGGCTGCTCGTCTGGCCCGAGCCCGACGCCGCCACGCAGCAGGCGCTGACCGCGCGCAACTACCGCCCCGTCGTCGTCCACTCCCGCGAGGAGTTGGACGCGCAGATCTCCGTCTCCCCCGCCGGGCTCTTCGTGGACCCGCTGACCGGCCCGATCACCCGCACCGCGCTGCAGTCGCTGCGCAAGGCGGCGGTGGCGGCGTCGGTGCCGGTGCTGGTCACGGCCGGTCTCGGGCAGGCGACGCGGGAGGCGGCGTACGGGGCGGATCCCGCGGTGCTGCTGAAGGCGCTGGCGCCGCGCGACAGCGAGCAGCACCCGCCGCGCGTGCTCCTCTTCGAGGAGAACCCGGACATCGCGGACGCGCTGGCGGCGACGCTGGAGCGGCGCGGCATGCAGGTCATGCACGCCACGTCGGACGAGGCCGCGGTGGACCTGGCGACCCGCTTCCGGCCGAACCTGGTCGTGATGGACCTGATGCGGATCCGCCGCCGGCGTACGGGCATCGTGGACTGGCTGAACGCGAACGGGATGCTCAACCGGACCCCGATGGTGGTCTACACGGCCGTGGACATCAACCGCGCCGAACTGCCGCGGCTGCGGTCGGGGGAGACGGTGCTGTTCCTGGCGGAGCGGTCGACGAGCGCGGAGGTGCAGAACCGAATCGTCGACCTGCTCGCCAAGATCGGCACCACCTAGCCGGCACGGCGGCCGTCCGCGCTTTCGCCCCCCGATCTCTACGGCCCCGCACCGACGCCCCTCACAGCCGCGTCACCGTCAGCTCCCCGTCCGCGTACCGCCGCCGCAGCACCTTCTTGTCGAACTTCCCCACGCTCGTCTTCGGCACCTCACCGATCCGCGCCCACCGCTCCGGCAACTGCCACTTCGCGATCCGCTCCCCCAGATACGCCCGCAGCTCCTCATCCGACACCTCCGCGCCCTCGCGCAGCACCACCGCCGCCAGCGGCCGCTCCTCCCACGTCTCGTCCGGTACGGCGATGACCGCCGCCTCCGCGACGTCGGGGTGGGCCATCAGGTGGTTCTCCAGCTCCATCGACGAGATCCACTCGCCGCCCGACTTGATGACGTCCTTCGCCCGGTCCGTCAGCGTCAGATAGCCGTCGGCCGTGATCGTGCCGACGTCGCCCGTGCGCAGCCAGCCGTCCTCGCTGAACTTGTCCTCCGGCCGGAACGGCTCCCCGTCCGCGCCGCCGTAGTACGCGCCCGCGATCCACGGCCCGCGTACCTCCAGTTCCCCCGCCGACTCGCCGTCCTTCGGCAGCAGGCTCCCGTCGGGGCCGCGCAGCCGCGCCTCCACGGTGGCGGGGAAGCGGCCCTGCTTCAGCCGGTACGGGTACTCCTCCGCCGGTTCGAGGCCCGCCGGCGGGTGCGCGATGCAGCCCAGCGGCGAGGTCTCCGTCATGCCCCACGCCTGCACGACACGGATGCCGTGCCGCTCCTCGAACCCCTTCATGAGCTGGGGCGGGCAGGCCGTGCCGCCGACGATGGCGGTGCGCATGGCGGAGACGTCGCGGGGGCGGGCGTCGAGTTCGTTGAGCAGGGCCTGCCAGATGGTGGGGACGGCACCGCTGATGGTGGGCCGGCAGGTCTCCATCATCTCGGCGATCGGTCCTGGCTGGAGGAAGCGGTCGGGCATCAGCAGGGACGTACCGGCCATGAAGGCGGCGTGCGGCAGCCCCCAGGCGTTGACGTGGAACATCGGCACGATCGGCAGCGCGAGGTCGTGGACCGTGATGCCGAAGGACTCGGCGGCGAGGACGCCGAGGGAGTGCAGGTACACGGAGCGGTGGCTGTAGAGGGTGCCCTTGGGGTCGCCGGTGGTGCCGGAGGTGTAGCAGAGGGCGGCGGCCTCGCGTTCGTCGGGGACGGCCCAGTCGTACGACTCGGGGCGGCCGGCGAGGAGTTCCTCGTAGTCGTGGACGGTGACGTGGGTGCCGTCGAGGGCCGCGCGGTCGCCGGGTCCCGCGACGACGACGTGCTCGACGGCGGGGAGGTGCGGCAGCAGCGGGGCGAGGAGGGGGAGGAGGGTGCCGTTGGCGAGGAGGACGCGGTCGCGGGCGTGGTTGATGATCCAGACGAGCTGGCGCGGATCGAGGCGGAGGTTGAGGGTGTGGAGTACGGAGCCCATGGCGGGCAGCGCGAGGTACGCCTCCAGGTGCTCGGCGTTGTTCCACATGAGGGTGCCGACCGGCTCCTGCTGCCGTACGCCGAGTTCGTCGCGGAGCGCGTACGCGAGTTGCGCGGCGCGGGCGCCGACCTCGGCGTAGGTCCTGGACTGCGGCGGCTCGCCGGATCCGGTCCAGGTGAGGACCCTGGCGTTGCCGTGGATGGTCGAGCCGTGGGTCACGATCCGCGAGATGGTCAGCGGTACGTCCTGCATCGTGCTCAGCACGGAGGGCCTCCCTGAGGTAGGACACGCAGAGACACGCAGCGGTTACGCGCCAGTAGACGGTGGCGCTGATTCTGCTGGTGACCGGGCACCTTGTCACTACCTCGGGAAGGGGTGACTGTCCGCCCCCGTACCCCCCGTGTACGTCCCCGCGCAGGCCCTCGCGCGGGCTCGTACAAGAGCCGCCGCGCGGCCCGTACGAAAGCCGCGGCGCATCCCCTGCGGGAGCCGCGGCGCGACCCCTAGGCCGCCTGCGCCATCTCCCCCAGCCCCGTGTCCTCCCGGAGCTTCGCGAGCGCCCGCGAGACCGCGCTCTTCACCGTCCCGACCGACACCCCCAGCACGGCTGCCGTCTGCGCCTCGCTCAGGTCCTCGTAGTACCTCAGCACCACCATCGCCCGCTGCCGCTCCGGCAGCCGCAGCACCGCGCGCCACATCGCGTCGCGCATCGCCTGGTGCTCCGCCGGGTCGGGGCCCGGCACGGGGGCGGGCTCGGGGAGGTCGTCGCCCGCGGCGTACTCGTCGACGCGGCGTTTGCGCCACTGCGAGGTGCGGGTGTTGAGCAGCGCGCGGCGTACGTAGCCGTCGAGGGCCCGCGGGTCCTCGATGCGGTCCCAGGCCAGGTAGGTCTGCGCCAGCGCGGTCTGCAGCAGGTCCTCGGCGTCCCACGGGCTGGTGGTCAGGGAGCGCGCGGTGCGCAGCAGCACCGGTCCCCGCAGGTGCACGTACGCCGCGAAGGTCGGCAGGGGCGGTCGCGCGGTGTCCGCCGCCGCGGGGGCGTCGGTGGTGCTGGCTGTGGACATGGCTCCACGCTAGGAGCGGTACCCGGGTATGCGGATCGCCCGTAGGTCGCGATGCGGGCTCCACCCGAGGGAGTAGGTGCCGAGCCGGCCGGACCTCCCGTAGGTGGAGGGGCGGCCGGCGGACCCTTCGGGGTACTACGTCCGGGGGCCCATGATCGCGACCGGCGCGTCCACGACGTTGCGGTCGATGACGATCCGCTTGCCGCCGTGCCGCTCCTCGACCATGCCCGCGTACTGGTGGATCCGGCGGTGCGGCCGCCAGGCGGCGGGGTCGACGCGCGGCTCACCGTACAGCGAGGGCGCGGTGCGCCAGCGGGCCACCCAGAGCACGGACGGCAGCCCGTCCTGCCCGGCGCGGCGGGCCTGCTCGATCATGCGGATGCCGGAGTTCGCGCTGCTGTAGAGCCCGGGGAACCAGCCGAGGCGGCGCACCTCTTCGTTCCACGCGCGGACGTACGCGAGGGTGGTGCGCTCGCAGGCGGCGGAGCCGCGGAAGTGCTCGATGTCGAGGTAGAGGGCGCTGCGCGGGGCCATGCCGAGCGCGCGTGCGCCGCGCACGGCGTCGCGCGCCTCGGCGCGGCCCTGGCCGCGGGGGCGGGCGGGGTCGATGCGTACGTGGTCCTTGTTGCCGGCGACGACGCAGGGGGACTGGGAGCCGACGTAGAGGGGGAGCACGCGCCAGCCCATGCGGTGGACGGCACGGAGCCAGGAGGGGGTGAGGTGCGGCTGCTCGGGGCAGGCGCGGCCGCGGCCGGCGAAGTAGACGCCGACGGCGCCGTAGGGGGAGGCGCGCCAGGCGGACATGGCGGCGCGGGAGGGGGTGTGGCAGGTGTCGAAGGCGCGGCCGCGGAAGACGTGGGCGCCGAGGTCGCGGGGGTCGCGGAGGTCTTCGGGTACGGCGGCGGGGGCGGCGTTGGCGTTGGCGGGGGCGGCGGCGGGGCTGCCGGTGAGTGCGCCGGCGAAGACGGCGACGGCGGCGAGGAGCGGGGCGAGAAGGCGGCGGGTGGTGCGGCGGGGCTCGGGAGGCATGCCGAGCAGTGAACGGGGCGGGCGGGCGGGGCGGCCGGTGCGACACGCACGGGTGGGCCGTCCGGAGGGCGGCGGGAGGCCCGTACGCGGGACGCGGGGGCGCGGGACGTACGCGGAACGCAGGGAGGCGGCCGAACGCGGAACGCACGGGCCCGTACGAGCCGGACGAACCCCAGTGGCGGCCCGGACGCGACCGCGCGGCCGCACCGTGACGGTGCGGCCGCGCGGCCATCCCCATGAGCACCCCGAACTGCGTGAGCCTTACCAGATGTTGGTGAAGGCGATCACGGTGTCCGACTGGTCGACGACATTGCCGAAGCCCTGGACGTTGGCGGTGTTGGACTCGTTGTAGCCGCCGTCACCGTTGTTGACCTGCTGGGTCTGGGCGTTGTTGCCGAAGTTGTCGTCACCGACGCCGCCGAGTTGGCCGACGATCGCGGAGTGGGAGTCGTCGTTGGCGAACGCCCCGGCCCCGTTGTCCGCGTGCGCGACCCCTCCGAAGAGCGCGACAGCGAGCGGCAGTGAAGCTGCCGCGGCCAGGATGCGGGCCGTGCGAGTGCGTGCCATCTGCTTCCTCCTATGTAACGGAAGACGGTTCCGTTTCCGGGAGCCGACCGGGGTCCGGCCGGCTCTCCGGCGGTTGTGCGACGTCGCGAGAGCATCGTTTCCCACGCGCCCCCGGACATTCGCGGACCTGCACCCATTTCCCCCGCAGGCATGATCGGCGGCGGGTAAACCCGCACAGCCGCCCACTTTCGCGTATCGAACACTTGTACGAGACTAGGGGGATGGACAGCTCCGTACACAGCCACGCCCTCACCGCCGCGCTGGCCGCCGCCCGCCGCGGCCTGCCCGTCTTCCCGCTGTCCCGCGCGAAACAGCCCGCTGTCCGCTCCCCGCACCACGCTGACTGGCCACGGGTGCCCTGCCGCGGGGAGTGCGGGCGCATCGGCCACGGCGTGTACGACGCGACGACGGACACCGACGCGATCCACACCCTGTTCGCCGCCGCGCCCTGGGCGACGGGGTACGGGATCGCCTGCGGCCGGCCGCCACATCACCTGATCGGGCTGGACCTCGACGTGAAACCGGGGACGGACGCGCGGGGAGTGTTCGAGTCGCTGCTCGCGACGCACGGGATCGTGCTGCCGCCGACGGTGGTGATACTCACCCCGGGCGGCGGCCGTCACATCTGGCTCACGGGCCACGCCGACCATACGGTCCCCAACTCGGTGGGCCGCCTGGCGCCCGGCGTCGACGTCCGCGGCACCGGCGGCTACCTGGCCGGGCCGGGCTCCCGCACCCTGCACGGCACGTACCGCCTGGCCCCCCGCTCGGCCCGCGCCCCGGCCCCCGCCCCGAGAGCCCTGCTCCGCCTCCTCACCCCGCCCCCACCGGACCCCCCGCCGCCACCCCCGGACGCCGACCACCCGCTGGGAGGAGAACGCCGGCCGGACGCCCTGATCCGCTTCGTGGCCGCCTCCCACCCGGGCGAACGCAACGCCCGCCTGTTCTGGGCAGCCTGCCGCGCGTACGAGACGGGCCACGGCCGGGACGTAGCGGAAGCGCTCATTCGCGCCGCGATGACGACGGGCCTGCCGGAGCGGGAGGCGACGGCGACGGTGGCATCGGCGGCGAGACACATGCCGCGGTGACGGGAAACCGCCGCAGAACCGCAGGCGGGAGACCTCGGCGAAAAAATCCCGGAAGCCGGGCCGACCCACCGATGAGTTGGCTGCCCCCACTCCGTCTATCCCTGTGTAAGTGTGCTCCAGAGCCGACGACCACAGCCCGGAGAGGGGCCATCACGATGCCGCACAAGATCTTCGTCAACCTGCCCGTGAAGGACCTGGACCGCTCGATGGCCTTCTTCACCGCCCTCGGCTACACCTTCGACGAGAACTTCACCGACGAGAACGCCACCTGCCTCGTCATCTCCGACGGCATCTACGCGATGCTCCTCACCGAGCCGTTCTTCAAGGGCTTCACGAAGAAGGAGATCGCGGACGCCGGCACGTCGACGGAGGCGATCCTCGCCCTGAGCGTCGACAGCCGCGAGGCGGTCGACGAGATCGTCGACAAGGCGCTGGCGGCGGGCGGCGGCGTCGCGAACGAGCCCAACGACCAGGGCTTCATGTACGGCCGCAGCTTCCTCGACCCGGACGGCCACCAGTGGGAGATCTTCTGGATGGACCCGGCCGCCCCCACCGCCGCGTAACCCCGCCCCACCACCCCCACACCCCGCTGCCATCCCGCACGCAACGCCGTCACCCGAACCGCTAGCCTTGGTCCCTGCCGCCACGGAGCGGCGGCAGGGAGAGTTGCCCGAGTGGCCTAAGGGACCGGTCTTGAAAACCGGCGTGGCGTACCCCGCCACCGTGGGTTCGAATCCCACACTCTCCGCCGCACCCTTTTGACCAGCACGGATGTTCGGCAGGCCCCGGGACGGTCAGTCCAGCGGCCCGGGGGCGACGGGAAGCGGCTCGTGGTGCAGCCACGTGAAGGTGCGGTCCGGCTCAAGGCGGGCCTGTCCCCAGTGGATCGCGTGGATCCCCCCTCCTCGGCGCCGCCGCCGCGAGCCTGTCCGCCTGCGCGCCGAACGTCTTCTCCGCCCAGTCCGAGGCCATGCAGCATTTCCAGCTCGCCCTCCGCGTCGCCGGCCTCGACGGCTCCGTCGCCTTCCACGCCAAGCTCTTCGGCACCGAGCCCGCCAAGCGCCGCCCCGGCTCCGCCAACTTCGCCATCGCCGAGCCCCCGCTCTAGCTCTCCTCATCGAAGGCGAGCCCGGCGAGGACACCCGGCTCGACCACCTCGGCGTCGAGGTCGAGTCCGCCGAGCAGGTCACCGCCGCGACCTCGCGGCTACGGGACGCGGGGCTGGCCGCGTACGAGGAGAACGACACCTCCTGCTGCTCCGCCCTCCAGGACACGGTCTGGGTGCACGGGCCCGGGCGTGAGCCCTGGGAGGTGTACGTCGTCAAGGGCGACGCCGAGCGGCTCGCCGAGGAGGCCGGCCCCGAGGCCGGCTCCTGCTGCGGGAGTTGAGGGCCGCTACAGCGGCAGGTTCCGGGCGAACACCACCATCGGCCGCCCCGCCCCGTCGTAGTCCTCCGCCACCCGCGCCGTGAACCCCAGCCCGCGGTGGAACGCCTGCGACCCCGCGTTGGCCACCGACGTGATCGCCTTCAGCCGCTCCGCCCCCTGCCGCGTCGCCGCCGCCGCGAACGCGCCGTACAGCCGCCGGCCCAGTCCCGTGCCGCGGGCGTCGTCGCGGGTGGCGATCAGGTGGACGTATCCCGTACGGGACGGGGTGACGAAGCCGAAGACGTACCCGCGGATGCCGTCCGCGGCGCGGGCGACCAGGCAGGTGTCGCCGAACTCCTGCACCATCGCCAGCAGATGCAGCGCGCGCATGTCGCGCTCGCCCCAGTACCGGGGGTGGTCGGCGAGCACCTGGTGGAAGTCCGCCACGCCCGCCGGCTCGATGTGCGTCCCGTCAGTGCCCATGCGTCTCGCTCCTCGCAGCCGCGGTCACGGCGTGGCGTCCGCCAGGGCCTCGGTGATCTGGCGGGTCGTGTTGCGGGCGACGAGCGGGTTCGTCGCCGCGTACGCCGTGTACGCGCTGAGCGCCGTCGTCAGCGCCCACCCCCGCCCCCGCGCCCACGCCGCGTCGTCCGCGCCCAGCGCCTCGCGGAACGCCGCGCGCGGCCCGGCGTCCAGCAGGGTCCAGGCGATGACCAGGTCGCACGCCGGGTCGCCGACGCCCAGGCCGCCGAAGTCGAGGACGGCGCTCAACTGGCCGGCGCGGGTGAGGAGGTTGCCGTTGTGCATGTCGCCGTGGAACCACACCGGCGGCCCGTCCCGGTCCCCCGCCTCGACGGCCGCCTCCCACACCGCCGTCAGCGCGCGGGCGTCGAACGCCCCGGCCGCACCCACCGCCGCGATCGCCGCCCGCGTCGTACGGTCGCGGTCCCGCAGCGGCACCGCGGGGGAGAGCAGCCCGTACGACGCGTCGGAAGGCAGCGCAAGGCCCTGCAGCGCGCCCAGGAACGCCGCCACGTCCGCCGCCGCCTCCACCGGATCCGCCAGTCCTTCGGGGGTCGCCGTCCGGCCGTCGAGCCACCGGGACACCGACCAGTGCCACGGGTAGCCGAACGCCGGCTCGCCGACCTCCAGCGGGGCGGGCACCGCCAGCGGCAGGTGCGGGGCGAGGCGGGGGAGCCAGAGGAGTTCCTTCTCGGCCTGGCCCGCGGCCCAGTCGCCGCGCGGGAGGCGTACGGACATGGCGTCGCCGAGCCGGAAGATCAGGTGGTCCGAGCCGCCGGAGTGCAGGGGGCGCAGCGGCAGATGCGCCCAGCGCGGGAACTGCGCCGCCAGCAGACGCCCGGCCAGCGCCTCGTCGACTGCGGGGGTGACGACGGGGCCGCCCGCGGCGGCTCCGCCGGCGACGGCGGCTGCGGTTTCTGCGGTTTCTGCGGCTGCGATGGCTGCGGTGGCGCCGGCGGTGGTCTCGGACGGCAAACGACTCTCCTCCCGGCCTGCGGTCCGCCTCATCCCATCCCCCGGACGCCCGCGCTGTCGAACGGTTTTCTGCCGCGGCCTGCCGCAGCCTGCCGCCCGCCACGCGCCCACCGCGGGTCGTCCCGCGGCCGGACGGGGCGGCGCGCCGGGCGTGGCGCGGGTTCATGTCGCAGGCGTGGGGCGGGCGTTCCGGAACCGGGGGAGTACGGGCAGGTCAGGGCGCCGGACACAGAGACGCCGACGGTCGCGGTGGGGCGGCGGGCGGCGGTGGCGGGAGGGGATCCGGTGAATACGCGTGACTCAAAAATCGAACACGTGTCAGAATATCTGCGTGACCCACACCTTCCCCGAAGACCTCGTCCAGACCCAGCGCGACTGGTACGCGGTGTACCGCAGGCTTGCCGAAGAGCCCCGGCACAGCGCCAGCGAAACGGCGGTCCTGCGGCGGCGATTGCTGCGGCTGTCGGTGCGGGTGTCCACGCATCCGTACTGGCAGACGACGGGCGGCCGGCTGCCGGCGGCGCGGATGGCGCTGAAGGAGGCCGCGTGGGCCGAGGTGCGCGCCGAGGCCGCCGCCCGCAAGGGCTGACCGGCAAGTCCGGCGGCCGGCCGGGCCGGTGAGCAGCCGGCCCGGTGAGCAGCCGGGCCCGGCCGCCGGCCGGGCCGGTGCGGGGAGGTTCAGGCCGGGGCAGTGACGGGCCCCGGGCAGAGCCGGTCCGGGCCGGGTGAGGGGCGGGGCTGACGAGGGACGGCCCCGAACACCCGGCCCGGACCCCCGCCCCGCGGGCACTGCGCATCGCGGGCACTGCGCATCGCGGGCACTGCGCATCGCGGGCACTGCGCATCGCGGGCACTGCGCATCGCGGGCACGACGCACCGCGCAGGCGCCCGCCGCCGCCCGCCGCCGCCGCCCGCCGCCGCCGCCGCCCGCCGCCCGCCGCCCGCCGCCCGCCGCCCGCCGCCCGTGACCGTAAACGGCCCCGTCCCGGCAGCCCGCACGCGGCACCGGTGACCCCCGCCCGTACCGCCGAAGCCCCCGGCCCTCCACCCGCACACACAACGGCGGCCGGGCACCCGCACGGGGTGACCGGCCGCCGGGGTGCGGCGCTGGTGCGTCAGCCGTCGCCCTCGCGTTCGCCGAGGGTGAGCTGCGTCGTCTTCTGGTCGCCGCCGCGCTCGTAGGTGATCTCCACCTTGTCGCCCGGCTCGTGCGCCCAGAGTTGGGCGATCAGCGTCGGTCCGCTGTCGACGATCGTGTCGTCCAGCTTCGTGATCACGTCGCCCGGCTGCAGCCCCGCGTCGGCCGCGGGTCCGCCCGGCGTCACCGGGTCGCCCGTCGAGTCGCTGCCCGACTCGCTGACCTTCGCGCCCTTGCCCTGGTACGAGTTGTCGACGGAGACGCCGATGATCGCGTACACCGGCTCGCCGGTCTCGATGAGGTTCTGCGCGACCCGGTCCGCCTGGTTGATGGGGATCGCGAAGCCCAGGCCGATGCTGCCGCCCTGGCCGCCGCCGAACGGGCTGCCGCTGTCCGCCGGGCGGATCGCGGAGTTGATGCCGATGACGTTGCCGTCGTGGTCGAGCAGCGGACCGCCGGAGTTGCCGGGGTTGATGGAGGCGTCGGTCTGCAGGGCGTTCATGTACGACTCCTGCTGGCCGCTCGCGTCGCCGGAGGCCACCGGGCGGTTCTTGGCGCTCACGATGCCGGTGGTGACCGTGCCCGACAGGCCGAACGGCGAGCCGATGGCGATGGTCTGGTCGCCGACGTCGACCTTGTCGGAGTCGCCGAGCGGCAGCGGCGTCAGCTTGGCGCCGGAGGCGTCGGTGAGCTTGATGACCGCGACGTCGTAGCCGCTGGCCTGGCCGACGACCTCGGCGTCGTACGTCTTGCCGTTGGAGAACGTCGCCGTCAGCGACCCGCTGCCCTCGGCGCCCGCCACGACGTGGTTGTTGGTGAGGATGTGGCCCTGCTTGTCGTAGACGAAGCCGGTGCCGGTGGCCGCGCCCTCCTCGCCGGAGGCGCCGTCACCGCCGCCGCCGCTGGCCTCGATGGTCACGACGCTGGGCAGCGCGTTGCCGGCGATGCCGGCGACCGAGCCGGGCGGGTTCTCGATCTTCTGGCCGTCCTGCGTGCCGGAGACGGTCGTGGACGTGCTGCCGGAGTCGTCGCTCTCGGCCGCCCAGTACCCGATGCCGCCGCCGATGCCGCCGCCGAGCAGCGCGGCGACGAGGGTGGCCGTGACCACCGTGCCCACGCGCCGGCCGCCGTTCCCCGCGGGCCTGGGGGCCGGGTCCCAGCCGGTGCCGCCGGGCGGCGGGGCGCTGCCCCAGCCGGGCTGGGTGGGGGGCGGCGAGCCCGCCGGGCCGGGGCTCGCCGGTGTGGCGCCCGCCGGGGAGGCGTCTGCCGACAGCGGGGGCGGGGGCCACTGCGGGCCGGCGCCGCCGGGGGGACCGGCGGCGCCGCTGGGCCCGGCCTGACCTCCGGCGGGGCCGGTGTGGCCGCCGGAGCCCGTGCCGCCCGCGGCGCCGACCGCGGCGAACTGCTCCGTACGCGCCCCACCGTGCCCCCCGGCACCCGGGCCACCCGGAGGGCCGGCAGCGTCCGAACCACCCGGCCTCTCCGGTCCCGTCGGCCAGGCGCCGCCGGCTCCGCCGCTCGCGCGCTCAGGAGACTCGACCGGAGACCTCGCTCCCGCGTCCGGCGGCGGGAAGTCCGGCCGCCGGGGCGTCGCGCCGTCGTTCTCGGTGCTCACAGCTCTCTCCTTCAACGTTTCACGCCAGGTGCCAGTTGCGCCTACCCGCCCAACCAGGGTCCCGCACCGCTTGTCAGCGGACGGTAAACCGCACCTAGTCTTTGGCTGACATCCTTTACTTCGGACATTCCCGGCGCATCCCCTGGGTGGCAGACGAGGGCCGGGCCACCCGGCGCGCCGGGTGGCACGATGAGCCGGTGAGCCAAGCACCAGCGGATCGGCCGTACGGGCGTACGGAGCCGGGTCCGCCCGCCGTCGTCGCGCACCGGGGCGCGTCCGAGGAGGCGCCGGAGCACACGCTCGCCGCGTACCGCAGGGCCATCGAGGAAGGCGCCGACGCTCTGGAGTGCGACGTGCGGCTCACCGCCGACGGCCATCTCGTCTGTGTCCACGACAGGCGCGTCAACCGTACCTCCGACGGGCGCGGCGCCGTCTCCGCTTTGGAGCTCGCCGACCTCGCCGCCCTCGACTTCGGCTCCTGGAAGGCGCGCGAGGCCCGCCGCGACGAGATCGGCCGGCGCCAGCGCGAGACACCGGAGGAGCCCGACTGGGAACGTACCTCGGTACTCACCCTGGAACGCCTGCTGGAGCTGGTGACCGACGCCGGCCGCCGGGTGGAGCTCGCCATCGAGACCAAGCACCCCACCCGCTGGGCCGGCCAGGTGGAGGAGAAACTGGTCGAGCTGCTCCGCCGCTTCGGCCTCGCCGGCCCGGCGGCCCCGCCCGCCAAGGGCGCGGCATCCCCTACCGCGCCCGGCCGCCACGAGGACGGCGGCGAGCCCTCCCTCGTCCGGGTGATGAGCTTCTCCGCCCGCTCCCTGCACCGCGTCCACGCCGCCGCGCCCGCCGTCCCCACCGTCTTCCTCATGCAGTTCCTCCTCCCCCGCTTCCGCGACGGCCGGCTGCCCCGCGGCGTCGGCATCGCGGGACCGAGCGTGCGCATCGTCCGCGGCAACCCCGGCTACGTCGCCCGCCTCCACCGCGCCGGCCACCGCGTCCACGTCTGGACCGTCGACGAACCCGACGACGTCGCCCTGTGCGCCCGCCTGGGCGTCCAGGCCGTCATCACCAACCGCCCCCGCCAGGTCCGGGCCCAACTGGACCGCATCGGCTACGACACACCGCCGACCGGCGATGCATGACTACGCGTAGTACAGCGGCGCGCGCACTGCGTTCGGTTACGTAACGAGTCCATCAACGGTCGGCGGTTGGCCGGTTTCCGATCCACCCCGCGGGGGCATTGACTCCCTGTTGCGGGGCGAGGAGATCGCTGGGGGTGGTGATGTTCGTGGTGGCACAGCAGGCGCCGGCTTCGTCCATGGCCGTTCCCCACGGCCCGGACGGGGTGGGGCTCGCGCGCCGCCGGCTGCGCGCGGATCTGCGCGCCCGGGGCACCGCGGAGACGACTGTGGACGACGCCGTGCTCGTCCTGTCCGAGCTGCTCAGCAACGCGTGCAGGCACGCCAGACCGCTGGCCACGGCGGCGGCGACCGCGGACGCGGAAGTGCTCGTACGCGGCCGGACGGACCCCCGCCCCGCCGCCGAGCGGGGCCAGGACCCGGCGCCCGGCGCGGACGCCGCGCCCGCCGCCGCCCAGGCCGCGGAGGAGTCGCCCGCCGCCCCCGGCCCCGGTACCGCGGACACGCGCGTACGGGCCGACTGGCACATCGATCCGGACGGCCGCGTCACCGTCGCCGTCACGGACGGTGGCGGACCCACCCGACCACTTCCCGCCACACCCTCGGTCACCGCCAAGGGCGGCCGCGGGCTGGCCATCATCTCCTCCCTCGCCTGCGACTGGGGCGTGCGCTACGACGCGGGACCCCTCGGCGAGGTCACGGTCTGGGCCTCCCTGCCCGGCCGCTGAACCGGCGCAGACCCTGCGCCGGACCCGAGCAGGACCCGCGCCGGTCCTGGACCGGACGCACCCGGATCCCGCCTGAACGCGCCCCGATCCCGCGCCGATCGCGCCCGGATCCCGCCCCGGATCCCGCCCCGGATCCCGCCCCGGATCCCGCGCCGGATCCCGCCCCGGATCCCGCGCCGGTGCCGCACCGGCCCTGCGCCACCCCCCGGGCCGTCCCCGGGCGGTGCGCCCGGCGGCCCCGCGCTGGGACTAGGCTCCGGCGGTACGTGACACCGTCCGCGCCCCGAACGGAGCATTCCAGCCATGGCGAAGAAGCGCCGCCCCCGTACGAAGGCATCCCAGCCCGCCGCCGTGCCCGACGGCGACATCCCCGTCGTCGGCGCCCGCGAGCCCTGCCCGTGCGGCTCCGGCCGGCGGTACAAGGCATGCCACGGCCGCGCCGCCGCGCAGGCCGTCACCGAGCTGGTCCGCCGGCCCTTCGAGGGACTGCCCGGCGAGTGCGACTGGGTGGCGCTGCGCGAACTCGTCCCCGCCGGCACCGCGGAACTCACCCTCGCCGCCGGCCTCCCCGGCGACGTGCCGTCGCTCACCCTCGCCACCGTGCTGCCCATGGCCTGGCCCGCGCTGCGCCGCGACGACGGCACGGTGCTCCTCGGGCTGCAGAACGACACCGCCTCCGGCGACATCAGCCGCGACCTCGCCGACGTCCTCACCCGCGCGCTGACCGCCACCCCCGGCAACCCCGTCGAACCCGCCGCCCCCACCGGCACCGGCGAAGGCCCGCGGCTCCAGGACCTCCTCGACACCTCCGCGGCCCTGCGGCCCGTGGTGCACGACGGGTTCGAGTTCTGGCTGGACGACGCCGCGTCGGCGTCCGGCGAGGTCGCCGCCTCCCTGGAGCGCGCCAACGCCGCCGCCATCCCCACCGCCCGCCTCGACGGCGTCGAGGCCGCGTACTGGTGCGAGGCGCCGGAGAAGAACCACCTGCGGTGGGTCATGCCCCACCCCGAGGAGAAGCTCCTCGACGCCCTCGCCCGGCTGCACGCCGCCGGCCACTCCCAGCTCGCGGAGGACACCCGCCTCGTCGGCTCGTTCCGCGCGCACGGGCTCGTGGTGCCGGTGTGGGACCTGCCGTCGTCGATGACCGCGGAGGACTGCGAGAAGCCCGCCGCGGAGTTCGGGGAGCGGCTGGCGGAGGCGCTGGCCGTCACCGAGCCCCTGACGGGCACGGAGCGCAAGGCCCGCGGCGGACTCGCCAACCGCCAGGTGACGCTGAGCTGATCACCTGCATACCGTGCGGTATGACGTGTCCATCATTTGACGGGAATTACGACGTTCGAATTTGCGAAACGCCAAAGAGTTGTTACCGTCGCTTGTAGCCCGGTCGCTGGTGCATCCCCCGTCGCCAGCGGCCGGGTCTTTACATGCCAGGACACGGGACGGCGCACGGCCTTTTCCCACCGCGCCGCGAAGCCCTGAAGGCAGGGGAAGACCGCCATTTCGGCGGCGCGGGGCAGGCAAGCAGACGGTGCGTACGGACCGCCTTGCGGCATGCCTGCCCGTACGCACCGCTCCACTGCTCCTACGCCCCGCCGGGCCCCGCGGACGCGCGCCCGTTCAGCCGACGAACCTGCTGCCGCCGCCCGGAGCCGCAGCCACCGCCGCCACCAGCACGTCGACCACCGACGCCACCGGCGGCAGCCACGGCGCACCGCCGTCCGGCCCCGGCCGCGGCGCCCGCTCCCAGCGGACCCGGCCCGCGCCCGTCTGCGACGGCGGCAGCGCCAGATAGCCGCCCTCGCCGTGGAAGGCCAGCGACGCCGGCACCCAGCCGTGCTCGCCGAGCAACTCGCCCAGCTCCTCGTAGCCGTAGCCGGCCACCAGCAGCGCCCAGCGCTCCGGCGTGGCCACCACCGGGCCCGTACGCACACCGAGCCGGTCCAGCCGCGCCAGCGCCCGCGCCGCGGTCACCGCGGGCAGGCTCACCGCGCTCGGCGCGCGGCCGCCGGTGGCGAGCAGCACCGGCGCGTCCGGCTCCCGCTCCCACCACCAGCGCACCATGCGCGGATCCGTCGTCGCGGCGAGCACACCGGGATCGTAGGGATGCGCGCCGGGTGCGGCGCACTCCGCATAGGGGCACGCGCAGCCGCGGTCACGCGGCTGCGCGGTCGTCTCCTGTGTCCTGTCCTGCGTCCGGTCCCGGCGGCTGCGCCGCTGCGGTTCCAGGCCCGCTCCGGGTACGACGGGCCACTGCCACTGCGAAGCGAACGTCAGCGCCGCGTCCGGCAGCGCCCGCTGCCCGTTACGCCTGCGCCGCTTTCCGGGATATTCGCGCATAAGCGCTCATCCTTCCGTGGCACCAGGGTCTGCTGGCCGATTCACCTTGCGAGGGTCATACAGTCACTGCGGTCTCGGTGCGGTGTCTGTGCTGCATCGGTGCGCTGCTTCGGTGCGTCGGTGCGTGCGTCGGTCGTGCGATGGCGCGCCACGCGTCGGCGGGGCCCGGACTCTGTTCAGTAGGACGCACTGCCGCCCGGGCGGGTTCCTGCCGTTGCCGGCTTGTGTGGGGACCTCCGTGTCGAAATCCAGTCGACCGCAGTTGAACAGAGCACCCATCGGTTTTCAGCCAAACTCAGATGCCCCGCGGACACCACCATGCCCGGGCCGACAACACTGGACATCGCATCACCAGTCCGTGTAAATGTGGATCTATTGCGAGTGGTACAGCATGAGATGGGGGTCTGCAATGCTGTTGAGCGCGATGCCTGTGCCGGTCAGGCCCGTACGGACGGGCCGCGCCGGAACGCCGGCCGCGGGTGCGGAACCCCTGCGCGAAAGCCGCCGACGGTGAGCACCCCACCCTTCCCGAATGTGGCCGGAATTGAGCTACAGCGACTGCTGCGACCCGCGATCGCACACCCCGCCGAGTCCCCCGCGGCCTCGTACGACCGCCTCTCCGCCTGGGCCGGCGACCTCACCGCACTCCACGAACTGACCGGACGCCTCGCCCGCACCACGGAGTTGGAACAGGCGCTCCACGAGATCCTGCGCGCCGGCGCGGAACTCCTCGGCGCGCGCCGGGGGTTCGCCGTCCTGCAACCCGCCGACGGCCGCGGACCCGACGCCCGCGTCGGCTACGGCATCGGCGCCGCGGAACTGGGCACCATGGAGACCGTGCCACGCGCGTCCACGTCGTACGGGCGCATCCTCGACGCCCCCGCCGCCACCCGCCCCGCCGACGTCTGCCGCCCCGACCTCGCCGCCGAACCCGACCTCCACCCCCGCCACCGCGACGTCGCCATGCGCCTCGGCTACGGGGCGGGCTACGCGGTACCGCTCGCGGCCACGGGCACCGGGGCGGGGGCGGCGGCGGGAGCCGTGACGGCCGCGGGGGCACCGGGCACGGCGGGGACCGGGGGAGACGGAGGTCCTGCGGGCGGCGCGGCGGCGGGACGGGGACACCCGGGGCCGGGACAGCCGGACCAGGGCGGTATGGCACAACCGGGCCAGACGGGAACCGGACAGCGGACACCCCCGGGGGCGGGGCACGGCGGGGCGGGGCATCCGGGGGCGGGGCACGGCGGGGCGGGGCATCCGGGGGCGGGGCACGCCGGCTACGGGCCGCAGGAACCCGCGGCGCCCGGACCCGCGCAACCCGACGACGCCGTGCACCCCGACCACGGGCCCGCGGCCCCCCGGCCACCCGCCCCCGGGCACCCGGCGCCGGGCCTGCCGCACCCGCACCCCCACCCGCACGCCGGGCAGCCGCTGCCGGGACAGCCCGGGGGCACCCCGGGACCCGTACACCCGGAGACACCGGGACCCGGACCAGCCGGCCCGCCCCCCTACCGCACCGGCGCCCACCCCGCCCCCGTGCCCCCCGTGCCCGCCGCGCCCGCCGCCCTCCTCGGCGCCGTCGAGTGGCTCTACGACGGGCCCGCCCGCCCCACCGACCGGCAGCGCCGCATCGCCGGCCTCTACGCCCGCCGCGCCGGCGACCACCTCGCCCGGCTCCTCGACCTCGCCCGCGCCCGCACCGCCGCCGACGGCGTCCGCGCCGCCCTGCTCCCCGCCCGGCTCCCCCGCGTCCCCGGCGCCCGCGTCGCCGTCCGGCACCGCACCGGACCCCTCGGCGGCGGCGACTTCTACGACGTCCTCCCCCTCCCCGACGGCGCCCTCGGCCTCGCCGTCGGCTCCGCGGGCGGCGGCGGACCCGCCGCCGTCGCCGCCATGGGCCAGTTGCGGGCCGGGCTGCGCGCGTACGCCGTCATGGAAGGCGAAGACCCCGTCGCCGTCCTCTCCGACCTCGAACTCCTCATGCGGCTCACCGAACCCGGCCGCCGCGCCACCGCCCTCTTCGCCTACGCGCCGCCCGGCCGCCGCAGCATCGTCGTCGCCGGCGCCGGACACTGCCCGCCGCTCGTCACGGGCCCCTGGCGCACCGAGTACGCCGAGACCACCCTGTCCGCGCCGCTGGGCATGCTCACCTGCTGGGAAGCGCCCAGCGTCACCATCGACCCGGCGCCAGGAGAAACCGTCCTTCTCTACACCGACGGCCTCCTCCACCGCACCGGCCGGCCCACCGACCAGGCCATGACCCGCCTCCACCACGCCGCCGCCACCGCCCCCGCGCCCGTACGCGACGACCCCGAAGCGCTCACCGACCACGTCCTCGCCCGGCTGCTGCCCCCCGGCCCCCACGACGGGGCCGACCACCCGGAGGACGTCGTCCTGCTCGCCGTACAGCTCACCGGCTGACCGCCCATCGGCCGGCCGGCGGGCCGCGTCGTTCGAGACGTCACTGCTCGCGGGGTCTTCGCGGCGCGCCCCCGGCCGTACGCTGGGAGCGGCCGACGCATCGCAGAGGAGGAAGCCGTGACCCAGGAGCAGCCGCAGACCCGGACGCCCGAGACCGCGGAGACCGCGGTACCCGCGGAGACCGCGGAGACCGCGCCCGGAGCGACCGCGGGAGGCGCCGAGGGCGCGGAAGGCACCGAGGCGGAGGACACCGAGGAGAAGCCCGTCAAGCAGCGCAAGAACGGCCTCTACGGGGCCCTCTCCGACGAACTCGCCGAGAACATGAAGTCCGGCTGGGCCGACACCGAACGCCACGGCCTCCAGCCCCTCCCCCAGGCCCCGTACGCCGCGGAACGCCGCGCCGCGCTCTCCGCGCGCTTCCCCGGCGAACGCCTCGTCATCCCCGCCGGCAACCTCAAGGTCCGGGCCAACGACACCGAATACCCCTTCCGGCCCTCCTCCGACTACGCCTACCTCACCGGCGACCAGACCGAGGACGGCGTGCTCGTCCTGGAACCCGTCACCACCCGCGACGGCACTCCGGGACACGAGGCGACCGCGTACCTGCTGCCGCGCTCCGACCGCACCAACGGCGAGTTCTGGCTCTCCGGCCAGGGCGAACTGTGGGTCGGCCGGCGCAACAGCCTCACCGAGAACGCGAAGCTGCTCGGCCTCCCCGTCAAGGACGTCCGCAAGCTGACCGAGCACCTGGCGGAGGCCACCGGCCCCGTACGGCTGCTGCGCGGCTACGACGCCGCCGTCGACAAGGCGCTCGACGACAAGGTCACCGGCGAGCGGGACGAGGAGTTCCGCGTCTTCCTCTCCGAGATGCGGCTCGTCAAGGACGAGTTCGAGATCGCGGAGCTGGAGTACGCCTGCGAGTCGACCGCGCGCGGCTTCGAGGACGTCGTGAAGATCCTCGACCGGGCCGAGGCCACCAGCGAGCGGTACATCGAGGGCACGTTCTTCCTCCGCGCGCGCGTCGAGGGCAACGACGTCGGCTACAGCTCCATCTGCGCCTCCGGCCCGAACGCCACGACGCTGCACTGGGTACGCAACGACGGCGCCGTCCGCTCCGACGAGCTGCTCCTGCTCGACGCCGGGGTGGAGACCCGCAACCTCTACACCGCCGACGTCACCCGCACCCTCCCCATCGACGGCACGTACACGCCGCTGCAGCGGCGGATCTACGAGGCCGTGTACGAGGCGCAGGAGGCGGGCATCGCCGCCGTCCGGCCGGGCGCGGCGTACCGCGACTTCCACGACGCGTCGCAGCGGGTGCTGGCGGCGAAGCTCATCGAGTGGGGGCTGCTCCAGGTCGAGGACGTGGACAAGGTGCTGGAGCTGGGGCTCCAGCGGCGCTGGACGCTGCACGGCACGGGGCACATGCTCGGCATCGACGTCCACGACTGCGCCGCGGCCCGCACGGAGGAGTACGTGGGCGGCACGCTGCGGGCGGGGATGTGCCTGACGGTGGAGCCGGGGCTGTACTTCCAGGCGGACGACCTGACGGTGCCGGAGGAGTACCGGGGCATCGGCGTGCGGATCGAGGACGACATCCTGGTGACGGAGGACGGCTGCCGGAACCTGTCGGACGGGCTGCCGCGGCAGGCGGACGAGGTCGAGGCGTGGATGGCGCGCCTGCGGGCCTGACCCGCGGGGCGGAGCGGAGCACCGGCCGGCGCGTACGGGCGGACACCGGCCGGTGCACTGGAGAAGACGCAGCCGGGGCGCGGAAGGTTTGCACGAATTCGGCGCCCGGTGCGGCTGGTTGACGTGTGACACCTGACGACTAACGGCTGACAGACTTTGAAATCTGTCAGCCGTTAGTCGTTACCCGTGGGCCGTTACCCCTGAGTCGTCAGTCATCGGTCGTCAGTCATCGGTCGTCAGTCGCCGTCCGCCGTCGATCCGCTGAGCGGCAGCCGTACGGTGAACAGCGCCCCGCCGCCCGCCGCCTCGCCGACGCCGATCGTCCCCCCGTGGCGTACGACCACGTCCCGGACGATCGCCAGGCCCAGGCCCGCGCCGCCCTCGTCGCGACTGCGGGCGTCGTCGAGGCGGACGAACCGCTCGAAGATCCGCTCCCGGTCCGCCGGCGGCACGCCCGCGCCGTCGTCCGCGACCTCCAGCACCGCCCACGCCGCCTCGCGGCGCACGCTCACGTCGACCCGGCCGGCGGCGTGGCGTACCGCGTTGTTCAGCAGGTTGCCGAGGACGCGCTCCAGTTGGCTGCGTGAGCCGGCCACCGTCGGGTCCGCCAGTTCCCCGGTCACGACCGCCACCCCGCGCCCCGGACCAGCGCTTTCCTGGCCCTCGGCGGTGCGGCGTTCCACAGTCTCCCGCACCAGCGCGCCCAGCGCGACCGGCTTGCCCAAAGGCTCCTCCCCGGCGTCCAGCCGGGCCAGCAGCAGCAGGTCGGCGGCGAGGTGCTGGAGCCGTACGGTGTCCGCCACCGCGCCGTCCAGGTCGAGGAGTTCGGGGTGGGCGGCGGCGACCTCCAGTTGGGTGCGGAGCGAGGCGATGGGGCTGCGCAGCTCGTGGGAGGCGTCGGCGACGAAGCGGCGCTGGCGTTCGACGGACTCCTGCAGCGCGGTCAGGGTCTCGTTGGTGGTACGGGCCAGCCGGGCGACCTCGTCGTGGGTGGCGGGCTCCGGCACCCGGCGGGAGAGGTCCGTGGAGGCGGTGATCGCGGCCATCTCGCCGCGGATGCCCTCGACTGGGCGCAGCGCACGCCGCGTGACCAGCCAGGTCACCCCGGCCACGACGGCGAGCAGCGGCACCAGCCCGGCGAGCATGGCGCGGCCGACGGTGCCGACGGCGTTCTGCTCGGTGTCGAGGGGGACGCCGGCCCAGACGGTGTAGGTCTTGCCGTCGGGGGAGGTGACCTTGAGGCCGGCGAAGCGGTAGTCGGCGCTTTCGCCGTCGAGTACGGCCGTGCCGGTGCCCTTCTCCGGTTCGTCCTCGACCTCGCCGCGGCGCGGCGCCGGGTCGTCGTCGCCGGAGTCCCCGGAGTTCCCGGAGTCGTCGGTTGAGTCGGATGAGTCGTCGGCCGAGTCGTCCGCGGCGTCGTCCGCCGCGTCCTCGGCGTCATCGGCGTCGTCCTCCGCGTCGTCGTCGCGGTCCCCGCCGTTGTCGTCCCCCGAGTCGTCGGAGTCGTCCGAGTCCCCCGTCGGCCTCGGCGTGGGCGTGGGCGTCGGTGTCGGTGTCGGTGTCGGTGTCGGCGAAGGGCTCGGCGGTGGCGGGCTCTCCGTGCGGCTTGCGGACGGCGGTTCTGTGGGGCCGTCGCCGGCGCCGGTGATGCTGCTGAGCTCCTCGCCGGCGAGCACGAGCTGGTCCCTGTCGTCGCGTACGACCGTGGGGTTGTCGTCGGGGAGGTCGAGGTCGGCGAGCGGGATGCCGTTGCTCAGTTCCGTCGCGATGCGGCGCGCGTTGACCTCGGCGCGCAGTTCGGCCTGGTCGTGCAGGTTGGAGCGGAGTACGAGCAGGACGGCGACCCCGGCGGCGACGAGCGCCAGGGCGACGACGGCCGTCGCGCCGACCGCGGCCTTGGCGCGTACGGAGGAGAAGGGGCTACGCACGGGCGCTGCCGCCGGTTGCGTCGGGGTCGGCGAGGCGGTAGCCGGCGCCGCGTACGGTCTGGATGGTGCGGGCGCCGAGTTTGCGGCGCAGGGCGCTGACGTAGACCTCGACGATGTTGGGGTCGCCGTCGTACGCGAAGTCCCAGGCGTGGTCGAGGATCTCGGACTTGGCGACGACCTCCCCGGCGCGCTGGGCGAGCACTTCGAGGACCGCGAACTCCTTGGTCGTCAGCGTCACCTCGGTGTCCCCGACGTGGACCCGGCGCGCGGCGGGGTCGACGGCGAGGGCGCCGACGCGCAGGACGGGGGCGGCGGTGCGGCCGCGGCGGCGCAGGAGGGCGCGTACGCGGGCGAGGAGGACGACGTAGCTGAAGGGCTTGGTGAGGTAGTCGTCGGCGCCGGTGTCGAGGCCCTCGGCTTCGTCGTATTCGCCGTCTTTGGCGGTGAGCATGAGGATCGGGGTCTCGTCGCCTGCGGCGCGGAGGGCGGCGCAGACGCGGTAGCCGTTCAGGCCGGGGAGCATGATGTCGAGGACGATGAGGTCGTAGTCGGTCTCGGTGGCCCGGTGGAGGCCCTCGACGCCGTCGTGGACGACGTCCACGGCGAAGCCCTCGGCGGCGAGCCCGCGGGCGAGGGAGGTGGCGAGGCGTCGCTCGTCCTCGACGATCAGCAGTCGCATGCCCCTAAGGGTCGCAAACCGAACCTGAAGAACCGTTCAGGTGCCTTCAGGATGCCTTCAGGGTCGCTCAGGCAGCTTGGTCCCTGTCAGCAGACAGCGGCACGGGCCGTCGACAGCAGGAGGAATCCTCATGAAGCGCAACATCGTCATCGCCGCCGTCGCGTCGGCCGCTCTGATCACCGGCGGCACGGTGACCGCGGTCGCGGCCTCGAACGGCGGCGACAGCGGGGCGGACGCCGCCTCGGTGCCGGCGGACGTGCAGGTGGGCGACGACAACGGCAAGGACGACGGCAGCGACGACGGCAAGGACGACCGGGACGACGATGGCAAGGACGACGGCAAGGACGACGACCGGGCCGAGGCGGAGGCGCTCGCCGCGGCGAAGGTGAGCGTGGACGACGCGATCGCGGCGGCGCTGCAGGAGCACGCGGGGACGGTGGGTTCCGCCGAGTTCGACGCCGCGGACGACGACGGCAAGAGCGAGGCCAGCAAGTGGGAGATCGAGGTCCTCGGCGAGGACGGCAAGTGGTACGAGGTGAACGTCGACGCCGCCAGCGGTGACATCGTCGCGGACCGCGGGGACGACAACGGTCAGTCGGACGACGACGGTGACGACGGCAAGGACGACGCCAGCGACGACCAGAGCGACGACGACGGTGACGACGGCTCCGACGACTGAGCCACGGACTGATCCGTACGCACCGTTCCACCCCTGATCCATCCCCCCGGCCCCCGGCGGGTGCCGCCCCGTGATACTCCCCAGTTCACACGGAGGCGGCCCCGCCGGGGGCTTTCCCGTGTACGGGGGTGCGTCCCCTTCCGTACGCGGGTACGTCCCCTTCCGTACCGCACTCCGCCGCACGCCACCCCGCCACGCCGCATCCCGCGCATGACGAAGGCCGGCCCCGGAGCCCCGTGCCCCCGGTGCCGGCCTCGTCCCGCCACCCGGCTATCCCTTGCCGGTGGCGCGTCCGTACTGCAGCAGCGCCCAGCTCACGCTGCCGAAGGAGAGCACCATGACGACGGAGCGGACGTTGTTCCAGCGCACCCACCTGTCCTCCACCCGCTCGCGCAGCCCGGCCAGGTCCTTGATCTGGTCGACGGCGCCGGCGGCGTCGAGTTCGTTGTTCATCGGCACGTTGATGGCGAAGGTGATGGCCAGCATGGCGACGTAGAGGACGAGCGCGGCGATGAGCCACGGCAGCGGCTTGGACCGCTGGTCGCCGTCGGCGCCGAGGAGCAGTCCGCCGGCCAGCAGGAGGAGCACGAAGGCGCCGCCGAAGGTGAGGGCGAACCAGCCGTTCATCATGGCCCGGTTCATCTGCTGGAAGCTCTCGGCGAAGGTGCGGTCGGAGGCGCGGGCGAGGCCCGGCATCACCGAGTACGACCAGACGTAGAAGAGGCCGGCGCTCAGTCCCGTGGTGAGGACGGCCGCGAACAGCGCGGCGGTGCGGAAGTCAGACATTCCAGGCTCCTCTCCCGGCCGCTTCGCGCACGAAGTCGGTGAAGTCGCGGGGGGCGCGTCCGAGGGCCTTCTGGACGCCGTCGGTGAGGTGGGCGTTGCGGCCGTCGAGTATGCGGGTGAAGAGTTCGACGAAGATCTCGACGAGCTCGGGTGCCAGGTGTGCCGCGGCGACCTCGCGGAATTGTCCGGGGGTGACGGGCACGTAGCGTACGTCCCGGTCCGTGGCCTTGCTGATCTCGGCGACGGCTTCGCCGAACGTGAGCAGCCGGGGCCCGCTCAGTTCGTACGTGATCCCACTGTGCCCGTCTTCGGTGAGGGCCGCGACCACGACGTCGGCGATGTCGCGGGTGTCGAGGAAAGGCTCGGGGACGTCGGCGGCGGGGAGGATGAGTTCGCCGGAGAGTACGGGTTCCAGGAGGAAGTCCTCGTCGAAGTTCTGCATGAACCAGGCGCAGCGGACGATGGTCCACTGGGCGCCGGATTCCTTGACGGCGTCCTCGCTGGGGTGGCATTCGGGTTCGCCGCGGCCGGAGAGGAGGACGAGGCGCTGGACGCCGGCGCGTACGGCTGTCTCGGTGAAGGCGCGGATGGCGGGGGCGGCGGCGGGGTCGGCGAGGTCGGGGGCGTAGGTGAGGTAGGCGGTACGGACGCCGCGGAGGGCGGGGGTCCAGGTGTCGGGGGCGTGCCAGTCGAAGGGGGTGTCGCTGCGGCGGGAGACGGCGCGTACGGCGTGGCCACGGGCGGTGAGGGTCTCGGTGACGTGGCGGCCGGTCTTGCCGGTGCCGCCGATGACGAGGTGGGTGTGCTGCTCGTTGGTTGTCATATGGCCAGTGAAGCGGCGTGCGGCTGGACGCTCCATGGTTCAAAGGCTCGTCGGCATACGTGAGCGTCTACGCTGGCGGGTATGGATTCGATTGCCGGTCTTCTGGACAGTCCGCGGGCGCACGGCGCGTTGATGATCCGTGCGCTGCTGGAGCCGCCGTGGTCGGTGCGGGTGGTGGACCGGGCGCCGTTGTCGATCGTGGCGCTGGCGAGCGGTACGGCGTGGGTGACGTATGACGATGCGGAGCCGGTGCGGGTGGGGGAGGGCGAGATCGCGATCATGCGCGGCCCGGATCCGTATGTCTTCTCGGACGACCCGGCGACGGAGCCGCAGGCGCTGATCCACGCGGGCGGGCGCTGTGAGACGCCGGACGGGCGGAGTCTGGCGGACGAGCTGGATGCGGATGTGCGGACGTGGACGCACAGTGGCGGCGGTTCGGCGCGGATGCTCATCGGGTCGTACGAGAACACCGGCGAGATCGGTGCGCGGCTGCTGGATGCGCTGCCGCGGCTGGTGGTGGTGACGAAGGAGATGTGCGACTGCCCGGTGCTGCCGGTGCTGGAGGAGGAGATCGGGCGGAACGGTCCTGCGCAGCGGGTGGTGCTGGACCGGCTGCTGGATCTGCTGGTGGTGGCGGCGCTGCGGGCGTGGTTCGCGCGGCCGGAGGCGCGGGCGCCCGGCTGGTACCGGGCGCAGGGGGATCCGGTGGTGGGGCGGGCGCTGAAGCTGCTGCACAACAATCCGGCGCATCCGTGGACGGTGGCGGAGCTGGCGGTGCGGGCGGGGGTATCGCGGGCGGCGCTGGCGCGGCGGTTCGCGGAGTTGGTGGGGGAGCCGCCGATGACGTATCTGACGGGGTGGCGGCTGGCGTTGGCGGCGGATCTGCTGCGGGAGCCGGAGGCGACGGTGGGTGCGGTGGCGCGGCGGGTGGGGTATGGGAGTCCGTTTGCGCTGAGTACGGCGTTCAAGCGGGTGCACGGGGTGAGCCCGCAGGAGCACCGGCTGGCGGCGGCGGGGGCGTAGGGGCCCCGGGGCGTACGCGCGGGAGCGCCCGGAGCGTACGGGAACGCCGGGGGCGTACGGGAACGCCGGGGGCGTACGGGAACGCCGTCCGGCCGCGCATGATGAGCAGGGGCGCGAGCCGCGTGCCAGTGTCGGAACATGACCGTCCGCACGGCTTCCCGGCGCATCCACTGGTCGGTCGTCGTGCCGCCGGCGGCCGCGGTGGTGCTGGTCTTCACGTGGCAGCGTTCGCTCTCGGGCGTCCTGACGGGCGTCGTCTCCTTCTTCCTCATCGCCGCGGTGCTGGCAGCCGTGCATCACGCGGAGGTGGTCGCGGAGCGGACCGGGCAGCCGTACGGGGCGCTGGTGCTGGCGGTGGCGGTGACGGTCATCGAGGTGGCGCTGATCGTCACGATGATGGTCGACGGGGGCGAGAAGTCGAGCGCGCTGGCCCGGGACACGGTGTTCGCCGCGGTGATGATCACGTGCAACGGCATCGTCGGCATCAGTCTGCTGCTGGTCGCGCTGCGCCGCGGGGAGGCGTTCTTCAGCGCGGAGGGTACGGGGACGCAGTTGGCGACGGTGACGACGCTGGCGGGGCTGAGTCTGGTGCTGCCGACGTTCACGACGAGCGAGCCGGGGCCGGTGTTCGCGACGCCGCAGTTGGCGTTCGCGGCGCTGGCGTCGATCGCGCTGTACGGGATCTTCGTGGCGACGCAGACGGTGCGGCACCGGGAGAAGTTCCTGCCGGTGACGCCGGGCGGCGAGGTGATCGACGACCTGGACGACCCGGCGCACCGGCCGTCGAAGCGTACGGCGTGGCTGGGTCTGGGGCTGCTGCTGCTGGCGCTGGTGTGTGTGGTGGGGCTGGCGAAGGGGGTGTCGCCCGCGATCGAGGACGGGCTGGACGCGGCGGGACTGCCGCGCTCCGCGGTGGGTGCGGCGATCGCGCTGCTGGTGCTGCTGCCGGAGTCGATCGCGGCGGTGCGGGAGGCGGGCCGGGACCGGGTGCAGACGAGCCTGAACCTGGCGTACGGGTCGGCGATCGCGAGCATCGGGCTGACGATCCCGACGGTGGCGATCGCGTCGATCTGGCTGGCGGGGCCGCTGCACCTGGGGCTGGGGAGTAGTCAGTTGGTGCTGCTGACGATGACGGTGCTGGTGGGGACGCTGACGGTGACGCACGGGCGGGCGACGCTGCAGCAGGGCGGGGTGCATCTGGCGCTGTTCGCGGCGTATCTGGTGCTTGCGGTGATGCCGTGAGGGGGGGGCGCGGCTCGTTCGGGTGTATCCGCGGTGCGGGGGCGGGGGGTGTCGCGGAGGCTGGGGGCATGCGTCTGGACAACGGGGACGGCCTGGGTGGCAGCGGGGCGGCTGACGGCGGGGTGCCCGGGGGCGCTGGTCCGGGGGGCGGGGAGGGTTTCCGGCATCAGGTGAAGGACGCGGTGACGCCGCGGTCGGCGGTGCTGTTGCTGGGGGTGCTGGCGCTGGGGGTGCTGTTCATCACCTCGTACGCGGGTGCCTTCCACTCGCCGAAGCCGAAGGACGTACCGGTCGGGGTGGTCGCCCCGGCGCAGGTGCGGGGGAAGCTGGTCGACGGGCTGAACGGGCTGCCGGGCTCGCCGCTGTCGGCGCGGGCGACGGCGTCACGGGACGCGGCGGTGGACCGGATCAGGGACCGCAGGCTGGACGGCGCGCTGGTCGTCGGCCCGCGGGGGTCGACGGACCTGCTGCTGGTCGCGAGCGGCGGCGGGCAGTCGCTGTCGGACGCGGTACGGAAGGTCGTGACGGCGGCGGAGCGGGCGCAGGGCCGGGACGTACGGACGGTGGACGTGGCGCCGGCGGACCCGGAGGACACGCGGGGGCTGTCGTCGTTCTACCTGGTGGTGGGGTGGTGCGTCGGCGGGTACCTGTGCGCGGCGATCCTCGCCGTCAGCTACGGGGCGCGCCCGGCGGACACACGGCGGGCGGTGATCCGGCTGGGGGTGCTGGTGCTGTACGCGATCGCGCTGGGGGTGCTGGGCGCGGTGGTGATCGGGCCGGTGCTGGGGGCGCTGCCGGGCAGCGTGCTGGGTCTTGCGGCGCTGGGGGCGCTGGTGGTGTGTGCGGCGGGGGCGACGACGTTCGCGTTCCAGGCGATGCTGGGGATCCTCGGGATCGGGATGACGGTGCTGGTGATCGTCATCGCGGGCAACCCGAGCGCCGGCGGGGCGTACCCGTATCCGCTGCTGCCGCCGTTCTGGCGGGAGATCGGCCCCGCGCTGATCCCGGGGGCGGGGACGTGGACGGCGCGGTCGATCGCGTACTTCGACGGGCGGGCGATGACGGGGCCGCTGCTGGTGATCGCGGCGTGGACGGTGGGCGGGGCGGTGCTGACGCTGGTGTTCGCCCGTATCCACAAGTCGGACGCCCGCCGCCTGGTCTGAGGGGCGGGCCGAGCTGACTTGACCGGCCGGGACCCGAACTGACCGCACCCGACCTTCCCCGCACTCCCGCCCCAGGGTAGGCCGCCCCACCGACAACGATCCGCTGCTACGGGGCCGCCCAGACCCAACACTCCGCCGCGCCCCGCCACGGTCCGGCCCCGGACACCGCGCCAGGGGTGCCCCGTCCCGCTCGCTCCGGCCGCCCGTCCCGGCCCCTGGCCCAAAGCCCCCGCGCCCCGGCCCCTCACGTCGCCGGCGGCTCGTCCTCCTCCAGGTTGTCGAGGATCGCGCCCGCGAGTTCCGCGAAGCGGTCGAGTTCCTCCGCCGTGAGCCGGTCCACGAACAGCCGCCGGACCTCCCGCGCGTGCCCCGGCGCCGCCTCCCGCAGGGCGCTGAGGCCCTTCTCCGTGATCACCGCGTACATGCCGCGCGAGCCGCACCGCTCCCGGGCGACCAGCCCGCGCGACCCCATCCGGGTGAGCTGGTGGTGCAGCCGGCTCTTCTCCCAGCCGGCCGCCCGGCCGAGTTCGTACGCGCGCAGCCGCCGCGCCGGCGCCTCGGAGAGCAGCGCGAGCACGGTGTAGTCGGCGTTGGACAGACCGCTGCTGGCCTGGAGTTGCTGTTCGAGCCGGGTCCTGAGCAGCTCCAGCATCCGGAAGGACGTCCTCCAGGCGCGGAGTTCGCGTGCGGTCAGCGGCTGCGGTGCCATGGGGGCATCCTACGCCGAGTTGACGAATCAACTCACCGGGCTAGGCTTCGAGATGACACATCAACTCGATGGGTCGATCGCCAGCGAAGGGAATCCACGTGGCCAGTCGTCACGCGCGCCGTACGTTCCTCAAGGCTTCGACCGCCGCCGCCACCGCGGGCGCCGCCCTGACCGCGGCCGGCCTCCCCGCCCAGACCGCCGCCGCCACGCCAACCCGCGACCAGGCACCGCCCCGGGGGCGCCGGTACGTCATCCGCGGCGGCGCGGTCATGTCCATGGACCGGAACGTCGGCGACTTCGAGGCCGCCGACGTCCTCGTCGAGGGAAAGAAGATCACCGCCGTCCGGCCCCGCATCGAGGCCGGCGGCGCCGAGGTGATCGACGCCCGCGGGCGCATCGTCATGCCCGGCTTCGTCGACACCCACCACCACCAGTTCGAGACCGCCCTGCGCGCGTTCCTCCCCAACGGGCTGCTGATCGACGACGGATCGGGCTCACCCAGCGCCGACCCCTCGTACGTCGAGTACGTACTGGAGCGCTTCGCGCCCGCGTACCGGCCGCAGGACGTCTACGTCAACTCGCTGGCCGCCGGGCTCTCCCAACTGGACGCCGGCGTCACCACCGTGCTCGACGTCTCCCAGATCCACCACTCCCCCGAACACAGCGACGCCGCCCTCCAGGCGCTCGCCGACACCGGGCGCCGCGCCGCATTCGGCTTCTTCGAGGGCGACGGCCGCGCCGGGGCCCGCTACCCGGAGGACGCGTACCGCATCAAGGACGAGTGGTTCTCCTCCGGCGACCAACTGCTCACCATGGTCATGGGCGGGGAGATCCACCAGCCCGGGCCCGTCTACACCCGCGCCTGGCGCATCGCCCGCGAACTGGACCTGCCCATCGCCGCGCACGCCGTCTCCAGCGCCGGCTACCGGCCGATCATCGACGACCTCGCCCGCGGCACCGGCGGCGCGGACGGCGACCTGGGCTTCGGCCCCGACGTCATGTTCATCCACATGACCGGCATGTCCGAGTTCGCCTGGCGGCGCGCCCGCGACGCCGGCGTGGGCATCTCGGTCGCGTTCCCGATCGAGATGTCCATGCGGCACGGCGTACCGCCCATCCTCACGATGCAGAAGCTCGGCATGGAGCCCTCGCTCAGCTCCGACGTCGAGACGACCATGGCCGCCGACCCCTTCACGCTGATGCGCTCCGCGATGACCATGCAGCGGATGCTCGTCAACCAGATGGTCCTCGAACAGGGCGACTTCACCCCGCCCGACGCCTATCCCGTCCCGGCCCCGGGCACCCCGCCGCTGCTGACCGTCCGGGACGTCCTGCGGTACGCGACCGTCAACGGCGCCCGGCACCTGGGTCTTGACCGCAGGACCGGCACGCTGACGCCCGGCAAGGAAGCCGACATCGTCCTGCTGGACGCCACCGCCCTCAACGTCGCCCCGCTCAACAACGTGCTGGGCGCCGTCGTCTCCCTCATGGACCGCACCAACGTCGAGACCGTGATCGTCGCCGGCCGGATCCGCAAGTGGCGCGGCCGCCTGCTCGGCACCCGCCTCGACGACCTGCGCCGCGAACTCGAAGCCTCCCGCGACCACCTCTTCGACGCGGCGGGCGTCCGCCGGGACCTCTTCGCCTGACGCACGGGGTGCGCCGGGGGACCCGCCTGACGTCCGCCCGCCCCGGCCCTCGGGCCCCGGCGCGGCCCACCCCCGCCCCGCGGCTCAGTGGTGGAAGCCCGGCTGGTGCGGCGCCGGTGTCCCGGCCCCGTCCTTCAGCCGGTCCAGCGCCTCCCGTACGTCCGCCGCCAGCAGCTCGATCTTGTCGTGACTGATCCCGTGCCTGATCAGCACCCGCTGGATGACCGTCTGCTGCCGCTTCGGCGGCAGCGGGTACGCCGGCACCTGCCAGCCGCGCAGCCGCAGTTGCTCCGTCACGTCGTACAGCGTGAAGCCCGCGCCCGCCGGGTCCGTCAGCGTCCACGACACCGCCGGCAGCGCGCCGCGCCCGTCGTACAGCAGCGTGAACGGGCCCATGCCGGCGATCTGCTCGCCCAGCCACTCGGCGCTGCCGGCCGCCGTGCGGTAGATGCGGCGGTAGCCCGCGCGGCCCAGCCGCAGCAGGTTGTAGTACTGCGCGACGACCTCGCCGCCGGGCCGGGAGAAGTTCAGCGCGAACGTCGGCATGTCGCCGCCGAGGTAGCTGACGCGGAAGATCAGGTCCTCGGGCAGCAGGTCGGCGGAGCGCCAGATCGCCCAGCCGACGCCGAGGGGCGCCATGCCGTACTTGTGGCCGGAGGAGTTGATGGACGCCACCCGCTCCACCCGGAAGTCCCACTCCAGCTCGGGGCGGAGGAACGGGGCGACGAAGCCGCCGCTGGCGGCGTCCACGTGCACGGGCACGTCCAGGCCCGTGTCGGCCTGGATCGCGTCGAGTTCGGCGGCGATCTCCTTGACCGGCTCGTAGTCGCACGTGTACGTGACGCCGAGGATGGCGACGACGCCGATGGTGTTCTCGTCGACGTACTCGCGCAGTTGGTGCGGGCGCAGCCCGGTGGCGTCCGGCTCCAGCGGCACCTGGCGCAGCTCGACGTCGAAGTACCGGGCGAACTTCTCCCAGCACACCTGCACGGGACCGCACACCAGGTTCGGCCGGTCGGCGGGCTTGCCCTCGGCCTTGCGGCGCCGGCGCCAGCGCCACTTGAGCGCCAGGCCGCCGAGCATCGCGGCCTCGCTGGAGCCGGTCGTCGAGCAGCCCATGGTGGTCTCGCCGTGCGGGGAGTGCCACAGGTCGGCGAGGATGTGCACGCAGCGGTTCTCGATGTCCGCGGTCTGCGGGTACTCGTCCTTGTCGACCATGTTCTTGCCGATGCACTCGTCCATGAGGCTGTGCACCTCGTCTTCGGCCCAGGTGGTGCAGAACGTCGCCAGGTTCTGCGCCGCGTTGCCGTCGAGGGCCAGCTCGTCGCGGATGAGCGCTTTGACGGCGCGCGGGTCGGAGACCTCCTCGGGCATGAAGTACTTGGGCAGCGCGTGCTCGCTGATGGGCATCGCGTAGACGTCGTCGTACGGTCCGGCGACGCCGCGGTCGGTCTGGTGCAGGGCCACGGTGCGGCTCCTCTCGCCTCGGCGCACCCATCGTGGGCACCCCGGGCGGCGGCGCACGGACCGACACGCCGCCCGCGGCCCGCGGTGGGCCGGGTGCGGCATCCGGTTCAGCCCGTACGCGCCTCCCGCATCCCGGCGAGGGCCGCGAGCGGGAACGCGGGCACGTGGTGCCCGTCGCGCCCGGACATGGGCTCGGCGGCGGTCAGCACGTTGAGCACGGCTTCCTCGACGGCTTCGACGACGGCCGTGTGGAAGGGGTCGACGCGGCCCCAGGGTATGAAGCGCAGCGTCTCGTACGGAGCGTCCTCACCGGCGTCCCCTTCTGGTGCGGGGCGCGGTGGGAACGTGCTGGTGAGGGCGCCCGGGTTGGCGGTGGAGAAGGCGAGGAAGAGATCGCCGGAGAAGTGGCTGCCGGTGGTGCCCGTACGGGCCAGACCCAGCGGCACCCGCCGGGCGAGGGCCTTGCACTGCCCGGGCAGCAGCGGCGCGTCGGTCGCGACGACGACGATGACGGACCCGGCCCCGGGCGGCACGGGCCGCTCGGGATCCACGGGGCTCGGGGACTGCACGGGGTTGGCGGAGTCCACAGGGCTCACGGGGCTCGCGGAGTCCACGGGATTCACCGGACCCCCTGCCCCCTCCCGGCTCTCGTACGAACCGTCCCCCCGCCCCGTACCGGCACCCGGCCCTCCGCCCGCGCCCGTACCGGCCACACCCCCACTGCCCCCACTGCCGCCGCCGCCCCCGCGCGCCGCCTCCGCCAGCTCCCGCCCCAGCGGCGCCCCCGCCACCACCAGCTCCCGCCGCGCCCCGAAGTTGGCCTGCACGAAGACCCCGACCGTGTACCGCTCGGCCCCGTACCGCACCACGCGCGACGCCGTCCCCGAGCCGCCCTTGTACCCGTAGCACCGCATCCCCGTGCCGCCCCCGACGCCGCCCTCCGCGACCGGCCCGCCCGCCGCCGCGTCGATCGCCGCACCCGCGTGCGCCGGGGTGACGTGCGCCCCGTGGATGTCGTGCAGGTACCCGTCCCACGTCTCGGTGACCACCGGCAGCAGCCACTCCGGCGCCATGTCCCTGCGATGCGTACGCACCCACTCGACGACGCCGCGGTGCACCGGCCCGACCGCGTACGTGTTGGTGAGGAGCACCGGCACCGCCAGCGAGCCGCTCTCCTCCAGCCACGCCGTGCCGGTCATCTCGCCGTTGCCGTTGAGCGAGTGCCACCCCGCCGCGCACGGCGTGCCGACGCCGTCGCGCCCGCGCGGCAGCAGCGCCGTGACCCCGGTCCGTACGTCGTCGCCCCCGGTCAGCGTCACGTACCCGACCTGGACGCCCGGCACGTCCGTGATCGCGTTCCACTCCCCCGGCTCGCCGGTCAACGGGATGCCGAAATCCCGTGCCCGCCCGCGCTCTTCGCTCATGCGCACCAGTCTCACATCGGGGACTGACATCGCGGCGACGCGAACGCGGACGGGCAGCAGGACCGGCTCTGCCGGGGCGTCAGCCGCCCCAGGGGACCGTCTCGCCGGCCGGCGGAGTCTTGTCCGGGACGGGCTGGTCGAAGGTGAAGTTCGTCGTCTGCGAATCACCGTCGCCCTTCGACGTCGCCCGCACCGGGAACGGCTTGCCCTGGGTGGAGACCGACAGGGTCATGTCCACCCCGTTGTGCTTGCTCGTGACGTCGATGACGGGCTTGCCGTCGGCGGTCGTCTCGCTGCCCTTCTTCAGGTTGCCCAAGGAGGTGGCGTCCTTGAGGGTGTCGCGGAACTCGTTGATGCTGCAGAGCCTGGCGAGGTCGGAAAGGCCCTTGTCCTGGGCGGTGCCCTGGAGGAACTTGCCCTCCAGCTTCTGCACGTCCTTCGACTGGTCGGAGGGGAGGTTGTTCCGCAGCCACTCGGCGTTGGCCTTGACCCACATCTTGTCGGCGTGCCGGATGACCTCCAGGCTGCCGCCGTCGGCGGCGAAGCCGACGGTGCCGACGCAGTTGTTGTCGCGGTCGGCGCTGACGTCGAGGCTGGTCACGTCCGTGCGGCTGAGGCCGGACCCCGTCCTCTCCGTGGTGACGTGCAGGGACCGGGCGTCGTTGAACGCGGACACGGCCCGGTTGGCTATGTCCGTGGCGCTCTTCTTGGCGACGCCGTTGTCGTCCTGTGCGTGGGCGGTTCCTGCGGTACCGACCAGAGCGGTCGCACAAAGCGTGGCGCCGAGGGCGCCGAGGGTCGCTTTCCGAGTACGGGGCATCGGAGTTCCTTCCAGGAGGGAACAGCAACGCCAGAATCGTACATTCAGGGCAAAACCGTCGCACGGCCGGAGCAGCCGCCGAGGGTACGCCCCCTGCGGACCCACCCCCGGACACGCCTGGAACCACGCCGATCCGAGGGGGCGCGCGCGGGTAGCCGCCGGGGCGTACGCCGGGGTGAAAGGGGCGCACTGTTCGTTCAGAGAGGTGTCCGGAGGTAGAACGGAGTAATGAGCCGCGCCCTGGCCCCCACCGTGGCAGCCGTGACAGCCGTGGTGACCCTGTTAGCAGGCTGTACGGAGACGTCGCACCGCTGCGACGACCGCCCCGAGCCCTCCGACGTCAGCGGCCGGCAGCGCCCCGTCGAGATCCGCCCCGGCGGCGGGACCCCCGCCCTGACCACCGCCGCCGCCGCGCGCGCCGTACCGGCGGCGGGCCGCGGCGCGAACGCCACCGACCGGCTCCTCGTCCGCCTGCAGCGCGAGACCCTCCTCATGGCCGACGACCTCCGCCCCGTCCGCCCGGGCCACTGCACCGGCACCCTCCCCGTCCGCGCCGGAGCCACCACCCGCTGCACCGTCTTCTACGCGGACGTGGAGGTGCCCTGGAAGGTAAAGCGCACCGACACCCCGCCTGGCACCACCCCCGGATCCCGCCCCCGCTACGACACCACCCCCGTCACCGGCGTCCACACCGCCAAGGCCGTCTACGCCGCGTACGCCCGCCACGTGGCCCGCAGCGACGCCGACGGCCCCCTGGCCCCCCGCGACCCGCGCTGCGACCGCCTCCCGGACGTCTTCACCGCACCACCGGGCGAGGACACGGGCTACTTCTGCCAGGACATCCTCTGGTCATGCCGCAGCGGCGACTTCGACTTCACCTGGAACGACCTCCCCGTCCGCACGGACGACCACGGCAGGGTGACCTTCGAATAGCCCGGCGATCAATCAGGCGGACAGGATCCCCCGAGTGAGGGTGTCAGCGTCACGTCCGCCGCCGGCACGCGGAGCGCGTGGCGGCTCAGGTCCCTGCCCCGGGACCCGGAGGGGTCCCACAGCCATAGGTCGTCGCCGGCGTTGCCGAATGTCAGCACCGGCCTGTCGACGGGGACCGGCCCGTTGTACACCGGTATCTCCTTACGGAGCGGTTTCACGCACATCAACTCGCCCTGAAGACCCCGGTAGCGACCGGGGCGCTTGCCCTGCTGTGCATCCGCCGCCGCCTGTTCCGCAGCGCCACCTGCGCTCTCCAGGCTCGCCTGCATGATCGTCAGCACGTACACGAGAAAGATCAGCGGTACGAAGAGGGCGACCATCGACCGCGTGCCGAACCACCAGTGGTTGTAGCGGGCCCAGCCCGCGATGCCCAGCAGGAACACCGCCACGAACGCGGTGATGGCCGGCGGCTCCAGGGCGATGAAAAAGTTCCGGTAGAAGGGTATGTGCACGCATTCGGCAGGAATGCCGAGGACGTCGGAGAGATAGCCGGCGTGGAGGAACCGCCCGGTCCAGGGGAGCAGCAGGGGCAACGGTGCGGCGAGCACCGGTACCACCCAGGGGGCGTTGCGACTGATCCAGGACCGGCGCACGGCGTGCCATGCGCCGACCAGCACTGACGGCAAGCACTGACACCGCACCCTTCTCACAGACCAAGCCACTCGAAGAACGGCCGATGCGGGTCAGATCGGCTCAGGGCCCTTCGGCTGCACCGCACATGCGCAAAGTCCGACAGCGTGAGACCGGCGCGCAGCATCCTCCACCGCGGGAGCAACTCCCTGATCTAGCCCCCCGGCCTGCCTTCGATGCCTGACAACGACGCGGGCCCAGTAGCCAGAGTGGTTACGCCGCCTGGAGAGGGGCGTCCTCGCGCCATTTGAGGATCTTGTCGAAGCTCACCACCGCGCCGCGGCCCGGGCGGTCGCGGATGTCGACGTGGTCGCTCAGCTCCGCGATCAGGAACAGGCCGCGGCCGCCCTCCGCGCCCGTGTCGGTCAGGGGCGGGGGCGCGGCGGGGGAGTCGGGGGGCGGGACGGGGGTGGCGAAGCCGGGGCCGGAGTCGATGACCTCGATGTGGCAGCGGTCGCCGTCGAAGCAGGCGGTGACGCGGTAGTCCTCGCCGGGGGCCGCACCGCCGTGTTCGACGGCGTTGGCGCACGCTTCGGTGAGGGCGAGGGAGAGGTCGAAGGCGACGTCCGGGTCCACCCCGGCCGTCTCCATCGCGCCGACCAGCAGGCGGCGGGCGAGCGGGACGCTGGCCGCCTCCCGGCGCAGTCGCAGGGACCACCACATGCTCATGCGTTCAGCCTCCTGGCCGCCACCCCGACATACGGTACGTATAACCCTTGTGTCGGCACCGTAAGCACGCGAGTTGCGTGAGAACCCTCATTCGGCGGAGGGGTTTCTTCCGCCTTTTGGGGTGGGAAATGACCTGGCCCGGATCCGGCCGATCGGCGCCCCGGCGGGGTCCGTACGGCTGTGCGGTGAGATGATGGCGCCCGCCATGGCTGCCCCTCACGCTCCCGCCACCGCGGAGCTGCGCCTTCTGCGGGCCGCGGTGTTCACCGCGGTCTGCGTCGTGCTGTCCGCGGGCGGGCACGTGCTGGCCTCGAACGAGACGGTGCCGCTGTGGACGCTCGGCGTCGCCGCGGCGCTGCTGTTCGCGGTGGCCGTGCCGCTGGCCGGGCGGGAGCGGTCGCTGCCCGGGATCGCGGCGCTGCTGGCGGTGGGGCAGATCGGGCTGCACGGGGTCTTCGGGCTCGGGCAGCACTGCGCCGTCGGCGCCCTCGCGGCCGGGGGCCACGGCGGTGCGCACGCGGGCGGCTCCGGCGGCGAGGGCGGCAGTGCCGCCGTCGACCTCGCCCGGCGGCTGCTGTGCAACGACGCCGCGATGGACCTCACCGAGGGCCGCGCCCGGGAGATCGTCACCAACGCCGGGCTCGACCCGGACGCCGGCGCCGGCAGCGGTACGGGCGCCGCGCACGCTGCGCACGGAGGCGGGATCGGCGACGGCCTCGGCGCCGCGTTCGACCTGTCCACCTACTCCCTGCCGATGGTCCTCGGCCACCTCCTCGCCGCCCTCACCGCCGGATGGCTGCTGCGCCGCGGCGACGCGGCGCTCACGACCCTGCTGCACCTCGCCACCGGCGCCGGCCTCGCCCCGCTGCGCGCAGCCGTGCGCTACCGGCAGGCCCTCGACGCCGGGTTCGGCGGCGCGGGCCGGCCGGCCGTGCGCCCCGGGGCGGCGACCGCGTACGACGAGCGGAGCGCCCGTACCGTACGCGACCTGCAGCACACCGTCGTACGCCGCGGGCCCCCGGCCTTCGCCCTCGCGGCCTGACGCGACGGCACCCCTTCCGGCTTACGGCCCACGCGCCGCACGCCCCATACGACACGGGCGAACGCGGGTGCAAGGCTTCGGGTGAGCGGGTGGTCGCGCCGCTGCCGCACGCGCGCCAACCCCCAATCCATCCACACCCACCGGAGTGTGTCAGTCATGAAGTCATCCCGTATGCGGCGAATGTCCGTCAGCACGGCCGTCGCCGCCGGTGCCGTCCTGTTCCTCGCCGGGCCGGCCGCCGCGCACGTCAGCATCGACCCCGGCGAGGCGGAGCAGGGCGGGTACGCCACCGTCAACTTCAAGGTGCCCAACGAGCGCGACGACGCCTCCACGATCAAGCTGGAGGTCACCCTGCCGACCGACCACCCGCTGACGTCCGTCATGCCCGAGCCCGTGCCCGGCTGGGACGTGAAGGTGGAGCAGGCCAAGCTCGACACCCCGATCGAGTCGCACGGCGAGAAGATCACCGAGGCGGTCAGCAAGGTCACCTGGTCCGGCGGGAAGGTCGAGCCGGGGACGTTCCAGCGGTTCCCGGTCTCCATGGGCGCGCTGCCCGAGGACGCCGACCAGTTGGTGTTCAAGGCGGTCCAGACGTACGACAACGACGAGGTCGTCCGCTGGATCGAGGTCCCCGAGGAGGGTGCGGAGGAGCCGGAGAGCCCGGCGCCCGTGCTGGCCCTGACGCCCGCGGAGGACGGCGGCCACGGCGGTGCGGGTGACTCCGACGACGACGCCGGGAACGGCGACGACGCGGAACCCGCCGCCGCCGAGGGCGAGGACACCGACGACAGCGCCGCCGACGACGACGGCTCCTCCGACACCATGGCCCGCACGCTGGGCATCGTCGGCATCGCGCTCGGCGCCGCCGGCGTCGCGTTCGGCGTGCAGTCGCGGCGCCGCGGCGCGGGCGGCAGCGGCGCGGGCAGCAGCGGCGCGGGCGGCTCGTCCGCGGCGCAGTAGGCGCGGCACCGCACCCGGCACGTATACGCAAGGGGTGGCCCGGCCGGCAGCACCGGGCGGGCCACCCGCGAGCCTCAAGGAAACACAGCATGCGCACAACCCGTACGACCACCGCCTGCGCCGCCGCGGCCCTCGCCGCCGCCGCGGCCCTCACCCTCACCGCCTGCGGCTCCGACTCCGGTGACGACAGTGCCAAACCCGCCGTGGAGATCTCCGGCGGCAGCAGCAAACCCGGTGTCGTCCTCGACACCCCCAAGGAGAAACCGGACCTCGTCCTGACCGACACGGAGGGCGAGGAGTACGACCTCGTCGCCGAGACGGCCGGCAAGCCCACCCTCCTCTTCTTCGGCTACACCAACTGCCCCGACGTCTGCCCCACGACGATGAGCGACATCGCCATCGCCAAGCAGAAGCTGCCCCGCGCCGAGCAGGACGAGTTGCAGGTCGTCATGGTCAGCACCGACCCCGAGCGCGACACCCCGCGCCGGATGGGCGAGTGGCTCGACGCGCAGGACAAGGACTTCATCGGCCTGACCGGCGACTTCGCCGCGGTCAGGGACGCCGCGCGGAGCGTGGGCGTGCACCTGGAGAAGCCGGTGAAGGAGAAGGACGGCAGCATCACCGTCAGCCACGGCGCGGAGGTGCTGGCGTACTCGCCGAAGGACGACAAGGCGCACGTGCTGTATCTGGCCGGGGTGACGGCAGATCAGTACGCGAAGGACATGCCGAAGCTGGTGAAGGGGCAGAACCCGTGAGGCACAGGCGACAGGTATCCGTAGTCACTGCTGCCGCCCTGTCCCTCGCCCTCGGCCTGGGCGCGTGTTCCGGTGACGACTCCGGTACGGGGACGAAGGGGGAGTCCGGCGACGGCTCCGGCACCGGCTCCGGACCGGGCTCCGGCCCCGGCTCCGGGCCCCGGCTGCGCGCCGAGGCCGGCTTCGTACCGCAGCCGGTGATGAAGGACCTCGCCGCCGGCTATCTGACCGTACGCAACGACGGCGCGGCCGACGACCGGCTCACCGCCGTCAGCACCGACCTCGCCGACGACGTCACCATGCACACCACCGAGGGCGAGCGGATGCGCGCCGTCGACGGCTTCGACGTGCCCGCGGGCGGCGAGCTGACCCTCGCCCGCGGCGGCGACCATCTGATGCTGGAGAAGCTGGACCGCAAACCGGAGGTTGGCGAGAAGGTGTCCTTCGTGCTGCACTTCGCCGAGTCCGAGCCGATCGAGGTCGAGGTGCCGGTGCAGCCGACGACGTACCGCCCCGCGGAGTGAGAGGCGTGTCATGACCCCAACCGGACAGCTCCACCGAGCCCTTCGCGCATCGATCCGCCGGCGGTCGATGCATCGCAGGGGCGCGCATCGCAGGCGTGCGCTCGGGGCGTTGTGCGCCGCCGTCGCCGCCGTGCTGTGCGTCCTCGTGCCCGGCGCCACCCCGGCCGCCGCGCACGCCGCGCTCACCGGCACCGACCCCGCCGAGGGCTCGGTCGTCCAGGAGGCGCCGCAGGCCGTCACGCTCGACTTCTCCGAGGGCGTCCAGTTGGCCGACGACGCCATCCGCGTCCTCGACCCCGACGGCAACGACGTCACCAAGGGCGGCGCCGCCCACGTCGACGGCAACGCCAAGACGGCGACGACCGCGCTGCGCCCCGGGCTGCCGGACGGCACGTTCACCGTCGTCTGGAAGACCGTGTCCGCCGACAGCCACCCGATCTCCGGCGCCTTCACGTTCTCCGTGGGCAAGCCGTCGAAGACGACGGTGGCGGTGTCAGAGGCGGGCGAGGACAACGGCAGCGCCAAGGCGCTGTACGACACCGGGCGCTACGTGGCGTACGCGGGCTTCGTGCTGCTCGTCGGCGGCGCCGTGTTCGCGGGCGTGTGCGGCGGGCGCAACCGGGTCGTGCGCCGGGTGGCGACCGGCGGCTGGGCGCTGCTGTTCGCGGCCACCGTGGCGCTGCTGCTGCTGCGCGGGCCGTACACGGGCGCGGACTTCGGGCTGGACTCGCTGCGCGACGTGCTGGAGACGCGGCCGGGCACGGCGCTGCTGTCGCGGCTGCTGCTGCTGGGCGCGGCGGCGGTGGTGCTGGCGGTGCTGTTCGGGGTGTACGGGCGGGAGACCGCGCCCGGCGCGAAGGGCGCGCGCGCGGAGGCGAAAGCGAAGGCGGGCGCGGGCGCGGATGATGGTGAGGGTGCCGGTACGGGTACGGGGCCGGACGCCGCAGAGTCGGCCACCGAGCCGGCCGGGCCCGCCGCCGCATCTGCCGCGCAGTCCGCCGCCGACGGGGACGACGCCGCGCGCAGCCGCGACCTGGCCATCGGCCTCGGGCTCGGCGGCGGCGTGGTCGCCGCCGGCCTCGCCGCGACGTGGGGCATGGCCGAGCATGCCTCGACCGGCATCCAGCCGTGGCTGGCCGTGCCGATGACGATGCTGCACCTGCTGGCCGTCGCCGTCTGGCTCGGCGGCCTCGCCTCGCTGGCGCTGAGCCTGCGCCTCGGGCCGCGGGTCCCGTCGTACGTCATACGCCGCTTCTCGCGGCTGGCGCTGACGTCGGTGTCCGTGCTCGCCGCGACCGGGCTGTACCAGGCGTGGCGCGGGCTGGGGAGCTGGGGCGCGCTGACGGACACGTCGTACGGGCAGTTGCTGCTGGTGAAGCTGGGGCTGGTCGCGGTGCTGATCACCGCGGGCTGGACATCGCGGCGCTGGACGCACCGGCTGGCCGGTTCCGGGCTCGCGGCGCGCGCGGAGGAGGCGGGCGAGCCGGCGGAGGCGCAGCTCGTGCACGCCGGCGCCACCGCGGACGCGGGCGGTACCGGCAGGTCCGGCACGGCGGCGACCGCCTCCGGCGGCCCTTCGGACGGCGTCACGATGCCGGCGCAGGGCTCCGGCGCGGGTTCCGGCTCCGGCTCCGTACCGGATGACGACGCCTCCGGCGACGGGCCGGACGCGGAGGACCAGGCCGGCAGCGACGCCGAGCCGCGCGCAGGCGACGACCCCGACCGTGCCGCGCAGCTCGCCCGCCAGCGGGCCGCCGTCGACGCGACCCGCGCGCGCAAGGAGCGCGACTCCGACCCCGTGCGCCGGGGCCTGCGCCAGTCGGTCCTGGTCGAGACCGTTCTCGCCGTCGTACTGCTCTCCGTCGTGACGCTCCTGACGGGCACCCAGCCCGGCAGGGCCGAGACCGAGCAGGCGGCGGCCGAGTCGGCGCAGCGGCAGCCGGCCGGGCCGGTCAAGGTGAAGATCCCGTACGACACGGGCGGGCAGGGCGGCACCGGGACCGCGGAGATCACCGTGGACCCGGGCCGTACCGGCGACAACCAACTGCACATCTACCTCACGGACGCCAACAACCAGCTCCTCAACGTCCCCGAGGTACGGCTCTCCTTCACCCTGGAGGAGAAGAACGTCGGCCCGCTCGACGTCACGCCCACCCCCGTCGAGAACGGGCACTGGGCCGCCACCGGCGTGCAGCTCCCGATGCCCGGGGAGTGGACCCTCCGGATGACCGTGCGCACCTCGCCCATCGACCAGGTGACAGAAGAGAAGAAGTTGACGATCCCGTGAGTTCGACACGTTCCGCCCGTACCGCACCGGAGACAGAGACGGCCGAAGCCCCCCGGCACCCGGTCTCCCGCCGCCGCCTCGTCGGCGCGGCGGGGGCCGCCGGGGCGGCGGGGCTCCTCGCCGGCGGCGCCTCCGGCGCGGCCGCCGCCGAGGCGCTGCGGGACGCGCCCCCCGCGCCGCTGACGTCGATCGGCGCGACGGGGGTGCCGTTCCACGGCACGCACCAGGCGGGCATCACCACCCCGCTGCAGGCCGCGGGCCACTTCGCCGCCTTCGACCTGGCCCCGGGGGCAGGGCGGAAGGAGGCCGCGGCGCTGCTCAAGCGGTGGTCGGCGACGGCCCGCGAGCTGAGCGAGGGCAAGGAGGCGGCGGCCGGCACCGGCAGCGCGCTCGACGCCGGGCCGGCGGCGCTGACCGTGACGTTCGGCTTCGGGCGCACGTTCTTCGACCGCACGGGACTGGCCGCCCGGCGCCCCGACGGGCTCGCCCCGCTGCCGCCGTTCTCCGCCGACGCGCTGGACGCGCGGCGCAGCGACGGCGACGTGTGGCTGCAGATCGGCGCGGACGACGCCCTGGTGGCGTTCGACGCGCTGCGCACGCTCCAGCGCCGGGCGGGCGACGCGGCGGTGCTGCGCTGGCAGATGAGCGGCTTCAACCGCACCCCGGGGGCCACCGACAGGCCCCGTACGGCACGCAACCTGATGGGGCAGGTCGACGGCACCAACAACCCGAAGCCCGAGGACCCGGACTTCGGCAAGCACGTCTTCGTGCCCGCGTCCGCGGGCGGCGGGCAGGAGTGGCTGGCGGGCGGCTCGTACGCCGTGTTCCGCCGGATCCGGATGCTGCTCGACACCTGGGACCACCTGTCGCTGGAGCGGCAGGAGCGCGTGATCGGGCGCCGCAAGCCGGACGGTGCCCCGCTGTCGGGCGGGGAGGAGACGACGCCGGTGGACATGAACAAACAACTCGCGGACGGCTCCCTTGCCATCGCGGGGGACGCGCATGTACGGGTGGCGGCGCCGGAGTCGAACGGCGGGGCGACGATGCTGCGGCGCTCGTTCTCGTACCACGACGGCTATCTGGACACCAAGGACGGACCGGTGCCCGATGCCGGGCTGCTGTTCGTCGCCTGGCAGGCGGATCCGCTGAAGGGGTTCGTGCCGGTGCAACGCAAGCTGGACCGGGGCGACGGTCTCTCGCGCTTCCTGCGGCACGAGGCGAGCGGCCTGTTCGCGGTGCCGGGCGGGGCGGCGGAGGGCGAGTACGTGGGGCAGCGGCTGCTGGAGGGCTGAACGGGGGGGGCCGGTAAGGGGCGTACGGCAGGGGCCGCCCGGTTCTTACGGGCAAGGCCCGCCCGGTTCGTGCGGCACCGTCCCGTCCGGTTCGTACGGGACGGGCGCCCGGCTCCCGTACGGGGGCCGCGCCATGATCGTCCGTTCCCCGGACCGGCACCCCCCGCCCCGCCCCCGTGGGTATCGTGGCCGTCTCGCCGACGCCCACGAGGAGCCGCCCCCATGTCCGCCAGCCGCTTCACCTATCTCGGCCCCGAGGGCACCTTCACCGAGGCCGCGCTGCGGACCCTCCCGGAGGCGGCGACGCGCGAGCTGGTGCCGATGGTCTCGGTGCCGGCGGTGCTGGACTCGGTGCGCAGCGGGGGCGCCGCGGGGGCGCTGGTGCCGATCGAGAACTCCGTGGAGGGCGGCGTGACCGCCACGCTCGACGAGTTGGCGCTCGGCGAGCCGCTGATGATCTACCGCGAGGTGCTGCTGCCGATCGCGTTCGCGCTGCTGGTGCGGCCGGGGACGAAGCTGGCGGACATCAAGACGGTCACCGGGCACCCGGTGGCGCAGCCACAGGTGCGGCGCTGGCTGGCGGGGCATCTGCCGGACGCGGTGTGGGAGTCGTCGGCGTCGAACGCGGACGGCGCGCGGCAGGTGCAGGAGGGCCGGGTGGACGGGGCGTTCGCCGGCGAGTTCGCGGCGTCGGTGTACGGGCTGGAGCCGCTCGTCTCGGACATCCACGACGCGGAGAACGCGGAGACCCGGTTCGTCCTCGTCGGCCGCCCGGCGCGGCCGGCGGCGCCGACGGGCGCGGACAAGACGTCGGTCGTGATCTGGCTCGGCGACGACCACCCGGGCGCGCTGATGGAGCTGCTCCAGGAGTACGCGGTGCGCGGCGTCAACCTGCTGCGCATCGAGTCGCGGCCGACGGGCGAGGGCATCGGGCGGTACTGCTTCTCGGTGGACTGCGAGGGGCACATCACCGACCGCCGGGTGGGCGAGGCGATGATGGGGCTGAAGCGGATCTGCCCGCGGGTGCGGTTCCTCGGTTCGTACCCGCGCGCAGGGCTGTCGCCGGCGGATGTGCAGCCACTGCGGGCGGGGACGTCGGACACGGCCTTCGTGGATGCCTCCGACTGGCTGACGCGGTGTCTGGACGGCCGGGCCTGACCTGGGGTCTGTGCACAGTTCGCAAAGTTATCCACAGGCTGTCGGCGTCGGCTGTGCATAACTCTGCGGCCCGAACGGGCAATGTCGACAAATCTGTCTAGTGACTGATTTCCGGCGTCCAACTGCTCAGATGGTTACTCGTCACGGCAATTCCCTTGATCCACTCTAAGGCGGTAGGCAATTCCGCTCCAAAGGGTGTGTAGCCGGGGGCGTATCGGGGAATTCCTGCGCCAGCACCGGCCCGGCGGAACGATCTTCCCCGACTTCCACAGGCCGCCTCCCCCGCCTGTGGATAACTTTGAGGATCCCCGGCCACCTGTGGAAAAGGATTCCCCAACTGCCGTGCGCACCGCGGACGTACGTTGGCTTTATGTCCTGATTGCACCCTCTCGCACCTTTTCTCCGCACGGCCGCAAGCGCGCTCCGCGAAACCGGCTATTCATCGCAAAGCGCCGAGAAATCCACAGGGGTGGAAATCGGCGTCGAGCCGGTCCGCGTACCCCGGTAACCTGGCTGGCGTGATTGACCTTCGCCTGCTCCGTGAGGACCCCGACCGAGTGCGCGCGTCGCAGCGCGCCCGTGGAGAGGATGTCGGCCTCGTCGACGCGCTGCTCTCCGCCGACGAGCGGCGCAGGTCGTCCAGTACGCGCTTCGACGAGCTGCGGGCCGAGCAGAAGCAGCTCGGCAAGCTGATCCCGCGCGCGCAGGGCGAGGAGAAGCAGGAGCTGCTGCGGCGCACCGGTGAGCTGTCCGCCGCCGTCAAGGCCGCCGACGCCGCGCAGGACGAGGCCGCCGCCGAGACGCAGGCCCTGCTGCTGCGCCTGGCGAACGTGGTGCATCCCGACGTGCCCGTGGGCGGCGAGGACGACTTCACGCTGCTGGAGACCGTCGGCACCCCGCGCGACTTCGCCGCCGAGGGCTTCGAGCCGCGCGACCACCTGGAGCTGGGCCGCATCCTCGGCGCCATCGACACCGAGCGCGCCGCGAAGGTCTCCGGCTCGCGGTTCTACTACCTGACGGGCGTCGGCGCCCTGCTGGAGCTGGCGCTGGTCAACGCGGCGATCGCGCAGGCCACCGCCGCCGGCTTCACCCCGATGCTCACGCCCGCGCTGGTCAAGCCGCGCGCCATGGAGGGCACGGGCTTCCTCGGCCAGGCCGCCGAGGACGTGTACTACCTGGAGCGCGACGACTTCTACCTCGTCGGCACCTCGGAGGTCACGCTCGCGGCGTACCACATGGACGAGATCATCGAGGCCGACCGGCTGCCCCTGCGGTACGCGGGGTTCTCGCCCTGCTTCCGCCGCGAGGCGGGCTCGCACGGCAAGGACACCCGCGGCATCATCCGGGTGCACCAGTTCGACAAGGTCGAGATGTTCTCGTACGTGGCCCCGGAGGACGCGGCGGCGGAGCACGCGCGGCTGCTGGACTGGGAGAAGCAGTGGCTGTCGGCGCTCGGCCTGGCGTACCGGGTGATCGACGTGGCCTCGGGCGACCTGGGCGCGTCGGCCGCGCGGAAGTACGACTGCGAGGCGTGGATCCCGACGCAGGGCAAGTACCGGGAGCTGACGTCGACGTCGGACTGCGGCGAGTTCCAGGCGCGGCGGCTGTCGGTGCGGATGCGCGACGGGCAGGGCCAGAAGAAGGCGGCCCGCCCGCTGGCGACGCTGAACGGGACGCTGTGCGCGGTGCCGCGGACGATCGTGGCCATCCTGGAGACGCACCAGCAGCCGGACGGCTCGGTGGTGGTGCCGGAGGTGCTGCGGCCGTACCTGGGCGGGCGCGATCTGCTGGAGCCGGTCGCGAAATGAGCGGCGGGGGCGGGGCGCGTAGGACTCAGGCGTCGGGCGGCGGGGCGCGTACGGCACGGGCGTCGGGCGGGGGCCGGGCGGCATGAGCGGCGCGCTTCCGTACCGGCTCATCGCGACCGACCTCGACGGCACGCTGCTGCGCAGCGACGAGACGGTCTCGCCGCGCACGCGCGCGGCCATCGACGCGGCGTGCGCGCGGGGCGCGGCGCACATCGTCGTCACCGGCCGGGCCGTGGCCTGGACCCGGCACATACTGGACGAGCTGGGCTACGAGGGCCTGGCGGTCTGCGGCCAGGGCGCGCAGGTGTACGACGCGGGCGCGCACCGGCTGCTGACCTCCGTGACCCTCGACCGGCGCCTCGCCGCCGACGCGGTGGCGAAGCTGGAGGCCGAGGTCGGCAAGGTCGCGGTGGCCGCAAGCGCGGACGGGCTCGCGGGCGAGGTGCTCTTCGGCCCCGGCTTCCGCGCGGTGGCCCGGGAGGACCTGCCGGTCCGCCGGGTGGCGGAGCGCGCCGAGCTGTGGGCGCAGCCGATCGGCAAGCTCTACATCCAGCACCCGGAGCTGGACGACGACGCGCTGACGGCCGCCGCCCGCGACACGGTCGGCGACCTCGTCGAGGTCGTCCTGGCCGGCGCCGACACCGTCGAGGTGCTGCCCCACGGGCTGAGCAAGGCCACGGGCCTGTCGCTCGCGGCCCGCCGCCTGGGGGTCAAGGGCGCGGAGACGATCGCCTTCGGGGACATGCCCAACGACATACCGATGTTCCGGTGGGCCGGCCACGGGGTCGCGATGGCGGGGGCGCACCCGGAGCTGCTCGCGGTGGCGGACGAGGTGACGGGGTCGAACGACGAGGACGGCATCGCGACGGTGCTGGACCGGCTGTTCGGCTAGACAGTAACGGCGGGCAGCTCTGCCGTCAGCGGATGATCATGATGAGCGCGGCGGTGGTCCCGACGGTGACGATGATCGTGCGCATCAGGGTCGGGGTGAGCTTGCGGCCCAGGTGGGCGCCCAGGAAGCCGCCGGCCGTGGAGCCGATGGCGATGATGCCGGCCGCCGTCCAGTCCACGTCGGTGACGATGATGAAGACGATCGACGCCACCGCGTTGACCAGGGCGGCGAGGACGTTCTTGACGGCGTTGAGGCGCTGCAGGTCGTCGCGGACGAAGGTGCCGAACAGGCCCATGAGGATGACGCCCTGGGCGGCCCCGAAGTAGCCGCCGTAGATGCCCGTGCCGAGGACGCCGAACCACATCGGGGTGCCGCCGTCCTTGTCGTCGTCCTCGCTGCGCTCCGCGAGGCGGCGGCTGAGGACGGGCTGGAGGAGGACCAGGGCGCAGGCCGTCAGGATCAGCACGGGGACCACGGCCTGGAACGCCTCGGCGGGCAGTTGCAGGAGCAGCAGCGCGCCGGCCAGGCCGCCGGCGAGGGAGGCGGTGCCGAAGCGCAGTATGCGGCGGCGCTGGCCGCGCAGCTCGCGGCGGTAGCCGTAGACGGCGCCGACGACGCCGGGGACGAGGCCGACCGTGTTGGAGACGTTCGCGAGGACCGGCGGATAGCCGAGGGCGAGGAGCGTCGGGAAGGTGATCAGGGTGCCGGAGCCGACGACCGCGTTCATGCCGCCGGCGACGAGTCCGGCGCCGGCGAGCGCGACGGCTTCGAGCGGTTCCACGGCGGCGTCCTCGTTCCCTTGGGTCGGTTCCGGCGGGGCGTCCCGGCGGGGTGCGGGGCGGTCCCGTTCTGCGTGGTGCGTACAGCGAAGATCGTGGTCATCGTGGGCGCGGCGGTCCCTCCAAGTCAATCCTCGGGTGTTCTTGCAGGTCCCCAAGGGTTAGCTTGACGCGCATGACTCTGGACGACCTGCGGGTGTTCGTCGCCGTGTGCCGGGCGGGGAGCCTGAGCGCGGTGGCGCGGGAGCTGGGCTGTACGCAGTCGGCCGTCAGCCAGCACGTCAAGCGGCTGGAGCGCGAGGTCGGCCTCAGCCTCGTCGAGCGGCATCCGCGCGGCGTGGTGCCCACACACGCCGGGGAACTGCTGCGCGGCGCCGCCGCCGAGGGCATCGGCGGCGTGGACCACGCGCTGCGGCGGCTGCGCGACCTGGCGCGCGGGGACGGCGGCTCGGTGCGGGTGACGACGGGGGCGACGACCGTACGGCACTTCATGTCGGCGGCGGTCGTCGCGTTCCGCGAGCGGTATCCGCAGGTCAGCCTGGAGTTCCAGACGGAGAACTCCAGCCGCGGCTGCGTCGCAGCGCTGGCCGCGGGCGGCGCCGACCTGGCGTGGATCACGATCGCCGCGCCGGTACGGGGCGTGGAACTGCGGCGCGCGGCGGAGCTGCGGTGGGTGCTGGCCGTACGGGAGGGCGATCCGCTGGCGGAGCGGTCGGCGGTGGGGGCGGCGGACCTGGCGGCGGTGCGGCTCATCGGGCTGCCGGGGAACTCGAGTTCGCGGGCGCATCTGGAGGCGTGGTTCGCGGAGTCGGGGGTGCGGCTGCCGGCGTTCGACACGTCGGTCGCGGACTGGGACACGGCGATCCTGCTGGCGGAGCTGGGGCTCGGCTACGCCGTCGTACCGGAGCTGCCGGGGTGGCGGGACGGGCGGCATCCGGGGGTGCGGCTGGTGCCCGTACCGGAGCTGCCGCCGCTGTGGGCGGGGTGGGCGGTGCGGCGGTGGGCGGCGCTGTCGCCGCTGGCGCGGGCGTTCGCGGACATGGTGGCGGCGGGGGTGGACGCTGAAGGGGCCGTCATTATGGACTCGTGATCTCGGTCCTCTTTGGCTCTGCCCGGCAGGCCATCGGTGGGCGAGGCTGGGTGGCGTTCCGCCGTAGCCGAATCGCCACCGCCGGAGGCCCTCCGTGAGCATCGCCTTCCTGCTGACCACGCTCGTCGTGGTCGTCACGCCGGGCACCGGCGTGGTCTACACCCTCGCCGCCGGGCTGTCCCACGGCCGGCGGGCGAGCGTGGTCGCCGCGTTCGCCTGCACGCTCGGCACCGTCCCGCACGTCGTCGCGACCGTCACCGGGCTGGCGGCGCTGCTGCACGCCAGCGCCGTGGCGTTCGAGGTGGTGAAGTACCTGGGGGTCGCATACCTGCTGTACATGGCGTGGTCGACACTGCGCGACAAGGAGGCCCTGGTCGTCGAGGACGCCGCGGCGGCCGGGCCGCAGCCGGTGGGGCGGGTGATCGTCTCGGGCGTGCTGCTCAACGTGCTCAACCCGAAGCTGACGATGTTCTTCGTGGCGTTCCTGCCGCAGTTCGTGCCGGCGGGCCAGGAGGGGTCGGTGGCGGCGATGCTGCGGCTGAGCGCGGTGTTCATGGGACTGACGTTCGCGGTGTTCGTGGCGTACGGGCTGTGCGCGGCGGCCGTACGCGGGCACGTGCTGGGGCGGCCGCGGGTGATGACGGGGATCCGGCGGGTGTTCGCGGTGTCGTTCCTGGGGCTGGGCGCGAAGCTGGCGGTGGCGTGACGATGCGGTTCGGGCATGCGGAGGAGCTGCGGGCGGAGTTTCCGGAGCTGGCGGCGGGGGTGCTCTACGGGGAGTTCGGGGGTGCTCCCGGGCCGGGCGGGGGCTCGGAGCTGGAGGCGCGGGTCGGGGCGTACACGGACATCGCGCGGAAGCGGCTGGCGGCGGGCACGGAGGGGGAGTTCCCCGAGGTGCGGGCCTGGCGGCGGACGTACACGCGGCTGGGGCTGCGGCCGACGCAGTACCGGTGCGCGTCGGAGTCGCTGCTGCGGCGGCTGCGGCGGGAGGGGTCGCTGCCGCGGATCCACCCGGTGGTGGACCTGTGCAACGCGGTCTCCGTGGCGTATGCGATTCCCGTCGCGGTGCTGGACGCCGACCGGATCGCGGAGCCGTGGCTGGAGGTGCGCCGGGCGCGCGGCGACGAGACGTACACGACGTTCGGCGGCGGGAGCGAGCATCCGGCGGCGGGGGAAGTGACCTTCGCCGACTCGGCGGGGCGGGCGCATGCGCGGCGCTGGACGAACCGGCAGAGCGGGTATTCGGCGGTCGGCGAGGCGACGCGGCGGGTGCTGGTGGTGGCGGAGGCCGTGCACGAGACGGCTGCCGCGGATGTGGCGGAGCTGACGGGTGCGGTTCAGGGGGAACTGGAGCGGCTGTGGGGCATGGCACCGAAGGCGGCGCTGCTGACGGCGGGGGAGCCGGAATTCGTGTTCGGGGAGTGAGGCGCGGAGTGGGGCCACGGGTGCGTACGGCGGGCGGCGCCGGCTGAGGAACCCGGTCTGAGCTGGGGCAACGCGCTTCGGCGGGGCGTTGTCAGTGGGCCGTGCCACCATGGCTCCATGAACGGGGTGGAGAAAGCGGCCTCTGAGAGGTCCAAAGCGTCCGGGTCGGATTTCCTGCAGCTCGACGTCGGGGACGCACCGGCGGGCGGTATGGCGGACTGGCTGGCGTGGCGGCTGCGGGAGGCGATCGCGGACGGCCGGCTGGCGGTGGGCGGCCGGCTGCCGCCGACGCGGGTGCTGGCGGCGGAGCTGCGGGTGTCGCGCGGCGTGGTCACGGAGGCGTACCGGCGGCTGACGGAGGACGGGCACGTCGAGGGGCGGCGGCGCGGGGGCACGGTGGTGGTCGCGGCCCCGGTGGACGCCGGTCCCGGCCCCCGGGCGGCCGGGCCGGAACAGCCGGCCGTGTTCTTCCCCGCCGCGCCCGGGCCCGAGGCGTTCGAAGTCCTCCGCGCCGCCCCGGCGTCGATCGACCTCACCCCCGGGCTGCCGGACCTCGCCGCGTTCCCGCGCGCCGCCTGGCTGCGCGCAGAGCGGGCCGTGCTCGCCGAGCTGTCCGCCGCCGACCTCGGCTACGGCGACCCGCACGGCGCCCCCGCGCTGCGCCGGGCCGTCGCCGGCTGGCTCGCCCGGAACCGCGGCATCCGCGCCGACCCCGACGACGTCGTCGTCGTCGCCGGCACCGCCCAGGCGCTCACCCTGCTGCACCCGGTGCTGCGGGCCGACGGCGTGGGGGCGGTGGCGGTGGAGGACCCCGGTTCGCTCGGCACACGCCAGCATCTGGAGAACGGCGGGCTGGACATCCTCCCGGTGCCGGTCGATGCCGACGGCATACGTGTCGACGGGCTGCGCGCCACCGGCGCGCGTGCGGTGCTCCTCACCCCGGCGCACCAGTTCCCGACCGGGGCGGTGCTCAGCGGCGAGCGCCGCCGCGAGCTGCTGCGCTGGGCGGAGGACGGCGGCGGGCTCGTACTCGAGGACGACTACGACGCCGAGCACCGCTACGACCGGCCCCCGGTGCCCGCGCTGCGGACGATGCTCGCCGAGCGCGTCTGCTACATGGGCAGCGTGTCGAAGCTGCTGGCGCCGGCGCTGCGGGTGGGCTGGGTGGTGCCGCCGCCCGGGTACCGGGACGCGCTGGTGAACGCCAAGCGCTTCACCGACCTGGGTAACGCGGTGCTGCCGCAGCTCGTGCTGGCACGGCTGATGGAGTCGGGGGAGCTGGAGCGGCACCTGCGGCTGCTCCGCGGGCGGCACCGGCGGCGGCGGGACGCGATGATCGCGGCGATCGCGGAGCACCTGCCGGGCGCGGTGGTGCACGGGGCGGCGGCGGGGCTGCATCTGACGGTGACGTTCGACGGGGCGGGCGGGTCCGGTTCGTACGGGGAAGGCGGGACGGACGCGGGACGCGGGACGAGTGGCGGACGCGGGACGGACGGGGGGCGCGGGACGGACGGGGGGCGCGGGACGGACGGCGGGCGCGGGACGGACGGGGGGCGCGGGACGGACGGCGGGCGCGGGACGGACGGCGGGCGCGGGACGGACGGGGGACGCGGGATGGACGGGGGGCGCGGGCGTGGGCCGGACGGGGAGGCGGCAGCAGAGGCGGTCGGCGCGGGACGGACGGGGACAGCCGCTCCGGCGTTGACGGGGGTGACCGATACGGAGTTGGCGGCGGCGGCGCTCAGTTGCGGCGTCAAGGTGCAGCCCCTGTCCTGGCATCGCCTCCGGCCCGGCCCGCCCGGCCTGGTCCTCGGCTACGCGGCGAGCCACCCCGACGCCGTGACCGAGGGGGTGCGGCTGCTGGGACGGGCACTGCGGGGGAGGTAGCGGGCCGGGGCAACGGCGGGGATAGCGTGCGGAGATGGGCGGTGAGAGCACGGGACGGACGGGCGGCGGGGTCGTGGCCGCCGGGGACGGAGCGCGGCTGTGGGCCGTGCGGCAGGGGGACGGCGCGGTGCCGGTGGTGTTCTGCCACGGCGGGCCGGGGCTGTGGGACACCCTCGGGGACGTAGCGGAGCTCCTGGCCGGGGCAGCGGCCTCGTACCGGTGGGACCAGCGCGGGTGCGGGCGGTCCGAGGGCCGGGACGGGCCGTTCACGATGGCGCGCGCGATCGCCGATCTCGACGCCGTACGGGCGCACTTCGGGCTGGCGCGGCCCGTGCTCCTCGGGCACTCGTGGGGCGCGAGCCTCGCCCTGCGGTACGCGCTGGCGCACCCGGAGCGGGTGAGCGGGCTCGTCTACGTGTCGGGCACCGGCATCGACCCGCAGCAGACCTGGCGCCCCGCGTTCCTCGGGAACCTCGACGCCGCGCTCGGCTCGCAGGGGCCGCGGCTGCGGGAGTTGTGGGCGCGGGCGGCGCGGGACGGCGGCCGGGGTACGGCGGAGGAGCGGGCGGCCTGCGTACTGCAGTGGTCGGCGGACTTCGTACCGCCGGCGGGTCCGCGGGCGGTGGCGGAGGCCGAGCGGATGGCGACGCCCTTCTTCGGGGTGAACGCCGAGGCGAACGCGGCGCTGGTCGCCGAGGAGGGGAAGGAGCTGGTGTCGGCCGGACTGCGCGGAAGGTGTGCGGAGTTGGAGGTGCCGGTGCTGGTCGTGGACGGGGAGGCGGACATCCGGCCGCGGACGGCGGTGGACTCGCTGGTGGCGGCGTTGCCGCGGGTGGAGCGGGTGGTGCTGGCCGGGGCGGGACACCTGCCGTGGTCGGAGGCGCCGGCGGAGTTCGGGGAGGCGGTGACGGGGTTCCTGGAGGGGGTTCGGGGGTGACGGGACGGGAGTGACGGCTGGGCTCGTACGGGCCGATGACGGCCGGATCGGCCGGGCCGGTTCGCTCGTACGGCCGGGCCAACGGGCGCGTACAGCCGGACCCCTGGGCGCGTACGGCCGGGCCCCTGGGCGCGTACGGCCGGGCCCCTGGGCGCGTAGGACCGGCCACCAGGCTCGTACAGCCGGGCCCCGCGCTCGGACCCGCGGGGCCGCCGGGGTCGTACGGGCCGGGCACGCGGCCGGCTTGGCGGCGCGCGGGTTCCGGGTGTCCGGGCTTGGCCCCGTCTCACGCGTCGCGGCGGTGCAGTACCGCCGCGCCCAGTGCCAGCGCCGCCGCCGACCACGCGGCCAGTACCCCGAGCCCCGCCCACGGTCCGATCGGCAACTCCGCCGTGTCCACCGTCGACTGCACCGCGAGACCCGCCGACGCCGGCCCGTAGCGCTGGAACCGCTCGACCCACTCCGGATCCGACAGCATCCCCGCGACCAGCGGCGACGCGTACAGCACCCCCAGGCACGCCGCGACCGCACCCGCCGTGTCGCGCAGCGCCGCGCCGAGGCCCAGCGCCAGCAGCGCGACCAGCACCAGGTACAGCGCCGTCCCGAAGCCGGCCCGCAGCACCGGCCCCGCCCCCAGGTCGTACGCGGTGAAGCCCGCCGGCACCAGCGCCCGCCCCGCGAGCAGCGCGCCCAGCACCCCCGCGCCGCCCGCGACCAGCACCGCGGCGCCGACCACCGCGGACTTCGCGGCGAGTACCCGCAGCCGGCCGGGTACGGCGGTCAGCGTCGTACGGATCGTGCCCGTGCCGTACTCGGCCGTGAACGCCAGCGACGCGAGCACCGCGACCGCCGCCTGCCCGGCCCACACGCCCACCAGGCTGGTTTTCACGACGTCCTCGCGGCAGCCGGCCGGCGGGCAGTGCGCCGTGGACAGCCCGCTGACCGCGCCCGCGCCGACCGCCGCGGTGACGGCGGCGACGGCGAGGAGCAGCCACCAGGTGCTGGGGACGGTACGCAGCTTGGTCCACTCCGCCCGCGCCGCGTACCCCGCGTCCCGTACGCCCCCGAACGCCACCCGCGCCCCGGGTACATGCCGCCGCCCCTGTCGTCCGCGCCGCCCCTCACGCATCGCGCCGCCGCAGCCGCCACGCCGCCAGCGCCAGCGCCACCGCCGCCCACACCGCCAGCACCCCGAGCCCCGCCCACGGCCCCTGCGGCATGCACCCGTCCTCCGGCAGGCACACCGTCTCCACCTGCTCGTACCGCGGCGTCGTGCTCTGCACCCCGAACCCCGCCACCGGCGTCACCCGGAACAGCCACTCCACCGCCCCCAGCGGCAGCCCCCCGCCCAGCACCAGCGGCAGTACGAACAGCACCACCACGATCGTCACCGCCGCCGCCGTGTGCCGCAACAGCGCCCCGAGCCCCAGCGCGAACAGCGCCACCAGCGCCAGCAGCAGCCCCGTGCCCACCACCGCCCGCAGCGCGGGACCGTCGGTCAGCGACACCTCCGGGAACTGCGGCGGCCGGTGCCCGCCCGCCCGCAACGCCCGCTGCCCCACCAGGAACGACACCACCGCCGCCGCCAGCCCCGCCGCGAACGCGACCGCCGCGAGCACCGTGCCCTTCGCCGCCAGCGCCCGCCCGCGGCGCGGCCCGGCGGTGAACGTCGTACGGATCATGCCCCGCTTGTACTCGGCGGTGATGAACAGCACGCCCAGCGCCGCGAACGCGATCAGCCCGACCTGCGCCCCCGCCAGGCTCATCCACGTCAGGTCCCCCGCGGGCGGGAGCGGCCCGATGTCGCCGGAGCCGGTGACGGTGAACGTGCCGCCGGTGCGCTCGGTGCCGCCGGCCGGGCCGTTCGCCGCCGCCGGGCCGGACGCCGGCCCCACGGCCTCGTCCCGCCAGTCCGTACGCGGATCACCCTTGCCCGCGCCGCCGGCCGCGCCGCCGGAGCCGCCCCCTTCGAGGCGTACGTTGTCGAACACCCCCGTCGCCGCGCTCGGCCCCGCCCCGATGCTCAGCGACCCGAACGACCGCTCCACCCGCACCGTCTCCGGCGCCGCCACGAACAGCCCCGCCCGCGCCGTGTCCGGCAGCCCGGCGGCGGGCACGCTGCCGACCTCGCGCCAGCGTTCGCCGTCGGCGGACTCGTAGCCGGTGAGCCGGTCGCCCTCGCGCACCAGCCGCAGCCACACCGGGGCGTCCCCGGCCGCGGTGCCGCCGGCGACGTCGTGCTCGAACCCGTACTGCAGCCGCACCCCGTGTCCCGCGGTGCGCATCAGCGCCACATACGGACTCCCCGGTTCCGTACCCGCCTTCACGATCACACCGGCCTTCGCCCACGGCGCGTCCGTGCCCTCGCCCAGCGTCAGGTCCGTCACCCGCGCGGTCACGCTGCCGTCGCCGGCCAGCGGCCGGTGCACGAAACGGAACGAGTCCGCGACCCGGGCCGCCGCTTCCGTACCGGAGCCACCGCCGTCGTCGGACGTGGCCGTCTCGCTGCCGCCCGCCGACACCAGGGACACCAGCACCGTGACGACCGCACCCGCAAGCAGCGTGAGCAGCCACCGGTCGACACTGCGCAATTTCGTGAACTCGGCGCGCAGCAACTGCCAGAAGCCGGCACGCGCGGGCGGCAGCTTCGAACGGTACGGAGCCACACCCCCGGCACCGGTGCCCGCACCCGCGCCCGAATCCACACCCGTCCCCGTACCGGAACCGGCACCCGTACCCGTACCCGTACTCACAGCGGACCCTCCCCCTCCCGGCCGGCGGCGAACTCCGCCTCGCCGCGCGTCAGCTCCATGTACGCCTCCTCCAGCGACGCCCGGTGCGCCGCCAGTTCCGAGAACGGCACCGCCCCCGCGCCCAGCAGCTCCGCGACCCGCTCCGCCGGCAGCCCCGACACCGTCAGCGACTCCCGGCCCGTCGCCGCCACCGTCGCTCCCGCCGCCGCCAGCACCGTCATCGCCCGCTCCCGCGCCCCCGTACGCAGCGCGACCCGGCTGCCGGACGCCGCGGCCAGCACCTCGGCCACCGGCATGTCCGCGACGAGCCGGCCGCGGCCGATGACCACCAGGTGGTCCGCGGTGTCCTCCAGTTCGCTCATCAGATGGCTGGAGACGAGCACCGCCCGGCCCTCCGCCGCCAGTCGGCGCAGAAAGCCGCGTATCCAGCGGATGCCCTCCGGATCCAGGCCGTTGACCGGCTCGTCGAAGAGCAGCACCGGCGGGTCGCCGAGGAGCGCGGCGGCGATGCCGAGGCGCTGGCGCATCCCCAGCGAGTAGCCGCCGGCCCGCCGCCGCCCCGCCGGAGCCAGACCCACCTGCTCCAGCAACTCGTCGACGCGGCGCGGCGGCAGCCCGTGCGAGTGCGCCAGCCACAGCAGATGGTCGCGCCCGCGCCGGCTGGGGTGCACGGCCGCCGCGTCCAGCGCGGCGCCGACCTGCTGCAGCGGACGGCGCAGCGCCGCGTACGGGCGGCCGCCGACCAGCGCGCTGCCCGCGTCCGGGGCGTCGAGGCCCAGGACGATGCGCATGGTGGTGGACTTCCCGGCCCCGTTGGGGCCGACGAACCCGGTGACCTGACCGGGCACGACCGTGAACGACAGGCCGTCCACGGCGGCGACGGGACCGAAGCGCTTGCGCAGCTCCCGGACCTCGATGGTTGCTTCTGACGCTGCCATGGTGAGGAGGCTACGAACCGGGCGGCAGGCCGGTCGTCACGCGGGGGAGGAGTCCTGCGGGCGGCGGGGTAGCTCGTGTGGGGGACGCGATCGTCCAGGGCGGGAGGGACGCCGGAAGGGGCGTACGCAGGGACAATGGCGGGGTGACGGGAGCACGGGGGAGCGGGCGGGGGGTACGGGCGTGACGCGCGGGGCGGAGGGTACGTACGCGAAGGACGCCGGCCGCCGCGCACAGCACGCCGGCCGTAGCGCGAAGGACTCCGACCGCTCCGCGCAGGACACCGGCCGCTCCGCGACAGAGGCCGACCGCTCCGCGCAGGACACCGGCCGTTCCACGCAGGACGCCGACCGGACGCCCGACGCGGACCGTACGACCGCCCGCCGCGCCCCGGCTCCCCCGCTCCGCCGCCTCGCCTCCTCCCCCGACGGGCCCGTCGCCGCCGCCGCGCTCCTCGCCCTCCTCGCCGCCGTCGGCACCGTCCTGCGCGCCGGCGCCGGCGACCGCCTCACCGCAGCCCTGCTCCTCGCCTTCGGCGCCACCGCCCCCGTCGCGCTGCTACGCACCCACCCCACCCCCGCCGCCGTCCTCGCCACCGCCGCGAACGCCCCGCTCACCGCCCTCCTCGGCGCCCCCGTCGCCGCCGGCGTCGCCGCGCAGGCGCTCCTCCTGCACCGCCTCGCCCGCCACGGCACCCGCCGCGCCCGCACCCTCGCCGTCCTCCTCGTACTGCCGCTCGCCGGCTACGCCGTCGGCGACCCCGGCGCCACCGAAGGCGGCCGGCTCGACGCCGCAGGCCGGCTGCTCGCCGTAGCCGCCGCCGTCCTCCTCGCCGCCGCCACCGGCACCGGCCTCGCCCGCCGCGCCCGCAGCACCGCCGCCGCCCACAGCGCCACCGAACGCGCCATCGCGCACACCCTCTACGAGCACGCCGCCCGCGGCGAACGCGCCCGCATCGCCCGCGAACTCCACGACGTCGTCGCCCACCACATCTCGATGATCTCCGTACAGGCGGAAACCGCCCGCCTCACCACCCCCGGCCTCCCCGACGAAGGCGCCCGCAAGCTCCGCGACATCGGCGACACCGCCCGCACCGCCCTCACCGAGATGCGCCGCCTCCTCGGCGTACTGCGCGAAGACGCCGGCGCCGCCCCCGCGGAACGCCGCCCCCCGCCCGGCCTCGCCCAGCTCAACGAACTCCTCGACGGCGCCCGCGACACCGCAGGAGCCGGCGTCCGGCTCATCGTCAGCGGCGCCGTACGCCCCCTCGGCACCGGCATCGAACTCACCGCGTACCGCATCGTGCAGGAAGCCCTCACCAACGCCCGCCGGCACGCCCCCGGCGCCGCCGTCGACGTCGAACTCCACTACACCGACGCCGCCCTGCGCCTGCGCATCCGCGACAACGGCCCCGGCCCGCGGCCGGGTCACGGCCACGGCCACGGCCCCGCGGACGGCGGGCACGGGCTGCTCGGCATGCGCGAACGCGCCACCGCCGTCGGCGGCCGGCTCCGCAGCGGCCCCGCGGCGGGCGGCGGCTTCCTCCTCGAAGCGACCCTCCCCGCACACGCCCCTACGGGCAGGGAGGAAACGGCCGCATGACCGGCCCCGCGGACACGGGCACCGTGCGCGTCGTCGTCGCCGACGACCACGAAGTCGTACGCGCCGGCTTCGCCGGACTCCTCGCCACCCAGCCCGACTTCGACGTCGTCGGCACCGCGCACGACGGCGCCGACGCGGTCCGCGTCTGCCGCGCCCGGCGGCCCGACGTCGTGCTCATGGACGTCCGCATGCCCGGCGTCGACGGCATCGAGGCCACCGCCCGCCTCACCGCGGAGCCGCCGCACCCGAAGGTGCTGATCCTCACCACCTTCGACCTCGACGAGTACGTCTACGACGCCCTCGCCGCCGGCGCCAGCGGCTTCCTGCTCAAGGACGTCACGGCGGAGCGGCTCTTCGACGCGGTGCGCGTCGTCGCGGCCGGCGAGGCGCTGCTCGCGCCGGGGGTCACCCGGCGGCTGATCGCCGAGTTCGCGCGGCTGCGCGCGGCGCGGCCGGAACGGGACGGGGCGGCGGCGCCGCTGGCCGCGCTGACGCCGCGCGAGACGGAGGTGCTGCGGCTCCTGGCCGAGGGACTGTCCAACCCCGAACTCGCCGCACGCCTGCACGTCGGCGAGGAGACGGTGAAGACGCACGTCAGCCGGCTGCTGGCCAAGCTCGGGCTGCGGGACCGTACGCAGGCGGTGGTCATGGCGTACGAAACGGGCCTCGTCGTCCCCGGCACCCGCTGACGCCCCGCGACAACCGGCCCTCGGGGCTCCGGCCCCGGCTCAGGCCCGGGCCTCCGGCCGCCCGGCCCGTGGCGGCGCGGCTCGGCTAGCCTCGTGACCATGCCCGGAGCCATCGAACTCGTGATATTCGACTGCGACGGAGTCCTCGTCGACTCCGAGCGCATCGCCGCCGCCGCGCAGGTCACCGTGGGGGCGGAACTCGGCTGGCCGCTCACCGAAGCCGACGCCGTCGAACTCTTCATGGGCAAGTCCCAGGAATCCGTCGGCGCCATGGTCGTCGAACGCCTCGGGCCCGGCACCGACGAGACCTGGCGCACCCGCTACTACGAGGAGTTCTTCGCCGGACTCGACCGCCTCGAAGCCGTACCCGGCGTCGTCGACGCACTCGACGCCATCGCCGCCGCCGGCCTGCCCACCTGCATCGCGTCGAGCGGCGGGCACGACCGGATGCGCCGCACCCTCGGCCGCACCGGGCTGTACGACCGCTTCGCCGGACGCATCTACTCCGCCACCGACGTCGGCGGCCGCGGCAAACCCGCGCCCGACCTCTTCCTGCACGCGGCCCGGGAGATGGGCTACGCGCCGCAGGCGTGCGCGGTGGTGGAGGACAGCCGCTACGGCGTACAGGCGGCCCGCGCCGCGGGCATGCGCGCGTACGGCTTCACCGGCGGACTGTCGCCGGCCGACTGGCTGGCGGGACCTGACACCGTGCTCTTCGACGACATGCGCAAGCTGCCGGACCTGCTGGAGCCGGCGGGCACGGCAGTCACGCGGGACTGACGGCGAGGGCGGACCCGGGGACGGGGCCGGACCGGCGGCGCGGGGCGCACGGCCCGTACGAGCCCGCACGAGCGGGAAACCCCCTACGCCTCCTTCCCCTTGCCCCACTCGGACGCCAGCACCGACCACACCTGTGTGTCCTGCCGCACCCCCCGGTAGGGGTGCTTCGCGCGCAGCACGGCGTCACGGCTCATGCCGAGGCGCTGCGCGACCTTGATGCTCGGGGTGTTCTTCGCGGACACGAGCCACTCCACCCGCTCCACGCCGCGCTCGTGCACCGCCCAGTCGATGATCACGCGTGCGGCGCGCGTGACCAGCCCCCGGCCGGCCGCCGCGGGCTCCAGCCAGCAACCGGCCTCGCAGGTGCGCTGCTGCGCGTCGAAGACACGGAAGAGGACGCCGCCGACGAGGAGGCCGTCGAGCCAGATCCCGTAGAGGCGGCCGGAGTCGGAAGCGGTCTTGTCGGCGTACGACTGGAGCCAGGCGCGGGCGGAATCGAGGTCGGCGGTGGCGTCGGGGAGGCCGATGTGGCGGCCGATGAACTCGCGGCCGCGGTCGATGTGGGCGAGGAACTCCTCGGCCTGCCACGGCTCCAGCGGCCGCAGCTCGGCGCCGTCGTCACCCAGGGGTATCGCGAACATCGGTCCTCCAGTGGCTGTGCTCCGTACGGTGATCCTCGCACGGGCCACCGACAGGCCACGCAGGTCATCCGCCCGCCGCAGGCTCCGCCCGCACCGCCTCCGCCTGCCCCGCCTCGGCGAGCGCGGCGACACACGCCCGTACGGCCGGACTCTCGCCCCGGGACCGCCAGGCGGCCTGCACCGTACGCCGCACCGCCGGCCGCACCGGCAGGAACCGCACCCCGGGCGGGCACGGCCGCTGCGCCATCTCCGGTACGAGCGACACGCACAACCCGCCCCGCACGAGGGCAAGCAGCGTGGCGTACTCCGTCACCTGGTACCGCACCTCCGGCTCCAGACCCACCTCGCGCAGTGCCTGTGTCAGGCCCTCGTACGGCTCGGTGCCGACCGGACAACTCGCCCACACCGCCGCCCCGGTCGGATGGGCGAGACCACCCAACTCGCCGAGGCCGACGCGCTCGCGGCCGGCCAGCGGATGGGCGTCCGGCACCGCCAACTGCACGTCCTCGACCACCAGCGTCCGCACCGCCAGCCCCTGCGGCAACCGGATCGGCCGACTGCTCCAGCTCTCGATGAGCAGCAGATCCAGCTCCCCGCCGACCAGCCGGGGCACCAGCTCGACGACCTCGCCGTCGACGACGGTGGGGGCCAGCCGCGGATGGGAGGCGGTGAGGGCGGTCAGCACCTCGGGCAGCAGCGCACGCAGCGAACTGCCGACACCGCCGAGGCGCAGCGGGCCGAGGATCTCGTCCTGCAGATCGGCGAGATCCGCCTCCGCCTCGGCGACCTGCGCGCACACCCGGGCCGCATGCGCGGCGAGCACCTGGCCGGCGTGGGTGAGGCGGACGCTGCGCCCGTACGGCTCCAGCAGCCGGTGCCCGGACTCGCGCTCCAGCTTGGCGAGCTGCTGCGAGACGCCGGAGGCGGTGACGTGCAGCGACTCGGCGGCACGGGCGATGGTCCCGTGAACGGCGACGGCGTCGAGGGCGCGGAGACGCTCCAGGCTGAACACAAAGCGATGCTAACGCTTGCGGCTAACGAATCATCGCTTTTTCTTGGGAGAGCGGGCAGGCAGAGTGAGGAGCATGCGAGCCGACGGGGACAGCCAGGGCGACATACCTTTCGAAAGCCGACCGGCCGGCAACTCCGCCACCCGGAACCACGAGTGGAGCGGCGGCCAGAGCCTCGCCCAGGACCACCCCCGGGGCCTGCTGACCCGGCTGACCACCCCGGCCACGATGGTCATCGGCGGCTCGGCGTGCATCTCGCTGTCGGCGATCTTCGTGAAGCTCTCCGACGTGAACGCCGGCACCGCCGCCTTCCTGCGCTGCCTCCTGGCACTGCTGCTGCTCGCCCCGCTGGCGGCCCTCGAACTCCGCCGCCTCGGCCCCCGGGCCCGGCGCCCGGTGCTCACAGATCTGACGGCGGGGCTGCTGCTCGGCGTCGACTTCGTGTTCTGGGCGGCCAGCATCAGGGACGTCGGGGCGTCCATCGCGACCGTGCTGCTCAACATCCAGGTGATCGTCTTCCCGCTGCTGGCCCGCCTGCTGACCCGTACGACGCTGCCGCGCGGCTTCTGGCTCACGGCGCCGGTACTGCTCGCCGGGGTGGCACTCGCGGGCGGGGCGATCGGCAACCCGGAACCGGGCAGCAACCCTGTCACCGGCATCCTCTACGGCACCGCCGCCGGCGTCGCCTTCGCCGGCTACCTCTTCCTCACCCGCCTGGCCGGCACCCACCCCCGCACACCCCCCCACCGGAGCCCGGCTCCCCACCCGGCCCCCCACTCCCCACTTCGCCCCGGCCCGCCCCCCACCACCCCCGACCCACATCCCCGCTCCCCCGGGGGCCCCCACCCCCCTACCCCCCACCCCACCCCCACCTCTCCGCCCGCCGCCTCCTCCGCGCCCGCCTCCGCATCCATCTCCCCACCCGCCCCAGCCCCGGCCTCAACTCCGGACTCTGCTCGGACCGCGGGCCCTGCCCCGACGCCTTCCGCTCCCTCCCGTCCCCGCCCGCACATCGCCGTGCCGGTGTGCACCGCGACGTTCTCCGCCGCCGTCGCCTCCGGCGTCCTCGGCGCGCTGTGGACGGGTATCGATCCGACGCCCGAGCCCGCCGCCCTCGGCTGGCTGGCCGCGCTGGCCGCGCTCGGCCAGGTCCTCGCCCTGCTCCTCATCACCCCCGCTCTGCCCCGGCTCGCCCCGGCCACCGGGGCGGCGCTGCTCCTGCTGCAGCCGGTGCTCGCCATCGCCACAGCCGTCACATTCCTCAGCGAGCGGCCCACGGCGACGCAGTACGCCGGCTGCGTGCTGGTGATCGCCACCGTCTGGTACGCCACCCGCGTCGCCGGCCGCGGCGCCGAAACTCCCGCGCTCCGCACCGAGGGCCGCGGCTAGGCTGCGCCCCATGCCGCCGGATGACGACGCCCTCCTCCCCGCCACCGCCCGCGCTCTGCGCCACCGGCTCGCGGTCGCGCAGAGCGAGGGACGTACGCCTTCGCTCGTCGCGGCCGTCGTACGCGACGGGGAGACCGTCTGGTCCGGCGCCCGCTCGATGGTCGACGGGCACGAGCCGACCACCGACACCCAGTACCGCATCGGCTCGATCAGCAAGACGTTCGTCGCCGTGCTGGTGCTCCGGCTGCGCGACGAGGGCCTTCTCGACCTCGCCGATCCGCTGGGCAGGCACGTCCCCGGCGCTCAGGCCCCCGCGGTGACCATCGCTCAACTCCTCTCTCACAGTTCCGGTATCGGCGCCGAGCCCCGCGGTCCCTGGTGGGAGCGGACCCCGGGCACGCTGCGCCCCGAGCTCGGTGAACTCTTCGACGGCGACCCCACCCGCCACCCGGCGGGCCGCCGGTACCACTACTCCAACCCCGGCTTCGCCTACCTCGGCGCGGTCGTCGAGGCACTGCGCGGCGCACCGTGGGGCGACGTGCTGCGGCGTGAGTTGCTGGAGCCGCTGGGCCTGCGGCGGACGACGCTGCTGCCCGAGGCCCCGCACGCCGGCGGGTTCGCCGTCCATCCGTGGGCCGACGTCATGCAGCCAGAACCGTTGCACGACACCGGCCGGATGGGCCCCGCGGGCCAGTTGTGGTCCACGGTCGGCGACCTGGCCCGGTTCGCGACCTTCCTCCTACGCGGCGACGACCGGGTGCTCTCCGCCGGCACGCTGGCGGAGATGCGCACCCCCGCCGCCGCTCCCGAGGCCGCGTCGTGGGACAGCGGGTATGGGCTGGGCGTGCAGCTCATCCGTCGCGACGGCACGATGCTCGCCGGCCATACCGGCTCCATGCCCGGGTTCCTCGCCTGCCTCCTTTCCGATGTCGACGAGGACGTGAGTGCGGTCGCCCTCACGAACGTCACTTCCGGTGTGTCTATCTCCGGCCTGGCGGCCGATCTGATCGGCACCGTGGTGCGGTACGAGCCGCGCGTCCCCGAGCCGTGGCGTCCGCTGGCCGCGGACGCGGTGGATCCGGAGCTGCTCGCCCTCACGGGCCCGTGGTATTGGGGTGCGAACCCGCACGTGCTGCGGCTCAAGGAGGACCGGTGGCTGGACCTGAGTCCGCTGACCGGCAACGGCTACGCCTCCCGGCTCCGCCCGGAGGGGGACGGCACGTGGACGGCGGTCGACGGCTACTGCGCCGGTGAGACGCTGCGGGTGGAGCGTTCGGCGGCCGGCGAGGTGTCGCACCTCGACCTGGGCACCTTCGTCTTCACCCGCGAACCGTACGACCCGGACGCCCCGGTCCCCGGCGGCACCCGCGGCTGGACGTAACCCGCTCCCGTCGCACCAGACGCGCGACCCGCGACGCCGGTCGGCCCCGGAGCCCGGCCGGCCATGCCGCTGTCGTCGTGCACAACGACAAGCCCTGGCAGCAGGCTTGGGAGACCGGGCCTGCCGGCCGGACGCGCCCCGGTCAGAGCCAAAGGATCAAGCGGACGGCTTCGCCGCAGCCCCTATGCGGCCAACTCCTTCTCCAGCGGCGTGCGGAACCTCGGCGTTATTCGGGCGTCGCCCACCCATGCCGTCAGTCGTTCGGCCTCCGCGGCCACCGCGCGTTCCGCGTCGCCGCCCATGTCCGTGAGCATCCGCCACACCACCTCTCCGTTCTGTCGCTGCGCCCAGCCGCCGACGACTTCGCCGTTCCACCACACCGTCGGTCCCACGTTGCCGCTGCCGTCGAACAGCGCCTTGCGGTAGCCGGCGTCGAGGTGCCAGTCGCGTTCCTTCCAGCCCATCGGTGTCGGGTCGAGCCCCGGGAGCAGCGCCGCCCACGGCTCCGGCTGCGCGACCGGCCCGGTGTCGTCCGGCAGCACGTACCCCGTGCCCTCGTCCAGCTCCACCGCCACGGCGCCGGTCGCGGCCAGTGCCTTGCGTGCGGCGGTCTTCGTCCAGCCGGTCCACCACACGAGGTCCGCTTCGGTGGCCGGCCCGTACGCGTACAGCCAGCGTCTGGTCAGCTCCGTCTGCGCCTCGGCGACGTCCATGCCGCCGAAGTCCTCGCCGGGCGCCCATCGGAACTGACTCGACGTCCATGATCCGCGCGGGTGGCCGCGGCGTATGTGCCCGTCGCAGGCGAGCATTCGCAGCACGCGCGTCGTCACGCCCTGCTGCGTCTCCTGGCGGCTGCCGGGGAAGACCTTGATCTTCGTGCGCAGCAGCGGCTCGGCGGCGGATATCTCGCTGCCGGTTGCCTCGCCCTTGTCTTTGAGCACGGCCAGCGCGGCGGCTTCGGCGCGCTGCAGCCACGCCTCGTCCAGGCCGTTCCAGTCCTTGAGGTGTTTGAGGAAGGTGGCGCGCTCGCGGGCCGCTATGGCGCGGGCGGCTGCGGCGTCCACGACGGGCGCCAGCTCGCGGCTGACCGCGAAGAGCGTGCGCCGCATGGACAGCAGCTTCACCAGCGCCACTTCCTCGTAGAGCGCGCGCTCTACGGGCGTGACTCCGGGCTCCCTCATCCGCGCGCAGGCGGAGAGGAAGACGGTCGCCGCGTCCGTCGCATGCAGCGCGACGACCGCGTCGGCGGCGTCGACGGGCGAGGCCGCGCGGGCGGTCGGCGCCAGCGCATGCCGCACGCCGATCCGGGCTCGTCGCTGCTCTGTCGTGATCTGCATAGTGGCAGTATGCCGAAGCTCAAGCGGGCCCGCCCGGGCCTGTGGATAACTTCGGATCTTGCCCGCTGTGCTCTTCTGAGCAGGGAAGATTCGACGCAAGGGGTGGTTCCTCGGTCTCGGTTGCCAGTCCTCCGGCCCCAACCCCGACCACAGCCCGCCGCCGCTACAGCATCCGCTTGAACCCCACGTGTGACGCGGCGAACCCCAGCCGCTCGTAGAAGCGGTGCGCGTCCGTGCGCGTAGCGTCCGATGTGAGTTGCACGACCGCGCACCCGCGCCGTCGCGCCTCCTCGACCGCCCACTCGATGAGCTGCGTCCCCAGCCCGCCCCCGCGCTCCTCGCGGTGCACGCGCACCGCTTCGATGAGCGCCCGCGTCGCTCCCCGCCGCGACAGCCCGGGAATGACGGTGAGTTGGACCGTTCCGACGACGCGGCCGTCGCGTTCGGCGACGACGAGGTGCTGGCCGGGGTCGGCGTCGATGCGCACGAAGGCGTCCTCGTACGGGGCGGGGTCGTCGGGTGTCTCGCGGGTGGCGCCCAGGGGGTCGTCGGCGAGCATCGCCACGATGGCGGGGACGTCGGCGGCGGTCGCGTGCCGGATTGCCAGGTCGGTCATGCTGCCGACCCTATGCGTGCCCCCGGGGCGCGCCCCATTCCGTACGCGCCCCTCGGCGCTCTGTGCGCCGCCCCACCGCCGTACGCGCTCCTACCTCGCGTACGCCGCAGGGGCCTCCAGCGTCTCCACCGCCGCCACCAGCGGCGCCAGTTCCGGCCGCTTCGCGGCCTCGTCGAGCGCGGCGCGCAGGGACGCCTCGTATCCGGGCCTGGCTTCCGCGAGGAGGCTGCGGCCGGCGGGGGTGACCTCGGTGTAGATGCCGCGGCGGTCGTCCGGGCAGACGTAGCGGCTGAGCAGGCCGCGGTCCTCGAGGCGGGTGACGAGGCGGGTGGTGGCGCTCTGGCTGAGGACGACGGCGTCGGCGAGCTGGTTCATGCGCAGGTGGAAGTCGTCCTGGCGGCTGAGGGCGTCCAGTACGGAGTACTCGCGGGCGCTCAGCCGGTGCGCGCGCTGGAGCGTGCGCTCCACGTGGGTCTCGATGCGGGCGTGCAGGGATGCCAGGGCCGACCAGCCCCGGGCCAGTTCGTCGAGCTGCTCGGCTGTGGCCGCCATGAGCGCCTCCGCGTCCCGTGAGTGCAGTGCGTGCGTTCGCCGTCCTGACCCCGAGTTTACTCCACCACCGCAATAACCAGCGTTTGCAAGGACCAGCGTACGCAATTATTGTGGGCGCTTGGTAAATGCCAGCCCCCGCACCCACCGCAGGAGTCCCCGCATGCCTCTCGCGCTGCTCGCGCTGGCCATCGGCGCCTTCGGGATCGGCACCACGGAGTTCGTCATCATGGGCCTGCTGCCCGAGGTGGCCGACGAGTTCTCCGTCTCCGTCCCCACCGCCGGCTGGCTCACCACCGGCTACGCCCTCGGCGTCTTCGGCGGCGCCCCGCTGCTCACCGCGCTCGGCACCCGCGTCTCGCGCAAGCGGATGCTGATGAGCCTCATGGGCCTGTTCATCGCAGGCAACGTCATCTCCGCCCTCGCCCCCGCCTTCGGCATCATGCTCGCCGGCCGCATCGTCGCCTCGCTCGCGCACGGCGCGTTCTTCGGCATCGGCGCCGTCGTCGCCGCCGGGCTGGTCGCCAGGGACAAGCGGGCCGGGGCCATCGCGATGATGTTCACGGGGCTGACCGTGGCCAACGTCGTCGGCGTCCCCGGCGGCACGCTCCTCGGGCAGACCGTCGGCTGGCGGGCCACGTTCCTCGCCGTGGCGGCGATCGGGGTCGTCGGGCTGGCGGGTGTGGCCAGGCTCGTACCGGACCTGCCGCAGCCGCCCGCGGAACCCTCCTCCCCCGGTGCCACCGGTCTCCGGCGCGAACTCGCAGCGTTCCTCAACGTCCAGGTACTGCTGGCCATGGGCATGACCGTCGTCGGCTTCGGCGGGGTCTTCGCCGCCATCACCTACATCGCCCCGATGATGACGGAGGTCGCCGGCTACGCCGACAGCTCCGTCACCTGGCTCCTCGCCCTCTTCGGGCTCGGCATGGTCGGCGGCAACCTGATCGGCGGGCGCTTCGCGGACCGCGCCCTGATGCCGATGCTGTACGTCGCACTCAGCGCCCTGACCGCGACGCTGGCACTGTTCACGCTCACCGCGCACAGCAAGCCGGCGGCGGCCGTGAGCATCTTCCTGGTCGGGTTCTTCGGCTTCGCGACCGTGCCGCCGCTGCAGAAGCGGGTACTTGACCAGGCCGCCGCCGCGCCCACCCTCGCCTCGGCCGTCAACGTCGGCGCGTTCAACCTGGGCAACGCCATCGCCGCCTGGCTCGGCGGCCTCGTCATCTCCGCCGGCCTCGGCTACACCGCCCCCAACTGGGTCGGCGCCGCCCTCGCCGCCTCCGGCCTGGCCCTCGCACTCCTCTCCGCACGACTGGAGCGCCGCGCGGCAGGCACCGCGGGTACGGCGGCCGCCACACGGACGGTACCCGTGGCGGGCAGCGCCGTACACGACGAAGAGGGCGACCCGCGGAAGGACGCCGCGGCCGTATAGGCCGAAGACACCGCCGGCGCCGCACGGGCCGAGGACGGCGCCTCCGTACGGACCCACGCGACCGCCGACTGACGCGCACCGGACGCGCGCCTGCCGCGCGACCACCGCGGCAGCCGCCGAGCAGGCCGAACGCCGTCAACCGGGCACACCGGTCGCCTCCGCCGCCGCAGGGATGCGCCCTACTCCGCCCAGGGCAGGGAGCGCCGCGTGCCGTCCTCGGTGACTGCGCTGCCGCCGGCCTCCATCGCCACCAGCGCCTCGACGGCGCCGGTGCCCTCGGCAGCGCCGAGCCGCCGCAGCACGCCGGGCGGGAGCAGGACCGCTTGCCCGGCGGCGGCGGTCTCGGTGCGGCCGTCGCAGGCCACGGTGAGGGAGCCGGATATGACCATCCAGACCTGCTCGCGGTCGATGGCGTGCACGGGCCCGGACTGGCCCGCGTCCATGCGTACTCGCCAGGTACTGAGCGCGGTGCTGCCCTGGGAGGGGGTGGCGAGGGACTCCATGGAGGCGTTCGGGGTGGTGACGGTGCGGTCGGGGGCCGGGGTGATGACCTTCATGCGTGTAAGGCTCCTTTACTCGAATGGGTTGAGTAAAGGAGGTTTACTCAACTGTGTCAAGATGTCCCCGTGACCCGCGACCACGACAGCCCGCCGACGCCCGAGCTGCTGTTCCTGCTCGGCATGGCCTTCCAGCTCGTGCTGACCGAGTTCAACGAGCGGGTGGCCGCCGCCGGTTACCCCGACCTGCGGCCGGTGCACGGCATGATCTTCCAGATCCTCGGCACCGACGGCGCCACCAGCAGCGAACTCGCCGCCCGGCTCGGCGTCACCAAACAGGCCGCCGGCCAACTCGTCGACGACCTGGAGCGCCGCGGCTACGTACTCCGCACCGCCCACCCCGCCGGCGGCCGCCGCAAGCTCGTCGTCCTCACCGACGCCGCCCGCCGGCACCTCCGCATCGCCGGGGACGTCCTGCACGACCTCGAAGCCGAACTCGCCCGCCGCACGGGCACCGACACCCCTCTCCTCCGCACCGAGCTCCTCCGTCTCGTCCACGGCCTGGCGGGCGACGACCTCCCACCGCTGCGCCCGGTCTGGTGACCCGGCGCCCGGGGACAACGCGTCTGGCGAGCCGGCGTCAGGCCGACGACCGGGGAGGCGACCGAGGCGCCTGCCTGACGTAAGGCAGCAGGTCGGGGCCTCAGTTCCGCTGGACCGCCTCCACCAGGCGCTCCATCACGTCCCCGTCACCCTCGACCGTCAGCTCTCCCGCTTCGACCGCCTCGGACAGCGGGCGCTCGTGGGACAGCACCGACTGCAGCGTGTCGTGGTCCGTGGTCACCGCGACGTCCGGGAACGGCGGCTCCTCGCCGCGCCGCACCGCGGTCAACTCGCCGTCGGCGACCTCCAGCCGGTACACCTCGCGCTCCAGCTCTATGCGGTAGCTCGCCGACCACGCCGCGTGCGGCTGCGGCTGGAAGAAGGCACGCAGCCCGAGCAGCACGGTGTCGGAGGTCAGCACCCCCTCCAGAGGTATCACCGGGGAGCGCAGCCCCCACGTGCGCAGCGCGGCGAAGACCGGCTCCAGCTCGCTGCCCCACTCCGTCAGCTCGTACACCTTCGCCGAGGCGGGCGGCGGCAGCGCGCGGCGGGCGAGCACGCCGAACCGCTCCAAGTCGCGCAGGCGCTGGGACAGCACGCTGGGCCCGATGCCGGGGAGCGCGGCCTGAAGGTCCGCGTAGCGCCGGGGGCCCAGGCGCAGCTCGCGCACGACCAGCAGCGCCCAGCGCTCGCCGATCATGTCGAGCGCGTGGGCGATCGGGCACGCCTGCCCGTAAGTCCGCCTCTCGTCGCCGCCGTCCCTCGCCATCTCCGCGCTCCTCCCACGCTCCCGAATTTCGCTACGAAAAATGTAGCACACACTTCGAGAAATGTAGTAGCCTTCGGGAAAGCCAGGTGAGGGAGGCGAGTCATGAACGGCACGGCGGAAGTCCGGCCCGAGGCGGAGCGGTTGGTGCGGGTCGGGGAGGTGGAAATCTGTACGCAGACGTTCGGCGCGACCGCGGATCCGCCGATCCTGCTGATCGGGGGCGCGGAAGCGTCGATGGACTGGTGGGAGGACGGCTTCTGCTCACGCCTGGCCGCGGCCGGGCGGTACGTCGTCCGCTTCGATACGCGCGATACGGGCCGGTCCACGACGTTCCCGGTCGGGGCGCCGACGTACGGCGGCGAGGATCTGATCGCCGACGTGGTCGGGCTGCTCGACGCACTCGGCCGCGGCTCCGCGCACCTCGTGGGCGTCTCGATGGGCGGCGGCATGGCGCAGACCATCGCTGCGCGACATCCCGGCCGGGTCGCCTCGTTGACGCTGATCGCCACGAGCCCCGCGGCGCCGGTGGGGCCCGACCGTCCCGAGTTGCCGCCGATGAGCGACGAACTGGCCCGGAAGTTCGCGGAGCCGCAGCCGGGGCCGGACTGGTCGGACCGCGAGTCGGTCATCTCCTACTTCATCGCCGGTGAACACACCTTCGCCGGCGCCATCCCGGTCGACGAGCAGCGCGTGCGCCGCGTCGCCGGGCGGGCTTTCGACCGCAGTCCCGTCCCCGCCGCGGCCGCCAACCACTGGCTGCTCGACGATGGGAATGAGGAGGCCCCGCTGTCCCTTGGCGACATCACCGCGCCGACGCTCGTGCTCCACGGCACGCACGACCCCCTATTCCCCTACGCCCACGGGGAGGCGCTCGCCCGCGAGATCCCGGGGGCCAGGCTCGTACCGCTGCAGGGGATGGGCCACCAGATGCCACCCCCGGAGCTGTGGGACACGGTCATAGCCGAGCTCGTCCCCCACACGGGTGGGGCCGCCCGCTGACCGATCCGGCGGCCCGAACGGGGCGGGCCGCTCGGCGGATTGGGCCGCGGGGACAGGCGATCGCGCCGGGCCGGGAGGCCGGACCGGCGCGTCGAGCGGGATGCCGTGATGTCGGGGGCGTGCCAGGGGACGCCGAGTGGCGCTGCCCCTTGGCCGAGTCGGGGGTGAGGAAGGTCAGAGGATGCGTGCGCGGCGGGCGGCGGTGATCCAGCCGGGGAACTGGGAGAGGAGGCGGTCGTAGAGCTGCGGATCGGGAAGTCCGCTGATGTCGTCGACGGAGAAGAACCCGACGTTGTCGACGCGGCGGCCACCGAGGCTGTCGAACCGTTCCAGTACGCCGTAGTCGGAGGCTCCGAGGCCCACGAACTGCCAGAAGATCGGCTCCTCGACCGCTTCGCGCAGCTCGCGCTCGATCTCCGCGTTGCGGTAGACACCGCCGTCGGAGAAGAACAGCACGAGTGTGGGATCGGGGGCAGGGTCCTCGCGGACGTAGGCGCGGACTTCGGCGATGACCTTCTGCTCTTCGTTCTGGATACCGACCGTCCGCATGTCGACCTGGCCGTTCTCCAGGCCCTTGCGCTTCTTGCGGGGGCGGAAGAGAGCGAGCTGCCCGACCCGCACATGCAGTCGCAGCCAGTCGGGAAGGTCACCCAGGTGCAGGTCCGGAAGCCGGGCCGGATGGGAGGCGAACGTCCACGCCTGCATGGCCCCGTCGTCGTCCAACTCCGCGGCGACCGCGGCCATTCGCTCGACGACGTCGGCGACGACGCCTTGGGCGTAGAGGCGGGTCATGGAACCGGAGGCGTCCAGCACGATGATGACGCGCGCGGAGACATCGGCGGCCCCGTGCTTGCGCAGGCTGATGGCCACCTGTTCCTTGCGGAGCGACAGCCGCTTGCGCATGTCGACGGGCAGATGCTCCTCGCCCTTGACCAGCCGCGGCCCGCCGGACGCGGCGGGTGAGGCGGCAGGTGCCGGTGCGGGGTGTGTGCCCGGGGCGGGTGGCGCGGCGGCGGGGGCAGTCGGCGGGTAGGGCGCGGGAGGTGGCGCCGCGAAGGGTGCCTGCGGGGCGGGGACGGGCGCCGCTGGCGCAGGGGCCGGAGGCATGGGTGCCTGCGGGGCCGAGGGCGGCTGGGAAGGGGCCGGAGTGGGGGGTGCCGGTACGGGCGGGGGTGCCGCCGGGGCCGCGAGCGGGGCGGCTGGGGACGGGGTGGGTGGGGCGGGGGAGGGAGAGGGTGGGGAATCGTCGACCGTGATGCCGAAGTCGGTGGCCAGGCCGGCGAGTCCGGAGGCGTAGCCCTGGCCCACCGCGCGGAACTTCCAGCGGCCGCCCCGCAGATACAGTTCGCCGCCCACGAACGCGGTCTCCGTCGTCGCCTCCATGTCGAAGCGGGCCAGTTCGGCGCCCGTTGCGGCGTCCAGGAGCCGCAGCGACAGCCCGGGCACCTGGCCGAAGGTGCCGCCGTCGGCCGAGGCGCACAGGACGACGCGTTCGATGCCCGGTCCCAGGGAGTCCAGCAGCACCTCGACGGAGTCGGTGTAGCGGCCGCCGGCCTGCTGCTTGCCGAGGTGGGTGACCGCCTGGGTGGTGTGCTGCGGCTGGTTGTAGAAGACGAAGTCGCCGTCGTCGCGGACCCGGCCGGCGGCGGTGAGCAGCAGCGCCGAGGCGTCGACGTCGGGTACGCCGGGGCCCTCGGACCAGGAGAGTTCGGCGCGTACCGCGGGGGCGTCGACGGGCAGGTTGGCGCCTTTGGCGAGCGGTGCGGTGGCCATGGACTCGTTCCCTCTCCGATGCGGTCGGACTGCGGCTGTGGTTGTGGTGGCGTACGACGGACCGCGGGCTGCGCACCGTGGTTCCGTGGGGAACTCCCGGCGCCGCGACGTGGTTCCGCGGCCGGTGGCCGGGAGCCTGCCCTGGTCAGGTACAGCGTGTCATGCCGGGGAGGTAGCCGTAACGGTTGGTGAGGCAGACCACGGCGGTACGTCGCTTGCCGCCGCGGGCTGACGCGGCGCGCCTCCGCCGCGGGCGAGGCTGCTGGCACCCGGATCGTCCGGGCCAACAGCCCTTGAGGAGCAGTTCTCTTGCGCCACGTACGCAGCAACCGCCTTCGCGCCGTCGCCCTCTCCGCCGCCCTGCTCGCGACGGCCACCGCCGGTACGGCCGCCGCAGCCGGTGACTCCCGCACCGACGACCGCGGCGGCAAGAGCTTTCACAGCACAGATACCGCCTGGAGCGGCGACCGCGGGGAACGGCCCGCCGCCTCCCTGACCGGCACCGCGAAGCTCACCCGGTCGCTCGGCGACGACATCACGTTCTCCTTCGACGCCCGCCTCGCCGCGAAGCACAACGACGACCCCCTCCAGGCGACCGGCACGTTCCGCTTCAGCCACTACCTCGGCGGCGAGGGCGCGTGGGCGGAGGCCGACGTCGACTGCCTCGTCACCGGCGGCAGGGTCGCCGTCGTCTCCGGTGTCATCACCGACACCGACCTCCCCGGCGCGAAGGGCCTGCGCGTCGGCGTCACCGTCCACGACCAGGGCCGCAACGACCGTCTCGGCTACAGCTGGGCGGGCACGGGCAGCCCGGTGGAGGACAAGGACCTTGCGCCGTGCGTGAGTTCCGCGCCGTTCGAGAAGGTCAAGCGCGGCACCGGCGACTTCCGGGTCCAGCCCTGGCAGCCGGAGCTCTGACCGGCGGAGTTCTGACGAGCGGAGTTCTGACCGGCGGAGTTCTGACCGGAGTCACGCCCCCGTGCCCGCCCGGAGTCGTGACCCGCGCGCCCCGCCCCCGGTACGGTCCCGGGGTGAGGTGATCTTCCGGGCGGCGGCAGCCGGCCACCGGCCGCGGCGCGGCCAGTGGCCGCGGGCCCGCCGCGGACGACGCGGGCGGCTCCCGGCAGCGCGGAGCCGCCCGGCCGGCCTGCCCGCCCCGATCCCTCCGGAGACCACCGCATGACCGCCGAACAGCAGCAGCACCCCCTCGCCTACACCGACTTCGTCGCCCGCGCCACCGCCGACCCCGCCGTCGTCGGCCTCGTCCTCAAGGGGTCCCAGGCCCACGAGGGCATGGCGACCGAGCGCTCCGACCACGACCTGTACGTCGTCCTCGCCGAGGGTACGGCCGGTGGCCTCACCCGCCTCCACGGCCACCGCTCCGCCGCCCTCGACCTCCTCGTCCTCCCCCTCGCCGGCTTCCGCGAACTCGGGCGCGCGCCCGGCTTCGAGCGCTACGCCCTCGCGCGCGCCCGCGTCGTCCTCGACCGCCTCGGCGGCGGCATCGCCCGCGTCCTCGCCGCCGCCGCGCGGCTCGACGCCGACGAGGCGCACCGCGACGCCGCCGCGCTGCTGGACGCGTACGCCAACTCCCTCTACCGCTCCGTCAAGAACACCCGCGACGGCCGCCCCCTCGCCGCCCGCCTCGATGCTGCCGACAGCGCCCGCCACCTGCTGGAGCTGCTCTTCACACTGGAGCGCCGCCCGCGCCCGTACAACAAGTACCTGTGCTGGGAGCTGGCGCGGCACCCGCTGCCCGGCTGGGCGGGCGACGAGTTGCCCGCGGCCGTGGACCGCATCACGTGCACCGGGGACGCGGGCCTGCAGCGCGCCGTCTTCGCGCGGGTCGAGCCGGCGGCCCGGCGGGCGGGACACGGCGGTGTGCTCGACGCCTGGGGCGAGGACCTGCACCTGATGCGCCCGCCCCAGACCTGAGCCCCCGGCCTCCCGGCCACCGGCCCCCGGGTCAGTCAGGCAGGGAGACGTACAGGCGGGTGCCGCCGGGACGGTAGCCGACGCGGGTGTACGTGCCGCGGGAGCCCGCGCCGGAGTACTCCAGCCACACAGATCCCGCCCCGCGGTCGAACATCGCTTCCGTCAGTGCCGCGGTCACCGCCGCCGCGACGCCGCGGCGCCGGTACGCGGGGCGGGTACCGACGCCGGCGAGTTCCGCGGTGTCCTCCGCCCGCGGCGAGCACGTCGCGCCGCCGGCGCAACCGCCGTCCCCGGCCCGTACGAAACGCACCTCCCCGCCGTCCTCCCCCAGCCGCCGCAGCCGCGCCGCGCCTTCCGCCGACGCGGCGAACGCACCGCCGAACGCCTCCGCGAGCGCCGCGTCCAGCGCCCGGAACTCCGCCTCGGTGGCGGGGGTTTCCACCCTCGGGCGATTGCCGCCGGGCAGGGGATCGGTGTACGTGTGCGGGGTGCAGACGAGGTATTCGTGGACCGCCTCCGTCCCGAACCCCGCCGCCCGCAGCGCCCCCTCCACCCGGGGCGCGGCCCCGGGCGCGAACTCCAGCCGCGGCAGCAGCCCCCGCTCCCGGAACGCGCCGACGAGCGCGGCGACGTCGGCGGAGGTGGGGGCGGTGCCGGGCAGCGGGGTTGCGTAGTTGAGGTAGGGGCTGTCGGTGTCGACGGCGAAGCCGGCGACGAACCCGCCGGTCTCGACGACGTCGGGGCGGCGGCGGAGGTTGGCGACGGCGAAGTTCTGGACCTGCTTGTCCATGGGGGTAGCCACGGTGGTATCGACCTCACGAAGTCTCTGACGTGCGCAGACAGAAGAGAGCGTGGGGCCGCCGTACGGGACGGGCGTGTCCGGCGTGGGAGAGCGGGCGGCTCCGCTACGGAAGCGGGCGGGCCACTCGGCGCCGACGGCGGCCGCTGACGGGCGCCGGGATCAAAGGCTTCGTTCCTCACCGTGAGTGCGCCGGCGGACGGCCGGCGGATGTGTCCGCGGGCGCGCGGACGGCGGCCAATGTCCCACGCCGGCCGCGGCCGTGCAACGCGTTTACGGGATGAGACCGGAATGTCAGTGCGGGGTGCCACAGTACGGGACATGGACATCGACCGGTTCTGGCACCTCGTCGAATCGGCGCGCTCCTCCGCGGCGGCGGACGGCGTGCCCTTCGACGAGGCGCTCGTGGGACTCCTCGCGGGGCTCCCCCGGCAGGAGATCCTGGCGTACGCGGAGCGGTTCGGCGAGGTGCACGGTGCCCTGTACCGCTGGGACGTGTGGGCGGCCGCGTATCTCATCGGCGGGGGCTGCTCGGACGACAGCTTCATGGACTTCCGCGCCGGGGTGATCTCCCTCGGCCGCAAGTGGTACGAGCGCGCCGCGGCCGCGCCGGACAGCCTCGCCGAGCACCCTGCCGTCGCCGAGGCCGCGCGGCACGGCCACGACGAGGTCCTCTTCCACGAGGAAGTGAACTACGCGGCGGGCGCCGCCTTCGAGCGCCTGACGGGCAGCAGGGACGCCTTCCACGAGGCGTGGGCGGAGTACCGGCCGGCGGACGGCGAGGGCGGCGCGGCACCGGACATGGGGGAGGACTTCGACTTCGACGACGACGGGGAGATGCACAAACGCCTGCCGCGCCTCGCGGGGCTGTATCTCCGGGCGGCGGACCGGATGTAGCGGGTTCTCGCTCCGCTGCGCGTACGCCCCGGGCGTACCGGCGAACCGGCCGCCGGGTCACCCCGCGGCGAGGGCGACCGCGATCGCGGTGATCGTGCCGAGTACGGCGAGGAGGCCGGGGACGAGGAAGCTGAGCCCGGCGCAGTTGCCGACCAGGCGGCCGGCGGCCCGCCACCCTCGCGGCGTCAGCCCGGGCGAAGCGCCGCGCGGCACGGGCTGGGGCGCGGGATCCGGCACGGGCTCCGGTTTCAGGGTCGCGGCGGGCACCGCGGATTGCGGGTGCGAGCCGAGGAGATCCGCGCATCGAATTCGCCTTCCAGATCCCTCAAGCCGGCGATCTCCAACGGCCTTTCGCGATGTGCAATCCCTCCGAGGTCCAACGACGAACGATTGCCGCCGGGTGAGGATGGCCTCCGCATAATCTCTCTCAAAGATCACATCTGCGCGATCCCGGCTTGGGATGCGATCCAGCAGCAGGTCGATCTGACGGGCCTGTGCAGCTATGGCCCGGAACTGCTCTAGCTGCGTCCTTTGCCTTGGCAGCCAGGGTCCCGGCGGTTACCTCCATGCTGGCACTCCTTAGCATGTACTCGTTCGCACGGGTGGAACGCCCTGTCGTCCTCCGGGATCGGCGCCGGATTACCGTACCGGGAGAAGCGGCGGGCACACGAGCCCGGCGGCAGCCTCCGCCGCGGCACCCGCGGGCACGTCACCACCGAACCGCCCCCGGCACACGTTCACGAAGCGGCGCGGTCCCGGCGGTGCTGGGAACGCAGCCTGGCAAGCTCCCGGTTGCCGCCTGCGGCCCGTCCACGTCCCCGACCGCTTCGTACGAGACGCCGCCGTAGCCGGCACGCTGTTCTCGGCGCCGGCTACGGCGGCGTCCCCGGTCCCTCGGCGGACACACGCCGGCGGGAGGGGCAGGAGCAGAGCTCCTGCCCCTCCCGCCGGGCTCAGTCGGTCAACGGCAGGTAGACGCGGTTGCCCGTGGCCGCGAACTCCCTGGACTTCTCCAGCATGCCGCGTTCGATCTCCTCCGCGGTCAGCTCCGCCTGGTCGTCGGAGCCGAAGCGTTCCGCGATGTTTCTGCTGATCTTCATCGAGCAGAACTTCGGGCCGCACATGGAGCAGAAGTGCGCCGTCTTCGCCGGCTCCGCCGGGAGGGTCGCGTCGTGGAACTCGCGGGCCGTGTCCGGGTCCAGGGCCAGGTTGAACTGGTCCTCCCAGCGGAACTCGAAGCGGGCGTCCGACAGGGCGTCGTCCCAGTCCTGGGCGCCCGGGTGGCCCTTGGCGAGGTCCGCGGCGTGGGCGGCGATCTTGTACGTGATGACGCCGGTCTTGACGTCGTCGCGGTCCGGGAGGCCCAGGTGTTCCTTCGGGGTGACGTAGCAGAGCATCGCCGTGCCCCACCAGGCGATCATCGCCGCGCCGATGCCGGAGGTGATGTGGTCGTAGGCGGGCGCGATGTCGGTGGCCAGGGGGCCGAGGGTGTAGAAGGGGGCCTCTTCGCAGATCTCCTGCTGGAGGTCCACGTTCTCCTTGATCTTGTGCATCGGGACGTGTCCCGGGCCCTCGATCATGGTCTGCACGCCGTGGGACTTCGCGATCCGGTTCAGTTCGCCGAGCGTACGCAGCTCCGCGAACTGCGCCTCGTCGTTGGCGTCGGCGATCGAGCCGGGGCGCAGGCCGTCGCCGAGGGAGAACGTCACGTCGTACGCGGCGAGGATCTCGCACAGCTCGTCGAAGTGGGTGTAGAGGAACGACTCCCGGTGGTGGGCCAGGCACCAGGCGGCCATGATGGAGCCGCCGCGGGAGACGATGCCCGTCTTGCGGCGGGCGGTGAGCGGGACGTAGCGCAGCAGGACGCCGGCGTGGACGGTCATGTAGTCGACGCCCTGTTCGCACTGTTCCAGGACGGTGTCCTTGTAGACGTCCCAGCTCAGTTCCTCGGCGCGGCCGTCGACCTTCTCCAGCGCCTGGTAGAGCGGCACGGTGCCGATGGGCACGGGGGAGTTGCGCAGGATCCACTCGCGGGTGGTGTGGATGTTGCGGCCGGTGGACAGGTCCATGACCGTGTCGGCGCCCCAGCGGGTGGCCCACGTCATTTTCTCCACCTCCTCCTCGATGGAGGAGGTGACGGCCGAGTTGCCGATGTTGGCGTTGACCTTCACCAGGAAGTTCTTCCCGATGATCATCGGTTCGGACTCGGGGTGGTTGACGTTCGCGGGGAGCACGGCGCGGCCGGCCGCGATCTCGTCCCGTACGAAGGCGGGCTCGACGCGCTCGCGCAGCGCGACGAACTCCATCTCGGCGGTGATCTCCCCGCGTCTGGCGTACGCGAGTTGCGTGACGGCGGCGCCGCGGGCGCGCCGCGGCTGGCGCGGGCGGCCGGGGAAGACGGCGTCGAGGTTGCGCAGACCGCCGCGGGGCGAGGTGTGTTTGAGGCCGTCGTCCTCGGGGCGGGGCGGGCGGCCCGGGTACTCCTCGGTGTCGCCGCGGGCGATGATCCAGTTGTCGCGCAGCGGGGTGAGCCCGCGGCGTACGTCGGTGTCGGTGGTCGGGTCGGTGTACGGCCCGGACGTGTCGTACAGCGTCACGTCGTCGCCGTTCGTGAGGTGCACGCGCCGCACCGGGACCCTGATGTCGGGCCGCGCGGGGTGCTCCAGGTGGTCCTTGTGCCAGCCGATCGCGGCAGACTCCGCGGACGCCGCAGACTTCGCAGATTCCGCGGAGTCCCCGGTGGCGGGCGTACGTGCATCCGAAACGGTCATGGAGACCCACTCCCTACGCCGGCATTACCCGGTAACAGGTTCGGCGGTCGGCGCAGCCTCGGTCCGGATCCGGATCCGTCAGCGCCCTCTCAGCCCGGTGCTCCGAGCTCCCGCGGTGTGCAGTTCGCCGACCACGCTAACCGCTGCACGCACCGGTACGAAAGAGGGCGCAGGAGCACTCCTGCGATGATCTGGCCGTGACACATTCGCACAGCCACCACCACGGCGCCCCCGCCCCGCCCGCCTCGCACCGGCTGCGCAGGGTGATCGCCGCGGTGCTCGTCCCGTTCGCGCTGGCGGTGCTCGCCGGGCTGATCGCGCTGTGGCCGGGGAGTGAACCGGCGGGCGAGCGCAGCGGCATCGGCTTCGACCAGGAGCGGCAGCAGGCGAAGGTCACGAAGGTCGAGGAGGTGAAGTGCGCGGACGTGGGCGCGCAGATCCAGGAGCAGGGGCCGCCGGGCGGCGGTGGCGACACCGACGAGCCGCGGCCCGACCAGGACGCGATGTGCGAGCAGACGACGATCGAGGTGACGTCGGGCAAGCACGCCGGGCGGACCTTCACGGAGATCGTCGCGCCCGACGCGTCCCGGCGGTACGAGGTGGGGCAGGAACTCGTCGTCTCCTACTCGCCGAAGGCGCCGCGTGAGCTGCAGTACGCCGTGTCCGACGTGGTACGCACCGTGCCGATGACGGCGCTGGCGCTGGTGTTCGCGGTCGCGGTGGTCGTCGTCGGGCGGCTGCGCGGGCTGGCGGCGCTCGCGGCGCTGGCGGTGAGTTTCGCGATCCTGATCCTGTTCATCCTGCCGGCGATCCTCGACGGGTCGAACCCGCTGGTGGTGGCGGTCGTCGGGGGCAGCGCCATCATGCTGATCGCGCTCTATCTGTGTCACGGCTTCAACGTGCGTACGTCGGTGGCCGCCCTCGGCACGCTCGCGTCGCTGCTGCTGATCGGGCTGCTCGGTTCGCTGTTCATCGGCTGGTCGAAACTGACCGGGAACACCGACGACTTCACGGGGCTCATCCACACCCAGTACCCGGACATCGACATGAGCGGGCTGCTGCTCGCGGGGGTGCTGATCGGCTCGCTCGGGGTGCTCGACGACGTGACGGTGACGCAGGCGTCCGCGGTGTGGGAGCTGCGGCAGGCCGATCCGTCGGCGCCGTGGCGGAAGCTGTACGCGTCCGCAATGCGGATCGGGCGCGATCACATCGCGTCGGTGGTGAACACGCTGGTCCTCGCGTACGCGGGGGCGGCGCTGCCGCTGCTGCTGCTCTTCACGATCGCCGACCAGGGTGTCGGCACGGTGGCGACGAGCGAGTTCGTCGCCGAGGAGATCGTACGGACCCTCGTGGGCAGCATCGGGCTGGTCGCGTCGGTGCCGCTGACGACGGGGCTCGCGGCGCTCGTCGTCTCGGCCGACCGCCGCCACGGGGCGGGTCCTGCACCAGTGCCGGGTGCCGAACCGGTCGGGGGTACGGGACCGGGTGCCGGTACGGGACCGGTTCCTCGTACGGTGCCGGGCCCTGGAGCTGGACCGGGGCCGGGGCCGGGATCAGGGCCGAATCCGGGAGCCGGCACGGGACCGCAGCCGGGAGCCGGCATAGGACCGGGACTGGGGCCGGGCGCCCCCGCGGGGCCCGGAGGCTGGGCGGGCACGGGCTCCGGCGCTGCCGCGGCTCCTCCCGAGGGCCGCTCCCGCCGCCGGGGCGGCGGCGGACGGCGGCGCCGGAGGTAGCGCCGGAGACGAGGGACCCTGTCGGCTACCAGTCGTTCTTCGACGACGACGCGGTCATGAACTTCCGCACCAGGAAGATCGCACCCGCGATCAGCGCCGCGGCCAGCAGCACCTTGAAGAGCAGGCCGATGATGAAGCCGACCAGCGCCATGATCAGGCTGCCGAAGACCACCAGCACGATCGCCGGGATCAGCACCCACGTCACCCACCACGGCAGTCCCGCGGTGATCTCTTTCACGGACACGGTCATTCCTCCTCCGGTACGCCGGGGTTGTCCCGGTGCATTCGATGCTAGGACGCCGGGCGGGCGGATGGGAGTGCCCCCTGCCCCGGTCCACCCCGGAACGAACCCCGAGGCGACCCTGAGGGACTGATTCACGCCTCGGGTGGAGAGAAGACCACCAGAACCCGGAGATCCTCGGTGATGTGGTGGAAACGATGCGGTACGCCCGCCGGTACGTAGACGACGCAGCCCCTGCCGACCTGCAGGGTCTCGTCGCCGACGGTGACGGAGCCGCGACCGCTCATGATCACGTAGACCTCGTCCTGGCGATGGGGCTGCTGCGGATCGGGCGCTCCGGCGTCCAGCGCGTAGAGGCCCACCGACATGTTCCGCTCGCGGACGAACTGCAGGTACGCTCCGTCGTTCGCACGGCGCTCCGCCTCGAGGTCGTCCAGCCGGAATGCCTTCATCGTGCTCCATCCTCCGCGTCCATGGTGCTCCCGACTACCTCTGGAACGATCAACCCATGAAGACTTTCCTGATCAAAACCCTCGCCAACGCGGCCGCCCTCGCGGTCGCGGTCTGGCTGATCCCCGACATAGGACTGACCGGTCACGACAACGCCGACAAGGCCGTCTCACTGCTGCTGGTCGCGTTGATCTTCGGCGTCGTGAACTTCATCGTCAAGCCCCTCGTGCAACTGCTGTCGCTGCCGCTGCTGGTGCTGACCCTCGGGCTCTTCACGCTCGTGATCAACGCGCTGATGCTGATGCTCACCTCCTGGATTGCCGACAAAGCGGACTTGAGCTTCCATGTGGACGGATTCTGGACGGCGGTGCTCGGCGGACTGGTGATCAGCATCGTGTCCTGGGCGACGAGCATGGCCCTCGACCGGGACTGACGGCAGCGCGCGCCGGTACGGGCCCGGAGCGGCGGACTCCGGGGCCGGGAAGCACCGCGGAACCAGCGCGGGAACCGGCCACCGGCACCGGGCGCCCGCGCCCCGGCTGAGGCAGGATGGACCGCATGCGAACGAGCGAACGCCCCCTCCCCGCGCCTTTCCGCGTCTGCTTCGTCTGCACCGGCAACATCTGCCGCTCGCCGATGGCCGAGGCCGTCTTCCGCGCCCGTGTCGCGGAGGCGGGGCTCGACGGCGAGATCGAGGTGGACAGCGCCGGCACCGACGGCTGGCACGTCGGCGAAGCCGCCGACCCGCGCGCCGCCGCCGTGCTCACCGGGCACGGCTACGAGCTGGCGCACACCGCCCGGCAGTTCACGCCCGACTGGTTCGCCGAACGCGACCTCGTCCTCGGCCTGGACGGCGGGCACGTCCGCAGGCTGCTGAAGATCGCACCGACGCCCGTCGACGCCGAGAAGGTGCGGCTGCTGCTCTCCTTCGCGCCCGACCTCGACCTGACCGATGTCGAGGACCCGTACTACGGCGGCACCCGCGGCTTCGAAGAGGCTCTGGACCTGATCGAGACCGCCGCCGAGGGCCTGCTCCAGGCCGTACGCAACGAACTCACCGCCCGCCCGTGAACCCCCCGCCGGCCGGCGCCGCGCGGGGCGCCGGGGACCCCACCCGGGGCGTCGGGGCCCGCGCCGCCGCGCTCGCCGGTGCTCCCGTACGGGCCGCGCGCCCCGTCGGCGGCGGGGACATCTCCGCCGCCCACCGCCTCGAACTCGCCGACGGCCGCCGCGTCTTCGCCAAGACACGCGCCGGCGCGCCCGCCGACTTCTTCGCCGCCGAGGCGCACGGCCTGCGCCTCCTCACGGACACCGGCACCGTCCCCGTCCCCGCCGTGCTCGGCGAGGAGCCCGGGATGATCCTGCTGGAGTGGATCGAGCCGGGGCCCGCGGCCCCCGCGCAGGCCGAGCGGCTGGGCCGCGACCTCGCCGCGCTGCACGCCACCCCCGCCGCCGCCTTCGGCACCCCCTGGCCCGCCTACATCGGCTCGCTCCCGCTGCCGTCCCCGGGCACACCGGACACCCCCGGCCCCCCGGATCCGGCTCCGGAACCACCCCCTGAGCACACCGGACATGCGCCTGCCTCCCCCGCTGACTGGCCCGCCTTCTACGCCGGGCACCGGCTGCTTCCCTTTCTACGCCTCGCCACTGACAACGGCGCCCTCACGCCCGCCGACACCCGCGCCGTCGAGCGCCTCTGCGGCGTGATCGACGAGGTCACGGGCCCGCCGCAGCCGCCCGCCGTCATCCACGGCGACCTGTGGTCCGGCAACGTGCAGTGGTCGGCGGGCGACCGCGCGTACCTCATCGACCCCGCCGCGCAGGGCGGCCACCCCGAGGTGGACCTCGCGTTCCTGGAGCTGTTCGGCTGCCCGCAGCTCGGGCGGCTGCTCGCGGCGTACGAGGAGGTACGCCCGCTGCCCGGCCGGCGCGGCCGGGTGCCGCTGTACCAACTCCACCATCTGCTCGTGCACGCCGCGCTGTTCGGCGCCGGCTACGGCGCGCAGTGCGGCGCCGCGGCGCGCGCGGCCCTGAAAGGAGCCGGCCGATGACACCGGACGACACCCCGCACGCCGACCCGCCTCCGCGGAACACCGCCGACGCCACCCGCGTCGTACGCGCCGGCCTCCCCGCCCCCGAGCCGTACGAACCCGCCCTCCCCGGCCCCGTCTTCGCCGCCCATTACCACCTCCCCGGCGACGTCACCGCCGCCCCCTACGACTACGGCCGCGACGCCAACCCCACCTGGACCCGCCTCGAAGCCGCCCTCGCCGAGCTGGAGTCCCCCGGCGTCCCCGCCGAGGCCGTCGCCTTCGCCTCCGGCATGGCCGCGATCACCGCCGTCCTCATGGCCGTCCCCGGACCGCCGCAGGACGGGGGGGCGCCTCGCGGCCACGTCGTCCTCCCCTCCGACGGCTACAACCTCGTCCCCGGCGGCCTCCGTGCCCTTCTCCAGGAGCACGGCACCGACGTGCGCACCGCCCCCACCGCCGGCGACGCCCAGGCCGATCTCCTCGACGGCGCCCGCCTGCTGTGGCTGGAGACCCCCTCCAACCCCGGCCTCGACGTCTGCGACATCCGCCGCCTCGCCACCGCCGCGCACGCCGCGGGCGCGCTCGTCGCCGTCGACAACACCCTGCCCACCCCCCTCGGCCAGCGCCCCCTGGAACTCGGCGCCGACCTGTCCGTCGCCAGCGGCACCAAGGCGCTCACCGGCCACGGCGACGTCCTCCTCGGCTACGCCGTCACCCGCGACCCCGCGCTCGCCCGCCGGCTGCGCACCTGGCGGAAGACCGCGGGCGCCATCCCCGGGCCGATGGAGGCGTGGCTCGCGCACCGTTCGCTGGCGACGCTGGAGTTGCGTACCGCGCGCCAGGCGGCGAACGCCCTCGCCGTGGCCGAAGCGCTGCGCGCGACGCCGGGGGTACGGGACGTGCGCCACCCCGGTCTGCCGTCCGACCCCGCGCACGCGCTCGCCGCGCGCCAGATGCGCGCCGGGCGGTACGGGTGCGTGGTGGCGTTCACGCTGCCGGACCGGGCGGCGGCGGAGCGGTTCCTGGGCGCGGCGCGGCTGGTCGACGAGGCGACGAGCTTCGGCGGCGTGCGCTCGACCGCGGAGCGGCGCGGGCGGTGGGGCGGGGACGCGGTGCCGGAGGGCTTCGTCAGGTTCTCCGCGGGCGTCGAGGACACCGCGGACCTCGTAGCAGACCTGCGTGAAGCGCTCGCGTACGCGCTCGCCCGCTGACTCCGCACGCGGTCGGGCAAAAATCCGGCAAAAGCGATAAAACTCGCGTAAACCGGCAATGCGTGTGTTCATGGTGTGTGGGGGAGCCGCGGGCACGCGGAGCGGGAGCCGCGTCGAGACGCCCGTCGGCACAGCTCTCAAGGGAGATCACACCATGCGTAAGATCGCCGCAACACTGGGCGCGGCCGGGATCATCGCCCTGGCTCCCCTGACCGGCGCGAGCGCGCAGCCCGCCGCCACCCCGGCGGACAACCCCCAGACCACCGTCCAGCAGGATCAGGGCCCGCGCGGCCCGAAGGGCGACAGTGCGAGCAACTGGGGCCTGCTGGGTCTGGCCGGTCTGCTCGGCCTCGCCGGGCTGGCGAAGAAGTCCGGCACGGGCAGCCGCCGCGGCGACGTCTCCAACCGCGCCGCCCAGACGACGGGTACGCGCCGCGAGTACGGCATGGAGCACGACACCCACGGGCACGCCCGCGGCCACGGCAAGGACGCCGGCCGGATGGGCAACAAGTCCGACGAGGACATGCGCGGCGGCAAGCAGGAGATGCACGGCGGCGAGCACGGCGAACACGGCAAGCACGGCAAGCACGGCATGCACGGGGAGAAGCACAGCAAGCACGGCAAGCACGGGATGCACGGCGACAAGCGCGGCATGTCCGGCGACACGTCCGGCACTTCGGGTTCGTCCGGCATAAAGGGCGGCGAATCCGGCGCCTCCGGCGGTACGTCCCGTACGTCCCCCTCGCCCGACCCCGGCCGCACGACGCACAGCGACATCACCGGCGGCACCGCGCACGAGAGCAAGCCCGGCACCGAACAGAGCGGCACCACGCACCGCGTCTTCGGCAAGGACGAGCCCGCCCCCGGCGACGACGACAAGCCGCGGTGACCGCCCCGGCACCCCACCGCCGGATCCCGCCCGTCCCGTCGCGCCCCCGCGCCCCGCGCGCGCCCGGCGCGGCGGGACGGGGGTGCTCCCGCCGTACGCACCGCTCCGCCGCATTCCTCCGGCGGCCGCGGGTTTCGACCGCCGCCCCGCGTGCCACATACACCCCATGACCGTGTCCCACCGGCCCGTGGTCAAGCGCACCGCCCGCGCCGTCCTCCTGGACGGCGACGAGATGCTGCTCATCAAGCGCACCAAGCCGGGCCGCGAGCCCTACTGGATCACCCCCGGCGGCGGGGTCGAGCCCGCCGACACCTCCGTCGTCGCCGCGCTGCACCGCGAGGTCGACGAGGAGCTGGGCGCCCGCGTCACCGGCGTCGTCCCCGTCTTCGTCGACACCGTCCCCGAGGACGGACGGGGCGTGAAGGTCCAGCACTTCTTCGCCTGCCGGCTGGCGTCCATGGACCCGGCCAGGCGCCACGGCCCCGAAGTCGACGAGCCCTGCGGCGAGTACGAGACGGTGCGCATCCCCTTCACCCGCGAAGGCGTCGACTCCGTCGACGTCGTACCGCCCAGTCTGCGCGCCTATCTGCGCACGAACATCGAGGGCGTCCTCGCCGTCCTCGCCGACGACTTCGGCTAGCGGCCCGTCACCCCGCCGGTACGCGTCAGCGCGTACGCCTCCCGCAGGTCCCGGCCGCTGTACGCGTGCGAGGCGAGGCCGCTCACATGATGGTCGGCGTTGACAGCGACCGACCGCGGCACCACCGCGAAGAGGTCGGTGTCCGACATGGAGTCCCCGTACGCCACGCAGTCCGCCCGCGTCAACCCGTACTCCGCGCAGAGCAGATCCGCGATCCGCACCTTGTCGGGCGGCCCCAGGATGCCCGCCATGTCGACCGGCTCGCGGAACGGCAGCGCCGGGAACCGCGACCCGTGCGCCGCGTGCACCCCCCACTCCAGCAGCCGTTCGACGAAGAACCCGGGCGCCAGGGAGATGACCGCGCAGTGCTCCCCGCGGTCGGTGATGTCCGCCCATACCTCGCGGATCCCCGCGAGCCACGGCGCGCCCGCGAACGCGCGGCCCAGGATCTCGGGCGTGAGGCTGCTCCACATGCCGTGGGCGTGCTCGGCGTAGTCGTACGTGTCGATCTCGCCGGAGCCGAACGCCGCGTCCAGCGCCTGGAACTCCGCGACCAGGTCCAGTTGCCGCGCCAGCTCGATGTTCGCGGAGGAGCCGTGCAGCAGGGTGCCGTCCATGTCGAAGATGTGCAGCCGGGACATGGCGTGAGGCTAGGACGTGCGCATGCCCGCGGACAAACGATTACTCGCGCCGCACCCGGAGCCGTGCCGCGCCGGATCAAGTCCGGGGTCAGTCGGGGTCGTGCTCCGGGCCGCCGTAGTCGGGGCTGGTGAAGTCGGGGCTCGAATAGCTCGGTCCGTCCTTCGACTGGCCGTCGTCGGGGCTGGAGAACGCCGGGCGCGAGTAGCCCAGCCGCGGGGTGCGGGTGGCGGTCGGGTCGGTACGCACCGCGGGGTACGCACCGCCGCCCCCGGGGCCACCGCCCTCGGGTCCCGCGTCCGGGCCGCCGGCGTCGGGACCGCCGCCCTCGGCGCCGCCGGCGAGGGCCTGCTCGATGAAGGGCTGGATGCCGCGTTCGAGCAGCGCCGCGCGCCACTCCTCGCGGGCGCGGTCGACCTGCTCGGTCAGATCCCGGCTGGCCGCCGCCCTGATGGACGTCGAGCCGTTGCGCACCGCCGTCAGCAGCAGCGCGACCATCGAGATGACGATGGCGGCGGCCGCGAGGATCGCGAAGATCCAGCCCGCCTGGCGCATCGAGGAGGCCACGGACGGCTCGGGGTCCATCAAGTGCAGCAGATAGCCGACGAGAAGGAAGATCACCGCCGCCGTACCGGCCAGCACCGGCACCAGTACCGCCGCCGCCGCGGCCACCCCCGCACTGGAGTTGTCGCCCTGGGCGCCGCCCCGCGCGCCGGAGAAGCGGATACCGTCGGGACCGCCCAGCGTCCCGCCGCCCGACGAGGGCCGGCGCAACTCCGTGCGCAGCCCTACATACCGCTCGTATTCGGCCGACGCGCTCGCGGAAATCTCCGCCGTGGCACCGAGGGCCCGGGTGCGGAGCTGCTCGGGGTTGAGCGGCCGCCCGCGGCCGGCGCCGACCGTGAACTCGGCATTGTGCAGCGCGGTATCGAGGAGCCGCTCGAACTCCGGGCGGTCCTCGGTCAGCAGATGCGACGCACTGGTCATGTGCTTGTGCTCCCCCGGATGGGCAGGCAACAAGGCAAACGGGGACGGAGCGTGCCTGCGGCGCTAGGCCCTGGGCGGCAGAGCCTATTACCGATGGTAGAGCGCTTCGCGTATGGCGGATAAGTGTCTTTTCAGAAAAGGAGGTTCCGTATTAGAGCACGCCGGGCGGACGCGCGCTACCGCCCGACCAGCGGAAGTCGCACGACAAGCAGTTTTCCGGCCATGGTGACCCCCCCGTCCATGGCGATGGCCAGGTCGTCTGCGTAGATGTGCGGCCCCTGCACGGAGGCGCCGCGCTCCTCGGGATCGGTGTCCTCGCTGGGCACTTCCCCGAGCAGATACGGGATCGGGCTGTGCCCGTGCACCAGCCGCTCGCCGCCGTACCGGCCCAGCAGTTCCCGTACCGCCGAGGGTCCCGTCTCCTCGTCACGGAAGGCGAAACGCTTGGTGAACTTGCGGAAGAGATCCCATACCTCGTCCGCGTCCGAGCGGGCCAGGATGTCGTGGATGGTGTCGTTGACGCCCTCGATGGAGTCGCCGTAGTCGAGGTACGCGGTGGTGTCGGAGTGCACCAGGAGGTGGTCGTCCTCCTCGTGGATGGCGTCGAGGCGCGCCATCCACTGCAGGTGGACGTCCTCCAGCCGCTCCATGTCGGTGCGCTGGCCGCCGTTGAGGAGCCAGGCGGCCTGGAAGGAGGCGGTGCCGGCACCGGAGTTGACCGGCGTGTCGCCGAAGCGCTTGGCGCCGAGCAGCAGCAGCTCGTGGTTGCCCATGAGCGCCTTGCAGTAGCCGCCGGCGGCCGCGGCCTCGGCGGACAGCCGCATGACGAGGTCGATGACGCCGATGCCGTCGGGGCCGCGGTCGGTGAAGTCGCCGAGGAACCACACGCGGGTGTTCCCGGCGATCCAGCGGTCGGCCTCGTCGATGATGCCCTGGGCGCGCAGGGCGGCGCGCAGCTCGTCGAGATAGCCGTGGACGTCGCCGACGACGTACAGCGGGCCGTAGCCGCCGCTCTCGCCGCGCCTGATCACCGGCAGGTCGGCCTGGGTCGGGGTGTACCCGTCGTCGGCGTGCCCGAAGGCGTCACCGGCGGCCGGTGCCGCGGGGACGGGAGGCGCCGCCCCGGCGGGCACCCCAGCCGTGGTCCGCAGCCCCGGCGTCTGACCGGCCCCCTGTTGCATCGAACCCCTCCACCGCCTAGCCGTTCTGCCACCGGGACACGACCCGGCCGCCGTGGGACCAGGTGCCGCTCCCCCGTGCTGGTGGAGGAGATCCGCGGTGTGCGTGCGCCCATCATAGAAATGCCTGTCGCGCCTTGTGCGGTACCAGGGGCCGCCAATTGGCTCCGGCTGCGGAAGACGGCGCCCTCCGGACCGCCAGAACCGGGCAAACGGGGCACGACCGGCGTGGGGGAGGGCGGGGTGGGGTCCGGCGGGGGTCATGAGTTGTCGTACGGCACGGGGCGCGGGCGGGTCCGTGGCGGGGTGAGCGCGGCGGGGCGGCCCCCGGCGCGTGGCGAAGGGGGCGTTGCCCGGCGCGCGGCGCGGCGCGTGGCGAAGGGGGTGTACGGCGGCGGTGCGTGGCAGGGGTGCGGGCGGCCGTACGAGTCCGGGGGTGAGCCGGGTCGTACGGCCATGGCGTACGGCCGCCGCGCGGGCCGGGTCGTACGGCCGGGGCACCCCGCTACGCCGGGCGGCGCGGGGCGCTGACGACCGTACGCGGCGGGCGGCGCTGCGAGGACGCCCGCACGATCAGATCCGTCGGTATGACCTGCTCGATGGGCCGGCCCGCGTCGACTCCCTCGATGGCGTCGATCAGGAGCTGGACGACCGCGGTGCCGATGCGGCGCGGCTTCAGGGACAGCGTGGTGATGGGCGGGTCGGTGGAGGCGTAGCCCGGGGACTCGCTGCAGCAGACGAGCATCAGGTCGTCGGGCACCCGCAGGCCGTAGCGGCGGGTGGCGGCGAGGAGGTCGGTGCCGTTGGGGTCGAAGAGGCCGTAGACGGCGTCCGGGCGGTCCGGGCGGGCGAGCAGCCGGTCGGCGGCGACGGCGCCCGCACGGGGGTCGTGGGCGGGGTAGGACTCGTACACCGGATCCTGTCCGACGCGCTCGCACCAGGTGAGGTACGCGGTGGTGGACAGCCGGGTGTAGGTGTCCGTGCTCGTGCCGGTGAGCAGCCCGATGCGGCGGGCGCCGGCCTCGGCGAGGTGGTCGAGCAGGTCGAGGACGGCGGCCTGGTGGTCGTTGTCGACCCAGGCGGTGACGGGCAGGGAGCCGCCGGGGCGGCCGTCGCTGACGACGGGGATGCCCTGCCGGACGATCTCGCTGACGACGGGGTCGCCCTCCGCCGGGTCGATGACCACGGTGCCGTCGAGGGCCACGTTGGACCACACGTCGTGCCGCGAGGTCGCGGGGAGGATCACCAGCGCGTACCCGCGGGCGAGGGCGGCCGAGGTCGCGGCGCGGGCCATCTCGGCGAAGTACGCGAACTCCGTGAAGGTGAACGGTTCTTCCCCGTAGGTCGTCACCGTTAAGCCGATGAGTCCGGACTTGCCGGTGCGCAACGCGCGGGCGGCGGCCGACGGCCGGTAGCCGAGGCGGTCGGCGACCTCGCGGACGTGCCGGCGGGTCGCTTCCGGCAGCCGGCCCTTCCCGTTCAGCGCGTCGGAGACGGTGGTGATCGAGACGCCCGCGGCGGCGGCGACATCCCGGATGCCCGCCCGCGCCAGCTTGCGGCTGGGCGGCCGGCTCACTTGCGGTTGGATCGAGCCGGTCATGCGCCTTCTTTCTTCCAGCACGTACGTGGTCCCCCGTGCAAGCCGCGTAGTCAGGCAGGCTTGTCATCGCGAGCTGATAGTAGGGCTCGGATGGCTCGATTGCGGGAGAATCCGAACCGTAACTGACAGGCACGATTCTGCAGGAGCGCAACGGTCAAACGACCATGGAATGCCAAGTGGTTGCACCATTGTCGGCCATCGGTCCATGGCGCAAGCTGGGTGGCACCTGCCATGGTACGAAGGTCTCGAAGAGGTCTCAGTCACCTTCACGGGTGATGCGCGCCATGGCGTCCGCCACCCGTGCGCGCCAGGGTGGATGCGCCCCCTACGGGTGCGGCCCCGTCTGCGGCGGGTGGAACGGGCCGGCGGGAACGGCGCGTAACGGCAGGGTACGGGCTCGGTCGAGGAGGACCGCGGTGACGAACGACAAGACTCCCAGGGCTGCTGAGGCCGCTGAGACTCCGGAGGCTGGTGCGGCCGGCGGGGCTGGTGAGACGCCCCGGCTGCGGGCCGCGCTGGCGGGCATTCCGACGTACAAGCCGGGGAAGCCGGCGGCGGCGCGATCGGGGTCCGGGGGCTCCGCGGGTGCGGGGCCGGGGGCGGCGGCGTACAAGCTCTCCTCGAACGAGAACCCCTACCCGCCGCTGCCCGGCGTGCTGGAGGCGGCGGTCGCGGCGGCCGGGAGCTTCAACCGCTACCCCGACATGGCGTGCGCCGCGCTCACCGCGGAACTCGCCGAACGCCTCGGCGTGCCGCCCGGGCACATCGCCACGGGCACCGGTTCCGTGGGCGTGGCACAGCAGTTGCTGCAGGCGACGGCCGGTCCCGGGGACGAGGTGATCTACGCCTGGCGGTCGTTCGAGGCGTACCCGATCATCACGCAGATCTCGGGCGCGCGGTCGGTGCAGGTTCCGCTGACGGCGGAGGAGCGGCACGACCTGGACGCGATGGCGGACGCGGTGACGAACGCCACCCGGCTGATCTTCGTCTGCACGCCGAACAACCCGACGGGCACGGCGGTGCGCCGCGGGGAGCTGGAGCGGTTCCTCGACCGGGTGCCGGAGGACGTGCTGGTGGTGCTGGACGAGGCGTACTGCCAGTTCGTCCGGGACGACGGCGTGGACGGAGGCATCCCGGACGGGCTGGAAATCTACCGGGACCGGCCGAACGTGTGCGTGCTGCGCACCTTCAGCAAGGCGTACGGTCTTGCGGGCCTGCGGGTCGGCTTCGCGGTGGCGCACGAGCCGGTGGCGGCGGCGCTGCGGAAGACGGCGGTGCCGTTCGGGGTGAGCCAGATCGCGCAGGAGGCGGCGATCGCGTCGCTGCGGAGCGAGGACGCACTGCTGGAGCGGGTGGAGGCGCTGGTCGGGGAGCGCACGCGGGTGCGGGAGGGGCTGCTGGCGCAGGGCTGGACGGTGCCGGAGACGCACGCGAACTTCGTCTGGCTGCGGCTGGGGGAGCGGAGCATGGACTTCGCGGCGGCGTGCGAGGCGGCGGGCGCGGTGGTCCGGCCGTTCGCGGGCGACGGCGTCCGGGCGTCGGTGGGCGAACGCGAGGCGAACGACATCCTGCTGGCGGTGGCGGAGGAGTTCCGGAAGGAGCTGTAGGGCGGGGGCTGGGGGCGGGTGGCCCCCGGGCGCGGCCGGTGCGGTGCTCGCAGTGGTGAGCAGTGCTCTCGTCACGGAGCGGCGCCCGGCGGTGGCAGCGCTCCGGGGCGCTCGCCACGTGCACGCCCCCGCCACGGCGGAGAGCACCGCTCACGTACGAGAGCACTGATCTCGGCGTAGAGCACCCGCTCGCGCCGGAGCACCGCTTTCCGCGCGGAGCACCGCTCTCCCCGGAGAGCGGTGATCGCCCGCGCGAGCAGTGATCTCCGTACGGAGCACCGCTCCCGCACCCCGTATCCGGCCACCCCCGAGAGCACCGCCTCCCGTGCGAGCACCGCTCTCGCACCGGCCTCGCATGACCCCCTGGACCTGCCGAAACGAGACGTAGGGGACCCCCCTGGAAGGCCGGAGAACCGCTGTGCCACACTGAGGCTTGTGAATGTGAACGCATTCACGAGCGGCGCTGTTCGTAGGGGTTTCCCCCCGTATGCCATGTCGCCACGGCCCCACCCGGCCGACCGGCGCATGGATCATCGTCAGAGCCGTGCCCGTGATCGCGGAGAGGAGCCCTCGTGGATCTGGCACTCGCCCCGGAGACCCTGGCGCGCTGGCAGTTCGGCATCACCACCGTCTACCACTTCCTCTTCGTCCCCCTGACGATCTCCCTCTCCTCCCTCGTCGCCGGACTGCAGACGGCCTGGGTGCGCACCGGCAACGAGAAGTACCTCAGGGCGACCAAGTTCTGGGGCAAGCTCTTCCTCATCAACATCGCCATGGGCGTGGTGACCGGCATCCTGCAGGAGTTCCAGTTCGGTATGAACTGGTCCGACTACTCCCGCTTCGTCGGCGACGTCTTCGGCGCCCCCCTCGCCTTCGAAGCCCTCATCGCCTTCTTCTTCGAGTCCACCTTCATCGGCCTCTGGATCTTCGGCTGGGACCGCCTGCCGCAGAAGATCCACCTCGCCTGCATCTGGATGGTCGCGGTCGGCACCGTGCTCTCCGCCTACTTCATCCTCGCCGCCAACTCCTGGATGCAGCACCCCGTCGGCTACCGCATAAACGAGGAGTCCGGCCGCGCCGAGCTGACCGACTTCTGGCACGTACTCACCCAGAACACCGCCGTCGCGCAGTTCTCCCACACCGTCACCGCGGCCTTCCTCACCGGCGGCGCGTTCGTCGCCGGCATCGCCGCGTACCACCTGATGCGCGGCCGGCACGTCGCCGTCATGCGCAGCTCGCTGCGGCTGGGCCTGATGACGATGGTCGTCGCCGGGCTGCTGACCGCGTTCACCGGCGACCGGCTCGGCAAGATCATGTACGAGCAGCAGCCGATGAAGATGGCCTCCGCCGAGGCCCTCTGGGAGACCGAGGCGCCCGCGCCCTTCTCCCTCTTCGCCATCGGCGACGTCGAAAAGGGCCACAACAGGGTCGCCATAGAGGTCCCCGGCGTGCTGTCGTTCCTCGCCCACGACAACTTCTCCGACGAGGTCCCCGGCATCAACCCCACGAACGAGGAGCTCAGGGACAAGTACGACGACAAGTTCGGCCTCGGCGACTACCGGCCCAACATCCCCGTCGCGTACTGGAGTTTCCGCTGGATGATCGGCTTCGGGATGTCCTCCCTCGCCCTCGGTGCCCTCGGACTCTGGCTCACCCGCCGCCGCTTCTGGCTCGCCGGCCGGCTCCGTACCGGCGAGGACGACGTCCCCAGACTCGCCCTCACCAAGGACCGCGAGCTCAGCCCCCGCCTCGGCAACTGGTACTGGCGCCTCGCCCTCTACACCCTCCTCTTCCCGCTCATCGCCAACGCCTGGGGCTGGATCTTCACCGAGACGGGCCGCCAGCCCTGGGTCGTCTACGGCGTCCTGCCCACCTCCTCCGCCGTCTCCCCCGGCGTCTCGCAGGGCGAGGTCATCACCTCGCTGAGCGTCTACACCCTCCTCTACGCGGCCCTCGCCGTCATCGAGGCCAAGCTGATGATCAAGTACGTGAAGGCGGGACCCCCCGAACTCACCGACTCCGACCGCAACCCGCCGACGAAGATCGGCGGCCACCACCACGAAGACTCCGACCGGCCCATGGCCTTCTCGTACTGAGGGGGGAGATCACGCCATGGAACTGCACACTGTCTGGTTCATCCTGATCGCCGTCCTGTGGACCGGCTACTTCTTCCTGGAGGGCTTCGACTTCGGCGTCGGCGTCCTGACCCGGGTGCTGGCCCGCGACCGCGCCGAGCGGCGCGTGCTCATCAACACCATCGGCCCCGTCTGGGACGGCAACGAGGTCTGGCTGCTCACCGCGGGCGGCGCCACCTTCGCCGCCTTCCCCGACTGGTACGCCACCCTCTTCTCCGGCTTCTACCTGCCCCTGCTCCTCATCCTCGTCTGCCTCATCGTCCGCGGCGTGGCCTTCGAGTACCGGGCCAAGCGCGCCGAGGAGCACTGGCAGCGCAACTGGGAACTCGCCATCTTCTGGGCCTCCCTGCTGCCCGCGTTCCTGTGGGGTGTGGCGTTCGCCAACATCGTGCGCGGGGTGCAGATCGGCCCCGACAAGGAGTACGCCGGCGACGTCTTCGACCTGCTCAACCCCTTCGCGCTGCTCGGCGGGCTGGTCACGCTCTTCCTCTTCACCTTCCACGGCGCGGTGTTCACGGCGCTGAAGACCGTCGGCGACATCCGGATGCGGGCGCGCCGGCTGGCCACCGTCCTCGGTACGGCGACCGCCGCGCTGGCGCTCGGCTTCCTGCTGTGGCTCCAGGCGGACACCGGCGACGGGCGGAGCCTGGTGACGCTGATCGTGGCGGTGGCGGCGCTGTTCTGCGCGATCGGCGCGGTGGCGGCGGGCCGGGAGGGATGGTCGTTCCTCTACTCCGGGGTGACGATCGTGGCCACGGTCGCGACGCTGTTCCTGGCGCTGTACCCGGACGTGATGCCGTCGAGCCTGAACCCGGCGTGGAGCCTGACGGCGGAGAACGCCTCGTCGACGCCGTACACGTTGAAGATCATGACGTGGTGCGCGGGGATCGCGACACCGGTCGTGCTGATGTACCAGGGGTGGACGTACTGGGTGTTCCGCAAGCGCATCGGTACGCAGCACATCGCACCGGAGGCGCACGCGGCGGTCGCCGCGGGCGGTGCGGGTACGGACGGTCCTGCCGCGGGCGGGGCGGGTACGGACCGTGCGGGTACGGACGGCACGGGGACCGGCGGGACGGGAACCGGCGGGGCGGGCCGGTGAGATGAAGCCCGTCGACCCGCGCCTGGCCCGCTACGCCCGCGCCACCCGGCTGTTCCTGCTCGCCACGGTCGCGCTGGGCGCGGCCGGTGCGGGGCTGGTCATCGCGCAGGCGGTGCTGATGGCGGAGATCGTCGTCGGTGCCTTCGAGGACGGCCTGTCGGCCGCCGACCTGCGCACGCCGCTGCTGCTCCTCGCGGCGGTCGCCGTGGGGCGGGCGGTGGTGAGCTGGCTGACGGAGCTGGCCGCGCACCGGTCGAGTGCGGCGGTCAAGTCGGAGCTGCGGATGCGGCTGCTGACGGAGGCGGTACGGATCGGAGGATCCCGTACTCCGCAAGGGCCGGGCGCCGCCGGCCCCGAAAAGCCGGGCGCGGACGGCACGGAGGCGCGGGCCGCGGACGGCACCGCCGGGGACGGACTCCGTACCGGCGAACTCGCCGCCCTCGCCACCCGCGGCATCGACGCCCTGGACGCCTACTTCGCCCGCTACCTGCCCCAACTCGGCCTCGCCGTCGTCGTCCCCGCCGCCGTACTCGCGCGCATCGTCACCGACGACTGGGTCTCCGCCGCGATCATCGCCGGCACCCTGCCGCTGATCCCGGTCTTCATGATGCTCATCGGCTGGGCCACCCAGGCGGCCACCGACCGCCAGTGGCGCACCCTGTCGCGGCTCTCCGCCCACTTCCTCGACGTCGTCTCGGGCCTGCCGACGCTCAAGGTCTTCGGCCGCGCGAAGGCCCAGGCCGACAACATCCGCACCATCACCGCCGACTACCGGCGCGCGACGATGCGCACGCTGCGGATCGCCTTCCTGTCGTCGTTCGCGCTGGAGTTGCTGGCGACGATCTCGGTGGCGCTGGTCGCGGTCACCATCGGCATGCGGCTGGTCCACGGCGAACTGGACCTGTACACCGGCCTGGTCGTGCTCATCCTGGCCCCGGAGGCGTATCTGCCGCTGCGCCAGGTCGGCACGCACTACCACGCCGCGGCAGAGGGCCTGGCGGCGGCGGACAGGGTCTTCGCGATCCTGGAACGGGGCGAGCCCGGCGAAACCCGGACCGACGCAACCGCGACCGCAACTGCGAGCGCGACCCCCACCCCAACCCCGCACACCCGCCCAAGGGTAGGCGCCCCCACCGACAACGCCTGCCGGGAAGCCTGCCCGGACGCACGCCACGCCGGCCTCGTCCTCGACGGTCTCGTCGTACGGCACGAAGGCCGGGCCGCGGACTCCCTTCCGCGGACGGACCTCACCCTCCGCCCCGGCGAGACCGTGGCGCTCACCGGGCCCTCCGGCGGCGGCAAGTCGACGCTGCTCGCGGCGCTCCTGGGCCTCGTACGGCCCTCGTCCGGCCGAGTGCTCATCGGCGGGCGCGACCTCGCCGAACTGGACCTGCCGAGCTGGCACGCGCAAGTCTCCTGGGTACCGCAGCGGCCCGCGCTCTTCGCCGGCACCATCGCCGACAACGTCCGCCTCCCCCGCCCCGACGCCACCGGCGCCGAGGTCGCGCGGGCACTCCGCGCCGCCGCCGCCGGCGACCTCGACCCGGCCGCCGTCCTCGGCGAGGCGGGCGCGGGCCTCTCCGCCGGCCAGCGGCAACGGGTCGCGCTCGCACGGGCGTTCCTCGCCGACCGGCCCGTGGTCCTCCTCGACGAGCCGACCGCCGCCCTCGACGGCGACACCGAGGCCGCCGTGACCGCCGCGATCGCCCGGCTGGCCCGGGGCCGCACGGTGCTGCTCGTGGCGCACCGCCCGGCGCTGCTGGGGGTGGCGGACCGGGTGGTACGGCTGGGGGAGGGCCGTATGCCGGTGGCCGCAGGGACGCACGCGGTACGGGCCGGGGCGGCCGCGCCGGCAGCCCGTTCCGTACCGGAGCAGGGTGGCGAGAGTGCGTACGCGGAGGACAGCGGGTCGTACGAACCGGAGGCGTCGCCCCGGGGCGGCAGCGCGCTCCGTACCACCACCGCCCGCGGGCGGCTGGCGCTCGCCGCGCTGCTCGGCGCGCTGGCGCTCGCGTCCGCGGTGGGACTCATGGGCGTCTCGGGGTGGTTGATCTCCCGGGCCTCCGAACAGCCGCCGGTGCTTTACCTCATGGTCGCGGTGACGGCCACCCGCGCGTTCGGTATCGGGCGCGCCGTCTTCCGCTACGCCGAGCGCCTCGTCTCCCACGACGCCGTGCTACGGATCCTCGCGGACCTCCGCGTCGCCGTGTACACCCGGCTCGAACGCCTCGCCCCCGCCGGCCTCGCCCCGCACCGCCGCGGCGACCTGCTGACCCGGCTCGTCGCGGACACCGACACGCTCCAGGACCGCTACCTGCGCTGGCTGCTGCCGGTCTCCGCCGCCGCGCTGGTCGGCGCGGGGTCCGTGGGGATGGCGGCCGTGCTGCTGCCCGAGGCGGCCGCCGTGCTCGCGGCCGGGCTGCTGGCGGCGGGCGTCGGGGTGCCGCTGCTGGCCGTGGCGACGGCCCGGCGGACGGAGGCCCGGCTCGCGCCGGCGCGGGCGGCGCTCGCGACGGAGGTCGTCGACGTCCTCACCGGCACGGCGGAACTCGCCGTCGCCGGCGCCCTGCCCCGCCGTCTCGCCGCACTCCGCGACGCCGACCGCCGGCTGACCCGTATCGCCGCCCGCAGCGCCGCGGCGCTCGCCCTGGGCGCGGGGCTGTCGGCGCTGATCTGCGGGCTGACGGTGGTGGGGGCGGCGGCGGCCGGGGCGCAGGCGGTGTACGAGGGGCGGCTGCCCGGCGTGTGGCTGGGGGTGGTGGTGCTGGGGACCCTCGCGGCGTTCGAGGCGGTGAACGGGATGCCGCTGGCGCTGCAGCAGCGGGCCCGGGTGCGGCGGAGCGCGGCGCGCGTGGACGAGATCCTGGACGCGCCGCCGCCGGCCGCGGCGGGTACGGGGCGGCCGCCTGCGGATCCGTTCCCGGTGACGCTGTCGGGGGTGTCGGCGCGGCATCCGGGGCAGGCCGGGCTCGCGCTGGACGGGGTGGATCTGGCGCTCACGCGGGGGCGGCGGGTCGCGGTGGTGGGTGCGTCGGGGTCGGGGAAGACGACGCTGGCGCACGTGCTGCTGCGGTTCCTGGATCCGGTGGCGGGTGCGTACCGGCTGGGCGGGGCGGCGGAGAGCACCGCTCTCGCTTCGGAGCACCGCTCCTCAGAGCGCCGCTCTCCCGCGAGAGCACTGCTCTCCAACGCGGGCACCGCCGACGCCCTCGACTGCGACCCCGACGCCGTACGCCGCCTCGTCGGCCTCTGCGCCCAGGACGCCCACCTCTTCGACAGCACCCTGCGCGAGAACCTGCGCCTCGCCCGCACCTACGCCACCGACGACGACCTGCGCGAAGCCCTCGCCGCCGCCCGCCTCCTCGACTGGGTCGAGACCCTGCCGCTCGGCCTCGACACCCCGGTCGGCGAACACGGCGCCCGGCTCTCCGGCGGCCAGCGCCAGCGCCTCGCCCTGGCCCGCGCGCTCCTCGCCGACTTCCCCGTGCTCGTCCTCGACGAGCCCGCCGAGCACCTCGACCTGCCCACCGCCGACGCCCTGACCGCCGACCTCCTCGCCGCCACCGAGGGCCGGACCACGCTGCTGATCACGCACCGGCTGACGGGACTGGAGGCGGTGGACGAGATCGTGGTGCTGGAGCGGGGCCGGGTCGTGCAGCGCGGGACGTACGCGGAGCTGGCGGACGCGGACGGCCCGTTCGGGCGCACGCTGCTACGGGAGCGGGCGCACCCGTCTCCGTACCCGTACGAGACCGCCGACGGCCGCGGCGCGCCGGGCACACCCGGCGCAACCGACAATCCCGACTTTCCCCACCGAGAGCCGCTTATTACCCTCGGGACATGACCGCTGCCGACTCCATGGACGCCGCCGCCCGCGCCACCCGCGGACTCCAGGGGGTCTCCAGCGAGCTGGCCGAGCGCGTGACGCAGTTGCTGGCCGCCATGCGGTCCATCGGCACGGGGCTGCAGCTCCACCCCACGCTCGACGTGATCGCGCAGACGGCGGCGGAGCTGGCGGGGGCGCGGTACGCGTCGATCGTGGTGATCGATGAGCAGAGCGGTGATCTCGACGAGTTCGCGTCGTACGGCGTGGACGAGGTGGACCGGGCGCGGCTCGACGCGATCCCGGACGCGCCGGGCACGACGCTGACGGTGCCGATCGACGTGGACGGGCGGTACTTCGGGGACCTGGTGCTGTCGGAGAAGCGCGGCGGCGGCCGGTTCCTCGACGACGACCTGCACCTCGTCCGGATCATCGCCACCGAGGCGGGCATCGCGATCGGCAACGCGCGGCTGCACCTGGAGACGCGGCAGCGGGAGCGGTGGATCGACGGGGCGCACGCCGTGACGACCGCGCTGCTGTCGAGCGCGGACGCGCGGGACGCGCTGGGGGTGATCGCGGAGCAGGCGCGGGGGCTCGCGGACGCGATGGCGGGGGTGGTGCTGCTGCCGCGGTCGGGGGGCGAGGTGACGGGTGACGTGGGACGAGCTGGTGATGCGGGTGGTGCGGCTGGTCGGGGTGGTGCCGGCGGTGGGGGCAGGGCTGCCGGGCCGGAGTGGCTGGAGGTCGTGGCGGTGGCCGGGGAGGGCGTGGACGACCTCGTGGGGCGGGTGCTGCCGTCGTACAGCCCGACGGTGCGGGCGCTGCTGGCCGGCAAGGAGGTCTTCCTCGACGACGCCGCCGCCGACCCGCGGGCGGTGAGCGACGGCGCGGAACGCTTCGGGCCGTGCATGATGCTGCCGCTGCGGAGCGGGAAGAAGGTGCTCGGTGCGCTGTCGCTGCCGCGGGCGCCGGGGGCCCGGCTGTACCGGGAGTCGGAGAAGCAGTCGGCGACGCAGTTCGCGGGGCAGGCGGCGCTGGCGCTGATGCTGTCGGAGGTGCAGCGGGACCGGGAGCGGCTGGCGGTGTACGAGGACCGCGACCGGATCGCCCGGGACCTGCACGACCTGGTGATCCAGCGGCTGTTCGCGACGGGGATGCAGTTGCAGGGGGCGAAGCGGCTGGAGCGGGTGCCGGAGGTGCGGCAGCGGATCGACGCGGCGGTCGACGCGCTGGAGCTGACGATCGAGGAGATCCGCGGCACGATCTACGCGCTGCAGCAGGAGCCGGCGCAGGCGCCGACGGGGCTGCGGGCGCTGGTGCTGCGGGAGGTCGCGACGGCGGCGGGGCCGCTGGGGTTCCAGCCGTCGACCAGCTTCGTGGGGGCGGTGGACGAGCGGGTGGACGAGCGGATCGCGCGGCAACTGCTGGCGGCGCTGCGGGAGGGGCTGTCGAACGCGTCGCGGCACGCGGGGGCGGGGCAGGTGGGGGTGGTGGTCGATGCGACGGCCGAGCTGCCGGACGGGCGGGACGCGGTGCGGCTGACGGTGGCGGACGACGGGCGGGGGCTGCCGCAGGACGGGCGGCGGAGCGGGCTGCGGAACATCGAGCGCCGGGCGGAGGAACTGGGCGGGCAGGCGACGTACGGGCCGGGGCTGGGGGACTGCGGCGGGGGGACGTCCCTGATCTGGGAGGTCCCGCTGACGGCCCCGGCCGGCGAGTCGGGCGGCGGCCCGGGGACGGCGGGGGCGGCCGCGGCGTAGGGGGCGGGTGCTCCGGTTTCGGAGCACTGATCACGTAGGAGAGCACCGGTCTCGGTGTGGAGCGGCGGTCGGGGCAGGTGCTCGCGGTGGAGATCGCCGCTCACGTACCAGAGCACTGATCACATACCAGAGCACTGATCACGTACGAGTGCACTGATCACGGTACGGAGCGCCGCCCCGCGCCCGCTCTCGCGGCGGAGCACCGCTCTCGGTCCGGAGCGGTGCTCCCCCTCACCACCCGTGCAGCAACTGCTCGATGACCAGCGCCACCCCGTCGTCCTCGTTCGCCGCCGTGCGGTTCGTCGTCGCCGCCAGGACCTCGGGGTGGGCGTTGGCCATCGCGTACGACCTGCCCGCCCACGTCAGCATCTCGATGTCGTTCGGCATGTCGCCGAAGGCCACGACCTCCGCCGCCCCGATCCCCCGCGCCTCGCAGTAGCGCTCCAGCGTGCTCGCCTTGCTCACGCCCAGCCCGCTCACCTCCAGCAGCGCGCTCGACGTCGACCGGGTGAACTCCCCGTGCCCCGCCGCCCCCGCCCGCGCCGCGTGCAGGAACTCGTCCGCGCCGAGGCTCGGGTGGTACGCCAGCAGCTTCAGCAGCGGGTCTCCCGCCCGCTCCCCGTCCTCCGCCAGCAGCCTCTCCACCGGCGCTATCGGCCCCGACCCCCGGTGCAGCGGATAGTCCGGCTCGCGGCCGAAGCCGCCCGTGTACTCCACCGCGAACGCCGTACCCGGCGCGATCGTCCGCAGCACCCCGACGACCGCCACCGCGTCGGCCAGCGGCAGCGGGCAGACCTCCGCCAGTTCGAGCCCGCGGTGCAGGTCGACCACCGCGGCGCCGTTGGCGCAGATCGCCATCCCGTGCCCGTGCACGTGCTCCGCGACCACGCCCATCCACCGCGCCGGCCGCCCCGTGACGAACACCACCGCCAGCCCCGCCTCCTCCGCCGCGGCCAGCGCGGCGACCGTGCGGTCGGAGACGGTCTGGTCGTTCCGCAGCAGGGTCCCGTCGAGGTCCGTGGCGATGAGCCGCGGACGGGGCGGGGGACGGAAAGCGGAGGAGGCGGGGGAGGTGGAGGCAGCGGCATCGGTCACCCGGCCATCATCGCGTACGGCCCGCGAGGACCGTACAGGCGTACGGACAGCCGCCACCCCCGCCACGGATCACGAACTACGACCACCCGCCCCGCCGGCGCAACACCCCGCGCAGCACCCGCGCAACACCCCTCACCCCACCGCCTCCAGCACGTCCCGCACCACCGGCCCCGCGTCCCCCGACCCGCTCTCCGCGTCCTCCACCACGCACGCCACCGCCACCCCGTCGCGGTACGCCACCAGCCACCCGTTGTTCGGCCCCGTCGCCGTCACCTCCGCCGTCCCCGTCTTCGCCCCCACGTCCCCCGGCAGCCCCGCCAGCACCTGCGCGCTGCCCTCCGTCACCGTGTCCGCCATCAGCGCCCGCAACTGCTCCACGACCCCCTCCGGCAGTTCCTCGGCCGAAGCCGACGGCTCCTGCCCCGCCACGATCACCGGCTGCCGGAACGTCCCCGTCGCCGCCGTCGCCGTGACCGACGCCATCACCAGCGGGTTCGCCCGCAGCCGCCCCTGCCCGAAGAGCGACGCCGCCTTCTCCGTCTCGTCCCCCGGCACCGGCACCTCCCCGTCGAACGACGGCACCCCGGTGCTCCACTCCTCCCCGATCCCGAAGTACTGCTCCGCGAAGTCCGTCATCTCCTCGTTGCCGAGCGAGCCGCGCAGCGCGACGAAGGCGGTGTTGCAGGAGTGGATGAAGTCCTCGCGGAAGGTCGCGCCCGGTATCTCGGAGGTCTCCACGTTGTGGAACTGCTTCCCGACCGTCAGGTACTTCGGGCAGTCCACCGTGGTCTCCGGGCTGACCGCGCCCTTGTTCAGCAGCGCGGCGGTCGTCACGACCTTCCAGGTCGAGCCGGGGGCGTACGTGCCCTGGAACGCCCGGTTGAAGCCCGAGGCCGGGGAGTTGGCCGCGGCCAGCACCTCGCCGCTGTCCATGTCGAGCGCGACGAGCCCCGCGTTGCGCCCGCCGACGTGCCGCTCCATCGCCGCCTCCGCGGCGCCCTGCAGTTCCGGGTCGACCGTCGTACGCAGCGTCCCGTCCCCCGCGTCCCGCGGTGGCCCGAAGCGCGCCTCCGTACTCCGCACGTCCCCCGAGTGCCGGTCGACGACCTGCACCGCGCCCTGCGGCTGCCCGCCGCCCAGCCCCAGCACGCCCACCAGCGACGGGTGGTCGGCGGCGGAGACGGCGCCCCCGTCGCGGTCGACGGCATCAAGTTGCTCCGACTCCTCGCGGACCAGCCGGAACTTCTCCGTCTCCGTCAGCTTCGGATGCACCACCCCCAGCTCCCACCGCACCCGCCACTCGCCGCCGTCCCCGCGGACCAGCGGCAGCGTCGCCTTGTACGTCCAGGTGCCGAGGCCGCGTACGGGCATCTTCGCGGTGTACGCCACCTCCGCCCCGCCGTCGCCGTCGGCCCGGGCCCGGCCCGCCGTCAGCTTCGGCTTCGCGATCTCCAGGCCCTCCGTGAAGCTCGACAGGATCCGCTCCGCCTCGGCCGGCGAGTCCGTCAGCCGGGCCGCAGCCTTCATCTCCCCCATCGACCAGCCGCCGAGGAACCGCTCCGCGGTCCGCCGCGCCTCCGGGTCCGCGGGCCCGCCGCCGCCGGCGCCGCCGTCGAGCGGCCCGGCGGTCGCCGCCCAGTACCCGCCGCCGGCCAGCACCACCGCCACCGCGGCGAACACCGGACCGCGCCGCCGTCGCCGTCGCGCGCGCGGGCGGTGTTCCGCCACGCCGTCGTACGGATCGGCCCCGTACGCATCGACGCCGTACGGATCCACGCCGTACCCGTCCGCCGCCCCGTGATGATCCGGCCCGTACCCGTCCGTCCGGTACTGATCCACGCCGTGCGCACCGCCGCGGCCGGCGTCCCCGTACGAGTTTCGCGACCCGTCCCCGTACCCCACCCCATGTCCTGTCATGCCGGACAGCAGATCAGCCGCCGGGCGCCCCAGTCCAAGACCAATACCCTCATCGATCCGATAGGCAACTGACTATCCTCACTGTTCATGGACCTCCTCCGGCATCTGCGCTACTTCAGGGCGGTCGCCGAGGAGCGCCACTTCGGCCGCGCCGCCGAGCGCCTGCGCATCGCGCAGCCGTCGCTGTCCCAGCGCATCCGCCGGCTGGAGCGCGAGCTGGGCGTGCGGCTCTTCGACCGCGGCAGCCAGGGCACGGCGCTGACGCCCGCCGGCCGGCTGGTGCTGGCGGAGGCCGACCAGGTGCTGGCCGCGGCGGACCGGCTGGCGGCGGCGGTGGCGCGGATCGGGAGCGGTGCAGCCGGTACGCTGCGCGCGGCCGTACCGCCGCACCTCGGCCCCGCGGCCGTCGCCGCGCTCATCACCGGCTACCGCGAGCGCTCCCCGGGCGGCGAGTTGGAGCTGCGCGAGCTGACCACCACCGCGCAGGCCCGCGAACTGGCCGCCGGCACGCTGGACGCGGGCGTCGTACGGCATCCGTGCCCCGCACCCGGGCTCGCCTTCGGGCCCGTACTCCACCAGCCGCTCGGCGTGCTCCTCGCCGCCGCCGACCCGCTCGCCGCGGTCGGGCGGCTGACCGCCGCCGACCTCAGCGGGCGCGCGCTCGTCCTCACCCCGCGGGCCGACGATCCCGCGCTGTACGACGAGGTGCTCACCGCCTGCGCCCGGCACGGCTGCACCCCGGCCGCCGTCCACGAGGCGTCCGGCGGCGACTTCACCCGCGCCCTCGTCCTCTCCACCGCCCCGGCCGCCCCCGCCACATCCGAAGCACCCGCCCCACCGGCAGCCAGACCGCCCGACTCACCGGACGCACCCGCCACCCCCGGCGGGGCCGTCGCCCTGCTGCCCCGTACCACCGCGGGTCCGGGTACGGTGTGGCGCCCCCTGGCCGGTGAGCCGATCGGCTGGCGTACGTCCGCGGCGTGGCCGGCGGACGGTCACAACCCGGCCGTGGCCCGCTTCGCGGAGGCCGCCCACGAGGCGATGCGCGACCACGCCGGCATGCGCCCCGCCCGCGCCGCGGCCGTCCACCCCCGCCCCGCATCGGAGTTCCCGCTGTGACCCCGCCCGAGCCGCCTCCCGCGCAACCGCCGCCGCCCCCGGAGCGCCCCGGTCCGCCGCGCCCCACGGACGCGCCCGCGCCCCCAGCCTCCCGCGTGCCGGCCGCCCACCGCACCGCCAGGTCCCGCATCCGCCAGGCGTTCACGGAGGCCGGAGTCACCGGCCAGCTCCACGCGCGCGACATCGACACCGGCGCCGGCCTCGCCGTGGCCGCCGACACCCCGGTCAGCACCGCCAGCGTGCACAAGGTGTGCCTCCTGGCCACCCTCTACCGCGAGGCCGAGCACGGCCGCGTCGACCTCACCGCCGCCGTCGACGTCCCCGCCGAAGGCCGCACTCCCGGCCCGACCGGGCTGGGCGCCATGCGCGACGCCGCCCGCCTCTCGCTGCGCGACCTGGCCGTCCTCGCCGTCTCCGTCAGCGACAACACCGCCGCCGACGTGCTGTGGGACACCGTCGGCATCGAGGCCGTCAACCGCGCCATGACCGCCCTGGGCCTGACCCGTACCACCGCCGTGCAGAAGGTACGCGACCTCTACGCCGCACTCGCCGAGGACGCCGGCCCCGCCGGCGCCCCCGCGCTCCTCGACCCCGCCCGCGTCGCCCGCCTCCGCGCCCTCGACCCCGCCCGTACGAACCGCTCCACCCCGCGCGAACTCACCGCCCTCCTCGCCGCCGTCTGGCGCGACGAGGTGTGCACCGGCGCGTACGCCGCCGATCTGCGCCGCACCCTGGGCACCCAGGCGTGGGGGCACCGGCTGGCCTCCGGGTTCCCCTTCGACGACGTACGCATCAGTGGGAAGACGGGCACGCTGCCGACGCTGCGGCACGAGATCGGCGTCGTGGAGTACCCGGACGGGGGCCGCTACGCGGTCGCCGTCTGCACCCGCGCGGCGGCGACCGCGGTGACGCTCCCGGCGGCCGACGCGGTGATCGGCACCGCGGCCCGCCTGGCGGTGGACGCGCTGCGGGCCCCGTAGGCGATCAGGCGCCCAACTGGGCCGGCGCCTCCGTGGCGATGCGCTCGAAGACGCTCTCGTCGGCGGCGAAGACCGAGTCCGGGATGGGCCAGTGGAGCACGATCTCGGTGAAGCCGAGGGCCGCGTGCCTGCCGGCGAAGTCGACGAAGGCGTCGAGGGAGTCCAGCGGCCGGTCCGGGGTGAAGCCGGCGAGCAGCACCTTCTCCATCGCCGCGGTGTCCCGACCCACCGCCGCCCCCGCCTCGGCGAGGCGGGCGATCTGGGTGCGGATGGCGGCCAGGGAGTCGTCGGCGGTGCCCGTCGCGGAGGTCTGCGGGTCGCCGGTCGTCACCCACGACTGCCCGTAGCGCGCGGCCAGCCGCATGCCGCGCGGCCCGGTCGCCGCCACGGCGAACGGCAGCCGCGGCCGCTGTACGCACCCGGGGATCATCCGCACCTCGTGCGCCGAGTAGTACGTGCCCGCGTACGACGTGGTGTCCTGCGTCAGCAGCGTGTCCAGCAGCGGTACGAACTCCCCGAACCGCTCCGTCCGCTCCCGCCCCGCCCACGGCTGCTGCCCCAGCGCGGTCGCGTCGAACCCGGAGCCCCCCGCGCCGATCCCCAGGACCATCCGCCCGCCCGACACGTCGTCGAGCGAGATCAACTCCTTGGCGAGCGTGACCGGATGCCGGAAGTTCGGCGAGGTCACGAGCGTCCCGAGGCGCAGCCGGGAGGTCGCGCAGGCGGCGGCGGTCAGGGTCGGCAGGGCACCGAACCAGGGCCCGTCGCGAAACGTCCGCCACGACAGGTGGTCGTAGGTGTACGCGGCGGAAAAGCCAAGCTCCTCCGCCCGCTGCCATTGCGCACGACCGCCGGAGTGCCACCGCCGGACGGGCAGGATCAGGGTGCTCAGTCGCATACCGCGACCCTACGGCCTGCGTTGCGCGGCCGCAGGGTCGCGGCGGGGGGCCGTCGCGGGCTGTGGCGGGTCAGCAGCCGCCGCAGTTGTAGTACGTGACGTCCCAGTGGTTGCCCTCGCGGGCGTAGATGTTGCCGGAGCCCGACTTGTACATCGGGGCGCCGTCGCCGCGTACGCCGATGTAGGCGAAGTTGCCGGTGACGTAGTTGTTGACGCAGGTGCCGAGGGAGTAGTCGAGCTTGTAGCCGTTCCAGTGGCTGTACGTGCCGCCGGCGTGGCCGGTCTCGGTGCCGCCGGTGATGTTCAGGGCGCAGCCGCTCGCGGACTTGAGCGTCTGGGCGCCCTGGGCGGAGGCGAGGTTGAGCTGCTCGAAGGAGGTGCAGGTGGGGTTGTTGCGGTCGGAGCAGCCGCCGGACGACGACCAGGTGATGCCGGAGGAGCGGAACCTCGTCGTGGCCTGGGCGTGGGTGATCTTCGTGACCAGGGGTGCCGCGGGTGCGGCCGCCTTGGCCGGAGCCGCGGGGGCGGCGGGCGCCGCCGCGGCCTGGGCGGGGGCGGCCGCCAGGCCCACCGAGGCGCCGGCGACGAGGGCGAGGGCGGTGAGTGCGGAACGTACGCGCATGTGGAACCTCCTGCTGGTGCGGGGGAGTTGTGGGGGTCTTGCTGAGCAGGTGGTACACCGCAGGATGATGCCCGATGTCTACGCGCGTCGCCAGGGGGTGCGGGGCGGGAGGCGGGAGAACTTCACGCGCGGCGGACGCGTCTGTTTCCGGCGGGGGTGGTGTGGGGCGTGAGCAGGATGGAGGGTGACGAGACGGGTGGTGACGTGGGGTGAAGAGAGACGGTGACGGCGTGGGCGGTGACGGCGCGGGTGTGGAGGTGCGCGGCGGTACGGGAGTGGGGCTGGGCGGGTGCGCGCTCGCGCTGTTCGGGGCGGCCCTCGCGCCGCTCGCGTGGGCGCCGCGGGCGGCGGACAGCGTGCGCGGCGGGTTCGAGGGGCACGCGCGCGACCTGAGCGTGCTCTACGTCGACCTCCCGCTCGTCGTCCTCGGCGGTGCGCTGCTGCCGCTGGGGGTCCGGGCGCTGGGGCTGCGGTGGACGGGGCGGCCGTGGGTGGCGGCGGTGGCGGCCGTGGTGGCGCTGGGTCTTGGGGTGTGGGGGCTCACGGAGTGGTGGTCGCCGCGGCGGCCGCCCGACCCCGGGTACGGGCCGGGGATCTGACGTCGCGTACCCGGGGTGGGGGTCGGGGTGCCGGCTGCGGGGCGCGGGGCGCCGGCCGCTCAGACGAGGACGCCGGTGAGGGGGTCGTAGCGCAGGAGCGTGAAGTCGTTGTCCGCGGGGTGGCTCAGGCCCTGGGTGCGGATGGTCATGATGCCGACGCGGTAGCGGTCCTCGGTGGTGACGCGCAGCCAGGGGCGGCCGTCGCGTACGACCGTGACCTCCTCGGTCAGCGAGCCGTCGCGGCCCGCGGCGAGGGCGTAGCCGGGGCCCGAGGGCGGGGCGATGTCGATGCCGCCGTCCCCGCGGATGGTCATGGTCGCGACGAGTTCGCCGCGGCCGCCGTTGGCGTCGCCGGCGAAGTCGTAGAGGCGGGCCGGGTCGCCGACGTAGTGGCGCAGGCGGCCGAGGCCGGTGACGTCCATGCCGTTGTAGAAGTTCTTCGCCCCGGCGTCGAGCCAGAAGTGGGTGTTGTGGGTGGGGGAGTTGAAGTCGGGGCCGGAGTTGTACGAGATGTGCCAGTGGGGCGGGTTGTCGGCGTGCAGGGTGTTGTTCGTCTCGAAGCCGGCGACGAACCAGCGGTGACCCTTCGCCGCCGCGGTGGCCTTCAGGCCGGAGTCGACGAGGATGCGGTGGGCGGCGACGAGTTGGTGGAGCTGGGAGCGGGCCTGGTTGGCGGGCCACGCGACGGTGGTCCAGGGGCCCGCGACGCGGTCGGGGTCGTTGTGGTCGAGCTTGTAGTACATCCCCGGGGATATGTCGGGGTGGCTCCAGATCTGGAGGGTGGGCTGGTTGGCGTCGGCGGAGGGCTGGGTGACGGGGAGGGTGAAGGCGAAGCGGTGGCGGTCGGCGGGGTCGCGTCTGATACGCAGCCGGGTGTCCATGTGGACGACGGCGGCGACGGTGACGCCGGGCCAGCGGACGGAGACCTCGATGCCGTCGGGGGTGGCGGGGCCGCGGACGAAGGAGTAGTACTCGGCGCGGCTGGCGACGTGGTAACGGTCGCCGGGCACGAACTCGTAGCCGTCGGGGAGCGTCACCTCGGGCACGGCGGGGTCGCCGGGGCGGAGGCGGACGAGGCGGAAGGCAGCGTACGCGACGGCGGCACCGGCGGCCGCGGGTGCCGATCCGGCGGTGCCGGCGGCGGGTTCGGCGGCTGCGGCGGCGTGGGGCAGTGCCAGGGCGAGGCCGGAGGCGGAGGCCCCGGCGACCAGGGCGCGGCGGCTCAACGTGCTCATGCGGGATCCCTCTCGGTCGGATGCGCGACGCGGGCCAGCCTGCAGGGTCTCGGGGCCCGCAGACTTTCTGTCCCGCAACGGGCAGTTGAACCCGGGCGACCGGCTACGCAGCTTGGTCGCTACGCCACCTGATCGCTCGGCAACCCGGTCGCTACGCCGCCGGGTCCTCGTCTCCGTCCACGTACCGCAGCACTCCCCACATCGCATCCTCGCCGCCGTCCTCGGGCATGTGGCCGCAGCAGGCGTCGAGTTCCTTGCGCACGGCGCCGGCATCGATCCCCGCGCCGATCAGCACCAGCCGCGTGCCCCGTTCCTCGCCGCGGCCCCAGGGGGCGGGGCGGAAGCGCAGGAAGCGGCCGACGGCGTGCAGCCCGTACTTCTGCGGGTGGCCGGGGACGCCGAAGTGGACGAAGCCCTTCACGCGGTAGAGGCCGGCGGGGCGGGTGTCGAGGAAGTCCAGCAGGCGGCGCGGGCTGATCGGCTGGTCGGTGGCGAACTCGACGCTCTCGTACGCCGCGTGGAGATGCGCGTCGTGGTCGTCGCCGGTGGACTCCCCGGCCGCCAGGTCGGCGAAGGAGAGCTGGCGGTGGCGGGGCGCCGCGGCACCGGGGGCGTCGTCGCCCCTGGGGTCGAAGAACAGCTCGGGGTCCACGCGCCCGTACGCCGTCGCCACCACGGGCGTGCCGGGGGCCGGTTCACCGATCGCCTCGTGAAGGCGGCGGCGTTCCGCGTCGTCGATCCGGTCGGTCTTGTTGAGCACGACGAGGTCGGCGACGGCGAGGTGGCGGTCGATCTCCGGGTGCCGCTCGCGGGTCGCGGCGAACTCGGCGCCGTCCACCACCTCGACCAGCCCCCCGTACACGATGCGGTCGTTCTCGCTGGCCAGCACCATGCGGACGAGTTCCTGCGGCTCGGCGAGGCCGCTGGCCTCGACCACGATGACGTCGATCCTGCCGGTGCCGGCGAGCCGGTCGAGATAGGCGTCCAGTTCGGTGGTGTCGACGGCACAGCACAGGCAGCCGTTGCCGAGGGAGACCATCGAGTCGACCTGGCCGGCGACGGCCATGGCGTCGATCTCGATGCTGCCGAAGTCGTTGACGACGGCGCCGATCCGGGTGCCGCCGCCGTTGCGCAACAGCCCGTTGAGGAGGGTGGTCTTGCCGGAGCCGAGAAACCCCGCGAGGACGACCACGGGGATCCGTCCGCTGCCCACCAGCCACCCTCCCGGCGCCGTCCGCTCTCTGCCGGCGTCCAGCGTAGAGGGCGGGACCGTCAGCCGTAGCGCTCGATACGCGCCTGGGCGGGCGGGAACGGCGACTGCGCGGTGGTACCCGCCGACCAGAAGCCGGCTGTGCCGGGTATGGGCGCGAGGGCGGACATCACGGGGGTGGTGCCCTGTGCGGCTACGGGGCCGCGCTCGCTGGTCCAGGCGGTGCCGTCCCAGCGGAGGTAGTGGGCGCTGGTGCCGTCCCGGAAGTCCCAGCCGGCGATGACGGCGGGACGGCCGGCGGCGTCGGGTGCGATGGCGCCGAGGGAGCCGACGGTGAAGGGGGCGGCGACGTCGCTCCACGCCGTGCCGTCGTAGTGGCGCAGGACGACGCTCGGCGGCTTGCCGGGCGGGCCGCCGACGCCGTAGTCGTGGCCGGTGAGCCAGATGTCGTCGGGGGCGACGGGGAGCAGGTCGGTGACGGACAGGCGCAGCCCGGCGAGCCGGGGCAGGACGAGCCAGGAGCGGTCGTCGTACCGGGCGACGACGACGTCACCGGAGACCCAGGTGGCACCGGCGCGGTCGACGTGGACGTTCCACAGGCTGGGGACGGAACCGCCGTCGGTGGGCAGCGGCGGCGACCAGCTCCAGCGGGTGCCCGCCGCGTCGTCGGCACGCAGCACGCGGGCGGCGCCATCCCGTGTACCCGAGATCCGGACGGTGCCGTCCTGCGCGACGGCGACGGCCCACAACTCCGTACCGGACTCGCCGCGTCCGGGGAAGCCGTGCTCGCGCCAGGTGGTGCCGTCCCAGGCGAGGAGGTGGTCGGCGCCGGCCCGGTCGTACGCCACGGCCCAGGCGGCGACCGCCCCCGCGGCGCCCGCGGGGGCGGCGGCGACGTTGCGGATGCTGCCGGCGAAGGCGAGGTGCGAGACATCGGTGGAATGCCAGGCGGAACCGTCCCAGGTACGGGCGACGGGCCGGCCGGACGTCGAGCCGCTACGGGCCTCCTCACCCACGGCCCACGCGAGATCGGGCCCCGCGGCGGCAACGCCGCTGAGCAGGACGGCGGGCACCCCGGCCGGTACGGCAACCTCCCGCCAGGCAGCACGGCGCCGGACCCCGCGGCCGGACCGGCCGTCGGCGGTGGCGGTGGTGGCCGTGGCCGTGGCGTGGCCGTGAAGGGCGGCGGTGAGGCCGAGGCCGGTGACGGCGGTCGTAGCGGTTAACCCTCTGACAAAGCTGCGTCTGCGCATGGGTGTTCTCCTCCCGTTGAACGGCTGGCCCAGAGTGACCCGCGAGTAACCGGGGGTCAACCCCCGCATCCAGCCGTGCCGGAGCCGAGCGCCGGAGCAGGCGGGCGGGAACGGTCGGGACGGCGAACGGCCGGTCCAGGGCCATGCCGTGGCGCTACGCGCCGGGCGCCCTCCGAGCGAGAAGCACATGTCCGGACCCCGCCCGGCGCTCCCTCCCTGGCGCCGAACCGCCGCTCAGCCCGGGCCGTCCTGCCCGCCCGCGCCCCCCGCCAGGGTGTCCATGCGGCGCTTGTGGACCTCCCGTTCCGTCGCGGAGGTGACGAACTCCGCCGTCGCCGCCGGGCCCACCAGGTCGCGGACAGCCGCCACCGTGGCCGCCGGCAGGCTCACCGGGACCGTCGCCGGGGCGGCCGCCTGGGGCTGGGGCGGTCCCGCGAGGTGCTCGTGGAGTTGGCGCGTGGCCAGGGTGCGCATCGCGCGGGCCAGCTCCGCGTCCATCGTCTGCTGCGCCAGCGGCCGCAGCCGGCGGACGAGGCCGGCGGCCTCGGTCGCCTCCGCGTCCGACGGGGGATGGTCGAGGTAGCGCTGGAAGACATGCTCGGCGGTGAAGTCGAGCAGGCCCGCCGCTATCTCCTCCACCCGCAGCCGCAGCTCGCGCAGTTGGCCGGTGATGGCAGGGAACGGGACACCCGCCGCGTGCAGTTCCGCGGCCACCGTGAGCTGCTGCGGGCTGGGCACAAGGAACATCTCCGGCTCGCCCGGCACCCGCTCCAGCACGCCCAGCTCGACGGCCTCCTCGACCGCGGACTCGTCCGCAGCCCCGCCGAACAGCTCCGCCAGCTCCGCCCGGCTCAACTGCCCGGACTCCTCGTCGGTCCACGGCCCCTGCACCTCGGCGACCAGGCCCAGCACACCGCCCAGCCCCCGGCCCTCGTCCCACGCCTCCAGCAGCTCCTTGATGGACGCCAGCGTGTAGCCGCGGTCGAGCAGGCCGGCTATCTGCCGCAGCCGGGCGAGGTGTTCCTCGCCGTAGACGTTAGTACGCCCGCGCCGCTCCGGCCGGGGCAGCAGCCCGCGGTCGGCGTACGCGCGGATGGTGCGCACGGTCGTGCCGCTTGCGTGCGCCAGGCCCTCGATCCGGTACTCACCGGCCGTCTGCTGCTCCAGCACCGCTCGCCTGCCCCTCGGCCCGTGCCCCGGCCCGCTCGCCGCCGCGGCGGGCCCTCTTGGGAGGGATGGTACGGCCGGCGCGTACACCGGAGGCTCCAGCCGGCCGAACGACACCTGGGGCGGCGTGCTCGCGCCGTGCTCCGCGGGCGGGGGGCGTGCTTCGGTGCTCATGATGCGGCTCCTGGAAGGCGGATCGATCTGGTCGGGTGGCGAGTGGACGACGGACACGTCGGCCCGGTTACGGGTACGGGAACGGGCAGGAGGCCGACGGGGGTCGGGATCCGGAGGACGGAACCCCGAGGGCGGGATCCCCGCGCCGGCGTCCGGAGTCCGGAGACCCGGGAGCCGGGAGGCGGGATCCGAAACCCGGGAGCCGGTGCCCCCCTGGCCCCGCGCTAGATCTTCGGCTCCACCCGGGCTATCGCCCGCAGCGCCCGCGGCGAGACCCGCGCCAGCAGCCGCGAGCCCCGCGCCTCCGGCGTGACCGGCACCACCGCCTGGTTGCGCGCGACCGCCCGCAGCACGGCGTCCGCGACCTTCTCCGCCGGGTAGTTCCGCTTCCCGTACCAGCGGTGCGCGCTCTTCCGTCGCCGCCGCTCCTCCTCCTCGGAGACACCGGCGAACCGCGTGGTGGCCGTGATGTTGGTGTGCACGAAGCCGGGGCAGACGGCCGAGACCCCGATCCCCTGCCCCGACAGCTCCGCGCGCAGGCACTCCGAGAGCATCAGCACCGCGGCCTTCGACGTGGCGTACGCGGGCAGGGTCCGCGACGGCGCATAGGCGGCGGCCGAGGCGGTGTTGACGATGTGCCCGCCCTGGCCGCGCTCGGCCATCTGCCTGCCGAAGAGCCGGCACCCGTGGATGACACCCCAGAGGTTGACGTCCAGCACCCGGCGCCAGTCCGCCGTCGAGGTGTCGAGGAACGGGCCGGACAGACCGATCCCGGCGTTGTTCACCAGCACGTCCACCACCCCGTACGAAGCGGCGACCCGCTCCGCGAACTTTTCCATCGCCTCCTCGTCCGCGACGTCCACGACCTCGGGCCACGCCTCCGCCGCACCGATCATCCGGCACAACTCGGCGGTCGTGGCCGCCCCCTCGGCGTCGACGTCCGCCGCCACGATCCGCGCGCCGGCCTCCGCGAAGGCGAAGGCGGTGGCCCGCCCGATGCCGCTGCCCGCGCCGGTGATCAGCACCAGCCGGCCGCCGAACCGGTCCGCGTACCGCCCGTCGGGGACGATCTCCGCCACCGGCGTGCCGTCCTCGTGGGCGAGGACGAACTCGCCGATCCACGCGGTGAGCTGATCGGGCCGGGTGCGCGGGACCCAGTGCCGGGCGTCGATCGTGCGCCGCAGCAACTGCGGCACCCAGCGGTCCAGGTCGTCGTGGAGGCTCGGCGAGAGGAAGGCGTCGCCGGCGGGGGTGATGAGCTGCACCGGCGCGTGCGCGTAGGCGTCGGCGCGGGGGTGGCGCAGCCGGGCGCGGACGTTGTCCCGGTAGAGCCAGGCGCCGTGCGCCGCGTCGTCGCCCAGGGAGGCCGTCGGATAGCCGTCGCCCGGGACCTTCTCCAGTCGGCGCAGGATCGCCGGCCAGCGCGCGCCGAGCGGACCGCGCCAGGCCAGCTCGGGCAGGACGGGGGTGTGCAGCAGATACACGTACCAGGACTTGGCGGTCTGGCCGAGCAGTTGGCCGGCCCGCCGCGGGGTGGGGCGGCGCAGCCGGCCGTTGATCCAGTGCCCGAAGTGGTCAAGGGACGGGCCGGAGAGGGAGGTGAACGATGCGATACGGCCCTCCGTGCGCTCCACCGTGGTGAACTCCCAGCCCTGCACCGAGCCCCAGTCGTGCCCCACGAGGTGCACCGGGCGGTCCGGGCTGACGGCGTCGAGCACGGCGAGGAAGTCGTCCGTGAGCTTCTCCAGTGTGAAGCCGCCCTTCAGCGGCTTCGGCGCGGTGGAGCGGCCGTGGCCGCGGACGTCGTACAGCACGACGTGGAAGCGCTCGGCGAGCCGGGACGCGACCTGGGACCACACCTCCTTGCTGTCCGGATAGCCGTGCAGCAGCACGACCGTCGGCTGCCCGGCGTCCCCCAGCTCCGCCACGCACAGCTCGACCCCGGCGGCCCTGACCCACCGCTCCCGTACGGGCACGCCGCCCCACTCGCTCATGCCACCCACCCCTTCTCCTGCGCCCGCCCCTGCACTTCGTCCTGCCGGCCACCCGGCGCCGGGCCCGGCGCACGGTCCCGCGCCGGGTCCGCCGCCTCGCCGGCCCCGGGGTCCGGCGTCTCATCGCCCACCCGGTCCTCCGCCAGCTCCCGGTCCGCCTCCGCCTCCCGCCAACGCCGCACATGCGGCAGGTCGTCGTCGAGCCAGAAGGCGCTCTCCGCCGCGTCCCGCGAGTCCGTCACCACCAGCAGCTCCTCGAACTTCGCCCCCGTGCCCCGGAAGCCCAGGTGCGGCTCCACCGCCCACAGCCCCGGCCGCGGCGGATGCTGCGAGAACCGGTACGGACTCCACAGCGGCGACCAGCCCTCGCGGTGCCCGCGCAGGGCGTCCTTCGCCAGCCCCTTCAGGCTCTGCGTGCCGAAGCCGAACACGTGCGGCGAGAAGCGCCGCTCCCGGACGCGGTCGACCTTGTGCGCGATGACGCCGAACGGATAGGCCCGGTGCCGGTTGTGATAGCCCTGCCGGACCATGAGGCGCTCCACGTCCTCGTATATCTCCCGCAGCGGTCGGCGCTCGCGCACCTCGCGCAGGATCAGCTCCCGGTGCACCCGCAGGTCGCGCATCAGCCGGTGGTGCACGGGATTCGGCCCGAGGGAGCCCGAATACCCCACGTCGGCCGTGTGCCCGCCGTGCACCGGCGCGAGGTCGAGGATGAACGGCATGCCCGGCGCCAGCTCCCGGTTCGTCGGGAAGAACTGCAGCGGCACCCGGAAGCCCGCGAACGCCGTCCGGTCGCCGAACCACGCGAACGGCAGGTGGAACCAGTCCCGCACGCCGCGCTCGCGCAGCCACTCCCGCTGCATCCGCGCGGCCTCCCGCTCCGTGACCCCCGGCCGGAGCTGTACCGCCACCGCCTCCGCGCACTCGTACGCCAGCCGCTGCACGCTTCTGAACCCCCGCAGAGCCGCCGAGGACTCGGTGAGTGTCATCAGTCCGCCCCTCCCCTTCCCGCCAACCGGATTCCGCAGCCGAAACCCGCACCTGAAACCGCACCTGCAACGCGAAACCGCACCGCCGCAGCCGGCGCTCCTCGCCCGGCCCCACCCCAAATCCACCCTGCCCGGCCCGACTTCACCCGAAGCCGGATCCGCCCCAAAAGCTGACACCAATGACTGTGACATCGCCCCATGGCTCCGTCAATGCCCGCAGTCGCCCTGTGGATACCGTCGGTAACCTCAGGGTTCCCGGCCCCTTCCCCCTACGGGTCCGTCCCTCCCCGGTCGTATCCGGCAACCATCGCCAGGTCTGACGACCCCGCGTCCCCGCGCCACTACCGTCGTGCAACGTGACAGTCATCGCCACCGAGAACCTGAGCAAACGGTTTCCCCGGGTCACCGCGCTCGACAGCCTCACCGTCGGCATCGGCCCCGGGGTCACGGGCCTGGTCGGCGCCAACGGCGCCGGCAAGTCCACGCTGATCAAGATCCTGCTCGGGCTGTCGCCCGCCTCCGAGGGCTCCGCCACCGTGCTCGGCCTCGACGTGGCCGCCGGCAGCGAAACCGCCGCCACCATCCGCGAGCGCGTCGGCTACATGCCGGAACACGACTGCCTGCCGCCCGACGTCTCCGCCACGGAGTTCGTCGTCCACATGGCGCGCATGTCCGGCCTCCCCGCCACCGCGGCCCGCGAGCGCACCGCCGACACCCTGCGCCACGTCGGCCTGTACGAGGAGCGCTACCGGCCCATCGGCGGCTACTCGACCGGCATGAAGCAGCGCGTCAAGCTCGCCCAGGCCCTCGTGCACGACCCGCAGCTCGTCTTCCTCGACGAGCCGACCAACGGCCTCGACCCCGTCGGCCGCGACGACATGCTCGGCCTCATCCGCCGCGTACACGCCGACTTCGGCATCTCCGTCCTCGTCACCTCGCACCTCCTCGGTGAGCTGGAGCGCACCTGCGACCATGTCGTCGTCATCGACGGCGGGCGGCTGCTGCGCTCCAGCTCCACCAGCGACTTCACGCAGACCACCGCCACCCTCGCGGTCGAGGTGACCGATACCGACGCCCACCCCGACGGCACCGCCACCCTGCGCAAGGCGCTCGCGGGCGCGGGCCTGGGGATCACCGCGGACGGCCGGCTGCTGTACGTCGAGGCCGAGGACGACGGCACGTACGACGTCGTACGGGACGCGGTGGCCGGGCTCGGCCTCGGGCTGGTGCGCATGGAGCAGCGCCGGCACCGCATCGCGGAGATCTTCCGCGACGACGACACCCTCCCGGCGAGCACAAGCACGAGCACGAGCGTGACCGCGAGCGTGACCGCGAGCGCAGACACGAACCCCAGCACCCCCGCGAGCACGTCCGCGACCGACACCGCAGGAAGCCCTCATGCCCACTGACGCGCCCGCCACCGGCAACTCCGGCACCACCGGGAAACCCGGCGCCACCGCCGAAGCCCCCGGCACGAGCACGAGCACCCCCGCCGCCACCGACGTCATCCACGACATCGGCTACCGCCACTACGATGGCCCCCGCCTCGGCCGCGGCTACGCCCGCCGCTCCCTGTTCACCCAGTCCCTGCGCGCCGCGTACGGCCTCGGCCGCTCCGCGAAGTCCAAGGTCCCGCCCGCGCTCCTCTTCGGCATCATGTGCCTGGTCGCGCTCATCCTCGTCGCCGTCGCCATCGGCACGAGCATGGACGAACTGCCGCTGGAGTACACCGACTACGCGATCTACCTCCAGCCCGTCATCTTCCTCTTCATCGCCGCCCAGGCCCCCGTGTCCGTCTCCCGCGACCTGCGGTTCCGTACCGTCCCGCTCTACTTCTCCCGCCCCGTCGAGCGCCTCGACTACGTCTCCGCCAAGTACGCGGCGATGGCCTCCGCGCTCTTCATCCTCACCGCCACCCCCCTGCTGATCCTCTACGTCGGCGCGCTGCTGGCGAAGCTCGACTTCACCGACCAGACCAAGGGCTTCGCCCAGGCGCTCCTCTCCGTCGCCCTGCTGTCGGTGCTCTTCGCCGGCATCGGCCTGGCCATCGCCGCCCTCACCCCGCGCCGCGGCTTCGGCGTCGCCGCCGTCATCGCCGCGTTCACCGTGCCGTTCGGCGCGGTCAGCGCGCTGCAGGGCATCGCGTGGGAGCAGGACAACCTGGGCGCCATCGGCTGGTTCGCGCTCTTCTCGCCCATCGGGCTCATCGACAACATCCAGTCGACGTTCCTCGGCGCGACCCCCGCCACCGCCTCCCCCGAGCCCGTCGACCCGTCCACCGCGGCCGGCAGTGCCGCGCTGCTGGTCGCGCTCGCGCTCGCCGCCGGCTGCTTCCTCTTCCTGCTGCGCCGCTACCGAAAGGCCGGGCTGTGACCACCATCCGGATCGACAGCGTCTCCCGCTGGTTCGGCAACGTCGTCGCCGTCAACGACGTGACCATGGCCATCGGCCCGGGCGTCACGGGCCTCCTCGGCCCCAACGGCGCCGGCAAGTCGACCCTCATCAACATGATGGCCGGCTTCCTCTCCCCCTCCACCGGTGCGGTCACCCTCGACGGTGTTCGCATCTGGCGCAACGAGCGGGTCTACCAGCAGATCGGGCTTGTCCCCGAGCGCGAGGCGATGTACGACTTCCTCACCGGCCGCGAGTTCGTCCTCGCCAATGCCGAGCTGCACGGCCTCGGCGCCGAAGCCGCGCGCAAGGCGCTGGCCACGGTCGAGATGGAGTACGCGCAGAACCGCCGCATCAGCACGTACAGCAAAGGCATGCGCCAGCGCGTGAAGATGGCGTCCGCCCTCGTCCACGAGCCCGACGTGCTGCTTCTCGACGAGCCGTTCAACGGCATGGACCCGCGCCAGCGCATGCACCTCATGGACCTGCTGCGGCAGATGGGCGCCGCCGGCCGCACCGTGCTGTTCTCCTCGCACATCCTGGAGGAGGTCGAGCAACTCGCCGCGCACATCGAGGTGATCGTCGCCGGCCGGCACGCCGCCTCCGGCGACTTCCGCAAGATCCGCCGGCTGATGACCGACCGCCCGCACCACTACGCCGTACGCTCCAGCGACGACCGCGCCCTCGCCTCCGCGCTCATCGCCGACCCGTCCACCGCCGGGCTCGAACTCGACCGGCGCGACGGCGTCCTGCACATCCAGGCCGTCGACTTCGCCCGCTTCACCGAGCTGCTGCCGCGCGTCGCCAGGGACCACGGCATCCGCCTCTACGAGGTCTCGCCGTCCGACGAGTCCCTCGAATCCGTCTTCTCGTACCTGGTCGCGGCCTGAGAAGGAGCGAAGAACGCAATGCTCTACCACCCCACCGTCGCCCGGCTCACCCAGCGGGCCATCCTCGGCCGCCGCCGGGCGCTCATCCTGCTCCTGCTGCCCGTGCTGCTCATCGCCATCGCCATCGTCGTACGCGCCCTCGTCGGCGCCGACGACGAGGTCACCGCCGACCTCCTCGGCGGCTTCGCGCTGGCGACCATGGTGCCGCTCATCGGCGTCATCGCCGGCACGGGCGCCATCGGCCCGGAGATCGACGACAGTTCGATCGTCTATCTGCTCGCGAAGCCCGTGCCGCGCCCGACGATCATCCTCACGAAGCTGATCGTCGCGGTCAGCGTGACCGTGGCGTTCTCCGCGCTGCCCACGCTGGTCGCCGGGTTCATCCTCGGCGGCAACGGCAGCCGCCTGGCGGTCGCGTACGCCCTGGCCGCAGCGGTCGCCTCCGTCGCGTACGCCGCCTTCTTCCTGATGCTCGGCACGATCTCGCGGCACGCGGTGGTCTTCGGACTCGTCTACGCGCTGGTGTGGGAGGCCCTGCTCGGCAGCCTCGTCGACGGCGTGAAGACGCTCAGCATCCAGCAGTGGGCGCTGGCGGTGGGCGAGAGGATCGGCCAGGGCGGTCACGTGGTCTCCGATGTGGCGCTGCCGGTGGCGACGGTCCTGCTGGTCGTGGTCACGGCGGGTGCGACGTGGTTCGCCGCCCAGCGGCTGCGGTCGCTGACACTGGCGGGCGAGGAGTAGATTCCGGGGTGGGGGGCGGGCGATGCCTGAGACGTTCGAGATGATTCCGGATCCTCCGGCCCGTACCGCCGCGTTCGAACCGCACCTGGACGGGCTGCTGGAACTCTTCAGCCCCGCCTGGGCCGTTCCGGACGGTGCGGGGGAGAGCGCCTACCGCCGGTGCGAGGTCAAGCGCTGGGAGATCGGCCGCGCCGCCGGGGCCGACCCCGACCGCACGCGCCGGCACGCCGAACTGCTCGTCCGGGCCGCGGTTCTCGACCACTGCCGCAGCGGGATCAACCAGCTCGTACGCCCCCTGGTCAAGACCCTCGGGCACCGCTGGACGCAGGAGCGGATCGTCTCCTACGTCCGCAGCGGCACGCCCGCCGAGAAGACCGGGGCGACCATGGCCTGGTACTTCTCCGGGCCCCCGCTGCGCTACGCGTCCGCGGACGGCGTACGAAGCGGAACGCCGACCCCGGAGAGCCAGGCCGCCTCCGACGCACTCGCCGACGTGCGCGCCGCCTACCGGGAGGCGGTCCTGACCGCCTTCCTGACCTGCGACGACCCCGCGGTGCGGCTGGACCTCGCGCTGTGGATCCCGCTGGATCCCGCCGCCTGGCCGGATGCCTTCAGGGCGGACCACGACCGGGCCAGGAGCCTCATCCTGGCCGACCCCGACCACTACGGGCTCGTGCTCCGCCGCGCCGGTCTGGACTGACTGCGGCTCAGTCCTGGTCCTGGCCGTCCTGCGGGTGGGGCAGCAGGGGGAACAGCCGGGTGACGAGGGCCACGGGCCGGGCGTCGGCGGGCCGCGCCAGGGGGCGTTGCTCGCGGTCCTGGTACGGAAGGAGCGCCCGGCGGATCGCGTCCGCGACCCGGCTCATCTCCTCGGGCGTCAGATAGGCGACGGCGCTGAAGGCTTCGTCCCGCCGCCACGCGGTCGGCGCCTCGTCCCGCCGGGCCAGCCACCGCTGCCAGCTCTCGTCCTCCAACCCGCGGGCCAGATCGCCGAACTGCTCCTCGGCGGGGCTCGCGGCAGCGGCGGCGGGCCGCGTCAGGCGCCAGGGGCGGGCGCGGCCGCCGCGGGTGGGGACCTCCTCGACGTATCCGTGGCGGGCGAGCTGCCGCAGGTGGAAGGAGCAGAGGCCGGAGCTGAAGCCGAGCCGGGCGGCGGCCTCGGTCGCGGTGACGGTGCCGACTTCGGCGAGGAGGTCCAGCAGGGCGGTACGGACCGGGTGTACGCGCAGTTCCGCGCGGGTGGCGGCGTCGTCTTCAGTCACTTTGCAAAGTCTGCTAGTTTGCAAAGGAGTTGGCAAGGGTTTGCCCTTGGCCAGGCATGCGCCGGCGGCGCCGGCCGACGCTGCGGCGTACGGAAGAGGGAGAAGTCCATGTCTGTTCGCGACGAACGGTCCCGCCCCGCCGGCCCGCCAGTCCGCGTACAGGGCCGCCCGGTGGACAGCCACCCGGCCCTCCCACCGGAGGCGGCCCGGGGTTCGGTGCGCAGGGTGACGGTCGTGGGTGAGGAGGTGCTGAGCCGTCCGTGCCGGGACGTCACGGAGTTCGGGACCCCGGGGCTCTCGGCGCTGATCGACGACATGTTCCTGACCATGTACGTGGCCGAAGGCGCCGGCCTCGCCGCCAACCAAGTCGGCGTAGACCTGCGGCTCTTCGTGTACGACTGCCCGGACGACGACGGCGTCCGGCATCTCGGCCACCTCCTCAACCCGGTCGTGGACCTCCCCGCCCCGGCCGACCGCCGCCTCATCGACGACTACGAGGGCTGCCTCTCCGTCCCCGGTGCCGGCATGCCGGTCCCCCGCACCGACCGCGCCACCGCCCGCGGACTCGACAAGGACGGCAACCCCCTCGTCATCGAGGCCACGGGCTACTTCGCCCGCTGCCTCCAGCACGAGACCGACCACCTCGCCGGTCACACGTACCTCGACCGCCTCTCCAGACGGGACCGCAAGGACGCACTGCGCCAGATGGAGGCGAACCGCGAGGACGTCTTCGCCCAACGCGCCACCCGAGCCGCCGCCCTGGGCAAGTGAGCACCTCCGCACGTACCGCGGGCGCGTGCCCCCGAACGCAGCCCTGACCGGCCTTCCGGCCGGGAGAGCAACGTTCATCCGCCCCAGGCGGGACGCTCATCGGCCGGTGACCGGTATCCGCAGGTCGTCGGACCGCAGTGCGCCTCGTGGTCCCGCCCCCAGAGGTACGTATCCCGCTCGGCCAGGCGGGCGGAACCGTCGACGCCACCGCAACGCCCGGTGCCTGCCACCGATTGCTCATCGGCCGCCATCGATGTGGTCAGGGGCTGCCCTCTGAGATCCGGCGGCGGGCCGTGTCCCAAACCGCCTCGAACTCTTCGGCGGTCAGCGGCTCGGGACGGTGGCCTTCCCACTGAGAGACGGGCGGCTCGGCGGTGATCCCGAACCTGCTGTCGTACTCATCGAGGCGGCCCGTATCCCGCGCCTGCTGCCATTCGTCGAGGGACGCTGCCGCACTCGGGGCGGGCAACGGGCCCTGAAGCTCGACCCCACAGTGGCGGCGTTCGCTCCCCAGGCGGAGTGGTGGCGCTTCAACTCACCTCGTAGGCTGTCTCAGCTCATGTCGGGGCACGGTGTCTCAGTTCCGTGGCATTTCCCTGTGGACACCTTCCGCGACCATCCGCTCTGCCCACTCACGCTGGGTCACGGCTTGTCCGATGCGGCTGACGACGTCTGTCCTGGACGCCGCGTCCAAGGTCTCCGGGATCTTGTCGAAGGTGCCGGGAAGGACGTCGAGCGCTGAGCTCGTCACTCGCCTGCGTCGTCGCAGTCATAGGGCGGGATGGTCCATCGCATCACCATCTCACCCGCCTCGTCGGCTTCGAGCGTGACCGGATATACCTGGCCTGCGCCCCGCTCACCGCGGTGCCTCATCGAATGGTCGCCCTGGTCCCATTCGATGCCGAGTACCCGGCAGCCGCCGACCTCGATCGCTCCTGCGCGCAGCGGGTGGTGCCACCCGACTCGCCGGAAACGGTGGAAGTCGATAGCATGTCGATCTTCTGTGATCTGCCGGTTCTCTGCTGTCTCACGGCGATGTCACCCGAGATCAGTCTCAGATCGATGCCATTTCCCCGGCGGAACGATGAGTCTGCGGCTGAGCTCAGATCGCGCACCGATGAGTTTCCCGCGCCGCGCCGGTCTGTGCGCGTGAGACCGACTCACGGAAGGCTGGCGCCATGCGAAAACTGATGTACGGCATGAACCTGTCCCTGGACGGCTACATCGCCGCGCCCGGCGATGACATCGGCTGGGGCGTGCCGAGCGACGAGTTGTTCCAGTTTTGGTCCGACCAGTTGCAGGCGACCGACCTGACGCTGTACGGGCGCAAGCTGTGGCAGACGATGAGCTCCCACTGGCCGACCGGCGACCAGCAGCCCAACGCCACCCCGGCGGAGATCGAGTTCGCGCGCCGCTGGCGGGACATGTCGAAGGTGGTGTTCTCTTCGACGATCGACAAAGTCGACTGGAACACCCGCCTGGTCACCGGCGACGCGGTCGCCGAGATCACCCGGCTCAAGGCCGAGGACGGCGGCCCGATGGACATCGGCGGCGCGACGCTCGCCGGGGCGGCCATGCGGGCCGGGCTGATTGACGAGTACGTGCTGGCCACCGCGCCGGTCCTGGTGGGCGGCGGCACGCCGTTCTTCACCGCACTGGACAACTGGGTGAACCTCAACCTGGTGGAGACGCGGACGTTTCCCGACGGCGTGGTCCTGACCAGGTACGAGACGAGGCGCTGAGCAGCAGCATCCCACACGATCACGGCATCGGCCGCGAGATCCTGCAAACGCTCCCGCGGGTCAGGTCTGGGCCATGTCCACGAAGCGGGAGTAGTGGCCCTGGAAGGCCACCGTGATCGTCGCCGTCGGGCCGTTGCGGTGCTTCGCGACGATCAGGTCCGCCTCGCCCGCACGTGGCGACTCCTTTTCGTACGCGTCCTCACGGTGCAACAAGATGACCATGTCTGCGTCTTGCTCGATCGATCCCGACTCGCGAAGGTCGGAGACCATCGGCTTCTTGTCGGTGCGCTGTTCGGGGCCGCGGTTGAGCTGGGACAGGGCGATCACCGGAACCTCAAGCTCCTTGGCCAGGAGCTTGAGGTTCCGGGACATCTCCGAGACCTCCTGCTGGCGGCTCTCCGGGCGACGGGAGCCGCCCGTCTGCATCAGTTGGAGGTAGTCGATGACGATCATCTGCAGGTCGTTGCGCTGCTTCAGCCGGCGGCACTTGGCGCGGATCTCCATCATCGACAGGTTCGGTGAGTCGTCGATGTAGAGCGGGGCCCCCGTCACCTCCGGCATCCGGCGGGCCAGGCGGGTCCAGTCGTCGTCGGTCATGCTGCCGGAGCGCATGTGGTGCAGCGCCACGCGGGCCTCCGCGGAGAGCAGCCGCATCGCGATCTCGTTGCGGCCCATCTCCAGCGAGAAGATGACGCTGGGCAGATTGTTCTTGATCGAACAGGCACGGGCGAAGTCCAGGGCGAGCGTGCTGTTGTGCGTCGGCACCATCGACCGGGAGGCCAGGTACAGGTGGTCGGGATGCTCGACCTGTACGCAGCGGACCGGGACGCTCTCCACCTCGCGGACATCGGTGACGAAGCGCCGTGCCGGCCTGTGGATGCCTGCCTTTCGCCTTGCCTCGTGCGTGCGGCGCTTGCGCTCCGGACGGAAGACGTCGTCGGCTGTGGTGAAGGTGACGATGTGGACGGTGGAAGTCCGCTGCGTGTGTCCCGCGGCCCGCTCGGTCGTCGTACCGCAGCGAAAGCCGAGGCTTGTCACGAGCTCGCGGAAGTCCTCGGCGAGGGCCCTGTTGGTGACCGCGAACCGGACCGAGCCCGTGTCGGTGACCGTGCCGTCGCTGTCGAGCAGCCCGGCGAGCAGTTCCCTGCGCTGCTCGACCGAGCCGCGCAGGTAGTCCTGCGGGATGTGCTTGTTGCCCAGAAGCCCGTTCTCGCGGAGAGCGACGAGGAGACTTCCGTGTCGCCAGGCGAATGTGATCGTCTTCCCGACTCGCCGCACGTCCATGCCGTCGTCGGCGATGAATCGGAGAACCTCCGGGTCCGCCGTCGTGATGCGCTCGGCGTCGGCCGTGCCGTCGCCGAGCCAGAGGCCGAGCGTGTACGGAGGGATGGGGAGGGGGCGAGAAGGGAGGGCGAGGGGGGCCGTGGTGGGAACGGAGTGGTTGAGGCGGTTGTCCGCCAGACTCGTGCAGCGCAGGGTCTCCGCGATCTCCTTGGTCGTTCGCACGGCGGCCGGGATGCGCTCGGAGCGGCGGGAGGCTCTGGTGTCCGTCAGCCACTGATGGTCCGCATCGGCGACGATCGCGGTGCCGTCGTCGAAGGTGACCTCGTAGCACGGGCGGCCGGTCATGACCTCGGTGGCGGCGACCACGCGGGTCGGGGAGCCGTCGGCGGCCAGGAGAAGGTCGCCGGTGCGGATCTCGCCCATCGTCGTCCACCCCGTGGGGGTCGGCAGCGGGGTGTCGAGGGCCAGGGCCTTGCCCATGGCGGGGCGGGCGGCTACGACGATCATCTGGCCGGGGTGGAGGCCGTTGGTGAGGGAGTCGAGGTCGGTGAAGCCAGTGGGGACGCCGGACATCTGGCCGCTGCGGGAGCCGATGGCCTCGATCTCGTCGAGGGCGCCCTCCATGATCTCGCCGAGGGGGAGGTAGTCCTCCGCGGTGCGCTGTTCGGTGACGGCGTAGATCTCGGCCTGGGCGGAGTTGACGATGTCGTCGACCTCGCCGTCGGCCGCGTATCCCATCTGCGTGATCCGCGTGCCGGCCTCGACCAGGCGGCGCAGGATGGCGCGCTGGTGGACGATCTCGGCGTAGTACTCCGCGTTGGCGGCGGTGGGGACGGACTGGACGAGGGTGTGGAGGTAGGAAGCGCCGCCTACGCGGGCGAGTTCGCCGCGCTTGGTGAGCTCGGCGGAGACGGTGATGGGGTCGGCGGGCTCGCCACGGGCGTAAAGGTCGAGGATCGCGGTGTAGACCGTCTCGTGCGCCGGGCGGTAGAAGTCGTGGCCCTTGAGGACCTCGACGACGTCGGCGATGGCGTCCTTGGACAGCAGCATGCCGCCGAGGACGGACTGCTCGGCATCCAGGTCCTGCGGGGGTACGCGCTCGAAGGCGGCGGGTGCGCCGGGGCCCCAGGGGTCCTCGGGCGCAGACTGGTCCGGCCGGCTGTGCTGGTCGGCCTCGCGGCGCAGTGGACGGACGTCCCCGGGCATGGTGTCCACGTAGTCCCGGTGCTCTGACACGGCTGCCCCACCTCCTCCCACCCGCCTCACGGCGGACCTCTCAGGGCGCCCCTCTTTCTTACGGCACGCCGCTGACAAATCGCCCGCGGCGTTCCGCTTCCGGCGCGTCGGCCGGCCCCCCGGACCGCGGGGCGGCGGCGCCGTTGCCGGCAGGGGGGAGGGTCAACGGTAGGTCCGCGGCGGGCTGTCGCCAATTGCGCTATCCACAGGGGGTGTGGAAAGACTCGCCCAACCTGTGGATTACTTGGGGAAAGCTGTGTACGAGCCGGGGGACAGTGCTGTGGACAAGCACACTATCGCTCCGCGATCACCCGTTTGACCTGCTGATTCTTCGTCCACCCCCGGTGGAGGAGAAAAACTTTCCCCGCCGGGCCGAGGTCGCGGCGCACGCCGCGCGCGATCACCCCGTACACGTCATCTTGTAAGTGCCCGCAGCCAGTTGCGTCTGTTACCTGTGGACTATTAGATTTGCTGCATGCAGGACGTCCCCGCGCCCACCACCGCCGACCAGGGCACGCCCGGCGAGCAGCGACGCCGTACCCGGCGGCGGCACGACCGCGAGATCGTCGCCCTCGCCGTCCCCGCCTTCGGTGCCCTCGTCGCCGAGCCGCTCTTCGTGCTCGCCGACAGCGCCATCGTCGGCCACCTCGGCACCCCGCATCTCGCCGGGCTCGGCGTCGCCGCCGCGCTCCTCACCACCGCCGTGAGCGTCTTCGTCTTCCTCGCCTACGCCACGACCGCCGCCGTCGCCCGCCGCGTCGGCGCCGGCGATCTGCGCTCCGCGATCCAGCAGGGCGTCGACGGCATCTGGCTCGCCGCGCTGCTCGGTGCCGCGCTCGTCGCGGTCACCGTCCCCACCGCGCCCGGCCTCGTCGGCCTCTTCGGCGCCTCCGACACCGCCGCGCCGTACGCGGTGACGTATCTGCGCATCAGCGCCTTCGGCATCCCCGCCATGCTCATCGTCTTCGCCGCCACCGGCGTGCTGCGCGGCTTGCAGGACACCCGCACCCCGCTGTATGTCGCCATCGGCGGCTTCACCGCCAACGGCGTGCTCAACGTCGCCCTCGTCTACGGCGCCGGCCTCGGCATCGCCGGCTCCGCCTGGGGCACCGTGCTCGCGCAGTGGGGGATGGCCGCGGTCTACCTGCTCGTCGTCGTACGGGGCGCCCGCAAGCACGGCGCCGCGCTGCGCCCGCAGCCCGCCGGCATACGGTCCTCCGCGCGGGCCGGGGTGCCGCTGCTGATCCGTACCCTCTCGCTGCGCGCCATCGGGCTCATCGCGACCGCGGTGGCGGCGGGGCTCGGGGACGAGTCGGTTGCCGCGCACCAGGTGGTGCTGAGCATCTGGTCGCTGCTGGCGTTCGCACTGGACGCGATAGCGATCGCCGGGCAGGCGATCATCGGCCGGTATCTGGGCGCGGGGGACGTGGACGGGGCGCGGGAGGCGTGCCGGCGGATGGTGCAGTGGGGGGTGGCGACCGGCGCGGTGCTGGGCGCGCTGGTGGTGGCTGCCCGGCCGCTGATCCTCCCCCTCTTCACGGACGACGCGGGGGTGCACGACGTGCTGCTGCCGGCGCTGCTGGTCGTCGCGGTGACGCAGCCGCTGGCGGGGGTGGTGTTCGTGCTCGACGGCGTGCTCATGGGCGCGGGCGACGGGCCGTATCTGGCCTGGGCGATGCTGCTGACGCTGGCGGTCTTCGCGCCGGTGGCGCTGGCGGTGCCGGCGCTGGGCGGGGGGCTGACGGCGGTGTGGTGGTCGATGGGGCTGATGATGCTGACGCGGCTGGTGACGCTGTGGCTGCGTGCACGGTCCGGGCGGTGGCTGGTCACGGGCGCCGTCCGCGCCTAGCCGCGGCAGCCGGTACGGGTACGGGCCGGCCGAATCCCCGGCCCGCGGGGGCCCACCGCCTGCCCGAGCGCCTCCGCTCCACGCATGCGAACGGGCCGCGCCCCCGCAAGGGCACGGCCCGTCCTTCGTCCTACCCGTCGCCGACCGGCGTCAGCCGGCCACGACCTCGACGCCGACCTTCGCGTCGACCTCGGGGTGCAGCCGTACGGACACCTGGTGGGCGCCGAGGCTCTTGATCGGCGCGGACAGCTCGATGCGCCGCTTGTCGACGTCCGGGCCGCCGGCCTGCTTGATCGCCGTGGCGATGTCGGCCGGGGTGACGGCGCCGAAGAGCCGGCCGCTGGCGCCGGCGCGCGTGGACAGGCGCACCTGCACGCCCTCCAGCTCCGACTTGACGGCGTTGGCCTGCTCGACAGAGGCGATCTCGCGCAGCTTGCGGCCGCGGCGGATCTGCGCCACGTCCTTCTCCCCGCCGCGGGTCCAGCGGATCGCCAGCCCGTTGGGGATCAGGTAGTTGCGGGCGTACCCGTCCTTGACCTCGACGACATCGCCGGCGGCACCGAGGCCGGAGACCTCGCCCTTGAGGATGATCTTCATGCTTGGTTCACCCTCCCAGTCAGCGTGCGGTCGAGGTGTAGGGCAGCAGCGCCATCTCCCGGCTGTTCTTCACGGCCGTGGCGACATCACGCTGATGCTGGGTGCAGTTGCCGGTGACCCGGCGGGCACGGATCTTGCCGCGGTCGGAAATGAACTTCCGCAGCAGGTTCGTGTCCTTGTAGTCGACGTAGGAGATCTTCTCCTTGCAGAAGACGCAAACCTTCTTCTTTGGCTTGCGCGGAGGCGGCTTCGCCATGATGTCTCTTACTCCAGTGTGATCAAGAAGTGTGGTGTACGAGCACGCTCGTCACGCCCCGGGAAGCCCGGGATCAGAACGGGGGCTCGTCCGAGTAACCGCCGCCCTGGCCGCCCTGGCCGCCGCCGGAGTTCCCACCCCAGCCGCCGCCCTGACCGCCCTGCTGACCGCCGCCGCCGGACGTCGCCCACGGGTCGCCCTGCTGGCCGCCGCCACCCTGGCCGCCCTGGCCGCCGCCGGGGTTTCCGCCCCAGCCGCCGCCCTGACCGCCCTGCTGACCGCCGCCACCGCCACCGCCGAAGCCGCCGCCCTGGCCGCCCCTGCCGGTGGTCTTGGTGACCTTGGCGGTGGCGTACCGGAGCGCGGGGCCGATCTCGTCGACCTCCAGCTCCACCACGGTCCGCTTCTCGCCCTGCTGGGTCTCGTACGAACGCTGGCGGAGCCGGCCCTGGGCAACCACGCGCGTGCCGCGCGTCAGCGACTCGGCGACGTTCTCCGCCGCCTGGCGCCAGATCGACGCGCGGAGGAACAGCGGGTCGCCGTCCTTCCACTCGTTGGTCTGCCGGTCGAACGTCCGGGGGGTCGACGCGATCGTGAAGTTCGCGACGGCCGCGCCGGACGGCGTGAAGCGCAGCTCGGGGTCATCGGTCAGGTTTCCGACGACGGTGATGACGGTCTCGCCTGCCATGTCTTGACCTCTCGCGGTTGCTGCCGGGTGGTGCGGTCTGGCTTGTCAGTGCCGTCCGTGCTGTCTGTTCTGTCAGTACGGCCGGCGCTGTCGGTTCAGTCGGTTCGGTTACTCGTACGCGGTCCGTCCGTCGCCGGACGGGCCGTACGCGGTCTGCTCGTCGGTTGCGGTCAGTGGATTGCGGGGCGCAGGACCTTGGTCCGCAGCACCGACTCGTTGAGGTTCATCTGCCGGTCGAGCTCCTTGACGACATCGGCCTCGGCCTGGATGTCGATGACCGAGTAGATGCCCTCGGGCTTCTTCTTGATCTCGTAAGCGAGACGACGACGGCCCCAGGTGTCGACCTTCTCCACCTTGCCCTTGGCCTCACGGATCACGGACAGGAAGGACTCGATCAACGGGGAGACTGCACGCTCCTCAAGATCGGGGTCGAGGATGACCATCACCTCGTAGTGACGCATTGTGGAACCCACCTCCTCTGGACTCGGCGGCCACGGTCTCTCCGTGGCAGGAGGTTCTTCATTGCGTCGCAACGGTAGCGCCCGGCACTGACAGCCGCGGGGGCGGCGCCGGATGGGGCGCCGGTGCGGTGGGATGGCCTGGGCGGACTCCGCTACAGACCGCACACAGTACCCGCAGCGGCCCTTCCGGTTGAAATCCGGCCACGATTCCCGGCAATCTGTATACATCGGGTGTGAGCGGCGTCACGTACGACCCTGGAGCCCGCGCCGCCATACGGGCATGGAGGTGCCCTATGCCTCAGGCAGTACAGCCCCCGCAGCGCAACATCGGCCTTTTCGCCAGCGACGGCGAATACCACGTCGCCCAGGACACGCTCCTGGCCATCACGCTCGCCGTCGGGGCGATCGCGCTCGTCCTGGCCCAGTGGCGCGGCCTGCACGTGCCGGCGACCTGGGCGGGACTGATCGGGATCGTCACCGGGGCATGGGGACAGATGATCTCCGTGACCACCAGGGAGCGGTTCCTGATGCTCCTGGGGCTGGGCGCGGCCGGCCTCGGCTTCTTCCTGGCGATGGCGCGCGGGGGCTTCTCCCTCTGATCCGTACGGATCAGCACGGCCGGTCCGTACGGATGATCCCTACGGCCGATCCGTACGGCCCGCCGCTGATCCGTACGGCGCCGCCGCCTTACACCACCGGCGCTCCCCGTGTCTGCGTGGCCCCGCCGCTTGGGGCCTTCCCTCCTGGGGTGAGGTGCGCCCGCAGTAGGCTTCACCCGCGAGAAGCCTGCCGCAGTCGGCAACCCGCCGCAGCACGAGGAGCGCCGCCATGAGCCTGACCCTGCAGCCCATCAGCCGCGAGCAGCATCTGGCGTACATCCGCAGTCTGCCCGCCGCGAGCCACTGCCAGATCCCGGCGTGGGCGGACGTGAAGTCCGAGTGGCGCGCGGAGAACCTGGGCTGGTTCGACGCCGACGGCCGGCAGGTGGGCGCGGCTCTGGTGCTGTACCGGCAGTTGCCGAAGGTGAAGCGGTATCTGGCGTATCTGCCGGAGGGGCCGGTCATCGACTGGTACGCGCCGAACCTCGACGCGTGGCTCAACCCGATGCTGACGCATCTGAAGAGCCAGGGTGCGTTCTCCGTGAAGATGGGCCCGCCGGTGATCATCCGCCGCTGGGAGGCGCCGACGATCAAGGCGGGCATCGCCGACCCGGACGTCAAGAGGCTGCGCGACGTCAACGCGGACGTCGTCGAGCCGCAGGCATTCGAGGTCGCCGAGCGGCTGCGGCGGATGGGCTGGCAGCAGGGCGAGGACGGCGGTGCGGGCTTCGGCGACGTACAGCCGCGGTACGTCTTCCAGGTGCCGCTGGCGGGGCGCTCCCTGGACGAGGTCTTCAAGGGCTTCAACCAGCTCTGGCGGCGCAACGTGAAGAAGGCCGAGAAGGCCGGCGTCGAGGTGGTGCAGGGCGGTCTGGAGCACTTCGGCGAGTGGCAGCGGCTGTACGAGATCACGGCCGAGCGCGACAAGTTCCGGCCCCGGCCGCAGGGGTACTTCGAGCGCATGTGGAAGGTGCTCAACGCCGAGGAGCCTGGCCGCATGCGGCTGTACTTCGCGCTCTACCAGGGCGAGTGCCTGGCGGCGACGACGATGCTGACGGTGGGCGGGCACGTGTGGTATTCGTACGGTGCCTCCGCCAACCACGGGCGCGAGGTGCGCCCGTCGAACGCCATCCAGTGGCAGATGATGAAGGACGCGCACGCCGCCGGCGCGCACGTGTACGACCTGCGCGGCATCGGCGACGCGCTCGTGGACACCGACCACCTCTTCGGGCTGATCCAGTTCAAGGTGGGCACGGGCGGGCAGGCGGCCGAATACCTGGGCGAGTGGGACTACCCACTGAATAAGCTGCTCCACAAGGCTCTCGACATCTACATGTCCCGCCGCTGACCACGGCGGACTTCACGCGAAGCAGCGGACTTCACGTGAACTGAAGAGCCCCCGACACCGCGAAGGAAGGTACACCGACCGCCATGCCGCTCACGCTCTACGTCGATTCCGCGCGGTGGCGCGCACACCAGCAGCACATCCTGGAGCAGTTCCCCGGACTCGTCCCCGTCTGCAAGGGCAACGGCTACGGCTTCGGCCACGAGCGCCTGGCCGCCGAGGCCGCCCGGCTGGGGGCCAGCCCGCTGGCGGTCGGCACGGTGTACGAGGCGGCGCGGGCGCGCGACTTCGTCAGCGGCGACCTGCTCGTCCTCACCCCGTACCAGCTCACCGAGGAGCCCGTCCCGCTGCCGACGCGGGTGATCCGCACCGTCGCGTCGGTGGACGCGGTGGGGCGGCTGGTGGGCGCCCGGGTCGTCATCGAGGTGATGAGCTCGATGCGGCGGCACGGCGTCACGGAGGAGGAACTGCCGAAGCTGGCGTCCTTGCTGTCGGACGTGACGCTGGAAGGCTTCGCGATCCACCTGCCGCTGGACCGAACGGACGGCTCCAGCGCGGTGGACGAGGTCATCGCGTGGATGGACCGGCTGCGCGCGGCGCGGCTGCCCCTGCACACGATGTACGTGAGCCATCTGCGGGCGGACGAGTTCGAGCAGTTGCAGCGGCAGTTCCCGCAGACGCGCTTCCGGGCGCGGATCGGCACCCGGCTGTGGCTGGGCGACCACGACGCGACGCACTACCGGGGCACGGTGCTGGACGTCACGCGCGTGGCGAAGGGCGACCGCTTCGGCTACCGGCAGCAGAAGGTGTCGGGCGACGGCCACCTGGTGGTGGTCGCCGGCGGTACGTCGCAGGGTGTCGGCCTGGAGGCGCCGAAGGCGATGCACGGGCTGGCGCCGCGGGCGAAGGGCGTGGCGCGGGCGGGGCTGGCGACGGTGAACCGCAACCTGTCGCCGTTCGTGTGGGAGGGCAAGCAGCGGTGGTTCGCGGAGCCGCCGCACATGCAGGTGTCGATCCTGTACCTGCCGGCGGAGTCGTCGGCGCCGGTGCAGGGGGACGAGATGGTCGCGCACTTGCGGCACACGACGACGCAGCCGGACCGGGTGGTGGAGCGCTAGCGGTTCGCTCGCCGCGTACCGCGTAGAACGTACGAAGGGCCCGAAGCCGCGGCTTCGGGCCCTCACTCGTGTCCGGAGTGGACCGGGTCCGGCCTGACCAACCGCTCAGAATGCCCGGTCGGACGGCCTGCGACGTCACTCGATGGGGGACACCCGGCCCGCCTTCGCGCTACCTTCCGCTCCCCATCGCACGCGCATCGCCCCCGGCGCTCCGCCTGCTCCCGGGGCGCCCGGCCCGCCCGCGACGCCCGGAACGCCCGGGGCACCCACGACGCCCGCCGCGTGCCGCCCGTGGCCGGCCTCGGCCAGCACCCGCACGTCCCGGGCCCGGTCCAGGACGCCGCCGCCGGGGTCGTCGTCGCCGAGGCGGCGTACGGGATCGCGGTCCGGCATCACGATGTCCCGTACGACCACCGCGCACAGGTACAGCGTGCCCAGCAGATGCGCGGCGATGGCCACGTGGTAGCCGTCCGGGGGCAGGCCCTTGGCATCCTCGCCGCCGTTGGTGTAAGCGAGGTAGAGCCAGATGCCCATGTAGTACGCGACCTCACAGAACTGCCAGATGAGGAAGTCGCGCCAGCGCGGCCGGGCCAGTGCGGCGAGCGGGATGAGCCACAGCACGTACTGCGGCGAATAGACCTTGTTGGTGACGATGAACAGCGCCACGACCAGGAACGCGAGCTGCGCGAAGCGCGGGCGGCGCGGCGCGGTGAGCGCGAGGGCGCCGATGCCGAGGCAGCCGAGGACCATCAGGGCGGCGGCGTAGATGTTGGCGTCGTCCAGGGGCTCGCCGGACCGCTGGGAGATGATCAGCCAGAACGAGCCGAAGTCGACGCCCCGCTCCTGGCTGAAGGTGTAGAACTTCGCCCAGCCGTCCGGCGCCTTGATCATCACGGGCAGGTTGACGACGAGCCAGGCGCCGGCCGCGGCGGCGGTCGCGGTGGCGAACTGCCGTAGCCGCCCGGCGCGCAGACAGAGCAGCAGCAGCGGCCACAGCAGCAGAACCGGGTACAGCTTGGCGGCGGTGGCGAGGCCGAGGAGCACGCCGGCGGCGACGGGGCGGCTGCGGGACCAGGCGAGCATCGCGGCGGCGGTGAGGGCGACGGCGAGCAGGTCCCAGTTGATCGTCGCGGTGAGCGCGAGCGCGGGGGCGAGGGCGACGAGGAGCGCGTCCCAGGGCCGGCGGCGGTGCGTACGGGCGACGCAGACGGCCACGATCGCGACGCAGATCATCAGCATGCCGGCGTTGACGAGCCAGTAGACCTGCTCGCGGTGCACGAGGTCGTCGCCGCCGGGGGTGAGCCAGGAGGCGACCTCCATGAACAGCCCGGTCAGGACCGGGTACTCAAGGAACTCCATGCCGCCGGACGCCTCCGGCGGGATGCGGTCGAAGTACGGCGTGAGGTCGTCGGCGAAGCCGCGGCCCTGGTAGAGGTGCGGGATGTCGGAGTAGCAGGCGCGGGTGTACTGGGCGTTGGCACCGGAGAACCAGGCGCCGTCGTAGCACGGGTACTTCTGCACCATGCCGAGCGCGAACATCCCGATCGCCACGAGCGCAATCACCCGCACCGGAGTCCACCAGGAGCCGCCGAGCAGCGCCCGGCGCCCGAGCGGGCCGCCGAGGACCTCGCTGCCGCGGGCGGCGATCTCGTCGTGCCGGGTGGGGGCGACGGGCGGCTCGTCCGGCGCCGGGGCGGCGGCCGGCCGCCGGGCCGGGTCGTGGTCCACGCTCGTCATGGAGCCATCCTGCCGTACGGGGGCGGACTCGTCTGTCCGGTACGGCTCCTCGCCCGCACGGGATCGCGGGCAGGGTTCATGGACGGAATTCGGAGCTGGAATTCCAGCACGGCCCGACATTTACCGGATTCCGTCATCGGCCACAATTATCCGAACAGGCAAATCCATCCTGAAAGGTGACCGGCGTCACACTTGAACGGAATGTATCGATCATGGATACCTTTTGCCCGATTTCGTCGCCCATTGCACGCCGCACCCGCACAGGCATTCGTCACCACCCGTAGCGCCTGCTGCGGAACGCACCCGGCGCGAGCCATTACTCCCTTTACAGCCTGCGACCGGTAACACCGAGAATGCCGACGGCGGCGGATGGCATCCATCCGCCGCCGTTTCGGAAAACGGGACTACTCCCGGCTAGGCCGCCGGTCCCCGGGATACGGGGACCGGCGTCATGGGATCAGTCCTCCGCCGTCGTCGCCGCCGCCGTCCGATCCGGCGTTGCCGTTGGCGCCGCCGTTGGGCTGGCCGCCGTTGGTGGTCTCTCCGGTCGTCTCCCCGGTGGTCGTTTCTCCGGTCGTCTCACCTGTGGTGGTCTCCCCGGTCGTCTCGCCGCCGGGATCACCGCCGTTGGTGGCGCCGCCGGACTGGCACTCCATGTCCCACGGCTCGCACGTCTGGCTGGGCGGGGGCGAGGTCGAGGGCGGCGGGCTGCTGGTGGGGTCGTCCGGCTCCTCGGTGGGCTGGGTCCCGGTCGGCTCGGGCTCGATCGCCGTCTCGCTGGGCGTCGGAACGCCACCGCCGTCGACGATGTCGCCGAGCGGGTCGGGGACGGGGAACTCCACGGGGTCCTCGCCCTTGAGAGCTTCCTTCATGTAGTTGGTCCAGATCTCGGTCGGGATCTGGCCACCGTGGATGGAGTCGAAGCCGCCGGTCCCGTTCATCGAGAGGAGTTCCTGCTTCTCGCTCCGCGGGTCGGTACGGAAGAGGGTGACCGCCGTGGACAACTGTGGGGTGTAGCCGACCCACCACGCGGATTTGTTCTCGTCGGTGGTACCGGTCTTGCCGGCCGCGGGGCGCCCCAGGTCCTTGGCGGCGGCGCCGGTGCCCTCGCCCAGCTCGCCGTATTCGCCGTTCACCACCTGCTCGTTGAGGATCTTGGTGACGTTGTCGGCGACGTTGGCGTCCATGCCGCGCTCGGTCGGGTGGTCGTCGTACCCCTTCAGTTCCTTGCCCTCCTTGATCACCTTCGTGACCGAGTACGGCTCGATGTGCTCACCGGAGGCGGCGAAGGTCGCGTAGGCGCTGGCCATGCGAATGGCGCTGGGGGTGGACGTACCGAGCGAGAACGAGGCGTCGAGGTCCTGGGTCTTCGGCATCGACTCGTCGAGGATGCCGGCCGAGGCGGCGGTCTTCTGGACGTTCGACAGACCGACGTCGACGCCGAGCTGGACGAAGGGGGAGTTGATGGAGAGCCCCATCGCCTTCTCCAGCGTCACGTAGCCGTACGGGTAGTCGCTCTCGTTGGCCTGTCTGAAGTCCTCACCGTCCGGGCCGGGCATGGGGTCGCCGTTCTGGTCCCGGATAATGATCTTGTTGTTGCCGTTGTACTTGCTCTCGGGCGAGATCGGCTGGCCCTCGCTGCGGTACGTGCCGTTCTCGAAGGCGGACGCGAGGACGAACGGCTTCCAGGTGGAGCCCACGGGCACGCCGAGGGTGTCGGCGTTGTTGGTGAAGTGGTCCTGGTCGAAGCCCTCGCCGCCGTAGAGGGCGACGATCTTCCCCGACGTCGGATCGACCGAGGCCCCGCCGAACTGGACGTACTTGTCCTTGTCCCGGTTCTTCGGGTCGAGGTACTCCTTGCGGGCGTCGTTGACCGCCTTCTCCATCTGCGCGACCTTCTTCCTGTCGAAGGTCGTGTAGATGCGGTAGCCGCCGCGCTCCAGCTCTTCCTTGCCGATGTTGGAGTTCTTCAGCACGTACCGGTTGGCCGTCTCGATGAGATAGCCCTTCTGGCCCGTCAGACCCGCGCTGGGGTTGTACTTCGCGATCTCGGGGAACTTCTCGTACTTGGCCCGCTCGGCCGGCGACATCATCTTCTGGCCGTCCATCTCGACCTCCATCTGCCGGTCGAGGATCCACCTCCAGCGCTCCTCGGCGCGCTTCCGGTTGTCCTCCGGCGAGGCGCCCGGGACGGAGCCGCCCTGGGGGTCGTAGAGGTCGGGGCCCTTGAGGACGGCGGCGAGGAAGGCGGACTGGTCGGGCTTGAGGTTCTCGGCGTCGACGCGGAAGTACGCCTGGGCGGCGGCCTGGATGCCGTAGGCGCCGCGGCCGTAGTACGCGGTGTTGAGGTACCCGGCGAGGATCTCGTTCTTGTCGACCTTCGCGCCCACCTTGATGGAGATGAACAGCTCCTGCACCTTGCGGGAGATGGTCTGCGACTGGTCGTCGAGACGGGCGTTCTTGACGTACTGCTGGGTGATGGTCGAACCGCTCTGGGTGGACCCGCCGGCGGCCATGTTGAACATGGCGCGGACGATGCCCTTGGGGTCGATGCCGGGGTCGGAGTAGAAGGTCGCGTTCTCCGCGGCGATGACCGCGTTCTGCATCTCCTTCGGGATGTCCTCCAGATCGACGATCTGGCGGTTCTTCTCACCGCCGTACGTGGCCATCTGGGTGCCGTCGGACCAGTAGTAGACGTTGTTCTGCGCCTTGGCGGCGGCGGCGACGCTGGGGACCTCCACCAGCATGTAGCCGAGGAAGAACAGGCCGACGAGCAGCCCGACGCCGAGCACGCACATCCCCATGACCTGCTTCCAGGAGGGGAGCCAGCGGCGCAGGCCGGTGTGGTTGGAGCGGGGGTAGTCGATGAACCGCTTCCGCGGCGGCGGCTCGGGGCGGCGCCTGCGGCGCGGGCCGTCGTAGCCGCCGGCGGCGGAGTGGCTGCGGCCGTGTCCGGCCGCTCCGGCCGCCGCGCCCGCGGCGGCGCCCGCCCCGGCGCCTGCGCCGTAGGCGGTATTCCCGTCGGGGGCTCTCCTTCTGCCACCGCCGCCGCCGGCGGCCCGGCGGCCGGCCGTGGCGCCCCCGTCCGCGCCGGGCGTCCCGCGGCGGCCGGAGTGCGCGCCGTGACGGCCTCCTCCGCGGCCGCTGTTCGGCGGCTTGCGACGGTGCTCGCTCATGAAGGGACTACTCCTCGAACAGGTGGCATCGCCTGTGGGCGTTTTCTGTCAGCCGGTCCCCCCGATGCACGACCGGTTCTCTGTCCTCTGGCAACCAGCCGCACTGTACCGAGGACGAAGACGTCCGCATGCGGCTCTCGGTTCCCTTCGGACAGCATGCGGAACAGAGTACGCACCGGCGTTGCCCGCTTTGCGCCGGGTATTACGCGCTTTACCGGACACTTCGGCGCGCCCGGTCAAGCCGATGTGACGCCGTTCACAGAACCCTCACTTGCTGCCGCCCGAGCCCCGCCCTATCGTTTAGATGTATCGAGTCGATACATCCGCGCGACACATCGCCGCGACACATCGGCCCGGTATAACCAGAGCGGGACATCCGCGGCACGGAAGGAGGAGGCGATGAGCAGGCGCTCAGGCATCCTCGAATTCGCCATCCTCGGTCTGCTCCGCGAGTCCCCCATGCACGGCTACGAGCTGCGCAAGCGGCTCAACAGCTCGCTGGGGGTGTTCCGCGCGTTCAGCTACGGCAGCCTCTATCCCTGTCTGAAGACTCTGGTCGCACAGGGATGGCTGACGGAGGAGACCGCTCCTGCACCACAGGACGGTCCCGCCGTACCGCTGGCGGGCCGGCGCGCCAAGATCGTCTACCGGCTGACGGCCGAGGGCAAGGAGCACTTCGAGGAGCTGCTCGCCCAAACCGGGCCCGAGGCGTGGGAGGACGAGCACTTCGGCGTCCGCTTCGCCTTCTTCGGCCAGACGTCGCGTGACGTACGGGTCCGGGTGCTGGAAGGCCGGCGCAGCCGGCTGGAGGAGCGCCTGGACAAGATGCGGACGTCGCTGGCGCGCACGCGCGAGCGACTCGACGACTACACCCTGGAGCTACAGCGGCACGGGATGGAGTCCGTCGAGCGCGAGGTGCGCTGGCTGACCGAGCTGATCGAGAGCGAACGGGCGGGGCGCGACGAGCGCCCTTCGGGGAACGCCGGTTCAACAGAGACGGGCGGCCTGCCCCGTGACCGGGACAGCACCCGGCCGGATCCGTCCGACGACACCGCCATCTGAGGCCCTGCCTGCCCTGGCACGACCTCAACGAAAACAGGGAGCAACCGTCAATGGGTTCGGTTCGTGTAGCCATCGTCGGCGTGGGCAACTGCGCCGCGTCCCTCGTGCAGGGCGTCGAGTTCTACAAGGACGCCGCCCCGGGCAGCCGGGTGCCCGGGCTGATGCACGTCCAGTTCGGCGACTACCACGTCCGTGACGTCGAGTTCGTCGCGGCGTTCGACGTCGACGCCAAGAAGGTGGGCCTCGACCTGGCCGACGCCATCGGGGCGAGCGAGAACAACACCATCAAGATCTGCGACGTGCCCAACAGCGGCGTGACCGTGCAGCGCGGCCACACGCTCGACGGCCTCGGGCGCTACTACCGCGAGACGATCGAGGAGTCCGCCGAGGAGCCCGTCGACGTCGTGCAGGTGCTGCGGGACCGGCAGGTCGACGTGCTGGTCTGCTACCTGCCGGTGGGCTCCGAGGACGCCGCGAAGTTCTACGCGCAGTGCGCCATCGACGCCGGGGTGGGCTTCGTCAACGCGCTGCCGGTGTTCATCGCGGGCACCAAGGAGTGGGCGGACAAGTTCACCGCGGCGGGCGTGCCGATCGTCGGCGACGACATCAAGTCGCAGGTCGGTGCCACCATCACGCACCGCGTCATGGCGAAGCTGTTCGAGGACCGGGGCGTCGTCCTGGACCGTACGATGCAGCTCAACGTCGGCGGCAACATGGACTTCAAGAACATGCTGGAGCGTGACCGGCTGGAGTCCAAGAAGATCTCCAAGACCCAGGCCGTCACGTCCCAGATCCCCGACCGCGATCTGGGCGAGCACAACGTGCACATCGGCCCGTCGGACTACGTTGCCTGGCTAGACGACCGCAAGTGGGCGTACGTGCGCCTGGAGGGCCGCGCCTTCGGCGAGGTGCCGCTCAACCTGGAGTACAAGCTGGAGGTCTGGGACTCCCCGAACTCCGCGGGCATCATCATCGACGCGCTGCGCGCCGCGAAGATCGCCAAGGACCGCGGCATCGGCGGCCCGGTGCTCTCCGCGTCCTCGTACTTCATGAAGTCCCCGCCCGTGCAGTACTTCGACGACGAGGCGCGGGAGAGCGTGGAGAAGTTCATCCGCGGTGAAGTCGAGCGCTGAGCGCCACTCCACCGCCGACGACTCGCCGTCTTCAGGGGCCCCGGGCTGCAGCCCGGGGCCCCTGGGCATGTGATGCTGAACGCCATGCCCGTTGTCCGCGACCTCCGCAGCCTGCTGAAGCTGCACGGCTTCCGCCGGCTGCTGGCCGTACGGCTGCTCTCCCAGGGCGCCGACGGCGTCTACCAGGTGGCGCTCGCCGCGTACGTGGTCTTCTCCCCCGAGCGGCAGACCTCGCCGGCCGCCATCGCCTCCGCGATGGCGGTGCTGCTGCTGCCGTACTCGCTCGTCGGCCCCTTCGCGGGCGTGCTGCTGGACCGCTGGCGGCGCCGGCAGGTGCTGCTGTACGGGAACCTGCTGCGCGCCGTCTTCGCCGCGGGCACGGCGGCGCTGCTGCTGGCCGGGGTGCCCGACTGGCTGTTCTATCTGTCCGCGCTCTCCGTCACCGCCGTCAACCGCTTCGTGCTGTCCGGGCTCTCCGCCGCGCTGCCGCGCGTGGTGGACACCGAGGAGCAGCTCGTGGTCGGCAACTCCCTGTCGCCGACCGCGGGCACGCTGGCCGCCACCGCCGGCGGCGGCGTCGCCTTCCTCGTCGGGCTGGCCGGGCCCCAGGGGGGCACGGCGGACGCGCTGACGGTGCTGGTCGGCTCGGGGCTGTATCTCTGCGCGGCGCTGGCGTCGCTGCGGATGGCGCCGGGGGCGCTGGGGCCGGACCCGGAGCTGGTGCTGCCGCGGATAACGGCGGCGGTCGCCAGCACCGCTCGCGGGCTCGTCGCGGGCGTACGGCATCTGCGTGAGCGGCGCGAGGCGGCACAGGCGCTGTCCGCCATGAGCCTGATGCGCTTCTGCTTCGGCGCGCTGACCGTGATGCTGCTGATGCTCTGCCGCTACGCCTGGTCCGACGGCGAGGACGACGGCATGGCGCTGCTCGGTGTGGCCGTCGGGCTGTCGGGGCTGGGGTTCTTCGTCGCGGCGGTGGTGACGCCGTCGCTGGTGACGCGGCTGGGCCGGTCCGGCTGGATGACGCTGTGCGCGGCACTGGCGGCGGTGCTGACGCCGGTGCTGGCGCTGTCCTTCGCGCCGGGGCCGATGCTGGTCGCCGCGTTCGTCCTCGGGGTGACGACGCAGGGCGTCAAGATCACGACGGACACGGTGGTGCAGTCGTCGGTGGACGACGCCTATCGCGGCCGGGTCTTCTCCCTTTACGACATGCTCTTCAACGTCGCCTTCGTGGGCGCTGCGGCCTCCGCGGCGGCGCTGCTGCCCAAGGACGGGCGCTCGGCGGTGCTGGTGGTGGGAGTCTCGGTGATCTTCGCAGGCGTCGCCTTGTCGATGTTTCACGTGAAACACGCGCCCGCGGAGACGGGGCATCCGCCGGTCCTGGAGGGCGGCGCCGAGCCCCATGTTTCACGTGAAACGTGACGCCCGCGCCGGGGTCGGTGCCGCCGTCCCCGTACGCCGCCGGCCTACGGGACCGTAGGCCCTACGCCGGCGGGTTCTGCTCCGCCCACCACGCGCGCAGCGCCTCGACCGCCGCCTCATGCCCCATCGGCCCGTGCTCCAGCCGCAGCTCCAGCATGTGCCGGTACGCGCCGCCGACCGCCGGCCCGGGGCCGATGCCGAGGATCTTCATGATCTCGTTGCCGTCGAGGTCCGGGCGGATCGCGTCCAGCTCCTCCTGCGCCTGCAGCCGGGCGATGCGCTCCTCCAGCCCGTCGTACGCGCGCTGCAGGGCCAGCGCCTTGCGCTTGTTGCGCGTGGTGCAGTCGGAGCGGGTCAGCTTGTGCAGCCGCTCCAGTAGCGGCCCGGCGTCGCGCACATAACGGCGCACCGCGGAGTCGGTCCACTCGCCGGTGCCGTAGCCGTGGAAGCGCAGGTGCAGCTCGACCAGCCGGGAGACGTCCTTGATCTGGTCGTTGGCGTACTTCAGCTTCGTCATCCGGGCCTTGGTCATCTTGGCGCCCACCACCTCGTGGTGGTGGAAGGAGACCCGGCCGTCCTCCTCGAAGCGACGCGTACGCGGCTTGCCGATGTCGTGGAGCAGCGCTGCGAGCCGCAGCACCAGGTCGGGCCCGTTCTCCTCCAGCGCGATGGCCTGCTCCAGCACGATCAGGGAGTGCTCGTAGACGTCCTTGTGCCGGTGGTGCTCGTCGCGCTCCAGCCGCAGCGCGGGCAGCTCCGGCAGCACGTGCCCGGCCAGCCCGGTGTCGACGAGGAGGTGCAGCCCCAGGCGCGGGCGGGGGGCCAGGACCAGCTTGTTCAGCTCGTCCCTCACCCGCTCGGCGGACACGATCTCGATGCGCGCGGCCATGTCCGTCATCGCCGCGACGACCTCCGGCGCCACCTCGAAGCCCAACTGGGCCGCGAACCGCGCGGCCCGCATCATCCGCAGCGGGTCGTCGCCGAAGGACTCCTGCGGGGTGCCGGGGGTGCGCAGCACCCGGGCCGCCAGGTCGTCCAGGCCGCCGTGCGGGTCGACGAACTCCTTCTCGGGCAGCGCCACGGCCATCGCGTTCACCGTGAAGTCACGGCGGACGAGGTCCTCCTCGATGGAGTCGCCGTAGGACACCTCGGGCTTGCGCGACGTCCGGTCGTACGCCTCGGAGCGGTACGTGGTGATCTCGATCTGCAGATCCCCCTTGCGGCAGCCGACGGTGCCGAACGCGATGCCGACCTCCCACACCGCGTCCGCCCATGGCCGGACGATGTCGAGCACCCGCTCCGGGCGGGCGTCGGTGGTGAAGTCGAGATCGTTGCCGAGCCGGCCGAGCAGCGCGTCCCGTACGGAGCCGCCCACCAGCGCCAGCCGGGCACCGGCGTCCTGGAAGCGGCGCGCCAGGTCGTCGGCGACGGGGGAGACGCGCAGCAGTTCACTGACGGCACTGCGCTGGGCACGGCTGAGCGTGGCCTGCTGGGTTCGGTGGTCTTCGCGGGCATTCGGCACAACAGAACAGGGTACGGCCCGTGCGCCGCGGGACCGCAACTGGCCACCCTCCGCGGCCTCTCCGTACGCCCCCGGTGTCGATCAGGTGGCCGACCGCCCGGGGGTTGACGCGGTCCCCGCCACCCGGCGTCCCGTACCTCGTTACCATCGGGGTCCAAGGCAGGCGGCACAAGGCCGCGGGCCGGGCACGAGGACAATGAGGACGGGCGAGCGCGTGGCCGAGCTGGCACATTTGACCGGGTCCCCGGGCGGCTCTCCCGCCCGTCCCCCGGCCCACCGGCGGCTGCTGACCGCCCTGCTGCTCGTGGCGCTGCTGCTGCCGGCCGCACTCGTGCAGGTGCCGACGGCGGGCGAGGCCCACGCGCAGCCGTCCGGCTCCCGCTCGGTGAACGTGTCCGTGGACTATCTGAACCCCTCCGTCCCCTCCGGGGGCGACGACCTCACGGTCTCCGGCAAGGTCACCAACAAGACCGACGCCAAAATCACCGACCCGCACGTCTCCCTGCGCCTCAGCGGGCCGCTGACGAGCCGCAGCGAGGTCACCCAGGCCACCGAGCGCACGGGCTGGATCTCGGACTACGACGGGGCGGAGATCGACGGCCCCGGCACCGAGGAGCTGAAGACCCTGGCTCCCGGCATGAGCCGCGACTTCAGCATCACGATCCCCGTGAACCGGCTGCCGCTGGACGCGCCCGGCGTCTACCAGCTCGCGGTCTCCCTCAGCGGCACCTCCGCCGACGCCGGCTACGAGCAGGTGCTCGGCATCGAGCACACCTTCCTGCCCTGGCAGCGCGACGACCTGTCGACGAAGACCCGGCTCACCTTCGTCTGGCCCGTCATCGCCACCCCCCAGCTCACCGCGCGCACCGAGGCGGACGAGCAGCAGACGCCGGTGCTCGCCAGCGACCGCCTGCTGGAGCAGATGGAGCCCGGCGGCCGGCTGCAGCAGATGGTCGCGCTCGGCGAGGAGCTGCCCGTGACGTGGGTCATCGACCCGGACCTGCTGGCCACGGCATCCGCGATGACGGAGGCGTACAACGTGGTGGGCGAGGACGGCGAGACCGTCCCAGGCAAGGGCCAGGCCACCGCCCGGCAGTGGCTGGCCGACCTGCGGAACGCCGTGAAGGGCCGCGAGGTCGTCGCGCTGCCCTTCGGCGACCCCGACCTCGCCTCCATCGCCCACCGCGGCCGCAAGGTCTCCGGCACCCTCGACCAGCTCGGCGACGCCACCACCCTGGGCCGTACGACCGTGGAGTCGGAGCTCAACCTGGAGCCGGAGACCGACCTCGCGTGGCCCGCCGAGGGCGCGATCGACAAGCGCATCGTCGGCGTCGCGGGCGCGGCCGGGGCGCAGTGGATCCTCTCCCGCAGCGACAGCATGACCGAGAGCGGCCTGTCGTATACGCCCACCGCGGCCCGCCCCATCGGGGGCGGCCGGACGGCGCTCGTGGCCGACGCCCAGCTCTCCCGGGCCTTCGAGGGGGACATGAGCCGGGCGGAGACCTACTCCCTGGCCATCCAGGAGTTCCTGGCCCAGACCCTCGTGACGACGCTGCAGCAGCCCAATCTGCAGCGCAGCATCGTGGTCGCGCCGCAGCGCACCCCCACGCTCGGCCAGGTGCAGGCGATGGCGGAGGCGCTCGGCGACCTCGATACCAGCACGTGGATGACGCCGCTCAACCTCAGCAGCGCCGCGGTGGAGCCGGCGGACCCGGGCGCCAACCGGACGGTGCCGGGCACCGGGGCGTACCCGAAGAAGCTGCGGAAGCAGGAGATCCCGCGGGAGGCGTTCGAGCGGATCCTCGACACCCGGCAGCACCTCGACGACTTCTCCGAGATCCTCAACGACAGCCTCCGGGTCACCGTCCCCTTCGGCAACGCGCTGCTGCGCGAGATGTCCACGCAGTGGCGCGGGCGCAAGCCGGAGGCGGAGGCGTTCCGGCGGGAGGTGCAGGGTTACCTGGAGGACATCACCTCGCAGGTGCAGCTCATCGACAAGTCGGACCTCACGCTGTCCGGCAACAGCGGCACGATCCCGGTGACGGTGCAGAACAACCTCCTGCAGAACGTCCGCGGGCTGGAGCTGCGGCTGACGTCGGACGTGCCCAGCCGGCTGCGGATCGAGGAGGAGCGGCAGTCCATCGAGGTGGCGGGCGGCCACAGCACCTCGGTGAAGTTCGAGGCGTCCGCGCGGGCCAGCGGCCCGGTGACCATCACCGCCCAGCTCTACACCGCGGACGGCAAGCCCTTCGGCGCGGCGAAGACCTTCCAGGTGGAGGTGACGTCCATCACCTCCACGGTGCTGCTCGTCATCGGCGCCGGGATCCTGCTGCTCGTCCTCGCCGGGGTACGCATGTACTCGCAGCGCAAGCGCGCCGCCCGGACGGCAGAGGCGGGCGACGAGGCGGACGGGAACGGGGAAGAGGACGGAGACGGGGACGGGGACGGCGGCACCGGCGGTGCCGGGAGCCCGGAGGACTCGGCGGATCCCGGTAGCGACGGCGATACCGGGGAAGCCGACAAGGAGGCACACGGAACGCACCTCACCGGGGGCGACCGCGCCGACGACACCGACACCGAAAGCGGTGCCCGGTCGGGTGCCAGTGAGAGAGTGGAGCGGTGAGAGCGACCAGGCCGTTTCCAGGCCGGCCATGACCCTTGTGGGGTGTCGATGAACGCGCCGTACGACGGTGACCGCAGTCAGGGCACCGGCGATCCCGCGAACCTTCCGCCCGCCGGGTCGCCTCCGCCTGCCCACCAGCAGTCCCCGGCCGACCAGCAGAACGCCGATCCGTACGCGCCCGACCCCTACGCGCAGCCCGTCCAGGACCCGTACGCGCAGTACCCGCAGGAGCACTACGCCCCGCCCGCCGCCGACCCGTACGGCCAGGGCGCCCCGGGCCACTACGGACAGCCCGCCGCTCCCGACGCCTACGCCCAGCACCCGCCCCAGGCCCACCCGGGGGCTCAGGACCCGTACGCGCAGCCCGGCCAGCACGGCCAATACGCACAGCCCGCACAGCCCGGTCAGCCCGGTCAGCAGCCCCACTACGGGCAGCCGCAGCCGCCGCAGCACGGCGGGCCCCCGCAGCAGGGCCACCCCGATCAGTACGGCCGGCCCGCGCCCCCCGCGCCCCCCGCGCACCAGGGGCAGCAGCCCGGGGGCCAGCACGCGCCCGACCCGTACGGCAGGCCGGGCCAGGACCCCTACGGCCCGCCCGCGGACCCGTACGGCCGCCCCGCCGATCCGTACGCCGCCGGCCCCCAGGCCGCCGCCCCGCAGGCACCGCACGACCCGCGCTCCCCGTACCAGCAGAGCGACCCCCGGGCCCCGCACTACCCGCAGCAGCCGCACCACCCCCAGGGCGGGCAGCCGCAGCACCCGCACGCCGACCCCCGGGCCCCGTACGGCCAGGCCGCGGCCGGCCCGTCAGCGCCCTACTCCCACGACCCGTACCTCCAGGACGCCTACGCGCCCGACCCGTACCAGCAGCGCGCCGACCCCCTCGGCGACGCGTTCTACGACCACGCCGCCCACCCCCCGCCGCCCGCGGGCAGCCAGCCCGCCGCCCAGCCGCCGTACCAGCAGCCGCCCTCGCCGCACTACCGCACGGACCCCCGCCAGTGGGCCGACCCGCCCGCGCCCGAGCCCGACGGCCCCACCCGGCACCTGCGCTACGGCGACGAGACCACGCAGTTCGTCGGCGTCGACGACCTCGTCACCGGGGCCGGCCGGCCGGCGCAGCCGGAGCCGGACGCCTTCGCCCACCTCTTCCGCGACCAGCGCGCCCCGCAGCCGCCGCCGCTGGGCCTCCAGCCGCAGCCCGCGGCGCCCGCGCCCGTACCGCCGCAGCGCCGCGGCGGCCGCGTCGCGAGCCTGGCGCGCTCCAGCGCCGTCATGGCCGCGGGCACCCTCGTCTCGCGCATCACGGGGTTCCTGCGCACGCTGGTGATCTCCGCGGCCCTCGGCGTCGCGGTCCTCGGCGACACGTACACCGTCGCCTACACGCTGCCGACGATGATCTACATCCTCACCATCGGCGGCGGCCTCAACTCCGTCTTCGTCCCGCAGCTCGTGCGCGCGATGAAGAACGACCCCGACGGCGGCATCGCCTACGCGAACCGGCTGCTGACCCTCGTCTCGGTGATCCTCGGCGGGATGGTCCTCGTCGCCGTGTTCGCCGCCCCGCTGCTCATCCGCGCGATGTCGGTGAAGATCGCCGACAACCCGCACTCCAACGAGGTCGCGATCACCTTCGCGCAGTACTGCCTGCCCACCATCTTCTTCATGGGCATCCACGTGGTGATGGGGCAGATCCTCAACGCGCGCGGCAGCTTCGGCCCGATGATGTGGACGCCGGTCCTCAACAACATCGTCATCATCGCCACCTTCGGCCTCTTCCTCTGGGTCTACGGCACCTCCGACTCCTCGGCGATGGACGAGACCACCATCCCGGCGGAGGGCGTGCGGCTCCTCGGCGTCGGCACGCTGCTGGGCCTCGTGGTGCAGTCGCTGGCGATGATCCCGTACCTGCGGCAGACGGGCTTCAAGATCCGGCCGCGCTTCGACTGGAAGGGCCACGGCCTCGGCAAGGCGGCCAAGCTCGCCAAGTGGACGTTCCTCTTCGTCCTCGCCAACCAGGCCGGCATGCTCGTCGTCACCCAGCTCGCCACCTGGGCCGGCGAGTCCGCCGCCGAGGTGGGCCACAAGGGCACCGGCATCATGGCCTTCCAGAACGCGCTGCTGATCTGGCAGATGCCGCAGGCGATCATCACGGTGTCGGTGATGGCCGCGATGCTCCCGCGCATCTCCCGGGCCGCCTCCGACGGCGACCCCAACGCGGTGCGCGACGACATCTCGCACGGCCTGCGCACCTCGGCCGTCGCCATCGTGCCGATCGCCTTCGCGCTCGTCGCGCTCGGCATCCCGATGTGCACCCTGCTGTTCGCCGCGGTCGGCAGCGACGCCGCCACCTCGATCGGATACGTCCTGATGGCCTTCGGCCTCGGGCTGATCCCCTTCTCCGTGCAGTACGTCGTCCTGCGCGGCTTCTACGCCTACGAGGACACCCGCACGCCCTTCTACAACACCCTGATCGTCGCCGCCGTCTTCGCGACCGGCTCGGCGATCTCCTTCCTCCTGCTGCCCGACCGGCACGCGGTCATCGGCATGGCCGCCTGCTACGGCGTCGCCTACATGGTCGGCGTCGGCGTCGCCTGGCGGCGGCTGAAGCAGCGGATGGGGACCAACGACCTGGACGGCACCCACGTCGTGCGCACGTACGCCCGCCTCATCGGTGCCAGCATCCCGGCGGCGCTCGCCGGCGGCGCGACCGCGTGGGCCGTGACGGACAAGCTCGGCGAGGGCGTCACGGGGTCCCTCGCGGCGCTCGTCGCCGGCTCGCTCGTCCTCGGCGCGATCTTCTACGTGGCCGCCCGGCGGATGCGGATCCAGGAGCTGAACGCGATGATGGGGATGGTCCGCGGCCGCCTCGGCCGGTAACCGGGGGCACAACCTTCCGTCATCGCCGTGTGTCGTGGATGACGTGAGGCTGTGGGCACAATTGTCATGGCGCGGCTGTACGACACGAGAGTTGGGGAGGCAGGAACGGCGGTGGCGGAACGGAGCACGGCAGCCGTCGACGGCTCGGCGGCCGACCGCAGCGATGCGGCCGACACGACTGGGGCGGCGGACACGGAAGACCCAACGGGCGCCGCGGAGACGCCCGCTGCCGAGGCTCCCGCCGCGGCAGCCCCCGGCTCCGGCGCCGCGGAAGCCGCCGAGACGGACGCCGGTGACGCGCAGCCGACCGCCGGGGAACCTCCTGCCGCGGACGCCCCCGCCGAGGAGCCGCCCGCGCCCGAGGAGCCGCCGCGGGCCGGCGTTCCCGTCGCCGACATGCACAGCGGCCACAAGCTCGCCGACCGCTACCGGCTGGAGGAGTGCGTCACCCGCCTCGACGGCTTCAGCAGTTGGCGCGCGGTCGACGAGAAGCTCCGCCGGGCCGTCGGCGTCCACGTCCTGGCCGCCGGGCACGACCGCGCCGAGGCCGTGCTCGACGCCGCCCGCGCCGCGGCTCTCATCGGCGACCCGCGCTTCGTCCAGGTCCTCGACGCCGTCGAGGAGGACAACGTCGTCTACGTGGTCCACGAATGGCTCCCCGACGCCACCGAGTTGTCCACGCTGCTCGCCGGCGGCGCGCCGATGGAGCCGCACGAGGCGTACGAACTCGTCACGCAGGTCTCCCAGGCGCTGGCCGCCGCCCACCGCAACGACCTCGCGCACCTGAGGCTCACCCCGTCGGCCGTGCTGCGGACGGGCAGCGGGCAGTGGCGCATCCGCGGGCTGTCCGTCCACGCGGCGCTGCACGGCACCGAGGCGGACGATCCGCAGCACACCGACACCGAGGCCGTCGGCGCGCTGCTGTACGCCGCGCTGACGGGCCGCTGGCCGTACGAAGGGGACGCCTACGGGCTGGCAGGGCTGCCCAAGCACGTGGGCCTCATCGCGCCGGAGAAGGTGCGCGCGGGGGTGCACCGCGGGCTGTCGGAGCTGGCGATGCGCGCGCTCGCGGCCGGCTCCCCCGCCGCCGCGGCGCACCCGCGGCCGTGTACGACGCCCGCGGAACTGAGCGCCGCCTGCGCCGAGCTGCCGCGCATCCGCCCGCCGGAGCCGCAGTACCCGCGGTCCGCGCCGTATCAGCAGACGACGTACCAGCAGGGCTACGCGCAGAGCGGCGGCCGCCCCGGCGGGCCACCCACGCGCCACGTCGCCGCCGTGCCGCCGCCCGCCCCGCCCACGCTGCCCGGGCGGACCGGGAAGGCCGTGAAGTGGTGCGTGTCCGTGCTGCTGATCGTCGCGCTCGCCCTCGGCAGTTGGCAGCTCGCCGACGCTCTCATCAACCACGACGGCAGCGGCGGCGACACCGGGAACTCCGCGGCGCAGCCCGGCGGCGGGGGCGGGGGCTCCGGCAGCGGCCGCGAGGGCGGCAAGCCGGTGGAGATCGAGAGCGCCCGGGACTTCGACCCGTACGGCACCGGCAGCGAGTCCCCGAGCAGCGTGGCCGCGGCCTTCGACTCCGACCCGTCGAGCTACTGGGAGACCAAGTGGTACACCAGCGCGGTCTTCGGGAACCTCAAGGAGGGCGTCGGGCTGGTCCTGGACCTCGGTGAGCCCAAGCGCGTGGGCAGCGTGAAGGTGTCCCTCATCGGCGACAGCAAGCTGACGGCCATGGCCACCCCGCAGGACACGGCGTCGATGCCGACGGACCTCGCCGGCTTCGAGGAGTTCGACGCGGCGGACGGCACCAATCTGACGCTCAAGCCCACCAAGCCGGTCGTCACCCAGTACGTTCTGCTGTGGCTCACGGAGATTCCGCCGTCGAACGAGGGCAACTTCCGTGGCAAGATCTCCGACATCCAGATTCGGAGCTGAGCGCGCAGTACTCGACCAGGGGGAGGGGTCGGCGTTGGAGAACGCCAGCGGCGGCGACGTCGACGACCGCACACTCCTCGCCCGCCATGTCTCCGGTGAGGACCCGCACGCCTTCGCCGAGATCGTCCGGCGCCACCGGGACCGGCTGTGGGCCGTGGCGCTCCGCACTCTCGGCGACCGCGAGGAGGCCGCGGACGCGGTGCAGGACGCGCTGCTCTCCGCGTTCCGCGCGGCGCACACCTTCCGCGGCCAGTCCGCCGTCACCACCTGGCTGCACCGCATCACCGTGAACGCCTGCCTGGACCGGGCTCGCAAGGCCGCCAGCCGCCGCGCGGCACCGGTCGCGGATACCGAGCACTTCGAGCAGTTGCTGGAGCCGGAGGAGTCCGCTGAGGCGCCCGCGGAGCGGGAGGACACCGGCCGGGAGCTACGCGAGGCGCTGGCGACCCTGCCCGTGGAGCAGCGGGCCGCCCTGGTGCTCGTCGACATGGCGGGCTATCCCGTCGCGGAGGCCGCCGACATCCTCGGCGTTCCCGCGGGTACCGTGAAGAGCCGCTGCGCCCGCGGTCGGGCCCGTCTCCTCCCTCTCGTACGTCATCTGCGGCTGTCCGCCGCCGACTCCGGGGCGGGCGGACGGAACCCGGCGCAGGGGACATCCGTCCCACCGACGGCAGAGCAGAACGACGTACGCGCGGCGAAGGGTGGAGGTGAGAAGCCATGACGCAGCCCCCGCAGTCCTCCGGCGCCGACGACGGGCACCCGGAGGTGGAGGAACTGGCCGACCTCGCCGAGGGCCTGACCTCCCCCGCCCGCACACAGCAGCTCCACCACCATCTCGACGCGTGCGCCACCTGCCGTGAGAGCCGGGAGGCCCTCGACGGCGTACGCGGGCTCCTCGGCAGCTTCCCGGAGCCCGCCCCGATGCCGGCCGATATCGCGGGGCGTATCGACGCCGCGTTGGCGGCCGAAGCGCGCTACGACGCTGATGTTTCACGTGAAACCGCGCCGCAGGCGACCCAGGTGCCCGCGCCGCGCGAGGCCGTTTCACGTGAAACACGACCCAGCCGCTCGCACCGCCGGCCCGCCGCGCACCGCGCGGACGCCACCGGCCCCGGCCGGCGCGCCCGGCGCTGGCCCCGCACCCTCCTCGGCGCCGCGGGGGCGGCCGCGCTCGTCGCGCTCACCGTCGTCCTCTTCCAGCTCCCGGACATGGGCGGCAACGACGACAGCGCCGCAGACATGACGGCCAGCCAAGAGCAGTCCCGGGGGAACTCCCCGAAGGTCGCACCGAGCGACGCCGGCCAGGGGCCGCTGAGTGACGGCTCGCTGGAGTCCCGGGTCCTCGGCATGCTCCAGCAGCCCGAGCGGCGCGAGGGCGGCGGCGCCGGCCAGGGCACGGCCAACAGCGGCGACGACCCGTTCGTCGCCGAGGGGGACGACCCGCAGATGCCCGAGTGCGTCCGGGCCGCCGTCAACCGCACCGAGGCGCCCCTCGCGGCCGAGACCGACACGTACGAGGGAACACCCGTGTACGTCGTCGTGCTGCCCCACTCCGGCGACGCTCAGCGAGTGGACGCCTACGTGGTGGATTCTTCCTGCGCAGCCTCCCCGGACCAGCCGGGCGAGATTCTGCACCGCGACACCTTCCAGCGACCCTGAGCCGCGCCCACCCACCCGCGGGAATGTCCGGCCCGTAGGATCCGTTGGGTGGGGTGAGAGGGACAGGACGCAAGCGGTCCCCGCCCCTTCAGGCAGCCGGTCGTAGACAAGGAAGAGTCCGTGAGCGACGTTCGCAACGTGATCATCATCGGCTCGGGGCCGGCGGGCTATACCGCCGCGCTGTACACCGCCCGCGCCGCGCTGCAGCCGCTGGTCTTCGAAGGCGCCGTCACCGCGGGTGGCGCGCTCATGAACACCACGGACGTGGAGAACTTCCCGGGGTTCCGCGAAGGGATCATGGGCCCGGATCTGATGGACAACATGCGGGCACAGGCGGAGCGCTTCGGCGCCGAGCTCGTCCCCGACGACGTGGTGTCCGTGGACCTCACCGGCGACATCAAGACCGTCACCGACACCGCGGGCACGGTGCACCGTGCGCGGACCGTGATCGTCTCCACCGGGTCGCAGCACCGCAAGCTGGGGCTGCCCCGTGAGGACGAGCTGTCCGGACGGGGCATCTCGTGGTGTGCCACCTGTGACGGCTTCTTCTTCCGCGAGCAGGACATCGTGGTCGTCGGCGGTGGCGACACCGCGATGGAGGAGGCCACGTTCCTCTCCCGCTTCGCCAAGAGCGTCACGGTCGTCCACCGCCGGGACAGCCTGCGCGCCAGCAAGGCGATGCAGGAGCGGGCCTTCGCGGACCCGAAGATCTCGTTCATCTGGGACAGCGAAGTCTCCGCCATCCAGGGCGGCGACAAGCTCTCCGGTCTGACCCTCAGGAACACCAAGACCGGCGAGGAGTCCGAGATCGCGGTCACGGGTCTGTTCATCGCCATCGGGCACGACCCGCGCACGGAGCTGTTCAAGGGACAGTTGGAGCTGGACGGGGAGGGCTATCTCACGGTCGACGCCCCCTCCACCCGTACCAACCTCGCCGGGGTCTTCGCATCGGGCGACGTTGTCGACCACACCTACCGCCAGGCGATCACCGCCGCCGGGACGGGTTGCTCTTCGGCGCTGGACGCCGAGCGCTACCTCGCCGCGATCGCCGACAAGGAGAAGTCGGCGGAGCCGGAGAAGGTCGCAGACGCCGTCTGAGACCGAGCAGCCATCAACGCACAACGACGTAAGGAGTACGCCATGGCCGGTGCCACGGTGACCGCAACCGATGCGGACTTCGAGGAGAAGGTTCTCAAGAGCGACAAGCCCGTACTGGTCGACTTCTGGGCTGCCTGGTGCGGCCCGTGCCGCCAGATCGCTCCGTCGCTGGAGGCCATCGCCGCGGAGAACCCCGAGAAGATCACCATCGTCAAGCTCAACATCGACGAGAACCCGGCGACGGCCGCGAAGTACGGCATCATGTCGATCCCGACGATGAACGTCTACCAGGGTGGCGAGGTCGTGAAGACCATCGTCGGCGCCAAGCCGAAGACTGCCCTGGAGCGCGACCTCAGCGAGTTCATCGGCTGACGCAGCAGCCCTCGTTTCACGTGAAACGTGCGCGTGCCGCGTGAAACGCAGCCGCTGGCATGACGAAGGGCCCGTCCCCGTGGGGACGGGCCCTTCGTCATGCCGGGAAGCGGGTCAGAGCGGCCGCAGCACTGGATCCTTGCGCGCACCCCCGAGCAGCTTGTCGAGCGCCAGCTCCACGTCCTCCTTCCAGGAGATAGCGGAGCGCAGCTCCAGCCGCATCCGGGGATGGCGGTAGTGGGGCCGTACGGTCTTGAAGCCGACCGCCACCAGATGATCCGCCGGGAGGACGCACGCGGGCTCCTTCCAGGCCGCGTCTCCGAACGCCTCGACGGCTTTGACGCCCCGGCGCAGCAGATCCTTCGCGACGGTCTGGACGAGGGTCCGGCCCAGGCCCTGCCCCTGATATCCGGGGTTCAGCCACGCGGTCATGAGCTGGACGGCGTCCGCCGATACCGGGCTCGTCGGGAAGGCGAGGGAGCGGGGCACGTAGGCGGGCGGGGCGTACATCACGAAGCCGGCCGGCACATCGTCGACGTAGAGGACCCGGCCACAGGAGCCCCACTCCAGCAGGACGGAGGAGATCCAGGCTTCCTTCTCCCGCTCCGGGTGCCCGGACTTGGCAGCGGCCTCACCGCTGACGGGATCCAGCTCCCAGAAAACACACGAGCGGCAACGCCTGGGGAAGTCCGGGAGATTGTCCAGGGTGAGCGGTACGAGCCTTCGCCCCATGCAGCCCGATCCTCTCCTTCACCGGCATCCCCCTCGATACCCGTATGCATCGTATCCGGAGACGACAAAACAGGCCGCGGATTGCATCCGCGGCCTGTCTCGTGAGGATCGGGAGGGGGAGGGGTCACTCGTCCTCGTCGGCGTCCTCGTCGCTCAGCTTCTTCTCCAGCACCCTGCCCTCGCCGGGCGCCATCGACCCGAGGATGCGCTCCAGATCCTCTATCGAGGCGAACTCGACGACGATCTTCCCCTTCTTCTGCCCCAGGTCGACCTTCACCCGGGTCTCGAAGCGGTCGGAGAGCCGGGACGCCAGGTCGGTCAGCGCCGGCGACATCCGGTTGCCCGCTCGCGGCGCCTTCGGCCGGCGCCCGGTCTTGGGCTCCGACGCCATCAGGGTCACGATCTCCTCGACGGCCCGCACCGACAGCCCCTCGGCCACGATGCGGTGCGCCAGCCGGTCCTGCTCGCTGGCGTCCTCCACGGACAGCAGCGCCCGCGCATGACCCGCCGAGATCACCCCGGCCGCCACCCGCCGCTGCACGGGCGGCGAGAGCCGCAGCAGCCGCAGCGTGTTGGAGACCTGGGGACGGGAGCGGCCGATCCGGTCGGCGAGCTGGTCGTGCGTGCACTCGAAGTCCCGCAGCAACTGGTCGTAGGCGGCTGCCTCTTCCAGCGGGTTGAGCTGTGCTCGATGCAGGTTCTCGAGCAGCGCGTCCAGGAGGAGCTTCTCGTCGTCCGTGGCGCGGACGATCGCGGGAATCCGCTCCATGCCCGCCTCGCGGCAGGCACGCCAGCGGCGCTCACCCATGACCAGCTCATAGCGGTCCGAGCCCAGCCGGCGGACGACGACCGGCTGGAGGAGGCCGACCTCCTGGATGGAGGTGACCAGTTCGGCGAGGGAGTCCTCGTCGAACACCTCGCGGGGCTGCCGCGGGTTCGGCGTGATGGCGTCCAGCGGAACCTCGGCGAAGTGCGCACCGGCCACTTCGCCGCTGTCCGCGGCACCCTCGACGGCCGGCGGCGCCTCGTAGGCGTGCTCCGGCGGCACCTGCTCCTCGTACCCCTGTGCCTCGGGCTGCGGCGCCCGCTCCGACACTATGACCGGCACCGCTCCCGGCGACATGGTGGCGCCGCCGACCAGCGGTCCCGAGTCATCGGCGGGAGTGGGAGCGGCGGGGATCAGCGCCCCCAGCCCGCGACCCAGCCCTCTGCGTCGTTCCGTCACTGAGCCCCTCCGTCGTGCCGCTCGTGATGAGCTTCGCCCTGTCTGGGCATACCGCGCAGAGCCATCTCGCGGGCCGCCTCCAGATAGGAGAGCGAGCCGCTCGACCCCGGATCGTAGGTGAGGACCGTCTGTCCGTAGCTCGGTGCCTCGGAGATACGCACCGAGCGCGGGATGCTGGTCCTCAGCACCTCGTTGCCGAAGTGACCGCGGACCTCGTCCGCCACCTGGGAGGCCAGGCGCGTCCTCCCGTCGTACATCGTGAGGAGGATCGTCGACACATGGAGCCGGGGGTTGAGATGCCCGCGCACCAGGTCGACGTTGTGGAGCAGTTGGCCCAGCCCTTCCAGCGCGTAGTACTCGCACTGGATGGGGATGAGCACCTCGTTGCCCGCCACCATCGCGTTGACGGTCAACAGGCCCAGCGAGGGCGGGCAGTCGATGAGGATGTAGTCCAACGGCTGCTCGTAGGCGTCGATCGCCCGCTTCAGCCGGCTCTCCCGCGCCACCAGCGAGACCAACTCGATCTCCGCGCCCGCGAGATCGATCGTCGCCGGCGCACAGAACAGCCCCTCGATATCGGGGACCGGCTGCACCACCTCGGCCAGCGGCCTGGCCTCCACCAGCACGTCGTAGACCGACGGCACCTCCGCGTGATGGTCGACGCCCAGTGCAGTCGAGGCATTGCCCTGCGGATCGAGGTCGATGACCAGCACCCGGGCCCCGTGCAGGGCCAGTGATGCCGCCAGGTTGACCGTGGTGGTGGTCTTGCCGACCCCACCCTTCTGGTTGGCGACGACCATCACGCGGGTCCGCTCGGGGCGCGGCAGACCCTGACCGGCCCGCCCGAGCGCCTCTACGGCGAGTTGAGCGGCACGGCCGATCGGAGTGTCGTCCATCGGAGGCGGTGTTTCACGTGAAACATCCGCCGATTCGGAGCGGGGACCGGGGACCGGATCGGCCATCGGCCCCGCGACATTGGCGTCGGACCGCAAGGATTCACTCTCCTCGACTTCAGACTCGCACTGCACAGAGCCTGCCATGCTTTCGGGGTCGCGAACCAGCGAGGCCCGTTCTCCTGTGGATGATTCCTTATCCACAGCCGACTCGCGGGCCTCTACGGCACCGCGTCCTCGGCTGAGGATCCCGGGGAGCAACGAACGATGTTTCACGTGAAACACGATGCACAGCCCCGCGGGCACCACCGCAGCGACACTCCGGTGTATGTACGGTAGGCGGCTCTAATGGACCGATCGGCCCTCTTTCGGATACGAGCAGACTAACGGCGTCGGCCGTGCCCGCCGCGACCGCCCTTACGAGCGGCGCGGGCCCGCTTGGCGGCGAAGCGCACGCCTCCGGGACTCTCGCCCACCACGGCCCGTACGACGGTCGCCGGTGGGTCCACCACATCGGCTCCGACCTGCACGATCTCGGTCTCCGTGACGCCGAGCTTGTGCAGCGCGGCCTTCGAGGCGCGCAGTTCCTCCTCGGCGCTCTCGCCCTTGAGCGCCAGCATCTCGCCGTACGGGCGCAGCAGCGGAACGCCCCAGCCGGCCAGCCGGTCCAGCGGGGCGACCGCCCGCGCGGTGACCACGTGGACGGGCTCCAGCGTGCCGAGGACCTCCTCGGCCCGGCCGCGGACGACGGTCACCTGCTGCTCCAGCCCCAGCAGCTCGGTGACCTCCTGCAGAAACCGGGTACGCCGCAGCAGCGGCTCCAGCAGCGTGATCCGCAGGTCGGGACGGACGAGGGCCAGCGGGATGCCCGGCAGCCCGGCACCCGAGCCGACGTCGCAGACCGCGACGCCGTCGGGCACCACTTCGGCGAGCACCGCACAGTTCAGCAGGTGCCGCTCCCACAGCCGGGGGACCTCCCGCGGGCCGATCAGCCCGCGGGTCACCGCCGTGTCGGCCAGCAGCTCGGCGTAGCGCACCGCGTCCGGAAGGGCGCCGCCGAAGACCTTGTCGGCGGCTTCCGGCGCCGGCGGAAGATCCGCTACTTCGGACACGGGAACGTCCTCTCGCTGGAGCACGGGGGGCGGGCGACGGCAGGTGGCAGGGGAGCAGTCTGGGCCGGTCGGATCAACCGGCCCAGGGTGGAGCAACGACGTTCCGGTCAGGCCGGGAGCACGACCACGCGCCGCTCGGGCTCCTCGCCCTCCGACTCGCTGCGCAGCCCCGCGGCCTTCACCGCGTCGTGCACCACCTTGCGCTCGAACGGGGACATCGGCCGCAGCTTCTCCGGCTCGCCGCTCTCCTTGACCCGCTCGACGGCCTCGGTGCCCAGCTCGGTCAGCTCCTCGCGCTTGCGCGCCCGGAACCCCGCGATGTCCAGCATCAGCCGGCTGCGGTCGCCCGTCTCCCGGTGCACGGCCAGCCGGGTCAGCTCCTGCAGCGCCTCCAGCACCTCGCCTTCGCGCCCCACCAGCTTCTGCAAGTGGCGGTCCGACGACCCTTCGCCGATGATCGACACCGAGGCCCGGCCGCCCTCGACGTCCATGTCGATGTCGCCGTCGAGGTCTGCGATGTCGAGCAGCTCCTCCAGGTAGTCGGCGGCGATCTCGCCTTCCTGCTCCAGGCGCGTCAGGACGTCCTCGGCCGTGGCCTCGGGCTGCTCGGGCTGGGCCTCGATCTCCGAACCGGTTTCGCCGGTCGTGGACGCGGTGTCCGTCACGTGGGGACTCCTTCTTACTTCTTCGACGGGTGCTTGGGCCGCTGCGGCCCCTTGCGCTGACCGGACTTCGCGTTACGGGCGTTGCCGCCCGCACCGCCGCGGCCGGATGAGCCGCCCGCCTTCTTCTTCGCGGCGCTCGACGCGGGCTTCTTGTCCTCGGGCTCCGCGGCGTCGTCCGCGCCCTCCTGCTGCTGGCCGGAGCCGCCGGACTGGGCATGGCTGCGGCGCTGGGACTTCGACTGCCGCTTCGGCTGCTGCCGCCGGCCGGGGTCGCCGCTGCCGGGCTTGGCGTCCGCCAGCGGCGTCTCGCTCTTGACGATGGTGCCGTCCGCCTGGGGCAGCAGGTCGTGCTTGGCGAGCGCGGAGACGAACTTCCGCTCGTCCTCGTTGCGGTCCTTGCCCTTGGCGACCATCTGCTTGACGACGTAGCGGTCGCGGCGGCCGCGCACGCCGCCGCGGTCGATGACGTGCTTCTGCATGCGCTCCAGCAGGTGCGCGTAGGACTTGCTGCCCGGGGTGGGGTTCCGCTTGATCACGTACATCTGCTGGCCCATGGACCAGACGTTGGTCGTCAGCCAGTAGATCAGGACGCCGACCGGGAAGTTGATGCCGAAGACGGCGAACATGATCGGGAAGATGTACATCAGCATCTTCTGCTGCTGCATGAACGGCGTCTTGACCGTGAGGTCGACGTTCTTCGTCATGAGCTGGCGCTGCGTGTAGAACTGCGACCCCGACATCAGCACGATCATGATGACGGTGACGACCCGCACATCGGCGAGGGTGGCGCCGAGGCTCTCCACCTTGCTCGCGCTGTCCATGAACTTCGCCGCGATCGGGGCGCCGAAGACGTGGGCCTGCCGGGCCTCCGCGACCTGTGAGGCGTTGAGGACGCCGACCTCGTTGTTGCCGGCGATCTTGTTCAGCACCTGGAAGAGCGCCAGGAAGAACGGGGACTGGGCGAGGATCGGAAGACAGCTCGAGAGCGGGTTGGTACCCGTCTCCCGGTACAGCTTCATCATTTCCTCGGACTGGCGCTGCTTGTCGTTCTTGTAGCGCTCCTGGATCGCCTTCATCTTCGGCTGGAGCACCTGCATGTTCCGCGTCGCCTTGATCTGCTTCACGAACAGCGGGATCAGCGCGATCCGGATCACGACCACCAGCGCCACGATGGACAGCCCCCACGCCCAGCCGCTGGCCGGGTCGAAGACCAGGCTGAACAGCGAGTGGAACTGGACGATGATCCAGGAAACGGCGATATAGAGAGGTTTGAGGACCGTGTCCACGAATCAGGCTCCTTGGGCCTTGGGCTGCGTCTTGCCCAGGCGGCTGCGCAGCCGCTGGTGCCAGACCGGATGCTTGCGGGGCGGAACGTGATCGACCCCGCCGAGCGACCACGGGTTGCAGCGCAGGATGCGCCAGGCGGTCAGGCCCGTGCCTTTGACCGCACCGTGCAGCCTGATCGCCTCATAGCCGTAGTGCGAGCACGACGGGTAGTACTTGCAGACCGGCCCCAGCAGCGGGCTGATGGTCCACTGGTACAGCTTGATCAACCAAAGCAGCGGATACTTCATCGCGGCGCCCTTCCCAGCAACCGCCCCAGCGCTGCGTCCAGGTCATCGCGCAGCCGGTCGTAGCCGGCCTCCGCGGCGCCAGGCAGCGCCCGTACGACCACCAGGCTACCTGCGGGCAGCAGATCCAACCGATCCCGTAGGAGATGACGCAGGCGACGCTTGACGAGGTTGCGCGCGACCGCCGGTCCGACGGCCCTGCTGACGACGAAACCCGCACGCGTCGGGGAGACGTCCTCCCCGGCGGCATGCGGGTCACCGCCGCTGTTCAGATGGACGACGAGCAGCGGGCGGCCGGCCCGTCGTCCGCGGCGTACCGCTCGGGCGAAGTCCTCGCGCCGCCGCAGCCGGTGCTCAGCGGGCAGCACGAGCACACCAAGGGGTCAGGCGGACAGGCGTGCGCGGCCCTTGGTGCGACGGGCCGTGATAATGGCACGGCCGGCGCGGGTACGCATACGCAGCCGGAAGCCGTGCGTCTTGGCACGCTTGCGGTTGTTCGGCTGGAAAGTGCGCTTGCTCACTCGGGGGCTCCAGGAGATTTGTCACGGGTGATAGGCGCCGAACGGCTGCCACCGTGCGCCCTCGAGCCGGCTCGTCATCGCCCGACACGTGACATGATCACTGTCGCGGCCTGAGACTGTTCGGAGGCAGGCGGCAGCAGCCGTCGACATCTCGACCTCGATACGGTACGCGGGCGGCCGCCGTCCGGTCAAACCCGCCCCGTGCGGCCGACACGCCACAGGACACTGTGCACAGCCTGTGGACAGCGACTTGAATGGGGCAGCTCGGCGTGACTACCGTGGCTGGACTTCCGACTCTTGCGCGGATCCATCCCACCCGTCCCGAGATCACACCTTCGTGACCTGCCGTGACCTGAAAGAGCGTGACCCGTGGCCGACCTGCCTGCCGATCTCGCTGCAGTGTGGCCACGCGTGCTCGAGCGGCTGCTCGCGGACGACCAGGGCATCGAGGCCAAGGACCACCGCTGGCTGCGCGACTGCCAGCCGCTCGTCCTCGTCGCCGGGACCGCGGTGCTTGCCGTGCCCAACGAGTACGCGAAGGGCGTCTTCGAGGGCCGCCTCGCCTCCAAGATCACCGATGCGCTGAGCCACGCCTGCCACCAGCCCATCGGCCTGGCCGTCACCGTCAGCCCCGGCGAGCCGGAGTCGAAGCGGCCGCGGCAGGCCCCGCCGCCGCAGCCGGGCCCCGAGCCGGTCGGCCACGGCCCGCACGTACCCCACCCCTCGCAGGCTCCGCAGCCGCCGGCGCACGAGCAGGCCGCGCACCCCGGCGCCCCGCACCTGCCGCTGCCGCACCCCGCCGCGCAGCCCCCGCACCAGACCCACCAGGGCCACCAGCCGCCGCACCAGGGCCACGGCGGGCCGCTGCCCGAGCCGCCGTACGACGCGTACAGCCGCCCGGCGCCCGGGGACGACCGCCTCCCCACCGCGGCCCCGACGTACCCCGAGTACGCCCAGCCGCGCCCGGCGCCGGCCGCCTGGCCCCGCGCCGACCACCACCCGGGCCCGCCCGGCGCCCAGCCGGACCCCGCGGCGGGGACCGGCAACGCGGACTACTACTCGGCCCACGACCACCTCGGGCAGCGCCCCGCCCACGACCGGTACGCGCACCCCGGGAGCCACCCCGGGAGCCACCCCGGCGGGCACACGGGAGGCCATCCCGGCGGGCACAGCCCCTCCGGCGCCCCGATCCCGCCGCTCGTGCAGGCCATGGGGAACGTCGAGCTGCCCGCGCCCAGCGGCGCACCCGGCCCGCTCGCCGCCCAGCCCGCCCCGGCCACCCGGCCCGGTGAGCCGACCGCGCGGCTGAACCCGAAGTACCTCTTCGACACCTTCGTCATCGGCGCCTCCAACCGCTTCGCGCACGCCGCGGCGGTCGCCGTCGCCGAGGCCCCGGCCAAGGCGTACAACCCGCTGTTCATCTACGGCGAGTCCGGCCTGGGCAAGACGCACCTGCTGCACGCCATCGGGCACTACGCCCGCAGCCTCTACCCCGGCACCCGGGTGCGGTACGTGAGCTCCGAGGAGTTCACCAACGAGTTCATCAACTCCATCCGCGACGGCAAGGCGGACACGTTCCGCAAGCGCTACCGCGACATGGACATCCTCCTGGTCGACGACGTCCAGTTCCTGGCGAGCAAGGAGTCGACGCAGGAGGAGTTCTTCCACACCTTCAACACCCTGCACAACGCCAACAAGCAGATCGTTCTCTCCAGCGACCGGCCGCCCAAGCAACTGATCACCCTGGAGGACCGGCTCCGCAACCGCTTCGAGTGGGGCCTGATCACCGACGTGCAGCCGCCGGAGCTGGAGACCAGGATCGCGATCCTGCGCAAGAAGGCGGTCCAGGAGCAGTTGAACGCGCCGCCGGAGGTGCTGGAGTTCATCGCCTCCCGGATCTCCCGCAACATCCGCGAGCTGGAGGGCGCCCTGATCCGGGTCACGGCCTTCGCCTCGCTCAACCGGCAGCCGGTGGACCTCGGGCTCACCGAGATCGTGCTGAAGGACCTCATCCCCGGCGGCGAGAACGCCGCCCCGGAGATCACCGCCGCCGCGATCATGGCCGCCACCGCCGACTACTTCGGGCTGACGGTGGAGGACCTGTGCGGCTCCTCCCGCAGCCGCGTGCTGGTCACCGCGCGCCAGATCGCCATGTACCTGTGCCGGGAGCTGACGGACCTCTCCCTGCCGAAGATCGGCGCCCAGTTCGGCAACCGGGACCACACCACCGTCATGCACGCGGACCGCAAGATCCGGGCGCTGATGGCCGAGCGGCGCTCGATCTACAACCAGGTCACCGAGCTGACCAACCGCATCAAGAACAGCTAGCGGCCGCGCCGCCGTTCCGTACGCCCCACACCCCACACCCCGCCCCGCGCCGCTCCACAGCGCCTCCCGGGGCCCCACGCGTCCTCCGGCAGCCGGTTCTGCACAGGTCTTCCGTACGCGTCCGGCCGCCCCCGGCACGTACCCGAACAGCCGAGCCCCCGCCCGCTGTTCGATTCCCGGGCCTGAACAGGCACTTCTCCACACCTCGGTGGCTTTTCCGCCGTCCACACCCTGGGGATCGGTGAGTTACCCACGGGCGGGTGTGGACGCGGTCTGGACAACTCGCGTCCGCGCAGCTCACCGGGGTGTGGATTTGTGGGCGAGCGTTGCCCACAACCTGTGGACACCGTCCACCGGCCCGATCGGCGCCGAGCGCTGTCCACCGCGGAAGACCACTCACCCACAGAAAACCCCGCTCTGTACACAGCCTGTCCACAAGTTTGTCCACTGTTCGGCAACGCAACGCGCCCCTTCACCGGGTCGAGTGAAAGCCGTCACATCCAGAGGCAGGATTGGCTGTGCAGAAACCCGGGTAACTCTGGGGATGGAGCTGTGGCTAAGTGGCCCCCGCCTGTGAACGGCCTGTGTACAGCCGGGCATCGTCCACAGGAACAGCGGGTTATCCACTCTTCGTCCCCAACCCGCCTGTGGGCAAAATTCACGAGCTGACCTGCGCAGACAGGGTTTTCCACGGTTTCCACAGGCCCTACTACTACCTCTACACGTAGCTAGCTCGGAATCCGCTTCGAAGCGGGGCCTGTGCACAAGTGCGGTCGACGGCCTCCAAGAGCGGCAGCGACGAGTTGACCCCGACCTGCCCCCTGTGTCGGTGCCGTGCGTCAGACTGGTCCCCCACACCAACCGAGCCGGCAAGGGCCGAGAGCACCAGGAGGCGGTCTCCGTGAAGATCCGGGTGGAGCGCGACGTACTCGCGGAGGCAGTGGCGTGGGCAGCACGCAGCCTCCCGGCCCGGCCGCCCGCGCCGGTGCTCGCCGGGCTGCTGCTGAAGGCCGACGGCGCGGACGGCGGGACGCTCAGCCTCTCCGGCTTCGACTACGAGGTCTCCGCCCGCGTCTCCGTGGAGGCGGATGTGGAGGAGGACGGCACCGTCCTCGTCTCCGGGCGGCTGCTCGCCGACATCTCGCGCGCACTTCCCAACAGGCCCGTGGAGATCTCCACCGATGGCGTCCGGGTCACCGTGGTCTGCGGCTCCTCGCGATTCACACTCCACACCCTGCCTGTGGAGGAGTATCCGGCGCTGCCCGAGATGCCGACCGCGACCGGCACGGTCTCCGGCGAGGTCTTCGCCGCCGCTGTCGCGCAGGTCGCCATCGCCGCCGGCCGGGACGACACCCTGCCGGTGCTCACGGGTGTGCGCATCGAGATCGAGGGCGACACGGTCACGCTGGCCTCCACGGACCGGTACCGCTTCGCGGTCCGCGAGTTCCTGTGGAAGCCGGAGACCGCCGACGCCTCCTTGGTGGCGCTCGTCCCCGCCAAGACGCTCCTGGACACGGCCAAGTCGTTGACCAGCGGGGACATCGTGACGCTCGCGCTGTCGGGCGCCGGTGCCGGCGAGGGCCTGATCGGCTTCGAGGGCGCCGGCCGGCGGACGACGACGCGGCTGATCGAGGGCGACCTGCCGAAGTACCGCACGCTGTTCCCCACGGAGTTCAACTCGGTGGCGGTCATCGAGACCCCGCCGTTCGTCGAGGCCGTCAAGCGCGTGGCGCTGGTGGCCGAGCGGAACACGCCGGTGCGGCTGAGCTTCGAGCAGGGCGTGCTGACCCTGGAGGCCGGGTCGAGCGACGACGCACAGGCTGTGGAAAGGGTGGACGCGCAGTTGGAGGGCGACGACATCTCGATCGCCTTCAACCCGCTGTTCCTCCTCGACGGGCTGAGCGCGATCGACTCGCCCGCGGCACAGCTCTCGTTCACGACGTCGACGAAGCCGGCGCTGCTCAGCGGCAAGCCCGCGCTCGACGCCGAGGCGGACGAGGCGTACAAGTACCTGATCATGCCCGTGCGGCTGAGCGGCTGAGGTCCGGCGTAGGCTCGGACCGGGAATAGGACGCACAGACGGACGAAGGGGCAGTGATGGAGCTCGGTCTTGTGGGTCTCGGCCGGATGGGCGGGAACATGCGTGAGCGCATCCGGCGCGCGGGCCACACCGTCGTGGGGTACGACCACCACCCGGACAGAGCCGATGTCCACAGCCTGCGGGAGCTTGTGGACGCGCTGCCCGCCCCACGCGTGGTGTGGGTGATGGTGCCCGCGGGCGCGGCCACGCAGTCGACCGTCGACGAGCTGGCCGAGCTGCTGGAGCCCGGCGACGTGCTCGTGGACGGTGGCAACTCGCGCTGGACGGACGACGAGAAGCACGCCGAGGAGCTGGGTGCGAAGGGCATCGGCTTCGTGGACTGCGGTGTCTCCGGGGGCGTGTGGGGCCTGGAGAACGGCTACGCGCTGATGTACGGCGGCGACGCCGAGCACGTGGCGCGGGTGCAGCCGGTCTTCGACGCGCTGAAGCCGGAGGGCGAGTTCGGCGCCGTCCACGCCGGCAAGGTCGGCGCGGGGCACTTCGCGAAGATGGTCCACAACGGCATCGAGTACGCGATGATGCAGGCTTTCGCCGAGGGCTGGGAGCTGCTGGAGGCCGCGGACTCGGTCACCGACGTGCGCGAGGTCTTCCGCTCCTGGCAGGAGGGCACGGTCATCCGCTCCTGGCTGCTGGACCTGGCGGTCCGGGCGCTGGACGACGACGAGCACCTGGGCAAGCTCCGCGGGTACGCGGAGGACTCCGGCGAGGGCCGGTGGACCGTGGAGGCGGCGATCGACCACGCGGTGCCGCTGCCCGCGATCACGGCGTCGCTCTTCGCCCGGTTCGCCTCGCGCCAGGACGACTCGCCGCAGATGAAGATGATCGCCGCGCTGCGGAACCAGTTCGGCGGCCACGCGGTCAAGGAGGAGAAGTAGCTCTGCCGGGCGGCCGGCGGGAGCGCCGGCCCGCCGTTCGCCCAAGCTGAATCGAAGCTGAATCGGCCGAGTGCCTGGGGAGGTCGGCGTCGGGCCATGCACGTGACTCATCTCTCGCTGGCCGACTTCCGTTCGTACGAGCGGGCGGAGGTGCCCCTCGACCCGGGGGTGACGGCCTTCGTCGGGCCGAACGGCCAGGGCAAGACGAACCTGGTCGAGGCCGTCGGCTATCTCGCGACGCTGGGCAGCCACCGGGTGTCCGCGGACGCGCCGCTGGTGCGCATGGGCGCGGCGCGTGCGGTGGTACGGGCCGCGGTGACGCAGGACGGCCGGCAGCAGCTCGTGGAGCTGGAGCTGAACCCGGGCAAGGCGAACCGGGCGCGGCTGAACCGCTCGTCGCAGGTGCGGCCGCGCGACCTGCTCGGCGTGCTGCGCTCCGTGCTGTTCGCGCCGGAGGACCTGGCGCTGGTCAAGGGCGACCCGGACCAGCGGCGCCGCTTCCTCGACGAGCTGGTCACGGCGCGGGCGCCTCGGCTGGCCGGGGTGCGCAGCGACTACGACCGGGTGCTCAAGCAGCGCAACACGCTGCTGAAGACGGCCGCGATGGCGCGCCGGCACGGCGGGCGGCAGCTCGACCTGTCGACGCTGGACGTGTGGGATCAGCATCTGGCGCGGGCCGGGGCCGAGCTGCTGGCGCAGCGGCTGGAGCTGATCGCGGTGCTGCAGCCGCTGGTGGACAAGGCGTACGAGCAGGTGGCGCCGGGCGGCGGGCCGACGGCGTTCGAGTACAAGTCGCCGGCGGGCGGCCGGTTCGCGGAGGCGCGTACGCGCGAGGAGTTCGCGGAGCTGCTGCTGGAGGCGATGGCGGAGGCGCGGAAGCAGGAGATCGAGCGGGGCGTGACGATGGTCGGTCCGCACCGCGACGATCTGGTGCTGAAGCTGGGCGAGTTGCCGGCGAAGGGCTACGCGTCGCACGGGGAGTCGTGGTCGTACGCGCTGGCGCTGCGGCTCGCGTCGTACGAGCTGCTGCGCGGCGAGGGCGGCGGGGAGCCCGTGCTGGTGCTGGACGACGTGTTCGCGGAGCTGGACACGCGGCGGCGGGAGCGGCTGGCGGAGCTGGTGGCGCCCGGCGAGCAGGTGCTCGTGACGGCGGCGGTGGCGGAGGACGTGCCGGGGGCGCTGGCGGGGGCGCGGTTCACGGTGGCCGACGGGCGGGTGGAGTGCGGATGAGCGAGGAGCCCGTACGCCCCGAGAGCGACGCCCCGGCCGCGGACTCCGGGGCCGGGGAGTCCCCCGCCGCTCCCGAGCCCTCCGGGGTCGACCTGGCGCGCGTGGCCCTGCGGGCGGCGCGGGCGGAGGCCCGGGCGCGGGGTGCGGCCGCGCAGCAGCGCCGGCAGGCCCGCCGCGGCGGCGGGCTGCGCTCGGGCGCCCGCGCCGACGGCCGCGATCCGCTGCCGCTGGGTGCCGCGGTGAGCAGGCTGATCACCGAGCGCGGCTGGGAGGCGCCGGCGGCGGTGGGCGGCGTGATGGGCCGCTGGCCGCAGCTCGTCGGTCCCGAGGTGGCGCAGCACTGCGCGCCCGAGCGGTACGACGAGCAGGAGCGGGTGCTCGTGGTGAAGTGCGACTCCACGGCGTGGGCGACGCAGTTGCGGCTGCTGGCGCCCCAGTTGGTGGCGCGGCTCAACGAGGAGCTCGGCCACGGCACCGTGAAGCTGATCAAAGTGGTGGGTCCCGGGGGCGGCGGGCGGCGCTTCGGGCCGCTGCGGGCGCCGGGCAGCCAGGGCCCCGGGGACACGTACGGGTAGGCCCGTACCTTCTGCTGAACCCCGGCGGTAAACCTGTGATGGAGTGAGGTCGGTCACAGTAGCTGATGGTTGACGCCCCGAAGCGCTGAGTGGCGCTCAGAGGCTCTGCAGGCCCCGGTGTGTGCAGCCCCCCTCGGCGGGCAGATGTTCAGGGCGCCACATGCGGGTTCAGGCACCTGCAAACCGCCATTCTGTCGTGGGCTACCGGTAGACTGGGAGCAACCCGCCCACTTGCGGAACACGCTGACCAACAACGACGCGGCCGCTCCCGCTCAGCCAGGAGAGTGGCCCGTGCTGTGCCAGAAAGGGCGCTTCGTGGCCGATTCCGGCAACTCCAACGAGAACATCCCTGCCAGCGAGAACGTGCCTCCAGGCGCCGACGGCGCCGCGGAGGCGGCCGCTGAGGCCGCACGGGCACACGCCCGCGCGGAGGCGGAGGCCGTCGAGGACGCGGCGTACGACGCGAACGCGATCACGGTCCTGGAGGGCCTCGACGCCGTACGCAAGCGCCCGGGCATGTACATCGGCTCGACCGGCGAGCGCGGTCTGCACCACCTGGTGCAGGAGGTCGTGGACAACTCGGTGGACGAGGCGATGGCCGGCCACGCGGACACGATCGAGGTGACGCTGCTCGCCGACGGCGGCGTGCGCGTCGTCGACAACGGCCGCGGCATCCCCGTGGGCATCGTGCCGTCGGAGAACAAGCCGGCGGTGGAGGTCGTGCTGACCGTCCTGCACGCCGGCGGCAAGTTCGGCGGCGGCGGCTACGCGGTCTCCGGCGGTCTGCACGGCGTCGGCGTCTCGGTCGTGAACGCGCTCTCGACCCGGCTGTCCGTGGAGGTCAAGACCGACGGCTACCGCTGGACGCAGGACTACAAGCTGGGCATCCCGACCGAGCCGCTGGCGCGGAACGAGGAGACGGACGAGACCGGCACCACGGTCACGTTCTGGGCGGACGCCGACGTCTTCGAGACGACGGACTACTCGTTCGAGACGCTGTCGCGCCGCTTCCAGGAGATGGCGTTCCTGAACAAGGGCCTGACCATCTCGCTCACCGACGAGCGGGCGGCGGCCAAGCAGACCTCGGGCGCGGACACCGCGGGCGACGAGGACGAGGACAAGGCGCGCAGCGTCACGTACCACTACGAGGGCGGCATCTCCGACTTCGTACGCCACCTGAACTCGCGCAAGGGCGAGCCGGTGCACCCCTCGGTGATCGACTTCGAGGTCGCGGACACCGAGCGGCTGATGTCCGTCGAGATCGCGATGCAGTGGAACACGCAGTACAGCGAGGGCGTGTACAGCTTCGCGAACGTCATCCACACCCACGAGGGCGGTACGCACGAGGAAGGCTTCCGGGCCGCGCTGACCGGGCTGATCAACCGGTACGCGCGGGACAAGAAGCTGCTCCGCGAGAAGGACGACAACCTCACCGGCGAGGACATCCGCGAGGGCCTGACGGCGATCATCTCGGTCCGGCTGGGCGAGCCCCAGTTCGAGGGCCAGACGAAGACCAAGCTGGGCAACACCGAGGCGAAGACCTTCGTGCAGAAGGTCACGCACGAGCACCTGACGGACTGGCTCGACCGGAACCCGAACGAGGCCGGCGACATCGTCCGCAAGTCCATCCAGGCGGCGACGGCCCGCGTGGCCGCCCGCAAGGCGCGCGACCTGACGCGGCGCAAGGGGCTGCTGGAGACGGCGTCGCTGCCGGGCAAGCTGAGCGACTGCCAGTCGAACGACCCGTCCAAGTGCGAGATCTTCATCGTGGAGGGCGACTCCGCGGGCGGCTCGGCGAAGTCCGGCCGCAACCCGCGGTACCAGGCGATCCTCCCGATCCGCGGCAAGATCCTGAACGTGGAGAAGGCCCGCATCGACCGGGTGCTCCAGAACACCGAGGTGCAGGCGCTGATCTCGGCGTTCGGCACCGGCATCCACGAGGACTTCGACCTCTCCAAGCTGCGCTATCACAAGATCGTGCTGATGGCCGACGCGGACGTCGACGGACAGCACATCCAGACCCTGCTGCTGACGCTGCTGTTCCGCTTCATGCGCCCGCTGATCGAGGGCGGGCACGTCTTCCTGGCCCAGCCGCCGCTGTACAAGATCAAGTGGACCAGGGACGAGTACGAGTACGCCTACTCCGACCGCGAGCGGGACCAGTTGATCGAGCTGGGCCGCTCGCAGGGCAAGCGGATCAGGGACGACTCGATCCAGCGCTTCAAGGGCCTGGGCGAGATGAACGCGGAGGAGCTGCGGATCACCACCATGGACCAGGCGCACCGCGTGCTGCGCCAGGTGACGCTCGACGACGCCGCCGCGGCCGACGACCTGTTCTCCGTGCTCATGGGCGAGGACGTCGAGGCGCGCCGCTCGTTCATCCAGCGCAACGCCAAGGACGTCCGCTTCCTCGACATCTGAGTCGGCCTCGCCCGGGCGGCCCCCCGCCCGGGTTTCCCGGGGTCCCCGCCCGGGTGCGACCGACCGCCTTCGAGACCTCTTCGAAAAGGTAGAAAAGACCCGCAATGGCCGACGAGCTCACTCCCCAGAACCCCGACCCGCAGCCGGACGGCGAGGGCGAAGACGGCGGCATCGTGCTGCGCGTGGACGCCGTCTCGCTCGAGACGGAGATGCAGCGCAGTTATCTCGACTACGCGATGAGCGTCATCGTCTCGCGTGCGCTGCCGGACATCCGCGACGGCCTGAAGCCCGTGCACCGCCGCGTCCTGTACTCGATGTACGAGGGCGGCTACCGCCCGGAGCGCGGGTACTTCAAGTGCGCGCGCGTCGTCGGCGACGTCATGGGCAACTACCACCCGCACGGCGACTCGGCGATCTACGACGCCCTGGTGCGGCTGGCCCAGCCCTGGTCGATGCGGATGCCGCTCGTCGACGGCAACGGCAACTTCGGCTCCCCGGGCAACGACCCGGCCGCCGCCATGCGCTACACCGAGTGCCGCATGGCGCAGCTCGCCATGGAGATGCTCCGCGACATCGACGAGGAGACCGTCGACTTCGGGGACAACTACGACGGCCGCTCCCAGGAGCCCTCCGTCCTGCCCGCCCGCTTCCCGAACCTGCTGATCAACGGCTCGGCGGGGATCGCGGTCGGCATGGCGACGAACATCCCGCCGCACAACCTGCGCGAGGTCGCGGAAGGGGTGCAGTGGTACCTGGAGCACCCCCAGGCGTCCAACGACGAACTGCTCGAAGCCCTCCTGGAGCGCATCAAGGGCCCCGACTTCCCCAGCGGGGCGCTGGTCGTCGGCCGCAAGGGCATCGAGGAGGCGTACCGCACCGGCCGCGGCTCGATCCCGATGCGCGCGGTGGTCGAGGTCGAGGAGATCCAGGACCGGCAGTGCCTGGTGGTCACCGAGCTGCCGTACCAGGTCAACCCCGACAACCTGGCGCAGAAGATCGCCGACGGGGTGAAGGACGGCCGGCTGACGGGCATCGCGGACGTCCGGGACGAGACCTCGTCGCGTACGGGCCAGCGGCTGGTCATCGTGCTGCGCCGGGACGCCGTCGCGAAGGTCGTGCTGAACAACCTCTACAAGCACACCGACCTGCAGACGAACTTCGGTGCCAACATGCTCGCGCTGGTCGACGGCGTGCCGCGCACGCTGTCGCTGGACGCCTTCATCCGCTACTGGGTGGAGCACCAGGTCGACGTCATCGTCCGCCGCACCACCTTCCGGCTGCGCAAGGCCGAGGAGCGGGCGCACATCCTGCGCGGCCTGCTGAAGGCGCTGGACGCCATCGACGAGGTCATCGCGCTGATCCGGGCCTCCCAGACGGTCGACGTGGCGCGCCGGGGCCTGATGGACCTGCTGGAGATCGACGAGATCCAGGCGAACGCGATCCTGGAGATGCAGCTCCGCCGGCTGGCCGCCCTGGAGCGGCAGAAGATCACCGCGGAGCACGACGAGCTGCAGTCGAAGATCGACGACTACAACGCGATCCTCGCCTCCCCCGAGCGGCAGCGGCAGATCATCAGCGAGGAGCTGGCGGCGATCGTCGCGAAGTTCGGCAACGACCGGCGTACGCAGCTCGTGCCCTTCGACGGCGACGTGTCCATCGAGGACCTGATCGCCGAGGAGGACATCGTCGTCACGATCACCCGCGGCGGCTATGTGAAGCGGACGAAGACGAACGACTACCGCGCGCAGAAGCGCGGCGGCAAGGGCGTACGCGGGGCGCGGTTGCGCGAGGACGACATCGTCGACCACTTCTTCGTCTCCACCACCCACCACTGGCTGCTGTTCTTCACGAACAAGGGCCGGGTGTACCGCGCCAAGGCGTACGAGCTGCCGGACGCGGGACGCGACGCCAAGGGCCAGCACGTCGCGAACCTGCTGGCGTTCCAGCCGGACGAGCACATCGCGGAGATCCTGGCGATCCGGGACTACGCGGCCGCCCCGTACCTGGTGCTCGCGACCAAGGCCGGGCTGGTGAAGAAGACGGTGCTCAAGGACTACGACTCGCCCCGTCAGGGCGGCGTGATCGCCGTCAACCTGCGGGAGATGCCCGACGGCTCGCCGGACGAGGTGATCGGTGCCGAGCTGGTCTCGCCCGAGGACGACCTGCTGCTCGTCAGCAGGAAGGCCCAATCGATCCGGTTCACCGCAACGGACGAGGCGCTGCGCCCGATGGGCCGCGCGACCTCCGGCGTGAAGGGCATGAGCTTCCGCGAGGGTGACGAACTCCTCTCGATGAATGTCGTGCGGCCCGGTACGTTCGTGTTCACCGCCACCGACGGCGGTTACGCGAAGCGTACGAACGTGGACGACTATCGCGTTCAGGGACGAGGTGGCCTCGGCATCAAGGCGGCGAAGCTGGTGGAGGACCGGGGTTCGCTGGTGGGCGCGCTGGTGGTGGAGGAGTCGGATGAGATCCTCGCCATCACGCTCGGCGGCGGCGTGATCCGTACACGGGTCGACGAGGTCAGGGAGACGGGCCGTGACACCATGGGCGTCCAACTGATCAACCTGGGGAAGCGGGACGCCGTGGTCGGCGTCGCGCGGAACGCAGAAGCCGGTCGGGAGGCGGAGGAGGTCGAAGAGGCCGTCGACGCCGCCGTCGCCGCCGACGAGGCCGGGAGCACGGACGCCGGGGCCCAGGGCCCCGCCGCGGACGGTGAAGGCGAGGAGTAGGTCGTGAGTGGAGCCACGGGTGCCGGCGCCGGGCCGGCGAGGGCGGAGGGGTACGCGCAGCCGAACCCCCCGCCAGGTCCGGATGACGCCGGCGGTGGGCACGGCGGCCGGCGCGGGCGCAGACGCGGCGCCTCCGCTGCCGCCGGGGTCGGCGGCGCGGAGGACCCGCAAGCACACGCGTATCCGTACGACGGTGCCCCCGAGGGCCCGATGCCCCCGCCGACGGCCGCCCCCGGGGCCCCGCCGGCGCCGCACCACCCGCCGCAGGCGTACACCCCGCCGGCCGGCGTGGCCGGCGGCGGGCACGCCGGGGGGCGCACGGCGGGCCGCGGCGGTCAGGCGTACGAGCAGGCGCAGCAGACGGCCGCCGGGGTACGCAGGTCGCGTACCGGCGCCAGCACCGTACCGCGCACCCGGAAGGCGCGGCTGCGGATCGCGAAGGCCGACCCGTGGTCGGTGATGAAGGTCAGCTTCCTGCTCTCCATCGCGCTCGGCATCTGCACGATCGTGGCGGTGACGGTGCTGTGGATGGTGCTGGACGCGATGGGCGTCTTCAGCACGGTCGGCGGCACGATCAGCGAGGCCACCGGCTCGGACGACTCGGCCGGCTTCGACCTGGAGTCGTTCCTGTCGCTGCCCCGGGTGGCCGGGTTCACGGCGGTGGTGGCGCTGATCGACGTGGTCCTCGCCACGGCGCTGGCGACGCTGGGCGCGTTCATCTACAACCTCTCCGCCGGCTTCGTCGGCGGCATCGAGGTCACGCTGGCGGAGGACGAGTAGCGCCCGCCGGGTACACCCGCTATCGATTTGGGCCGCGGCTCGGCGGTGGGGTAATCTCTGTGCAGCGCGCGGCTATAGCTCAGTCGGTTAGAGCGCATCCCTGATAAGGATGAGGCCCCAGGTTCAAGTCCTGGTAGCCGCACCGGAAATGGCGAAGGGCGCCTCCTCGTGACGAGGAGGCGCCCTTCGCCTTTGTCATGCCGCCGCTCTCATGCGGCTGCGGACCCGGCGTGCGGCCGGGTCCGCCGGCCCGGGCGGGGGAGGAAGGGGACCAGGAGCATCGAGGCGGCGGTGATGATGCCGGCGGCCAGGAAGGCGCGGGCGTAGCCGTCCTCGGGGGCGCCGTGGCCCGCGGAGGCGACCGCCCCGAGGATCGCCAGGCCCAGCACCGCGCCGATCTGGCGCGAGGTGTTGACGAGGCCCGAGACGCCGCCGGCGTCCCGCTCGCCGACGCCGGAGGTGGAGACGTCGGTCAGCAGCGCCAGCAGGATGGCCTGGCCCGCGGCCATCGGGAGGGCCGGGCCGAGGATCGCGGAGACGAAGGTGCCGTCCGCGTCCATCGCCGCCGCCTGCCACAGGAACCCGGCGCCCGTGAGCAGCCCGCCGACCACCGTCATCGTGCGGCTGCCGAAGCGGGCCGAGAGCCGGGGCGCGAACTGGGAGGCGATGATGAGCGCGGCGGTGTGCGGGAGGAAGGCCAGGCCGGTGCGGATGGCGCTGTAGCCGAGGACGGTCTGCATGTAGAGGGTGAGGAAGTACCAGAGGGCGAAGGCGCCGACCATGCTGACGAGCGTGACGACGTTGCCGACGGCCACCGCGCGGATGCGGAACAGCCGCAGCGGCAGCAGCGGCTGCGCGGAGCGCGCCTCCACGGCGACGAAGCCCGCCAGCGCCGCGAGCCCGGCCAGCAGCGGCAGCAGCGCGGAGGCCGAGGTCCAGCCCGCCGACTCGGTCTCGGTGATGCCGTACGCCACGGCGCCGACGCCGCCGGTGACGAGCACGGCGCCGGGGAGGTCCAGGGCGGGGCGGTCGGTGTCCCGGCGCTGCTCGCGCAGCCAGACGAGGACGACGGCGCCCACGGCGAGGCCGATCGGCACGTTGATCAGGAGCACCCAGCGCCACGACGCCAGGTCGGTGAGCACGCCGCCGATGAGCCCGCCGGTCGCGCCGCCGGCGGCGCCGACCGCCGTCCAGGCGGCGATGGCCCGGGTACGGGCGGCGCCCTCGGGCAGCGCCCGGGTCAGCAGGGAGAGGGTGACGGGCGCGAGGAACGCGGCACCGACGCCCTGGGCGGCGCGGGCGGTGATGAGCACGGCGTCGCTCTGCGCCAGCCCGCCGGCGAGGCTGGCGGCGGCGAAGAGGCCGAGTCCCGTGAGGTAGACGCGCTTGGGGCCGAAGAGGTCGGAGAGCCGGCCGCCGAGCAGCAGGAAGCCGGCGAAGGTGAGGGCGTAGCCGTTGACGACCCACTGCAGCGCACTGCCGCTGAGGGCGAGGTCGTCGCGCATGCTGGGCAGGGCGACGTTGACGACGGAGACGTCGAGGACGACGAGGAACTGGCCGATGTACGAGGCGAGCAGCACCGGCCAGAGCCGGGGCGCGGACGCGACGCCCGCCGGTGCGGCGGCGGGGTCGCGGGACCGGGGGCCTGCGGTCGGATCGGTCGTCTTCGTCAGGGCCGCCGGGTCCGCGGCGTCGGTCGTGTCGGTGGCGTCGGGCGTGGTCATGACCGTCATCGTGCGCGGTGGACAGGGCCGTACGGATCGGGCGCCGGATGGAAACGGGGCGGGGACTTAGGTCCTAGTGCGGTCCTAGTGCCACGGTCCCGAGCCCGGCTCCGGTGTCGTACGCGCTGTGTATCATCGGGCTTCGTAGTCCAATGTCTCTGGAAGGACGAGGTCGCGGTGAAGAAGCTGTTCCTGATCGCATTGGCCGCTCTGGGCGGGCTTCTCGTGTACCGCCAGATCCAGGCGGATCGCGCCGAGCAGGACCTGTGGACGGAGGCCACCGACTCGGTGCCCTCCTCTTCGGGCGTCTGAGAACGCGAGAGCTCCGAGCAGGGCCGCCCGGTTCCGGGCCGGCTCTGGGCCCCGGCCCCGCCGCTTGCGCGGCGGTGCGGCTGGGGCCTCGGCATGACCGGGGCCCTGTTGCACGACCGTGACACCCGCCCCCTGTTATTTGCTACTGCACACGTTCTACGGTGCTTGAGCAAATGGCGGAGAACAAGGGGGGACTTGTCATGGAACGTATACTCCGCGGCTGCCGGAGACGGCCCGCGTACGCCGGCGTCGCCGCGGCGCTCGCCGCCGCGCTGAGCGCAGGACCGCTGCCTACGGCGACCGCTGCACCCGCAGCACCCGCTGAGCCCGCGCCGACCGGCGGCGGCCTGGTGATGGTGCTGGACTCCTCCGGCTCCATGGCCGACGACGACGGCTCCGGCGCCACCCGGATCGAGTCCGCCCGCGCGGCCGTCGGCACCGTCGTCGACGCCCTGCCCGACGGCTACCCGACCGGCCTGCGCGTCTACGGCGCCGACCGCGCCGGCGGCTGCACCGACACCCGCCTCGCCGTGCCCGTCGAGGGGCTGGACCGGGGCCGCATCAAGGACGCCGTAGCAGATGTGAAGCCGAAGGGCGATACCCCCATCGGCTACGCGCTCCAGCAGGCTGCCCGGGACCTCCCCGAGCGCCCGCCCGGCGCCCTCGGCCACCGCTCCATCCTGCTCGTCTCGGACGGCGAGGACACCTGCGGCACCCCCGACCCCTGCGAGGTCGCGGCGCAACTCGGCGAGACCGGCGGCGCCTTCGGCGCCCTGCGCATCGACACGGTCGGCTTCCAGGTCGGCGGCAGGGCCCGCGACGAGCTGAAGTGCATCGCGGAGAAGGGGCACGGCGCGTACTACGACGCCCCCGACGCCGACGCGCTCGCCCGCCAGCTTCAGCGCGCCGCCCGCCTCTCCGCCGACGGCTACCGCTTCCGCGGCGACCCGGTCGAGGGCGGCCTCGGCCGCGGCGGCGCCGCGGACGTCGCGCCCGGCCAGTACCTCGACAGCATCGGCGCGGGCGAGACCAAGTGGTACGCCGCCGAGCTGGACGCCGCCTCCGCCGCCGACTTCGGCGTCACCGCCGTGCCGCAGCCGGGTGTGCCCGTCGCGTACGGCGACGGCATCGAGCTGGAGCTGCACGCCACCGACGACTACGGCACCCGGTGCGACGCCAGGGACGGCCACTTCGAGCAGGACGAGGGCGCACAGCCGCTGACCGGCGCGGTCAGCCGCATCCCCAGCGCCGAGGGCGGCGAGCCCTGCGACGCCGCCGGCCGCTACCTGCTCAGCGTCCACCGCACCAGCGCCGCCGGCTCGGACCGGGCCCGCTGGCCGCTGGAGCTGGCCGTCGGCCAGGAGGAGCCGCTGCGCGCCGGCGTCACGCCCGCGCAGTCCGAGACCGACTACGGCCCGGCCGGTGACGAGGGCGCCGGACTGCCCACCTCAGAACCGGAGGACATCACCGGCGGTACGGGCTTCAACGACGCGAAGGCGATCGGACCCGGCGTCTGGCGCGACGAACTGCTGCCCGCGCAGACGCGCTTCTACAAGGTCGGGGTCGGCTGGGGCCAGCAGCTCCGCTACCGCGTCGAGTTCGCCAACGAGCCCACGCTCGACGGCGCCGCCGGGGTCTCCAGCTTCGCCGCCACGGACCTCTACTCGCCCGGCCGCGCCGTCGTCGGCGACGGACCGTTCAGCAGCAGCCGGAGCTACTACGGTGAGCCCGTGGCCGCCGACCTCGGTACGGTGCCGGTCAGTTGGACGAACCGCTACGAGACCGCCACCGAGGTCGTGCCCGTGCGCCGCGGCGGCGAGTACTACCTGTCGGTCTCGCTGGGGCCCGAGGCCGCGCGGTTCGCGCAGAACACGGCCATCGGCGTCGTGCTGCGCGTCGACGTGCTGGGCCAGGAGAAGTCGGGGCCGCGGCACGGGGCACCGGCCGCCGCCGTCGACGGGGGCGGCGGCGAGGACGGCGGGAAAGGCGGGAAGGATGCGCGGGCCGGGGCGGACGAGGAATCATCGGACTCCGTCCTGCCGCTCGCCGGCGGGATCGCGGGTGGCGTGCTGCTCGCCGGCGCGGGGGCCGCGTTCGTGATCGTACGGAACCGGAAGCGACGGCCGGCGGGCGAGGCACCGGCGGAAGCGGCGGCAGGCAACGGCGTAAGGGGTGGATGGTGAGGACGCGAACGATGGCGGGCCCGGTCGCGGCGCTGGCGGTGGCCGCGCTGGCGGCGCAGGCCGCGCTCCCGGCGGCGGCTTCGGCCGCTTCGGCGGCTTCTGCGGCCGGCCGGCAGGGAGCCGTGCCGGTGAACTCGCCCGCCGACGCGGGCGAATACCGGACGGCGAAGGACGCCGAGCCCATCGAGGGCGCCGCGAGCAGCACCGGCGGCGAGAAGGTGGAGGCCGGCAAGACCTACACCGACTCCCTCGCCCCCGGCGACAAGCTGTACTACAGCGTCACGCTCGACGCGAAGTCCAACGCCTGGATATCCGCCGTGGCCGCGCCGAAGCCGGGTACCAAGGTCGCGTACGGCGACGGTATCGAGCTGGAGCTGGAGAGCAAGGGCGGCGACCGGTGCAGCAGCTCCGACGTCGACTTCGCCGCCGACGGTGCCGCCCGGCCGATCGCCGACTACGTCGGGCGCATGGCCCAGCCCGGCGGCACCTGCCAGGAGGCCGGCGTCTACAACCTCATCGTCACCCGCGTCAGCGACGCGACCTCCAGCCCGGCGGAGTGGCCGCTTGAGCTGCGCTTCATGGCGGAGCCGCCGCTGGCGAAGGCCGGGTCGACGACCCCGCCCGACCCGCAGTCGATCCCCACGCAGGCCCCGCCCCCGCCGACCGGCAAGGCCGAACCGCGCAAGGGCGGCACCGGGTTCAACGACGCGGTCGCCATCGACCACGGCGTGTGGACGGACAAGATCCGGCCGGGTGACACGCACTTCTACCGGGTGCCGCTGGACTGGGGCCAGCAGCTCTTCCTGCAGACCGAGTTCGGTACGACGCGGGTGAGCGACGAGACGGCGTTCGCCTCCAACGGGGTGCGTGTCGACTTCTACAACCCCGCGCGCGGGTTCGTCGCCAACGAGAACGAGACGTACTTCGGCGACGACCCTGCGGCGATCCCCGCCGTGGCCCCGCCGGTGGCGTACGAGAACCGCTACGCGGTCTACAGCGGCGAGCTCGGCAACGTCGGCTTCGCGGGCTGGTACTACATCGCCGTCAGCGTGTCCGAGGAGGTCGGGGAGTTCGCGGACGGGCCGGTGCCGGTGGAGCTGCGGACGACCATCAAGGGCGAGCCCGAGGAGGGCCCGGCGTACGACGGGGACGCGGCGGCGGCCGGGTTCGCGGTGACGGACGACGACCGCGACATGGCGGCGGAGGGCGCGCCGGCCGGTGCGGACGGCGACGGCGACGGTGCCGGGAAGAAGATCCTGGCGATCGCCGGGATCGGCGCGGGCGTGCTGCTGCTGGCCGGCCTGGGGCTGTGGATGCTGCTGGCGCGGCGCCGGCCGGTGCCCGGCGCGGGGGCGGGTCCGCAGGTGGCGGGCGAGGACACGCAGACGGCGCCCGGTGCGTACGGGAGTGGGGCCGGGGGTCCCGCGTACGGCGAGCGCCCGTACGGGGACGGGTACCCGCCGCCGCCACCGCAGCAGAACTGGCGGCAGTAGGAGAGGAGCCGGGCGTACGGGCGTCAGCCCGAGGCCAGCGCCCAGACGCCGGCCGCCATCAGCAGCACCGCGAGCACCACGACCGGGATCGCCACCTTCGCGGGCGGTCCCGGTCGCCGTTGCGGCGCCGCGGCGCCCGGCCGGGGCTGCGGGGGCCGGGACTGCGGCTGCGACGCGGCCGTCGTGTACGGGGCGGTGGGCGTCGGCGGCTGCGACGCGGCCGGTGGCGCGATGCCGTAGCTGGTCGCCTCGGCCGGGTCGTGCGCGCCGGGCCGCCCCGCCGCGGGCGGGTGCGCGGTGCCGGGCCCCGCCGGGCCCGGCTCGGGCGCGGCGGCCGCGGGCGGGGGTACGTATCCGGTGCCGCCCGGCGCGTACGCGGGCCCCGCCGGGCCCGCTGCGTCACCGGCCGGCCCCGTACCCGTACCGGGACCGGGACCTCCACCAGCACCAGCACCGAGTCCTGCACCGAGCCCCGTACCGGAACCCGGCCCCGGCGCGGCCTCCGCCGCCCGTTCCTCCGCTCGCTCCGGACCTCGCGGCCCGAACCCCACCGGCAGCGGCCCGAGCTGGTCGAAGACCTCCACCGGCTCCTCCGCCGGATCCAGCTCCGGCAGCAGCTCCGCCGCCTCCGCCAGCGCCTTCCGCGTACCCGTCGCGGTGCGGAACCGCATCTCCGGATCCGGCTGCAGCAGGCTCGCGAGCACCTGCCACAGCGGCTCCGGCACCTCCTTCGGGGCCGGCGGCACGCCGTTCTTCAGATACATCTCCACCAGCGCCTGGCTGTCCGGACGCTCCCCGGTCAGCAGGTACAGCGCCACCAGACCCACCGCGAACAGGTCCGCGGGGAAGTCGGGCTCCGCGCCCAGCATCTGCTCGGGCGCGAAGTAACCGGGCGTCCCGACGACGAAGTTGGTGTCGGTCAGCCGCGGCTCGCCCTTGCGCATGGAGATGCCGAAGTCGGAGAGCCGGAGGTGCGGCCGGCCGGTGCCGGTCGCCTCCAGCAGCACGTTCGCCGGTTTGATGTCGCGGTGCACGACGTTCTCGCCGTGCACCGCGGCCAGGCCGGCGAGCAGTTGGTCGAGCAGCAGGCAGACGAACCGCGGCGGGAGCGGTCCGTAGTCGCCGATCAGATGGGCCAGTGAGCCGCCGCCCACCAGGTCCATCGTGAACAGCACCTTGTCGTCGTCGGCCGCCCAACTGGCGGGTGCCAGCACGTGCGGGTGGTCGATGCGTACCGCCTGCTCGCGGACGAAGCGCAGCAGCGTGTGCGCGTCGCTCTGCTGCAGCACCTTGGCCGCCACATAGCGCCGTCGCCGGTGATCCCAGGCGCGCCAGACCGCGCCCACCCCGCCCCGGCCGATCGGATCGATCAGCTCGTACCGCCCAGCGAAGACCTCACCCATGCTGCTGCGCCCGCCCCTTGTACGGCTTCGTTAGTAATTCATCAGGTTATGACTGATGTGCTTCGTAATGTGCTACGGCATCGGCAGTGCGCCCGGCGCCGTACACCCGGAGGAACTCTGCCAGCTCCGGCTGTGTCGGCGCGAGCCGGTCCGCCGCGTCGATGATGTCGCCGGCGGCGGCCACCGAGCGCAGCAGGGACTGGATCTCCCGTACGACGCGGCGCACCGTCGTCGATCCGGTCGACGATTGCGTCTGCGTCGTCCCGAGCACCGCCCCTCCCGCGCTCTTGCGGATCCCCTCCATCCGTTCCGCCGCCTCCGCCGCGGAAACGCTGCCGCTCGACACCTCGGCGGCCAACTCCTGCAACGCCTGTACGCGCTGCACCACCGACGGATTGCCGATCTTTGCCCGCTGCCCGCTCATGAGCTGCGACAGCATCGGCGCCGAGATACCGAGCACGGCGGCCAGCCGTGCCTGGTTCAGGCCGAGATCGTCGATCAGCCGCCGGAACAGCACGCCCAGCGGTTCGCCATACCAGCTTCGCTGTAGTTCTCGTGCGCGTTCGCTGGTGTCCTGCCGTGGAGCTCCCATGCCGTGCGGCCTCCCCAGATGTCCCCGAGTCCAGATTCGCGCTTGCGAACTGCATCCTACGGAGCGGGACCGCCCCCAGACAGACCTCGGGGAGGTGAGATAACCGGGACGCGTTCTTCCACGTCCGCGACGGTCTACGCGTGCCACTCCGGGCACCCGCCGGGGGGCTCAGGACAGCTCGGGCGGCGGGGTGCGCTCCTCGTCGACGCGGTCCACGCGCTCCAGCTCGCCCCAGACCACGTAGCGGTGCCGGGAGGTGTACATCGGGGTGCACGTGGTGAGCGTGATGTACCGCCCCGGCTTCGTCTTCCCGGACTCCTCCGGGATCTTGTCCAGCACGCCGGTGTTGTACTTCGACGTCTCGGAGAGCACGGCGTAGGTCTTGTAGACGTACCACCGGTCCTTGGTCTCGAAGACGATCGGGTCGCCCTCATCGATGCGGTGGATGTCGTGGAACTTCGCGCCGTGCCCGTCGCGGTGCGCGGCGAGCGTGAAGTTGCCGCGGCGGTCCCAGGGCATGGCCGACTTCCTCGGCTCGGTGTAGTAGCCGGCGACGCCCTTGTTGAGGTCGTCGGTCGCCGTGCCCTTGCGGACGAGGATGTTCTCCTCCATCGCGGGCACGTGCAGGAAGCCGATGCCGCCCTTGAGGTCGCCGATGTCCACGGGGCGGGGCTTGCCGTCGTCCGGGGTGTTCTCCCAGGAGTCGCGGAGGTCGTCGGTCATGCGGCCGGCTTCGCGGTTGGCCTGGACGTTGGTCCAGTACAGGGAGTAGACGACGAAGAGGGCCATCAGGACGCCGACGGTGATCAGCACCTCGCCGAAGAGGCTGACGGCCCCGGCGAGCAGGCCGCGGGGACGGGGGCGGGGCGGGGCCGCTGCTTCTTCCTCTCCTTCTGCGGCCTCCCCTTCGTCCCGTACGGGCTCGGCCGCTTCTCCGGCTCCGCCCTTCGCTCCTTCGCCGGCTACGGGCTCCGCCGCCTTCTCCCCGGCCGCTTCTTCTCCGGGCTCCTCCGGCTCCTGGGCTTTCGGCGCAGCCTCTCCCGCGGCCTCCGCTGCGGGTCTGCTCTCCCGCTCATCGTCCGTCGCTGCCACCGCTTCCCCGTTCGTTCCGTCCCGCCGGCCTCCGGCCGCCCGTACCGCTCAGTCCATGAGCGCGTCGGGCTTGCCCTCGCTGCGCGGACGCTCCTCGATCATCTTGCCCCAGACAATAAGCCGATATTTGGACGTGTACTCAGGTGTACAGGTCGTTAGTGTGACGTAGCGGCCCGGCCCGGTGAATCCCGACCCCTCGGGCACCGGGTCGATGACATCGGTGTTCGAGGGCGAAGTCGACGGGAGCGTGCTGGACACCTCGTAGATGTAGTACGTGTCCTTGGTCTCGACGATGATCTCCTCGCCCTTCTCCAGCCGGTTGATGTACCGGAAGGGCTCGCCGTGGGTGTTGCGGTGCCCGGCGACCGCGAAGTTCCCCTTCTCGTCCCACGGCATCGCGGTCTTGAGGTCGCCCTCCGAGTAGTGGCCGAGAAGGCCGCGGTCCAGGACCTTCTGCTTGTTGATGCCCTGGGCTACCGGCCGGTTCACGTCCAGCGACGGGATATGCATGATCGCGAAGCCCTCGCCGGCCTCGAACGCCCCCGGGTCGCGGGCGTCCTCCTTGCCCGCGCCGTCGCCGCGCTTCCACTGCTCCTCCAGTTGCTGGGCCTCCTGCCGGGACTCGCGGTCGGCGAGGACGTTGGTCCACCAGAGCTGATACACGACGAAGAGGAGCATCAGCACGCCCAGGGTGATGAACGCCTCGCCGGTGATGCGGCTGAGCAGCACGGTGCGCTGCTGCTTGGCGGCGCGGGCGGCCTTGCGGGCGGACATGCGGGTGCCCAGCGCGCGGGCGACGTTCAGGGACATCGTCTGAACGGTGCGGTCCTCGCGGTCGCCGCGTCCTTCGCGGCCGTCATCAGCTATGCCGCGGCGGCGGGAGGCGGGGGCGGTGCCCCAGGTGAGGCGCTGGTCGCCGTTCGCGGCCTGGTCGGGGATACGGGCGGCGGGGGGAGGTGCCGGAGCCGGTGCCTGTACCTGGGTCTGTTGCCGGGCCTGCTGCCGGGCATGGGGCTGCGCCGTCTGGGCCTGGGCGGGGTCGGCCGTGGCGGGGGCGCCGGCGTGGGCTGCGGCGGAGAGGTCGCCCCAGGGGGAGGGGTCGCGGTGGCCCGAGGGGGCGGCGCCGGCGGCCGCGCCTTCGGCGGCGCCCGCCGGGGCGGCGCCTCCGGCGTGCCGGCCGTGGGCGGGCGCGCGGTACGGCTCCTGCTGCTGCTCCTCGACGGCGGGCCGCCCGGCGTGGCGGCGCGGGGCGGGGTTGGGGGCGGGGGTGGTGGCCTGCGCGGCGGGCGGGTCGAGCGGATCGGTGAGGGGGTCGCCGGTCCTGGCCCTGCGGCCGGTGGGGGGTGCCGGGTCGAGGGGGTCGGTCAGCGGGTCGCCGGTCACCGCGGGGTAGGAGGCGCCGAGGGGGTCGGCGGGGGCCTGGTCGTAGCCGAGGAGCTGCGGGTCGTACGCCGCCGGGCCCTGCGGGGTGTACGCGGAGGCGCTCTGCCCGTACGCGGCCGCCTGCGGCGCCTCCGCGTACGGGGACGGGTGGCCCGCGTCGTACGACGACATCGGGTACTGCGCCGCGGTCCCCCCCTGCGGCACGATCGCCGTCTGGCCGTCCGGCGCATCGGCGCGCGCGGGGTACGCCGGGGATGCGTGGGCGCCGGGGGCGGCGCGGTCGTCCGGCCGGTGGGCGTGCGGGGCGGAGTCCGGGGTGGGCGCGTAGCCGTCGGGGTGGTGGGCGTCGTGGGGCGGCGGATCGTTTCGCGGGGTGCCCTGCGAAGGGTCCGCGGGGCGCGGGTAGTCGGCGGGGACGGCGTACGGATCGCGGCCGTCCGGCGGGGTGTGCGGGCGGAACCAACGGGAGACCGCCGAGGTCGGCGACTCCGGCCGCTCCAGCGGCCGCGGCCGCGGGCCGTCCGCGGCGACGGGCTCCTGCCGCGGCACGTGCGGCTGCGGGTGGGCGGTCTGCGGCTGCGAGGGCTGGTCCTGCGGGTACTGCTGCTGTGTGAAAGGACCCTGCCCCTGCGGCGGCTGTGCGCCCTGCTCCTGCCCCGGTCCCGCGTCGGCGCTGCGCGGCGGCGGCAGGGGGTCGCCGCGGAGCGGGTTGCGGTGGGCGTACTCGGGCAGGTGGCCCTGCTCCAGCGGATCCTGCCCGCCGCCCCCGGCGCCGTAGCCTCCGGGCCCCCGGCCCCGGCCGCCCAGCCCCGGTTCGTACGTCCCGGAGCCGCCCCCGGTGCCCGCGCCGTAACCGGCGGGCTCCGGCCCCGTACCGGAGCCGAACCCCGGCCGCGTACCGGACGACCCGGCACCCGCGCCGGACACCCCGGCGCCCTGGCCGCGGCCCCCGGCACCACCCGGGCCACCGGACCCCGGCCCCGCCCGCCCGCTCGCTCCCGACGTGTCCCTGCGCGGCAGCGGCGGCCGGCCGCCGGACTGCGGGTCGGTGAGCGGGTCCCCGGCGTCACCCGCCGGCCGGCCGGGGGCGCTTGAGTCATGGAAGCCGCGGTAACGCGCTTCGCGCCCCGGTTCGCGCTCCTCAGCGCGCCCCGGTGCGTTGTCGTCCGGCCGGGTGTCGGTCACCCCGCGGTCCCGGCCGCCCCGCCGCCCGCAGGCGCCAACCCGCCCACGGGCGCCACCTCGGGTGCCGGGCCGCGTGCCGAGCCCGTCGCGAAACCGCCCGTCACCGGCGCCAGCCCCGCCGACCGCTCGACGGCCCCGCCGTCGCCGCACTCGGCCAGCCAGTTCGCCAGCATCCGGTGCCCCCACTCCGTCAGCACCGACTCCGGGTGGAACTGCACGCCCTCCACCGGCAGATCGCGGTGGCGCAGCCCCATCACCAGGCCGCTGTCCGTCTCCGCCGTGACTGCCAGCTCGTCGGGCAGCGACTCCCGCTCGACGGCCAGCGAGTGGTACCGCGTCGCCGTGAACGGCGACGGCAGCCCGGCGAACACGCCCGCGCCGCCGTGCGTCACCGGCGAGGTCTTGCCGTGCAGCAACTCCGGCGCCCGGCCGACCACACCGCCGTACGCGACCGCCATCGACTGCAGCCCGAGGCAGACCCCGAACACCGGCAGCCCGCGCTCCGCGCAGTGCCGCACCATGTCGACGCACACCCCGGCCTGCTCCGGGGTGCCGGGCCCGGGGGACAGCAGCACGCCGTCGAAGCCGTCGTCCGCGTGCTGCGGCGTCACCTCGTCGTTGCGCAGCACCTCGCACGAGGCGTCGAGCTGGCACAGGTACTGGACCAGGTTGAAGACGAAGCTGTCGTAGTTGTCCACGACCAGAATGCGCGCGCTCATCGCCGGGCGGCTCCCTCGTCGACGGTGACGTCGTTGAACGGCAGCAGCGGTTCGGCCCAGGGGAACACGTACTGGAAGAGGAGGAAGACGATGCCGAGGACGAGGATGAGCGAGATCAGCGCCCGTACCAGCGCGTTGCCCGGCAGATGCCGCCAGATCCAGCCGTACATGCGTCCCTCTTCGCCGATCTTCGCCGTTGTCCTTGCGTTGCCTTGCCGCTGCCTTTGCGTGGCCCGTCCGCGGCCCGCGTGTGGCCTTGTGCCGCTGCCGAATTCGTCCGTACGAGTCACCAGACTAACGACACGTGCCCCGCGAAGCGGCGGGCTTCGCCCGCGTCACCAACCGGGGGGACGTGGGAGTGGTCACTCCACGGGGCGGGCGTGGTGCAGGCCGACGGTGCCGGAGTAGCCGGGCAGCGTCACCGAATCGTGTCGGTCGACCTCGTAGCCGAGGCCGTACGCCTCGACGTAGCGCAGATAGTTCTGCACCGCGGGCTCAGTGTCCAGGGCGGCCTGGAGATCCTGCCGGTCGCCGACCGCGGTGATCTTGTACGGGGGTGAGTACACCCGGCCCTGGAGGATCAGGGTGTTGCCGACGCAGCGCACCGCGCTGGTGGAGATCAGCCGCTGGTCCATGACCCGGATGCCCTCCGCGCCGCCCGCCCACAGGGCGTTGACGACGGCCTGCAGATCCTGCTGGTGCACGACGAGGGTGTCCGGCGTGGGGTCGGGCACGCCGGGGATGAGCGGGGTGGCGTCCGGCGGGGCGTCGGTGAGCGTCACCGTGAGCCCGGCGCCGTCGACCTCGGTGGCCCCGGCCGCCCGCTCCGCCTCCCGGAGCTCCTTGCCGGGGGCGGTGCCGGCGCCGTGGTCGCGCTCGGCGAGGGAGTCGACGTCCTCGCGGAGGGAGGCGTTGCCGCCGTCGAGGCGCTGGTTGGCGCGGTCGCGCTCGTAGATGAGGTCGGTGAGCCGGAGCATGGAGTCGTCGGTGCGCAGGTTGGTGCCCTGCGCGGTGTTGAAGCTGGTCCAGAAGATCAGCCCGGCGAGGGCGAAGGCGGCGAAGGTGAACAGCCGTGCGGGCCTGATACGGAGCCGCCGAGCGGAATTGGTCACCGTACCCTTGTCTCCTTACCCCCGGTGGAAGGACTACGCTAACGGACACGCCCGGGGAAGGAGCCGCCCCCGCGGCTCGGGGCCTCCCCGTCAGGCCCGCAACCGCAGCGTCGACAGGAGAGTCTCTCGTGCCGAAGTCACGGATCCGTAAGAAGGCCGATTACACCCCGCCGCCGGCGAAGTCGGGCGAGTTCAAACTGTCTGGCACCGGCAGGAGCTGGGTGGCGCCGCTGATGCTGGCGCTGTTCGTCGTCGGACTCGCCTGGATCGTCGTGTTCTACGTCACCACCGGGGACCTGCCGCTCGAAGCGATCGGCAACTGGAACATCGTGGTCGGCTTCGGCTTCATCCTCGCGGGGTTCGTCGTCTCCACGCAGTGGAAGTAGCCACCGCCACCCCCTCGCGGCCCGCCGCGGGCAGAGTTATCCACAGGTCATCCACATGCTGTGCAGAAAGCAGAAGATCTGTGGATAACCTCAGTGGCATTGACGCCGGTCCGACCGCGGTACACCGTCCGGACCAGCGGTGATTCCGCGACCTGTCAAGGAAAACGCAGGGGTGTTCGATATCGAACGGCTGTCCCCACGGTACGCACAGGGTCGCTGACTACCTGTGGACAACTTCGGGCGTGGCTGCTTGCCCCACCCCTCTCAACGCGGCTGCGGCCCGGAGGTTACGAGGCCCGCCGCGGCGGGCGCTACGTCAGTTGCAGGGTGCGGATCACGACCACCGCGACGATCGCCAGCAGCGCCGCCGCCGCCACCGCCCGCTGCACCAGGACCCGCTTGTCGCGGGGCGCGTGCACGAACCCGTACGCGACGGCCGTGCCGATCACCAGCCCGCCGATGTGGCCCTGCCAGGCGATGCCCGACCAGGTGAAGGTGAAGACCAGGTTGATCGCCAGCAGCACCAGCACGGGCCGCATGTCGTAGTTCATCCGGCGCACCAGCACCGCGGTGGCGCCGAAGAGGCCGAAGATGGCGCCGGAGGCGCCGAGGGCGGCGTCGTTGGGCGCGGCGACCAGGTAGAACAGCGCGCTGCCGCCGAGGCCGGAGAGCACGTAGAGCGTGACGAACCGCAGCCGGCCGAGCGCGGCCTCCAGCGGCGGCCCGAGGAACCACAGCGCCAGCATGTTCAGCACGATGTGGGCGACTTCCTCGTGCAGGAAGACGGAGCTGAGCAGCCGGTAGTACTGGCCCTCTGCGACGCCTTCGAGCGGCCCGCCGAAGGAGAAGATCGCTTTCCCGACGAGGAGCATCGGGTCGCTGACCCGGTCGCCGCCGGTGAGCACGGCGAGGAAGACCGCGAGGTTGAGACCCAGGATGATCTTGGTGATGAGCCGCGGGTCCTCCGACATGACGCCGCCCGCGAGCGTACGGGGCGCGGCGGCGCCCGGCGCGGAGCCCGTACCCGAGCCGCCGTGGACGCACTCGGGGCACTGGAAGCCGACCGACGCGCTTATCATGCACTCCGGGCAGATGGGCCGGTCGCAGCGGACGCAGCGCACGCCGGTCTCGCGGTCCGGGTGCCGGTAGCAGCCCGGCAGCCCGCTGTCCTCGGCCGGTCTCTCCGCCCCTCCCGGCGCCTGGTCCGTCATTGCCCCGCGTCCCCTCTGGTTCTCCGCACGCCCCGCCCCGCACTCCCGCCCGTCGACTCACCTGCTGGTGGTACGACGGGCGGGGCGCTCAGGTTCCCGGGGTCAGCGGCGCGTGATCTCCACGGACTCGATGACCACGTCCTTCTCGGGGCGGTCGGCCCGCTTCGTCCGGACGGCCGCGATCTCGTCGACGACCTTCTTGCCGGCCTCGTCGGCGACCTCACCGAAGATGGTGTGCTTGCCGGTCAGCCAGGCGGTCGGCGCCACGGTGATGAAGAACTGCGAGCCGTTGGTGCCGGGCCCGGCGTTCGCCATCGCCAGCAGGTACGGGCGGTCGAAGGCCAGGTCCGGGTGGAACTCGTCACCGAACTCGTAGCCGGGGCCGCCGGTGCCGTTGCCCAGCGGGTCACCGCCCTGGATCATGAAGCCGCTGATGACGCGGTGGAACACGGTGCCGTCGTACAGACGCTCGGTGGAGACCTTGCCCGTCGCCGGGTGGGTCCACTCGCGCTCGCCGGTGGCGAGCCCGACGAAGTTCTGCACCGTCTTCGGCGCGTGGTTCGGCAGGAGCTTCACCTCGATGTCGCCGTGGTTCGTCTTCAGGGTGGCGTAGAGCTGCTCGGCCACGATGTGCCTTCCTTACGGATTCATTTGCGTCCCCCGATCCTCGCACGCCCGCCCGGGCGATCCCCAGCCTCCTGCCAAGTGACCGGCGTGACATAACATGCTTAAACGGTTGAATCCGGGCATGATCTGTACGCAGGTGAACAGGCGCACAGTGCCACCCGTCCCGTACGAAGGAGAGATCCGTGACCCGCAAGAACGGTGCGCGCACGGCCACTGACACGGCGAAGCAGAGCGTGCAGCAGGCGGCCGAGGCGGTGGCGCCGTACGCCGCCACCGCCAGGGACCAGTGCGCCCACATGGCGCACGAGGCGTTCGGGCGCTTCCGCCCGATGGTCTCCGACATGGCCGCGAACGCCCAGGTGGCGTACGGCGCCCACCTGGAGCCCCAGGTGCGGAAGGTGCGCGAGGCGGTGCCCGACGAGCTGGACAGGACCGCCTCCGACGTGGCCCGCCGGGCGCGCGAGGCGGCGGCGTACGCCGCCCCGCGCGTCCTGGGCGCCGCCGCGGCGACGAAGGCCGCGGCGGTCGCGACGAAGGCCGCCGCGGGCCCGGTGACCAGACAGGCCGCCGCCCGCGGCACCGCGGCGCTGTCGGCGCTGCGTGGCGAGGTGAGCCCGGCGGAGATCGACCGGCTGGCGCGCAGGCGCCACCGCCGCGCGGTCGTCGGCCGTACGGTCAAGCGCACCGCCGTCGTCGGCGCCCTCGGCGCCGCGGCGGTCGCCGCCTGGCGCTGGTGGGACCGCCAGGTCAACCCGGACTGGATGGTCGAACCCCCGGAGGCCACGGAACCCGGCAGCGACGCCTCCACCACCCGGATCGTCGACGACACCGAGTACATGGACCGCGAGACCCGCATCGACCGCGCCGACGCCGGCCGGGACGCGGACGCCGAGGCCCGCCAGGCGGCGGCGGACATGGACGCCGAGGGCGGCGGCACGGCCCGCTCGGAGGCGGGCGAGCCCACGGACACCGGCCGCGCGTACTACGAACGCGAGGACGACCTCTGACGGCGAGTGACGATCCGAGCCGTCGGGTCTGGTGACGTCGATCACGCCGAAGTCGCCGCGGAGGTCACCACGGGGACGTCTTCACTCCGCATGCGAACGCCCTCCGGAAGATCCCTTCCGGAGGGCGTTCGCATGCATCCGGTCCGCGGTGCAGATCGTGGAGCCTAGGAGAGTCGAACTCCTGACATCTGCCATGCAAAGACAGCGCTCTACCAACTGAGCTAAGGCCCCGAAGCGGCCCCCAGCCTACCCGCTCGGCGGGGGCGCTCGCATCGCGCTGATCCACGCGGCCGGGAGTCGGCCTACTCGCCGTCGCCCGGCCGCGTGACCAGGTTCACGGTGCTGCCCGGCTCCACCTCGGTGCCCGCCGGCGGGTCGTGCGCCATGACGATCGCGGCGTCGTCCGAGGGGGTGCCGGGGATGAAGCCGACGACCAGGCCCATGCCCTCCAACTGGGCCTTCGCCTCCCCGACGGTCTTGTTGGCCAGGTCCGTCGGCACCGTCAGCGTTTCCGGCTCGTCCGGCTCGACGGCGACGGTCACCGTGACCGTGTCGCCCTCCGTGGCCGCCGTGCCGCCCTCCGGGCTCTGCGCGATGACCGTCTCCGGGGCGGCGTCGGCCGTCTGCTGGTCGGTGCGCGAGACGACGAAGCCCTGGCCCTCCAGGGTCGACTTCGCGTCCTCGTACGACAGGTCGATGACCCGCGGGATGTTGATCGCCGCCGGCTCCGTCTCCTCCGGGGCGGCCGCGACGGTGAGCGTGACGAGGGAGTTCTTCGGGGCCTTGGTGTCGCCCGCGGGGTCCTGGCTCAGCACCTGCCCCTCCGGCTCGCTGGACTCCTGCTCCACCTGCTCGACGTCGAAGCTCGCCTCCCGCAGGGTGTCCTCGGCCTCGTCGGCGTCGACGCCCTCCACGTTCGGGACGGTGACCTGCTGCGTGCCCGAGCCCTTGGAGACGACCGCCGTGACCGTCGAACCGCGGTCGACGTCCTCGCCGGCCGGCGGGTTGGTGCTGCACACCGTGCCCTTGGGCTCGTCGCAGCGCTCCTCGCCGGACTTGGTCAGGGTGAGCTTGACGTTGCTCATGGAGTTCTGGGCGTCCGCGAACTTCTCGCCGACGACGTTCGGCACCTTGACCGGGTCCGCCCCCTGGTCGCCGAAGATGGACTTGCCGATGAAGATGGCACCCACGAGCACCAGGATGCCGGCGAGGATCAGCAGTACCGTCGACGTCGCGCCGCTGCGCTTCTGCTGCCGGCGGCGGCCCTGGCCGCGGTCGTCGTAGCCCATGCCGCCGTCGTCGTCCCGCGCGGGCGGCAGCATCGAGGTGCCGTAGCCGTTCTGCGGGGTCATGGCGGTGGTCGGGTTGTCGCCGCCGTAGCCGACGGCGCCCATCGCGGCGGCCGCCGCGACGGGCAGGCCCTCCAGCGCGGCGTCGATGTCGGCGCGCATCTCGTCGGCGCTCTGGTACCGGTAGTCCGGGTCCTTGACGAGCGCCTTCATCACGATGGCGTCCATCTCGGGCGTGACCTCGGGGTCGAACGTGCTCGGCGGCGGCGCCTCCTCGCGTACGTGCTGGTACGCCACCGCCACCGGGGAGTCGCCGACGAACGGCGGCCGGCCGGTCAGCAGCTCGTACAGCAGGCAGCCCGTCGAGTAGAGGTCGGAGCGGGCGTCGACCTGCTCGCCCTTGGCCTGCTCGGGGGAGAGGTACTGTGCGGTGCCGATGACCGCGGCGGTCTGCGTCATCGTCATGCCGGAGTCGCCCATCGCACGGGCGATGCCGAAGTCCATGACCTTGACCTGGCCGGTGCGCGTCAGCATGACGTTCGCCGGCTTGATGTCGCGGTGGACGATGCCGCTGCGGTGCGAGTACTCCAGGGCCTGGAGGATGCCGGTGCACATCTCCAGCGTGCGCTCGGGCAGCAGCTTGCGCCCGGAGTGCAGCAGCTCGCGCAGCGTGGAGCCGTCGACGTACTCCATGACGATGTACGGAATGGAGACGCTGTCGATGTAGTCCTCGCCGGTGTCGTACACGGCGACGATGGCGGGATGGTTCAGGGAGGCGGCGGACTGGGCCTCGCGGCGGAAGCGGGCCTGGAACGAGGGGTCGCGGGCCATGTCGGCGCGCAGCGTCTTGACCGCGACCGTGCGGCCGAGGCGGGTGTCGTGGGCGAGGTACACCTCGGCCATCCCGCCGCGGCCGAGCACCTGGCCCAGCTCGTACCGCCCGCCGAGGCGACGCGGCTCTTCCATAGCTTCTCCCAGCCCTCTTCCGTTCCTGCTCCCGTGCCGAAGTGGAGCGTCGGCACGGGGTGTCCGGCTCGTGCTGCTCGGCATACCGTACCGGGCGCGGATGACACCGTTCGGGCCAGACCGTCAGCCGATATCCGACCGGTATCCGACCGCTATCGGGTGACGCCGCGCACCCGCTCCGCGGTTCCCTTCATGCGGTCACTTTCCCGGCACACTTCCCCCGGGTGACATCCCCCGCCGCTCCACTCCTCACCCTTCCGTTCCCCGCCTGCGTTCCGCTTGCGTGCGGTCCGCTACCGCCCAAGACCGGCTTCCATGACGCTCTTCGCGATCGGCGCCGCGACGCCGCCACCGGAGATGTCGTCGCGGTTCGCGCTCGCGTCCTCGACGACGACGGCGACGGCGATCTGCTTGTCGCTGTCGGGGTCCTTGGCGTACGAGATGAACCAGGCGTACGGCAGGTCGCGGTTGTCGATGCCGTGCTGTGCGGTACCCGTCTTGCCGCCGACGGTGGCCCCGTCGATCTTGGCGTTGGAGCCCGTGCCCTCGTTGACGACGGTCTCCATCATCTGCTGCATCTTCTGCGCGTTCTCGCCGGACAGCGGCTCGCTCAGCGTCTGCGGCTGCGTCACCTCGATGTCGTTGAGGTTCGGCGCGACCAGCTTCTCGACCATGTACGGCTTCATCAGCTCGCCGTCGTTGGCGACGGCCGAGGCGACCATCGCCATCTGCAGCGGCGTCGCGCGGTTGGACGCCTGGCCGATGCCGCCCATGGCGTTCTGCGGGCGGTCCATCTCCGGGTAGATGCTCTCGGCGGCGCGGACCGGGGTGTCCAGCTCGGCGTTGCCGAAGCCGAACTTCTCGGACATCTCGATCATGCCCTCGTTGCCGACCTTGTCGCTGAGCATCGCGTAGACCGAGTTGCAGGACCACTGCAGCGCCTCGCGCAGGGTGGCGTCCTCGCACACGCCCTTGACCTCGTTGCCCAGGGTGTTGGTCGACAGCGGCAGCTTGTACGTCTCGGGGGCGCCGGTCGGCTCGTCCATGTCGTACTTGCCGCTCTCCAGTGCCGCCGCGGCGGTGACGACCTTGAACGTCGAACCGGGCGGGTACGTCTCGCGCAGCGCCCGGTTGAGCATCGGCTTGTCCTTGTCCTTGTCCAGCTCCACCCAGTTCTTCGAGTCCTTGTTGGAGTTGCCCGCGAAGGAGGACGGGTCGTAGCTGGGGCTGCTGGCCAGGCCGAGGATCGCGCCGGTCTCCGGGTCGATGGCGGCGACGGCGCCCTTGCGGTCGCCGAGCCCCTCGAACGCGGCCTTCTGCACGTTCGCGTCGAGGGTGGTGACGACGTTGCCGCCCTTCTTGTCCTTGCCGGTGATCATGTCGATCGTGCGGTTGAAGAACAGCCGGTCGTCGTTGCCGGTGAGGATGCCGTCGTTCAGCGCCTCCAACTGGTTGGCGCCGAACGCCTGGGAGGCGTAGCCGGTGACGGGGGCCCACAGGGGGCCGTCCTTGTAGGTGCGCTTGTACTTGAAGTCGCTGCCCGAGGTCTCGGTCGAGCCGGTGATCGCCTTGTCACCGACGATGATGTTGCCCCGGGGGTGGGCGTAGCGCTCGATGGCCACGCGCCGGTTGTCCTCGTGGTTGCGCAGCTCGTCGGCCTCGACGAACTGGATCCAGTTGACCCGGACGAGCAGGGCTATCACCAGCAGGCCGCAGAAGACGGCGACGCGGCGGAGTGGCTTGTTCATGTGCGTACCACCTGGGTCATCTCGGCGTCGGGCGAAGGTGCGGGCGCCGGCGCCGGCCTGCGCGCGGTGTCGCTGATGCGCAGCAGGATGGCGATCAGTGCCCAGTTGGCGATGACCGAGGAGCCACCCTGGGCGAGGAACGGCATCGTCATGCCGGTCAGCGGGATGAGCGCGGTGACGCCGCCGGCGACGACGAAGCACTGCAGCGCGAACGCGCCGGAGAGGCCGACCGCGAGCAGCTTGCCGAACGGGTCGCGGGCCGCGAGGGCCGTGCGCATGCCGCGCTCGATGAGGAGCCCGTAGAGGACGACGATCGCCATCAGGCCGGTCAGGCCCAGCTCCTCGCCGACGGTGGCGAGGATGTAGTCGCTCTTGGTGGCGATGCCGCCGATGAGGCGCGAGAAGCCCTGGCCGAGGCCGGAGCCGAAGAGGCCGCCGGAGCCGAAGGAGTACATCGCCTGCGCGGTCTCGGTCACCCCGTCGTTGACGGGGCTGCGCGCCAGCGGGTTCAGCCAGTTGTCGACGCGGTCGCCGATGTGGCTGTTGAAGGAGGTCACGCTGACCGCGCCGAGTGCGGACAGCAGCAGGCCGAAGACGATCCAGCTCGTGCGCTCCGTGGCCACGTAGAGCATGATCACGAACAGGCCGAAGAAGAGCAGCGAGGTGCCGAGGTCGGTCTCGAAGACCAGGATCATGAGGCTGAGGCCCCAGATCACCAGGATCGGGCCGAGGTCGCGGCCGCGCGGCAGGTACAGCCCCATGAAGCGGCGGCTGGCCAGCGCCAGGGCGTCCCGCTTGACCATCAGGTAGCCGGCGAAGAAGACCGCGATGACGATCTTCGCGAACTCGCCCGGCTGCAGCGAGCCGAGGCCCGGGATGCGGATCCAGATGCGGGCGCCGTTCACGTTCGCGCCCAGACCCGGCACCATCGGCATGATCAGCAGGACCAGCGCCGCGGCCATGGAGATGTACGTGTAACGCTGCAGGACCCGGTGGTCCTTGAGGAAGAGCAGCACGACGACGAAGAGCCCGACGCCGACCGCGGACCACATGAGCTGGCCGGGCGCCATCGGGCCGCCGAGGGTGGGCGTGGTCAGCGACGGCTCCTGGTCGAGGCGCCAGATCAGCACCAGGCCCAGGCCGTTGAGAAGGGTGGCGATCGGCAGCAGCAGCGGGTCGGAGTACGGGGCGAACTTCCGGACCACCAGGTGCGCGACGGCGGCCAGACAGCCGAGGCCCGCCGCGTAGCCGAAGACGCCGGCGGGGACCGTGTCCTCCTTCGCCAGGCCCACGTTGATGTACGCGAAGACCGGGATCAGTACGGCGAAGACGAGCATCGCCAGCTCTGTGTTGCGCCGACTGGGCGCAGCCACCGAACTGATGGTGCTGGTGTGGCTGCTGCTCATGTACGGTCCGCCCCCCAACGGGTTATTGGTTCGGGCACTGCCTCGCCAGTTTCTGCTCTTCCTCGGTCAACGAGGCTCCGGGTGCCGGCGACTCGGCCTTCTCGTCCCCCGCCTTGTCTCCGGCCTTGTCCGCTGCGTCGCCCTGCTTGTCGGGGTTCTGCTGCTCCTGCTCCTGCTGCCGCCGCTCGTCCTCCTGCGCGCGGGAGTCGGCGGCCTTGGCCTCCGCGACCGTACGGCAGACGTCGGCCTGCTCCTGGAGGTCGGCCACCTTCGCCTGGGCGTCGCCGAGGCTCTCCTCGGCGATGTTGTCCTCGACCCGCTTCTGCTGGTACCCGGGGAGGTACTTGAGCTCGATGTCCGGGTGGTCCTGGTGGACGGAGGACAGCTTCATCCAGGCGAGCTTCTGGTCGATGCCCTGGTACACGGCGACGTGGTCGTCCTTCGTGCCCACGTAGTACTGGGACTGGGTCCAGTCGTACGCCTTGTAGCCGCCGAACCCCAGCCCGCCGAGGACCACGGCGAGCAGCAGCCCGCGCTTGAGCCACTTGAAGCGGGGCGGGGCCTTGACGAAGTCCTCGTCGTTGTACGACAGCCCGTACGGGTCGCCGCCGTCGCCGGCCGGGCCGAAGCCGCCGGCCTGCGGCGGCGTGGGCCGGCCGAGGCCCGCGGCGCGGGCGGCCGGGGTCTGCATGCCGGCGGTGTCGATCTGGTGCTGGTTCTCGGCGACGGCGCCGACGACCAGGGGGGCGTCGTTGAGCCGGCCGGCCATGGTGTCGTCGTCCGCGGCGTCCAGGACGTCGGCGATGATGACGGTGATGTTGTCCGGGCCGCCGCCGCGCAGCGCCAGCTCGATCAGCTCCTGCACCGTCTCCTGCGGTCCGGCGTAGCCGGCGAGGGTGTTCTCCATCGTCTCGTGGCTGACCACGGACGACAGGCCGTCGGAGCAGACCAGGTAGCGGTCGCCGGCGCGCACCTCGCGGATGGACAGGTCGGGCTCGACCTGGTCGCCGCTGCCGAGCGCGCGCATGAGCAGCGAGCGCTGCGGGTGGGTGGTCGCCTCCTCCTCGGTGATGCGGTTCTCGTCGACGAGCCGCTGCACCCAGGTGTGGTCCTTGGTGATCTGCGTCAGCGCACCGTCGCGCAGCAGGTACGCGCGGGAGTCGCCGACGTGCACGAGGCCCAGCCGCTGGCCCGTCCAGAGCAGGGCCGTGAGCGTGGTGCCCATGCCCTCCAGGCGCGGGTCCTCCTCGACCATGCGGCGCAGCCGGTCGTTGGCGTGCTCCACGGTCGTACCGAGCGCGGTGAGCAGGTCGGAGCCCGGGACGTCCTCGTCCAGGGCGACCATGACGGAGATGACCTCGGAGCTGGCGACCTCGCCGGCGGCCTGGCCGCCCATGCCGTCGGCGATGGCGAGCAGCCGGGGACCGGCGTAGCCGGAGTCCTCGTTGTGGTCACGGATCATGCCCTCGTGCGACCCGGCGGCGAAGCGCAGAGAGAGGCTCATGCGCACCTCGCCGGTCGGCTCCGGGTACATCCGCATGGTGCCCGCCCTCCGGTCATGGTCTTCTACTTCCGCAGCTCGATGACGGTCTTGCCGATCCGGATCGGTGCGCCGGGCGGGATCGGCACCGGCGAGGTGAGCCGGGTCCGGTCGAGGTAGGTGCCGTTGGTGGAACCGAGGTCCTCCACGATCCAGCGCCCGTCACGGTCCGGATAGATCCTGGCATGCCGCGAGGAGGCGTAGTCGTCGTCCAGCACGATTGTCGAATCGTGGGCCCGTCCCAGGGTGATGGTCTGCCCCTGCAGGGTGACGGTGGTGCCCGTGAGCGACCCCTCGGTGACCACGAGTTTGGTCGGGGCCCCGCGCTGGCCCCGGCGCCCGCCGCGGCCGCCCCTGGCGTCCTGCGGCGGCGCCTGCGGCCGCGGTGGCGGCCGGTCCTGGGCGGCCGCCGCCCGCCGGGTGACCCGGGTGCCGAACAGGTCGCTGCGGATGACCTGTACGGCGACGATGACGAACAGCCACAGTACGGCGAGGAAACCCAGCCGCATGACCGTCAGGGTCAGCTCTGACATCGGCCCCGCTTCACCCTTCTTGCCGGTAGAGGACGGTGGTGTTGCCCACGCGGATGCGTGAGCCGTCGCGGAGCGTAGCGCGCTGGGTGTGCTGGTCGTCCACCACGATGCCGTTCGTGGACCCGAGATCCTGCACCATCGCGCCGCCGTCGAAGGTACGGATCTCGGCGTGCCGGCGGGAGACGCCGGGGTCGTCGATCCGCACGTCGGCTTCCGTGCTGCGCCCCAGGACCAGCGACTGCCTGGTCATCTGGTGGCGTACGCCGTTGATCTCCAGCCAGTGGCGCAGCCGGCGCGCGCCGCCGGGCGGGGCTCCGGCGGGGGCGCCGCCGGGCGGTCCTGGCGGCGGGCCCGCGGGCATCGGCGGGGGCTGGTGCTGCGGCGGCCGGCCGTAGGCGGCGTAGTCGCTCGGCTGGGAGCCGTAGCTGCCGGGGCTCGCGGGTCCGGGCGGCGCGGTGGGCGCACCGCCGGGCCGGCCCCGCGCGGGCGCCTGGGAGTGGCTGCCTGCCAGGGTGCGGCTGCGGATCCGGTAGAGGCCCGTGTCGAGGTCCTCGGCCTTCTCCAGGTGCACCTTTATCGGGCCCATGAAGGTGTAGCGCTGCTGCTGGGCGTAGTCGCGGACCATGGCGGCCAGCTCCTCGCCGAGCTGGCCGGAGTAGGGAGCGAGCCGGTCGTAGTCGGGGGCGCTCAGCTCCACGATGAAGTCGTTGGGCACGACGGTGCGCTCACGGTTCCAGATCGTGGCGTTGTTGTCGCACTCGCGCTGCAGGGCGCCGGCGATCTCCACCGGCTGCACCTCGGACTTGAACACCTTGGCGAAGGTGCCGTTGACGAGACCCTCGAGACGCTGCTCGAAGCGCTTGAGTACTCCCACGGGGCACCTCCTCTCCTACGGGCCTTCCCGCCGGGCCCTCGAACATGCTGCTCGAAACTGCACGCTGATCGTATCCACGCGCGGGGGAATGGACTGGTTCCCGGTCCCCGCCGCCGGTACGCGGTGTCCTCTCTCACACCTGTCTCACACCTGTCTCGCACCTGTCGGGACGACCGGCCGGCCGGTCGTCCCGCCCTGCTCCACCACCGTCCGCCCAGGCGTCCCCTGGGATGGTACGGGCGGCTCCTCCCAGTGTCCCGCACCAGCGGCCCCCGGTGGCCTCGGTGCGGGCAAATCGGATGTGATTCGGGCCCGGACCGCGTGCTAGTCTTCCTGACGTCAGCACGACGCCGGGCGGCCTGCAGCCGCGTACGGCACACCCTTTGCGCGGGTGGCGGAATAGGCAGACGCGCTGGATTCAGGTTCCAGTGTCCGAAAGGACGTGGGGGTTCAACTCCCCCCTCGCGCACACAGACATCGACGGAAGGTGCCCGGCCCGGGTGACGCAAGTCACCGGTGCGGGGAGCCTTCCGTCGTTTTGTTGTGCGCCCGGCGCCCCGCGCTCTTCGTGGGTGCGGCCCGGCTGAGGAGCCCGGACGCGGTTGCGCTCTTTCCCGGCAGGACGGCGCCGGTCGGCGATGTGTGAAACGGTTGAGGAGAGCGTCGGGCCGCCGCGGGGCGGCCCGGGTCTGGTTTCACGTGAAACGCCCGGACGGCGTAACGCGCCGCCCGGGGGGTTCCGGGGCGATCGGCGAAGGTGGTAGACCCGAGGGCACGAGGTCCGATTCGTCGCCGTACGCTGACGGGAACCGGGGTCCCGGGGTGCTCGTTGCACCGATGGGTGCCACGGTCAGCCGGGCCCAGCAATGTTCGTCAAGCGGCGCGGCCCGCGCCGGATTGGGGCAGGGTAAGTCATGGGTGTCAGCCTCGCTAAGGGTGGAAACGTCTCGCTGACGAAGGAGGCGCCGGGTCTCACCGCCGTCATCGTCGGTCTCGGCTGGGACGTGCGTACCACCACCGGCTCGGACTTCGACCTCGACGCCAGCGCGCTGCTGCTCGGCGCCGACGGGAAGGTCCTCTCGGACCAGCACTTCATCTTCTTCAACAACCTCAAGAGCCCCGACGGCTCCGTCGAGCACACCGGTGACAACCTCACCGGTGAGGGCGAGGGTGACGACGAGCAGGTGAAGGTGAACCTCGCGGGCGTGCCCGCCGAGATCGAGAAGATCAGCTTCCCGGTGTCGATCTACGAGGCCGAGAGCCGCCAGCAGAGCTTCGGCCAGGTGCGCAACGCGTTCATCCGCGTCGTCAACCAGGCCGACAACAACGAGATCGCCCGCTACGACCTCAGCGAGGACGCCTCGACCGAGACCGCCATGGTCTTCGGCGAGCTGTACCGCAACGGGGCCGAGTGGAAGTTCCGCGCCGTGGGCCAGGGCTACGCCTCGGGGCTGCGCGGCATCGCGCAGGACTTCGGCGTCAACGTCTGAGTCAACGTCCGAGCCGGTAACGGCTCTTGAGGCGGTGGATCCGCGGACCCTCGGGCCCGCGGCCCTCCCGCCCTGCCCGATCAGCGGACCGGCGACGGCGCAGCCGTCGCCGGTCTCGCCGTTTCCGGGGCCGGACCGCGGCGGTGGCGGTGCGGGGCCGTATGCGGCGGGCCACACCTGGCGGAACTGGCCGTCCCGCCCGCAGGCCCACCCCGTACGCTGGCGGGGTGACGGAACCCGCGGAGCCCGACGAGCAGACGCCCCCCGACGACGAGCACGCGCGCGCCGACGGGACAGGAAGCGGCGGCGAGCACGCCAAGGACGCGGACGGCGGCGAGAACACCGGCGCCGAGCGGCTGGAGCGCGCCGTACGGGCAGCGGAGCAGGCCCTGATCGAGTTCGAGGTGGCCGTCGAGACGTTCCGTATCGAGGTCGACAACTTCTCCCGGCTGCACCACCAGCGCCTCGGCCCCATGTACAGCCGCCTCGACGAGCTGGACGCCCTCATCGCCGAGGCCAGGGCCGAGCGGACCGGCGACCCGGAGGACAAGCGCCGGGCCGACGAGGCACGGGCGCTGGTGATGCCGATGCCCGGCGTCGAGGAGCTGTTCGGCGGCTGGCTCGACTCCGACGGGCTCTCGCCGGAGGCCGCCGACATGCTCACCGGCCGGCCGGTGTCGCCGCCGCCGCGGGTGCGGCCCAGCGAGGAGGCCCGCCGGCTCTACCGCGAGCTGGCCCGCATGGCGCACCCCGACCTCGCCCAGGACGAGCACGAGTCGGACCGGCGCAGCGCGTTCATCGCCCGGGTGAACACCGCGTACGCCTCCGGGGACGTCGAGGCGCTGACCGCGCTCAAGGCGGAGTGGCAGGCCGGACCCGCGCCCGAGGAGCCCAGGCGCAGCCGGGCCGAGGAGCTGTACGCGCGGCTGGAGTGGCTGGCGCAGCGCAAGGAGCTGCTGGTGTCGGTCGCGAAGCAGTTGGAGGAGGGCGCGATCGGGCAGATGCTGAAGCTGGCGCCCGACGACCCGGACCGGCTGCTGGAGGAGATCGCCGAGGAACTGCTGGCGCGGGTGTCGGAGAAGGAAGCGGCGCTCGCGGAGCTGGCGCACGGCTGAGCCGGGGCCGGGACGGAGCCGGGGCCCGGGGCGGGCGGTGGCGCGGGGGCTCCGGGCGGCGGTCCGGTAGCGTCGGGGCATGAGCTTTGGTCACGTACCCACGGTCGGCATCGACGAGCTGACGGAGACCGCCTTCCTCCTGGACGTCCGCGAGGACGACGAGTGGCAGGCCGGTCACGCCGAGGGCGCCCTGCATGTCCCGATGAGCCAGTTCGCCGCGCGCTACGGCGAGGTGACCGAGGCGGCGCCGCAGGACGGCCGGATCAACGTGATCTGCCGCTCCGGCGGGCGCTCGGCGCAGGTGGCGATGTACCTCGTGCAGCAGGGGATGGACGCCGTCAACGTCGCCGGGGGCATGGAGGCGTGGGCCGCCGCCGGGCGGCCGGTCGTGGACGACAAGGGCGCCGCGGGGCACGTGCTCTGACGCGGCCCGCGGCTGCGGTCGTGGCTACGGCCCGCGGCTCGTCCCGGTCAGCGGTCGAAGTCCAGCTCCACCTGCTCGGTCACCGGGTGCGACTGGCAGGCCAGCACGTAGCCGGCGGCCAGCTCGTCGGGCTCCAGCGCGTAGCTGCGGTCCATCCGGACCTCGCCGCGGACCAGGAACGCCCGGCACGTACCGCAGACGCCGCCCTTGCAGGCGTACGGGGCGTCCGGGCGGGCCCGTAGCACGGCGTCGAGCAGCTTCTCGCCCGGCCGCAGCGGCCAACTGCCGGAGCGGCCCGCGAGGGTGGCGGTCAGCGTGCTGTGCTCGGGCGCGGTGCCCGCGGGCTCGGGGGCCGGGGCGTCGTCGACGTGGAAGATCTCCTCGTGGATCCGGCGGCGGGGCACGCCTAGACTGCGCAGCCCTCGCTCGGCCTGCTGGATCAGCCCGAAGGGGCCGCACAGGAACCAGCCCGCGACGTCCGCCACCGGCAGCAGCGCGGGCAGCAGCTCCGCCAGCCGCGCCGCGTCCAGCCGCCCGGCGGGCAGCCCGGCCTGCTGCTCCTCGCGGCTGAGCGACTGCACGACCTGGAGCCGGTCGGGATAGCGGTCCTTGAGGTCGGCGACCTCCTCCAGGAACATCGCCGAGTCGGCCGAGCGGTCGCTGCGGACGAGGCAGAAGCGGGCCCGCGGGTCGCGCCCGAGGAGGGTCGCGGCGATCGACAGCACGGGCGTGATGCCGCTGCCGCCGACCACCGCGCCGTAGCGCCCGCCGGGGACGGCGGCGCCGCGCAGCCCGAAGCGGCCCGCGGGGGTGAGGACGGGCATGGTCTCCCCCGGCGCGAGCCGCCGGTTGACGTACGGCGAGCAGGCGCCGTCGGCGACCTCGCGGACGCCGACGGTCAGCTCGGCGGGCCCGGGGTCCTCGGGGGAGCAGATCGAGTACGTCCGCCGGTCGCTGGTGCCGCCCTCGGTGCCGGTGGGGATCCGCAGGGCGACGTGCTGCCCGGCCCGGAAGCCGTACGCGGCGCGCAGCTCGGGCGGCACGGCGAAGGTCACGGCGACGGCGTCGTCCGTGAGACGGCGGATGCCGGCGACCTTGAGGTCGTGGAAGACGGCGTGCCCCCGGGGTGCGGCGGCGGTCACGTCAGCTCCTTGAAGTGGTCGAAGGGCTCCAGGCAGGCGGTGCAGCGGCGGAGCGCCTTGCAGGCGGTGGAGGAGAACGGCGACAGCAACTCGGTCTCGGCGGAGCCGCAGTGGGGACACCGCACGGGCTCGCCTGCGGCGGGCCCGGCGGGGCGGGGCGAGGTGGGGGTGCCTGCCGTCGCGGTGCCGGCGTGGTCGGGAGCTGCGGCGGACGCGCTGCCGGTAGCTGCGGCCGCGGTTTCGCGCGGCGCCGGGCCGCGGCGGGGCGTCAGGGTGACCGGGACCGGGCCCTCGGGGCGCGTCGTACGAGGTGGGGCGATGCCCGACTCGGCGAGCTTGCGGCGGCCTTCCGGCGTGATGTCGTCCGTCGTCCACGGTGGCGCCAGCACCCGCCGTACCCGTACCTCCGCCATCCCGCCGCGCTCGCGCAGCACCCGCTCGATGTCCTCGGCCATGGACTCCACGGCCGGGCAGCCCGTGTACGTCGGCGTCAGCTCGACCTCCACCGCCGCCGTCCCCGTTCTGCGCACCCCGCGGACCACGCCCAGCTCCGCGAGCGTCAGCATCGGCAGCTCCGGGTCCGGCACGCTGCCGGCCAGCTCCCGCAGCCGCTCCTCCAGCGGGGTGTCCTGTGGGGCGTCCGTCACCATGACGCCCCCGGGTGGCTGCGGTGCAGGTGCTGCATCTCCGCGAGCATCCGGCCGAACGGCTCCGTGTGCACGCCCTCGCGCCCGGCCCCGGCCGACCAGCCCGTGCCGCGCGGGCCCTCGGGCAGCGCGAGAGCGGCGCGCTCCAGCACGCCGCCCACGGTCGCCAGCCACGCCGCCTCCAGCCCGGCCCAGTCCACCGCCAGGCCCTCGACCGGCCGGAACAGCTCGCCCGTGTACCGCCAGAGCGCGTCGAGGCCGGCGCGCATCCGGGCCTGTGAGGTCTCCGTGCCGTCGCCGAGGCGCAGGGTCCACTGTTCGGCGTGGTCGCGGTGGTACGCGACCTCCTTGACCGCCTTCGCCGCGAGCGGTGCCAGGGGCGACGGCTCACCGGCGGCGGCCAACTGCCCGTAGAGCAGCTCCTGGTAGACGGAGAAGTACAACTGGCGGGCGATCGTGTGCGCGAAGTCGCCGTTCGGCTGCTCGGCCAACTGCACGTTGCGGAAGGCGCGTTCCTCGCGGAGGAAGGCCAGCTCGTCCTCGTCGCCGACGAGGGAGAGAAGCGTGCGCGCCTGGCCGAGGAGGTCGAGCGCGATGTTCGCGAGGGCGACCTCCTCCTCCAGGACCGGCGCGTGGCCGGTCCACTCCGCGAGCCGGTGGGACAGCACGAGCGCGTCGTCCCCCAGCGCCAGCGCACCCGCGGCGGCCGCGGGGTCGAGGGGCGCCGGGGCGGCGGTGGCCGGGTCGGGGGCGGTGCTCACAGGTTCCGCACCCCCTCCGGCAGCTCGTAGAACGTGGGGTGCCGGTACGGCTTGTCGGCGGCGGGCGCGAAGAACGGGTCCTTCTCGTCGGGCGAGGAGGCCGTGACCGCCGTTGACGGCACGACCCACACCGAGACGCCCTCCTGGCGGCGGGTGTAGAGATCGCGCGCGTTGCGCAGGGCCATGGCGGCGTCCGGGGCGTGCAGCGAGCCGGCGTGCACGTGCGACAGGCCGCGCCTGCTGCGTACGAACACCTCCCACAGCGGCCAGTCCGCTGCCGCCGCCTCGGCGGCGCCGGACCCGGGGCCCGCCTCCGCGCCCGGCTCCGTACCGCCGCCGGCGGCCGGCGCGGTCATGCCGCCGCCTCCGCGGACTCCGCGGCGCGCGCCCGCTTCGCGGCGTACGCCGCGGCGGCGTCGCGCACCCACGCGCCGTCCTCGTGCGCCTGCCGCCTGCGGCCTATCCGCTGCTCGTTGCACGGCCCGTTCCCGCGGAGGACTTCCTTGAACTCCGCCCAGTCGATGGCGCCGAAGTCGTGCTGTCCCCGCTCCTCGTTCCACCGCAGGTCCGGGTCCGGGAGCGTCAGGCCCAGGATCTCGGCCTGCGGCACGCAGATGTCGACGAAGCGCTGCCGCAGTTCGTCGTTCGAGTGGCGCTTGATCTTCCAGGCCATGGACTGCGCCGAGTGTGCCGACTCGTCGTCGGGCGGGCCGAACATCATCAGCGACGGCCACCACCAGCGGTCGACGGCGTCCTGTGCCATCGCATGCTGCCCGGGGGTGCCGTGCGCGAGGGTGTGCAGCAGCTCGTACCCCTGGCGCTGGTGGAAGGACTCCTCCTTGCAGATGCGGACCATCGCGCGCGCGTACGGGCCGTAGGAGCAGCGGCACAGCGGCACCTGGTTGATGATCGCGGCGCCGTCCACGAGCCAGCCGATGGCGCCGACGTCGGCCCAGGTGAGCGTGGGGTAGTTGAAGATCGAGGAGTACTTCTGGCGGCCCGCGTGCAACTTGTCCAGCAACTCGTCCCGGCCGGTGCCCAGGGTCTCGGCGGCGCTGTAGAGATACAGGCCGTGGCCCGCCTCGTCCTGCACCTTGGCGAGCAGGATCGCCTTCCGGCGCAGGGAGGGGGCACGCGTCAGCCAGTTCGCCTCCGGCTGCATGCCGATGATCTCGGAGTGCGCGTGCTGGGCGATCTGGCGCACGAGCGTCGCCCGGTAGGCATCGGGCATCCAGTCGCGCGGCTCGATGCGCTCGTCAGCGGCGATCTTCGCCTCGAACGCGGCGGTGGCCTGCGGCGCGGTGTCCGCCGGCCCCGTGCCCGTACGGGACCGGGAACCCGGCTCGGCTCCTGACCCGCGGCCTCTTTCGGTGATCGTCTCCGGCATCTCGGCTCCCATACCTCCCGACCGACCGATCGTTCGGTTCCATGCTCCTTGCCCGGCCTTACCCTGTCAAGGTCGGTTTCTGCGCCCGCACGCTGCGCGGAGGCGGTCGGGGTGGGTAGCGTGCCGGTCCTAAGGACCGGAGGAGACGGGAGCCCGGGGGTTATGGAATCGCGCCAGCCGGACAAGAGCCGCGCCGGCATACCCGACGACGGGGGCGTCACGGGGGCGGAAGCAGCGGCGCCGGCGGAGCCCGCGGAGGGCGAGCCGGCGGCGGCGCCACGTCCGGTGCTCGGCATCGCCGGGCTGTCGCCGCTCTCGCGGATCATCGTCGCGCTGGCCATCGCGGTGCTGGTCGGCGTCGTCACCGTGCATCTGGGCGCAGGCTTCCTGCACGTCGCACCGGCCAACACGCTCAGCAAGAAGCACGACGAGACGATCGACCGCATCGTCTTCCCCGAGTTCGAGCAGAACTGGCGGCTCTTCGCGCCCAACCCGCTGCAGACCAACATCCACGTCGAGGTGCGCGCCCAGTTGCTGATGCCCGAGGGTGGCACCGAGGAGACCGGCTGGGTCGACCTCACCGCCATGGACCACGAGAACATCGAGGGCAACCCGGCCCCCAGCCACACCGTGCAGAACGAACTGCGCCGCGGCTGGGACTACTGGACCGACACCCACGACGAGGACAACCGCGCCATCTCCGACCGGGCCGACCTCGCCGAGGACTACGTCAAGCGCATCGTGATGCGGCGCCTGGGCCCCGTGCTGAACGACGGCCGGGTCGAGAAGATCCAGCTCCGGCAGACCAGCCGGCGGATCGCGCCGCCGCCGTGGAGCAGCGAGCAGTGGGACACCGCGCCGGTCTACCGGGAGCTGCCCTGGTGGATCGTCACGGGGGAGGACCTGATGAAGAGCGACCGTGTGGTGTGGGAGGGGAGCACCCAGTGACCTCGGCACCGCACACGCCCCCGGAGCCTCCCCTGCCCCCGGCGCCTCCGGCGACTCCTGCGTCCGCCACGCCCCCCGCGCCCGGCGAGCCGCCCGCGCCCCCGAAGGTTCCTTCGGCGCGCGAGCTGCGCCGGCGCTTCGAGGACGCCCTCACCCGCGGCCTCGGCCACGTCACGACGCGGGCGCTCGGCCCGTACCAGACGGCCGTCGTGCGCATCGGCTTCGCGTTCACCTGGCTCTGCTTCCTGCTGCGCGAACTGCCGCACCGGCACGAGCTGTACGGTCCCGACGGGCCGTGGAGCTACGACCTCGGCAAGCGGCTGATCAGCCAGACCGACGCGTTCACGCTGCTGATGTGGTCGCGCAGCGAGTTCTGGTTCGAGATCGTCTACCTGCTCGCCATCGCCGCCAGCGTGATGCTGCTGCTGGGCTGGCGGACGCGGACGGCGTCCGTGCTGTTCATGGTCGGCGTGCTGTCGCTGCAGAACCGCAGCATCTTCATGGGCGACGGCGGCGACAACGTCATCCACCTCATGGCCACGTACCTGGTGGTCACGCGCTGCGGCCAGGTGTGGTCGCTCGACGCGCGGCGGGCACGGCGGCAGGCGGCGCCCGGTACGGGCGCTCCGGCGCAGGACCGGGTCGGGACGGTGCTGTGGGCGGTGACCGGCGCCGCGCTGGCCGCCGCCACCGTGCTGGGGCAACTGACCTGGGGCTGGGCGCTGATCTTCTGGGGTCTGTGGGTCGCGCACGCGGTGTGGTGGGCGGCGCAGCGCGCCGGGTCCGCCGAGCCGCGGACGGTCTGCGACGTGCTGGCGAACCTCGCGCACAACGCCGGGCTGCTCGTGATCATGGCCCAGGTCTGCTTCATCTACGCGACCGCCGGCTGGTACAAGGTCCAGGGCACCCGCTGGCAGGACGGCACCGCCGTCTACTACCCGCTCAAGCTGGACTACTTCACGCCCTGGCCGGGGCTCGCGGACATGATGGCGAGCCACGGGGCCGTGATCATGCTGATCGGCTACGGCACGGTCATCGTGCAGGTCGCCTTCCCGTTCACCCTCTTCAACAGGCGGCTGAAGAACGTACTGCTGACCGTCATGATCATCGACCACGCGTCGATCGCCGTGATCATGGGGCTGCCGTTCTTCTCCGCGGCGATGATCTCGGCGGACCTGGTGTTCCTCCCGACGATCTTCCTGGTGTGGGCGGGTGCCAAGGTCACGGGCCTGAAGAACCTGCTCCTCGGCAGGCTGCCGGGCACCGCCCCGCCGGACGGGCACCCGCCGCGGCAGCCGGCGGGTGAAGATCCTGCCCCGGCGGTCCCGGCCCAGGCGGCCTCCCCCGAGGCACCCGCGGACGTCCGCGGGGCCTGAGGGGCCCGGGGGGTACGCGGACGGGCCGCCGCCCGCGACGCGTAGGCTCGGCGCATGAGCGCGGACGTCGTACGGGAGTGGCGCGAGTCCGCCGCGGACGACCGCGCCGTACTGCTCGACGGCTTCCACGCCCTCAAGCACGCCCTGCGCTTCGGCGCCCGCGTCCGGATCGCCCTCACCGCCTCCCGCGCCGACGCCCGCGCGCTCGCCGCCGAACTGGCCCCCGACCTCGCCGACCGCCTCGACGCCCTGCTCAGCGAGGTACCCGACCGGGACCTGCGCGAGCTGGTGCCCCGGCGGCACCCCACCGGCGTCGCCGCCCTGGCCGACCGGCCGGAGCCGGCCGCCGTCCGCGCCGCGCTGCGCGCGCCCCGCTCCGCGCCGGTCGTCGTCCTCGACAACCCGCGCAACCTCGGCAACGTCGGCGCCGTCGTCCGCCTCGCCGCCGGCATGGGCGCCGCCGGCGTCGTCACCACCGGCGACGCCGACCCCTGGCACCCCAACGCCGTCCGCGGTGCCGCCGGGCTGCACTACGCCACGGCCGTCGCCCGCCTCCCGCTCGGCGACCTCCCCGACGCCGCCCCCGGCCCGCTCTACGCCCTCGACCCCGCCGGTGACGACCTGCGCACCCTGCGGCTGCCGGCCGGCGTGCTCCTCGCCTTCGGCTCCGAGCGGCACGGCATCTCCCCAGCCCTGCGCACGCGCGCGGACCGGCTCGTCTCGCTCCCGATGCGCCCGCAGGTCTCCAGCTACAACCTGGCCACCAGCGTCGCCATGACCCTCTACCACTGGTCCCTGCCCGCGGCCCCGGACACCCCGGCGAACCCGTAGCCCCTGCGAGGCCCCGCGTCCCGTGGGCATGGACATCGTCGAGGTCGCGCCGCATCTCGATCCCGGCTACACCACGACGATGAACGCACGCCGGGCCATCTTCGAGGCGCCGACCGGCCTGGCGATGCGCCGCCTGGGCCTGCCCGGTCCCGCCTACGCGGACCCGGCGGTCTCCGGCCGGACGCCCGGGCCCGATCCGGGCGGAGACGGAGCCTGGGCCGCCCGGCCGCGAGGACCGCGGCCGGGCGCTGCGGGTGCGGTCTGCCGACCGCTCCGGGCACGACCTGCCGCGGGCGGCGCTACGCGGGGCGGCGGACCTCCACCATCCGGAAGCGGTTCGCCACGAACGCGCCGTCCGTCAGCGCCGCGTTCGCCGCCGGGTTGCCGCCCGAGCCGTGGAAGTCGGAGAAGGCCGCGGTCTGGTTCACGAACACCCCGCCGGTGAGGTTGAAGGACAACTGCGCCGGCTCCGCCAGACACGCCTCCTCGATCTGCCGCTCCACCTCCGTCGACGTCGTGTACGCCCCGACCGTCATGGCGCCCTTCTCGCGGATCGTGCGCCGCAGCAGCTCCACCGCGTCCCCCGTCGAGTCGACCGCGACCGCGAACGACACCGGGCCGAAGCACTCCTCCAGGTACGCCGCCTCGGCCTCCGGCTTCGCGCCGTCGAGCTTGACGATCACCGGCGTCCGCACCGTGGCGCCGGGGAACTCCGGGTGGACCACCGCCCGGGTGGCCAGGGCGACTTCGCCGAGCCCCGGGGCCGCCGCCAGCCGCTCCTGGACCCCCGGGTTGACGATCGCGCCGAGCAGCGCCGCCGCCCGCTCGTCGTCGCCGAGGAGTTTGTCGACCGCGGCGGCGAGGCCGGCGACCACCTCGTCGTACGACTTGCGGCCCTGGTCGGTGTCGATGCCGTCGCGGGGGATCAGCAGGTTCTGCGGGGTGGTGCACATCTGGCCGCTGTAGAGCGAGAGGGAGAAGGCGAGGTTGGCGAGCATGCCGCGGTAGTCGTCGGTGGAGTCGACCACGACCGTGTTGACCCCGGCCTTCTCCGTGTAGACCTGCGCCTGGCGGGCGTTCTCCTCCAGCCACTCGCCGAAGGCGGACGAGCCGGTGTAGTCCACGATCCGGATCTCGGGGCGCAGCGCCAGCGACTTGGCCACGCCCTCGCCGTCCCGCTCGGCGGTCAGGCACACCAGGTTCGGGTCGAAGCCGGCCTCCGTCAGCACCTCGCGGGCGACCTGCACCGTGAGCGCCAGCGGCAGCACGGCCCGCGGGTGCGGCTTGACCAGCACCGCGTTCCCCGTCGCCAGGGAGGCGAAGAGGCCGGGATAGCCGTTCCAGGTCGGGAACGTGTTGCACCCGACGAGCAGCGCGACGCCGCGCGGCACGGCCGTGAACGTCTTGCGCAGGTGCAGCGGGTCCCGCTTGCCCTGCGGCTTGGACCACTCGGCGACCAGCGGCGTGCGGCTCTGCTCCGCATACGCGTACGCGACGGCCTCCAGGCCGCGGTCCTGCGCGTGCGGCCCGCCGGCCTGGAACGCCATCATGAACGCCTGGCCCGACGTGTGCATCACCGCGTGCGCGAACTCGTGGGTGCGGGCGCTGATCCGGGCGAGGATCTCCAGGCACACCAGCGCGCGCAGCTCGGGCCCTGCCTCCCGCCACGCCCCCGTCGCCGCGCGCATCGCGGGCAGCAGCACGTCCGGGTCCGCGTGCGGATACGTGATCCCCAGCTCCAGCCCGAACGGCGAGACCTCGTCCCCCGCCCAGCCGTCCGTGCCGGGCTGGCCGAGGTCGACGCGGGTGCCGCGCAGCGCCTCGAAGGCCGCCCGGCCGTCATCGGGGGCGCTCTCGCCGTACGCCTTCGGGTGCTCGGGGTGCGGCGACCAGAAGGCGCGGGTGCGGATCGCGTCCAGCGCCTGGTCCAGGATCGGGCGGTGCTTCTCGGCGAGCGAGTCGGGAGTGAGGGGGGCGGGCATGCGGAACCAACTCCTCGTCGAGCTGGGCGGAAATCGGGCTTCGCGGCTAGAGTAACCGAATGATCGGTCGGGGCAAGAGAGGCTGTGGATAAGTGGCCGAGAGCAGGCGGACAGGCGCGCGGAGCGGCGCGAAACGGGACACGTACACCCCCGAGACGCTGCTCGCCGTGGCCGTCGAGGTCTTCCTGGAGCGGGGGTACGACGGCACCTCGATGGAACACCTCTCGCGCGCCGCGGGCATCTCCAAGTCCTCGATATACCACCACGTGCGCGGCAAGGAAGAGCTGCTGCACCGGGCGGTCAGCCGGGCGCTCGACGGCCTCTTCGGCGTCCTCGACGAGCCCGCCGCGCGCACCGGGCGGGCCGTGGACCGGCTGGAGGCCGTCGCCCGGGGCACGACCGCCGTGCTGATGGCGGAGCTGCCGTATGTGACGCTGCTCCTGCGCGTGCGCGGCAACACCGAGACGGAGCGCTGGGCGATGGAGCGCCGCCGCGAGTTCGACGCCCGGGTGGCGGCGCTGCTCAAGGAGGCGGTGGCGGACGGCGACCTGCGGGCCGACGTGGACGTCCGGCTGGCCACGCGGCTGCTCTTCGGCATGATCAACTCGATCGCGGAGTGGTACCGCCCGCGCGCGGGCAACGCCCACGACGACGCCGAGGTCCCGGCGGCCGTGGTGACGCTGGCCTTCGCCGGCCTGCGGACCTGACGGCGGACGGCCCGGGCGGTACGGCGCCCGGCGCGGGCCCCGGGCGCGTACTCAGCTCAGCAGGTCGTTCTGCACGTCCGTCTCCTCGAAGACCAGCAGCGTGCGCGTCGACAGCACCTCCGGGATCGACTGGATCCGGGTCAGCACCAGGTCGCGCAGCGCGCGGTTGTCCTCCGTATGCACCAGCAGCAGCACGTCGAAGTCCCCGCCGACGAGCGCGATGTGCGCCGCGCCCGGCAGTTGTTCGAGCTGGCGGCGGGCGGTGCGCCAGGTGTTCTGGACGATCTTCAGCGTGATGTACGCGGACGTCCCCTGCCCCGCCCGCTCCTGGTCGATCCGGGCGGCGAAGCCGCGGATCACGCCGTCGTCGATGAGGCGGTTGATCCGGGCGTAGGCGTTGGCGCGGGAGACGTGGACCTGCTCGGCCACGGAGCGTACGGAGGCGCGGCCGTCGGCGCGCAGGATGCGGACGATCTCGCGGTCGACGGAGTCCAGACGGCGGGCCGGCGGGCGCGGCGCGGGCACCGCGGGGGCCGGCGTAGGCAGGTCGGGGGTGTCGTCTGCCAACTGTTCTTCCGCCATGCCGTACCGCCTCCCCTGTCTGGACGACCTGCTGGTATTGGAAGCTGTGCAGAACCGTTTGTCCACAGGCTGGGGTTCCCTGTAGCCAAAATGTGCCGTCAACCGAACAATCGGTAGGGAGTGCATGAGGACTCAGCCACGCCCACAAGGAGGTGGACGTCATGACGGTTCTTGAGCAGCCCGGCCGTGCCTACCACCCGGCGCCCCCGCCGGCCTGGAAGCCGCGTACGGAAGCGGCCCCCCTGCTGCCCGACCCCGAGCCGTACCGCGTGCTCGGCACCTCCGCCGCGGAGAAGGCCGACGCCGGACTGCTCCGCGAGCTGTACGGCGCGCTGGTCACCGGCCGGCGGTACAACGAGCAGGCCACCACCCTGACCAAGCAGGGCCGCCTCGCCGTCTACCCGTCCACGACCGGCCAGGAAGCCTGCCAGGTCGCCGCCGCTCGCGCCCTGCGCCCGCAGGACTGGCTCTTCCCCAGCTACCGGGACACGCTCGCGGCCGTCGCCCGCGGGCTCGACCCCGTGCAGGCCCTCACCCTGCTCCGCGGCGACTGGCACACCGGGTACGACCCCGCGGAGCACCGCATCGCCCCCCTGTGCACCCCGCTCGCCACCCAGCTCCCGCACGCGGTCGGCCTCGCCCGCGCCGCGCGGCTCAAGGGTGACGACGTGGTCGCCCTCGCCATGGTCGGCGACGGCGGCACCAGCGAGGGCGACTTCCACGAGGCGCTGAACTTCGCCGCCGTCTGGCGCGCCCCCGTGGTCTTCCTCGTGCAGAACAACGGCTTCGCGATCTCCGTCCCCCTCGCCAAGCAGACCGCCGCCCCCTCCCTCGCCCACAAGGCCGTGGGATACGGGATGCCGGGCCGCCTCGTCGACGGCAACGACGCGGTGGCCGCGTACGAGGTCCTCACCGAGGCCGTCGAGCAGGCCAGGGGCGGCGGCGGCCCGACGCTCGTCGAGGCCGTCACGTACCGCATGGACGCGCACACCAACGCCGACGACGCCACGCGGTACCGCACGGACAGCGAGGTCGAACCCTGGCGCGGGCACGACCCCATCGCGCTGCTGGAGGCCGAGCTGACCGGCCGCGGGCTGCTCGACGAGGCGGGCGCCGCCGCGGCCCGCGCGGCCGCGGAGGAGGTGGCGGCGGGCATGCGCGAGCGGCTGCACGCCGACGCCGAGCTGGACCCGATGGACCTCTTCGCGTATGTCTACACCGAGCCGACCCAGCAGCTCCGCGCGCAGGAGAGCATGCTGCGCGCCGAGCTGGAGGCGGACTTCCAGGCCGAAGAGGAGGACGCGCGATGACGACGACGGCCGTCGCCGGCACCGCCGCCGGACGCAAGCCCGCCACCATGGCGCAGGCCCTCACGCGCGCGATGCGCGACGCCATGGCCGCCGACCCCGCCGTCCACGTCATGGGCGAGGACGTCGGGCAGCTCGGCGGCGTCTTCCGCATCACCCAGGGCCTGGCGGAGGAGTTCGGCGAGGACCGCTGCGCGGACACCCCGCTGGCCGAGGCCGGCATCCTCGGCACGGCCGTGGGGATGGCGATGTACGGGCTGCGGCCCGTGGTGGAGATGCAGTTCGACGCCTTCGGCTACCCGGCGTTCGAGCAGCTCGTCAGCCACGTCTCCCGGATGCGCAACCGCACCCGGGGCGCCACCCCGATGCCGCTGACCATCCGCGTCCCGTACGGCGGCGGCATCGGCGGCGTCGAGCACCACGGCGACTCCTCCGAGGCGTACTACATGGCCACCCCCGGGCTGCACGTGGTGACGCCCGGCACCGTCGCCGACGCCTACGGGCTGCTGCGCGCGGCCATCGCCTCCGACGATCCCGTGGTCTTCATGGAGCCCAAGCGGCTCTACTGGTCGAAGGCCGGCTGGGACCCCGAGCGGCCCGAGGAGGTGCCGGGCATCGGGCGCGCGGTGGTGCGCCGGCCGGGCACGACGGCGACGCTCGTGACGTACGGGCCGTCGGTGCCGGTCTGCCTGGAGGCCGCCGAGGCCGCGCGGGAGGAGGGCTGGGACCTGGAGGTCGTCGACCTGCGCTCCCTGGTGCCGTTCGACGAGGAGACGGTGACCGCGTCCGTACGGCGCACGGGCCGGGCCGTCGTCGTCCACGAGTCACCCGGCTTCGCCGGCCCCGGCGGCGAGATCGCCGCCCGCATCGGCGAGCGGTGCTTCCACCACCTGGAGGCGCCCGTGCTGCGCGTCGCCGGCCTCGACATCCCGTACCCGCCGCCGATGCTGGAGAAGCACCACCTGCCGGGCGTGGACCGCGTGCTCGACGCGGTGTCGCGGCTGCAGTGGGAGGCCGAGTGGACGGAGGGCGGCTGATGCCGGAGGTCCGCGAGTTCGCGCTGCCCGACCTGGGGGAGGGCCTGACGGAGGCGGAGATCGTCACCTGGCTGGTGGACGTCGGCGACGTCATCGCCGTCGACCAGCCGGTGGTCGAGGTCGAGACGGCCAAGGCGATGGTCGAGGTGCCGTGCCCGTACGGGGGCGTCGTCACCGCCCGCCACGGCGACCCGGGCACGGAGGTGCCGGTGGGGTCCGTGCTGGTCACGGTGGCGGTGGAGACCGGCACCGGGGGTGGAGCCGGGTCCGGTGCCGGTGGCGGATACCGGGACCGGATCGAGGACAGGATCCGCGGCGCCGGGGCCGGTCCGGCGGACGGTGGTCCGGCGGGCGCGGTCGACGGGGCAGTGGTCGACGGCGCGGTGGCCGACGCGCGGGCCTCGGCGGAGTTCGCCGGGGAGGAGACGGGCGGTTCGGGCAACGTCCTCGTCGGCTACGGCACGAGCGCGGGCGGTACGCGCCGCCGGCGGCGGGGTGCCGGTGCCAGGCGAACCCCCCTCGGCGGTGGCCCGGTTCGTCCCGGAGCGGGCGCGCCGGCACCGCGGGGCACGAGGGCGCCCGAGGTCCCGGCGGACGGACCGGTGGCCGTCATTTCGCCGCTGGTGCGGCGGATCGCCCGGGAGTCCGGGCTCGACCTGCGCGCCGTCACCGGCAGCGGGCCGCACGGGCTGATCCTGCGCGCCGACGTCGAGGCCGCGGTACGGGCCGGGGCGTCCGCGGGCCGTGGTGCGGCCGCGGCTGCGGGACGTACGGCGGCCGGTGACACGGCAGTTGGCGCCGGGACCCGTACCGCGGGTACCGGGACGGCCCTGGCCGCGGGCGGCGGGCTCGCCGGGGGCGAGCGGGTGCCGCTGCGGGGAGTGCGCGGAGCCATCGCCGACAAGCTCTCGCGCAGCCGGCGGGAGATCCCCGATGTCACGTGCTGGGTGGACGCCGACGCGACGGAGTTGCTCGCGGCCCGGCGGGCGATGAACGCCGCCGCGGGGGACCGCCCCGCGGTGTCGCTGCTCGCCCTGCTCGGCCGTGTCTGCACCGCCGCGCTCGCGCGCTACCCCGAGTTGAACTCCACGGTGCAGGGCCGGGAGATAGTCCGGCTGCCCGCCGTCCACCTCGGCTTCGCCGCGCAGACGGACCGCGGGCTCGTCGTCCCGGTCGTACGCGACGCGCACGCGCTCTCCGCCGAGCGGCTCTCCGCGGAGATGGCGCGGCTGACGGAGGCGGCCCGGGCCGGCACGCTGACGCCCGCGGAGCTGACCGGCGGCACGTTCACGCTGAACAACTACGGCGTCTTCGGCGTCGACGGCTCGACCCCGATCCTCAACCACCCAGAGGCGGGCATGCTCGGCGTGGGGCGGATCGCGGAGAAGCCGTGGGTGCACGGCGGCGAGTTGGCGGTGCGGCGCGTGGTGGAGCTGTCGTTCACGTTCGACCACCGGGTGTGCGACGGCGGCACGGCGGGCGGCTTCCTGCGGTACGTGGCCGACTGCGTCGAGCATCCCGCGGTGCTGCTCAGGGCGCTCTAGCGGAACGGCGCACGGCGGGTAGGGTCCGGTGCCATGGAGGAGTCCGGCGGTACGGGGTCCGGGGCGGGGGCCCGCGGTTCGGGGTCCGGCGCGGCGCACGCGGGTGCGGGCGCCGGGGCGGCCGGGGCGTACGCCGCCGTCGTGCTCGCCGGAGGTGCCGCGCAGCGGCTCGGCGGGGTCGACAAGATGGCCCTGCGCGTCGGCGGGCGGACCCTGCTGGACCGGGTGTTGCGCGCGTGCCGCGGCGCCGGGCAGACCGTCGTCGTGGGGCCGCGGCGCCCCACGGTCCGCCCGGTGACGTGGACCCGCGAGGCGCCGCCCGGCGGCGGCCCCGTCGCCGCGCTGGCCGCCGCGCTGCCGCTGACCTCCGCCGACACCGTCGTACTGCTCTCCGCCGACCTGCCGTTCCTGGACGACGGCACGGTCCGTACCCTCCGCGAATCGCTCGCGGCGGCCGGCGAAGGCGTGGACGGTGCGATGTTCGTGGACGGCACCGGCCGCGACCAGCCGCTGGTCGCGGCGTACCGGAGCGAATCGCTGCGGCGCGGCCTCGCGCTGCTCGCCGTCGAGTACGGAGGGGTCGCCGGACTGCCGCTGCGGCTGCTCACCGGGGAGCTGACGCTCGTCCGGTCGGCATCCGGTGCCACGTTCGACTGCGACACCTGGGAGGATCTGGCCACGGCCAGGGACCGGATCAGGGAGCATGGGCACGTGCTGGATGAATGGCTCGCAGCGGTCAAGGAAGAACTCGGTCTCGACACCGAGGTGGACACCCGCGTCCTGCTCGACCTCGCGCGCGACGCCGCGCACGGAGTGGCGCGCCCCGCGGCCCCGTTGACGACGTTCCTCGTCGGCTACGCGGCGGGGCGGGCCGGCGGCGGCCCCGAGGCGGTCGCGGAGGCGGCGCGCAAGGTCACGGCGCTGACGGAGCGGTGGGCCGAGGAGGCGGCCGAGGAGGGCCGGTCGGACACATGACGTCTGGTCGGCGCGGCGACCCGCGCACCCCCGGGTCGGGCGCCGGAGCCGGGAGCGGGAACGGGAGCGACGGCGAAACCGGGGCCCGCGGCGACGAGTTCGCGGACGCGCTGGCGCTGGCGAACGACCGCCGCGACCTGGCCGCCACCTACGGCGACGCCTTCACCCTCGCCGACCCCCCGCCGCCCGCGGCTCCTGCGGCTCCCCCAGGGCGGGGTACGTCCCGGGAGCGGGCGCGCGCGGACGAGTTCGGTGACGCCCTGGCGCTCACGGACCGGAACGGAACGGACGCCACGGACGGCGCCGCCGCGCGCGGTGCGACGGGTCGCAGCCGGGCACGTCGCGGGGCCGAACCCGCGGCGGACGGCGACGGGCCGCCGGCGCGCACGGGCCGCGGGCGCCGCGCCGGGGGGCGCGGTGCCGGGGTGCCGGGCGGGGCCCGCGTGCCTTCGCGCTCAGACAGGAGTCCCCGGGACCGCGGGGACGGTGTCGTTGCGCCTTCGGCACGAACCGGTCCGGGGCCCCGCGCCGAGGGGCGCGGGACCGGCGGGGGCCGTGGTGCCGCCCCGGGCTCCGAGCCCGGGGCCCAGGGGCGCCGCGGCGGGCCGGGCGCCGGGGACGGGCCCGCCGTGCCGGGGGCAGGAGCCGGCTCCGGGCGCCGCAGCGGTCGCGCGGCGCGTGAAGGCTCGGACCGTACCCCACGGGAACGCGCGGGCGACTCCGCCGCGGCCTCTCCCCGTACGGGCCCGGGGCGGCGCCCCGGGGAGCGTGCGGGCTCCGAAAGCGCCGGTGCGCCCACGGCGCGTACCGGATCGGGGCGCGGCGGGGATCCGCTGGACGTCGCCCTCGGCCTCGATGGCCGCGCCCGGCGGGAGCCGAGTGACCCCCGCGGGCTGTCCTGGGACGCCGCCCGCGGCGTCGCCGTGCGGTCCGGGCGGCGGCTGGGTGCCGTCGCGGTGCCGGTGGCCGGGGCGTACGGCCAGGTGCTCGCCGAGCCGCTCAGGGCGCTCGCCGACCTGCCCCCCTTCGACACCTCCGCCATGGACGGCTACGCCGTCGCGGGACCCGGCCCCTGGCGGCTCGACGCCGCAGGCCAGGGCATCCTCGCCGGCCACGCCGCCCACCCGGCGCTGCCCGACGGCCACGCCGTACGCATCGCCACCGGCGCCCGCGTCCCGCCCGGCGCCACCGGCGTCCTCCGCTCCGAGCACGCCGAACTCCGCGACGACGGCAGTCTCTACGCCACCGGCGTCACCGCCGCCCAGGACGTCCGCACCGGCCAGGACATCCGCCCCCGCGGCCAGGAGTGCCGCGCGGGCGTCGAGTTGCTGCCCGCCGGCGAGCGCGTCACCCCCGCCGTCCTCGGGCTCGCCGCCGCCGCGGGCCACGACGAGCTGCGCGTCGTCCGCCGCCCCCGCGTCGAGGTCCTCGTCCTCGGCGCCGAGTTGCTGCACCGCGGCCTGCCCCGCGAGGGCCGGATCCGCGACGCGCTCGGCCCGATGCTGGAGCCGTGGCTGCGCGCGTGCGGCGCCGAGCCGTTCGTCACCCGGCGCCTGGGGGACGACGCGGAGTTGCTGTACGAGGCCGTCGCCACGTCCACCGCCGACGTCGTGATCACCACGGGCGGCACCGCCGCGGGCCCGGTCGACCACGTCCACGGCACGCTGCGCCGCCTCAAGGCGGACCTGGTCGTCGACGGCGTCGCGGTACGGCCCGGCCACCCGATGCTGCTCGCGGTGCTGCCGACCGGCGCCCACGTCGTGGGGCTGCCGGGCAACCCGCTGGCGGCGGTCTCCGGGCTGCTCACGCTCGCCGAGCCGCTGGTGCGCGTGCTCGGCGGCGCGCCTGTGCCGGAGCCGCCGGAGGCGGTGCTCACCGCGGACGCGAAGGGGCACCCGACGGACACCCGGCTGGTGCCGGTCGCCATAGAGCACGGCGGCGCGCACGCTCCCGCAGCGCACCGGCCCGCGCGTACCGAGCGCCCCGCGCCCCACGCACCCACCGCGCCGATCCCGCCCCTGAGCGCCCAGCGCCCGGCGCGTAACCCCGCGCGCAGCGCCCACGCCGCGCCCGTCCGCGCCACGGCATCCGGCGCCCCGTACCCCGCCGCGCGCCCCCTGCACTTCACGGGACCCGCCATGCTCCGCGGCCTCGCCGTCGCCGACGCCCTCGCCGTCGTCCCGCCGGGCGGCGCCCCCGCCGGCACCCCCGTGCGCGTCCTCCGCCTCCCCTGGGCCGCCGCCTCCGCGGCCGCGACCACCCCGGCAGGCCCCGCGTGAAATACCCCGACCAACGCGTCGCCCTGCCCCGCCGCCCCCGCGCCCCGCTGCGCCAGGTCGGCGGCCGCATCCTGGCCGCGTTCTTCGTGCTCGCCCTCGCCGTGTTCGTCGTCTACCTCGGCCGCGACGGCTACCACGACAACGCCGGCGGCAAGGTCGGCCTGCTGGATGCCGCGTACTACGCCACCGTCTCGCTCTCCACCACCGGCTACGGCGACATCGTCCCCGCCACCCCGGGCACCCGCCTCACCACGGTCCTCGTGGTGACCCCGCTGCGCGTGCTCTTCCTGATCATCCTCGTCGGCACCACCCTTGAGGTGCTCACCGAGCGCACCCGCCAGCAGTGGCGGCTCGATCGCTGGAGGTCCACGTTGCGCGATCACACCGTCATCGTCGGCTACGGCACGAAGGGCCGCTCCGCACTGCAGACGCTGCGTGCGAAGGGGCTCGACAAGGGCCAGGTCGTGATCATCGACCCGAGCAGCAAGGTCATCGAGGCGGCCAACGCCGACGGCTTCGCCGGCGTCGTCGGCGACGCGACGCGCTCCGCCGTGCTGCTGCGCGCCGAGGGGCAGCGGGCGGCGCAGTTCGTCATCTCGCCGCAGCGCGACGACACGGCGGTGCTGGTGACCTTGACGGTCCGGCAGTTGAACCCGCGGGCCAAGATCGTGACGGCGGTGCGCGAGGAGGAGAACGCGCCGCTGCTGCGCCAGTCCGGCGCGGACGCGGTGATCACCAGCTCCAGCGCGGCGGGCCGGCTGCTCGGCCTGTCGGTGCTGAGCCCGAGCGCGGGCACGGTGCTGGAGGACCTGATCGTGCAGGGCTCGGGACTGGATCTCATCGACCGCCCGGCGACCAAGGCGGAGGCGGGCCTCCACCCGCGTGAGACCGACGACTTGGTGGTGGCGGTCAAGCGCGGGCACCGGCTCATGGCGTACGACGATCCGGACGTCGGCCGGCTGGAGATGACGGACCGTCTGATCACCATCAGCCGGGCCGCGGGACCGGCGACGACGCCGGAGAAGGAGCGCATAGTCACCCGCGAGGGTGGCTGGGACCTGGGCGGGCGCCGGGACCGCGGCTACCGGGACTACGAGGACGTCCGCGACTCCCGCGGCGGAAGGGGCTACGGCGCCTACGGGGAGTTGGGTGGCGCGGACCGGGACCGGGACCGCGACCGCGGCCGGAACCGGAACGGCGACGGCGGTCCGGGGGAGGACGGGGACGGCGCGGACGACGCGGAGTAGTAGCGTCCACTCCATGCATGCCATCACCATCTCAGAGCCAGGCGGCCCCGATTCGCTCGTCTGGGCCGAGGTCCCCGACCCCGTGCCGGCGGAAGGCGAAGTGCTGATCGAGGTGGCTGCCGCCGGCGTGAACCGCGCCGACGTGCTGCAGCGCCAGGGGTTCTACGAGCCGCCCGCCGGCGCGTCCCCGTACCCGGGACTGGAGTGCGCGGGCCGGATCGCCGCGCTCGGCGCGGGCGTGACCGGCTGGCAGGCCGGCGACGAGGTGTGCGCGCTGCTCGCCGGCGGCGGGTACGCGGAGCTGGTCGCGGTGCCCGCGGGGCAACTGCTGCCCGTGCCGCGCGGACACGACGCCGTGACCGCCGCCGCGCTGCCCGAAGTGGCGTGCACGGTCTGGTCGAACGTCTTCATGATCGCCCATCTGCGCCCCGGCGAGACGCTGCTCGTGCACGGCGGCGGCAGCGGCATCGGCACCATGGCGGTGCAACTGGCCAAGGCGGTCGGCGCCCGGGTGGCGGTGACGGCGGGCAGCGTGGAGAAGCTGGAGTACTGCCGCGAGCTGGGCGCGGACGTGCTGGTCAACTACCGCGAGCAGGACTTCGTCAAGGAGGTGCGGGCCGCCACCGGGGGCGCGGGCGCGGACGTGATCCTGGACATCGTCGGGGCCGCGTACCTGGCGCAGAACGTGAAGGCGCTGGCGGTCAACGGCCGGATCGCGGTGATCGGGCTGCAGGGCGGCGCGAAGGGGGAGCTGAACCTCGGCGCGCTGCTGGCCAAGCGCGGGGCGATCACGGCGACCTCGCTGCGGGGGCGGCCGCCGGGCGAGAAGGCGGCGATCGTGGCGGCGGTGCGGGAGCACGTGTGGCCGCTGGTGGAGGCGGACCGGGTGCGGCCGATCGTGGACCGGACGCTGCCGGTGCAGCAGGCGGGGGAGGCGCACCGGGTGATGGAGTCGAGCGCGCACGTGGGGAAGCTGCTGCTGACGACGTGAGGGACGGGCGGTGCGCCGTGCGGGTGGGTACCCGCACGGCGTAGCCCCGAATGTCGGCTTTGTTGACTTATGTGACTGTTGTCACGTCAGCACTGCCGGCACGGAAGGGTCCCCGCCGTGGCTGCTCCCGCACGTCGCCCGCGCCTCGCGGCCGGGATGGTGGCGGTGGTGCTGTGGCAGGGGATGGTGGCGGGGCAGGGGGTCGCGTACGGGGTGAGCAACGCGGCGCCGACCGGAACCCGGCACGAGGTGCCGCAGCGTGCGGCGACCCGGCAGGTAGCGGCGGCGCAGCCCGCCCGTCTCGCCGGCCCCCCGGCGAACGCCACGGCTCTCGGGGCCCCCGCCGCACCGCCGCACCGGCCCGGCGCTACGGACGGACGGCCCCGCGCGACAGACGGCGGCCCCGGGCCCGCAGCCGCCCGCCCCCGCGCCGCAGCCGCCCAGCCCCGCGCGACCGACCCCCGGCCCGGCGCCGAGGACGACCGGCCCGGTGCGACGGACGACCAGCCCGGGTCCGCCGCCGCCCGGCCCGGCGCGACAGACGACCAACCCGGCTCTGCAGCCGACCGACCCGGCGCCACGGACCCCCGCCCCGGCTCCGCCGCCGGCCGCCCCCGCGCCGCAGACGCCCCCCGCGGCCCCGCGGCACGACCCCCCGGCGCCGACGGCGACCCCGACCGCCCCCGCCGCCCCGGCGGTCTCGCCGGCAACGGCGCCGGCGAAGGACGCGGCCACCCCGGTCGCCCCCACCCCGCCGCACCCCCCGGCGACGTCACCGCACCACCCCGCCCCGAGCTCCCGAACCGCCCCGGGCTACCCGCCCCGCCGCGCCCCGGCGCCGACAGGCCCGTACCCCCCGCCCCGCCCCGCCCCAAGCCCCCCGACGCGGACCGCACCCCCCGTCCCGACCCCCCGGCACCGCGCCGGGACCGCCGGGACCGCCCGGACCGCCCCCCGCACTCCGGCCGCTCCCCCGCACCCACCCCCCACGGCAAGCGCCGCGACGCCGACCACCCCCGCGCGGAACGGGACCGCCCCCGCAGCCCCCGCCCCCACGCCTCCGCCCCCGGCGCCCGTCAGGCGGACCCGGGCCCCCCGCACACCCGCCCCCGCCCTCCCCGCGCCCCCGCCCCGTACCGCAGCAGCAACCCCCCGGTCCCCGGCACCGACCACACCCCCGACCCGGCGCAGAGCCTCACCTTCGTCCCGGACGCCCAGGCCGACGCCACCGAACGCGTCCCGCGCCGCGGCTCCGGCACGGCGGATCGCGTCCTGCCCCTCGGCACGGGCATGACCCTCATCGGCCTGGGCCTGGCGTACTTCGCCCTCCGCCTCCGCCGCCGCTGAACCCGCAGCCCGCGGCCCGCAGCCGCGGCCGACCCGGCGACTACGCTGCCCGGATGGACCCGGCGAAACCCAGCAGCGCCCAGGCCGGCGCACCCGGCAGCGAGTCCGGCGCACCCCACCGCACCACCCCCGCCGCTCCTGACCCCGCGCCCGCCGGCCCACCCCCCGCCGCTCCGGCCCCCGCCCAAGCGCCGGCCCCCGCGCCCGGCACGCACGAACCCACCCTCCTCACCGCCCCCGCCCTCACCGCCACCCCCCACCTCGCCGCCGCCTTCCCCGCCGCCGCCCACCGCCTCCTCGCCGCCCTCGTCCGCGACGGTGCCGCCCTCGGCTGGGTCGAGCCGCCGTCCCCCGCCGAGGTGGCCGCGCTCCTCGACGACGTGTCCGCCGCCGCCCGCGCCGGCGACGCCGCGCTGCGTGCCGCGTACCTCGGCGACCGGCTCCTCGGCCTCGGCTACTGGCTCCGCTACGCCCGCCCCACCCACCGCCCGCACGCCGACCTGGAGAAGCTCGCGGTGGCCGCCGAGGCGCACGGCCGCGGGGCCGGCCGGGCGCTGGCCGCCGCGCTGGTCGCCGACGCGCGGGCCGCCGGCATCGAGGTGCTGACCCTCGACGCCCGCGGCGACAACGACGCCGCCCTGCGCCTCTACCGCTCGCTGGGCTTCACGGAGTACGGCAGGCTGCCGGGGTTCGTGGCCGTCGGGGAGCGCCGCTACGACAAGGTCTTCCACATGCTGGACCTCCGCCGTCCGCCGGACGGCCGGGACGGCGGCCCGTCCAGCCCTCCGACCAGCGACCACACCCGACCGGACCAGATCCGCCCCCGCCACCCAAGATCCCGATAGCCCCGCCGCGGGGCTCGTGCGCGACAATGGCCCCATGAATACTCCGAGCAACGAGCGCCCGCCAGAGACCCCCCAGGTGGTGGTGGTCGGACCCGACGGCATGGCACGCGGGACCGTCGCGCCGGGCGACGGCGGCGCGGACGAGGAGGGCCGCGAGATCCCGCTGACCGACAAGGTCGAGCAGCCGGCGAAGGTCATGCGCATCGGCAGCATGATCAAGCAGTTGCTGGAGGAGGTGCGGGCCGCGCCCCTGGACGAGGCGAGCCGCGCCCGGCTGAAGGAGATCCACTCCAGTTCCGTGAAGGAGCTGGAGGACGGCCTCGCGCCCGACCTGATCGACGAGCTGGAGCGGCTGACGCTGCCGTTCACCGACGAGACGGTGCCCACGGAGGCGGAGCTCCGCATCGCGCAGGCGCAGTTGGTCGGCTGGCTCGAAGGGCTCTTCCACGGCATCCAGACGACGCTGTTCGCGCAGCAGATGGCCGCGCGGGCGCAGTTGGAGCAGATGCGCCGGGCGCTGCCGGCCGGCGGTGGCCTCGGCGGCGAGGACCAGGGCGAGATGGGCCCGGAGCACGGCCGCAGCGGCGGCCCGTACCTCTGACGGGGAAGCCACTGGCTCCACACGGCTACGGGCCGGTTCGTACCCGCGGTACGAACCGGCCCGTAGTCCTTCGTGGGACGGGGACCTACTGCTTGTACCCCGTCGCGATGACCAGCTCCAGCTTGTCCTTCGACGGGTCGAAATAGTCGTCGTACTCGTCGAAGTTCTGCTCCAGCACGGTGTCCTTGCCCCACAGCTCGTCGGGCTCCTCGTCCACCTCGTACGACCACTGGGCGGCGCGCAGGCACTCGCGCACCGACTGGTAGTCCTTGAAGGTGAAGTCCGGCACCCGGACCAGCTTCTCGTTCTGGGGGTCGGTCATCGGCTCCGTGCAGCGGGTCTTGTCGATCGTGCGGGAGCGGTCCGGCGGGATCATCTCGTTCTCGCCCTTGCCGCCGTCGTCGCCCCCGCCGCCGGTGTCGTCGCCGGTGTCGGCGGTCGGGTCGGAGTCCGGGTCCGAGTTCGGGTCCGAGTTCGGGTCCTGCTGCGTCTGGCCGGTCGGCTTGGCCTCGGGCTCGCCGTCGTCGCCGCCGTTGAGCGCGACGACGATGATGGCGGCCGCGATCACCGCGACGGCGATGACGACGGTCAGTCCTATGACCGCGACGTTCCGGTTCCCCTTGCCGCCGCCCGCACCGCCGTGACCACCGCCGGGACCGCCCTGCGGGCTGAGCGAGTACGGCTGGGGCGTCGCGTACCCGCCGTGCTGAGGCTGCTGTTGCTGTTGCTGCTGCGGCGGGCCGAACCCCTGCTGCTGCATCGGCTGGTACGGGGTGGGGGTGCCGGGCGGCGGCGAGTGGTACGGGTTGACCGGCGGGAACACCGCCGAGCCGACGCCCGCGCCCGAGTCGCGCGCGTGCGCCCCCGCGATGACGGACGGCATCGCGCCCGGCGGCGTCATGCCGCCCGCCCGGCGCACCTCCTCGCGCATCTCCTCGGCGCTGCGGAACCGTTCGTCGGGGTTCTTCGCCAGCGCCCGCGCCACCAGCGCGTCGACCACCGGCGGCACCGTCATGTTGATCGACGACGGCGCCGGCGGCGGCTCCTGCACGTGCGCGTAGGCGATGGCCAGCGGCGAGTCCGCGTCGAACGGCAGCCGGCCGGTCAGCAGCTCGAAGAGCAACACGCCCACCGAATACAGGTCGGAGCGGGCGTCGACGCCGCGGCCCAGGGCCTGTTCCGGGGAGAGGTACTGCGGGGTGCCGACGACCATGCCCGTCTGCGTCATCGACGTGACGCCGGACTGCACGGCGCGGGCGATGCCGAAGTCCATCACCTTGACCTGCTCGCGGCGCGTCATCATGACGTTCCCCGGCTTGATGTCGCGGTGGACGAGGCCCATCTCGTGGCTGGCGTCGAGCGCGGCCAGCACGTCCGAGACGATCCGCAGCGCCTTCTCCGTGGGCATCGCGCCGAACCGGGCCACGTCCTCGTCGAGCACCGAGCGCAGCGGGCGGCCCTCGACGTACTCCATGACGATGTACGGCACGGGCCCGCCGCCGTCGCCCGCGAAGCGGTCCTCGCCGGTGTCGAAGACGGAGACGACGTTCTGGTGGGACAGCCGGGCGACGGCCTGGGCCTCGCGGCGGAAGCGTTCGCGGAACGAGTCCTCGCGGCCCAGTTCGGTGTGGAGCGTCTTCACCGCGACCTGGCGGTCGAGCACCGTGTCGTGGGCGAGGTGGACGGAGGCCATCCCGCCCGTGCCCAGCAGGTCGAGGAGCCGGTAGCGGCCGCCCCCCACGGATCGGCCGGCGTAGTCGTCCTGGCCGCCGTACTCGGTCATGCTGGATCTCCCCCGGGTGCCTGCCTGATGCTGAAAGTCTGCCTCAGGCAGAGGAGAGGTCAAGCGGGTTGCCCGTTCCGTGACCACCTGCCCCCTTGGGCCGTCCCTTTGCACCCCCTTTACCCACCGTGCACCGCCGCCCCTTCCGCCCCGCGCTCCGTGCACCCCTCCCCACCACCGGCCCCGCCCGGGATTTGCGTACGGACCCCCGGACCCGGTTGCATGTTCTGTTCAGCGGGATCCGGTGTGTCAGGGGCAGGAGGTAGCGTGCCCCGTAGCCGGAAAGAAGACGGAACAACGACGAGACGACGACGAGACCGAACCACCGCGAGGAACTGATGTCACAGACGGAGCCCCCCGAGGAGCCGTCGGCGAACGGGCCGGGCCGCGGCGGTATGGCTGATTCTCCGGAGAACTGGGGGGTCGGCGGGCTCGTCGGGGACGGGCGCTACCGGCTGACCCGCCGCCTCGGCCGCGGCGGCATGGCCGAGGTCTTCGCCGCGGAGGACGTGCGCCTGGGCCGCGAGGTCGCGGTCAAGCTGCTGCGCAGCGACCTCGCCGAGGACCCGGTGTCCAAGGCCCGCTTCACGCGCGAGGCGCAGTCGGTCGCGGGCCTGAACCACCACGCGGTCGTCGCGGTGTACGACTCGGGTGAGGACCAGGTCGCCGGCAGCACCGTGCCGTACATCGTCATGGAGCTGGTCGAGGGCCGGACGATCAAGGAGCTGCTGACCGGCGCCGAGATCCCGCCGCCCGACCAGGCGCTGCTGATCATCTCGGGCGTGCTGGAGGCGCTGGCGTACAGCCACCAGCACAGCATCGTCCACCGCGACATCAAGCCCGCGAACGTGATCATCACCACCACCGGCGCGGTGAAGGTGATGGACTTCGGCATCGCCCGCGCGCTGCACGGCGCGGCCTCCACCATGACGCAGACCGGCATGGTCATGGGCACCCCGCAGTACCTCTCCCCCGAGCAGGCGCTCGGCCGGGCCGTCGACACCCGCTCCGACCTCTACGCGGTCGGCTGCCTGCTGTACGAGCTGCTGACCGGCCGCCCGCCGTTCATCGGCGAGACCCCGCTGGCCGTGGTCTACCAGCACGCGCAGGACAACGCCGTGCCGCCGTCCCAGATCAGCGAGGACGCGCCGCCGGAGCTCGACGGCCTGGTGATGCGCGCGCTGGCCAAGGAGCCCGACGACCGCTTCCAGACCGCCGACGAGATGCTCGGCCTCCTGCAGTACGCGCTGCGCATGCTGCGCGACGTCGGCCCGCACACCGGCACGTGGGACACCGGCGCCGTCGCTGTCGGCGGTACGCCGCCGATGGGCACCCCGGGCGTCGGCGCCACCGCGGCCACCGCGGCGCTCGCCTCCGCGGGCGGCGACACCCCGCCGCGGCTGCTGCGGACCAGCGGCCCCGACGACGGCGGCTTCGACCCCGGCCCGCGCCGGGCGGGCCGCGGCCGCGGCAGGATGTGGGCGATCGCGGCGCTGGCGGTGGTCGCCATAGTGCTGGGCGTGGCCTTCGCGCTGAGCGGCGGAGACGACGAGAACAAGAAGCAGGCGCCGCCGACGCCGACGAAGCAGGAGCCGAGTCCGACGAAGGACAAGGAGAAGGAGGAGGACTCCCCCTCGCCCACGGAGGAGGAGCCGACGTACCACGACGACGAGCCGACGTGGGAGGAGACCTCCGAGCCTCCGCCCACCACCTCGCCGACGGACAGCCCGACCGGCACCGGCAGTCCCACGGGATCGCCCAGCGAGCCGACCGACACCGTCGGCGGCAGCACGAGCGAGGGCAGCGGCAGCACCACCGACGGCGGCGGCACCACGACGGGCGAGACCACCGGGGAGACGACCGGGGAGACCACGGGCGAGACCACCGGGGAGACGACCGGCGAGGTCGAGGGCGGCGAGATCGGCGGCGACGTCGTCGACGGCGGCCAGGCGAACGGCGGCGCCGCCGGCACCGAAGGCTGACGGGAGGGGAGCCACCCCTCCCGGCCCCCGGCCGGGGGCACGTCCTGCCCCCGGAGCTGCCCCGGCCCCTACTCCTCCCGGAGCCTGTCCCGGTCGCCGCTGCCGCGCTGTTCCGCCTGGCGGCGGGCGACGTACGCCGCCGCCTGCGACCTGCGCTCCATGTTCAGCTTCGACAGCAGGCTGGAGACGTAGTTCTTGATCGTCTTCTCGGCCAGGTGCAGCCGCTCGCCGATGGCCCGGTTCGTCAGTCCCTCGCCGATCAGGTCGAGGATCCGGCGCTCCTGGTCCGTCAGCCCGGCCAGCCGCTCGTCCTCCCGCCCGCGCCCGCCGGCGCGCAGCCGCTCCAGCACCCGCGCCGTCGCCACCGGGTCGAGCAGCGACCTGCCCGCGGCCACGTCCCGTACGGCGGTCAGCAGCTCGTTGCCGCGGATGGCCTTCAGCACGTACCCGGACGCGCCCGCCATGATCGCGTCGAAGAGGGCCTCGTCGTCGGCGAACGAGGTGAGCATGAGGCACTTGATGCTCTCGTCCCGGGAGCGGATCTCCCGGCAGACCTCGACGCCGCTGCCGTCGGGCAGCCGGACGTCGAGCACGGCCACGTCGGGCCGTACCGCGGGGATGCGGACGAGCGCGTCGGCCGCGGTGCCGGCTTCGCCGACGACCTCGATGTCCGGCTCGGCCTGAAGCATCTCGTGTACCCCCCGACGGACCACTTCGTGGTCATCGAGTAGGAATACGGTGATTTTTCCATCTATGGCCACTGTCCCAGTCTCACATACTGGGTCTTCCCGCGCTCAGGGCCGCCGGGATAACGTGCCAGTGTCCCGGCAGCCTGCGAGGCTGTGACCAGTGGACCTGATGCCGACGAGGCGAGCCGGCTCCTGCGTTACTAGGAAATCAAAGCAAAACCGCAGGTCAGGACCGCTTCGCGAAGCAGCGGACCACTGTGTAACGTGCCTGCCAGTGGGAAGGATGCCGGGCGCCTGTCACCCCCGTACCCCATCGGTGCACCCACCCCGTGCACGTATGGGAATCGGGTGAGCCGCCCTCCGCTGCCGCGGGGGACCGAAGGCCACCGGCGATCCCGGGGGCCGGAGAGACGTCAGGAGAGACCGTGACCGAGAGCACTGCCGCGCGCGACCCGCGCCGCAGCAGCAAGCGCACCAGCGGGAGCGACGGCGGGAGCGCCGCCGCGACGGCGGCGCCCGGGACGCCCGCGGCGCCCGCGAAGAAGGCAGCGGCCAGGAAGACGCCGGCCGGGAAGGCGACGGCGAACGCCAAGCCGCCCGCGAAGAAGGCCGCCGCCAGGAAGACCGCGGCGAAGAAGACGGCACCCGCGAAGAAGACGGCCGGGGCCGCCAAGCCGGCGAAGACCGCCAAGGCAGCCAAGGCAGCCAAGACGGCACCCGCCAGAACGGCCACGAAGGCGACGGCATCCGCCGGGACCCTGCCGCAGGACGACGGCGCCGCCGGGGCCCCCGAGCTGGTTCAGCTCCTCACCCCCGAGGGCGAGCGCGTCGAGCACCCCGAGTACGCGGTCGACCCGAGCCCGGAAGAGCTGCGCGGCCTCTACCGCGACATGGTCCTCACCCGCCGCTTCGACGCCGAGGCCGTCACCCTCCAGCGCCAGGGCGAGCTGGGCCTGTGGCCCTCGCTGCTCGGCCAGGAGGCCGCCCAGGTCGGCTCGGGACGGGCGACCCACGAGGACGACTACGTCTTCCCCACGTACCGCGAGCACGGCGTCGCCTGGTGCCGCGGCGTGGACCCGACGCTGCTGCTCGGCATGTTCCGCGGCGTGAACAACGGCGGCTGGGACCCGAACAGCAACAACTTCCAGCTCTACACGATCGTCATCGGCTCCCAGACGCTGCACGCCACCGGCTACGCCATGGGCGTCGCCAAGGACGGTGCCGACTCCGCCGTCGTGGCGTACTTCGGCGACGGCGCCTCCAGCCAGGGGGACGTCGCCGAGTCGTTCACCTTCGCCGCGGTCTACAACGCGCCGGTCGTCTTCTTCTGCCAGAACAACCAGTGGGCCATCTCCGAGCCCACCGAGCGCCAGAGCCGCGTCCCGCTCTACCGCCGCGCCGCCGGCTACGGCTTCCCGGGCGTCCGCGTCGACGGCAACGACGTCCTCGCCGTCCTCGCCGTCACCCGTAAGGCGCTGGAGCACGCCCGCTCCGGCCAGGGCCCGATGCTGATCGAGGCGTACACGTACCGCATGGGCGCCCACACCACCTCCGACGACCCCACCCGCTACCGCCGCGACGACGAGCGCGCCGCCTGGGAGGCCAAGGACCCGATCCTGCGGCTGCGCAGGCTGCTGGAGCGGGAGAACCTCGCCGACGCGGCGTTCTTCGCCGAGCTGGACGAGGAGAGCGACGCGCTGGCCAAGCGGGTGCGCGAGGCCATCAGGACCATGGCGGACCCGGACCCGATGGCCATGTTCGAGAACATCTACGCCGACGGGCACGCCCTCGTGGACGAGGAGCGGACGCAGTACGCGGCGTACCAGGCGTCCTTCGCGGACGAGGCGGGCGCCGCCGCTGGGAAGGGGCACTGACCATGGCGGTCGAGAAGATGGCACTGGCCAAGGCGATCACCGCGTCGCTGCGCACGGCCATGGAGGACGACGCCAAGGTGCTCGTCATCGGCGAGGACGTCGGCAAGCTCGGCGGCGTCTTCCGCGTCACCGACGGGCTGCAGAAGGACTTCGGCGAGGACCGGGTCATCGACTCGCCGCTGGCCGAGTCCGGCATCGTCGGCACCGCGATCGGGCTGGCGCTGCGGGGCTACCGGCCGGTGGTGGAGATCCAGTTCGACGGGTTCGTCTTTCCCGCGTACGACCAGATCGTCACGCAGCTCGCGAAGATGCACGCGCGGGCGCTGGGCACGGTCAAGCTGCCGGTCGTCATCCGGATCCCCTACGGCGGCGGCATCGGCGCGGTCGAGCACCACAGCGAGTCGCCGGAGGCGCTGTTCGCGCACGTGGCGGGGCTGAAGTGCGTCTCGCCCTCGACGCCCGCGGACGCGTACTGGATGCTCCAGCAGGCCATCCACAGCGACGACCCGGTGATCTTCTTCGAGCCCAAGCGGCGCTACTGGGACAAGGGCGAGGTCAACACCGCCGCGATCCCCGGTCCGCTGCACGAGGCGCGGGTCGCCCGGGAGGGCACGGACCTCACGCTCGCCGCGTACGGGCCGATGGTGAAGACGTGTCTGGAGGTCGCTTCCGCGGCGGCGGCGGAGGGCACGTCGCTGGAGGTCGTGGACCTGCGGTCGATGTCGCCTATCGACTTCGACACCCTGCAGCGCTCGGTGGAGAAGACCGGCAGGCTGGTCGTCGTGCACGAGGCCCCGGTGTTCTACGGCTCCGGCGGGGAGATCGCCGCACGCATCACGGAGCGGTGCTTCTACCATCTGGAGGCCCCGGTGCTGCGCGTCGGCGGCTTCCACGCGCCGTACCCGCCGGCGAGGCTGGAGGAGGAGTACCTCCCCAACCTGGACCGCGTGCTCGATGCCGTCGACCGCGCGCTTGCGTACTGAACAGGGAGCGTGTCCGTGACCATGAGCAACACCGCGCGCCTCCGCGAGTTCAGGCTGCCCGACGTGGGCGAGGGCCTGACCGAGGCGGAGATCCTCAAGTGGTACGTCCGGCCTGGCGACGCCGTGCACGACGGCATGGTCGTGTGCGAGGTGGAGACGGCGAAGGCGGCCGTCGAGCTGCCGATCCCGTACGACGGGGTGGTGCAGGAGATCCGCTTCGCCGAGGGCGACACGGTCGACGTCGGTACGCCGATCATCGCCGTCGACACGGAACCGGGGGCGGCCCCCGAACCCGGGGAACCCGCGGCCGGAGCGGAGGCGGTACCCGCCGACTCGGCCGCGCCGGAGGGCGGTGAGACCCCCGGCGCCGCCCCCAAGCGGGAGCCGGTGCTCGTCGGCTACGGCGTGGCGCAGAGTTCGACGAAGCGCCGGCCGCGCAAGGCGCAGCCCGGCGCCGAGACGGCAGTGGCGTCCGCGGCGATCCAGGCCGAGCTGAACGGCCGGGAGGCAGCGCCGCCGGCGCCGGACGTACCCGAAGCACGCGTCTCCGCTACGGAACCGGGCGCACCGGCGTCCGCCGGCGCCCCCGCCGCCGCGGCACCCGCCGCGCCCGCGGCAGGCGGCCCCGTGCTCGCCAAGCCGCCCGTGCGCAAGCTCGCCAAGGACCTCGGTGTCGACCTCGCCGCCGTCGTGCCCACCGGCGACGGCGGCGTCATCACCCGCGACGACGTCCACGCCGCCGCGGCCCCGGCACCGGCCGCGCCCGCGCGGCCCGTACCGGCCGCCGAGCCGGCCGCCCGTCCGGCCCCCGCCGCCGAACCTGCGGCCACCGCCCGCGAGACCCGGATCCCCATCAAGGGCGTCCGCAAGGCCACCGCCCAGGCGATGGTCGCCAGCGCCTTCACCGCGCCGCACGTCACGGAGTTCGTCACCGTCGACGTCACCCGCACGATGAAGCTCGTACGGGAGTTGAAGGAGGACCCCGATCTCGCCGGGCTGCGGATCAACCCGCTGCTGATCGTCGTCAAGGCCCTGCTGCTGGCGATCCGGCGCAACCCCGAGGTCAACTCCGCCTGGGACGAGGACCGTCAGGAGATCGTCCGCAGGCACTACGTGAACCTCGGCATCGCCGCGGCCACCCCCCGCGGTCTGATCGTGCCGAACATCAAGGACGCGCACGCCAGATCGCTCCCCGAGCTGGCCACCGAGCTGGCCGGGCTGGTGGCCACCGCCCGCGAGGGCAGGACGACGCCGGAGGCGATGCAGAACGGCTCGGTGACCATCACCAACGTCGGCGTCTTCGGCATCGACACCGGCACGCCGATCCTCAACCCCGGCGAGCCGGCGATCCTCGCCTTCGGCGCGATCAGGCTGCAGCCGTGGGTGCACAAGGGCAAGGTCAAGCCGCGGCACGTGACGACGCTCGCGCTCTCCTTCGACCACCGGCTGGTCGACGGGGAGTTGGGCTCGAAGGTGCTCGCGGACGTCGCGGCGGTCCTGGAGCGGCCGAAGCGGCTGCTCACCTGGGGCTGACCCGCGGCAGGCGTACGCCCCCGGCCCCCTTCAGCAGGGGTGCCGGGGGCGTTGGCGTGCGTGCGTACCCGTGAACTCCTGTCCGTATCGCGGACGGCAACGGCGTACGCATACGTGTTGTATCTATGCTGTGCGCATGTCCCCGCCCTCCGCCGCCCCCGCCAAGCCCGCGCCCGCCGCCGACCGCGTCTACGCCCACGTCAAACAAGGCGTGCTGGAACGGCGTTACGAAGGCGGCACGATGCTCACCGAGGGCGAGCTGGCCGACGCCGTCGGCGTCTCCCGCACGCCCGTGCGCGAGGCGCTGCTGCGGCTGCAGGCCGAGGGGCTGCTGGAGCTGTACCCGAAGAAGGGCGCGTTCGTCCTGCCCGTCTCCGCGCAGGAGATCGCCGACGTCGTCGAGACCCGGATGCTCGTCGAGGAGCATGCCGCCCGCCGGTCCGTGCCCGCGCCCGCCGCGCTGCTCACCCAGCTCGAAGAACTGCTGGAGGAGCAGCGCCGGCACGTCGAGGCCGACGACCGCGCCGCCGCGTCCGTCACCGACCGCTGCTTCCATGCCGAGATCGTCCGCAACGCGGGCAACGCCATCCTCGTCCGCCTCTACGACCAGCTCCGCGACCGCCAGCTCCGCATGGGCGTCGCGCTCATGAACGCCCAGCCCGACCGCATGCGCCGCTCGCTCGCCGAGCACGCCGAGATCCTCCAGGCGCTGCGCAGCGGCAGCGCGGACACCGCCGCCGCCGCGGTGCACGGCCACGTCGCCTCCGTACGGGACCTGTTGCGCGGGGACCTGCGGTGACCGCCGTGCGCGCGGGGGGCGCCCGCGGCCTGCCCGGCGACCCGCCCGGCGGCCTTCAGGCCGCCGCCGTCTGGAGCCTCGGCGTCGCCGTCTACTTCGTCGCCGTCACGTACCGTACGAGCCTGGGCGTCGCCGGCATCGACGCCGCCGAGCGCTTCGACGTCGGCGCCTCCGCCCTGTCGGGCTTCTCCATCCTCCAGCTCCTCGTCTACGCCGGCATGCAGATCCCCGTCGGCCTGCTCGTCGACCGGCTCGGCACCCGCCGGGTGCTGGCGATGGGCATCGTCCTGTACACCGCGGGGCAGTTCGGCTTCGCGCTCTCCGGCACGTACGGCACCGCCCTCGCCTCCCGCGCGCTGCTCGGCTGCGGCGACGCGATGACGTTCATCAGCATCCTGCGGCTGGGCGCGCGCTGGTTCCCCGCGCGCCGCGGGCCGCTGATCGCGCAGCTCGCGGGGCTCGTCGGGATGGCGGGCAACCTGGTCTCGACGCTCGTACTCGCGCGCATGCTCCAGGAGTTCGGCTGGACCCCGACCTTCGCGGGCAGCGCGGCGGCCGGCGCGGTCATGCTCGTCCTCGTCCTGCTCTTCCTGCGCGACCAGCCCCGCGACTACGTACCCCCGCCCCCCGAGGACCACCACGGCCGCGGCATCCGGGCGCAGATAACCGGCGCCTGGCGCGAGCCGGGCACCCGGCTGGGCTTCTGGGTGCACTTCACCACCCAGTTCCCGGCGATGGTCTTCCTGCTGCTGTGGGGGCTGCCGTTCCTCGTCGAGGCACAGGGCGCGAGCCGCGCGGAGGCGGGCCAACTGCTGACGGTGCTGGTGCTCTCCAACATGGCGGTCGGCCTCGTCTACGGCCAGCTCGTCGCCCGGCACCACGCGGCCCGGCTGCCGCTGGCGCTGGGCACAGTGGCGGCGACGGCGCTGGTGTGGGGCACGGTGCTGAGCTGGCCGGGGGCGCACGCGCCTGGCTGGCTGCTGGTGGTCCTGTGCTGCGTGCTGGGCGCGTGCGGGCCCGCGTCGATGATCGGCTTCGACTTCGCCCGCCCGGCGAACCCGCCGGAGCGGCTGGGCACGGCGTCCGGCATCGTCAACATGGGCGGCTTCACGGCGTCGATCACCACGCTGCTGGCGGTGGGCCTGCTGCTGGACGCGACGGGCGACCGCTACTCGATCGCCTTCGCGAGCATCTTCGTCCTGCAGATCCTGGGCACCACCCAGATCCTGCGCCTGCGCCGCCGGGCCCAAAGCCGCGAACGCGAACGCCTGGTGGCAAGCCGCGTCTCGGCCGTCCACGTCCCCGCCTGAGGCGGTCCCGCGGCCCAGGTGTATTGATCACCGCGTAAACAACGCTCCAGGTCGATACAGCTAGTCCGTCGCCACCTCCGTGGCCACTTCGGGGGTCTGGTTGGGCTGCGGGGCCGGGTTGGCCGTCGGGGTGGGCTCGTGGAAGCCCGCGGGGCCCGAGGTCGCGTCGGGGATGGCCTCCGGCGGGGCGCCGTTCTCGATCATGGAGCCGAGGCCCACCACCGCCGCCACGTCGGGGCGTTCCGCGATGCGCACCGGCAGCCCCACCGACGTACGCAGCATCGACTCCAGGCCCGGCATCGTCGCGCTCTCGCCCGCCAGCACGATCCCGTGGTCCCCGATGTCGGCCACCAGGTCCGGCGGGCAGCGGCGCAGCACCGAGCGGATCCCGTCCAGCACCGCGAGCATCGGCACTCCCGCCGCCTGCCCCACCGCCGTCGGGTCGACCTGCACCGTACGCGGGCGGCCGGAGACCACGTCGCGGCCGAGTACCTCCAGCGTCGCCGCGCCCTGCGCGCCGGCGAGCGAGAGGTCGTGGTGCACCTGGCTGACGGTGTGGCTGCGCAGCATCACCTCGTGGTTGATGCGCAGGTGCTCCACCAGCGCCCGGTCCACCGCCTGCCCGCCCACCGGCACCTTCTCCGCGGCGACCACGTTGCCCAGCGACAGCACGGCGATCTGCGTCATCGCCGCACCGCACACCACGATCAGCGTGCCCTCCGCCGCCGCCACCGGCAGCCCGCAGCCCACCGCCGTGGCGATGAGGGTGTCGACGAGGATGACCCGCTTGGCGCCCAGCCCCGCCAGCGTGTCGATCATCGCCCGCTGCGTCAGCGGCTCGGCGTCGTGCGGGGTGCACGCCGCGGCCCGTAGCGAGGGGTGGAAGCGCCAGGATCTGCGGACCTTGGCGTGGATGAGGTGGCGCAGCATGCGCTGGGCCATCTCGATGTCGGTGATGCCGTTCGGCCCCACGGGCCGCACGACCTGGATGTGGTCGGGGGTACGGCCGGTCATCGCCTCGGCCTGCCCGCCGACGGCCACCAGGGCGCCGGTGTGGGAGTTGAGGGCGACCGCGCTCGGCTCGTCCACGACGAGGCCGATGCCCCTGAGGTAGACGCGGGTACGGGTGGCCCCGACGTCGACGGCGACGCTGCAACGGAGAAGCTGTTCCTGGCTGATGCTCACATGATCAGCCTGGGGTGGCCGGGCGCGGGGCGCCCGCCGGGCTGTGCCGGTCGGATGAGGGCTGCCCCCTTACGGGTGAGGAGGCAGCGCCACCCGGACCCGTACGGGCGACCGCGGGCGGCGTCCCACGGGCGGCGTCGCGTTCTGTCGTACGGACCGTCAGGCCGTCGTACGGGCGCGGTCAGGCCGCCGTGCGCACCCTCAGTCCGTCACCGTGAAGTGCCGCAGGACCGCCTCCGCCAGTTGCGGATCGCCCTCGGTCTTCACCCGGTCCGCCACCGCGGCCGCCCGCAGCCGGCCCGTCGCCAGCCACAGGTACGTCTCCCAGTCCGTCGTCAGCGTCACCGTCGGCCCGAGCGAGACGCTGCCGTCGATGGAGCCGCGGCCGTCCTCCCCGACCCGTACCGTCCGCATGAACTCCACCGGGCCCGTCACGTCCACGACCACGATCGACCCCGGCCGCGCCGCCGCGTCCTCGGCCACCACCTTCGGCAGCCGCACCAGCAGCTCGTCGCGCACGAGGTGCGCGCCGGGCGAGTCGATGTTCCCCGGCCGGCCCAGCGCGCGGCGGATGTCCTGCTCGTGCACCCATATGTCGAAGGCGCGGTAGTGCGTCAGCTCCGCGAGCGTCATCTCGCTGCCGAACGCCCCGCGCATCTTGGCCTCCAGCGCGCGCTTCTCGCCGCGGAGCTGGCGCCGGCGGCGGATCAGCGTGTATTCGAGGTCGGCGGTCATCTCCGGCGCGGTGTGGTGGCGGCGGGTGTCCACCTGCACCTCGACGTAGCGCGCCTTCTCGCTCGTGATGTGCATGAGGTCGGCCGGCAGGTTGTGGATCGGCCGGGGGTCGCCGAGTGCCTCGCACTCGGCGCCGATGATGTGGGAGACGACATCCCGTACGGACCACCCCGGCAGGCCGCTTCGACCGCTCCACTCCCCCTCGGAGAGCGGTGCCACGAGTTCGGAAATGGCCTCGGCCGAATGGGCCCAGGCATCGATGGACGGCTGGAGGCTGGAGTGGACGGTCACACTACCCCTTACGGGATCGTTCGCGAGATGCACGGCAGGCCCTAAGTTACGCTGCGCACGGGTGCCCCGGCAGTGCTTTCGGGCGACGATTATGCGGTGAGGCACACGACTTGGCCTTCGAGGTGGTGGTAAGGTGCGCGCTTCTCTGATCCAGTTCCGGGTGGATCCGGATGAAACCGTGGAGAGCCGACGGGCCCGCGCGGCGGCGCTCGTACGTGCCGAGGAGGGCTCCGGGCTGGTGGTGCTGCCGGAGCTGTGGCACGTGGGCGCGTTCGCGTTCGACGACTTCGCGGCCGCGGCGGAGACCCTCGACGGGCCCACGGCGGCGGCGATGGCGGCGGCGGCCAGGGACGCGGGCGTGTGGCTGCACGCGGGGTCGATCGTGGAGCGGGACGCGGCGGGGACGCTGTTCAACACGAGCCTCCTCTACGCCCCCGACGGCGAGCGGGCGGGTACGTACCGCAAGATCCACCGCTTCGGCTTCGACCGCGGCGAGGCGGTCCTGATGGGCGCGGGCGACGAGGTCGTGACCGCGGACCTCCCCGGCACCGTCGTGGGCCTCGCCACCTGCTACGACCTGCGCTTCCCCGAGCTGTTCCGGGCCCTGACCGACAAGGGCGCGCAGACTCTCGTCATCCCGGCGGGCTGGCCGGCGCAGCGCCGCGCGCACTGGCGGCTGCTGGCGCAGGCGCGGGCGGTGGAGAACCAGGCGTACGTCCTGGCCTGCAGCACGGCGGGGACGACGGGCGGAGTGGCGCAGGCGGGGCACAGCATGATCGTGGACCCGTGGGGCGAGATCCTGGCCGAGGCGGGCGAAGGGGAGGAAGTCCTGCGGGCGGAGCTGGATCCGGCGCGGGTGGCGCGGACCCGGGAGGAGTTCCCCGCGCTGCGCGACCGGGTGCTGGGGCGGCCGTAGCGCCGGGGCTGCCGGGACTGACGTGCCTGGCGGGGAATGGGTGCGTCAGGGCTGTGGTTGGCTCTGCTTATGGCGAAACGTGCCCGGGTGCGGGCTCCCGAGCCGGCCGGCAGCGGCGGCTGGCTGAACACCGGCGGGGTGGAGCTGAGCCTCGCCGCGCTGCGCGGCCGCATCGTGATCCTGGACTTCTGGACCTTCTGCTGCATCAACTGCCTGCACGTCCTGGACGAGCTGCGCGAGCTGGAGGAGAAGCACCGGGACACGGTGGTCGTCGTCGGCGTGCACTCGCCGAAGTTCGTGCACGAGGCGGAGCACGCGGCGGTCGTGGACGCCGTCGAGCGCTACGGGGTGCACCACCCGGTGCTGGACGACCCGGAGCTGGCGACGTGGAAGCAGTACGCCGTACGGGCGTGGCCGACGCTGGTGGTGATCGACCCGGAGGGGTACGTCGTCGCACAGCACGCCGGGGAGGGACACGTACACGCCATCGAGCGGCTGGTCGCGGAGCTGGAGGGGGAGCACGCGGCGAAGGGCACGCTGCGGCGCGGGGACGGTCTGGGGGCACCCCCGGCGGTAGCTGGGGGAGTGCCGCCGGAGCCGGTGGCGACGCATCTGCGGTTCCCCGGGAAGGCGCTGCGGCTGCCGTCGGGCAACCTGCTCGTCTCGGACACGACGCGGCACCGGCTGGTGGAGCTGGAGCCGGACGGCGAGACGGTGGTGCGGGCGGTCGGGAGCGGGGAGCGGGGGTACGCGGACGGGGCCGCGCCGCGCTTCAACGAGCCGCAGGGGCTGGCGCTGCTGCCGTCCGGTGCGGTGGCGGTGGCGGACACCGTGAACCACACGGTCAGGGCCGTCGACCTCGGTACCGGCTCTGTGACGACGCTGGCGGGGACCGGGCGGCAGTGGTGGCAGGGCTCGCCGGCGTCGGGGCGGGGGCGCGAGGTCGACCTGTCGTCGCCGTGGGACGTGGCGTGGTTCGACGGCCGGCTGTGGATCGCGATGGCGGGGGTCCACCAACTGTGGACGTACGACCCGGAGACGGACACCGTGCGGCCGGCGGCCGGCACGACGAACGAGGGGCTGCTCGACGGGCCCGCGGAGGAGGCGTGGTTCGCGCAGCCGTCGGGACTGGCGGCGGCGGACGGGCGGCTGTGGATCGCGGACTCCGAGACGTCGGCGCTGCGCTGGCTGGAGCCGGGCGGCGGGCCGGGGCAGCGGGCCCGGGTGCACACGGCGGTCGGCACCGGGCTCTTCGACTTCGGCCACCGCGACGGGCCGGGCGGCGAGGCGCTGCTCCAGCACCCGCTGGGCGTCACGGCGCTGCCGGACGGCTCGGTGGCGGTCTCGGACACGTACAACCACGCCCTGCGCCGCTACGACCCGGCCACCGGCACCGTGACCACCCTGGCGACGGACCTGCGGGAGCCGTCGGACGCGGTGGTGGACGGCGAGGAGATCGTGGTCGTCGAATCCGCCCGGCACCGCCTGACCCGCCTCCGGCTCCCGGACGAGGCGGTCCGCGTGCCCCCGGTCGCCCACCGCACGCAGCGCGCGGCGACGGACGTGGCCCCGGGCACCCTGTCGCTGGACGTCGTCTTCCGCCCCCCGCCTGGCCAGAAACTCGACACCCGCTACGGCCCCGCCACCCGCCTCCTGGTGAGCGCCACCCCACCGTCGCTGCTGGCGGGCGGCGAGGGCCAGGGCACGGACCTGACCCGCGAGGTGATCCTGTCGGCGGACGGCCCGGGGGAGGGCGTCCTGCACGTCTCGGCGATGGCGGCAAGCTGCGACGACGACCCGTCGGTGGAGTACCCGGCGTGCCACGTACACCAACAGGACTGGGGCGTCCCGATCCGCCTCACGGACTCGGGAGTGCGGCGACTGCCGCTGATCCTGGCGGGGCTGGACGAGGGGGAGGAAAAGGAAGAGGAAGACGCTTAGTGGAGAAACGAGCCTGCATCGGTGCAGGCCAGATACGCTAGGCCGTATGAGTGAGTCCGACGAGCTTCGTCGCCGTGTGGAGACCCTGGAGGCCCGCGTGGACGCTGTCCACGACCAGATGTCGCAGACCCACGCGATGGTCGCCATAAACGACCGGGACGTGGCGGATCTGAAGCTCGAAATGCGGGCGCACCGGCAGACGATGCAGGCTTTGCGCGAGACGCAGTTGGAGCACGTCCGAGAGATGCGCGAAGGCTTTGCGGAGATGCGCACCGGCTTCGCCACTCTCGCCGCCGGCCTCCAGGTCCTCGCCGACCGCCTGCCCGAGGAGCCCGCCGCCTAGTCCGCCGGGATGCCGAACCATCGCAGGTGGACGGGCCGCGCTCCCGGGGCGGCGTCCTCGGGGGTGTGGCGGTATTTGGCCAGGAGTTGCAGGTAGTCGTCGTGGAAGGCGTCCAACTGCTCCTTCGTCAGATGACTCAGCCCGCGTGACCCCCGCAGCCAGCCCTCCTCCGGCTCCTCGCCCTCTCCCCCCTGCCCCGCCGCGAACCGCCGGGCCAGCTCCAGGTCCTCCGCCCCGCGGAGTCGGTCCAGTTCCGCGATGACCGCCCGCTCCCCCGCCGTCACGTCGTCCATCGGCGGGCGCCGGATGTCCAGCCCCGGCACGCCGCGCCACCAGCGCTCGCGGCCCGCCGACCGCTCCGGGATGTCCTCGATGAGGCCGCCGCGCTCCAGCATGCGCAGGTGGTAGCTGAGCGTCCCGGTGTTCTCGTCCAGCGCCCCCGCCAGCGTCGTCGACGTCGCCGGGCCGTGCACCGAGAGGTGGCGCAGGATACGCAGCCGCAGCGGGTGCGCGAGCGCCTTGAGCGCATCCGGGCTGCTGACCTTGCGCCGCTCGTCCGTCATGGGCCGCAGTTTATCCACAGGTTCCTCTGCAGAGCTTTCTTTGCAGAGAAATCTCTGTAATGCTGCCGCCATGACGAAGAACTGGAACCGCCGGTCGTACGGAACGGGCGCCGCCCGCCTCGCGGCCACCGCGCTCACCGCCCTGCTCGCCGCCCTCGCCACCGGCGCCGCCCCCGCCTCCGCCGCCCCCGCCGCCGCGGAAGCCGGGCCGCCCGGGGCCGAGTTCGACTTCGGCGCCTGCCCGGCGGCGGACGAGCTGCCCGCCGGCGCCGATCCCGGGACCTGGCGTTGCGAGGTGATGCACGCGACGGGGCGGCTGCGGGTCGGCGGCGTGGACGAGCCCATCAGCCGGCCGATGACGCTGACGTTCGCGGAGGGCCGGGTCGACGGCGCGTATGCGCAGGTTTTCGGCGGGATGACCGCCGAGCCGATCCGGGTCGGGGGGACGCCGCTGACGCTCACGCCACGGTACGGGGGCTACAGCGACTTCGAAGCCGACGAGGTACGCCGCGGCGAGCTGGACCTGACCCTCGCGGTCGGCGGACCGGCGCTCCCGAAGGGCTGCTCCATAGGCGCGGCGGCCACGGAGCCGATCCATCTCGTACTGAAGGACACCCGCCCCACGGAGGTGATATCCAAGGACCCGCTGATGGTCTCCTTCGCCGCCGCGGACACGGAGTTCAGCGTGCCGCGCACCGAGGGCTGCGGACGGCTGGGCGGCCGGATCCTGGACCGGGTGCTGGACCTGCCGGCCCCGGCGGGGGAGAACTCGCTCGGACTCGACGCCACGGTGGCCATCAAGCCGTACGCGTAACACCCTGCGTCACTCCGTCAGGAACGCCGCCAGCGCGCCGGCCAGCAGGTGCGGGTCCTCCGCGCCGCACAGCTCCCGCGCCGAGTGCATCGAGAGGATGGCCACCCCGATGTCCACGGTCGTGATCCCGTGGCGGGCCGCCGTGATGGGGCCGATGGTCGTGCCGCAGGGCATCGCGTTGTTGGAGACGAACGTCTGCCACGGCACCCCGGCCCGTTCGCAGGCGGTGGCGAGGATCCCGCGGCCGGCGCCGTCCGTGGCGTAGCGCTGGTTGACGTTGACCTTGAGGATCGGGCCGCCGTTCGGCATCGGGTGGTGGCCCGGCTCGTGGCGCTCGGGGTAGTTGGGGTGCACGGCGTGGCCCGTGTCGGAGGAGAGGCAGACGGAGCCGGCGAGGGCGCGGGCGGTGTCGTCGTACGAGCCGCCGCGGGCGGCGACGGTGCGGCGCAGGACGGTGCCGAGGAGGGGGCCCTCCGCGCCGGTGTCGGACTGGCTGCCGGTCTCCTCGTGGTCGAAGGCGGCCAGCACGGGGATCGTCGTCGGCGGGGTGCCGGCCGTCGCCGCGGCGGCGAGGGCGGTGACGCCGGCGTGTACGGAGAGGAGGTTGTCCATGCGCGGGCCCGCGAGCAGTTCGCGGTCGCGGCCGAGGTAGGCCGGCGGTTCGACGCTGTGGACCATCAGGTCCCAGCCGATGACGTCGCCCGGCGCCACCCCGGCCTCCGCGGCCAGGAACTCGATGAGGTCGCCCTCGTGTACGGGGCCCAGGCCCCAGATCGGCGTCGAGTGGCGCTGCTTGTCGAGCTTGAGGCCCTCGGTGACCACGCCCCGGTCGAGGTGGATGGCGAGCTGCGGTACGCGCAGCAGCGGCCGGTCGACGTTGACCAGCCGCACCTGGGCACCGCCCGGCACCTGGGCACCGCCCGGCCCGCGGCCTGCGCCGCCCCCGCCGCCCGCGCCCGCGTGCGTCGCGCCCGGGCGCAGCGTCAGCCGGCCCGCGAGACCCAGGTCCCGGTCCAGCCAACTGTTGAGCAGCGGCCCGCCGTAGACCTCCACCGCGATCTGCCGCCACCCGTGCCCGCCGGTGTCCGGCACCGGCTTGACCCGCAGGTTGGGCGAGTCCGTGTGGGCGCCGACGATGTGGAACGGCGTCTCGGGGGCGCTGCCCTCCGGCACGTACCAGGCGATGAGCGCGCCGCCGCGCAGCACGTAGCGGCCGCCGGCCGTCGCGTCCCAGGCGTCGGTCTCCCGGAGCTGGGTGAACCCGGCCTTTTCCAGCCGCCGGGCGGCCTCGGCCACGGCGTGGTACGGCGTGGGGGAGGCGGTGAGGTAACCGGCGAGGTCGTCGGTGTGGCTGCGGTCGAACCGGGGCGGGGGAGCAGACGTCATGGGCAAAGCCTAAGACGTGGGTGAGAAGCGGAATCGAGCCATTGCCTTTGCCGAATCGTTGTCCTACGTTCTTCCGGGTGCGCGTCGCCTGTTGCCAATGAGGCACCGGCCGTCCGCGCGGGGGGAGTGACGGGCAGGGCACGGTGTGAGGAAGGGTGGCAGAGGCGCCATGGGAGTCGTGAACACGGGCATCAAGCGCAGAGCGAGGCTGCTGGGCGAGGCGCTCCGGCCGCCGCGGCAGTTGACCGGTCCGGACGCGGAGGCGGTCCCGGCGGCCCCTGCGGCCCAGGTGGCGCCCGAGGCCGCGACGCCGCAGAAGACGCCGGAGAAGGCCAAGCCGAAGGGCCCGCGCCCGCCGAAGAAGACGGTCGCGATGGACTACGGGGTGGACGCGATGCCCCGGCAGGTCGAGGCGCCGGTCTTCGTCCTCGCCCCGGTGCGCTCCGGCTCCACCCTGCTGCGCATGCTGCTCAACAGCCACTCCCGGATACGCGCCCCGCACGAACTGCACCTGCGCACCCTCGGCGTGGAGCTGACCCCCGGCTTCTCCGACCAGTCCATGCTCGAACTGGGCCTGGACAAGGTGGAGCTGGAGCACGTGCTCTGGGACCGCGTGCTCCACCTGGAGCTGGAGCGCAGCGGCAAGGACATCGTCGTCGACAAGACCCCGGGCAACGTGTGGGCCTGGGAGCGGCTGACGCACGCCTGGCCGAAGGCGAAGTTCCTGTTCCTGCTGCGCCACCCCGAGGGCGTCGTCAGCTCGCTGGACAACCGCAAGTCCAATACCTCCACCCGCGCCCAGAACGAGGCGAACGCGCTGAAGTACTTCGAGCCGCTGGAGCGGGCCCGCACCGCGCTCGACGGCCACACCCTCACGTACGAGGACCTCACCTCCGACCCCGAGCGGGTCATGCGCGGCGTGTGCGCGTATCTGGAGGTGGAGTTCGAGGAGTCGATGCTGGCGTACGGCGAGCAGGACCACGGCCGGCTCCGGCCCAACCTCGGCGACCGCAGCGACAACATCAAGTCCGGCCGGATCCAGGCCGCCCGCTCCTTCGAGGAGGGGGCCGCCGAACTGTCGCCGAAGATGGCGGAGTACGCCGCCGCCTGGGGCTACCGGGACTGACCCCGCCCCTCCGAGCCCTCCGGGGGGTCCGGATCCGGCGCCTTCGTCGTCGTCAAGAGGCGCCGTATCCGGACCCGGGTCCGCCCGTTCCGTGCCTCAGAACGCGGCCTCGTCCAGCTCCATCAGCGACTGGTCGATGCTCTCCGCCAGCGACCGCTGTACGCCGACGCCCGGCAGCACGTTCCGGGCGAAGAACGTCGCGGCCGCGATCTTCCCCTGGTAGAACGGCACGTCCTTCGCCGCCGCCGTCGGCAGCTTCTCCGCGGCCACCGCGGCGCCCTTGAGCAGCAGGTAGCCGATCACGACGTCGCCGGAGGCCAGCAGCAGGCGGGTGGTGTTGAGCCCCACCTTGTAGATGGACTTCACGTCCTTCTCGGTGGCCGCGAGGTCGGTCAGCATCACCCCGACGATGGCCTCCAGGTCCACCGCGGCCCTGGCCAGCTCGTCCCGCGCGGCGGCCAGTTGCTCCCCGCCGACCGCCTCGGCGAGGAACTTCTTGATCTCCTCGGCGAGCGAGGTGAGCGCCTGCCCCTGGTTGCGGACGATCTTCCGGAAGAAGTAGTCCTGCCCCTGGATGGCGGTGGTGCCCTCGTAGAGCGTGTCGATCTTCGCGTCCCGGATGTACTGCTCGATCGGGTACTCCTGCAGATAGCCCGAGCCGCCGAAGGTCTGCAGCGACTGGGCGAGCTGCTCGTACGACTTCTCCGACCCGTACCCCTTGACGATGGGCAGCAGCAGGTCGTTCAGCTCGTGCTGCGCCGAGGTGTCCTCGCCGGCGGCCTCCCGGACCTGGATGGTGTCCTGCACGGAGGCGGTGTAGAGGACGAGGGCGCGCATGCCCTCGGCGTACGCCTTCTGTGCCATCAGCGAGCGGCGCACGTCCGGGTGGTGCGTGATGGTCACGCGGGGCGCGGTCTTGTCGGTGAACTGCGCCAGGTCCGGGCCCTGGACGCGCTCCTTCGCGTACTCCAGCGCGTTGAGGTAGCCGGTGGAGAGGGTGGCGATGGCCTTCGTGCCGACCATCATCCGGGCAAACTCGATGATCTTGAACATCTGGCGGATGCCGTCGTGCTTGCCGCCGAGCAGCCAGCCCTTCGCCGGGTGCCGGTCACCGAAGGTCAGCTCGCAGGTGTTGGAGACCTTCAGGCCCATCTTGTGCTCGACGTTGGTGGCGTAGACGCCGTTGCGCTCGCCCAGCTCGCCGGTCTCCCAGTCGAAGTCGTACTTGGGCACGACGAACAGGCTCAGCCCCTTCGTGCCGGGTCCGGCACCCTCCGGGCGGGCCAGCACGAAGTGCACGATGTTCTCCGACATGTCGTGCTCGCCGGAGGTGATGAAGCGCTTGACGCCCTCGATGTGCCAGGTGCCGTCGGGCTGCTCCAGTGCCTTCGCGCGCCCGGCCCCCACGTCGGAGCCGGCGTCCGGCTCGGTCAGCACCATCGTCGAGCCCCAGCGCCGCTCGACCATCAGCCGCGCGGCCTTCCGCTGCTCCTCGGTGCCCTCGTCGTAGAGCACGCCGGCGAAGGCGGGACCCGAGGCGTACATCCACACGGCCGGGTTCGCGCCGAGCACCATCTCGGCGTACGCCCAGATCAGCGACGAGGGTGTCGCCGTGCCGCCGATCTCCTCGGGCAGGCCCAGGCGCCACCACTCGGCGTCCATGTAGGTCTCGTACGACTTCCGGAAGGCCGCCGGGACGGGGGCGGTGCCGGTCTCCGGGTCGAAGACGGGCGGGTTGCGGTCGCCGTCGGCGAAGGACTCGGCCAGGTCGTTCTCGGCCAGCCGGGCGATCTCCGTGAGCACGCTCCGCGCGGTCTCGGTGTCCATGTCCTCGAAGGGGCCCGTGCCGTAGACGTCGCCGCGGCCCAGCACCTCGAAGAGGTTGAACTCGATGTCCCGGAGGTTCGACTTGTAGTGGCCCATGCGCAGGCTCCGTATCAGGCATAAGGGATCAGCGACCTCCCATGATGCTACCCGTCAGTAATAAAACGCAACCCTCGTCTTGTCACATCCCTCCGGCTGGCGGAGTCCCCACCCGTTTGCCCGCGGCGCGGCTAGGCTTGAATGCATGTACGGCTACGACCAGTCCGCCGGTTACGGCGCTCCGCCGGGCCACCCCCAGGCACCCCCGCCGGGCCACCCGCAGGGGCACCAGTACGCCGCGCCCCCCGGGCCGTACGACCAGCCCGCCCCCGGCTACGCCGAGCAGCCCCTCTACCCCGAGCCGTCCCAGCCCGCCCCGCCGTCGCTCGCGGACGCGGTCAAGGCGTTCACCGGCGGGGCCATCGGCTCCGAGGACTTCCAGCAGATCTTCGCCACCTCCAAGATCTACTGCCCCCGCGGCGACAACCCCGGCTTCCTCGCCCTGCACAACACCCAGCAGCCGGTGATCCCGCTCTTCAGCTCGCTGAAGGAGCTGCGGCGCTACGCGGGCCGGGAGTCGAAGTACTTCACGGTCACCGGCGCGGAGGTCATCGACCTGCTGCCCACGGGGTACGGCTTCGTGCTCGACATCGAGGGCGACCACCGGATGGTCGTGGACGCGAAGGCGGTCGAGGAGATGGTCGACTTCGCGATGCGCCGGATGTACGGCTGAACGGGGAATGAGAAGGCTCCCGGAGGTCGTTTAACCCTCAACCACCTGAGGGCGGACCAACCGAGGAGACCCCATGCCTGCAGTCACGACCGACAACCCGCTGCTCCTCCCCCGGGTCTCCCCGCCCCCGCCCACCGCCGAGGCCCGCGCGGTACACACCGTCAGCACCGCGCCGCAGGGCTACGAGGGCGAGGGCTTCCCGGTCCGCCGCGCGTTCGCCGGCATCGACTACGCCCGTCTCGATCCGTTCATCATGTTGGATCACATGGGTGAGGTCGACTACGGGGCGGGAGAGCCGAAGGGGACCCCCTGGCACCCGCACCGCGGCTTCGAGACCGTGACGTACATCATCGACGGCACGCTCGTGCACCGGGACTCCCACGGCGGCGGCGGAGTCATCACGGACGGCGACACCCAGTGGATGACCGCCGGCAGCGGGCTCCTGCACATCGAGACCCCGCCGGAGGAGCTGGTCGTCAGCGGCGGCCTCTTCCACGGGCTGCAACTGTGGGTGAACCTGCCGCGCGCGGACAAGATGATCCCGCCGAAGTACCAGGACCTCCGCGGCCGGAACGTCAAGCTCCTCGCCTCCGAGGACGGCGGCGCGCTGCTCCGCCTGATCGCCGGCGACCTCGCGGGCCACGCGGGCCCGGGCGCGACGCACACCCCCATCACCCTGATCCACGCCACCGTCAGCCCCGGCGCATCGGTGACCCTCCCCTGGCGCGCGGACTTCAACGCCCTCGCCTACGCCCTCGCCGGCAGCGGCACCGCGGGCCCGGAGTCCCGCCCCTTCGCCAGGGGCCAGGCGGTGCTCTTCGGCCACGGCGAGTCCCTGACGATCCGCGCGGACGCCACGCAGGACTCCCGGAGCGAGACCTTCGAGGTCGTCCTGCTGGGCGGGCTGCCGATCAGGGAGCCGATGAAGCAGTACGGCCCGTTCGTGATGAACACCCACGTCGAACTGGCCCAAGCCTTCGAAGACTTCAGATCCGGCCGCCTCGGCACGATCCCCGCGGACGCGTAACGGCCGCCCCTTGCCGGAGCCCGCCGGGCATCGGGAGGATGCGCGCGGGTGGATGCAGAGGCTGCTGGACGCCATGGGCGCCGATCCCCGCGGGCGCGGGATGGACCGGACGCGGGCCGAAGGGGAGCTGCGTACGAAGCTCCCCTCGGACTACCAGGCCCTGTGCGACGCCCCGCCCCGGTTCGAGAACCCCGGTCGGTCAGTCCTCCTCGTGGAACTCGCACCAGATCTCCTTGCCGTCGCCCCTGGGCTCCGTGCCCCACTCGCCCGACAGCTCCTGGAGCAGGAAGAGACCGCGGCCCGAGGAGGACATCTCGCCCGGGTGGCGGAGGTGGGGGAGGCCGGTGTCGGCGTCGGAGACGGTGACGCGGAGGGTGCGGTTGCCGCGGGGGCCGTCGACGTCGGCGCTGATGTCGGCGTCGCTGTCGGTGTGCAGCAGGACGTTGGCGATGAGTTCGGAGAGGACCAGTTCCGCGGAGTCGACCTGCGCGGGGGCGGACCAGTCGAAGAGCATCGCGCGCAGTTCGTGGCGGGCGTCCGCGGTGCGCTGCTGCTCCGCCTGGGGGACGGTGAGGTGCATGTGGCGGCCGGTGGGCGCGGCGCCCGGTTCGCCTTCGGCCGGCGGCAGGTCGCGGCGGAGGAGGACGAGCGCGATGTCGTCCTCCCGGCGCTCCGCGTGCGGGCCGGGGGTGGCGTGGGAGCCGGGGCCGCTGACGGCGTCGATGAGCGCGTCCGCCAGCGTCTCCAGATCGTCCCCGACGTGCCCGGCGAAGGCCCGGCGCAGCCGGTCGCGGCCGGTCTCCAGGTCGTGGCCGCCGGTCTCGATGAGCCCGTCGCTGCACAGCATCATCAGCTCGCCCGGCTCCATGACCAGCCGGGTGACGGGGTAGTCCGGGTCCTCGACGACGCCCAGGGGCAGGCCGCCCTCGGTGGGGCGGACGAGGAGGGTGCCGTCGCCGATACCCATGGCCGGGTCGAGGTGGCCGGCGCGGGCGATGTGGAGGGTGCCGGTGGCCGGGTCGGCCTTGATGTAGAGGCAGGTGGCGAAGCGGGGGTCGGCGTCGTCGGGCGGGGAGTCGCCTTCGAGGCCCTCCCGCTGGTTGAGCTGGGTGAGGAAGTGCGAGGCGCGGGTGAGTACGGCGTCGGGGTGGTGGCCCTCCGAGGCGTACGCGCGGATGGCGATGCGCAACTGGCTCATCAGCCCGGCGGCGCGCACGTCGTGGCCCTGCACGTCGCCGATGACCACGGCCGTCTTGCCGGACGGCAGGGTGATCACGTCGTACCAGTCGCCGCCGATCTCCAGACCGCCGCCGGTCGGCACGTAGCGCGCGGCGACGGTCATGCCCGGCGTCGGCGGCACCTCCTCCGGCATCAGGCTGCGCTGCAGCCCGGCGGACAGCTCGCGTTCGGATTCGTGCACGTGCGCCCGTGAGAGTGCCTGCGCGAGCATGCGGGCGACGGTGGTGAGCACCGAGCGCTCGTCGGGCGTGAAGGGCGCGGGGTGGGAGAAGGCCGCCAGCCACACGCCGATGACGCGGCCGGCCACGATCAGCGGTACGTACGCCCACGAGCGCCGGCCCAGCCGGCCGGCGAGCCGCCACGCCTCGGGGAAGCGGCGGCGGTACTCCTCGCGGCCGGCGATGTAGATGGCGCGGCCGGTGCGGACGGCGACGGAGCCGGGGTAGTCGGAGTCGAGGGGGATGTCGTGGAAGGGTTCCTCGTCCTCGGGGCGGTAGCCGTGCTGGCCGATGACCTTGAGGTGGTTGCCCTCGACACCGAAGACGGCCATGCCGTCGGGCGAGAAGCCGGGCATCGACAGGGACGCGGCGACGCGCAGCACCTGGTCGGTGCCGCGGGACTCGGCCAGCGCCCGCCCCGCGTCGAGCAGGAACGCCTCGCGGGAGAGCCGCCAGTCGCTGGTCAGCGGCGACGGCGGGGAGGTGCCGGCGCTGGCGCCGGGCTGGGGATACCGCTCAGGTGCGGAGCGCTCCGGGGGAGGCTCGACGACCTCCTGCACGATGCCGGACATGACCACGTCGCCGGAGTCGGCCGCCGCGGCGGGGCCGGTGGGGGCGGGTCCGGTGGCGGTGCCGCTCCCCGGAGCCGGGGCCGTGCCGCCGCCCGTACCCGCGTCAGGACCGGCGCCCGGCGCCCGGTCCGTACCGTGTCCCCCCTCCGCCGGCTCGCCGTCGCGGAACGGCCGCATCCTGGTCCGTACGACCCGCAGCACCGTCCCCCGCTCGTCCACGATCCGCAGCCGCGCCTCCGCCACGGTGCCTTCCGTGCGGGCCAGGTCCATCGCCCCGGCCAGCTCGACGTAGTCCACCCCGTGGCAGCGGCCCCGGAGGTCGGCCGCCGTCGTCTCCGTCGGCCGCTCGGGCAGCCCGACGAGCCGGGCGGCCTCGGCGTCCATGGTCACGGTGCCGGAGGCGGCGTCCCAGCTCCACACCCCGGTGCCGACGGCAGCCAGGACCTCCTCGGTGCGCATTGCCCTATTTTAAGGTGATTGACCGCGTGCGGCCGGGGAAGACGGGGACGGTAGTCTTGGCGGGCTGAACACTCTCCTGGCCGAACGGGCGCCCTCCCGGCCCCCGGCGCCACCCGGCCGCGGGCGACGGCAAGCCGAAGACGACGAGTCCGACGAACTGGATGGATGATGCACCGGTACCGGTCCCACACCTGTGGTGAGCTGCGCGCGAGCGACGTCGGCAGCGACGTCCGGCTGTCCGGCTGGCTGCACAATAGGCGCGACCTGGGCGGCATCCTCTTCATCGATCTGCGCGACCACTACGGCATCGTCCAGCTCGTCGCCCGCCCCGGCACCCCCGCGAACGAGGCGCTGGCGCACCTCACCAAGGAGACCGTCGTACGGATCGACGGCAAGGTCGTCTCCCGCGGCGCCGACAACGTCAACCCCGAGCTGCCCACCGGCGAGATCGAGATCGAGGTCGGCGACGTGGAGGTGCTCGGCGCCGCCGGGCAGATCCCGTTCACGATCAACGCCGAGGACGGCGTCGGCGAGGAGCGCCGGCTCGAATACCGCTTCCTCGACCTGCGCCGCGAGCGCATGCACCGCAACATCATGCTGCGTACCGCCGTCGTCACGGCCATCCGGCAGAAGATGACGGCCCTCGGCTTCAACGAGCTGACGACCCCGATCCTCTCGGCCACCTCCCCCGAGGGCGCCCGCGACTTCCTGGTCCCCTCCCGGCTGCACCCCGGCACGTTCTACGCGCTGCCGCAGGCCCCGCAGCAGTTCAAGCAACTGCTGATGATGGCCGGGTTCGACCGCTACTTCCAGATCGCGCCCTGCTTCCGCGACGAGGACGCCCGCGCCGACCGCTCGCCCGGCGAGTTCTACCAGCTCGACATGGAGATGAGCTTCGTCGAGCAGGAGGACGTCTTCGCCGTCATCGAGAAGGTGATGACGGAGCTGTTCGAGGAGTTCGGCGACGGCCGGCACGTCACCTCGCCGTTCCCGCGGGTCCCGTACCGCGAGGCGATGGTCAAGTACGGCTCGGACAAGCCGGATCTGCGGGCGGAGCTGGAGCTGTCGGACGTCACGGACGTCTTCGCGGGCAGCGAGTTCAAGGCGTTCGCCGGCAAGCACGTACGGGCCCTGCCGGTGCCGGCCGTGCAGGACCAGCCGCGCAAGTTCTTCGACGCGCTCGGCGACTTCGCCGTCGAGCAGGGCGCGAAGGGCCTGGCGTGGGTGCGAGTCGGCGAGGGCGGGGCGCTGTCCGGGCCGATCGCGAAGTTCCTCACCGAGGAGAACGTGCGGGTGCTCACCGAGCGCCTGGGCCTGGAGGCCGGGCACGCGGTGTTCTTCGGCGCGGGCGGGACCGACGAGGTCTCCAAGATCATGGGCGCGGTGCGCGTGGAGGCCGCGAAGCGCGCCGGGCGGTTCGCCGAGGGCGTCTTCCGGTTCTGCTGGATCGTCGACTTCCCGATGTTCGACAAGGACGAGGACACGGGCGCCATCGAGTTCTCGCACAACCCGTTCTCGATGCCGCAGGGCGGCATCGAGGCGCTGGAGACCAAGGACCCGCTGGACGTCCTCGCGTATCAGTACGACATCGTCTGCAACGGCGTCGAGCTGTCCTCCGGCGCGATCCGGAACCACGAGCCGGAGGTCATGTTCAAGGCATTCGGCATCGCGGGGTACAGCAAGGACGAGGTGGAGCGCGAGTTCGGCGGCATGCTGCGCGCGTTCCGCTTCGGCGCCCCGCCGCACGGCGGGATCGCGCCCGGCATCGACCGCATCGTGATGCTGCTGGCCGACGAGCCGAACATCCGCGAGACGATCGCCTTCCCCCTCAACGGCAACGCCCAGGACCTGCTGATGGGCGCGCCCAGCGAGGTCGACGAGGCCCGGCTGCGCGAGCTGCACATCGCGCTGCGGAAGCCGCAGCCCAAGTAGCGGACCAGCTTCCACACCAGCTTCCACACCGGCGTACGGGCCGGGGCGCCCGGCGGGCCCCCGGCCCGTGGTGGTGCCAGGTACACCCCGGAGCCGGGTGGGCATCCCATGGGGTGCGGGCACGGGAATTCCTAGGTTGATGTCATCGACATCGCAGAGGGGAACCGTCCCATGTGGGCCATGGCCATCCGTACGCTCCGCCACAGAACCGCCGCGCTCTCGGCGACCTTCCTGGCCCTCGTCCTGGGCACTGTCATCGTGATGACGTGCGGCGGGCTGCTGGAGACCGGCATACGCAACAACGCGCCGGCGCAGCGCCTCGCGGGCGCCGACCTCGTGGTCACCGGCGACCGCGACCTCCCCCGCGGCGACGAGACCGCCGTCCTCCCCGAGCGTCCCGCGCTCGACGACTCCCTGACCGCGGCCGTACGGAACGTCCCCGGCGTCGAACGCGCCGTCCCCGAGCGGGTCTTCGAGGCAGCCGTACTCGGCGGCCGGTCACAACCGGGGTCCGCCCCCGACGCGCAGGCCCACGGCTGGTCCTCCGCCGCCGTCACCCCGTACGAGCTGACCGAAGGCCGGGCCCCGGCCGGCCCCCGCGACGTGGTGCTGGACGAGGCGACCGCCCGGGCGTACGGCGTGCGCCCCGGCGACGAGGTGCGCGTCGCCGCGCAGGGGAGCGCCGGGGCGTACCGCCTGACCGGCGTGGTCCGCACCGCGCACGCCGTCGACCGCGGCGCCGTGTTCTTCACCGACGACCGCGCCCGCGCGCTCTCCCCCGCCCTCGCCGACATCGCCGTCACGGCCGCGGCCGGCACCGATCACGGCGAGCTGAAGGACCGCCTCGGCGAGGTCGTCGCGGACCGCACCGCGAAGGCGCAGACCCCGGCGAAGGTCGTCTCCGGCGACGACCGCGGCGCCGTCGAGTACCCCGAGGTGCTGACGCGCAAGGAGGACCTGATCGCGCTGGCCGGCGCCTTCGGCGGGATGGCCACCCTCGTCGCGGTCTTCGTCGTCTCCGGCACGGTCGCGCTGTCCGTCGAGCGGCGCCGCCGCGAGTTCGCATTGCTCCGTACCGTCGGCGCCACTCCGCGCCAGTTGCGCCGGCTGCTGCTCGCCGAGACGCTGATGGTCGCGCTGGTCGCCGGCGCGGCGGGCTGGTTCGCCGGGCCGCCCGCGGGGGAGCGGCTGTTCGAGGAGTTCACCGGCAGCGGCATGGTGTCGGAGGCCGTCGCGTACGAGCAGGGCTGGATCCCCGCGGTCGCCGCGGCCGGCGCGCTGCTGCTGACCTCGCTGCTCGGCGGCTTCCTCGGCGGCCGGCGCGGGGTGAAGGTCACGGCCGTCGAGGCGATGGCGGAGTCGACGGTACGGACCCGCTGGGCGACCCCGACGCGGATGGTGGCGGCCCTGCTCTTCCTCGCCGGCGCGGTCGCGCTGGCCATCCTGACCTGGGTGCTCTTCGACGGCCCGATCGCCGCCAGCACCGCGGGGCCCACCGTGCTCTGCACGGCCATCGCCCTCGCGCTCCTCGGCCCGGGGCTGACGAAGCTGTGCACCGTGCTGATCTCGGGCCCGGTCAAGGCCGTCACCGGCGCCAGCGGCGAACTCGCCGTCGTCACCGCCAGGGCCCGCGCCGTCCGGATGGCGGGCGTCGTCACCCCGGTGATGCTGGCCGTCGCCATGGCCACCGCGAACCTGTACCTCCAGACCACCCAGACCGACGCCTCCCGCGAGGCGTACGCCCAGAACCTGCGCGCCGACGCCGTCGTCGAGTCCGCCTCCGGCACCCTCGACCCGGCGCTCACCGCCGACGTCCGCGCCACCGAGGGCGTCGCCGCGGCCGGCGCGTACGTCACCAGCACCGGCTGGATCGACGGCATCGGCGACGAGGACGGCGTACCGCTCCAGGGCATCGACGCCCGCGGCGCCGCGCGCACCACCGCCCTGGACCCGGTCGGGGGCGAGGTCGCCGACCTCACCGGACGGACCATCGCCCTGCCCGCCGGCGCGGCGGACGGCCGGAGCGTCGGCGACACCGTCGAGGTCCGCTTCGGCGACGGCGCCGCCGCGGATCTGCGGATCGCCGTGCTCTTCGAGGGCCGGGCCGGCTACGACACCGCGTTCGTGCCCGCGGACCTCCTCGCCGGGCACACCGACGGCGCGCTGCCGCAGCAGATCCTGGTACGCGCCGAGGACGGCACCGGTGCCGCGGCGCTGACGGCGAACCTGGAGAAGACCCTCGCGGACCACCCCGGCACCGCCGTCGCCGACCGCGACGACCTGATCGAGGCCAACATCAAGGACACCGAGACCCAGGCGTGGGTCAACTACCTGATGGTCGGCATGATCGTCGCGTACACCGCGATCTCCGTGGTCAACAACCTGGTGCTCTCCGTCTCCGGCCGCCGCCGCGAGTTCGGGCTGCAGCGGCTGGCCGGCGCCACCCGCCGGCAGGTGCTGCGGATGCTGACGATCGAGGCGCTGATCGTCGCCGGGATCGGCGTGGCCCTCGGCACGGCGGCCGCGGCCACCGCGCTGGTGCCGTTCAGCCACGCGGCGGCGGACAGCATGCTCCCCTCGGGACCGCTGTCCATCTACGCCGCGGTGGTCGCAGGGGCCGTGGCCCTCGCCCTCACCGCCACCCTGGTGCCGGGCTGGGCTGCCCTGCGGGCGCGGCCCGCGGAGGCGGCGCTGGCGGAGGAGTGAGCGGTAGGGCCCGCCCCGGGTGCGGGGCGGGCCCTGGTGTCTTGCGGCGGCACCGCCAGGCAGCACCGCAAGACGGCTCGGCCGGCCGGGGTCCCGCGGGGACCCCGGCCGGAGTCGTCGGCTCAGCCGAAGCGGCCCGACACGTAGTCCTCGGTCGCCTGCACCGACGGGTTGGAGAAGATCTTGTCGGTGTCGTCGATCTCGATGAGCCGGCCGGGCTGCCCGACCTCCGACAGGTTGAAGAACGCGGTACGGTCCGAGACGCGCGCAGCCTGCTGCATGTTGTGCGTGACGATGACGATCGTGAACCGCGTCTTCAGATCCCCGATGAGGTCCTCGATGGCGAGGGTGGAGATCGGGTCGAGCGCGGAGCAGGGTTCGTCCATGAGGAGCACCTGCGGTTCGACGGCGATGGCGCGGGCGATGCACAGGCGCTGCTGCTGGCCGCCGGAGAGGCCGGAGCCGGGGCGGTTGAGGCGGTCCTTGACCTCGTTCCACAGGTTCGCGCCGCGCAGGGACTTCTCCACCACGTCGTCGAGTTCGGACTTCTTGTACCGGGCGTTGAGCTTCAGGCCCGCGGCCACGTTCTCGTACACGCTCATCGTCGGGAACGGGTTGGGCCGCTGGAAGACCATGCCCACCACGCGCCGTACGGAGACGGGGTCGACGCCGCCGGCGTAGAGGTTCTCGTCGTCCAGCATCACCTTCCCCTCCACCCGCGCGCCCGGGATGACCTCGTGCATGCGGTTGATGGTCCGCAGGAAGGTGGACTTGCCGCAGCCGGACGGGCCGATGAAGGCCGTCACGGACTTCGGCTCGACGGCCATCGAGATGTCCTCGATCGCCTTGAAGTCGCCGTAGTAGGCGGTGAGGCCGCTGATGTCGATGCGCTTGGCCATGTCAGATCACTTCTCCTCTGGCCGTCAGCGGCCGGTTTTCGGGGCCTTCCAGCGGGCTATGCCGCGGGCCAGCAGGTTGAGGATCATCACGAAGACGATCAGGACGAGGGCGGCGGCCCAGGCGCGGTCGAACGACGCCGACGTACCCGCCCCCCACTGCTGGTAGATGTACAGCGGCAGGGACGCCTGGCCGCCGTCGAAGGGGTTGTTGTTGATCGCGGGGCTGCCGAAGACGAGCAGCAGCACGGGGGCGGTCTCGCCGGTGATGCGGGCGACCGCCAGCATGACGCCGGTGGTGATGCCGCCGATGGAGGTGGGCAGAACGACCTTGAGGATCGTCTTCCACTTCGGTACGCCCAGGGCGTACGACGCCTCGCGCAGCTCGTTCGGGACGAGCTTCAGCATCTCCTCGGTGGAGCGGACCACCACGGGCATCATCAGGATCGCCAGGGCCAGCGCACCGGCGAAGCCGGAGTAGCCGAAGTCCAGGATCATGATCCACAGGCTGAGGACGAACAGGCCGGCGACGATGGACGGGATGCCCGTCATGACGTCGACGAAGAACGTCACCGCCTTCGCCAGCGCCCCGCGGCCGTACTCCACCAGGTAGACGGCGGTCAGCAGGCCGATCGGGGTGGCGATCAGGGTGGCGATCAGCACCTGCTCGATGGTGCCCATCAGCGCGTGGTAGACGCCGCCGCCGGGCGCGACGTTGACCACGCCGCTCATCGAGTGGGTGAGGAAGTAGCCGTCGGTGACCTTGATGCCCTTGCTGACGGTCTCCCAGATCAGCGACGCCAGCGGGACGACGGCCAGCAGGAACGCCGCCCACACCAGGGAGGTCGCCAGCCGGTCCTTCGCCTGCCGGCCGCCCTCGACCGCGGTCGAGATGACGTACTGGCCGACGACGAAGAGGATCGCCGCGATCAGGCCCCACTGGATGCGGCTGCCGAGGTCGGCGAGCACGCCGATGGCCACGGCCACGACGGCGGCGCCGGCGGCGATCCCGAGGGGCGCGAAGCGGGGCAGCCGCGGCTGCTTGATGCCGAGCCGGTCGACCGGCCGCTTGTCGGCGATGGTGCTCATGCGTTGGCCCCCGAGTACTCCTTGCGCCGCGCAATGATCAACCGGGCCGCGCCGTTGACCAGCAGCGTGATGACGAACAGCACCAGGCCGGAGGCGATCAGCGCGTCCCGCCCGAACTGCCCGGACTCGCCGAACGACGCGGCGATGTTCTGCGCGAACGTACCGCCGCCCGCCTGGAGGATCTCCGCCGACAGCAGCGCCGACGGCGACAGCACGGTGGCCACCGCCATCGTCTCGCCGAGCGCCCGGCCGAGGCCCAGCATCGAGGCGGAGATGACGCCGGAGCGGCCGAAGGGCAGCACCGTCATGCGGATGACCTCCCAGCGCGTGGCGCCCAGCGCCAGCGCGGCCTCCTCCTGGAGGCGGGGGGTCTGGGCGAAGACCTCGCGGCTGACGTTGGTGATGATCGGCAGGATCATCACGGCCAGCAGGATGCCCGCGGTCATCAGCGAGCGCGGCGCGGTGCCGTCGAAGGAGAGCACGACGGTCCAGCCGAGGTAGCGGTCCAGCCACTCGTACGTGCCGACCAGGTGCGGCACCAGGAACAGCGCGCCCCACAGGCCGTAGACGATGGACGGGACGGCGGCCAGCAGGTCGATGACGTACGCGATGGGCGCCGCCAGCCTCCGCGGTGCGTAGTGGGTGATGAACAGCGCGATGCCCACGGCGATCGGCACCGCGATGACCATCGCGACGACCGAGGAGACGACCGTGCCGAAGGCCAGGACGGCGATGCCGAACTTCGGCGGGATGGAGTTCGCGTCCCACTCGAAGGTGGTGAGGAAGTTGCCCTCGTTGTCCGCGAGGGCGATGGACGCGCGGTACGCGAGGAACGCGGCGATCGCGGCCATGATCAGCAGCAGCGTGATCCCGGACCCCTTCGACAGGCCGGAGAAGACCTTGTCGCCGCGGCGGGAGCCGCCCTTGCCGTTCGACAGCAGGACCTGTGACGGCGGTGGGGCGGGGGTTTCTATGTCGGTGGGTGGAGCAGTCATACGTGAATCTCCGGTCTGGTGTGGGGCGACGGCGCGGTCTGCGCCCGCGTCCCGGCGGCGGTGCACCGGATGGCCCCCCGCCGGCCGGACGGTGTGGTTCGCCGGCCGGCGGGAGGGGGGATCAGGACAGGGTGTCGACGGTCTTGGCGACCTCGGCGGCCATGTCCGCGGGCAGCGGGGCGTAGCCGACGTCGACGATCGACTGCTGGCCGGCCTCGCTGGCGGTGTAGGCGAGGAAGGACTTCACCGCGTCCAGGGACTCCTGCTTGTTGCCCTTGTCGCACGCGATCTCGTACGTCACGAGGGTGATCGGGTACGCGCCGTCCTCCTTCGTGGCGTAGTCCAGCTCAAGCGCCATGTCGGGCGCCTGGCCGACCCGCTTGCCGACGGCGATGGCCTGGGAGGCGTTCTCCACGGTGGCCTCGACGGGCTCCGCGGCACCGGTGTCCAGCTTGACGGTGCTCAGCTCGTTGGACTCGGCGTGCGAGATCTCCATGTACGAGATGGCGCCGTCGGTCTGCTTCACCTGCGAGGACACCCCGGCCGAGCCGGTGGCGGCCTGGCCGCCCTCGATCGGCCACTTCTTGTCGGCCTCGTCCGGCCAGGCGTCCTTCACGACCGTGTTGAGGTACGCGGTGAAGTTCTCGGTGGTGCCCGACTCGTCGGAGCGGTGCACGGGCTGGATCTTGGTGTCCGGCAGCTTGGCGTCGGGGTTCAGCTTGGCGATGGCGTCGTCGTTCCACTGCTTGATCTCGCCGTTGAACACGTTCGCCAGCGTCTCGGCGTCGAGCACCAGCTCGTCCACGCCCTCCAGGTGGTACGCGATGGCGACCGGGCCGCCGACCATCGGCAGGTTGATGCCCTGACCGCCGGAGCAGACCTCCTTGGACTTCTCCACCTCCTCCGGCTCCAGCGCGGAGTCGGAGCCGGCGAAGGCGGTCTGGCCGTTGAGGAACTCCTCGATGCCCGCGCCCGAGCCGACCGGCTTGTAGTTGACCGTCACGTCGGGGCAGGCGGCCTGGTAGTCAGCGACCCACTGCTGTACGGCATTGTCCTGGGAGCTGGCGCCCGAGGCGAGCAGCTCGCCGCTGCCGCCGCACTTGATCTCGCCGCCGGCGGCCGCGGAGCTCTTGTCGCCGCCCTTGGCCTTGTCGTCGCCGGAGTCCGAATTGTCGTCCGAGCCGCACGCCGAGAGGACGAGGGCGCTGGAGAGGGCGAGTATGCCTGCCGCGGTGCGGTACCGGATCTTGCTCTGAGACTTCACTGGGGACTTTCCTTCCTGAGGCCGCACTTCCAGGAGCGGCTTGATAACAAATCGAGACAAACTGAGTTGTGGGGTCTAGGGGAGGTCCGCGGTCGGCGGCACGAAGCGGTAGCCGACGTTGCGGACGGTGAGGATGATCCGTGGATCGTGAGGGTTGTCCCCGATGCGGTCGCGCAGCCGACGGATGTGCACGGCGATCGTGTTGGACTTCGGTGCGCTGCCACCCCACAGCTCGGCGCTGATCTGGTCTCGGGTGACGACCTTCTCGGCGTTGGCCACCAGCAGGTGCAGCAGCTTGAACTCCCGAAGGGGAAGCTGCACCAGCCGGCCGTCGACGCGGGCCTCGAAGGTGGCGGGGTTGACGCTGTACGGACCTGAGGCCACCGACTGGTCCACGTCGTACGTCGCCGGGCTGGCGACGCCGAGCATCTTCAGGACCTCGTACGGCCGGTAGGGCCGGGCGACGCAGGCGCTGGCCCCGGCGGTGAGCGCCTCCACGGCGTCCTCCGCGTCGTCGGGGCCGACGCCGATGATGACCGGCGTGGCGCTGCGTCGCCGCAGCACCTCCACCACTCGGGCACCGGGCACGAGCGGCAGCTTGGCGCTGACCAGCAGGGCGTCGGGGGACTGCAGGCCGACCTGGAGCAGCGCCTCCGCCCCGTCGGAGCAGAAGACGACCTTCACCTGATGGCCCGACAGGTGCTCCGCAAGATCGTGCGCCACCTGTTCGTCCGGATCGGCGAGCAGCAGGACATGTCCGTGTCGCTGGCCGGGTATCGCCGGTGTGTCCATCGGTCGGTCACCACCCCCTTCGTCGCCTCTCATGGAAATCGGTGTCTGCGGACTCGGCCGGTGGTGGCGGTTAACTGAAGGTGAACATCGGAACAGGGGTGCGTGATGCCGTTATCCGCCCGTTATGAACGGCGTGATCCACGGCACCCTGAGCCCCGCCGGGCGTGGCGTGGCTCACCTTTCCGGCCGCCCGCCGGACCACCTGCCGGCACCGCCGTACGGGCCCCCGGCCGGGACGCTCACAGGCCGCCCGAGCCGCCCGAGTCCCCGCCGGAGTCGCCCGCGCCGCCCGGCCGGTCGCTGTGCTCCTTCAGCCGCGTCAGATCGCGCTCCAGCTTCTTCTCCTGCGCCTCGCTGAGCGGGATGTAGCCGGCCTCCGAGGCGAAGTCCGTGTGGCTGTCCACGTAGAACTCGACGAACCCCTCCACCTCGGGGCGCTCCAGCGCCTTCGCCGAGGGGTAGATGAACAGCGGCCGGGCCAGCGGCTTGTACGAGCCGTCCTGGACGGACACCGTGCTGGGCGCGACGCAGCCGCCGCCGGCGTCGATCTCCAGGGCGCGCAGCTTGTCGCGGTTCTCGTCGAAGTAGGTGAAGCCGAAGTAACCGAGGCCGCCTGAGTGCTCCGCGACGCCCTTGACGAGCGTGTTGTCGTCGCTGCTCGGGGTGAAGTCGGCGCGGGACGCCTTCTCCTCGCCGTTGATGGCCTCGGTGAAGTAGTCGAACGTGCCCGAGTCGGTGTCGGGCCCGTAGAGCTGCAGCGGCTCGTCCGGGAAGGCGGGGTCGACCTCCTGCCAGCTCGCCAGTGTGGAGCCGGGCTCCCAGATGCGCTTGAGCTGGTCGGTGGTGATGCAGTCGATCCAGTCGTTGCCGCGCGGGACGACGATGGTGAGCGCGTCGTTGGCGATCGTCAGCTCGCGGTACGGCACGTCCCAGTTGGCGCAGGTCTCCTTCTCGAAGTCGTTGATCGGCCGGGATGCGTCGGATATGTCCGTTTCGCCCACGCAGAACTTGTCGAAGCCGCCGCCGGTGCCGGACGCCCCGACCTTGACCCGTACCCCCGGCTCCTGCCGGCCGAAGCGCTCGCCCGCCAGCTTCGTCAGCGGCTCCACCGTGCTGGAGCCGTCGATCGTGACCGTCCCGGCCGGCCGTTCCGTCCTGTCCTCATCCGGGCTGGCCTCGCTCTCGCCGCCGCAGGACACGAGGGAGACGACGGCGGCCGGGGCGAGGAGGAGGGCGCCCAGGCGGGCGGCGGTGCGCTTCGTCTGTATCGGGCTCACGGGCTTTCACTGCTCTCCGCTGATCGATTCGGACATAACTCGGGTCCTGTATCGAAATGGCGGCAGTCGGCCATGCGGGGCGGCTTCGGTGAGCAAGGGATGAACAGTGGACGACCAGACATGATGCCGTTATGCGGCTGTGATGAAAGCGCGGATCACGGGGCGAACGTGCAGGCGGGAGGGGTGTACGCGGCCCGCGTCCGCCCCGCGCGCGGCGGTGCGCGCGGCCCGCTAGATCGGATCTGGCGGGCGCCTGCCGGTTTCTGGCGCCTGAAGGGTGAAGGCCCGGGCGCACCGCCCGGGGTGGCCGGGACCGGGAGGTGTCCGATGCGGAACGGAGAGTCCGGCGTACGCGGGACGCCCGGCCCCGCGGCGGCGGCCGGCCCCTCGGATGCGGTCGGCGCGGGCGCCCGGCTGCGGATCGCGTGCATACTCGGCGGCCAGGAGGAGCCCGACTGCCGCCCGCCCGCCGTGGCCCACTGGCTCGGCGAGCTGGCCGGCGACCGTGGCGACCTGGCCCTGCGCGTGCTGGACCTCGCCGACTACGACCTCCCGCTGCGCTACCCCGCGCACCCGACCGAGCAGATGGCCTCGTTCACCGCGGAGCTGGCGTGGGCGGAGGGGTTCGTCGTGGTCACCCCCGAGTGCAACCGCAGCTTCCCCGCGCAGCTCAAGCACGCCATCGACATCGGCTACGACGAGTGGCACGCGAAGCCCGTCGGCTTCGTGTCGTACGGCTTCGGCTGCGACGGCGTGCGCGCGGTGGAGCACCTGAGGTCGGTCTTCACCGAGCTGCACACGGTCACGGTGCGGGACTCGGTCGGAATCGACCTGCGCTTCACCGATGAGAAATTCCCGGCCGGCGGGTCCATCTACTCGGACGGGCTGGTACGCGCCGCCGGCGCCCTGCTCGACCAGCTCACCTGGTGGGGTCTCGCGCTGAGAGAGGCCCGCGCGGCGCGGCCGTACGTGGCGTAGCAAAAGCCGCACATATACCTGATGTTGGAGAATCTGGAGAAGAAGCACATGACTAACGACCCGTCCGGCCTGGCGATCGAGACGTCGGGACTTGTGAAGGTGTTCGGCGAGACCCGCGCGGTGGACGGCGTCGACCTCGCCGTCCCCCGCGGCATCGTCTACGGCGTCCTCGGCCCCAACGGCGCCGGGAAGACCACCACCGTGAAGATGCTCGCCACCCTGCTGCGCCCCGACGGCGGCGAGGCCCGGATCTTCGGCAAGGACGTCGTCCGCGACGCGAACGCCGTACGTTCCCGGGTCAGCCTCACCGGCCAGTACGCCTCCGTGGACGAGGACCTGACCGGCACCGAGAACCTGGTGCTGCTCGGCCGCCTCCTCGGGCACCGGCCCGCGGCCGCGCGGGTGCGCGCCGCGCAGTTGCTGGAGGCGTTCGGCCTCGGCGAGGCCGCGGACAAGCAGGTGAAGAACTACTCGGGCGGCATGCGGCGGCGCATCGACATCGCCGCGTCCATCCTCAACACCCCCGACCTGCTCTTCCTCGACGAGCCGACCACCGGCCTCGACCCGCGCAGCCGCAACCAGGTCTGGGACATCGTCCGCGCGGTCGTCGCGCAGGGCACCACCGTCCTGCTCACCACCCAGTACCTGGACGAGGCGGACCAGCTCGCCTCCAGGATCGCCGTCATCGACCACGGCAAGGTCATCGCCGAGGGCACCAAGGGCGAGCTGAAGGCGTCCGTCGGCGCCGGCTCCGTCCACCTCCGGCTGCGCGACGCAGCGCAGCGCGCGGAGGCGGTCGCCCTGCTGGAGACGGCGCTCACCGGCGCCCAGGTCCAGCTCGAAGCCGACCCGGTCGCGCTCACCGCCCGCGTCGGCGACGGCGACAACGGGCGCGGCGCCGCCGCGCAGGCCGCCGCCGCGCTGGCCGAGCTGGCCCGCGCGGACATCACCGTGGACAACTTCTCGCTGGGTCAGCCCAGCCTGGACGAGGTCTTCCTCGCCCTCACCGACCGCCCGGCCGGTGCCGAGACCCAGGAGGCAGCAGCATGAGCACCGCGACCGAGACCCAGACCCAGGGCCGTACGGAGGACCTGGCGCCGGTCACCACCGAGAGCCTGGCGGAGCTGCTGGTCTCCAAGGAGCGGCCGGCACGGCCGAGTCCGTGGTCCGCCTCCGTGACGTTCGGCTGGCGCGCCGTGCTGAAGATCAAGCACGTGCCGGAGCAGCTCTTCGACGTCACCGCCTTCCCGATCATGATGGTGCTGATGTACACGTACCTCTTCGGGGGTGCGCTGGCGGGCTCCACCTCGGACTACCTGCAGTACCTGCTGCCGGGCATCCTGGTGATGAGCATCGTCATGATCACGATGTACACCGGCGTCTCCGTCAACACCGACATCGAGAAGGGCGTCTTCGACCGCTTCCGCTCGCTGCCGATCTGGCGCCCCGCGGTCATGGTCGGCTACCTGCTGGGCGACATGCTGCGCTACCTCATAGCGTCGGTGGTGATGGTCGGGGTCGGCCTCATCATGGGCTTCCGCCCGGACGGCGGCGTGGTGGGCGTGCTCGCGGGGGTGGCGCTGCTGATCGTCTTCTCGTTCGCGTTCTCGTGGATCTGGACGATGTTCGGCCTGCTGCTCCGCTCGGAGAAGTCGGTCATGGGCGTCAGCATGATGGTCCTGTTCCCGACGACGTTCCTCAGCGACATCTTCGTCGAGCCGGACACGATGCCGGGCTGGCTGCAGGCGTTCGTCAACAACAACCCGGTGACGCACCTCGCGTCCGCGGTCCGTGAGCTGATGCACGGCGACTGGCCGGCCGCGGACATCGCGTGGACGCTCGGCTGGGCGGGCGCGATCGTGGCGATCTTCGGCCCGATCACGATGCGCCTGTACGCCAGGAAGTAACGCGACGCGGAGATCGCGGCGCGAGAACGCGACGCTGAGCGCGACCGGGCCCGTCCCCTTCCGGCCGGAAGGGGACGGGCCCGGTCATGTCCGCCTCCGCATCTGCTAAGTTCGCCCGCATGTTCCTCCCCTGTGCATAGGAGCCGGCGCCGCCGCGCCCGTCCGGTGCGGCCGTATGCCGCCCATGCACACCCCGGAGCGCCGGTGCTCCGCGCTCCCTTCGCCGAGGAACGTCTCCATGTCTGCGCCGTCGTACGCAGCTCTGCTGCGCATTCCCCATGCCTCCCGCACCTTCGGTGCCGCCCTGCTGGGGCGGCTGTCGTACGGGATGGTCTCCCTGTCGCTGCTGCTCTCCGTCAAGGACGCCACCGGGTCGTACGCCGCGGCCGGGGCCGCCCTGGCGTGCTTCGGGGCGACCAGCGTGACCCTGTCGCCGGTACGGGCCGGCTTCATCGACCGGCACGGCCCGCGGCGGGCACTGCCGCCGATGGCCGCCGCGTACGCGGTGCTGCTGGCGGTGCTGGCCGCCGTCACCGCGGACGGCGGTACGGGCGCCGCGGGGCTGACCGCGCTGGCGGCGGGCGCCGGGGCGCTGACGCCGCCGCTGGGTCCCGTGATGCGGGTGCTGTGGAGCGACCTGGTGCCGCCGGGGCTGCTCCCGCGCGCATACAGTCTGGACTCGGTCGCCGAGGAACTGCTGCTCGTGACGGGGCCGTTGCTGGTCGGCGCGATCGTGACCGTGGCGCCGGCGCCGGTGGGCCTGGCGGCGAGCGCGGCCCTGATCCTCTGCGGCACGCTGGCGCTGGTCACGTCCCCGGTGGCGGGGGCGAGGAAGGGCTCCCTGGCAACGGCGCGCAAGACACCCGGCCGCACCTCCGGAGTCCTGCGCGGGAACCTTCCGATGCAGCAGGCGGTCATCGGGGTGGCCGGGGTGGGGGTGTGCCTGGGGGCGCTGCAACTGCTCGTCGTCGCCTTCGCCGACGAGCACGATGCGGCGGGCCTGGTGCCGTGGATCCTCGCCGCGATGTCCGCGGGCAGCGCGGTCGGCGGGCTCGTCTACGGGGCCGTCGCCTGGCGCGCACCCGGCACGCGGCGGCTGCCGGTACTGGCGGGCGCGCTGGGCCTGCTGCTCGCCGCGACGGGCCTGGCACCGCACCCGTACGTGCTGCTCGGCTGCGCCGCGCTGGTCGGGGTCTTCGTGGCGCCGGGCATCACGACGGCGTACCTGATCGCGGACGAGTCGGCCGACCCCGGCGCCCGTACGAAGGCGGGCGCGTGGGTCAACACCGCGCTCAACGCCGGCTCCTCCACGGCCACCGCCGCCACGGGCCTCCTGATCGACAACGCCCCCCTCCCCCTGTGCTTCGCCCTGGCCGGGCTCCCGGCGGTCCTCGCGGCCGCCACCCTCGTGCTCACGGCTCCCTGCCGCCTCAGCCCGTCCCGCGTCTGAGACACCGGGGGAGTCCCGACGACTCAGCCGGTGCCGGCGGCCTTCGACTCGGCCGCGAACGCAGGGCCGTGGCCGGGGTTTTCCGGGTGGACGGCCACCGCCGTGCCGTGGCGGGCCGCCGCGTACGGCGCCCTCGCCGGGTCAGGGCAGCCGCCGCGCTTTGCGCTCCGCGCGCTTCGCCGCCTTCGCCTCGGCCTTCTCTGCGGCACGGCGGTCCCGTTCCGCCTGGCGGGCCGCTTTTGCCTCCTGTTCCGCCTCGCGGCTGTCGTACAGCAACTCGGCCAGGGAGAAGCGGCAGCCGTAGCTGCGCAGCGAGCCCTTGCTGATCAGCAAGAAGCCCTCGCCGGTCCGGTACAGAGAGGTGTGTGAGGAATTGGCGGGGTGCTGGGGGCGGTAGGCGCGGGCGTGCGTCTCCAGCCGGGCCATGGCCTCCTCACGCGGGCCGGTGAAGTTCTCCAGTACGTTCGCCGACATGGACTTGCGGTCGCCGAGACCGTCGGTCTCTTCGACGATCAGGCCCCACCGCTCGGACATGGCCTCCCCCTTCGGCGAGTCACGAGTAGCGCACCCGTACAGCCTACGAGGCGGCCGCGGCCCGGCCACCGCGCCGGAGTGCGAACCGCGTCCCCAGCCGGGCCCGTTCCCGCGCTCACCTGCCGCGGCGGGGGCGGCGGCGGGAACAGTGGTGGGCGGCGTAGAGCAATGTCCGGATGGCCGGGCCGGCTTCCGCGGGCCCGGTGAGGGGCGTGGGGAACGGGAGGCGCGCGTCGCGGTGGCCGCGGGGGTGTTCCAGGCGGAGGACCAGGCCGTACCGGTCCAGTGCCAGCGGGTGGACGCGGACCACGCCGTGGAGCGCCGCCGGGTCGAGGAGCCGGGTCAGGGCGTCGACCGCGTCGCGGTGGGAGTCCGCCAGGTGCAGCAGCATCGCCGGCTCCTGTACGGCCAGCGGGTCGGGACCGGCCGTCGTCAGCTCCTCCGGGTCGATGACCGCCACGTCCCCCATGTCCCCCGCGCCCGCCACCAGCGCCTCCGCCGGGTCGAACCCCAGCACCAGCCGCTCCGGCTCCGGCTGTTCGCCCTCCGGCGCCAGCCAGCCGGTCAGCGTCACCCGGGTCCGTACCCGGTCCCGTACCCCCACCGGCGCGATGTCCGTCAGATGCAGCCGCACCGGCAGGTCGCCCGCCGGGGCGCAGACCACCTGCGCCGCGAGCGCACTGTCCGCCGGCGGGCGCAGCCGCAGCAGCCACCCGCCGGGGCCCGGGGCCGTCGTGTGCAGGCCCACCAGGTCGCAGCGGAACCCGTCGGTCTCCAGCGTCAGCGAGCCCGCGGTCGCCAGGATCGTGCGCACCCGCTCCGCGGGCGCCGGGGCAGCGGTGCCGCTGCCCGGCTCCGCGCGTACGTCGTCGAAGAAAGCCATGCCCCGCTCCCTCAGCCGAGCTTCTCGGCGTTCTCGATGGCGTCGGCCAGCCGCTCCAGCACGGGCGCGAACCCGCGGTAGCTGTAGCGCTCCTCCATCGACCAGGGCGTCGTCTGCCCGGCCTCGACGGCCGGGAGCCGGCTCCAGGTGGGCTTCTCGGCGAGCGCCGCGGGCGTCATGGCCTGGGTGCGGTTGTCGACCATGATCAGGTCGGCGTGGTACTTGTCGGTGTTCTCCCAGCTCAGGAACTCCCAGAAGCCGAACTCGTCCGACTTCTTCCCCTCCACCACGTCCACCCCGAGGTCCCGGAAGTAGTGCAGGTCGGTGTACGAGCCGGGGACGGCGACGTACATGTTGTCCTGGTCGCCGGTCATCGCCAGCACCTTGAGGCCGCGGTTCGCCTTCGCGACCGAACGCAGCCGCTTCTCGGCGTCCTTGAAGCGCTTCTTGTCGGCCCCGGCCTGCGCGCCGGTGGTGTCGCCGCCGAGTGCCTTCGCCAGTTCCTCGTACCGCCGCAGCGGCTCCTTGAGGCTCGTGTGCGCGCCCTTGATGCCGATCGCGGGCGCGAGCGCGAAGATCTTCTTCCGGCTCTCCTCGGGGACGAACCACAGGTCGGGCGGCGGGAACATGTTGCTGATCAGCAACTCCGGGCCGAGAGCGGCGTACTTCTCGACGTTGAACTCTCCCCACGCCTCGCCGAGGCTCTCCAGCTCCGCCGGATCCAGGTCCCCCGCCTGCGGGTTGGGCTTCCCGTCGATCGGCTTGCTGGGGCCGAAGATCGCGGTGCAGGTCACGCCGTAGTCGTAGAGCGCGGCGGCGGAGCTGACGAACGCGACGATCTTCTCCGGGCGGCGGCCGGTCTCGGCCTTCTCGCCGCGGTCGTCGGTGAACGACCAGCCGCCGCCGGAGCCGCCGCTCGCCGCGTCGCCGCCGCAGGCGGCGAGGAGGGCGCCGAGGCCGAGGGCGCCGGCTGAGGTGAGCAGGGTGCGGCGGGAGAGCGGGGTGGTCGGTGCGGTGGTGGCCAAGGCTGGGTTCCCCCTCGGTCGGTCGACTTAGGTGAGGCTAACCTAATATGCTCGACCGGGGAACCCGGGGCCGACGGCCCCGCGGCACGCCGACACGTGCGCGCGGAGCCGCCGGACCCGTAGAACCGGAGGTTCTGCTACGGAACCGGAGGGTGTACCGGGGCCGCCCGCAAGGGAAGCGTCAGGCCCCGATACGCCCGCCCCCGGTGCGCCAGACGTTGACGACCGCCGGGCGGTTGGGCTTGCCGGGGCCGTCAGGCCACGCCGAGCCCGGGTTCTCGTACGACGCGCCGTCGACCTCGCCCGGGTGCTGCACCGCGACCAGCACGCGGTCCTCCTGCACCACGGGGCCGCAGGTCTCCGCGCCCGTCGGCATGCTGAGGAACTGCTTCACCTGGCCCTCGTACCGGCCCGTGGTCGCCACGCCGAACAGCCCGTCGTGGTTGCCGAGGGCGTTGCCGTCGGTGGAGATCCACAGGTTGCCGTACGGGTCGAACGCCACGTTGTCCGGGCAGGAGATGGGGCTGACCTGGTCCTTCGGGAAGCCCGCGAAGTACGTCGACGGGTCCGCCGGATCGCCGCAGACCAGGAACAGCCGCCAGCCGAAGCTCGTGGACGCCGGGTCGTCGCGCTTCTCGGTCAGCTCCAGGATGTGCCCGTGCTTGTTGGCGTTGCGCGGGTTGGCCTCGTCCGCCTTGGCGTTGGTGCCGGTGCCGCGGTTGGTGTTGTTCGTCAGCGCGACGTACACCTTGCCGCTGTTCGGGCTGGGCTCCACGTCCTCCGGGCGGTCCATCTTCGTCGCGCCGGCCTTGTCGGCGGCGAGGCGGGTGAAGACGTAGACCTCCTCGGCGGTCATGCCGGGGACGAAGCTGCGGTCGCCGCTGGCCAGCTTGATCCACTCGCCGGAGCCGTCGAACTCGCCGTCCGCGGGCAGCTTGCCGCTGCCGTCGATCTCGGCGGCCGGGCTGTCGCCGGTGAGCCTGGCGACGTACAGCGTGCCCTCGTCGAGCAGCGTCATGTTGTGGGCGCGCGCCCAGCGGCTGTTGCCGCGCACCATGCGCTTGTCGGAGACGAACTTGTAGAGGTAGTCGAAGCGCTCGTCGTCACCGGAGTACGCGACCGCGCGGCCGTCGCGCGTCAGCCGGATGCTGGCGCCCTCGTGCTTGAAGCGGCCGAGCGCGGTGTGCTTGACGGGCGTCGAGTCCGGGTCGTACGGGTCGATCTCCACGACCCAGCCGAAGCGGTGCGGCTCCTGCGGCTCCTTGACGACGTCGAAGCGGTCGTCGAACTGCTCCCACTTGCGCTGCGAGGCGCCGCCGGAGATGCCGTAGCGCGCGAGGCGCTGCTTGGCGACCGGGTCGGTGACGGAGCCGGCGTTGGCGAAGTACTGGTTGAAGTTCTCCTCGCCGGAGAGCACCGTGCCCCACGGGGTGGTGCCGCCGGCGCAGTTGTTGAGGGTGCCGAGCACACGCCGCCCGGTCGCGTCCGCCGAGGTCTTGAGCAGGTCGCTGCCCGCGGCCGGGCCGCGCAGCTCGAACTCGGTGGTGGCGGTGATCCGGCGGTTCAGCGGGTGCCGCGGCACGGCGCGGAGGTTGCCGCCGCCCTTGCCCCGGCTGCCCTCCTCCTGGACGGCCACGACGGACATGCCGTGCGCCGCCCAGCCGATCTCGGCCTGCTCGCGGGTGACGTTCGCCGGGTCGTACCCGGGGAACATGAGCTGCTCGTCGGTGTACTCGTGGTTGGCCACCAGCAGTTGCCGGTCGCGCTCGCCGGGCAGCGGCAGCAGCGCGAGGAAGTCGTTGTTGTAGCCGAACTGGCCGGCCTGGGCGGCGGCCGACTGGCGGGCCGCGTCGAAGGCGGGGGCGCCGCGCAGGATGGGGTCGCCCCAGGCGATGACGACGTTCTGCTCGTAGCCTTCCGCGGTGGTGACGACGTCGTCGGTGTTGGGCGCGACCGCGTCGAAGCGCAGGCCGCGGGCGGCGTCGCCGCCGGCGCCGCCGCTGCCGGGCCCGCGGCCGAAGGTGCCGGCCGGCGAGGTCGGCGCGGCCGTCGCCGGGGCGGCCCCGACGATCCCCGCGCCGGCCGCCACCACGGTCACCGCGGCACCGGCGCGCAGCGCGCCGCGGCGGGAGACGGCGCGGGCGACGATGTCGCCGGCGTACTCGTTGTCGCTGGTGTTCGGTACCTCGTGGAAGCAGGCGTCGCCACAGCGGTAGCGACAGGTCATGGCTGAGCGCCCGCCCGGGTGCGGCGAGCCGATGAGCGGCAGAAGTCTGCGCACGATCCCCTCCGGTTTCTGTGAGTTCGCGCCGGACGCTAGGCGCGTAGTCCCGCCGGGGGGCGACGCGGACCTGAACTCCGGGTGAACCCGCGCCGGTGGGCATATGCGCGGCGTACGATGAGCGGTTCGTCACCGTACGTAATCGGATGAGTGCGACGGTCCGCGGCCGTTAGGATTTCGACCATGGCGGCCACTGGAGAAGAGCAGCAGGGGACGAAGGCGTTCTACGTCTCGACCCCCATCTACTACGTGAACGACGCTCCGCACCTGGGCCACGCCTATACGACCGTCGCAGGCGACGTGCTCACCCGCTGGCACCGCCAGCGCGGCGAGAAGGTGTGGTACCTCACCGGCACGGACGAGCACGGTCAGAAGATCATGCGCACCGCGGAGGCGCACGGCGTCACCCCGCAGGAGTGGTGCGACAAGCTCGTGGAGGAGGCGTGGAAGCCCCTCTGGGAGCACCTGGAGATCGCGAACGACGACTTCATCCGCACCACGGAGAAGCGGCACACGGACCGCGTGCAGGAGTTCGTCCAGGACCTGTACGACAAGGGCGAGATCTACCAGGGCGGCTACGAGGGCCCGTACTGCGTCGGCTGCGAGGAGTACAAGACCCCGGGCGAGCTGCTCGACGGCGAGGGCGAGAACGCGGGCCTGAAGCTCTGCCCCATCCACAAGACGCCGGTGGAGATGCTGAAGGAGGAGAACTACTTCTTCAAGCTCTCCGAGTACGGCCCGAAGCTGCTGGAGTTCTACGAGGCCAACCCCGGCTTCGTCCAGCCCGGGTCGGCCCGTAACGAGGTCGTCAACTTCGTCCGGCAGGGCCTCAACGACCTGTCGATCTCCCGCTCCACCTTCGACTGGGGCGTGCGGGTCCCGTGGGACGACAAGCACGTCATCTACGTGTGGATCGACGCCCTGCTCAACTACGCGACCGCCGTGGGCTACGGTGCGGACGAGGCGAAGTTCGCGGGCACCTGGCCGGCGGACGTCCACCTCGTCGGCAAGGACATCCTCCGCTTCCACGCGGTGATCTGGCCGGCGATGCTGATGGCCAACGGGCTGCCGCTGCCGGGCAAGGTCTTCGCCAACGGCTGGCTGATGGTCGGCGGCGAGAAGATGTCGAAGTCCAACCTGACCGGCATCAAGCCGCAGGACCTCACGGACCACTTCGGCGTCGACGCGTACCGCTGGTACTTCCTGCGGGCCATCCAGTACGGCCAGGACGGCTCGTTCTCCTGGGAGGACTTCACCCACCGCTACACCAGCGAACTCGCCAACGACTTCGGCAACCTGGCCTCGCGCGTGGGCGCGATGACCGTCAAGTACTTCGACGGCGACCTCCCGGCGGCCACGGCCGCGGGCGCCGCGGAGCAGGTGATCGTCGACGGCCTGGCGCACGCGGCGGCGGAGGCGGACCGGCGGATCGGCGAGGAACTGGACTTCGCGGGCGGCATCGCGGCGGTCTTCGACTTCATCAAGAAGGTCAATCTGTACCTGACGGAGCAGGAGCCCTGGAAGGTCGCCAAGGACCCCTCGGACGAGGCCCGGGCCCGCCTGGCGACGATCCTCTACACCGCCGCGGAGGCCCTCCGCGCGGTGGCGGTCCTCCTCCACCCGGTGATGCCGCGCACGTCCCGGCAGCTCTGGTCCTTCCTGGGCGCCGAACCCGCCCTGGGCCCCCTGGCCGACCAGCGCATCGCGGAGGCCGGCACCTGGGGCCGCCTCCCGGCGGGCGCCCGCGTGACGAAGGGCGCGATCCTCTTCCCGCGCCTGGAGGAGCCGAAGCAGTCCTGACCGCTACGGGCCCGCCGCCCCACCGGGCGCCGGGCCCGTCCGCGTCATGTACCCGGGGCGCCGGTGGCGGGTGCGTCGAACGCCGCGTCGCCGTTGAGGTAGCGGCCCGGGGAGGTGCCGACCGTCCGCCGGAACGCCGCGAGGAACGCGCTCGGCGTCGCGTATCCCACGGTGTGCGCGACCCGGGAGACGGGCTGGCCCTCGGCGAGGAGCGGCAGGGCGGCACGCATCCGCAGATGGGTGCGCCAGCGGTCGAAGTTCATGCCGGTGTCGTGGACGAACAGCCGGGTCAGGGTGCGCCGGCTCACGCCGACGCTGCGCGCGTGGGCCTCCAGGCTCCTGGGGTCCGCGGGGTCGGCGAGCAGCGCGTCGGCCACCGCGCGGACACGGTCGTCGGCGGGACTCGGTACGTCGACGGGGGTGGCCGGCAGCGGGCGCAGCAGGTCCAGGACGACCGCCTCGGCCCGTAGCCGCGCGGCGTCGGGCAGGCTCTCGTCGCTCAGGTGCACGAACAGGTGGGCGAGCAGCCCGTCTACGCCGACCGGCGTGGGTTCCGTCCAGTCCAGGTCGCATCTGTCCGGTGCGAAGTAGAGGCTGCACAAGACCGCGTCGCGGGTCGCCCCGGTCCGGTGGACGACCCCCGCGGGCAGCCACAGCGCCCGGGTACGCGGCAGGACCCAGTAGGCGTCGCCGACGGCGACGCCCAGCACACCGCGCCGCGCCCAGGCCAACTGGTGCTGCGGGTGGCTGTGCGGCACGAACCACTGCCCGGACGCCAGCGGGAAGGTCCCGACGACGATGGCGCCCACCCCGACCGGGACGGCCCCGAAGACGGCATCGGTCATGCCTCCCAGCGTATGTCCCCAATGCGACATGACGTGGCCCGGTAGCGCATCGCGGCCAGGACGCCGGGTGCATAGCGTCGTCGTATGCCGACCAATCCTCCGCGCCCCGGGCGCGACCGCAGCGTGACCGTCCCCGCCCCGCAGGACGGGACGCCCGGCATGGCGGCGGTGCCGGCAGCGGTCGAGCCCCGGGTCGCCGGGCGCCGGGGACCGGCCCTGGTGGTCCTGTGCTTCGTGCAGTTCATGCTGGTCGTGGACGACAACGTGGTGAGCGTCGCGCTCCCCACCGTGCGCGACGACCTCGGCTTCAGCACCGCGGGGCTGGCCTGGGTCGTCAACGCCTACTTCCTCGCCTTCGGCGGGCTGCTGCTGCTCTTCGGCCGCATGGCCGACCTGCTGGGCCGCCGCCGCGTCTTCCTGACCGGCGTGGCCGTGTTCGGCACGGCGAGTCTGCTCTGCGGGCTCGCGCAGGAGCCCTGGCAACTGGTGGCCGGGCGGTTCCTCCAGGGCGCGGGAGCGGCCATGGCCAGCCCCGCCGCGCTGGCGCTGATCGCGCTCCTGTTCCCGGGCACCCGGGAGCGCGCCAGGGCGTTCGGCATCTGGGGCGGGATCGCGGGTCTGGGCGGTACGGCGGGCCTGGTGATCTCCGGAGCGCTGACCGGCCTCGCGTCCTGGCGCTGGATCTTCCTGATCAACCTGCCGGTGGCGCTGGCGGCCGTCGTGCTGCTCCCGCGCCTGGTGCCCGAGAGCCGCGCCGGACGCGCGGCCCGCCTCGACGTACCCGGCGCGGTCCTGGGCACCGGCGCCCTCGTGTCCCTGGTCTACGGACTGCTGCGGGCCGGCGAGTCGGGCTGGGGCGACGCGGGGGCCGTCGGGCCCCTGGTCCTCGCCGTCCTCCTGGCCGCCGCCTTCTTCGCGGTCGAAGCACGTACCGCCGAGCCGCTGGTGCCGCTGTCGTTCCTGGCCTTCCGGTTCCGCGCCGTGGCCAACGGGACGACCCTGCTGTTCTCCGCCGCCATGTACGCGATGGCCTTCCTGCTGATGGTGCACCTGCAGACCGTGCTGGGCTACCGCCCGCTCACGGCCGGCCTCGCCTACCTCCCGTACGGCGGCGGCATCCTGATCGGCATGTGGCTCTCCTCCCGAGCCGTGACGAGGCTCGGCGCGCGACCTGCCCTCGTGCTGTCGTTCCTGATCACCGCGGCCGGGCTGCTGCTGCTGGCGGGCGTGGCACCGAGCGACGGCTACGCGTCCGGGGTGCTGCCCGGCATGCTCGTCACGAGCCTCGGCTGCGGGCTGAGCCTGCCCGCCCTGACCGTCGCGGCCCTCACCGGCACCACCGGCGAGAACGCCGGGCTCGGCTCAGCGGTCCTGACCTCCGTCCAGCAGGTCGGGGGCGCGGTGGGGGTGGCGGTCTTCGTCGGTCTGGCCACCCGCCGTCGCGACGAACTGACCGCGGAGCACGACCCCTTGCACGCGGCGACGGAGGGCTTCTCCTACGCGCTCACCGCCACTGCCGCCCTCCTCGCACTCGGCGCCGTCCTCATAGCCGCGCTGCTCCGCGGTCCGGCGGTCAAAGCCTGACGGAAGGCAACCGCGGCTTCTGGCGCTTCGGCGACCAGGTGATCGACGAGGTCGCCCCCGGACCCCAGGACTGACACCGCCGCTTGCCCCCTCACCGTCGGCCGGGGAGCTTGAAGGTTGCCCAGACGGTTTTGCCCGGACCGTTGCGGTCGGTGGTGCCCCAGTCGTCGGCGAGGGCGGCGACCAGGAGCAGTCCGCGGCCCTGGTCGTCGGTTGTCGCGGGCGTGCACACGCGTGGCTCACCGCCCCCGGCGTCGTGCACCTCGACGTGCACGAGGTGTTCCTGCGCGTCCACGCGTACGAGGAAGGGGCGGCCGGCGGGGGGTGTGACGGAGTGCGTTGGTCGCCAACTCGGAAACGCACACGCGGATGTCGTCCGCCCGTTCCCCCCGCACGCACTTGGGAGGCGACGAAGTCGCGCGCCTTGCCCACCGAACGAGCACTCCGGGCGAACATGCGCGACTGCGTGGTCATGGTGCGTGCTCCGTTCCGGGTGAAGCCGAGCTGTGGCCCCCGTCCGGTCCCTGCTTGTCCGCCGGTCAACCGTTCCAGAGCCAGATCATCCCGGCCCTGTTGCAGACGGAGGAGTACGCGCGGGCGATGCTCGCCCCGGTGCGCCCGGACGACCTGGCCGACCTCGTTGCTGCCCGCATGACCCGGCAAGCCATCCTGGAACGGCAGAACCCGCCGCACACGTGGTTCATCGTTGATGAGCAGGCGCTGCGCAGGAAGATCGGCGGGCCCGCCGTCATGCGGGCTCAGCTTGAGCGTCTGCTGACAGCCGGCCAGGCGCCCCGGACGGTGATCCAGGTGGTGCCGGACGAGGTGGGCCGGCCCGTTCACCCTCCTTAACTTCGACCAGGGGGGCCGGGATCCGAAGACAGGCGACCGCAAGCCACCGCACGACGTGCTGTTCGTGGACGGCTTCTCCCAGGGGCGAACGGCTCTCGACACGGCCGAAGTCGCGGAAGGCGTCCGGGCCTATGGTCTGCTACGTGGCTGTGCCTTGTCGCCCGAAGCGTCTGCCGAACGCATCGGCATGCACCTGGAGGGGTTGGAGAAGCGATGACCAGCGCAAGTGAGTTGCCTGTCCGCTGGCGCAAGTCCAGCTACAGCACCAACGGGGGCGACTGCATCGAGATCGCAGAAGGGATCACGCACGTCATCCCGGTCCGCGACAGCAAGGATCCGCACGGCCCGGCGCTCACCTTCACCACGGAGGGCTGGGCCGACTTCGTGTCCGCGGTGAAGGGCGGGCAGTTCTCCGCCTGAGCTCCGACGGCTCCGCACACCCGGCCCCGCTACCGCCTGCGGGGCCGACGGACCTGTCCCGGGGAGCATTACGTGACACAACGACGGGCCGTCGTCCTGGAGCAGATGGACAGTCGCGCCGCCGCGAAGGCCGAGGGCTCGTTCCGCCTCATCTACGCCGAAGCGTTCGCGGAGTCGCCGTACAACGAGACCGAGAGCGAGGTGAAGGCCACCTTCCGGCGCTTCCGCTCCCAGTGCCGCAAGCCCGGCTTCCGTGCCGTCCTCGCCAGTGCCGAGGACGGTGAGCCGGCCGGTATGGCGTACGGGTATCCGCTCAGCGCCGACACGGGATGGTGGGACGAACTCACCGAACCGGTAGCCGAGGACATGCGGCGCGAGGACGGCCACCGCACGTTCGGCCTCATGGAACTCGCCGTGCGCACACCCTGGCGTGGACAAGGCATTGCCCGTCGCCTCCACGGGACCCTGCTCCACGGCATCGGGACCGAACGCGTCCTGCTCAACGTCCACCCGGACAGCAGGTCGGCATCAGCGGCTTACCAGGCGTGGGGATACCGGAAGATCGGCGACGCACGGCCTTGGGCCGGTGCTGATCTGCACGACGTGATGGTGCTCGATCTGCGCTGAGCGTTCGGCCTTCGCCGGCGGGCTCAGCCGTGGCTGGGATCCGGCGGCGCGGGGCGGTAGGGGTGCCAGCCGTGCGTTTGCACGGTGAAGCCCATCGGCTCGGGGAACGTGAGCGGCTGGCCGAAGATGCCCTTGCCCGTCTCGACGTACACCCGGCCCTCCAGCTCCAGGATGTGCCAGGTTGCGTCGTTCGGATCGACGACCAGGTAGACCGGGATGCCCACCGAGGCGTAGCGCTCCCGCTTGTCCTCCCAGTCGCGCTTGATGGCCGTACGGGTGCTGGAGACCGTCTCGACCACGGCCAGTACGACCTGCGCCGGCCAGTCCGCGTCCGACTCGTCCGCCGGGCGGTCCTCGCTCCGGATGATCACGGCGTCGGCTCGCGGGCGATAGTCGTCGGCCACCAGCAGTCCGCGCTCGGACCATGCCTCGAAAGGCTCCGGTGTGTGCCGGACGAGGCTTCGACCGGGCAGGTCGTGAACATGCCCGGGGTTGGCCTGCATCACGAGTTCGCCGTCTAGAAGCTCCACCCGCAGGCCGTCCGGGACCTCAAGGTCATGCCACAACTGAACGAGCGCGTTGGCCTTGTCCATGGCCCGGCACCTCCTCCGGCTTTCGTGCTTACAGCATAGGGAAGTCCGAGGAGCACCCGGCTCTGATTCACAGTCGACAGAAGGAGCCGCACCGCCCGGCACTCACCGGGGCCACAGCGTAATGCGCCGTGCGACGCGCTACTGCCGATCCGGCGCCGATTCACAGGCGCCACGTGGGTGCGGGGCTCGGGGGGTGGTAGGTGCAGGTGGTGCCGGTGGAGATCGTCTGTTTGAGGTGCTCGGCCAGATCGGGGTGGCCCTTGGCGATCTTGCGGAGGGCGTCGCGGATGCGGGCGCCCACCGCCTTGCGGGCGCGTTCCGCCTCGTCGCCCAGGCGGCGGGGGCGGCCGGCGAGGCCGGCGGCGGCGCGGAGTTCGTCGAGGAGGGCGGCGCGTTCGCGGTCGTACGCGGCGGCGCGGGTGTCGTCGCCGGCGGCGGTGGCGTGGTCGATCTCCTCGTCGAGGAGTTCCAGCCGGCGCCGGTAGCGGGACTTGGCCTCGGCGTCGAGCACGGGGTCGCCGCCCAGGCGGTGGGCGGCGGCCAGCTCCTCGCCGCCCTCCGGGTTGAGGAGGCGGACGGCGGGGAGGTCGGTGCCGGGGGCGGCGAGGAGGGTGTGCAGGTCGCGCAGGCCCTTGGCGTCGGGGAGGTGCACGGTCCGGCCCGCGTACGTCAGGGTCCACACCCTGCCGTCGTAGCGGAACTCCGCGGCCGGCGGGGGCGGCTCCGGGTGCGGCTCGGCGGGCGGGGTGCTGGGCTGCTCCGGCTCCAGTCGCATGCCGAGGCGGGTCGCTTCCGCCGCCGTCTCCCGCGCCAGTTGCTCCGCCGCCGGGTCGCCCTGCTCCCGTAGCACCCCCGCCAGGCCGTGCCGGGCCAGCACCGACCACGGGCGGGCCTGCATCAGGTCTGCCGAGCGGCGGGCCGCGCGGAAGCCGGCCGCGGCCGGGGTCCAGCGGCCCTCCGCCGCGTCGACCAGCGCCAGCCAGTAGTCGACGGGCCCGCTCATGTCCCAGCCGTAGACCGCCACGAGCCACTGCCCGCGGTACGGCGACAGCGCGTCCCGCACCGACGCGACCAGCTCCGGGTCCCGGGTCGCGGCCGCCGTCTCCGCCTGGAGCCGCAGCCACAGCGGGAAGAAGCCGCGGTTCTGCTGCTCGTCCGTCGGCGGGCCCTCGGCGACCAGCCGCAGCGCCGGCTCGGGATCGCCGCGGCGCAGCTCCGCCAGCGCCTGGAGCCCGGCCGGGAAGCCGTGCCCGGCGGCGGTGAGCCTGCCCGCCGCCTCGGCCGCCTCCGCGTACCGGCCCTGGAGCATCCGGATCGTCCACCAGTGGTGGTCGAGCAGCTCGATCCAGTGCTCGTGCTCGTTGTCCCGGCCCATCTCCACGACCTGCGCGATATGCCGCTCGGCGGCCTCGAAGTCGCCGCGCAGCGCCTCCACCAGGCTCTGGTCGATCACCAGGGTGTGGCGGATGCTGGGCACCTCGCTCCGCTCGGCGGCCTCGACGTAGCCGCGGTACGTGTGCGCGAAGCGCGGGTCGCCCAGCTCCAGCAGCGCTACCCAGCGCATCGCCACCGCCATGTGCCGCCCCGCGGGGTTGCCGGCCCGCTCGGCGAGCGTGATCAGCTCCTCCGTCAGCGCCACCCGCTCGGCGGCCGTGCCCAGGCCCCAGATCGCGTTGTGCCTGGTCCACAGGCCGAAGCCCAGCTCCTCGTCGTCCTGGCCGCGGCGGGCGCTGACCGACAGGGTGATGCTCAGCTCCGCCGCCATCTGGCCGGCCGTCAGCTCGCCCTCGTCCGGCCCCGCCGACTCCGGGTGGGAGCTGCGGGCCAGCGTGCGGTGCGCCTCGCGCAGCAGCAGGCGGTTGGCCTCGGCCTGGTCCTGGGGGACCGTCGCGCAGTAGCCCTCGGCGCTGAAGACGCCGAGGGCGACGCGGGCCAGCATCTCGGGGTCGTCCTGCTCCCGCGCGGTGCGCACCGCGCCCTCGAAGAGCGGCCAGGCGTCGGTCATCCTGCCCGCGTGCAGCAGCGCGCCGCCCAGGTCGAGGGCCGTGAGCACCCGGCAGCGCGGCGACGCGGCGGCGGACCGCTCGTACGCCCGCCGCAGGTGCGAGACGACCTCCTCGAACGCCAGCCGGCTGCCGGCGTCCTGCCCGGCGTCCCGCAGCAGCCCCACGGCCTGCTCGGCGGGCAGCTCGTCGCCCGCCTCCCAGGCGTGCCGGGCGCGGTCGGCGGGGAAGACCTTCTCGCTCAGCGCGGGCGAGGCGTCCAGCGCGCGGACGACCGCGGCGTGCCGGCGGCGGGCCTCGGCGGGGTCCAGGCCCTCGTACAGCGTCTCGCGCACCAGGTCGTGCCCGAAGGCGAACAGGCCCGCGCCCCGGCCCACGACGAGCCGCGCCGCGACCGCGGTCTCCAGCAGCCGGTCGACGTACCCGGGCGGCCTGCCGACGGCCGCGGCCAGCACCTGGCGGTGGAACTCGCGGCCGAGCACCGCGGCGGCGACCAGCAGCTCGGCGACCGGTGCCGGCAGCAGTTGCAGACGGCGCTGGAGCGCGTCCCGCACGCCGGGCGCCACGGCATCCGCGGAGGCGCCGCCGGCCCAGAGGCGGGCGGTCTGCTCGATGAAGAAGGGGTTGCCGCCCGTGCGCCGGTGCACCTCGGCGGCCAGCGTCCCGTCCGGGTCGCGTCCTGCGGTACGGGCCATGAGCCGGGCCGTACCGGCGCGGTCCAGCCCGGTGAGCGTGAGGGTGGTGGCCTTGGCAACCAGCGGCGCGATCTGGTCGCGCAGCGGGTGGCCGGGGGTGTCGACCTCGGCGTCCCGGTACGTGCCGATGAGCAGCAGCCGCTCGAACCAGGTGTGCTGCGCGGCGAACTCCAGCAGGCGCAGGGAGGCGGGGTCCGCCCAGTGCAGGTCGTCGAGGACGACGATGACGGGGCGGGTGTGCGAGACGGCGACCAGAGCGGTGGTCACCGCGTCGGCGAGGTGGAAGCTGTCGGCGTACGTCCCGGCGGCGGCCGGGTCGGTGCCGGGTCCTGCCGGAGGGCCGGTGACGACGGCGGGTTCGGTGCCGCCGTGGTGTGCCCCGTCCCGGTCGTGTTCGTGGTGCGGGCCGTGGTCGTCCCGTACGCGCTCGGCCGGCACCCCGTGCTCGTGCTGCCCGCCCGCGGCCGGCTCCTCGCCGAGCAGCACGTCGAGCCCGCTGCCCGCCGCCTCGCGGGCCGCCGCCCACTCGGCCGCCGGCACACCGCGCCGCAGCGCCCGTACGACCTGGACCCACGGCCAGTACCCCGGGGCGCTGTCAGACGCCCAGCAGGAGCCGCCGAGCACCAGCGTCCCCCGCCGTCTCGCCTCCGCCACCGCGGCGGTGACCAGCGACGTCTTGCCGATGCCCGGCTCGCCCGTGACCAGCACGAGGCCCCCGTGGCTGTCCGCGGCCCGGTCGGCCTCGGCGCGCAGCACGCCGGCGGGATGGTCTCGTCCGATGAGTGCAGCAGTCATGTCCCTAGCACTGTGACATGCCCCTCTGACACCGGGGCAGCCCTTTTCGCCGGGATGTGACGCTAAGGCCCTGTTCAGCGGGCCCGTAGCGGCGAAAGGGAATGGCCGGGGGACGGGGGATGTTACTCTGGCATCAGCACCGAGTCGCGCCCGCAGTCGGCGCCCGTGCTTCTTCACCACCGCGCTCCGGTTCTCCGTCGAGTCGCTGACTGACGCCGAGCGAGGTCGAGTCATCTCTCCACGTGGCCGCGCGTGCCCAAGCCGCGCCTCTGCCGCACATCCCACACCCTTTGGAACCGCGACACCGTCCGTGAAAGGACCGTGCATGACTACTACGACACCCACCACAGCAGAAACCCCGGCGGCAGGCGCCGTCCGGGCCACGTCCGAACTCGCCGCGGTCGCCGGGGTGTTCGAGCCCGTGGGCAATCACGGCTTCCTGCGCGTCGGCAGCCTCCAGCCGGGCGACGACGACGTACAGGTGCCCGCGAACCTCGTCCGCCGCTTCGGCCTCCGCAAGGGCGACCTCGTGGAAGGCGGCGTCCTGCCGGCCGGCGGCCAGGCACCGAAGTCCGGCTCGGGAACGGCCTCCGGGTCCGGGTCCGGGTCCGGCAAGCGCCGCGACCGCGACCGCGGGGCCGCCGCCGACCGGCGGACGCAGGTCCCCGCCCTCGCCCGCGTCGACCGCGTCGCCGGCCTCGACCCCGAAGCAGCCGCCCGCCGCCCCCGCTTCGGCGACCTCGTCCCCCTCCACCCCACCGAGCGGCTCCGGCTGGAGACTCCCGCGGGCCGGCTCACCAACCGCGTCGTCGACCTCCTCGCCCCCGTCGGCAAGGGCCAGCGCGGGCTGATCGTCGCCCCGCCCAAGACCGGCAAGACGATCCTGCTCCAGCACCTCGCCGACGCCATCGCCGTCAACCACCCGGAGTGCCACCTGATGGTCGTACTCCTCGACGAACGCCCCGAGGAGGTCACCGACATGCAGCGCTCCGTACGCGCCGAGGTGATCTCCTCCACGTTCGACCGCCCCGCCCGCGAGCACGTCGCCATCGCCGAGATGGCGATCGAGCGCGCCAAGCGGATGGTCGAGGGCGGGCAGGACGTCGTGATCCTGCTGGACTCGCTGACCCGGCTGTGCCGCGCCGCCAACAACAGCGCCGGTGCCGGCGGCCGCACCCTCAGCGGCGGCGTGGACGCCTCCGCGCTGCTGATCCCCAAGAAGCTCTTCGGCGCCGCCCGCAACATCGAGGGCGGCGGCTCCCTGACGATCCTCGCCTCCGCACTGGTCGAGACCGGCTCCCGCGCGGACGACTACTACTTCGAGGAGCTGAAGAGCACCGGCAACATGGAGCTGCGCCTCAGCCGCGCCCTCGCCGAGCGGCGCATCTTCCCCGCCGTCGACGTCCACGCCTCCGGCACCCGGCGCGAGGAACTCCTCGCCGCACCCGGCGAGGTCGCCCTGCTGCACCGGCTCCGCCGGGTGCTCGGCGACCGCGACGCCGTGCAGAGCATGGAGCTGCTGCTGGAGCGGATGAAGGCGAGCGGCGGCAACGCGGAGTTCCTGCTGCGCCTGGGGCGTACGACACCGGCGTGACACGGGCGGGGCGCGCGGGCGTACGGAGCCGGGTGGGCGCCCGGTGCGTACGACACGAACGCCCCTCGCCGCGCCGCCGCAACCCGCCTACGCCGCGTCCCGCAGCGCCGTCGGCCCGCCCTCCTCGCGCTCTGCCTCCGCCTCCTCCGCCTCCTCCGCCTTCGAGCCCTTCGGCCGGGCCAGCGTGCACACCAGCTCGCCGCTGTCCCTGTCCACGTCCGCCAGCACCGTGTCCCCGGGCCGTACCGAGCCGTCGAGCAGCAGGTTCGCGATCCGGTTGTCCAGCTCCCGCTGGAGCGTGCGCCGCAGCGGCCGGGCGCCGAACTCCGGCTGGTGCCCGAGCGCGACGAGCCGCTCCTTCGCCGCCTCCGTCACCTCCAGGTCGACCTCCTGCGCGCGCAGCCGCCGCCGGCTGCGGTCCAGCAGCAGGTCCACCACCGAGGCGAGGTCGTCGGCCGTCAGCCCGTGGAAGATGATGACCTCGTCGATGCGGTTGAGGAACTCGGGCAGGAAGCGCCCGCGCAGGTCCTCCATCAGCTCGTCGCGGATCTCCTCCGCGCGCCCCTCGTGCGCCAGGATCCGCTGGGCGCCGATGTTCGACGTCATGATGACGACGGTGTTGCGGAAGTCGACCGTCCGCCCCTGCGCGTCCGTCAGCCGCCCGTCCTCCAGCACTTGGAGCAGCGCGGAGAAGACGTCCGGGTGCGCCTTCTCGATCTCGTCGAAGAGCAGCACGCTGTACGGGCGCCTGCGCACCTTCTCCGTCAACTGCCCGGCCTCGTCGTAGCCGACGTAGCCGGGCGGGGCGCCCAGCAGCCGCGAGACCGTGTGCCGCTCCTGGAACTCGCTCATATCGAAGCGGATCATCCGGTTCTCATCGCCGAAGAGCAGGTCCGCCAGCACCTTCGCCAGCTCGGTCTTGCCGACGCCGGTCGGGCCCAGGAAGAGGAACGAGCCGGTCGGCCGGTCCGGGTCGCTCATGCCGGCCCGCCCGCGGCGTACCGCCTCGGCGACCGCGACCACCGCCTCGTCCTGCCCGACGACCCGGTCGTGCAGGGCGTCCTCCAGCTTCAGCAGCTTGTCCTTCTCGCTCTCCGTCAACTGTGCGACGGGGATGCCGGTCGAGCGCGACAGCACCCCGGCGATGTCGTCCGCCGTCACCTCCATCACGCCCTCGCGCCGCTCCTCGACGCCCGCCAGCTCCGCCTCCGTCTCGGCGATCCGCTCCTTGAGCTGCGACGCCTTCTCGTACTTCTCCGCCGCGACCGCCTCGTCCTTCTCCCGGCGCAGCTTCGCCAGCCGGTCCTCGCGGTCGACGACCTCGGTGCTGCGCCCCATCGAGCGCAGCCGCACGCGGGCGCCCGCCTGGTCGACGAGGTCGATGGCCTTGTCGGGCAGGAAGCGGTCGGAGACATAGCGGTCGGACAGCTCGGCGGCGGTGGCCAGCGCCTCGTCGGTGAAGCGGACCTGGTGGTGTGCCTCGTACGAGTCCCGCAGCCCTTCGAGGATCTGCACGGTCTCCGCGACGGTCGGCTCCGGCACCAGCACCGGCTGGAAGCGGCGCTCCAGCGCGGCGTCCTTCTCGACGTGCTTGCGGTACTCGTCGATCGTCGTCGCGCCGACGACGTGCAGCTCGCCGCGGGCGAGCGCGGGCTTGAGCATGTTGCCCGCGTCCATGGCGCCCTCGCCGCCGGCTCCGGCGCCGACGACGGTGTGCAGCTCGTCGATGAAGAGGATCGTGCTGCTCTCGGTGTTCTTCACCTCCTCGATGACCTTCTTCAGCCGCTCCTCGAACTCGCCGCGGTACTTCGAGCCCGCGACGAGACCGGCCAGGTCCAGGCCGACGACGCGCTTGCCGGCGAGCGTCTGCGGGACGTCGCCGGACTCGATGCGCTGCGCCAGGCCCTCGACGATGGCGGTCTTGCCGACGCCGGGCTCGCCGATGAGGACCGGGTTGTTCTTGGTGCGGCGGGAGAGGATCTCGACGGTCTGCTCGATCTCCTCGGCGCGGCCCACGACGGGGTCGAGCCGGCCGGCCCGCGCCTCGGCGGTCATGTCGCGGCCGTACTCGTCGAGGGTCGGGGTTTCGCTCTGCGGCTGTGTCCCGCCCTGGGCGCCCTGGCGGCCCGGGGCCGTGGCGGGGCCCGCGGGGTGGTGGGCGGTGGCGGCTTCCGCGCCGGTACGGAGCCGGTCGGTGTCCGTGCCGTACGCGCCGAGCAGCCGGGCGGCGCCGGCGTCCGGGTCGTCGAGGAGGGCGCCGAGGATGTGCTCGGGGCCGATGTACGACGTGCCGTTGGCCTGCGAACGGGCCACCGCGCCGCGGAGCACCCGCTTCGCGGCGGGCGTCAGCTCCGGCTCCGACGACGCGGCGCTCCCCTCCCCCGGCAGCGCTTCGGCGACGGCCCGGGCCAGCTCGTCGGGGTCGGCACCGGCGTGGGCGAGGACGGTGCGCGCGGGGTCCACCTGGGTGCAGGCCCAGAGCAGGTGCTCGGTGTCGAGGTCGACGCTGCCGTCCTCCTCGGCGCGGCGCTGGGCGCGGCCGATCAGCTCGCGCGCGGAGTCGGTGAGGAGGCGCCCGATGGGCACGCGCTGGACGGCGGGGGGCGAGGTGGCGGGGGACATGCCGAAGAAGCGGTTGAGCAGCTCGGAGAACGGGTCGGAGGAGCCGTAGGAGCCGAGGGGGGAGAGGGACATAGGTGAGTCTCCGCGGCGGTGGGTGGGGTGGAACCTGGGCCTCACCTCACTGAAACAAGAGCGGAGGAAGCGCGCAAACGGTACGAAGGGGGGTGGGGCGGCCGTAGGGGGTCAGACGTCGGCTTGCTCTGGCTGCTCCGCCTGCTCCGCGCGTCGGCGGCGGCGGTGGGCGGCGACGCGGGTACGGGAGGCGCAGGCCGGGGAGCAGTAGCGGCGGGCGCTGCCGGGGCCGGTGCCGAGGTAGAGGACGGTGCAGTCGGGGGCGGCGCACTCGCCCCAGGCCGGCTGCCCGTACTCGGTGAGGATCTGCGCCAGCGCGAGTGCCCCGGAGGCGAGGAACCAGTCGGCCCAGCCGGCGTCGTCGCCGCGGTCGACGTGGAGGTGCCAGGGGTGGTCGCCGTGCCGGGAGAGCCGGGGCCGGGCGCCGCACTCCGCGAACACGTCGTTGAGCGCGGCGGCGGCGCGGTCGGGGTCGGGCTCGGTGAGCACGGCGGTCATGCGCCGGGCGGCACCGCGCAGGGCGTCGGCGTCGGCGTCGGTGAAGACGCCGGGCGCGAGGTCGGCGGGCGTCTCGCCGTGGGCGGCGAGGAGCCGGGCGAGGTCGGTGCGGGGGATACGGGGGTCGTGGCGGACGGCGTTGGCGACGTCGAGGAGCCGCTGCGCGGGACGGAAGCCGTGGCCGGGGGGTGGGGGCGGCGGTGGCATCGGGGGCTCCTGGGCTGGGGTGGACCGGACGGGCCGGCGGGGCGAAGGTAGTGTAACGTCTTGGTCCAATAAGTCGTTACGGAGAGCGGTGCTCCGCGGTGCGAGCGCTGCTCCGGGGGCGGTGCTCCGTGTCGAGATCGCCGCTCTCCGATGAGAGCATTGCTCTCGCACGTGAGCGGCGCTCTCCGGTGAGAGCACTGCTCCATGCGCAGAGCACCGCTCTACGTGGACGGGGTCGGCGGCGACGAACAGCGGCGACGGGCAGCGGGGCCGGGCAGCGAGGCAGGGGAGGCGGGGCGATGGGGCCGGGGGTGCGGGGGTATCTGGCCACGGCCACCTGTGCCCGGCTCGCCGACGACGGGATGGCCGTCTCCGTCACGTTGCTCGCCCTCCACCGGACCGGCAGCGCCGCCCAGGGCGCGGCGGTGCTCGCGGCGTGGATGGCGCCGCACGCCGTCGCCGCCCCGCTGACCGGGGCGCTCGCCGCGCGGGCGCGGGGTGCGGGTGCGGCGTTCCACGTCGCCGCGCTCGGCGTCTTCGCCGCCGCGATCGCGGGCGTCGCCCTCACGATCGGCCGCGCCCCCGTGCCGGTGGTGCTGGCGGTGGCGGCGCTCGGCGGCTGCTGCGGACCGATGGTCACCGGCGGCCTGTCGAGCCTGCTCGCGGGCCTGGTCCCCGACACCGCCGCCCGCGCCCGCGCGTACGCCCTGGACGCGGCCACGTACAACGCGGCGGGCATCGCCGCCCCCGCCGCGGTGACGGCGACGGCGGGCGTGTGGGGCGCGGGCCCGGCGATGGGGACTCTGGCCGTGTCGGCGGTGGGCGCCGCGGGCCTGGCCACGACCCTCCGGGCACCGGGACCGGCCGGGAAGCAGCCGAAGACCGCGCCGGATGCCGGGACTCGGGCGGGCGCGGCGCCGGACGTCGAGGAGACGGCGGAAGCGGCCGGCGGCCCCCGGGGCCGTTCCTCTCTCTGGCGCGAACTGCGTGCTGGGCTGCGGGTGTTGTGCGAGATACCCGCCCTGCGGGGGATCACCGCCGCCACCTCCCTCGCCTTCGTCGGCATCGGCGGGCTCGCGCCCGCCGCCGTGCTGCTCGCCGACGAGCGCGGCTACCCCGGCGGTGGCGGCGTGCTGCTCACCGTGCTGGCCGCCGGGGCGCTCGCCGGGGCGCTCGGTGCCGCGCGGCGCGGGCCCGGGGTCTCCGACGTGCGGCTCGCCTTCGTGTGCCTCGCCGGTACGGGGGTGGCGCTCCTCGGCGCCGCCGCCTCCGGCCCGTACCCGCTGTGCGTGGCGCTCTTCGGGCTCGCCGGGCTCTGCGACGGGCCGCTGCTCGCCGCCACCCTGCGGGTCCGCGCCGACCACGCGCCGCCCGCCGTGCGTACCCAGGTCTTCACCCTCGGCGCCGGGCTCAAGACCACCGCCGCCTCCGCCGGTGCCGCGCTCACCGCCGCCGCAGCCTCCGCGGTCCCGCCGGCCCAGCTCCTCGCCGCTCTCGCCGCCTTCCAGCTCGCCGGTGCCACGCTGCTGCGCGGAACCTCTCGTTCCGTACGCACCGAAGCGCCCCCGGAACAACCGGGGTCCTGAGCGGGCGACTTCGCTCAACTTACGGTCACTGTCCGTAAGTTGGCCGGTAGGGTTCGTGGACGAAGGGGCCCCTCCGGGGCCCGGTCGCGGGGCCCACGGCGTCTCCGCGGCGGCGCCCGGGGCGGACGTGCCCCGGTGTGCCGCCTGTCGGAGCAGAAGGAGTTGGCCGTGTCGCAGCCCTCGAAACCCCCGGTGATCGATTCCAGCGTGCCGTCGTCGCCGCGGATCTGGAACTTCTGGATGGGCGGCAAGGACAACTACCCCGTCGACAAGGCGGTCGGCGAGCAGGGCCTGGCGATCGATCCGGACATCGGCACGATGGCCAAGGCGTCCCGCGGCTTCCTGATCCGCGCCGTGGCCCACCTGGCGCGGGAGGCGGGGGTGCGGCAGTTCCTCGACGTCGGTACGGGGCTGCCGGCGTCCGAGAACACCCACGAGGTCGCCCAGAGGATCGCGCCGGAGTCGCGGGTGGTGTACGTCGACAACGACCCGTCGGTGCTGCGGCACGCGGCGGCGCTGCTCCAGCCGGTGAGCGCGGAGGGCACCGTCGCGTACATCGACTGCGACTTCCACGACCCGGAGCGGATCGTCGAAGAGGCGCGGAAGACGCTGGACTTCGGCGAGCCGGTCGCCGTGATGTTCATGGGCGTCCTCGGCCACGCCCGCAGCTACGCCGACATGCAGCGCATCGTGCGGACGGTGGCGGACGCGGTGCCGAGCGGCAGTTACCTGGTCCTGTGGGACGGCACCGTCGACAGCAAGCCGTACGTGGCCCTGTGCGAGGAGTACGCCAAGGGCAGCCCGGACCCGTACTACCCGCGGACCCAGGCCGAGATCAGCGCGTGCTTCGAGGGCCTGGAGTTCGTCGAGCCCGGGTTCGGCAAGATCGCCGACTGGCGTCCTGAGCCGGCCGCGGAGGAGCGGCGGGAGGTCGCCGCGTACGGCGGCGTGGCGCGCAAGCCCTGACACCGGGGCCCGGCGACCAGGTCGTGGGACGCCCGTTGCGGGCGCCCCACGACAGCACCGGGCCGCGGGGCCCGGGGCCTCAGAGGCTCAGCGGTTCAGCAGTCGTTCGGCGCCGGCTTGCCGGCCAGGCGGCCTTCCAGCCAGCCGTACGCCGCCGGGTACGACGCCACCGCGCCGCCCACGTGCGTCGGCGCGACGTTCGTCGAGAAGTCCACCGTCGCGCCCTTCCCGCACCAGTCGGCGACCAGCTTCTTCCCCACCCCGTACGGGATCACGTCGTCCAGCATGCTGTGCGAGACGAAGACCGGAACCTGCGGTTTCCGCACGCCGATCCGCTGTTCCTCCACGACCTCGCGCCACGGCGACGCGTCCATGTAGTCGGTGATCGGCCGGCCGTCGGCGGTCAGCGTCTTCGACTGCAGGAAGGGATAGCGCAGTACGGCCTCGGCCGTGCACGTCTCCGCCGCCTCGGCCATGACCTGCCGGCCGCGGTCGTTGAGGTACGGGCCGAGGTCGACGTCCGAGCCCTCGGCGAGTCCGGCGACGGCGAAGCCGAGGAACGCGGCGTACAGGGAGCCGTCGAGGTTGCGGCCGACCGCGGCCAGGTCCGCCGGGACCGCGCCCGCCGCGACGCCCTTGACGTCGAGGTCCGGGGCGTAGGAGCGGGCGAGTTCGGCGGCGGCGGCCGCCGCGCCGCCGCCCTGGGAGTAGCCGTAGACGGCGACGGGGCCGTCGTCGGGGAGGCCGGCGGCGGGCAGGCGCTGCGCGGCGCGTACGGAGTCGAGGACGGCCTGGCCCTGGACGGCGCGGTTCATGTACGTGTGCAGGCCGGGGGTGCCGAGTCCCTCGTAGTCGGTCATGGCGACGCCGTAGCCGCGGGCGAGGAGGCCCTTGACGAACAGGCCCTCGTACTCGGTGCCGTTGGCGAGCTGGCGCGAGGGCGCGCACTGGTCGCCGAGGCCCTGGGTGCCGGCGGCGTACCCGATGACGGGGCGCTCGCCGGGCCCGGACCAGGCGGACTTGGGGGTGATGACGGTGCCGGTGACGGCGACGGGCGCGCCCTGGCCGTCGGTGGAGCGGTACATGACGCGCTGGACGTTCGCGTCGACCTTGAGGGCCTTGAGCGGGTCGAGGTAGTAGACGGACGGTTCGGCGCGGATGACGTCGCCGTTGGCCGCGGGGAGCGTGGCGGGCGGCTCGTAGAACGGCGGCCGCTCGGCCGCGGAGGCGGTGGTGAGGGGGAGGGCGACAGTGGCGGCTACCGCTGCCGCGGTGGTGCCGGCGAGCGTGCCGAAGGCACGCCGGAGGGTACGGCTATGCATGCGGGCAACTCCTCGGTGGGCGACTCTGCCAACAGAAGTTACTGACTTGTCAGTAAGAAAGCGCGGACCCCGCGTACATGTCAACCCTCCGCGCGCAGCCGGTGCACACCGTGCCGTACGTCCGGCCCGTAGGCCCCCGCCGACGCCACGGGAGTATCGTTACGCCCCTTCCGGACGCGCGAAAATCACGCCTGTCGTCGTACATCCATCGGGCCCTCTCGTGAGTCAGGAGGAAGAGCGGCGCAGCCGCCGCGCCCGCCGTGACCTTCACGCCGGCGCCGCGCGCAGCGCGCAAGCGCGCCGCTCACCGACATTCGGAGCATCGGAGCAACTGCCTTGACAACAACAGAACACAGCGTCCGCCCGCGCCGCACGGGCACCCGGTTCCGCAAGGTGACGGCCGGGGCCGTGGCCGCGGGCGCCCTGCTGGCCGTGGCGCCGATGGCGGCCCCGGCGAGCGCCGCCGAGGCCGCCGCCGCGCCCACGGTCTCCGCCAAGGGCGCGTTCCTGATGGACGGGTCGACGGGCGCGAAGGTCTTCGGCAAGGGGTCCGACACCAAGCGGCAGATCGCCAGCACCACGAAGATCATGACCGCGCGCGTGGTGCTCAGCCAGCCGAACCTGAACCTCGACAAAAAGGTCACCATCAAGCAGGCGTACCGCGACTACGTCGTCAACAGGGGCGCCAGCACCGCCGATCTGAAGACCGGCGACAAGGTCTCCGTCGGCACCCTGCTGTACGCCATGATGCTCCCGTCCGGCTGCGACGCCGCGTACGCGCTGGCCGACACGTACGGCTCGGGCAGCACGACCTCGGCGCGGGTGAAGTCGTTCATCAAGAAGATGAACAGCAAGGCCGACTTCCTCGGGATGACGAACACCCACTTCGACTCGTTCGACGGCGTCTCGTCCACCGGGGACAACTACTCGACGCCGCGCGACATGGCGAAGCTGGCGAAGAGCGCGTACGGCTACTCCGGCAAGTTCCGCGAGATCATCTCCAAGACGAAGGCCGTGCGCTACGCCACCGCGAGCAACGGCAACCGCCGCACCTACACCTGGTACAACACCAACCAGCTCCTCGGCTCGTACAGCGGCGCCAACGGCATGAAGACCGGCACCACCACGCCGGCGGGCCCGTGCCTGGTCTTCACCGCCAAGCGCGACGGCAAGACGTACATCGGCGTGGTCCTCAACGCCAGCGACCGCTACAAGGACGCGGCCAAGCTCCTGGACTACGGCTTCGGCACGCGCACCGCGAGCACGATGCAGCTCCGCCAGCTCCCGGAGAACGCCCAGCGGGACTGATCAGCAAGCCCGTACGGAACGAGGGCCGGCCGGCGGTGACGCCGGCCGGCCCTCGTGCGCTCGGAGGGGTGCTCGCAGGGTGCAGGTCAGGTGAACAGGTCCAGCGGGACCGCCGCCGCCATCGCCGCCATCCCCGCGTCGTTCGGGTGCAGCCCGTCGCCGCTGTCGTACGCCGCGAGCAGCCGGCGCGGCTGCGCCGGGTCGCGGGTGGCCGCGTCGAAGTCGACGGTGCCGTCGTACTCGCCCGCGGTGCGGATCCAGTCGTTCACCGTCTGCCGGACCGCTTCGCGCTCCGGGGTGTAGAAGCCGAGGTCGTCGCCCTCCACCGGCAGCACCGTCGCGCCGTGGATGTGCAGCCCGCGGGCGTGGGCCTGGCGGATGAGGCTGCGGTGGCCGTTGATGAGGTCGGCGGCGGTGACCTCCTCGTCGCGGGGGGCGTCGCGGCCCGGGTGGCCGAGGTCGTTGATGCCGAGGAGTACCACGACGTGCCGGGCGGCCGGCTGGTCCAGTACGTCGGTGGCGAAGCGGCGGATGCCGGCCTCGCCGAAGTACGGGGCGTAGTTCTGGGCGTTGGAGCCCGGCGGCGGGTTGGGGTCGCGGAGGAGGCGGTTGCCGCCGATGCCGGCGTTGAGGACGCCGGTCCCGGTGCGGCCGGCCTCGTCGCGGAGGCGGCGGGCGAGGACGTCGGGCCAGCGGCGGTTGGCGCCGACGGTGGTGGCGGAGCCGTCGGTGATGGAGTCGCCGAAGGCGACGATCGCCTGGCGGGAGCCGGTGCCGGCGTCCGTGCCGGGGGCGGCGCCGGTGACGGCGATGCCGGCGAGGAAGTACCAGCTCGTGACGGTGCGCTGGGCGTCGACGGCCGGCTTGGCGGCGACGTTCCCCGCGGCGACGTAGTTCCGCTGGAACGCCGACCTGTGCACCGTGTCGGCCGGCGTCGGCCGCGGCAGGTAGACGCTGACGGCGAGGTCCGCGGCGGTCGGTACGTCCAGCGACACCGGGTCGCTCCACCGCCGGGTGCCGGGCGCGAGCGTCACCGACGTACGGCCGCCGAAGCGCACCGCGCGGTCGGTGCCGGGGACGACGGCGGTGCCGTTGCCGGGGACCGAGTGCCCGACCCGGACCTCGCCGACGACCAGCGGCTCGGTGCCGTAGCGGTTGGTGAGGCGGATACGGAGTGCGCGCCCGCCGGCGCTGGTGTGGACGACCTGGCGCAGGGTCTGGTCGGCGAAGGCGGTGCCGTCGGCCGCGGGCACCGTCGTCTCGGCGCAGGCCCAGGTGCCGGTCCAGGCCCGGCCCTCCGCGCCGTCGGCTCCGGCGCCGTCGGCCGCCGCGGCGGCGGAGGCGGTGAGCGCCTGCCACGTACCGGCGAGGACGGGGGTGGCGGCGACGGCCACGGCGGCGCGGCCGAGGCTGCGTCTGCTGGGGCCCCGGGCGGCGCCGTGGCCGTGATCCGGTGGCGGGGTGGCTTCTTGGGGCACGTGCGTACCTCCCGGCTCGGCGGTCGGCGCACGCCGGGTGGCCCGCCGTCGAGCGGCGGTCGATCCGGCTGTCCGACCGGCTGAGAAACCAAACGGAAGGAAAGTACGGCTGCTCAGAGCGGCGGTCAACGGTGCCGCGCGGGCGGGAAGTTGCCGCGTGTCGCCGCCGTAGAAAGCCCTTGCTGGTGAGGGGGTGTAGACCGGCGTGCTGATCCTCGGGGTAATTGTTGGTCTAGACCTTGACAGGTCCAGACCAATGGGCTTTGCTCCACCATGCCACGTACACCCCCACTGACAGGATGTGATGACGTGTCAGCCAAACACGTGCACGTACACCTGCACCGCAGACTCGGCAGACGGATCAGGGGCCTCGTCGCCGCCTTCGCCGCGGTGGCCTTCATCGCCGTGCTCGTCCCCCTCGCCACCGCCACCACCGCCAGCGCCGCCGCCTGCGCGGCCGGGTGGAACAGCGGCTCCGTCTACACCCAGGGCAACGTCGTCTCCCACAACGGCCACAACTGGCAGGCCAAGTGGTGGACCCAGGGCGAGACCCCCGGCACCACCGGGCAGTGGGGCGTCTGGGCCGACCAGGGCACCTGCGGCGGCAGCGACCCCGGGCCCGGCCCCGGGGGCTTCGTGACCGAAGCCCAGTTCAACCAGATGTTCCCGAACCGGAACCCCTTCTACACGTACGCCGGCCTCACCACCGCCATGCGGTCCTACCCCGCCTTCGCCAACACCGGCGACAACACCACCAAGGCCCGCGAAGCCGCCGCCTTCCTCGCCAACGTCAGCCACGAGACCGGCGGCCTCGTCCACATCGTCGAGCAGAACCAGGCCAACTACCCGCACTACTGCGACGCGACGCAGCCCTACGGCTGTCCCGCGGGCCAGGCCGCGTACTACGGCCGCGGGCCCATCCAGCTCAGTTGGAACTTCAACTACAAGGCCGCCGGGGACGCGCTCGGCCTCGACCTGCTCACCAACCCCTGGCGGGTGGAGCGGGAACCGGCCGTGGCCTGGCAGACCGGCCTCTGGTACTGGATGACGCAGAGCGGTCCTGGCACCATGTCCGGGCACACGGCGATGACCACCGGCGCCGGCTTCGGTGAGTCCATCCGCTCGATCAACGGGGCCCTGGAGTGCAACGGGGGCAACCCCGCGCAGGTCCAGAGCCGTATCAACAACTACCAGCGCTTCACCCAGATCCTCGGCGTCACCCCGGGCGACCGCCTGAGCTGCTGACCCGCATCCCGTCCCGCAAGACGGCGGGCCCGCCTCCCCGGCGGGCCCGCCCGTCCCCCCCCCCATGTCACTCGCTGGGCATCGGGAAGACGAAGCGGAACTCGCCGTGCCCCGGGCCCTCGAACCCGGGGTTCTCCCACGTCAGCGTCGTGTCACAGGTCGCGTCGTCCAGGCGCACCGCGGTCAGCAGCACCGCGGCCGGCGGCTCCGGCCGCAGCGGCACGTCGCCGAGCCCGCGCCGCTCTCCTTCGCCGAACGTCCCCGACGCCAGCGGCGCGTCGGCCCGGGAGATGCCGGCGGACGCCTCGTCGGCCGGGTCGCCGGCGCTGACGCGCCACTGGACGCGCGCCGCCTCGCAGCCGTGGCCGACGCTCACGGTGCCGGCGAGCTTTTCGGCGTCGGAGCCGCCGCCGGCCGCCAGGACGGTGCTCACACTCTCTCCGGGTGCCAGGTCCCAGACCTGGTACAGGCCCGTCCCCCGCACGTCCAGGGTCGGACGGTCGCCGTGCTTGTACGCCAGCGGATAGTCCGTCAGCGACTCCCACACGAGGAACGCGAACAGGCCCGTCACCACGAGGATGGCCACACCGGCGGCGACGTTCCACCCGCCGTCCGTGTAGGCGACGTACGCGAAGACGAAGGCGAAGAGGACCGCCGCGGGGATCCAGCCCTGTACGTACACGATTTCCGACGCCGATGTCGTGGCCGTCCCGGTGGCGCGCATCATGGTCATCAACTGCCCGTCGCCCTGCGGGTCCCCCGCTCCACCTCAGGGAGGCGGGGAGCTTTCTCCGCAGTATCCCGGGTACGGGCGGGGAATCATCCCGCAAGTTCCTGGTACAGATCGGCCAGCGCCGTGCGGTCGTCCGCCGTGCCCGTGTGCGGCGCGGTGAACCAGCGGACGTACTCGTCGAGTTCGGACAGCCGCCAGTCCAGCGCGAACAGCTCCAGCATCGCCGGGTCCGGGTCGAGTGCGTCCCGCAGGGCGGGCGGTACGTCGGCGTAGTCGCGCTCGCGCGGGGCCAGGGCCAGCGACTCCCAGTCGACGAAGCGCAGGCCCGCGGGGGTGAGGAGCTGGTTGGCGTGGTGCGGCTCGCCGTGGGTGGGGACCCACGGGGCGCGGCCGGCGCGGGCGGCCCCGGCGAGGTGCAGATAGCGGTCCGTCCAGCGGGCGATGGCGTCGCCGTGGGCGGCGAGGGCTGCGCGGGCCTCCTCGGCGAGCGGTCCCGACGTCCAGGGCTCCGCGGTACGGGCCCGGAGGCCGGCCGCGAACCCGGGGCCGACCCGCGGCGCCCAGACGGGCAGCGCCGGCGGCAGGACGGCGGTGGCGTGCAGGGTACGCAGGGCGCGTACGACCTCCGCCGCGTGCGCCGGTTCTGCCGCCTCCGCCTCCGTCGGCGTACGGCCCTCGACCCACGGCGTGACGCTCAACGCCCCGTCCCCGTACGGCACCGTGAACGCCCCGGCTACCGTCCCGGACTTCGCCCGCAGCGGTGCGCACACCGACTCCAGCCCGCCCGCCGCCAGCGCCGCCGCCCCCGCGTACGCCGCCTCCAGCGACGCCGCCGAGTGCCGCGGCGCGAGCGCGTCCAGCGTCGCGAAGAGCACCGTCCCGCCGCCGGCCACCCGCCAGTGGTACGCCCCGAAGCCCCACGGCAGGTGCGCCACTTCGTCCGCCTCCGGCAGCCAGTGCCCGGCCACCGCCTGCAGAATATCCTGGTCGGTCACGGAAGTCGGCGGCGTCAGCATGGAATCGATCGTACGAGCGCCGCGCGCCGGCCTCCGAGTCCCGACTCCCGGGCCGCCGCCCGGCCGCCCCCTGTCACGGCCGGATGGTCAGCCCCTGCGCGGTGCCCGTCACCGCCTCCGCGTACGCCCGCGCCACCTCCGCGGCGGGCGTGCCGCCCGCCGGGTCCATGCCCAGGCTCTCCAGCGTCTCCGTGATCCACCCCGGGCTGATGAGGTTGATCCGCAGGTTCCGCGGCAGCTCGGCGGCCGCGTTGCGTACGAAGCCCTCCAGACCGGCGTTGACCAGGGCCCCCAGCGACCCGCCGGCCAGCGGCGCGGCGAACGTGCCGCCGGTCAGCGTGACGGAGCCGCCGTCCGGGAGCCGGTGCATCGCCCGCCGGGCGAGGGCGACCTGGCCGAGGAGCTTGCCCCGTACCCCCGCGGCGAACTCGTCGTCGGTCACGGAACCCAGGTCCACCAGCGGGCCACTGGCCGCACAGCACACCAGCGCGTCGAGGTCCGGCACGGCGTCGAAGAGCCCGTCGAGCGTGGCGGGATCCTCCAGGTCCACCCGCACGGGACCGCTGCGCGACGCCTTCACGACGTCGTGGGAAGCCTCCCCCAGCACGCTGACGACAGCACTGCCGACCGTTCCGGTCGCACCGATCACGAGTACCTTCATGCGCCGATCATGTCAGTGGCCGTACGGACAGCCCGTGGTGGAAGACGTTGCGCGGGTCCCAGCGCTCCTTGGCGCGCTGCAGCCGTGCGTAGCCGTCCTTGCCGAAGTACAGCGTGTGCCAGGGTGTGCCGGAGGTGTTGTGGGCCGGGTCCGCCAGGTCGTTGTCCGGGTAGTTGATGAACGTCCCGCTGTCGTCCCGGCCCGCCGGTACGCCGCCCGACTGCGCGTACAGCCTGCCGTACAGCTTGCGCAGCCACCTCAGTTGCCGCTCGTCCTCGCCCTCGCCCGTCCAGCCGGTGAGGAAGCCGGCGAGGAAGACGGAGTCGCGGTGCGGCATCGCGGTCGCGCCGGGGGAGACGGCGTTGACCTGGCCGCCGTAGGTGTTGATGAAGACGCTGCCGAAGGGGTTGTCGTACGCGGGGTCGGTGAGGCCGCGGTAGAGGGTGGTGAGCTGGGCGGCGGAGAAACCGCGGCGGCGGTAGCCCGACTTGATCTTCATGCGGCTGGCGAAGGGGACGGCGTCGGCGCCGCTGTGCGCCAGCGTCGCGGAGAGCCACGGCAGCGTCGCGGCCTCCCGCTCGGGCCGCGGTACGCCCCGGCTGCCGGTCAGCGCGCCCTGGAGGTCGTCCAGCAGCCGGCGCGCGGCGGTGTCGCCCGCGGCGACCTGGCCGGCGATGCCGAGGGTCCCGCCCGGCGAGGTGGTCATGGCGAACTCGCCGTAGAGCGCGGCGGCGGGGGAGCCGGGGGCGGAGTTGCGCTCGCCCCAGCGGGCGTAGTTGCGCATGAGGGTGCCGAAGGAGTCCTCGTCCAGGTCGGCCCAGCGCCAGGTGAGGGAGTACGTGAGGACGGTGGCGGGCGGGCGCGGCAGCAGGTCCCCGGGCTCGGCGTTCCGGGGGGCGCCCGGGGAGCGGAACCAGTAGCGGGTGACGACGCCGAAGCTGCCGCCCCCGCCGCCGGTGTGCGCCCACCACAGGTCGCGGTGCGGGTCCGACGGCTCCCGGGTGGCGACGACGCTGCGCGCCCGGCCCGACCGGTCGGCGACGACGACCTCGACGGCGTACAGGTGGTCCACCGTCAGTCCGTACAGCCGGCACAGCGCGCCGTACCCGCCGCCCGCGACGTGCCCCCCGGCGCCCACGCCGGTGCAGGTACCGCCGGGCACGGTGACGCCCCAGCCGAGGAAGAGCCGCCGGTACGCCTCGGCGAGGGTGGCGCCGGCCTCGACGGCGAAGGCGCGGCGCCCGGGGTCGTAGCCGACGTCGCGCATGCCGCTCATGTCGATGATCACGTCGGTGTCTGGGCGGTCGACGAAGTCCTCGAAGCAGTGCCCCCCGCTGCGCACGGCGACGCGGCCCCCGGTCCGTAAGGCGTCGGCCACGGCGCGGACGACGTCGGCGGTGGTGCCGACGAGGCGGATCCGGGAGGGGTGGGAGGCGTGGCGGTGGTTGTATCCGCGGAGCCGGAGGGAGGCGTAGCGGGGGTCGTCGGGGCGTACGGTCACGGGGCCGAAAGCGGTTCCGGCTCCTGTCTCGGCGGCGGCGGGTTGCGGCGCGGCGTGCGCCTGCGGTGCGGCGTACGCGGCCGGTGCGGCCACGGCGGCGGCGGCGCCTGCGCGCAGCAGGCCGCGGCGGGTGGATGCGGACATGCGGGTGCTCTCCTTGCCTTGCGCCGGGTCGGGGGGCTTTCCGACGCTAAGGACCCGCCGCCCGGGGGGACATGGGCCTAGCACCCGGCTCCGCGGTGCAGCCAGCACCCCTTTCCGGCCGACCTCGCCGCGCCGCCTCACACTCCGCGGGGCTGTCCCGTCATTAGGGGTGAGCAAGGGAGAACCGACCATGAGCGACACCATCGACTTCACGCTGATGTACGCGATGCACCACGCGCTCCGCCGCGACCTGGAGCACATCGCGAAGGCGACCGTACGCACCGACGACGAGCCGCGGCGCATCCTCGCCGCCGCGGCCGGCTGGGAACTTTTCAAGAAGGTCCTGCACATCCACCACACCGCCGAGGACGAGGCCCTGTGGCCACCGCTCCGCGAAGCCCTGGAGAACCGTCCCGACGACCTTGCCGTCGTCGACGCCATGGAAGACGAACACGCCCAGATCGACCCCCTCCTCGACGCGGTCGACGCCGCCCTGGCCGACCGCGAGACGGGCCCGGAGCGGCTGGCGGGGCTGGCGGACGAACTGGCCGTGAAGCTCAACGCGCACCTCACGCACGAGGAGGACGTCACGCTGCCGCTGATCGAACGGACGCTGACCCCGGCGCAGTTGCTGCACTTCGGCGGCGTGCACGCGGCCAAGGGCGGGGCCGACGGGCCGGTGCTGACGGCGTGGATGCTGGAGGGCGCGGACGACGAGACCCTGGCGGCGACGCTGGCGATCCTGCCGGAGCCGGTGCGCGCGGCGTACCGCGACGAGTGGCGGCCGGCGTACGTGGCGCGGGACTGGTGGGGCACGCGCGGCTGACGGCGCTTCCGGTGGCGGGCGTACGGGCCGGAATTGCGTATTCCGGCCCGCACGCCCGGCTTTCCGGCATTTCGCCTCCGCGGTCACATCGGCCCGCTCGCGACTGTCATCAGGACGAAGGTGTCGCCGAGAGGACTCGACCGGATGGACGAACACGACTGGCTGGCCGAACGTTTCGAGACCGACCGCCCCGGCCTGCGCCCGCTGGCGTACCGGCTGCTCGGCCCCGCCGAGGAGGCGGGCCGGGAGGAGTGGACGAGGCTGGGAGGCCGCGCGCCGGGTGCCGCCGGTGCCGAGGGCGTGGCGGCGGACGGCCTTGAGGGCTGCCTGCGCACGACCGTCGCGCAGGTCACGCTGCATGTGCTCCGGTCGGGGCCGGTCGTGGAGACGCCTGCAGTGAGCGGAGCGCCGGCGGACCTCCCCCGGTCCGTACGCGTGACGCTGCTGGTCGTGTGCGAGACGCTGCTGCCGCCCGAGCGGCTGGCGTACGTGCTCCAGGACATGTTCGCGGCGCCGTTCGAGGAGATCGCGGCGCTGGCGGCGCTGGCGAACCGCGAGCTGGCGGGCAGCGCCCGCCGTCCCGGCGCGGCGGCGGCCGGATACGGCGGGAGCGGCTACGACAGGGGCGGCCCGTTCGGCTCCGGCATGGACGCCGGGGCGACGACCGGCGCGGACATCGCGGGCGCGTTCCTCGCGGCGTCCCGCGGGGGCGACTTCCGGGCCATGCTGACGGCCCTGGACCCCAACCACCCCGACCGCCGCCCCCGGTCGGACACCCCGCCCGCCTCCCACGGCTCGCACGGCTCGCACGGCTCGCACACCTCGCACGGCTCGCACGGCTCGCACGGCTCGCACGGCTCCGCCGGCGACGCCGCCCCGCACCCCGCCCCGGCGGAACACCGCGGCGGCGACGCCGTCATCGGCACCACGGAGGTCCGCGGCACGGAGTCGGTCACCCGCGTCTGCACGGTACGCACCTGGACCCCGATCCCCGCGCTCATCGACGGCGCCGCGGGTCTGGTGTGGGTCCAGAACGGCCGCCCCCAGGTGGCCTTCCGCTTCACGGTCGAGGACGGCGAGGTCACGGACACCGAACTGGAAACGGACCTCTCGGCGCTGAGCATCGTCTACTGAGGCCCGGTCGGGGCCCGCGGGCTACCAGGGAAGCGGCCCGTCCGCGCTGAAGAACCCGCCGGTCGGGCCGTCGTGGCCGAGGGTCGCCAGGCGCACCGCCACGGCGGCGCCCTGGGCCGGGGTGAGGAAGCCGTTGTGCCCGTTGCTGTCCGTGTCGACGTCCCCGGGCGCGGACGGCGGCGTAGATGTCGAGCAGGTCACTGCGGACGGTTGGCAGGCTGGCGGCGGCGCGAAGCTCGATCGAGGGTGCGGTCATGCCTGGTTCCTCCAGGTGTCGGACGCGAGCGGTAGCGTGGGGAGGGGAATCCGCACCGCGGAGGTGTCCATGTTGTACGGCGAGACCATCGGTGACCGGGTCGGGCGGCTGCGGGTGCGGCGGGAGTTGACGCAGGAGGGGCTCGCGGAGCGCGCGGGCGTCTCGGTCGACACCGTACGGAAGCTGGAGCAGAACCGGCGCCACTCCGCCCGGCTGTCCACGCTCAACAGGCTGGCGCGCGCGCTCGACGTCGAGACCTCCGCGCTCGTCGGCCAGCCCACCACCTTCGAAGCGCACGCAGAAGGCGACGCCCCCTCGGTCCTCGCTCTGCGGCAGGCCGTGGCCCCCGTGTCGGACCTGTTCGGCGAGGAGCCGGACCCCGAGGACCCGCCGACGCTGAGCGCGCTGCGGGCCGCGCTGCGCGCCACGGAACGCATCCGGCGGGACGGCCACATCGGCGAGATCGGCGCGCTGCTCCCGCAGTTGATCCGCGACGCCCGCGCCGCGGTGGACGTGCAGCAGGGCACCGCCCGGTCGGCGGCCTGCGCGGTGCTCGCCGAGGCGTACCAGGTCGCGGCGACCACGCTCGCCGCGCTGGGCAAGGAGGACGCCGCGTTCACCGCGATGGAGCGGGCGACGGACGCGGCCCGCCGCTCGGACGACCCGTACCTGGAGGCCATCGGCGCCTCGACGCTGGCGTGGATCCTCACCCGGCAGGGCCGGCTGGAGGACGCGGAACACGTCGCGCTGGCCCAGGCCGACGCGATCGACCCGGGTTTCCGGTCGCGGCCCGTCGAGTTGTCGCTGTGGGGGATCCTGCTGCTCCGCGCGGCCACGGCCTGCGCGCGGCAGGGCGAGGCCCGCTACGACCGGGTGGAGGACCTGCTGCGCCTTGCCTCGGCCGCCGCCGCGCGCATCGGCGAGGACCGGCTCGACTACGCCACCCCCTTCGGACCGGCCAACGCGGGCGTGGCGAAGGTCAACTTCCTGGTGGAGATGGACAAGAGCCATGAGGCCGTCACCGCCGCCCGCACGATCCCGGGCGTACGCACCCTGCCCCCCACCTGGCGCGCCCGCTTCCACGTCGACCGCGCACTCGCCTACGCGAACCTCGCCCAGGACGCCCGCGCGACCGACGCCCTGCTGGCCGCCGAACGGGACGCCCCGGAGTGGATGCGCTACCACGGCACGACCCGCCAGTTGGTCACCGACCTCCGCACCCGCGAACCCCGCCGCACGGCCCCCATCACCGAACTGGCCGCCCGGCTGCGCGTGGACGGGTAGGACACCGCGTCCCACCCGGGCCGGAGAATGGCACAGAGCGTCCCTGTCCGGTCACGTAGCGCGCCCCTAGGTTCTGCCCATGCACGAAACACACGTGACGAGGGTGACCGAGCCGACCGCCTGTGATCTGCCTGCCTACAGCGTGACTCTGCCGCGCACCGAGGCTTCCGTGGCGAGGGCGCGCAGGCTTGTCTCCGCCTCGCTGCGGGCGTGGGCGCTGGAGGCCGGGGCCGAGGACGCGTGTCTCGTCGTGAGCGAGTTGGTGACCAACGCCGTGCGGCACGCGCGGCTGGAGGTCGTGCACGTCAAGGTGTCCCGGGTCGGGCCGCGGCGTGTGCGGGTGGCCGTGGTCGACCGGTCCAGGGCCATGCCCAGGGTCGTCGAGGCGGGCCGGGACGACGAGTCGGGGCGGGGGCTGGCCGCGGTGGCCGGGTTCTCTGCCGCGTGGGGGGCCGAGCCGATGCCGTGGGGTAAGCGGGTGTGGGCGGACGTCGATGTCTTCGGAGGCGGCTCGTGAAAGAAGTCGGTGGGTCGATCTCCCTGCCGCCGCCCGCGGATCTGTCGGACCCCGTACTGAGGACTGTGATGGACGAGACCTGGACCACGATCGAGCGGTTGTGTGCGTGGCTGGATGAGGAGAGTCCCGTGCAGGGGAGGACCGGGCGGTTGCTGCGGATTCTGAAGGTCGGGGAGGAGTACGGGGAGGTGGCCGCGGCCGTGCACGGGCTGCTGGGGTCCAATCCGCGGAAGGGCAGGACCCACACCATCGACGACATCTGCGAGGAACTGTGCGATGTGATCGTGACGAGCATGGTCGCCCTCGCCTCGATCTCCGACGACGCCGGTGACGTCTTCTCCGCGCGGCTGCGGGAGATCGCCCGCCGTTCCCTCGAATGAGAAGAGTGGCACGGCACCCCGGGGGAAGGTGCCGCGCCACTCGGTCCGTGGGCCCGGTCAGGGGGACCGGGGTGGGGAGTGGGTGGCGTGGGGCCCCGGCGGTGGGCTCACGCCACCCACGCTCTCGTGGGCGAGATCGCCGGCGCCGGCCGAGCGCGCGCGGGAACGTCCCGGTTGCTCCATGACGTCCCCCTCGGTCGCGTGCGAACCGCTGCCTTCCTCTATGACAGCCGCGGGGCCCGTGATGTGACACGCCGGGCCGGTCTTGCTTGGGGCGTGTGCTGAGGCTTACCTTCACGCTGTCGCCGCCGCGACGCGCCGCGCACACCCCCGCTCCGCGTGTCGCTGGACCCCACCGGCCGGAGGCGCTCATGACCGTGACCGTTCTGCGCCCCGCGGAAGCGCCTGTGCTGGTCGGCCGGGCACGGGAGTTGGGCGCGCTCGTGGATGCCGTCACCCGGTCCCCGTCCGTGGCGATGGTCGAGGGCGAGGCCGGGATCGGGAAGACGCGGCTGATCCGGGAGGCGTTACGGGATCCCGCCGTGCGGGGGCGGCGGGTGCTGCTCGGGGGGTGCCGGCCGCTGCGGGAGCCGTTTCCGTACGGGCCGGTGTTCGATCTGCTGCGGCATCTCGCCGGCGGCCTGCCACCCGCGCTGAACCCCGTCTGCGGTGCCCTGCGCGCGTATCTGCCCGAGCTGGCCGACCGGCTGCCGCCCGCGCCCGAGTTGCTCAGCGACTTACGGGCCCGGCGGCACCGGCTCTTCCGTGCCGTACGGGCCCTGCTGGACGCCGCCGGCGAGACCGTCATGGTGGTCGAGGATCTGCACTGGACCGACGACGGCACCCGCGACCTGCTTCGCTTCCTCGTCGACGATCCCCCCGACGGGCTGTCCGCCGTGCTCAGTTACCGTCGCGAGGACCTCCCCGGCAGCGGGCTGCCGCTGGGCCGCGCGTACCGGCAGCCGCCCGGCACCACCGCCGTCGTCATCCCCCTGCGTCCCCTCGACGTCCACGGCGTACGCGGCATGTTCACCGCCCTCACCGGCTCGGCGGAGTCGTCCGACGCCTTCACCGCCGAGCTGCACCGCCGTACCGCCGGCATCCCTTTCGTCGTCGAGGAAGTCGTACGCGCCCTGCCCACCGCCGAACACGACGCCCAACACGGCACCGAACAAGCCGCCTTCGCCCGCATGCCCGTCCCCACCCGCCTCCAGGAAGCCGTCGCCGACCGCGTGAGCGTGCTCTCCCCCGCCGCCGCCGACGCCGTACGGGCCGCCTCCGTCCTCCGCGTGCCCGCCGGCGAGGCGCTGATCGCCGCCGTCGTCCGCGGCACCCCCGGGCAGCCCGCCGCGCCCGCCGACTCCGCGGCCGTACGCGAGGCGCTGCGCGCCGGCGTGCTGCACGAGTGGGGCGAGGACCGCTACGGCTTCCGCCACGCCCTCGCCCAGCAGGCCGTCTACGCCGGTCTCCTCGGCCCCGACCGGCACCGCCTCCACCGGCAGGCGATGCGCGCCCTGGCCGCCGAGGACCCGCAGCCCCTCATCCAGCTCGCGTACCACGCGCGCCACGGCGGCGAGCCGGCCCAGTGGCAGCGCTACGCCGAGGCCGCCGCCTGCTCCGCGCGCGAGATGGGCGATCTGGCCCTCGCCGTGGGGGTGCTGGAGGAGCTGCTGTCGGACGGGCGGCTGGGCCGGCCCGAGTGCGCCCGTATCGCCGTCGACCTCAGCCGCGACGCCGTCGTCGGGCTCACCCACCACCGGGCCACCGCGCTGCTCCACGACATCGTCCGCGACGGCCACATCCCCGAAGCGGTACGCGGCGAGATCCGGCTCAACCTCGGCCTGCTCCTCTACAACCAGGCGGGACGCTACGAGGAGGGCCGCGTCAACACCGAGGTCGCCGTGGCGGAGCTGCACGCCCGGCCCGCGCTCGCCGCCCGCGGCATGGCGGCGCTCGCCATGCCGAGTTGGGGCGACCACCCGCGGCAGGTCTACGAGGCGTGGATCGCGCGGGCGGAGGCGCTGGTGGCGCACGAGTCCGACCCCGCGGTCCGTACCGCCGTCCGCGGCAACCACCTGGCCCTGCGCATGAGCCTCGGCGACCCCGCCGTCCGGGCCGAGGCCGACGGTCTCATCGCCGGCTCGGGACCCGGCACCCACCGCCGCCAAGTCGCCCGCGCCTGCGGCAACTTCGCCGACGCCGCCACCTGCCTCGGCCACTACCGGGCGGCGCAGCGCTACCGCGCTGAGGGGCGGCGGCTGGCGGCGGAGTGCGGGGCGGCCTTCCTCGAAGGCATCGTGGAGGGCACGGCGCTGCGCCTGGAGTGGTACGCGGGCCGCTGGCGGGGCCTCGCGGAGCGCTGCCGGCACACCCTCGACGCGGTGCAGGGCGTCTCCAGCATCGCCGCCGACGCGCACCTGGTGCTGGGGCTGCTGGCGTCGGCGCTGGGGGAGTGGGACGAGGCGGCGGCGGAGCTGGCGGCGGCCGGACTCGCCGACCCGCGCAACGCGCCCGCGCCGGTACTCGCCACCGCCGCCGGCGCCATGACCCGGCTGCTGGCCGCCCGCGGCGAGCCGGAGCGGGCGCGGGCGGAGGCGGAGCGGGGTCTCGCGCGGATCCGGCGCAAGGACATCTGGCCGTGGGCGGGCGACCTGGCGCCGCCGGCCGTCACCGCGCTCGTACGGGCCGGGGAGTTACGGGCCGCGGAGGAGGTCACGGCGGAGCTGGCGGCGGGCATCGCGGGCCGGGACGCGCCGCTGGCGGCGGCGGCGCTGCCGGCGTGCCGGGGGATCGTGGCGGCGGGGCACGGGCGGGCGGAGGAGGCGGCGGTGCTCTTCACGGCGGCGCAACGGGCGTACGGGGCCCTGCCGCAGCCGTACTCGGCGGCCCGCGCGGGCGAGGCGGCGGCCCGCTGCCGCCTCCCGGCGGCCGCCGGTCCCGAACCGGCGCGCGAACTCGCCGCGCTCGCCCAGCAGTTCACCGACCTCGGCGCCATCCGCGACGCCGCCCGCTGCCGCCGCGTGCTGCGCGGCCACAACGTACCGCTCCCCTCCCGCCGCGGCCGCCGCGGCTACGGTGACCAGCTCTCGCCGCGCGAGCGTGAAGTCGCCCGGCTCGTGGCGCTGGGCCGCACCAACCGGGAGATCGCCGACGTGCTGTATCTCTCCCCGCGCACCGTCGAGCAGCACGTGGCGAAGCTGCTGCGGAAGCTGCACGTCGGCTCGCGGTCGGAGGTGGCGGAGGCCGCGGGGCGGGCCGACGCCGCGGGACGCCCGGACGCCGCGCCGCGGCCGGGCGCGGGCAATTAATACGTACCGCCTACGTACCGTTTCCCGGATTGTTCTGCGGCCGCGGACATGCGATCTGTGTGAACGGGCGGCGCGCCGCCCCGAATCCCCCACCAGCAGAGGAGAGCGCCATGCGGAGCAAGGTACTCCTGAGATCGGTACTCGTGGCCGTGGCCGCCCTGGCCGCCGCGGTCGTCGGCCCCGGCGCGCAGGCGGCGCCCGCGCCCGAGGCCCGTAGCGCCGCGGCCGTCGAGGCGGCCGCGCACGACCACGCCGCCCACGCCGGCGACAGCAAGCTCGGCGAGGGCCACGGCATCACGGCGAAGGAGTTCGAGGCGCTGGCGGCCGAGGGCCGGAGCGGCGACCTCGGCGCCAACGCCTGGCCGGTGCCCACCGACCGCAGCTACTACCTCACCTCGTCCTGCAACGCCTACGCGGGCGCCATCGCGCAGGGCGCCGCGGCCTGGGCCAACCTGGACCGCACGTCCGGCAGCGGCACCCCGGTCGAGTGCCGCAACAGCTACATCACCGACTGCGGTGGCGGCGGCAACATCGTCGGCTGCAACTGGGGCGCGGGCCAGCGCATCGCGCTGTTCATGGGCGGCGTGAACGACGACGCGCTGCTCGCGGCGCACGAGTTCGGCCACGACTGGTACGGCCACTCCACGTACCAGTGCGCCGGCTGGTCCAGCCCGGCGCACGTGATGGCGCCGTCGATATGCAACTTCGGCGGCAACGGCGCCAAGAGCGGCCCGGTCCGCATCGACTGACCCGCCGCGCACGACCCGCGGGGGTGTCCGGACGGCGGACGCCCCCGCGGCGTCGTGCCCGGGGGTCCTCCGCCCGCACGGCCGTACCCACCTTTTTGTGGGTACTTGGCACGCCGCCGCGGGGGCGCGACGCTGGAGGCAGACGCGAAACGGAGGTGATCAGGGAGCCACCGCGGCTCCGGTGAGGTTGTCAAGACGGCGGTGGCCCCAGTCGGACAGCGGGCCCAGCGCCACGGAGAGGTCGCGGCCGAAGCCGGTGAGGGAGTAGACCGTCTTCAGCGGCAGTCCCTCGTGCACCTCGCGGTGCACCAGACCGTCGCCCTCCATCTCGCGCAGCGCCTGCGTCAGCACCTTCTCGGTGAGACCGGGCAGCCGGCGGACCAGTTCGCCGGGGCGGTGGGGGCGGGTCTCCAGCAGCCAGAGCAGGGTCGTCTTCCACTTGCCGTCGATCACGGCGATCGCGGCGGTCACACCGCAGACGTTCGTGTCCTGAGCGAGCTTGCGCGTCATGGCACCCCCATGGTCACCACGTGTCTCTTTTTCCTGTCTTCACTTATGGAGGTTAGTCATGTCCGCAAAGTCTGCCGTCACGGTCCTCGGGCTGGGCCCGATGGGACGGGCCCTGGCCGGCGCGTTCGTCGCCGCCGGGGTGCGTACGACGGTCTGGAACCGGACGCCGGGCCGGGACACCGAGCTGGTCGAGCGGGGCGCGCTGCGCGCGGCGTCGGCCGCGGAGGCGGTGGCCGCGAGCGACCTGACCGTGGTGTGCGTCGTGGACTACGACGCCTCCGACGCGGTGCTGCGGCGCGAGGACGTCGCCGCCGCGCTGAAGGGGCGTACGGTCGCGAACCTCAGCGCCGACACCCCCACGCGGGCCCGCGACGCCGCGGCCTGGGCCGCGGACCAGGGGATCCGCTACCTCGACGGCTCGATCATGACGCCGACGTTCACCATCGGCACACCGGACGGGGTGTTCATCTACAGCGGCCCGAAGGACCTCTACGACGAGCACCGGCCGGTGCTCGCCGCGCTGGGCGGCGCCCACACCCACCTCGGCGAGGACGTCGGCCGGGCCGCCGCGTACGACGTGGCGCTGCTGGACATCTTCTGGACCACGATGGCGGGCTGCGCGCACGCGCTGGCCGTCGCGCGGGCGGAGGGGGTCAGCCCGGCCGAGCTGGCGCCGTTCGCGAAGGGCATCGGCGCGATCCTGCCGGAGGCCATCGAGGAGATGGCCGCGGGGGTGGCGGCGGAGGAGTACTCCGGGGAGACCAACCCGATCACGTCGTCCGCGTCGTCGATGAAGCACATCATCGCGACCTCGGAGAGCCACGGCATCGACGCCGGGGTGATGCGGGCGGCGGCAGGGCAGGCGCAGCGGGTCATCGGGCTGGGGTACGGGACGGACGGGTTCATCCGCATCACGGAGCTGGTCGCGGGCCGGCTGAAGCCGGTGGCGGACTGAAGCCGGTGGCGGGCTGACGGTCCGGCCAACGGGGGACGTCCGGGCCGGGTCTCCCCGGCCAACTTCCGGCCTTCCCGGCGCGGGGGGCGTTAGACGGCGTACGGGACGGGCATTCCACCGTCGACTCGCGGTGAACGCGGGAGCGACGAAGGGGGAGCCATGAGGCGACGGTGGGGGATCGGTGCGGGGCTGGCGGCGGCAGTGGCGGCGGTGCTGCTGCTCGCCGGCTGCGGCCAGCCGACGGACTACAGCGAGGTGGTGACGTTCACCGACGAACACGGCCGCGCGTGCACTGCGGCGGTGGTCGTCGACCAGGAGCAGAACGAGGGCGACGACTACGAGGTGGCCGGCCTCGACTGCGACTACCCCCCGAAGGGCCGGGAGCCGGGCCCGGCGGGCCGTCAGGCCCTCCCGGAACGGGACCGGAAGGACTGACGCCGGGGGCCGCCCCCGGAGCCGTCTCGGCCGCCGCCGGGGGCGGCCGCCCCCGGCCCCGCTCCCTCCGCCTCACCCGGCCGTCAGCCCAGGCCGTCGGGGACGATGCGGAGTTTCTCCGCGATGCGGGTGAGGGCCTTCTGGTCGGCCGTGTTGAGCGAGTCGAGGACGATGCGGCGTACGGAGCGCAGGTGGGTGGGCGCCGCCTGCTGCACGATGCCGAAGCCGGCGTCGGTGAGTTCCGCGAGGGTGTAACGGCCGTCGGCCGGGTCGGGTGTCCGTACGATCCAGCCGCGCTGCTCACAGCGCTTGACGACGTTGGACAGGCGGGAGAGCGACCCGCTGGCGAGGAAGGCCAGCTCGCCCATCCGCAGTTTGCGCCGCGGGGCCTCGGAGAGATGGCTGAGCACGAGGTACTCGAACAGGGTCAGGCCGTGCTCCTGCCGCAGCGGCGGCTCCAGCTTGCCGGGCAGCAGCAGGACGAGGGAGATCAGCCCCGTCCACGCCGCCTTCTCCTGCTCGTCGAGCCAGCGCAGCTCCGCGTCGTCCTCGTCTTCGCCCGTGCCGCTCATGGGCCCTTCCGTGCTGCTCATGGACCTTCCCGTCTCTCCGGCGGTGGCCGCCATCACTTTGCGCTTGAAGTCATCGCTTGCTAGTATCACTTTATGCGTGAACTCATGCCAGGGGAAGCGCACCCCTGTGGACAGGAAGAGGGAACATCATGAGCACCGTCACCTTCGGCGTCGCTCCGGGCTACGGCGAGAAGCTGAACAAGGCCCTCGGCTACAGCGGGGCCGTCCGCGTCGGCGACCGGGTCGAGATCTCCGGCCAGGCCGGGGTGGACGACGACCTGGTCATCCCCGACTCGCTGGCGGACGAGATCATCCGGGCCTTCGACAACGTCGAGCGCACGCTCGCCTCGGTCGGCGCCACCTGGAAGGACGTCATCCACGTCAACTCGTACCACAAGGTCGCACCGGGTGAGGACGTCATCGGTCCCGACCACAACGACGTCATGGCTGAGCAGTTCCGCCGTCGCCTCGGCGGCCGCGCGCCGATCTGGACCGAGACCGGCGTCACGGTCCTCGGCCTCGCCGCCATGCGCGTGGAGATCCGCGTCACCGCCATCGTCGGCTCCGGGGACTGACCCGCACGCCGGCACCCCGGACCCGCGACCGGGCCCGCGGCCCGGGCCGCCGTCCCCGCCTCGCCGGTGCCTGCCTGCGTCTGCATACACTGCACACCCCGGCGCCGGTGTGAGGAGGCCGTGACCCGTGGAGGCCACCCGGGCGTTGAGCGACGCGGACTGGCGGGCGCACCGGCCCGCCGTGTTCGGCGCCGCCTACCGGATCCTCGGGTCGGTCGCCGAGGCCGAGGACGTGACGCAGGACGTGTGGCTGCGGGCCGCCGAGGCGGATCTGGCGGAGGTGCGGGACCTGCGCGCCTGGCTGGTGACCGTCGCCGCGCGGACCTCGTACAACGTGCTGAAGTCCGCCCGCGTCCGGCGGGAGGCGTACGTCGGGCCCTGGCTGCCCGAGCCGCTGCCGACCGGGCCCGACGCCGCCGCGCAGGTGCTGGTGGACGAGTCGGTCGGCACGGCGATGCTCGTGCTGATGGAGCGGCTGGCGCCCGCCGAGCGGGTCGCGTTCGTGCTGCACGACGTCTTCGACTTCCCCTTCGCCCGCGTCGCCGACGTGCTCGGCGCCACCCCCGCCGCCGCCCGCAAGCTCGCCTCCCGGGCGCGCGGCCGGGTGCGGGCGGCCGGGCGGCAGCCGCACGCCTCCCGGGCCGAGACCGAGCGCGTGCTGCGGGCGTTCAAGGCCGCCGCCGAGGCGGGCGACATGGCCGGGCTGGTGGCGCTGCTGCACCCGGACGCCGTGTACGTCGGCGACGGCGGCGGCAAGGCGACGGCCGCGCGCCGGCCGGTGCGCGGGGCGGAGACGATCGCGCTGCTCGCGGTCCGTTCGGTACGGATCGCGCGCCCCGACGCCGTACGCCTCGTCGAGGTCAACGGGCAGCCCGCGCTCGCGGTGTACCGCGACGGCGTGCCCGTCTGGCTGGACACCGTGGACGTCGCCGGCGGCCGCCTCACCGCGATCCGCCGGCTCGCCAACCCCGACAAGCTCGGCCCCGTCGCCGCCCTCGGTCACATCTGAGCCCTCCGTCTTGTCTCCCTGCGGATCCTCGCCCCGAGAGGGTCCGTACCGAGCAAGCTGAGGAAGGACCACACGATGAACCATGTCGTGATCATCGGCGGGGGCTTCGCCGGCGTGTGGAGCGCGGCGGGCGCCGCGCTCGCCCGCGGGGACGCGGATCTGCGCATCACGCTCGTCGCGCCCAACGACCGCCTGGTACTGCGCCCGCGGCTGTACGAACCGGAGCCCGACCGCGCGACGGTGGCGCTGGACCGGATCCTGGGCCCGGTCGGCGTCGAGCACGTACGGGCGACGGTCGGCACCATCGACACCGAACGCCGCGTCGTCGTGGCGGACGGGGCGGAGATCGGCTACGACCGGCTGGTGCTGGCGTCCGGCAGCCGGCTCGTGCCGCCGACGGGGCTGCCCGGCGCCGAGCGGCTCTTCGACATCGACACCCTCGCCGGCGCCCGCCGCCTCACCGCCCACCTGCGCGGCCGCGACGGCTACGCCGCCGTGGTCGTCGGCGCCGGGTTCGTCGGCCTGGAGGCGGCGACGGAACTGGCGGCGCGTGGCCGGGTGCTGCTCGTGGACACCGCGGAGACGGTCGCGGAGCCGCTGGGCCCCGGGCCGCGCGCGGCGATCGAGGCGGCGCTGGACGAACTGGGCGTCGAGCGGCGGCTCGGCACCTCGGTGACGGAGGTCGGCGACGGCTAGGCGGTGCTCTCCGGCGGCGAACGGGTCGACGCGGACGCCGTGGTGTGGTCGACCGGGATCCGCGCCCAGGAGCTGACCCGGCAACTCGTGCAGGACCCCGGCGACCTCGACCACCTCGGCCGGGTGCCCGTCGACGAGTGGCTGCGGGCGCTGCCCGAGGTGTTCGCCGCGGGCGACACGGCGGCGGCGCCGTTCGACGCGGAGCACACCGTGATGCAGGCGTGCCAGCACGCCACGCCGCTCGGCAAGGTCGCCGGGTACAACGCGGCGGCGGACCTGCTGGGCGTACCGCCGCGGCCGTTCACCCCCGCCCCGTACGTCACCTGCCTCCATCTGGGCGGCGCCGGCGGGGTGTTCACCCGGGGCTGGGACCGCATGGTCATGGCGACGGGCGCGGACGGCGCCTTCGTCAAGGAGCAGATCAACGGGTACATCCACCCGCCGGTGGACAACGCCCGGGAGATCCTGGCGGCGGCCGACAGCGTCTCCATCGACCTGCCGTTCTTCCCGCGGGAGGACGAGCCGGAGGCGCCCGCCGCGGTCAGGTCAGCGAGGTGAAGTAGTCCCGCTGCGCCGGGTAGTAGTCGTCGAACGACGGCGCCGCGGTGCCCGCGGCGCCGTCGTGCGCGGCGACGAGCAGGTCCAGGTAGTACTCCCAGCCGGGGCCGACCTCGCCGACGCCCTCGACGGACGCGAGGTGGTGGATCAGGTCCAGCCGCGTCCCGCCGCCGGCCTCCGCGAGCAGCGCCTCCATGCGCCAGTCGCCGGCCTCGTCGACCATGGACACGGCCAGGCGGTGCGGCGCTTCGCACACGTCGACGCGCAGGTCGGACCAGGGCGCACCGTCCTCGTACGCCATCTGCACCCGGACCGTGCGGCCGGGCGCGGCGTCGCCCTCCCACTGGCCGAACCAGCGGACGGTGCGCTCGGGTTCGGTGAGCCAGGACCAGACGTCGGCGGCGGGGGTGCGGAACGTGCGGCTGAGCACGAGGTCGTGCCCGTCCGCGGTGCGCTTGAGTACGCCGGTGGGCCGGGGGGCTTCGCGGGGGGCTTCGGTTGCGTGGTCGTCGCCGGTCACGGTGGTCCTCCGTACGGTGTCGAGTGGGCCCCCGGGTCGCGCGCTCCGCGCGGCGTTCCCCCGCGCGAGCGGGCTGTGAGCGTAACGCATGGTTACGGACTTACGCGCCGTTTTCCCCGCACGCCGGCCAGTGCCACCAGCACCGCCGTCGCCGCCGTCAGCGCCGCGCACACGCCCGCCGCGACCTGGAACCCCGTCTCGAACGCCCCCCGCGCCGCGCCCAGCAGTTCGTCGCCCACCGGCCCCGGCAGCCGCTCCGCCGCGGTGACCGTCGCGCTCAGGTCGTCCTCGAACGCCCCGGCCGCGTCCGCCGGTACGCCCTCGGGGACCGCCCCGTCCGTACGCCCCCGGTACACCGCCGTGATCACGCTGCCCAGCAGCGCGATGCCCAGCGCACCGCCCAACTGCGGCGCCGTGGACGAGATCGCCGCCGCCGCGCCCTGCATGGTGATGAGGGAGCCGGCGAGGAGGAAGGCGTAGATGTCGACGGTCCACAGCAGTTGGGTGCTGCCGGCGCCGAGGTCGCGGCCGATGGCGGGCAGGGCGAGGTTGGTGACGGTCAGTTCGAGGGAGGCGAGCAGCGCGGGCAGCGCGAGCACGGCGAGCCCGAGCCACCGCCGCTGCCGGCCCTGCTCCTGCCCCTGTGCCGAGGTGCGGGAAGTGGTCATGCCGGCCAGTCTCAAACCTCGATCATAATCGAGGTCAAGAGCTAGCCTGCCGTCATGGACAAGCCCCCCTTCGACGCGAAGGAGCTCACGGTCGGCCAGCTCGCCGCCCGCTCCGGCGTCGCCGTCACCGCCCTGCACTTCTACGAGGGCAAGGGCCTCATCCGCAGTCGCCGCACCCCCGGCAACCAGCGCCGCTACACCCGGGACACGCTGCGCCGGGTGGCGTTCATCCGCACCGCGCAGCGGGTCGGCATCCCCCTGCGCACGGTCGCCGAGGCGCTGCGGACGCTCCCCGACGAGCGCACGCCGACGCAGGAGGACTGGGCGCGGCTGTCGGCGGCGTGGCGCGACGAACTCGACATCCGCATCGACCAGATGGTGCGGCTGCGGGACCGGCTGACCGACTGCATCGGCTGCGGCTGCCTGTCGCTGGAGCGCTGCCTGCTCCGCAACCGCGACGACCGCCTCGGCGACACGGGACCCGGCCCGCGCCGGCTCCTCACCCGCCGGCTGGCCCAGGAGACCCGGGTGCCGCCGGCGGGCTGAGGGTGTCCGTGCGCGTGGCCCGGTCCGGTGGTCGGCCGGCCTCGGCAGGTTTCTCCGCTTGTGCGCGGGCGGTGGCGACGGCCGGGCCGGTCAGTTGCCGGGTGTCTCCGGTGTGGCCTGTTCGGCCCAGATGACTTTGCCGTCCTGGGTGTAGCGGGTTCCCCAGCGTGCGGTGAGCTGGGCGACGAGGAAGAGACCTCGTCCGCCTTCGTCCATGGTGGCGGCGTAGCGCAGGTGTGGTGAGGTGAGGCTGTGGTCGTAGACCTCGCAGGTGAGCGTGTGGTCGCGCAGCAGCCGTACCTTGATGGGCCCGACGCCGTAGCGCATGGCGTTGGTGAGAAGTTCGCTGAGGATCAGCTCGGTGTTCTCCCGGAGGTTCTCCAGTTCCCATTCTGCGAGGAGTGTGGAGACGGCGGCGCGTACGCGGTGGACGGCTGCGGGGTCTGACTCGACGTCCCACTGGGCGACGTTTCCGCTCCCCAGTACGCGTGTTCGGGCGACGAGCAGTGCGATGTCGTCGCTCTGGACGGGCGGGAGGAGTGCGTCGAGTACGGCGTCGCAGGTCTCCTCTGGGGTCTGATCGGCGCGTGCGAGGGTCTGGCGGAGTAGGTCGAGTCCGGTATCGATGTCCTGGTCGCGGCGTTCGACGAGGCCGTCGGTGAACAGGACGAGTCTGCTGTTCTCCGGCAGGTGCAGTTCGACGGATTCGAAGGGCAGTCCGCCGATGCCGAGGGGGAGACCCGAGGGGACGTCCGGGAATTCCACGGTGCCGTCGGGGCGTGCGAGGGCCGGTGCCGGGTGGCCGGCTCTGGCGATGGTGCAGCGGTGGGTCACGGAGTCGTAGACGGCGTACAGGCAGGTGGCGCCGGTGATGGTGGTCTCGCCGCCGACGGCGACGGCTTCCTGGTCGGTGAGGGTGGCCAGTTCGTCGAGGTGGCCGAGGAGTTCGTGGGGTGGTGGATCGAGGGAGGAGAAGCTGTGTACTGCGGTGCGCAGCCGCCCCATGGTGGCGGCGGCGTGCAGTCCGTGTCCGACGACGTCGCCCATCACCAGGGCGACGCGGGCGCCGGACAGGGGGATCACGTCGAACCAGTCGCCGCCGACGCCTTCCTGTGCGGGGAGGTAGCGGTGGGCGACTTCGACGGCGTTCTGTTCTGGCAGGGTGCGGGGCAGCAGGCTGCGCTGAAGGGCCACGGCCATGCCGTGCTCGCGGGTGTAGCGGCGTGCGTTGTCGAGGGATACGGCGGCGTGGACGGCCAGTTCTGCCGCGAGGGAGAGATCGTCCTGCTCGAAGGGCTCGGGTTTCTCCGAGCGCCAGAAGTGGACGACCCCCAGCAGCACACCGCGGGCGCGCAGCGGCGCCGTGATGAGCGAGTGAACTCCGTAGTCCAGGATGCGTGCGGCCCGTGCGTGATCCACCTCCCGCCACCCCGGGGAGTCACGCAGCCGGGGTACCAGGATCGCCTGCCCTGTCTCGATGCTGCGGGCGGGTGGCGAGGACGGCGCGAAAGTGATCAGGTCGCCGATGGGGAAGAAGGGGTTGTCGTCACGGATACCGCTGACGGCCGTGCGCCGTATCCGCGGGCCGCTGTCGCCGGCGCGGCTGCCGGTCACCCCCGGTTCGTCACCGCGCAGCACGGCCTCGGGCAGGTCGACGGTGACATGGTCGGCGAAGCCCCGGACCGAGACCTGGGCCAGCTCCTCGGCCGTATGCGTCACATCGAGGGTGGTTCCGATGCTGCTGGTCGCGTCGTAGAGGAACTCCAGCCGTCGCCGTACCAGCTCGACCCGCTGCGACGCCTCGCCGATCATCTCCATCACTTCATCGGTGCGGACCGGTTCCTGTCCGACCACCGCGTCGACCACGAGCCGCGCGGATGCCGCGCCGACAGAGCCGGAGAGCTGGGCTTCCGCGTGATGGATCAGCTCCGGGGACGCCTCGGCTTCCGGTGAGTCGGGCCTCGTCCCCGGGTAGGCGCGCACCGCCCGCTCGGCGCCCTCCCGCCCGAGGAAGCGCTCCAGCATCGTCTGCAGGGCGCCGACCGTGGCACGGGCCTGCCAGCGCCGTTCTCCGGCGGGCTCCGCGAGGATGTCGACGTACTGCACCGCCTGCGCCCGCTCGGCGGCATTCGGCCGGTCGGCGAGTGAGACGGCGACATACCCGCCGATGTTCACCAGCGCGCTCCAGAACATCGCATGGCCGATCGGGTCCATTCCCGAAAGGCCGAACAACTGCTGCGGCCGGAGCGGCCCAATGCCGAGCGGGCCCTCATGCAAGAACGAGGCGGGCAGCAGCCCGGACTCGGCAAAGCTCGGCAGCAGCAAGGTGTATGCCCACATGACGAACCCCGCCACAAGACCCACCAGCACACCCCGGCGGGTGCCGTCCTTCCAGAACAGGCCGCCGAGGATCGCGGGCGCGAACTGTGCCACGGCCGCGAACGACACCAGTCCGAACGCCGTCAGCGCCCGCCCCTCGCCCGCGAGTCGAAAGTACGCGTAGCCGAGGAGCAGAATCAGCACGATGGCCGTTCGGCGGATGCCCAGTACCAGGCCGGTGAGATCGTCCCGACGGGTCAGCCGGGACCTGCCGCGCAGCAGCAGCGGCATCACGAGCGAGTTGGACACCATGGTGCTGAGCGCGATGGTCTCGACGGCGATCATGGCGGTGGCCGCGCTGAGGCCGCCGATGAAGACGAACAGCGCCAGTGCCTGCTGGCCCGCGACCATCGGGAGGGCCAGCACATAGGTGTCGGCGTCGGTGGCCTTTCCGAGCCGCAGAAGGCCGCCGGCTGCGAGCGGAAGCACGAAGAAGGTGTTCGCGAGCAGGTACAGCGGGAACAGCCACATCGCGCGTTTGAGGTGCTTCTCGTCGACGTTCTCGACGAAGGTGACCTGCCACTGCCGGGGCAGCAGCACGATCGACAGCATGGACAGCACGATGAACCAGACCCACGTGCCATAGCTGGTGTGCCCTTGCAGGGTGAACAGTTGGGTGAAGTCGGCATGCGCTGCCCGGGAGAACAGGTCGTCGAACCCCTGGAACATCCAGAAGGTCACAAAGATCCCGACCGTGAGGAGCGCCGCGAGCTTGACCACGGACTCGAACGCGACGGCGGCGACCAGACCCTCGTGGCGTTCTGCGGTGTCCAGGTGGCGGGTGCCGAAGAGGATGGTGAACGCGGCGAGCAGCAGCGCCGCGTACAGCCCGGTGTCCTCAAGCAGCGGAACCTGGCCCAGCTCCGAGGGAGCGGTGATCTCGGGATACCGGCGAATGATCTCAAAGGTGTTGGAGACCGCTTTGAGCTGGAGCGAGATGTAGGGAGTAATCCCTACCACGGCCATGATCGTGACCAGACCGCCCAGCACCGCGCTCTTGCCATAGCGGGCGGAGACGAAGTCGGCCAGTGAAGTGACCCGATGCCGCCGGCTGATCCGGATGATCCTGCGCAATACCGGCCAGCCGAGCGCGAACATGATCACTGGACCCAGATAGAGGCCCAGGAAGCCGATACCGGTCGTGGCGGCCCCGCCCACGTTGCCGTAGAGCGCCCATGCGGTTTCGTACACCGCGATTGACAGGGCGTAGACCGTGCCGTTGTTGATCAGGCTCCGGCCGGCGTCCGCCCTCCGATCGGCGTAGAAGGCCACAGCGAAGAGCAGAACGAGGTACCCCACCGAAACAGCGACGATGACCTCGGCCCGGAGCACGGCACTACCTTGATCTGCCGCCGATGACGGCGACCAGGCCGATCACGACCGCCCAGACGAGATACAGGTACGCCCAGAGAACCGGGACACCGAAGACCCGGTCCTTGTGGTCGAACTGCGCCAGCAGCGGTGGAACGACCAGCACGAACCCCAACGCCCCCACGGCCACCAGGCGCCCGGCCAGCCGGTCGTTGTCCCGTGACTCCGCCACGGCTGCCTCCACAACCCCATGTCACGCCTCGCCACGCACCCAGGTGTGTCCCGTGCCGATCACGGCCGCCGACACCGCCGTGCCCACACAAACGCCGCCCCAAGACGCTATCGGCAGCCTGCCGCACCATCGAAGACCAACACACCCACTCCTGCTCCCCTTGCAGGACGACAGCCCGCTCCCGGGCACCGACCCCCCTTGCCCGCCGGCCGGCCCGGGAGACCCGGGTGCGGCGGCGGGTGCGGAGGAGGGGGCGGACGCCTGACGCGGGTCCCCGCACCGGAGCGCCGGCCGCATGCCCGGCGCCCGGTGCGTACGGCCGTCGGCACCCGGCCCGTACGCGAACGCCGGCGCCCGCCCCCCGCCGCTACGTCACCCGCGCAGCTCCGCCCGCACCTCCCGCGCCGCCGCCACCAGGCTCTCCAGCGACGCCCGCGTCTCCGCCCAGCCGCGGGTCTTCAGCCCGCAGTCCGGGTTCACCCACAGCCGCTCCGCCGGAATCGCCCGCAGCCCGGTGTGCAGCAGCGCCACCGTCTCCGCCGCGCTCGGCACCCGCGGCGAGTGGATGTCGTACACGCCGGGACCCGCCTCCCGCGGATAGCCGTGCCCGGCCAGCTCGTACGCCACCTGCATGTGCGAGCGTGCCGCCTCCAGGCTGATGACGTCCGCGTCGAGGTCGTCGATCGCCGCCACGATGTCGCCGAACTCCGCGTAGCACATGTGCGTGTGGATCTGCGTGTCCGCGCGCGCGACGCCCGTCGTCAGCCGGAACGCCTCCGTCGCCCACGCCAGATACGCCGGCCGGTCCGCGGCCCGCAGCGGCAGCGTCTCGCGCAGCGCCGGCTCGTCGACCTGGACGACCGCCGTGCCCGCCGCCTCCAGGTCGGCGACCTCGTCGCGCAGCGCGAGCGCCACCTGCCGGGCGGTCTCGGCGCGCGGCTGGTCGTCGCGGACGAAGGACCACGCCAGCATCGTGACCGGGCCGGTGAGCATGCCCTTGACCGGGCGGTCCGTCAGCGACTGCGCGTACGTCGTCCAGCGGACCGTCATCGGCTCCGGGCGCGAGATGTCGCCGGCCAGGATCGGCGGGCGGACGTAGCGGGTGCCGTACGACTGGACCCAGCCGTGCCGCGTGGCGAGACAGCCCGTCAACTGCTCGGCGAAGTACTGCACCATGTCGTTGCGTTCGGGCTCGCCGTGCACGAGCACGTCGAGCCCGGCCTTCTCCTGGTACGCCACCACCTCGCGGATCTCCGCCGCGATCCGCTCCTCGTAGCCCTCCGCGCCGATGCGCCCGGCGCGCAGGTCGGCGCGGGCGGCGCGCAGCTCGGCGGTCTGCGGGAACGAGCCGACGGTCGTCGTCGGCAGCAGCGGCAGTCGCAGCCGGGCCCGCTGGGCCGCGGCGCGCTCGGCGTACGGTGCCGGGCGGCGGGCGTCGGCCGCGCCGACGGCGGACGTACGGGCCCGGACGGCGGGGTCGCGGGTGATCGGGGAGGCGGCGCGGGCGGCCAGTCCCGCGCGGTTGGCGGCGAGTTCCGCGGCGACGGCGCCGGTGCCGTGGGCCAGCCCGCGGGCGAGCGTGACGACCTCGGCGGTCTTCTGCCGGGCGAACGCCAGCCAGCGCAGCAGGTGCGGGTCGATGTCCCGCTCCGCGGCGGCGTCGAGCGGCACGTGCAGCAGCGAGCACGACGGGGCGACGTCGACGCGGTCGGCGAGCCCGAGGAGGGTGCCGAGGGTGGCGAGCGCCCGTTCCAGGTCGCAGGCCCACACGTTGCGGCCGTCCACGACGCCCGCGACGAGCCGCTTGCCGGGCAGCCCGCCGGCGGCGGCCAGCGCGTCGAGCTGGTCGGCGGCGGCGCCGGTGAAGTCCAGCGCCAGGCCCTCGACCGGCGCCTTGGCGAGCACCGGGAGGGCGTCGCCGAGGCGGCCGAAGTACGAGGCGACGAGGAGCGCCGGGCGGTCGGCGCGGGCGCCGAGATCGCGGTAGGCGCGCTCGGCGGCGGCGAGTTCCGCGGGCGTACGGTCCTGGACGAGCGCCGGCTCGTCGAGCTGAACCCACCCGGCGCCGGCCGCGCGCAGATCGGCCAGCACCTCCGCGTACACCGGCAGCAGCCGGTCCAGCAGCGACAGCGGCTCGAAGTCCGCGGGCGCGCCGGGCGCGGGCTTGGCGAGCAGCAGGTACGTCACGGGCCCGACCAGCACGGGCCGCGCGGCGTCCAGTCCGAGCGCCAGGGCCTCGGTCAACTCGGCCGTCTGCTTGGCCGCGTCGGCGGTGAAGACGGTGTCCGGCCCGAGCTCGGGGACGAGATAGTGGTAGTTGGTGTCGAACCACTTCGTCATCTCCAGCGGCGCCGCGTCCTGCGTGCCGCGGGCCATGGCGAAGTAGCCGGCGAGCGGGTCGGCCGCGACGGCAGCGCGGTGGCGGCCGGGGATCGCGCCGACCATGACGGTGGTGTCGAGCACGTGGTCGTAGTACGAGAAGTCGCCGGTCGGCACCTCGTGGACGCCGGCGCCGGCCAGCTCCCGCCAGGTGGCGCGGCGCAGCTCCGCGGCGGTGGCGCGGAGTTCGCCGGCGGTGACCCGGCCCTTCCAGTAGCCCTCGACCGCCTTCTTCAGCTCCCGGTGGTGGCCCTGCCGGGGGTAGCCGTACACGGTCGCCCGTGCCGCCGCGGCTGCGGACTTCGCTGTCACGGAGATCTCCTTCGCGAGATGAATCCCTGAGATCCCGGGACCGGAAGGAGAGGGGGAGGCAAACGCGAAGAAGGCAGCGCGGCGCGTCCCCGCCGGTCCTGCGCGGCGGGATTCCGCATGCCTGCCTGGTGCGTCACGTGCGCCGACCCGCCCTCGAAGGTCACCGGGATGTCCGCGCACGGAGGGCCCGCGCACGGGCAGCGGGCAGGTCTTCGGACTCGCGGGCAGGTCCGTACGCGACTCGCGCGCACGGGCGCCTACTGGCCGTCGCTTCCCGGATCCGGCGGATCCAGTGCGTATGACGGCGGTCGTTCCCGCTCACCGCTGCGGGGCAGTCCCGGATTCCCACCGGGTTCCCTCTTGCGACGCCACCGCCTGGCGGACGGGGCGAACCGGCTGCACGGGCCAGTCTAGGGCGCCCGTCCGACACCGGCCCGCGCCGCCGCCCTTGACCCCGACGCAGGGTCAACCTTCGAGCATGGCGCCATGACCACCGGAACCCCCGCCGTCGAGGCCGCGGGACTGCGCAAGGCGTACGGCGGCCGCGAGGTCCTCGCCGGCGTCGACCTCACCGTGCCCGCCGGCACCGTCTACGCCCTGCTCGGCCCCAACGGCGCCGGCAAGACCACCACCGTCCGCATCCTCACCACCCTCCTCGCCGCCGACGCAGGCACCGCGCGGGTCGCCGGCCACGACATCCGCCGCGCGCCCGCCCGGGTGCGCGCGGCGATCGGCGTCACCGGCCAGTTCTCCGCCGTCGACGGCCTCCTCACCGGCCGCGAGAACCTGCGCCTGATGGCCGACCTCGGCCACCTCGAACGCCCCCGCGCCACCGCCGTCAGCACCGGGCTGCTCGCCCGCTTCGGCCTCGCCGATGCCGCCGACCGGCGGGCCGCGACGTACTCCGGCGGCATGAAGCGGCGGCTGGACCTGGCGATGACGCTGGTGTCCGGGCCGCGGCTGATCTTCCTCGACGAGCCGACGGCGGGACTCGACCCGCGCAGCCGCCGCGAGTTGTGGGACGTCGTCCGCGAACTCGTCGCCGACGGCACCACCGTCTTCCTCACCACCCAGTACCTGGAGGAGGCGGACCGGCTCGCCGACCGCATCGGGGTGCTCGACGGCGGCCGGCTCGTCGCCGAGGGCACCGCGGCCGAGCTGAAGCGCCGCGTCCCCGGCGGCCACGTCGAGCTGCATGCCGCCGACGCCGCGCGGGCGGCGGAGCTGGCGCGCCGGCTGCCCGGCGCGGTGGCCGGCCCGGCGGGGCCGGCGGTCACCGTGCCGTACGACGGCAGCCTCGGCGCGCTGCGGCGGCTGCTGGCCGGGCTCGACGACGACGGGTCGGTCACCGGGCTCGCGGTGCACACCCCGGACCTGGACGACGTGTTCCTGGCCCTGACCGGCCACGCCGCCGCTGCCGAGGGGGTACGGGCATGAGCGCCCCCGGCACGTACGTCCTCCGCGACTCCGCGACCATGCTGCGCCGCAACCTGAGGCAGATGGCCCGCTACCCGTCGATGACGATCATGCTCGTCGGCCAGCCGCTGCTGTTCCTGCTGCTGTTCACGTACGTCTTCGGCGGCACCATGGGCGCGGGACTCCCCGGCGGCGACCGCGGCGGCTACCTCACGTACATCGCCCCCGGGATCCTCACGATGACGGTCGCGAGCGTGTCCATCGGCACCGCCGTGCTCGTCGCCAACGACATGACCGACGGCATCATCGACCGGTTCCGCACCATGCCCATCGCGAAGTCCTCGGTCCTCACGGGACACGTGCTCGCCGCGATGATCCAGACCGCGCTGGCGCTCGCGGCGGTCGGCGCGGTCGCGTTCGCGCTCGGGCTGCGGACGGACGCGTCGGCGGCGGACTGGCTCTGCCTCGTGGGGCTGCTGGCGCTGCTGTCGTACGCCCTGACGTGGTTCACCGTGGCGCTGGGCCTGGCCAGCCCGGACCCGGAGACGGCGAGCAACCTGCCGATGGTCTTCGTGCTGCTGCCGTTCGTGGGCAGCGGGTTCGTCCCGGTCGACTCGATGCCCGCGGGGCTGCGGTGGTTCGCCGCGCACCAGCCGTTCACGCCGGTCATGGACCTGATCCGGGGGCTGCTCGGCGGCGCGCCCGACGGCGCGGACGCGGCGTGGGCGGTCGGTTGGTGCGCGGCGCTCGGTGCGGCCGGCTACCTCTGGTCGCGCCGCCTCTACCGGACCCGCGCGGCGACCTAGGATGCCCCGATGCTGACCATCGGCGAACTGGCGTCGTACGCGGGCGTGACGGTCCGCGCGGTCCGGCACTACCACGCCAAGGGCCTGCTCCCAGAGCCGGACCGGGACAACTCCGGCTACCGCCGCTACGACGCCGCCGCCGTGGTCGAGCTGATCCGCATCCGCACCCTCGCCGAGGCCGGCGTGCCGCTGGCCCGGGTGCGGGAGCTGCTGCGGGCCGACGAGGCGGAGTTCGCGGCGGCGGTCGCGGACATCGACCGGCGGCTGCGGGCCGAGATCCGCGCCCGCCAGGAGACCCGCCGCCGCATCGCCCGGCTCACCGCGGGCGACAGCCTGGCGCTGCCGGCGGAGGTGGTGGCGTTCCTGGACCGGCTGCGCGAACTGGGCGTCGACGAGCGGATCGTGGCCGTCGAGCGCGAGGGCTGGATCCCGCTCGCCGCGCACGCCCCCGACCGCGTACCGGAGTGGCTGGCCCGCAAGCGAGCCCGGCTCGCCGACCCCCAACTGCTCGACTTCTACCGCACCCTCGGCCGCGCCCTCGACTGGGCACCCGACGACCCCCGCCTGACCGCCCTGGCCGACGACCTCGCCGCGTACCTCGCCCGCCTCTCGGCGGAACACGGGCGGGACTACGTCGCCGACGTCGACCTCGCGCCGCCGCTCGCGGAGCTGATGGACACGCTTGCGTTCGAGGCGGCGCCGCCGGCGCGGCGGCTCATCGAGCTGCTGGGGGAGCGGGGCTGGACGGGGTGGACGCGGCTGGAGCCGCTGGAGACGCGTCGATCTTCGGGGTGATGGGTACACATCACGTGGGGTCGACGGGACTCAGGAGGCGGAAGAGATGGCCGTGGAACGTCGATCAGTGCTGCCGGAAAGCGGGAGAGCGGGCAGCGGCGGGCGGGGGCGGACCGAGAGCAGGTCCGCGGGGTGGTTCGACTGGCCGGGGCTGAAGGCCGACCTCCGGGCCGCGGGACCGGACGCGGGCATCGCGCTCGTCGTCACCGGGGCGATATTCGTCTGGCTCTACGTCCGCGTCGGCAACGGCTCGTCCGCGACCGTCCAGGTCATGCCGCACCTCGCCGACGCCGACCGCTACTGGATGTACTGGCTCTGCCAGGCGTTCGGCTGGTCCGGCCTGCTGTGGGCGTGGATCACCATCGTCTTCAGCCTCCTGCGCACGGGCCCGCGCCCGCGGGTGCGCTGGCTGCCGCCCGCCGGGCTGGAGAAGCTGCACCGCACGACGAGCCTGACGACGATCGCGCTGATGTTCCTGCACGCCGTGATGTTCTTCCTGGAGGAAGTCCGCGGCAACGAGGGCGGTGCGACCTGGGCCGGCCGGCTGTGGGACGCCTTCGTCAAGGTCTTCGTACCCGGCGGCTACGCCACGGGCACCGGCCGCATCGCCATCCTCGTCGGCCTCCTCGCCTTCTACCTCGCGATCCCCCTGGGCCTCGCGTACTACCTGCGCCAGCGCACCGGTTCGCGCATGTGGCGGGCGCTGCACCGCTTCATCATCGTCGTCTACGTCCTGAGCGTCTGGCACACGCTGCTGTACGGCACGAACGTCTGGTACGACGGCGCCTTCCGCACCCTGGTCTGGGCCCTCCAGATGCCCATAGCCGCGATGCTCCTCCTCCGCCTCCTCGCCCCCGCCCGCCCCAGCGAACGCCTCCACCTCCGCGGCCCCCGCCGCGGCCGCCCCCTCCCGCTGACCGCCCGCGCCGCGGGCCGCCTGGCGGTCGTCGCGACGGTGGCGGGCCTGGCGGCGGTGGTCGCCACGGGCGTGGACGGCGGCCGCACCCCGGACGGGGCATCGCCGGGGCTGTGGCCGGAACGGTGGGTGATCTGGGCGGGGTTGCTGGCGCTGACGCTGGCGGCGGTCGCGGTGGCGCACCGGCTGCGGCCGTCGGCGGTGGGAGGCCCCGCGAGGGAGCGGCGGGGGGAGGCGGCGGCGGAACCCGGGGCGGGCTGAGGACGGGAGTGGGACGCCGCCGGCAGGGCCGTGGGGTGCCCCTGCCGGCGACGCGGCTGAGCGGCCGGGCCTGTGGGCCGGCCGGAGAGGTGGGCCCGACAGAGCCCCCGGGCCCGCGAAGCGGCCGGTCCGCGAGGCCCGTACGCCGCGGTGGCCGTGGTCACGTCGGCAGTTCCCTTGCCGCGACGGGCTTCGTGGTGGGGCGTTCCGAGCCGCCGGCCGGTTCCACGGTGACGCCCAAGCCGGAGGCGGTCGCCACCCGGCCCTCCATGAGCACCGCGCCGCCGTCGCCGTCGAGTACCCCGGCCGGCCGCATCCCGCCGCCGTCGTCCCCAGGGCGCTGCGCGCGGCGGGGGCGGCATCGGCTCGCTGTGGGGTCGTCACACCCCACATTCGGAGCCGCGGGCGCCGCGGATTGGTCGGAGTTCGGAACCGGACCGCGAGACCACCCGCGGGGCCCGGCCCCCCGGCGTTCAGCTACCCGGCGTGGGGGCCTCCGGGGGGAGGAGGCCCTCGGCCTTGGCCGTGGTCCAGAGTTCCGGCGGGATCGGGTGCGCGAACGCGCGTGCCGTGTCGGCCACTTCTGCGGGAGCGCGGGCGCCGATCACCACGCTGGTCACCGCCGGGTGGCCGAAGGGGAAGGCGATCGCCGCCGCGGTCGGGGGGACGGCGTGGCGGCGGCAGAGGGTGCGCCAGGCGGTGACGCGGTGGGCGAGGGCCGGGGGGACGGTGGCGTAGCCGTGGGGGGCTTCGGGGCGGAGGTCGGTGAGGAGGCCGGACTGGTAGACGCCCGCCGCCAGCACCGCGACCCCGCGGGCCGCGCACAGCGGCAGCAGCTCGTCGAGGCCGGTGTGGTCGAGCAGGTTGTACCGGCCCGCCAGCATCACGCAGTCCGGCCCGGGCGCCGCTACCTCGCGGAGGTAACGGGCCGCCACCGGCGCGTGGTTGACGCCGATCGACACCGCGCCGACCGTGCCGCGGGCGCGGAGTTCGGCCAGCGCCCGGTAGGCGTCCGTGACGGCGACGGGGAAGTCCTCGTCCGGGTCGTGGACGTGCAGCACGTCGATCCGGTCGAGACCCAGCCGCGCCAGGCTGTCCTCGACCGAGCGCATGACGCCCGCGTACGAGTAGTCCCGCCGCGGCCCGACGCCGGGCGGCGGGTCCGCCCAGATCGGCTGCGTGTCGGTGCCGCCGGGCACGATGAGCCGGCCGACCTTCGTGCACAGCGCGTACGCCCCGCGCGGGCGGGCGGCGAGCGCGGCGCCGGCGCGGCGCTCGGAGCGCCCGTACCCGTAGACGGGCGCGGTGTCGAAGAGCCGGACGCCGGCGTCCCAGGCGCGGTCGACGGTGCGGGCGGCGTCCTCGTCGGACACGGGCGCGAACAGGCCGCCGATGGAGGCGAGTCCCAGCCCGAGGCGGGTGACGGCCACGCCGGTATGTCCCAGGGGCACGACCTCGTCCGCTCGCATGCGCGGCTCCTCTCGGGGGCGTTCGGGGGGAGGCGGTCACCACGCGATGTCGTAGCCGCCCGCGCTCAGCGTCGCCGCGTCGCCGTCCCGCGGGAAGCGGTACGACAGCGGCGCCAGCAGCAGCCGGAGCACCTCCCGCGCCGACCGGTCAAGCCACGGTACGTCGAGCGCGGCGATCAGGGCGTCGACGTGGGCGGGCCGCGCGTACGCGAGCGGGCGGGCGGCGAGGGAGGGGATCTCCGGTGGGCGTACGTCGTACAGGTCGGTGGCCCCGCCCGCGTACCCCACGGCGAGCAACCCGCCGCCGGGGGACGCGTGCAGGCTGGTCACGTCACCGAGGCTGAACCGGCTCGGCGAGACGGGGGGTTGCGGCATCGCGCCGGGGCGGGGCACGAGGGTGGCGGCGTCGAGCAGGCGCAACTCGGCGCGCGCGTCCACGATCGCGCGCTGCCCGCGACCGGGCAGCGCGGTCACCGCCGCGACCCCTTCGACGGAATGGGCGGGCCGCAGCCCGCCGCCTTCGAGCCGGAGCACGTCGACGGTGCCGCGGCGCTGCTCGAACACGGCGAGGGTGGCGGGTCCCGCGAGGACGGCGCGGGTGGTGACGCGGCGGGTTGCTTGGGCGATGACGTGGTCGGACCCGGGGTGCTCGTTCACGTCTGTCAGCAGCAACCGGCGGCTGCAGACCGCCAGTCGGCCGGAGTATGGGTCGGACGCGAGGGCGCGCGGCCAGTCCGTGTCTGTGTGGGGCGGGTGCGGGGGTACGGCGCCGGGCGGGCGGTGCCTCGTTAGGGGAGCCGGTGTGCGGGGGTGTCGGTGAGGGGAGTGACCGTGTCGCTGGGGCTCCCCCCGGGCCACCCCGCTGTTGAGTGTGCGGGCCTGCGTCCGGTGTCAAGGGCGTCCCTTCCGCTTCGCTTCAGGGACGTCGCTGCGCGATGGGGCTTCGCCCCACCCTTGACACCGGACTCCGGCCCGAAAGACCGGCGGCTATGGGTGGCCCGGAGGGAGCGGGCACGCTAACGCTGCGCTACGGATGCCGTGCCCTGCCGACGGGGGCCGGGACACCGGAAGTTGCACCCACCCCGATCGCGGACGTGCGCCTAGACGAGGAGGCAGCCGGGGAAGCTCCGTTCCGGGATGCCCCGGTGGGCGTGGGCCGAAGACCAGAGCCGGGCCAAGCCCGTTCACGGTCAGGCACCGAGACGGAGGGGAGCCGGGGCCGCCTCATTCAGGGACGCAGGGGAGGACGGGTGCCGAAGGCCGGAGACGGGCCCGCCCCGTTCGCAGGTAGGCGCCCAGCCGGAGTTGAGCCGGGCAGTCCTCGTCCGGGACGCTCGATGGAAGTGGAGCCAAGGCCGGATTCGAGCCTGCCCCCCCGTCGTGGGCGTCAGGTCCAAGGGGAGCCGGAGCCCGGCCCGGTCGCCGGCGCGCCCGGCGGGGAGGGGCGGGGCCGGGGTCGTCCCGGTCGGGGGTGGGCCTCCGGGTCCGGGAGGGAGGTGACCACGGGATGCCCGGTGACCCGCCTTTACCGACGCTCCGCGTCGAAGGCTTGGGCGACGGCCAGGCTGTCCTCGTAGACGTGGTGCCGAGTGACAAGCCCGTCCTCGACGGTGAGGTGCAGCGCGAATCGGGCGCGATACGCGCGTCCGGTGGACCGCGCTGTCTGGCGGATCTCCCCGATCACGACCGCGTCCTCTCCGTCGACGAGGATGCGTTCGACCTGGGTCGCCACCTCTTCCGGTACGTGATGCTCGGCAATCTCGCGGAAGTGGGCCCCCGCGTCGCCCCGGGTGGACCGGTGGCGGATCCAAGGCGTGGCGGGACGACCGTGCTCGGCTTCGGGCCAGTCCAGCTTCCAGTCGCTCTGCTCCGCGTACAGCTCAGCGATACGGTCGGGATCGCCCTCGCCGATCCGGCGCAGCAATTCCTCAACCACCGAGCGCGTGCTCGCGGGCACGGATTCCGACACGACTGCCCCCTACGTCCTGGTCCGCGTCCGGGCAACGCGGCGAGATCAGCAAGCTTGCCCGCCCAGGCCGGCCGACACGATTACCCCAGGGGTAAGACAGGCCCTTCGCCCTCGGGTGGGTGCGTGTCGGCGCGCAAAAGTCGACCCACGCGGGTGATTTGCCCTGGTTCTGCGGGGGTGTTACCGCGAGTTTGTGTCGGTGACGCTTCCTCGGGTGGGTTGGGCGGCGGTGAGCACCTTCGGGGGTGGCTGCGTGCGCGCGAGTGGGCGAAACGCGACTCGCGTGGACGTTTTGAAGTGATTTGGGGGGTGAGGTGCCGCGAGTTGGTGCCAATCGCGTGCACTCGGGGGCGCCCGGGCTGTGGCTCGCGGCCGCGGAGGATGGTCGGTGCTCGTAACGGGGCAAAACTCGGCCGCCGTGGGGCATTTGGCCCAGTTTGGTGGCCTGGTGGCCCAGAGTTTGTGCCGGTGGCGTGCATGCGGAGCAGCCTGAGGCGGCTGGGTGCGCGGGGTGGGGAAAAGTCGGGCTTCGGGGCCTGTTTCGGGCTGGATCGGCGGGTGTTACCGCGAGTTACGGCGAGATTCGTCCGCTCGGGGCACGCCGTGGCGGCTGCCTCCTCGTCTCGGCGCACGTCCGCGATCGGGGTGGGTGCAACTTCCGGTGTCCCGGCCCCCGTCGGCAGGGCATGGCATCCGTAGCGCAGCGTTAGGGTGCCCGCTCCCTCCGGGCCACCCATAGCCGCCGGCCCGCACACTCAGGAGTGGGGTGGCCCGGGGGGAGCCCCAGCGACGCCCTTCTCCCTTCGCCGACCTCCCCGTACGCCGGCTCCCCCGACGGAGCGTCGCGAGCCCGGCGCCGTACCCCCGTACCCGCCCTGCACAGAGCACGACGTACCAGCCCCCACCCCCTACCGCCTGAAGTACTCCGACATCATCCCGCTCACCCACCCCGGCTGCCGTACCTCCGCCGGCAGGAACTCCCTCATCATCGGCTTCAGATCCACCACCGGTGTCCCCGACACCGCATCGAGCCCCACCACCCGCAGCTCCCGCCCCGCCACCCCCGCGATCTCGCACGTCGTCGCCCCCAGCCGGTTCGGTCTCCTCGGTCCCCTGCCCGCGAAGATGCCCATCGGCGGGAGGTCCGCGCGGCCCCGGTACGGGCGCGGTTCGTGCAAGGCTTCGGCGTCCGGTTCCGGGAAGCGGTCGAAGACGAAGAGGACCTCCACGTGGGAGAAGTCCTCCAGGCCCTGGAGGCAGGACTCGCCGAAGCGTTCGTCCACCGTGATCGTGCTGCGGACAGCACCCCAGTTGTCCGTGTTCTGGATGTCCGTCCGGTCGTTCCGGACCGTACCAATCGGCGTGATCTCGAAGCTCGGCATGGCCAGAGGCTATCCCCGCGCCCCACAAGACGTACCGAACGTGATGTCCGATTCCCGCCAGCCATCCGCCCCCGCCCCGATCATGCTGGCGGTAAACCGTCACGGTCGAGCGCGGGCGGATCTCCGAGGTACGTCCGTTCTACTGGGACACCCGCGCCATCGCCGACGCCTGCGACCCCTCCGCACCGCCAAGCTGATACCGGCCCGTCACCAGTCCCGGTTCATGAAGTACGACGGGCACCGCACGCCCTCCTCCTGCGCCTCGTTCAGCGCCCGCAGCCGCTCCCCCCGCACCGTCTCCAGGCCCGACCCCTCCCCCGGCCCGTCGCGGAAGTACGAGATCGAATCCCGGCCCAGGTCCTCCACCAGCAGCGGTTCACCGCGGGCGAAGGGCTTCTCGTCGTTCCACTCCACCGGATCCGGCAGCCGCACCGTCACCCGCTCCTCCGCCGACGGGGGTACGTGCCAGCGGATGCCGGTCAGCGTGACCTCCACCCACGGGAACCCGTCGGGCGGGTGCGGGACCTGCTTCACGGCCGCCACCGTGCCCTCCAGCAGGCGCTTCGTGCACGCGGCGTTCTCCAGGCGCGACAGCCCCTTGCCATCCGCATCGGCGTCCCCTCCCGCGTCTCCTCCGGCGTCCTCCGCGGCGCCCGCGTCCGCGTCGTCCTTCGAGATGCGGTCCGTCCCCGCGCCGCTGATCGTCGTGTACGCGAGCAGGCAGAACGCCACCACCGCCGCCGCGCTCACCACCACCGCCAGTGCCCGCCGTACCCCCCGCACCCGTCTGGCCCCCGGTGACTCCCCGGCCCAGCCCCACTCCTCGCCCGCGGCCTCCGCCCCCGCCGCCGAACCCGCTTCCGCCTCCGCCGCGATCAGCCCCAGCGCCCGGCGCAGCCGGGCCTCCTCCGCCTCCGTCAGACCCGGCACCTCACCCCACCTCCCTCTCCCGCAGCCGCGTGCGCAGCACCGCCGCCGCGCCGTGCAGGCGGCTCTTGACCGTGCCCTCCGGGATGCCCATGGCCTCCGCGATGTCCTTCACCGGCAGGTCCGCGTAGTAGCGCAGCACTATCACCTGGCGCTGCCCCGGCGGCAGTTCCTCCAGGCCCTCCGCCACCGCCAGGGCCAGCAGCCGGGCGTCCTCGGGGTGTTCCGCCGGGCGGGTCCAGCGGGCGGCGAGGCGGTCGCGCAGGCCCGCGTCGCGGGTGCGGCCGCGGTGCCAGTCCGCGGCTACGCGGGAGGCGACCGCCGCCGCCCAGGCGGCCGGGTTGCGGACGGGGGCGCGGTCCGGGTCGAGGTGCTGTTCCAGCAGCTTGAGCTGGACCTGCTGTACGCCGTCGTCGAGTTCGCCGAACGGCACACCGCCGAGCGCGAGCACGGCCCGTACCCGGCGCGCGTCGGCCGCGGACAGCGCGGTGTCCGCGGAGTGCGCGTGGTCCGCGCCGCGCCTGCCGGGCCCGCCGTGCGCCGGTCTGCGGCGGACTGCCATCGCGTCCCCTCCCTCGCCCTGCCTGCAACCGCGTCAGGGCTATGACGGAGTACGGGCACAGAACGTTCGCCCGCGCCCCACACCCGCCTCACCCCGGAACCACCGCCAGCGCGTCCACCTCCACCCGGAACTCCGGGCTCACCAGACCCGCCACCTGCACCAGCGAACTCGCCGGCGGCAGCGCCGGGTTCTGGATCTCGTCCCGTACGCGGCGGAACGCCGGCAGGTCGTCGAGGTCCGTCAGGTAGACCGTCAGCTTCACCACGTGCTCCAGGCCGGATCCCGCCGCCCGCAGCGCCGTCGTGAGGTTCGCGAAGACCTGGCGCACCTGTGCCTCCGCGTCGTTCGCGCCCACCAGGCGGCCGGCCTCGTCCAGCGGCACCTGGCCGGAGACGGCGACCATGGTGCCCGTGCACGTCACGGCGTGGCTGTAGCCGTTGACCGGCGGGGATCCGTCGGGTCGGACGATGTGCTGCATGCGCGTGCTCCGCTCGTCGATCACTTCAGTGCTCAGCTAGTCGATCAGATTCCGGCATCTCGAACCTACCTTCCGCACGAATCTTGCTTTCCCTCCCGCCACGGGTGATATCCGGACACGTCATCTTCCATTCCCTCGCCGCGGGCCGCTCGGTGGCAGCCTGGTAGCGACTGCGTGCACGAGCGAAACGGGGGCGAATCCATCGTGCGCATTGTGGTGATCGGTGCAGGCGTGATCGGTACGGCGCTGGCGGCGCAACTCGGCAGCGGGGGACAGCGGAGCGGGGGACGGCGGGCGGACGGCGCCGTGCAGGTGTCGCTGCTCGACGGCGGCGAACCGGCGGCGGGGACCACGGCAAGCTCGATGGCCTGGATCAACGCCCACTCCAAGACCCCGCGGCACTATCACGAGTTGGCGGTCTCGGGCATGCGCGCCCACGCCGCCCTCGTACGGGCCACAGGACCCGCCGCCTACGCGGACAGGGGAGGCGGTGCCGCCGGCGGACCCGGCTGGTACCGCCCCGGCGGTGCCCTGCGGTGGGCCTCCGGCGGTGCCGCGCTCGGCCAGCTCCGCCGGACCGTCGCCCGGCTGCGCGACTGGGGGTACGCCGCGGAGTGGATCCCCGTGCCCCGCGCCCGGGAGCTGGAGCCCGCGTTACGTCTCGAAGACGCCGCCCAGGTCGCGTACTTCCCCGACGAGGCCGCCGTCGACCCGCGGCCCTTCGTCGCCCACCTCCTGGCCACCGCCCGCGCGCGCGGCGTCCACGTCCGTACCGGCGAGGCCGCCCGCGTCGTGGCCATCGACACCGCCGGCGGCCGGGTGCGCGGCGTGCGCTGCGCCGGGGGCGAGACGGTGCAGGCGGACGTCGCGGTGTGCTGCGCCGGGTGGCGGACCCCGGCGGTCGCGGCGCTGGCCGGGGCGTACGTGCCGCTGGTGCCCGGCGACGCGCCGGGATCCGAGGCGCCGACGCTGCTGGCCCACCTCCGGCCGGATGCCGCCGCGGGACCGCCGCTGACCCGCATGGTGCTCAGCCCGCGGCTGCACGCCCGCCCGCTCGCCGGCGGGCGCGTCTACCTGGAGGCGCTGGACCTCAACGACGAGGTGGACCAGCACACGCCCGCCGAGCGCGTCACCGCGCTCGCCCGCGAACTCCACGCCCGCGCCCGCGACCTGCTGCCCGGCCTCGCCGGCACCGCCCGGCTCGCCGACGCCCGGGTCTGCACCCGCCCGCTGCCGCCGGACGACAACTCCATCGTCGGCCCGCTCGCCGGGGCCGAGGGGCTCTACACCGTGGTGACGCACAGCGGCATGACCCTGTCCCTGCGGCTGGGGGAGCTGGTGGCACGGGAGTTGCTCACCGGCCGGGACGCGCCGGAGCTTGCGCCGTACCGGCCCTCCCGGTTCGTACGCCCCTAGCGCCCGGGAGCGCTCGAAGCGCCCCCACACCACCTCGTCAGCGCAGCATCCGCGCCGCCTTGTACGAGAAGTCCCGCGCCGCCGGCACGTTCCGGAACGGCCGCAGCCGCTCCCGGAACCCGGCGAGATAGCCCCGTACCCGCTCCGACTGGATGTCCTCCGTCGCCCGCAGCGCGCCCGTCGCCACCTGGCAGGCGCGCTCGACCTCCCGCTGCTGGAGCCACGCGGTGGCCAGCACGACGCGCGTGAACGCGATGCTGCGCGCGTACCGGTCCGTGCGCGCCGCGATCCCGTGCTCCGCGTGCGGCCGGGCGGCGCGCGCCTGCCGCAGGTCGACGAGGCAGTGCGCGATCTCGTCGTGCAACTCCGCGCCGCTGAAGTAGCGCAGCCAGACCGGCTCCTGGGCGGGGGTGCCGGCGGACAGCGAACTCTCGGCGTGCGAGAGGGAGATGGCGGTCGCGCGCGAGTCGCGCAAGCGGGCGTGCGCGCGGGCCGCCATCGCGTGCAGCACGGCGCGTCCGGCGGGGGTCAGGCCGGGTTCGGCGAGGCCGGCTTCGGAGAGTTCGACGGCCTCGCGGTAGTCGCCGAGGTGGACCGCCTGGTGGGCGAGCGTGCCGAGGATCTTGGCGGCGAACGCGCGGTCGTGGCCGTGGTACGCCATGTCGAGCGCGAGCCGCAGATAGCGCCGGGCGGCGCCGTGCCTGCCGGTGTCGTACAGCAGATGCGCGGTGTGGTGGGTGACGAGGGAGGCGGCGCGGAACAGGTTGCGGCCGACCGCGGCCGTGTAGCTGCCTTCGAGCATCGGCAGCACGTCGGTACGGAGGTGGGTCATCGCGATCGACCGGGCGGCGCCGCCGCCGTAGCGGTTGTCGAGCATCGCCAGGTGCTCGGTCAGCGCGTGGATCTTCGCGATGTCCGGCTGTCCGACGCGGTACGAGCCCACGGCGCGCTGCGGCGGCGCGGGCGGCGTGGCACGGCGCCAGCGGCGGACGGAGTCCCGCAGGTCGGTGGCGGAGACGGGCGGCAGGGCGTAGCGCGGGTCGGCGTCCCAGAGCTGGGCGGCGGTGCGGACGGCGCCGAGGGGCGTCGTCGGACCGCGCAGGCCGAGGTCGTCGGGGGGGAGGCGGCGGCCGATCGGCGTACCCCCGCCGGTGAGGGCGTAGTCGGCGGGGGAGGGGGCGGCGATGTCGCGGGGGGTGATGTCGCGGCCGAGCCTCCGGGAGAACACGGCGGCGATCAGCTCGGGCGGCACGGAGGCGCCGAAGCTGCCGCGCAGCCAGCGCTTGACGTACGTGTGGGTGCAGCGCAGTTCGAGGCCGCGGCGCCGGCCCAGCTCCCTTACCCGGCCGGCGAGGGAGGTGGGGGTGAGCCCGGACTCCCGCATGAGGGCGGCCAGCCGTACGTTGACCCGCGCCTGCTCGCCTCCGCCGGCACCGGGGCTTGCGCCGGTGCCGGCGCCTATACCGGGACCCCGACCGGCCGGAGCCCTGTCCCGGGACGGGGTTCCGGTGCTGGACCGGGATGCGGCGGTGGGCCGGGTTCCGGTGGTGGACGGGGGTGTGGTGGTGGAGGGGGTTCCGGTGGTGGGCCGGGATGCGGTCGCGGATCCGGGTCCGGACAAGGCCGGCCCGGGCCAGGTCGCGGACGGGGAACCGGCCCCGGCCCCGGGCCCGTTCGCGGATCCTGCCCCGGGTCCGGTCGCCGGCCCGCCCCCGGCGCCCGGTCCGGCCCCGGCCGCCGCCGGGGCGCCGAACCGCCGGAACAGGGCCCGCCCGACCGCGTGTCCGGTCCCCCCGGGATCGGCGCCCGCGTGCCCGGTCCCCGCAGCACCGTTCGCCTCCCGCCGGGATGCCTTACGGTCCCGTACGGCCCGCTCCCCGCCCGCCGGCGTACCCGCGTCCCGTGCCTCCGACTCCCGTGCCCCGCTCCCGGGTTCGCGTACCCCCGGTACGCCCGACGCCTCCGGCCTCCGCGCCGCCGCCCCCCGGACCGCCCCCAGGCGTTCCCGCGCGAAGCGGTTGCGCCAGCGGCATACCGTCGCCGGGGTGATGCCGAAGCGGGCCGCCACTTCGCCGTTCGACTCGCCCGCCGCGCACGCCAGCACGATCCGGCAGTGCAGCCGTCTTGCCGCCGGGGTGGCGCTGTGTGCGACCAGGTGTTCGAGGAAGTGGAGTTCCCGATCCGTCAATGTCAACCGAGTCGTGGGCCTGCCTCGCGTCATGGACGCGCATTATTGCCGGTCCGGCGCCGCCCGCAGGGCGCTCTGCCTCGGACGACCCTCGAACGACCTGGAGGATCACCCGATTTAATGCGCGTAGTAACGGTGAACGCTCTGCACACCCCCGGAACTTACGGACGGCACATGCCAGACGGCAGGCTACGGAGCGCAAAGTTCCGGTCTGAGCCGGCAGATCGAGGTAGCGCTTACATGACCACGACGGGACCACCCGCCGACGGCCACACTCCGCAGCCCGCGGACGACGACTCCCCGGGCCCCTCCTCGGGCGATGCACGAGAGGACAGAGCAGACACCCAAGCCGCCCCACGGGAGCCGGAACCCGGCCCCGTACCGCCGCCGCCGACGCTGCTGCGCGTCGAGCTGGCCAAGCGCGGCTGGGCGAGATTCTCGACGTTCGAAGTCCACTACACGCACGCCGCGCGCAAGGCCGCCGCCGAGTACGGCGACCCGCGGCTCGCCCGGCTCACCATCTCCAGCACCACCTTCAAGCGGTGGCTCGCCGGGGAGCAGATCCCGCGCGGCAACGCCGGCACCGTCCTGGAGCACATGCTCGGCATCGACGTCGACGCGCTCCTCGGCCCGGCGCCCACGCGCACGTTCACCACGCCCCGCCTGCCCGACGACGCCTCCCTCGCCACCGCCCGCGCGCTCGACGTCACCTGGTCCACGTCCTTCCTCTCGCCCACCGCGCCGGCCCCCGGCGGCGGCGGGGTCTGGCAGCTCGACGGCCACCGCGTCTTCGACGGGACGTCCGTGGCCGTGCAGTTGTACGAGGCCGAGGCCGGCTCCGACAGCGTCGTCATCGGGCCCGACGACCACCCGCACCTGCGCGACTTCATCCGCCCCGCGCGCCGCGCGCTTCTGCTCGCCGCGCTCGGCGCGCGGCGCGGCGAGGGGCTGTTCGTGCTCGACGCCGTACGCGCCCGGCAGCCCGTCGCCGCGGACCCGGTGGACGTGCTGCCGATCCCGCGCGCGTACCGGCTCGACGACCTGACGTACGCGGTCCTCTGGGCCGTGCTCAACCTCGACGACGGCCTCCTCGCCGACGACGCCGTGCTGGAGGCGGAGCGCAGCGGCCTGGACGACTTCCTGACCCGCGAGCGGTCCGCCGTGGCCCGCTCGGCGATGCCGGAGCTGTCCGACGTCGGCACCGCGTGGCTCGGCTCGTACGTCTGCGACCAGCACATCCTGCGTGAGCTGCGCGCCGACTCCGGCGAGCCGCCGGTGTTCTGGGCCCGCGAGCAGTACGGCGAAGAGGCCGCTGCCTGGCTGTTCTTCCGGCACAAGCACACGTATCTGCGCGCGCTGCGCGACGTGCTCGCGGACGCCGACCGCCCGTACGGGTACGCCTTCTGCCTGCCGCACAACGCGGTCAAGACCAGCGAGCGCTACGAGCGCACGCTGCTGTTCCTGACGCTGGCGCTGCTGGAGCGGCACGGGCTGACCACGTGGGTGGTCCCGGAGCCGGAGTACGCGCAGGTGGACGGGTTCGCGCTGGTGCCGGGCGAGCGGGCGATCATCGCCAACTGGCTCCGTACGGACGGGATCTGGCAGGTCGACACCACCAGCCACTGGGCGCGGCTGCGCGCGTACGCCGACGCCGTACGGCACGCGCAGACGCACAGCGTCACCGACGGCGCCACGCCGGCGGAGCGGCTGCGCCGGCTGGCGGACCACCTGGACCTCGACTGGGCCTGGCTGACCGACCGCTGCGCCGAGCTGGGGCGCTACGGCAGCGCCGGGATGCTCCGGCCGCGCAGCCGGCTGATCGGCCTGGCGGAGCTGGACGACGTGCTGCGCTACGTCGGTGAGCTGGGGGCGGGCGACCCGGCCGGGCGGGAGGCCGCCGACGGCGATCTCGGCGTCTTCGCCGGGGCCGTGACCGGCGGAAACCGAACGCAGTTCCGGCCCGACCGGCACCGCGGCGGGCGAAGATAACGCAGACGTTCGAACCCCCGGGAAGCGACCCCCAAACGACCCCGGGGAGCGGTGGCAACGACACCGGTTGCTGAGCAATGTAGGTGTGGCTCACGGTGCCGTTGAGGCCACGGTGACCATCCGATGTGTGTGCGCCGCGCGCGCACTGCCCGGCAGACGGCCGGAAGAAACGCCGCACGACGCCGTACGACAGCGCAGCCAGATGCTGTCCTCGTACGGCCCATCCAGCGAGGAAGCCCATGTCCGACCACCCCGCTCCCGCCGGGAACGACGGCCCCCGCCAGGGCCGGTTCCCCTCCCGGCGGCGCCGCGCGGGCCGCGCCCTGCGCGCCCGGCTCTGGCGGGTCACGCTGCTGCCGGTGACCGCCGCGCTGCTGGTGGGCGGCGCCACCACGTACGGCGCGCTCATAGGCGGGTCGACGAGCGCCGAGACCCGCATGATCATCGGTGCCGGAGTGCTGGCCGTGGTGGGCATCACGGTCCTGGCGATACTCCGCATCGGCGCGCTCGCCGACGCGCTCGACGCCGAGGAAGACGGCCGCACGGAACGCAACCTGGAGCTGACCGCGCTCCTGGAGGCGGCGCAGGGCGAGCTGCTGCGCCTGGTCGACCAGGCGCAGCGCGGCGAACGCCCCGAGCCCGACCCGCTGTCGCTGTCCTCCCCCTCCGCCACCGGCTACGCCCCTGTTGGCGGGGGTGCCCCCACTGCCCGCGCCGCGGCCGACGTCACCCCCGAGACGGTGGAGCGCCTGGTGCACGCCACCGTGCACGCCGCGCTCAAGGCCGTCGTGGACGTCTCGTCCCGCGGCCGCATCGAGGTCTTCGTCAACCTGGCCCGCCGGCTGCAGAACCTCGTCATCCGCTCCCTGGACGAACTGGACGGGCTGGAGAAGCAGGTCGAGGACCCGGACCTGCTGCACGGCCTCTTCCAGCTCGACCACCTCGTCACCAGGCTCCGCCGCCAGGTGGAGAGCCTGGCGATCCTCGGCGGCGCGGTGCCGCGCCGCATCAGCCGGCCGATGCCGGTGAACGCCGTGCTGCGCTCGGCGGTCTCGGAGGTCGAGGACTACGGGCGCGTCAAGCTGGTGCCGCCGATGACCGGCGTGCTGGAAGGTGCCGTCGCCCCCGACGTCATCCACCTGATCGCCGAACTCGTCGAGAACGCCGCCGGGTTCTCCCCGCCGGAGACCAAGGTCGAGCTGCGCGTCGAGCCGGCCGCGGCCGGTCTGGTCGTGGAGATCGACGACCGCGGCCTCGGGCTGCAGTCCGACACGCAGGACCGGATGAACACCCTGCTGAGCCGGGCCACGCCGCAGGTCGTGGACGAGCAGATCAAGGACGGCCGCATCGGCCTCCTCGTCGTCGCCCACCTCGCGCGCCGGCACCGGATCCCCGTCCAGCTCCAGCGCAACGTCTACGGCGGCTGCCGCGCCACGGTGCTGCTGCCCAACGCGCTGCTGATGGACCCGGAGGAGAAGGGCAAGCGCGCCGCCGCCGCGGCCACCCGCGAGCCGCAGTCCGCCGCCGCCGCACCGCAGCCGCAGGCCGCCGCGATCGCCGCGCCGCAGCCCGCGGTCCTCGCCGACGGCGCCGCCGAGCGCCGCCCGGCCGCCGTCGGGAGCGCCGCCCCCGCGTCGCTGCCCGCCGGTTCCGCCAATGGCGTGGCGCGACAACGGCAGCCGGGCGCCGCCGAGATCAACGGCGCGTCCCAGAGCACCGCCGCGTACGAGGCCACGGGCGGGCACCGGATCCCCGGTGGCCCCGAGACCACCGGCACGTACCAGATCACGGGGGCCCAGGAGATCACCGGCAGCCACGACATCCTCGGCGCCTACGACCACACCCCCGCCTACGACGGCACGGAGTACGAGAGCACCACCCCGTACGAGAACACCGCCGCCCACGAGCGCACCCCCGCGCACCCGGCGCCCGCCGCCGGCCACCCCGACGCCACCCCGCACACCACCGACCCCGTGGCCGGCTACACCCCTCGCCACGCCGCCCCGCCCCCCGCGGCGCCGGCCCCGGCTCCCGGGCAGCGCCCCCCGCTGCCCGAGCGCTCCGGCAGCCACCTGGTGCCCGAGCTGCGCCGCGAACCCGGTGTCCCCGGCGCCGCACCAGGCGCCGCGGCGCCGGCCCCCTCCTCCCCCCTGAACACGGGTCTGATGGCCAGCTTCACCGCCGGCTCCCGGGCCGCGGAGGACGGCGGCCAGCGCGCCGCCGACTACCCCGAAGAACCGGCCGGACCCGCCCCCACGCACCAGCACCGATCCACGGAAGGCCCCTCTTCGTGAGCGAAAGCCTCGACTGGCTTCTGGCCAACTTCGTCCAGCAGGTCGCCAGCGCCCGCAGCGCCGTCGTCGCCTCGACGGACGGCGTGCGGATGCACGCCCACGACCTCGACACCGCCTCCGCCGACCGGCTCGCCGCGGTGGCCACCGGGCTCTTCTCGCTCGGCGCCGGCATCGGCACCGACACCGTGCGCGGCGTGCGCCAGGTGCTCGTGGAACACGAGGACGTCGTGCTGTGCGTGATGGCCGCGGGCCCCGGCGCCGTCCTGGCGGTGCTCGCCGAGCCGGACGCGGACCTGGGCGTGATCGGCTACGAGATGGGCCAGTTGGTCAAGCGCGTCCCGACCCACCTCACCTCGCCCGCACGGACCGCCGCGGCCGCGGCGCCGGGCTCCGTCCGGTGACATGACGTCGTACGACGATGCCCCCTGGGTGGAGGACGGAGCCCCGCGGTTACGCCCGTACGCGGTCACCGGCGGGCGGACCACGCCGACCCGCAGGCTGGCCCTGGAGACGCTGGTCATGGCCGCCAGGACGCTGCCGCGGGTGCCGCTGACGCCGGAGCACGACGAGACGCTGCGGGAGTGCCGCGCGGGCCCGCGCTCGGTGGCGGAGGTGGCCGGCCGGCTCGGGCTGCCGGTGGCGGTGACCAAGATCCTGCTGTGCGACCTGCTCGACACCTGCGCGCTCATCCTGACGGCGCCCGCGGGCCCGCCAGACCCCACCGACCCATACCTACTGGAGAAGGTCCTTGTCGGACTACGCAATCTCTGACGACTCCTTCGTCCCGCTGAAGATCGTGATAGCCGGCGGGTTCGGGGTCGGGAAGACCACGATGGTCGGTGCGGTGAGCGAGATCCCGCCGCTGACGACCGAGGAGACCCTGACCGCCGCGAGCGTCGACCACGACAGTCTGGACGGGGTGCCGGAGAAGGACGCGACCACCGTCGCGATGGACTTCGGCCGCATCACCCTCACCGCGCACCACTTGATGCTGCTGCTGTTCGGCACGCCGGGCCAGAAGCGGTTCTGGTTCATGTGGGACCACCTCGCGAGCGGCGCCATCGGCGCCGTCGTCCTCGCCGACACCCGGCGGCTCGCGGACTGCTTCGCGGCCGTCGAGTACTTCGAGCGGCGCGGCCTGCCCTTCGTGGTGGGCGTCAACGAGTTCGACGACGCCTACCACTACACCCCGGAAGAGGTGAAGGCCGCGCTCCATCTGCGCAGCGACACCCCCGTGATGTGCTGCGACGCCCGCGCCACCAGCTCGGCGCGCAGCCTGCTGATCAGGCTGGTCGAGCACGCGCACGCGCGGTCCGTGGCGGCCAGGGCCGGGGCCCCGGCGGAACCGGAGCCCGCGACCGGGGCAGCGTCCGCGTCCGAGTCCGCACAGCCCGTGCCCACCTCCCCACCGAGGAGCCCCGCATGACGACCTTCGACCACCACACCGCCCGCCATCTGATGACCGACGGGGAGCAGGACCAGGAGCTGGAGCGGCGCAAACAGCGGCTGCACGAACTCGGCCTGGGCGACAACCCCGACCCGGAGTTCGACGCCTTCGCCGCCCGGCTCGCCGAGGGCGCCGCGTCGCTGGCCCAACTGGGCGGGACCCCGTATGCGATGGTCAACCTCATCACCGACCACCAGTACTTCACCGGCCTGTACGCGCCGCCCGCCGACTGGGCCGACCCCAGCCTCGCCGAGCAGCCGGGCAAGCCGGAGGTCAGCCGGATCATGGACCGCGACCACGGCTACTGCCCGCACGTCGTCGGCCGGCGCACCGCGCTGGTGCTGCCCGACGTGTGCGCGTACCCCCGCTTCGCGGGCAACCCGGTGGTGGACCAGATCGGCATCCGCACCTACATGGGCGCGCCGCTCATCGACCCGGTGACCGACGTGACGCTCGGCACCGTGTGCGTGGTGGACACCGAGCCGCGCCCGTGGGGCCGGCAGGCCCAGGAGGGCCTGGAGTTCATCAAGACCCAGGCCCGTTCGCTGATGGAGATCCTCGAAGAGCGCAGCCGGGGCCGGGCGGCGAGCTGAAGGCCCCCGCGGCGAAGCCGCGGGGGCCTTGCGGGGGCTTGCGCCCCAGTCGCTCCGCTCCTCAGACCGGCTGGACGGAGTGCGGCGCGAGGCGCGTCGACCACGGCTCGTGGTCCGCGCCGAGCGCCACCTCCGCCAGCCGCAGCCGCTGCACGTCGGAGGTGCCCGCCGGCGGTAACACGTGGTACGCGTCGCGCAGATACCGCTCCACGGACATCTCCGGGTAGAGCCCGCAGGCGCCGTGCACCTCCATCGCCGTACGGGCCGAGTCGAGCGCGGACTCGACGTTGACCAGCTTGGCGTTCTGCAGCTCGGCGTCGCACGGCAGCCCGCGGTCCAGCAGATGCGTCGCGTGGTACGCGGCCAGCCTGGCCGTCATCAGCCGCGACTGCATCTCGCCCAGCCGCTGCTTGACGGTGCCCAGTTCGGCCAGCGGCTTGCCGTAGCGGATCTGCCGCGCGGCGAAGGCGGTGGTCTCCGACACGAGCGCCTGGTGGATGCCCAGGGCGACGGCGGTGAGGTTGGGCCTGCCGTACAGGATGCTGGAGGAGTACGCGACCGAGAGCCCGTCGCCCTCCTGCCCCAGCAGGTTCGACACCGGCACCCGGCAGTTGTCGAAGATCACCTCGCCGAAGCTGAAGCCGTGCAGGCCCATGGAGGGCCGGTGCGGGCCCAGCGTGCAGCCGGGGCGGTCGGCCTCCACCAGCAGTGCCGAGAGGCCCTTGGAGCCCGGTCCTGTGCGCACGACGACGCCGTGGAGATCACCGACGTGGCTGTTGCCGACGAACACCTTGCGGCCGTTGACGATGTATTCGTCCCCGACGCGCTCCGCGCTCGCCGACATCCCCAGCACATGGCTGCCCGAGGTGGGTTCCGTGACGGCTATGGTCGGCATGCAGACGCCGGCGGATACCAGCGGCAGCCAGGTCTTCTTCTGGACGGCGCTGCCGAAGTGCACGATCTTGGCGACACCGAGCTGCGACGCCTGCACCATCGCGCCCATGGCGGCGCTCACGCGCGAAAGCTCTTCGATCACGATCGTTTTGGCGAGGTGCCCCATGTCCATCCCGCCGTACTCGGCCTCGACGGTGACGCCGAGCCAGCCCTGCCGGGCGATGTCGCGGGACAGCTCGAACTGCACGCTCCGCGACTCCTCCATTCCCGCGATACGGGGGCGGACCTCGCGCTCCGCGTAGGCGCGGACCTCCTCCCTGAGACGTATATGACGCTCCGTGAGGAAGTAACCGTCCATCTGAGTCTCGCCTTCTCGCGTGCAGGTGGGGTGAGCAGGTCGGCGTGGGCCTGTGGTGACAGAGGCCAGGTAGGGCCTCCACCCACGGTGAAGATTTATCGCCATCGCCGCAGTACCCACAAACGCTCGCTTCCGGGTCGTTCACCTCCCCGTATGCACGTCGTCGCACTCCGCACCCGCCTCGTATGGGTGCTACGGTCCCATTTGCTCGCCGGGCCGCCGGGGCCGAACGCCCCCGGAACGGCCCTTGGCCGGCCGGCAGCGACCGGCCGGCCCGGGGGGCCGTTCCCAAAGGGGCGGAAAAGGGGCGTGGTTGCGGGCCGGGCGTCAGCCGAAGGACACGGAGAAGCGGCGGTTGGCCAGGCTCGGGTTCTTCACCCGCACCTCCGCGACCCGCGCCGCGTCCAGGACCGCGGACGCCACCCCGGGCGCCTCGCCGGCGGAGGCGGCGATCTGGCCCATGGGGTCGACGATGGCGCTCTGCCCACACGAGACGGGCCCCGTCTGGCCGCAGCCGAGGACGTAGACGGTGTTCTCGATCGCCCGGGCCCGCAGCAGCGTGGTCCAGTGGTCCTCCTTGACCGGACCGGTGACCCACGCGGCGGGGACGACGATCGCCTCGGCGCCGGCGTCGACCAGGAACCGGGCCATCTCGGGGAAGCGGAGGTCGTAGCAGGTCATGACGCCGACGGTGAGGCCGTCGAGGGTGAAGGTCAGCGCCTTGGCGGGCTGCGGCTGGATGCGGTCCGACTCCCGGTAGCCGAAGGCGTCGTAGAGGTGCACCTTGCGGTACACGCCGAACTGCTCGCCGCCGCGGTCCACGGCCAGGACGGTGTTGCTGGGCTTGCCGGCGCCGGCCGCGGCCTCCGTCATGCCGGCGACGATCGCGACGCCGTGCTCCTTGGCCAGCGCGCCGATCGCGGTGGCGAACGGACCGTCGATCGCCTCGGCCTGGCTCGCCGTCTCGGCCTGCGGGTCGGGGTTGGCGTACATCGAGTTCTCGGGGAGGACGACGAGGTCGGAGCCGCGCGCGGCGGCGGTGGCGACGAGTCCCGCGGCGGCGTCGAGGTTGGCGGCCTTGTCGGTGGTGGCGGCGAACTGGGCGACGGTGGCGAGCATGAGGTGGTGCCTTTCGTGTGGTGGAGCGGTACGGTCCGGCGGCGTGCGGTCAGCTACGCCCGGCCAGCGCGTCGGTCTCGGCGACCGCGGCGCCGAAGCCGGCCAGCAGCGCGCCGTGCTGCATGGTCAGCACCAGTTGGTCGGCGCCGTGCGCGAGCGCGAATGCCTTCTCCGCCGCCGACCAGGCCGGCAGCACCCACGGCTTGCCGGCCGTCCGGGCGGCGTCCGCGATGGCCGCGAGGTCCGCGAAGTCCGCCTCGCTCCGCGTGTACGCGCCGCGCGCGCGGCGCATCGACAGGTCGCTGGGGCCGACGAACACCCCGTCGACCACCGGCAGGTCGAGGATCTTCCCGATCTCCTCGATGGCCCCGGCGTCCTCGATCATCGGGTAGACCCGGGTCTCGCGGTCCTGCCGGGCGATCCAGTCGTCGTCGAACCCGCCGTAGCCCGCGGTCCTGCCGCCCGCGAAGCTGCGGTCCCCCAGCGGCGGGAACTTGCCGTACGAGCAGACCTCGGCGGCGTGCGCCGCGCTCTCCACGTGCGGCACGACGACGGCGGTGGCGCCGAAGTCCAGCGCCTGCTGGATCGGGCCGCGTTCGGGGCCGAGCACCTTGGCGAGCACGTCGAGGTCGAGCCGGCGCAGGAACGGGATGAACCGCTCCAGATCGGCGAGGTCGAAGGCGCCGTGCTCGATGTCGAGCACCACGGCGCCGTACCCGGTGGCCGCCACGATCTCGGCGGTGGCGAAACTCGGGTCGGACAGCCAGGCGGCGTATTCGCGCCGGCGGTCGGTCGTGCGCGGGGGCATGAGCCTCCTTCACGTAGGTATACACTGCGTATACACATGGGCCAGAAAGGGCGGGGAGCGTGTCAGTCGACGAGGACGGCCGTGCGGTGACGGCGCGGGCGCGGGCGTACGAGTGGGTCAAGGAGGCGATCCTGCTGGGGCGCTACCCCGAGGGGTCGTTCCTGGAGGAGAAGGTCCTTTCCCTGGCCGCGGGGGTGTCGCGGACGCCGGTGCGCGAAGCGCTGCACCGGCTGGCCGCCGAGGGGTTCCTCGACCTGCTGCCGCGGCGCGGCGCGCAGGTCAGGCGCGTCACCGTGGCCGAGATGATCGAGACGTACGAGATGCGCCAGGTGCTGGAGATCCACGGCTTCCGCACCCTGTGCGACAAGCGGCTGGAGATCCCCGCCCGGCAGGCCGGACTGCTCGCGCAGATGGGGGACACGGAGCTGCTGGCGCGCTGCCGCGCCGGCGACCGCGAGGCGATCGCCGAGCACGGCAAGCTCGACTTCCAGTTCCACTTCGGCTTCGTCCGGGCCACCGGCAACACCGTGCTGACCGACCTGTTCCGCAGCCTCCAGCCGCGGCACCAGCGCATCGGGGTCTCGGCGATAACGATCCGCCCCGAGCGGCTGCCGCTCATCATGCGCGAGCACCACGCGCTGCTGGACTCCCTCGGCGGGTATGAGTTCGAGACCGCCGCCCGGACGATCCGCACCCACCTGAACCCCGACCAGACGGTGGTCGCGCACCTGGACTGACCGGCGGCGGCAGCGCACGGCGGTCATGCCGCCGCCATCTCGCGCCAGAGCCGGCGCCGCTCCGCCTGCTGCACCGGGTCCGGCACGGGCGCGGCGGCGACGAGCCGCTTGGTGTACTCCGTACGCGGGTTGGCCAGCACCTCGCGCGCCGGGCCGTGCTCCACGAGCCGCCCGTTCTGGAGCACCGCGACCTCGTGCGCGAGGAGTTCGACCACGCCGAGGTCGTGGCTGATGAACAGGCAGGCGAAGCCCAGCCGGTCCTGCAGCTCGCGGAACAGCCGCAGCACGGTGGCCTGGACGGAGACGTCGAGCGCGGACGTCGGCTCGTCGGCGATCAGCAGCTCCGGCTCCAGCGCCAGCGCGCGGGCGATGCCGACGCGCTGGCGCTGGCCGCCGGACAGCTCGTGCGGGAACCGGCTCGCCCAGTGCGCGGGCAGCTCGACCTGCTCCAGCAGCTCGGCCACCCGGGCGTGCGCGGCGGCGCGGTCGGCACGGCGGTTGACCAGCAGCGGCGCGGCGATCGAGTCGCCGATCGACCAGCGGGGGTTGAGCGAGGCGCCGGGGTCCTGGAAGACCATCGAGTACGTCGGCCTGAAGGCCCGCAGCCGGCGCCCCGACAGGCCGGTGACGTCGGTGCCGCAGACCTCGACGGACCCGCCGGTCGCGCGGGACAGCCCGACGACGGCCCGGCCGATGGTGGACTTCCCGGAGCCCGACTCGCCGACCAGGCCCAGGACTTCGCCCTTGCCGATGGTCAGGCTCACGCCGTGCACGGCCTTGAACCCCTTGCGGCCCAGCCGCCCGGGGTACTCGACCTCCAGGTCCCGTACCCGCAGCGTCGTGTCCTCCCCCGCCGGCCATGCCCCCGTCGGCGGGGGTACCCCCACTGCCGCCCCGGGCCTGGTCACCGCGGCGGGCTCGGCGCCAGGGGGCGGCGGCTTGGGCACGGCGGCCAGCAGCCGGCGGGTGTACTCGTGCCCGGGCGCGGCGAACAGCCGCCCCACGGGCGCCTCTTCGATGACCTCGCCCTCCTTCATCACCACCACGCGGTCGGCGATGTCGGCCACCACGCCCATGTCGTGGGTGATGATGAGCACCGCGGAGCCGAGGTCCCGGCGCAGTCCGCGCAGCAGCTCCAGGATCTCGGCCTGCACGGTGACGTCGAGCGCGGTGGTCGGCTCGTCGGCGATGATGACCTCGGGGGAGCCGGAGATCGCCATGGCGATCATCGCGCGCTGCCGCTGGCCGCCGGAGAGCTGGTGCGGGTAGCTGTCGACGCGGCGCTCGGGCTCCGGGATGCCGACCTTCGTCAGCAACTCGATCGCGCGGGCGCGGGCGCCGGCCGCGGACACCTTCTCGTGGCAGCGGATGGCCTCGGCGATCTGCTTGCCGATGGTGTAGACGGGGTTGAGCGCCGTCATCGGCTCCTGGAAGATCATCGCGATCCGCTTGCCGCGGATGCCGCGCAGCGCCTCGTGGCCGAGGCCGAGCAGCTCGGTGTCGTGGAAGCGGATGCTGCCGCGGTGCCGGGCGCTGCCGGCGACCAGGCCCAGCACGGACATCGAGCTGACCGACTTGCCGGAGCCCGACTCGCCGACCAGCGCGACGACTTCGCCGCGGCCGACGGTGAAGCTGACGTCCCGTACGGCGGGGATCCACTCGCCGGCGACGCGGAAGTCCACCGACAGCCGCTCGACGCTCAGCACCGGCTGGGCCGCCGTCGCCTCCTTCTCCAGGTCGGCGCCGGTCACTTCGGCCCCGCCGCGGTTCCGGCGCCCGCCGCCGTACGGGTGTTGCGGTCGTACTCCGCCAGATACGCGGCGCAGAAGCCGAGCACCCGCTCGATCCACACCTTGCCCGTCTCGGCGCTGCCCAGGCTCACGTCGCCGGTGCAGCCGGTGGCGCTGATCTCGGAGAAGTCCCAGAGGACGGTGCCGGGTACGGGCTGGCCGGGGATGGCGGCCTCGGTGTAGCTGGTCGGCGTCCAGCCGGCCGGCGAGGAGAGCCCGCCCGGCTCGGCCAGCTCGCTCTGCACCTGCTCGGGGAACATCGCCAGCATCGCCGAGTGCTCCGGCTCGGCGCCGTGCCCGTAGGCGGTGGCCGGGTCGTCGTACACGTCGCGCATCAGGGCGTAGCCGAGCTGCCAGGGGTAGAGGTGGCCGACGAGGATGCCGAAGTCGCGCCGGGCGTCGATGGCGGCGCCGGTCACCGGGCCGACGTTGCCGCCGTTGTTGTCGACGATGACGATGCGCCGGAAGCCGGAGGCCACCAGGGCCTCCAGGATCTCGTACGTGACGTTGCGCAGCGTCTCCTGGCTGAGGGAGAGGTTCCCGGCGAAGCCGCGGAAGACGCCGGAGTGGCCGTAGTTGAGGGCGGGCGCGACCCAGTAGCCGTGCTCGCGGGCGAGCTTGTCGGCGACCCACTCGGCGACGATGGAGTCCTCGTGGACCGGCAGGTGCGGCCCGTGCTGCTCGATGGCCCCGATGGGCAGCAGGACGACCGGGTCCTGCTCCGCCAGGTGCTTGACCTGCGTCCAGGACAGTTCGCCGAGACGGTGGGTGTCGGGCAGGGAGACGGCCATGGGGCTGGTTCCTTTCGCTGCTGTGCTGGGGTGCTGCTGCGGTGCGGTGTGCGTACGGGAGTTCACGAGTCGGTCCCGCTGCGGCGGGGGTCGAGGAGGTCGCGCAGGCCGTCGCCGAAGACGTTGAGGGCCAGCACGATGAGGATGATCAGCACCGACGGGTAGATCAGCAGCGTTGGCTGGACCTCAAGGAAGTCGCGTCCCGCGCCGACCATCGTGCCGAGCGACGGCAGCGGCGGCTGGGCGCCGAGGCCGAGGAAGCTCAGCCCCGCCTCCATCTGGATGGCGAAGCTCACCGACAGGCTGAGCTGCACGATCACCGGCGCGGCGACGTTCGGCAGGATCGTGCGCAGCAGGATGGTGCTGCGTCCGGTGCCCATGATCTCGGCGGCCTCGACGTACTCCACGCTGCGGATCGCCAGCACCTGGCTGTAGACGATCCTGGTGAACCGCGGGATGTACAGCACGCCGATGACCATGACGACGTTGACCAGCTCGGGCCCCATCGCGGCGACCACGGCGATGGCCAGCACGATGGGCGGGAAGCTGAGCAGGATGTCGATGCCGCGCATGATGACGCTGGACGCCCAGCGGCCGCCGTAGCCCGCGACCAGGCCGAGCGTGGTGCCGATGGCGCCGGCGATGAGGACCGCGGAGAGCGCGACGGCCAGTGACGTACGCAGCCCGATGAGCAGCCGGGAGAGCACGTCGCGCCCGTAGTCGTCGATGCCCAGCACGCCGCCCTGGGTGAGCGGGGTGCCGGCGATGTCGCGGTAGTCGTGCGGCGCGATCAGCGGGGCGAGCAGCCCGGCGGCGCAGACCAGCAGCAGGAAGCCGCCGGCGATCGACGTCCGCCGGTTGGCGGCGAGGCTGCGCAGCAGGTGCCGGCCCCCGCGGCGGGGCGGGGTGGCGGCGGTGGGCGGTGGCGCGGCGGTGGTGAGTTCGACGGTCGGCATGTCAGGCTTCCTCCGCCCGCGGGTCGAGGGCTCGTACGACCAGGTCGCCGACGAGGTTGACGAGGATGACGACGGCCGCGACGGCGAGGACGACGGCCTGGATGACGGGGTAGTCGCGCTGCCCGACCGCGCTCATCAGCAGCGAACTCACCCCGGGCCAGCCGAAGATCGTCTCCACCAGCACGGTGCTGCCGATCAGCGTGGTCAGCTCCACCGTCGTCGCGGACGCCACCGGCAGCAGCGCGGTGCGCAGCGCGTGGTCCTTGATCACCCGCTGCTCGGCGAGGCCCTTGGAACGGGCGGTGCGTACGTAGTCCGCGGAGAGCGTCTCCAGCATCGCCGCGCGCGTCATGCGCGTGATGACCGCGCACGAGGCGGCGGTGAGCGTCACCACCGGGAGGATCAGGATCTGCACGTGGGCCACCGGATCCTGCCAGGGCGTGGTGAAGCGCTGCGGCGGCAGGATCGGCACGAGGAACGCGAAGACCATCAGCAGCAGCGTGCCGACGACGAACACCGGCAGCGAGATGCCGAAGATGGAGCCGGCGACCAGCGCGTGGTCGGCGGGCTTGTCCGCGCGGGTGGCCGCGACCCGGCCGAGGAGCACGCCCAGCGTGACCGCGATGATCAGCGAGACGAGCACCAGCTCCAGTGAGTTGCCCAGCCGGTTCGGCAGGTCCTGCATCACGGGGCGGCTGCTCATCAGCGAGGTGCCGAGGTCGCCCTGGAAGAGCCGGCCCCAGAAGCCGAAGTACTGGCTGAAGAAGGAGTCGTTGAGGTGCATCGCGTCGCGGGTCTGCGCCACCTGCTCCTCGGTGGCGCCCTCGCCGAGCGCGGCGCGCGCCGGGTCGCCGGGGATGAGGCGGACGAGGAGGAACACGATGCTGCCGACGGCGAAGAGCTGCAGCGCCGCCTGTGCGAATCTGGTGAGGAGGAACCGTCTCATTTCTTGTCCATCCATATGCGGCGCAGCGTCACTCCGGTCCACGAGCCCTTGGGCGGGTGCCGGTAGCCCTTGACGTAGTCGTAGTGCGCCTCGCCCTGCTGGCGGCGTACGGTCCAGGTCATCGGCACCAGCTCCAGGGCCCGCTGCTCGACGTCCCGGTAGATCTCGTCGCGCAGCGCGCGGTCGCGGGTGCGGCGGCCTTCGGCCAGGAGCTGGTCGATGCGCTCGTCCTTGAAGTCGGTGTTCGCGGTGAACGTGCCGGTGCTGCCGAGGAAGTCGCTCAGCGAGGCGGGGTCGCCGAACTTCGGCGCGGTGCCCCAGGAGTGCACGGGGTACGACTTGGCCTCGACGCTGGCCCGGAAGGTCAGCCACTCCTGCTGGGTCAGCCGCACGTCCACCCCGGCCTCCCGGATGCCGGGGAGCATGGCCTGGGCCGGGCGGGCGATGACCGAGTACGTGCTGGTGGTGACGACCGGCAGCGTCAGCCCCTCCTGGCCGGCCTTCTTGAGCAGGAAGCGGGCCTGCTCCGGGTCGTGGTCCATGGTGTTGTCGAGGGAGCCGGAGTAGCGCGCGAAGGCCGGCGGCATCAGGGCGCCGTCGATCGGCTGGCCGTGGCCGAGGAGCGCGGTCTCCAGCACGGAGTCCCGGTTGATCGCCATCGCGACGGCCCTGCGGACGCGTACGTCGTCGAACGGCGGCTTGCTGGTGACGAAGCCGACGAAGCCGAAGCCGAAGCTGCGGTCCGAGGCGAGGCGCAGCCGGGAGTTCTCGCTGATGACGTCGACGTGGGTGGCGGGGACGTAGTCGATCATGTCGACGGTGGCGGTGCGCAGGGCCGTGACGCGGGCGTAGTCGTCGCTCATCGGCTGGAAGACCATCGCGTTGAGGTACGGCAGCTCCGGCTCGAAGTACTCGTCGAAGCGCTCGTACGTCGTGCTCACCCCGGGGATGCGCTCCACGAACCGGAACGGTCCCGTGCCCATGACCTGCGTCTTGGGGTCGACGCCGGACTCGATCCAGCGCTGGGAGACGATGTTCGCGGTGGGGTTGGCGAGGACGAACGGGATCGTGGAGTCCGCCTGCTTGAGGTGGAAGACGACCGTGGTGGCGTCCTTGGCCTCGACCTCCTCGACCAGGTCGAGGAGCGGGCCCGTGGTCGCCGCGGTCTTCTCGTCCATCATGCGGCGGAACGAGAACGCGACGTCCTTCGTGGTCAGCCGCGAGCCGTCGTGGAAGCGGACTCCGGGGCGCAGCTTGACCTCGTACGTCGTGTCGTCGGCCCAGCCGAACTCGGCGGCCAGGTCGCCGATGATCTCGCCGTCGCCGTCGTACTGCAGCAGCGCGTTGTACGTGAGCTGCCGCAGCAGGTCCGACGCGGCGCCCGTGGTGACGTGCGGATCGAGGTTGGCCGGGTCCGTGGAGAGCCCGAAGTGCAGCACCCCGCCGCGGCTCGGGCCGCCGGGCCGGGGGGTGACCTCCTCCATGGACGACGGCAGGTTGACCGGGCTGCCGCACGCGGCCAGCGCCGCGCTGCCCAGCGCGCCGCCGCCGGCGGCGAGGAGGTGCCGCCTGCTGATTGGTGCCATTGATTATCTCCACACATCGGGGCCAGGGGACGAGCCGTACCGGCGGTGGATCCACCGTGCATGTGGCAGGTATACACGGGGTCCACATAGGGGTCAACGGGTGTGCAGACCTTGATTCCGGATGAGAAGCGGTGGTCAGGACCGGTGTGGGAGAAGCCGGAGGCGAGGCGGCGGACCGGGAGGGGCGAACTCGGGGGCAGTGCACGGGTCGTCGGCGGCGGGTCGTCGGGGGCTGGGGCGCGGACGCGGCCGGGGGACGAAGGGCCGTGGCCGTGGGCCGTCGGACCCGCCCGACCTGGGAACGGGGCGCGCGGGGGCCTGCGGGCCGGTCCGCTTCCCGGGGAGGCCGCCCGGGGTCAGGGCCGGAGGCGCGCGCGGGCCTCGGCGAACAGCGACGGGTACGCGCTGCCCCAGGTCGCGGCCGCGTGGGAGAGTGCGTCCAGGGCGGCCCTCAGGGGGTCGGGTTCCGCCGCGCCGAAGAGCGCCGGCAGCGCCATGGCCTGCTGCAGGACGTTGTCGTAGCGGCCGTCCGTCGAGTCCACGAGGGTCTGCGGAACCGCGGGGTCGGCGAGGAGCCGGTCGAAGGCCCGGCTCATGTCGTCGAACGGCGCGGGCAGCGCCTCGCCCCGGTCCAGGCCCTCAAGGCCGGCGGCTACCCATCCGACGCGGTCGAGCCCCGCCGCCGCCAGCGCCCGGCGCGCGGCCCAGCGCGCGAGGTCCCGCTGCGCCCGCGGCCCCGCGGCGTCGACCTCGTCGATCAGGTCGCGGTCCAGTCTGACCAGCATCATCACGTTGCCCCCGGCGGCGAGCACCCGCTCGCTCGGTATCCGCCCGCCCCACCGCAGGCGCTCCGCCCGCTCGCGGGCTTCCGCGGCCTCGCGCTCCTTCGCCTCCCGCTCGCGGCGCGCGGCCTCGGCCAGTTCCCCGGGCGTGGGCGGCGGGGGCAGGCCGCGGGCGTGGGCGTGCCAGTACCCGGCGGTACGGGAGGTCTCGCGGACCACCTGGTCCGGGGCGGGCGGGGCGGGCCAGAACTGCAGCAGGTAGTGGTCCACGGGCGGCCCGCCGTCGAGTACGGCCGACTCCGCGTCCGGCTCGACGTCCATTCCCCGCGCGCAGTACCGCACCCGGTGGTCGGTCTCCGCCAGCTCCGCGGCGCACAGCTCCCCGTCACCCCACGGGAGCACCGCCGTCTTCGGCGAGGCGGGCCGGAAGGAGACCTCGACGATGTCCTCCCATAAGTCCGCAACGGGCGGTGCCTCGTCGTGCACCTCGACGGTCAGGCCGACCTGGCCGGTGTGCAGCCCGGTGGTGAGGAACAGGTACCCCGGCACGGAGGCACCGCACAGCCCGTTGCGCTGTCCCGCGCACGGGCGCCAGGGCTGTTCCCCGAACGCCTCCGGCCGGCTCTCCACGTAGAACTGCATGTAACTGACCGGGAGTTCGCCGCTGTACACCGTCCGCATGACGGCAAGTCTGCCCGCCGCCACTGACAACGGGACGGCGCGATGGCGGGCCGGGACCCCTATCGGGCGGGCGTGGGTACGTTCGGTGGTGCGGACATGTCATGCCGTGCGGCGGGAGGGGGCGGTCCCTAGGGGGCCAGTTTCATGTCGATCCAGGGGACCGTCTCGCCCGGCAGCACGTAGCGTTCGGTCTCGACGAAGCCGTGTTCGCGCGCGAAGCGCAGGCCGCTGTGGTTCGACGACAGGACCACGGTCGCGATCTGCTCCGCGCCCAGCTCCCACGCCTTGAAGAGCCCGCGCGCGTACAGCTCCTCGCCGATGCCGCGGCCGCGGTGGTCGGCGAGGACGCGGGCGATGACCGTGGCGGTGCGGGTGCCGTCCTCGGGCGGGCGCACGGTGCTGCAGCCGGCGAGCACGTCACCGGCGTAGGCCAGCTCCAGGTGGTGCCGCCACGCCCGGTCCCGTACGTCGTCCAGGGAGAGGTGATGCGTCGGGATCGTCGCGTTGTGGACGCGGCGCCAGTCCCGGAGCGCCTCGTCGTCGGCCGGCGGCGTGAAGCGGAGATCGGACACCCGGGCAGCCAACATCGCGCACGGCCCGCGCGTCAAACCGCGGTCCTCCGCAGTTGGTCAGTGCCCGCCGGCGGGCTCGGTGCAGCCGCCTTCCATGTAGACACCGTGTACGTCGATCTCGGCGGCCGGGTCGGTGTTGCCGCTGATGCAGGGACCGGCCCCGGCCACGAGCACGTCCCACCAGACGAGGCCCCCGTCGTTCTGCCGCGCGGAGACGGTGTCCCCGGTGTAGCCGAGGTCCTCGAAGAGGCGCCGGATCCGCTCCTCGTCCTTGAGGTCGGCGGGGGCGGCGTCCTTGAGCGCGGCGGCGATGCGCACGGCGTGGGCCTCGCCCCGGCACAGCTCGTCGGGGGTGACGTCGGTCGTCTGCTTGTAGGCGTTGTTCTCCCCGTACTTGGGGTTCTCGGGCACGGCACCTTCGCCCCCGTCGCCGACCGCTTCCGAGGGCTCCGGCCGCACGTCGCGGCACTCCCGCGCGACGTCGGGCCACGCCCGGTCGTGCTCCTTCCGCGTGGCCTCGGCGTACTCCTCCGCGGTGGAAGGGGAGCCGCCGCCCGACGGCGTACCCGTACCGGAACCCGGACCGGAATCCGCGCCGCTCTCCTCGCCGCACCCCGCCGCGACCACCGCGCCCAGCACGACCGCGACCACGGCGACCGCGCCTCTGCGCATTCCGGCACTCCTCGTCACCACGCGCCCCCCTGGCATCAGCCCCGGACGATTCTCGCCTACTGCCGCAGGTCACGCTGTAGCGGACGTCACGCACCGGGGGCGGGCGGCAGGATGGTGGCCGCGGCGGCCGGGAGGTCTACGCGGACGGTGCGGGCGGGGTCCTCGTCCGATTGCGCGGGGACGTGGACGGTTGCCTGGACGGCGGTGCCGGTGAGGTTGAAGACGGCGAGGTGGCCGTCGGCCAGCGCGGCTGCCACGCCGGGCGCGTCGGTGGTCGGGGCGGGGGCGGCTGCCAGGGCGCGGGTGCGGCCCGCGCGCTGTGCCGGGTAGCCCTCGGCGACGAGCGGGGCGGCCGGGCCCGCGGAGAGGGTGACGGAGCCGGCCGTCACGCGGATCGGGTGGCTTCCGCCGCGTACGACGAAACCGGCCCGGTCGTCGACGTTCACCCAGTTCCCCGCGAAGCCGTGCGCCGCCGGCACCGCCGCCACGTCGCGCCAGCCGGTGCCGTCCGCGGACACCTGCACCCGGTACTCCGCGCCGTACGCCGCCTCCCACCCCAGCAGCACCCGGTCCACCCGCTGCTCCGCGCCCAGGTCCACCGCCAGCCAACTGTCCGCCCGCGGCCGCTCCGCGCGGGCCACCGCCCAGCGGGTGGCGGGGTCGCCGTCCGTGGCGTTCGGCGGCGGGTACGCGGGGTCGGCGGACGAGGCGGTGGCGGTACGGCCGCGGGCCAGGTCGGTGCCGGAGCCGGGGGCGGTGCCGGGAGCGTAGACCTCGACGCGCCAGAGGGAGTAGCCGTACTGCGTCGCGGGCCGGGCACCGAGGATCCGTACGTGCCGCGCCGCGACCGCCGGGAAGCGCACCTCGTCCACCCCGCCGTCGCCCCCGTCGGGGGCCAGGGTGACGGCGCCGCCGGGGCCGTGGAACGTACGGTCGCCGTCGAGGCCCCGTACGCCCGGCATGGCCAGGGTGTGCAGCCGCAGCCGCCCCTCGTCGGGGGCGAGTCCTGACGTGGCGTAGACGACCGCGCCGGTGGGCAGCGTCGCGTAGCCGGCGGTGCCCTGCGCGAAGCGCAGCACCGTGGCGGAGCCGTCGAAGCCGTCGGCGGCCCGCGTGTAGCGGGCGACGCGGCGGCCGGTGACCGCGAGGGCGGTGCCCGGCAGGAAAGCGGGGGACGCGCCCGTGACGTCGAAGAGCCAGTCGTCGTGCTCGGGCAGGAACGCGAACTTCACGTGCCCCGCCTTGCTCACCGCCATCGCCAGCGCCCGCGCCGACTGGTGTGCGACCAGCCCGACTTCGGCGCCGTAGTCCGTCGCCCCGGCCACGTTCGCCCAGTAGCGGGCCTCGCTCACCGGCCGGACGTCGCCGTGCAGCCGGTCGCGCCAGACGTGCAGCAGGTACGCGATCGCCACCTCCGCGCGCGCCTCCGGCTCGTACTTCGGCTCGCCGCTGAACTTCGTCAGCCGGTTCTCCGGCGGGTACGCGAGATACGGCTCCAGATGCGCGGCGAGCATCCGCTCCGCGCGGGCGGTGTACGGGTCGGCCTGGCCCATCCGGCGCCAGGTCAGGGGGAGTACGTCGCGGCCGTAGAGGTGGTAGCGGTCGGCCACCATGGGGTGCGAGGAGAGCCCGGAGGCGGTGCCGAGGTGGGTCATCGTGCGCCAGAGCCCGGCCGCGTTGGGCTGCTTCGCGAGCACCTCGGGCAGCGGGGCGCCGGCGATGAGGAAGTGGAGGGCGTTGCGCCCGGGGTACGCGCCGGTGGACTGCTGGTACATGGGCGCGTAGGTGCCGTGGTTCTCCACGACGTGGCCCTCGTACATGTTCTGCGCGGTGTTCCATTCGGACACCGGGCGGCCGTCGATCCGGGTGTCGTTCTCGCGGTCCGCGGAGGGCAGTCCCGTCATGTTCGACAGCCAGCGGGTCAGCCACTCCCGCCAGGCGGCGGCGTCCGGGTGGTCCGGGTGGTACGCGAGGCCCGTGGCCAGCGGCATCGACTTCGCGCCCATCTCCTCGATCTTCGAGTCGCCGCGGTGCCCGCCGGTGAGCCCGTTGGACGACCAGCCGCCGCTGCGCGGGTCCTCGCCGGCGCCGAGGCCCGCGACGTACTGCGCGCCGCGGACGGCGATGGCGTCGACGTGCGCGCGGGTGGCGGCGTCGAGTTGGTCCCAGAGCAGCCGGGCGGCGGCGACGAAGTACGACTCGAACGTCCCGTCCCAGAACACCCTCCCGCCCCACTCGTACCCGCCGCCGCCCCAGGTCGCCCCGGTGGCCCAGAAGTTGGTGGCGGCGAAGTGCCGGATGGTCCGTACGGTGTGGTCGGCGAGCGTGTCGCGGCCGACGCCGGCGAGGTCCGCGTCGTACGTGCCGTGGGTGAGCAGCACGGCGTTGCCGAGGACGCTGACGAAGCCGAAGTCGGCGAGCGGGTAGCGACCGGCGGCGTCCCACTGCGTCTCGACCCAGCGGGTGTGGCGGAGCAGGAGCCGGTGGTAGAGCAGCGCTTCAGGCCCTGGCCCGGGGGCGGCGGCACCGACCCCCGGCGTGCCGAGGGCAAGTCCGGCGGCGGTCGCCCCGCTCGCGAGGAGAAACCGCCTGCGGGGGAAGGGAGTCGGGGTCGCCATTGCGGGATGCCTCCCGTCGCCGCGGTCCGGGCCCCGACTGTAACCCCTGTGCCCGCCGGGGAGTAGATCGCGGCCCCCGCCGTGAGGCGAGGGCCGGTTACTCGGACGTCGGTGAGTGGCGCGGGTCAGCCGTGGCGCTGGGCGAACTCCACGAGACCGGCGAACCCCTCGCGGGTGAGGGTCAGGTGGGGGCCGTGCTGGTCCTTGCTGTCACGGACCAGGACCTCACCTGTCGCACACGCGTGGTCGGATGCCCACTGGACGCAGTTGCCGCCCTGAGCGTCGCTGTATGTGCTGCTGATCCAACGCAGGTCACGCGGGTTTGGCGTGCCGCTCATCCGCGTGCTCCTCCATGATCGAGTGGATGAGGCGCAGTGACCGGATCCCCGACTCGGCCGAAGCGCGCAGCCGATCGTACGTGGCCGTCCACTCGCCTACGGCCGTCGCGGAGTCGTTCACGTACCCGTGCCCGGTCGTCTCCGAGTAGAGGACTGCCGCCCCGTCGGCCTGCGTCAGCAGGCTAAACGACAGTGCCGACGCGGGGGCACCCGCGTGGCCGGGAGTTTCGGGCATCGCCCTCGGCGGGTGGACGACGGAGCGACTGGCCGGGCAGGGGTGCCGCACGTGTGCCTGCTGCCGTCATCGCGCGCGGAGCCGGGCGGCGGCGGATGCCGCGAGGTCCTTCGCCATCCCGCAGAGATCCTCGGTGGGACGCTCACCGTGGACGTCGATGCGTACCATCTCGGCGGCGGTCACGGCATCCTGGCCCTTGTACCTGTGGTGCTCGACAAGCGCGCTACAGGTGTCGCCTTCGTCGTTCGTTTTGACGACCGTGCGATATCCACTGAGTGTGAGGACCGTGCCGTCCTGAGCGGAGCCGGGCTGGTCCCGGAAGAAGCTCACCCCTGCATCGAGCTCGTCGACGGTGCTGGACCACTCGCAGCTCCAGTTCGCGATTGCGGCGTCCGGCACGTCGGCCCTGAGGCCGGGAACGGCGGACAGCGCGGTGGCGTCGAGGAGTGTGCAGGCATTCCCCCAGACCAGCGAGGTTTGCGGGTAAGCCGATGCACGGCGGGGGATCGGACCGGCGTCGAGGACCTCGGCCGCGCTCGCAGCGGCTCTTTCTGCGACCGTACACAGGGTGGCGTTGCCGCCGTTCACCGAGCCTTTGCCCATGTTGACGCGGACCTGGACCACCGTTTCCCCGGTGCTGCCGCCGGTGGTCAGCAGCCGGCTGCACTCATCGTCCTCCGGCTCGTCTTCGACGATGTCGATCCTCCCGATCGTGCGGAAGGGTTCGGCCCCCTGGGGCGGCGCGCTCTGAAGGAGGCGGATCTTTACGTCGATCCGGGTCTCATCGTCGACTTCTACCAGCACGTCGCAGCGGTCGAAGTTCCCGTGGTCCACATCCTTGCGGACGTCCTTGCCGGCGAACTGGTCGAGAACGGAGGTGTCGGCGAGGGCACACACGTCCGCCGTGTGCGGGCTGCCGATCAGGGCCTGCGCCCCCAGTTGCCCGCTCTGGCCGTCCTCGGAGGCGGGCTTTCCGTCCTCGCCGTCGCCGCCGAGGATGAAGACGAGTGCCAGAGCCGTCACAGCAGCACCGACCCCGAGCGCGGCTGCGAGCAGTGGCCGGCGTCGGCGCTTTGTGAGGGTGTCGGCGGCGGCAGCGTCCCCGAGTGCTGAAGCCGTGTCCTTCGAGGATCGAGGGCCGGCTGCGGCGACGTCCTCCAGCAGTTGCTTGGCCTCCGTGGCATCGGGGCGCTGCCGGGGGTTGCGTCGGAGCATGGCGGCGAGCGCGGGGGACAGCGGCCCCACGGCGTCGGTGTCCAACTCGACGAAGCCCTGCTCGGCCTGTAAGTGCCTCAGACTCCGGGTGTTCTCCCAGGAGTCCGTGTCCTCCTGGTGGTCGTTGCTCTCCCTCTCCCCTGGCTCGCTGCCACGCGGCGGCGTACCGGTGACCAGGGCGTAGAGGGTGGCCGCCAGGCAGAACACGTCCGATACCGGCCGGGGGACACTGCCCCGGGCCAGTTCAGGAGCTGCGTAGTCCGGTGTGTAGCTGAAGGGGCCGTTGAACGTGATGGTCTCGCGGCCGCCGACCCGGTAGGCCGCTCCGAAGTCCAGTAACTTCGCGTCGCCGCGCCGCGTGAGGCCGATGTTCGCGGGCTTGACATCGCAGTGAACGATGCCTTCCTCGTGCAGGGCGACCAGCGCGTCGGCGAGTTGGGCGCCGATGCGGGCCGCCTGTTCGGGGGAGATTGGTGGCAGCCGGTCCAGGCCGCCGCCGGGCACGTACTCCATGACGAACCAGTACGTGTCCGCGTCGCCCCCGTCGGCCTCCGGCGCCACGGTGACGACGTCGTACAGGGTCACGACGTGAGGATGGTCGCGGAACTTGGCCATGGTCCGCGGCTCGCCCAACAGCCGACGCACCGCTGTCTCGCCCTCGCCGTCCGTCCGCTCCGGCTTCAGCGCGACGTCCTGACCCACCACTGTGTCGTGTGCCAGCCACACATCGCCGCCGCGCCCCGCGCCGATGACCTCCTTGAGGACGTAGCGGTCGGCGAATTCCTCTCCGGAACGCAAGATCCACCCCCTCGCTCGACCCTGCACACGCGACCAGCGCCACGCGCCGGATCGAACCTACTGTGTAAGGAGGACTGTGCGCAGAGTTACCAGCGCTTTCAACAGTCGCCCTCAGCGGTGGCCGCAGTCTGGCCGGAAGTGATCGGACGACTGACTGGATGACAGCCAGCTTCCGCCCTGGCCGCCGGGGTCCCCACCTCCACGACCGGTCGCGAGGGGGTGATCAACACGTGTGAGCCGCTGCCGGGGCGAAGCGGCTTGAGGAATCATCGTGGTGGTGAACGTGAACGTGCACTCCATCCCGGCGCAGGCGCAGCCCGCCCCGTGTGAGTCGGTGGTCGGCACGCCCCCGCCCCGGCTGGCGCCGTACGTCGTCGGCTGCTCGGCGTTCCGCGCGGGCGGCGGTACGCCCGTACGCCACCGGCTGCTGCCGGTCAACGCCACGGTCCTCGTCATCGACGTCACGGGCGCCGACCGCCTCGTCACCGGCGCCCGCTCCGCGTACGGCATCCACACCACGCAGCGGTGGCGCGAGGGCGTCACCGTCGGCCTCACCCCGGCGGGCACGGCGGCGCTGCTGGGGGTGCCGGCGCGGGAGTTCGTGGGCGAGACGGTGGAGCTGGCGGACGTGCTGGGGCGGCGGCGGGAGGAGGAACTGGCGGAGCGGCTGGCGGAGGCGGGGCCCGGCAGGCTGGACGTACTGGAGGAGACGATGGGGACCTGGCTGGAGGCGGGGACCGGCAGTCCGGCCACCACCCTCGTCGCCGCGGCCTGGCACCGGCTCCAGCGCCAGGGCCGCCGGATCCCCGTCCCGGCGCTGGCGGCCCGGCTGGGCGTCAGCCGCCGCTACCTGGAGCTGGCCTTCCGGCGCGAGGTCGGCATGCCGCCGGGCCGGGTGGCCCGCATCGCCCGCCTCCAGCACGCGGTCGGCCGGCTGGCCGGCCCGGCGCACGACCTCGCTGCCATCGCCGCCACCTGCGGCTACGCCGACCAGCCGCACTTCACCCGGGACGTACGGGAGTTGACTGGCCTGACGCCCACCGCGCTGTGCGCAAACCTTCAATACCGGGAGCCGGCCGCCGGATAGCGTCCCGCGCATGCTGCTGAACGGTAAGACGGCGCTGGTGACGGGCGGTTCGCGGGGCATCGGCCGGGCGATCGTGACCCGGCTGGCGCGCGACGGCGCGCGGGTGGTCTTCACGTACAAGGAGAACGAGACGGCGGCGGCGGAGGTCGTACGCGAGGTCCCGGGCACGGCGGCGGTCCGCGCGGACCAGGAGCAACCGGACGCCCTCGCCGACGCCTTCGCCCCGGTCCGCGACGGCCTCGACATCCTGGTCAACAACGCGGCGGTCAACCCGCGGCTGCCGCTGGCGGAGCTGACGGCGGCGGAGTTCGACCGGGTGCTGGCGGCGAACGCGAGGTTCGGCGCCCTGGCGATGCGCGAGGCGGCGGCCCTGATGCCGGACGGCGGCCGGATCGTCAACATCTCCACCCTCAACACGGTGGTCCCGGCCCCGGGCCATGCGCTGTACTGCGCGAGCAAGGCGGTGCTGGAGCAGTTCACCCAGGTCGCCGCCCGGGAACTGGGCCCCCGTGGCATCACGGTCAACACCGTCTCCCCCGGCGCCACGGAGACAGCCCTCCTCCGCGCCACCAACCCCCCGGAAGCCCTTACCCGGACCGCGGCCATGACCGCCCTCCAGCGCCTGGGCCACCCGGAGGACATCGCCGCGGTGGTCTCGTTCCTGACGGGCCCGGACGCCGCCTGGATCACCGGCCAGAACCTCCGCGCCACGGGCGGCCTGCTGATCTGAGCGAACACGACATGGCGTAAATGGATCCCGGATGAACATTGGCCGGACGGTTTCGGCATCTCCGGCGGTCTGCCGTGGTCACTCCGCACCCTGGTCTCCTTCCAACTCCTTTCTCTGTGCAAGGAATTCAGGGGGCCTGGCGGTGGGCGAACGGGTCGAGCAGTGGATCGCGATTCTCAGTCTCGCGTTTCCCGTGGTGGCGTTCCTGTGGGAGTTCGCCGTCATCGGCCGGAAGCGGCTCGGGTACCGGGTGCAGATGGACACCCTGGCCGCCGATGCGGCCAACAAGCCGTATGCCGGGGTGCTGGGGGACATGCAGCACGACGGGCACCACCTCAAGGATCCCTCGTTCGTCCTGCTGCGGATCGAGAACGCCGGGTCGACGAAGATCGTGTCCGAGGACTATCTCGCCGATCCGGTGGACCACCACGGCATCAAGGTCACCTTCCGGGACCGGCGGGTCACGGCCGTGGTGCTCACCGACCCGAGCGACGAGGTGCTGCGCGACTTCTTCTTCGAGGTACGGACCGAGGGCGACACCGTGCGCGAGGTCGTCGCCAAGCCGGGGTTCCGGCGGCACAACAACGAGACGGACCGTACGGGCACCATCCAACTGCCCAAGGTGACGCTGCCGCGCGGGTCCGAGTACAAGGTGCTCGTCGTGCTGGAGCGGTGGCCCGACGACAACGGGACCGACCGGTTTCCGCCGCCCATCGTGCAGGGGACCGACGGGCTCGACCGGTGGTACGACCCGCTGGTGCGGTTCCTGCGGCTGCGGGCGACCAGGACCGAGAGCCACGTCTTCGCCTCGCGGCCCGCGTGGTGGGCCATCTGGATCCTGATCGCGGCGGTCGTCGTGCAGGCGTCCTTCACACTCTTCCTCCGCGACGACCAACGCCCCCCGCTGGGCTGCGTCGACGGCACGCTGCACCTGCACGGCTCCACCGCCTTCGCGCCCGCCGTACGGGCCGCCGCGGAGGACTACCTGGCCCGCTGCGAGGGGGCGGACGTGTCGATTCCGCTGGAGGACGACACCTTCCGGGGCAGTACGGACGGCGTGACCGACCTGGACGCGGCCGGTGCGGACGCGAAGATCCCGGTCGGCAAGGGGCTCGGCGACCACCTCGCCTTCACCGACGGCCTCGCCTCCGCGGGCCATCCCCGGCTGATACCGCGGCCGGTCGCCTTCTCCGTCTTCACCCTCGTCGTCAACAAGGACGCGGGCGTGGAGAACCTGACGCTCGATCAGATACGGGACGTCTTCGCCGGCCGGGTCAGGAACTGGTCGGAACTCGGCGGCGACGACGTCCCCGTCCACCTCGTCAACCGCGAACCCGGCTCCGGCACCCGCAGCACCCTCGTCGAGAAGGTGCTGAACGGCAAGGAACCGCCGCAGTTCACGGAGACCGACTGCGCCGCGCTGGAGGCGCGGCGGTACGGGCGCTGCGAGGTCAGCAGTACGGACACGATGCTGGCCGCCACCGCCGACAGGGCCGGTGCGGTCGGCTACAGCGAGGCCGCAGGCGTGGACGGCCACCGGGCGGCCGGCGAGCTGGTCAAGCTGAGGATCGACGGCAGGGAGCCGACCGCGGCGGGGGTCGAGGACGCCAACTACCCGTACTGGCAGACGGAGTTCGCGTACACCTACGGCGAGCCCCCGGCCGGCTCGATCGCCGCGGCCTTCCTCAACTTCCTCACCCAGCAGACCGGCCGCGACATCCTCCGCGACCAGGGCCACGGCCTGTGCTCCGAGGCCCGGAACACCGGGGAGTGCCGCCCGGTGTGAGGCGTACGCCGGAGAGCGTGGCGCATGTCAGAGCGGCGGCCGGTACGCGCCGGGCCAGCCGCGGAGGTCGGCCACCGTCGGCCGGGCCGGGCGGGCGAGGTCCCCGGTGAGGACAAGCTCCGCCGCGGGGCGGGCGGGCGTACCGGTGGCTGCGCGGGTACGGGTCACGGGCCACCACCTCCCGCGGGTCACCGTACCCGGGCGGCGGGCCCGTAGAAACGCACATGCCAAGCCATTTCCAGTATTGCCAGGCTTGTGCAAAGGACCCAGTGACTTTTGCCTCGCAGGTGCGGCATTATCATCGGCGCATGCACACGTACCGGATGGGAGATGCCGCCGCCCTGCTCGGTGTCAGCGCCGACACCGTCAGGCGGCTGGTCGACGCCGGAAAGCTGACCGCCGAGCGCGACGACGCGGGGCGCAGGATCATCCCCGGGGCGGCGCTCGCGGCGTACGCCAGGGAGATGCACAGGGCGGAGCGGGAGTCCACCGGGTCGTCCGCGCGCAACCGCTTCGCCGGGATCGTCACCGACGTGCACATGGGGGACGTCTCGGCGCAGGTGGAGATCCAGGCGGGGCCTTTCCGGGTGGTGTCCATGGTCAGCCGGGAGTCGGCCGAGGAGCTGGAGCTGGCGCCGGGCGTTCCGGCGGTGGCAGTGATCAAGTCGACCAACGTGGTCGTCGAGAGACCGTAGACGTCAGGGAGTGGACCTGTGATGACCCGTTCCGCACGCCGGACCGGCGGCTACCGCCCCACCCTCCGCATAGCCGGCGCGGGCGCCGCCGCCCTGCTGGCGCTGACCGCCTGCTCCGACTCGGACTCGGGCTCGGACTCCGGGAAGGACGACGAGTCCGCGTCCGGTGAGCTGTCCGGCGAGGTCACCGTCTTCGCCGCCGCCTCCCTCACCGAGAGCTTCGAGAAGCTCGGCGCGCAGTTCGAGAAGGACCACCCCGGTACGAAGGTGACGTTCAGCTTCGGCGGCAGCGACGCCCTGGCGGCGAGCATCACCGGCGGCGCCCCCGCCGACGTCTTCGCCTCTGCCAGCCCCACGACGATGGAGATCGTCACGGACGCGGACGCCGCGGCCGGCACCCCCGAGACCTTCGTGCGCAACCAACTGGAGATCGCCACCCTGCCCGGCAACCCGGACGGGATCGCCTCGCTGAAGGACCTCACCGACTCGGGCCTGAAGGTCGTGCTCTGCGACGGGACCGTGCCCTGCGGGTCGGCCGCGCAGAAGGCCCTGGACGCCAGCGCGCTGAAGCTCACCCCCGTGTCGTACGAGGAGGACGTCAAGTCCGCCCTCAACAAGGTGGTGCTGAAGGAGGCCGACGCCGCCGTCGTCTACAAGACCGACGTTCAGGCTGCCGGCGACACGGTGGAGGGCGTGGACTTCCCCGAGTCCGCCGACGCGATCAACGACTACCCGATCACGCTCCTCAAGGAGGCGCCGAACGCCGCCGCGGCCGAGGCGTTCGTCGAGTTGGTGCAGTCGGCCGAGGGGCAGAAGGTGCTGACCGGGGCCGGGTTCCTCAAGCCGTGACGCTCCCCTCCGCCGCGGACAAGGGCGAGGCGGCGGACACCCTGGCCGGTGGCCCCGCCCCGCTCCGCCGGCGCGGTGTGCGGTCCCGGCCGCGGTCCCGGTCCCGCCCGCCCGGCCGCGGCGGGGCGCCGCTGCCGCTGCTCGTACCGGCGCTGCTCGGTCTCGCGTTCCTGGTCCTGCCGCTCCTCGCCCTGCTGCTCCGCGCCCCGTGGAGCAGCATGCCGGAGCTGCTCACCAGCACCGAGGTGTGGCAGGCGCTGCGGCTCTCGCTGGTCTGCGCGACGGCGGCGACGGCGCTGAGCCTGGTCATCGGGGTGCCGCTGGCGTGGCTGCTGGCGCGGGTGGAGTTCCCGGGGCGCGGGCTCGTCCGGGCGCTGGTGACGCTGCCGTTGGTGCTGCCGCCGGTGGTCGGCGGCGTGGCGCTGCTGATGGCGCTGGGGCGCAACGGGGTCGTGGGGCGGTGGCTGGACGACTGGTTCGGGGTCACGCTGCCGTTCACGACCGCGGGGGTGGTGGTCGCGGAGGCGTTCGTGGCGATGCCGTTCCTCGTCATCGCCGTCGAGGGCACGCTACGGGCCGCGGACCCACGCTACGAGGAGGCCGCCACCACGCTCGGCGCCTCCCGCTTCACGGCGTTCCGCCGCGTCACCCTGCCGCTGGTCGCGCCGGGCATCGCGGCCGGTGCGGTGCTGGCGTGGGCGCGGGCGCTGGGCGAGTTCGGCGCCACGATCACGTTCGCGGGCAACTTCCCGGGGCGTACGCAGACGATGCCGCTGTCCGTCTATCTCGCGCTGCAGAGCGATCCGGAGGCGGCGATCGCGCTGAGCCTGGTGCTGCTCGCGGTGTCGGTGGCGGTGCTCGCGGGGCTACGGGACCGGTGGATGACCTCGGCATGAACGACGATTCGGTACGAGGAGGGACGCGCGGGGAGATCCGCGCGGAGACACGCGCGGAGACGCCCGGCGAGAGCGGGCTCGACGCCCGGCTCGTGGTCGAGCGCGGCGCCTTCCGGCTCGACGTGGCGCTCACCGCGCGCCCCGGCGACGTCCTCGCCCTCCTCGGCCCCAACGGCGCCGGCAAGACCACCGCCCTGCGCGCCCTCGCGGGCCTCCTCCCGCTCACCGACGGGCATCTGCGCCTCGACGCCGCCGAGTTGGACCGTACGCCGCCGGAGGACCGCCCGGTCGGGGTCGTCTTCCAGGACTACCTGCTCTTCCCGCACCTCAGCGCCCTGGACAACGTCGCCTTCGGGCCGCGCTGCCACGGCGCCACCAAGGCCGGGGCCCGCGCCGAGGCCGCCGCCTGGCTGGCGCGGATGGACCTTTCCGAGCACGCCGCCGCCAAGCCCCGGCGGCTCTCCGGCGGCCAGGCCCAGCGCGTCGCCCTCGCCCGCGCCCTGGCCACCCGCCCCCGGCTGCTGCTCCTGGACGAACCGCTGGCCGCGCTCGACGCCCGTACCCGCCTGGACGTCCGCGCCCAGCTCCGCCGCCACCTCGCCGGCTTCGAGGCCGTCGCCGTGCTGGTCACCCACGATCCGCTGGACGCGATGGTGCTGGCGGACCGCCTCGTGGTCATCGAGGACGGCCGTATCGTGCAGCAGGGCGCCCCCACGGACATCGCCCGCCACCCGCGTACCGACTACATCGCCCACCTCGTGGGCCTCAACCTCTACCGGGGGCGGGCCCGCGGCCACTCCGTCGACCTCGACGAAGGACCCGCGATCACCACGGCGGACGACCTCACCGGGCCGGTCTTCGTCGCCTTCCCACCCAGTGCCGTGACCCTGCACCGGGACCGGCCGACCGGCTCCAGCGCCCGCAACCTCTGGCGCTGCGCGGTCGCGGGACTCGAAACCCACGCCGACCAGATCCGCGCCGAACTCACCGGCGAACTCCCCCTGGCCGCCGACCTGACCACCACCGCGGCCGCCGAACTCGACCTGCACCCGGGCGCCGAGGTCTGGGCGGCGGTGAAGGCGACCCAGACACACGCGTACCCGGCCTGAACCCGGCGGCCGGGCGCGGCCTGGTCGGCCGGCCCGGCCAGGGCCGCCCCGCTACTCGTCGTCCGGCTTCGCCTTGTTCGCCTTCTGCGGCTGCGGCGAACCCGCCGCCCCTGCCTCCGCCCTGGCCTCGCCCACCGCCGCGTCCGCCCCCTTCGCGGCCTCCACCGCCGCCGCCACCGCGTCGAGCGCGGGCTTGGGCGCGGCGGCCAGCTCGGGCGCCCCGGCCTTGTCCAGCGCCGGCGGCTGTGCGTCTCCCGTCGCCGCCGTCGCCCCCTCGTTCGCCTGTACGGCCTGGGGGACGCCCGGCGCCGACTTGTCGCCGAAGGCGGTGGTGACGGTGCGTACCGCCTCGGTCAGCTCGCCGGGGATCACCCAGAACGTGTTGTTGTCGCTCTTCGCCAGGTGCGGCAGCGTCTCCAGGTACTTGTACGCCAGGATCTTCGGGTCGGCGTTGTTGCGGTGGACGGCCTGGAACACCCGCTCCACCGCCTGCGCCTCGCCGTCCGCCCGCAGGATCATGGCCTGCTGCGCGCCCTGCGCCTCCAGGATGTCCTTCTGCTTCGTGCCCTCGGCGGTCAGGATCTTCGCCTGCCGCTCGCCCTCGGCGTGCAGGATCGCGGCGCGCTTGTCGCGCTCGGCGCGCATCTGCTTCTCCATCGCCTCCTTGATGCTGTGCGGCGGGTCGATGGCCTTGATCTCGACCCGGTTGACGCGGATGCCCCACTTGCCGGTGGCGTCGTCGAGGACGGAGCGGAGCCGGGCGTTGATCTCCTCGCGGGAGGTGAGGGTCTCCTCCAGGTCCATGCCGCCGATCACGTTGCGCAGGGTGGTGACGGTGAGCTGGTCGATCGCCTGGAGGTAGTCGGAGACCTCGTACGCGGCCTTCCGCGGATCGGTGATCTGGTAGTAGAGCACGGTGTCGATGTTGACGACGAGGTTGTCCTCGGTGATCACCGGCCGGGGATCGGACGAGTACACCTGCTCGCGTACGTCCAGCTTGGTGTTGACGCGGTCCGCCACCGGCAGGACGAAGTTCAGGCCGGGCTGGAGCGTACGGCGGTAGCGGCCGAAGCGCTCGATGTTGTAGCGGCGGGCCTGCGGGACGACCCGCACGCTGCTCGACACGAGAAAGACGACGACCAGCGCCGCCAGGAGCATCGGGATGACAACCGGGTCCACACTTCCTCCGTTGGCTGTGCGTTCTGCGGCCCGTCGGGGGCTCGGGGCTCAGGGGCTCGGGCGTTCGGGGCGTTCGGGTGCCCGGGGTGCTCAGGGAAGGAGTTCGCGGGGATAGACGACGGCCGTCGCGCCTTCGATCTCCATGACCTCCACCAGCGCCCCCACCGGAATCACCGCCGTCTCGTCCAGCGCGCGGGCCGACCACTCCTCGCCGGAGAGCTTGATCAGCCCCCGGGTCGCGGTGACCTCCTGTACGACCTCGGCCCGCTTGCCGAGCAGCGCGTCGCTGCCGTCGCGGGTCAGCGGGGTCTGCGCCATGTGCTTCAGCGCGACGGGACGTACGACGACGAGCCCCGCTGCCGCCGTCGCCCCGAGGGCCACGAACTGCCCCAGCGCACCGACGCCCACCCCGGCCACCACGGCGGCGACCATCGCGGCGCCGGCGAGCAGTCCGAAGACCAGGGTCATCGTGAAGAACTCGGCGGCACCGAGCGCCGCGGCGGCGAGCAGCCAGACGATCCACGGCATCGCGTCAGCCTCCCTCGGGGGACTCGCCTCCAACCTACCTCCCCGAAATGCCGGGCAGAACAGGCGAGTTCAGGTGGTTCCGGGATTCGGCAGGCTGTTCGCCCGCGCGCCGCCGGGGGCGGGCGCGGGGTCAGGCTCGTGCGCGTACGGGATCCGGCAGCAGCCGAGGGATGAGGCGTACGTAGATCACCATGCCGACCACCTCGACCAGGGTCTGGGTGACGACCACCACCGCGGCGGCGGCCAGCCGGTCGGGCAGCGCGAGGGCGAGAGGGAGGACGACGAGGGAGTTGCGGGTGGCGCCGGTGAAGACGATTGCGCGGCCGGCGGGGACGTCGAGGCGGAACAGCCGGGCGACGCCGAGTCCTGCGAAGGCCATCACGGCGAGGAAGAGCACGTAGAACGGCACCACGCGGGCCACGTCGCCGGCGCTGTCGTCGACCTCGGGCACCTGGGAGGCGACGACGGTGGCGAGGGTCGCGGCCATCAGCGGCACCATCGCGGTGCCCGCCGCGTCGGCGGTCTTCTGCCCGGCGGGGCGGCGGGCGGCCCACGCCTGGGTGAGCCAGGCGAGGGTGAGCGGGATGGCGATGAGGACGACGAACGCTTCGACGAAGGGGCCCGCCTCGACGATGTCGGCGAGGTCGGAGCCCATGAAGAGGTACAGGTAACCGGGCAGCAGCACCATCTGCGCGATCAGGAGGAGGGGCGTGGCGGCGAGGAGCTGGCGGCTGCTGCCGCCGGCGAGGCCGCTGAAGACGATGACGTAGTCGATGCAGGGGGTGAGGAGGACGAGCAGGACGCCCATGCGGATGGCCTGCTCGTCGGGGAGGAAGGCGAACATCGCGGCCACGACGAGCGGGACGACGGCGAAGTTGACGACGAGAGCGGCGGCGAGGAACCGGCCGGAGCGCAGGGAGCGGAGCAGTTGGGCGGCGGGCACCTGGAGGAAGGTCACGTAGAGGAGGGCGGCGAGCACGGGGTTGATGGCGTGCTCAAGACCGGGCCCGGCATCGGGCGCGACCCACCCGACGACGCCGCCGACGACGAGGGCCCCGAGGTAGACGGCGACCTGATGCCGCTCCATGGCGACGACGATCCCGCCCGGCTGCGCCACGGCTGCTCCTCACGGGGGTGGGGTGATCTGCGGTGCTCCCTAGACGGTAATCGGCGGAGCGGTGGTGGCCGGGGCGGGGGCTTGTGGCGCGGCCGGGTGCGGTTCGGGCGGGCGTCGGCGCTGAGGTCCTGTCGGTGGGCGTTGTCGGTGGGCGTTGTCGGTGGGGCTGCCTACCCTTGGGCGGGTGTGCGGGGTTGGTGTGGTGGCCCCGGGGCGGGTGTGAAGGGTGGCCGTGGTGCTGCCGGGGCGGGGGCCGCGGGGGTTCGTTCCTGGTGCGGGGCGCTGTTGCGGCGTGGGTGGGCGGGCTACGATTCGCGGCGATGACCAGGCCACGCAGGGTTCCGGACGCCGCGACGCGCCGCCTCCGCCTGCTCGGCTACGTCCTCGTCCTCCTGGGCCTCCTCGCCGGTGCGGCGTCCTGCGCCGACGCGGGCCGCTCCGACACAGCCGCGAGCCATGGGCTCGTCCTACGCGCCGCTGTTCTGCAGGGCGACGTCCTGGACGTGCTACGTCCCGACGTCCCGCCCGACGCCGTCCGGACCGCTGCCGCACCGGCGGACGACCGTGTGGCCGCCGCCACATCGTCCGGCGGCCTCCCGGCCGCCGCCTCCCCGGCCGACGCCTCGTCCGCCGACACCCTCCGCGCCGATACGCCCGGCGAAGTCGTCCTGTCCGACCGTCCGCCCGCCGGCGCGCCTCTCCCCCAGGACTGCACCGCCGCTCACACCCCCGGCGGCTCCGCCGGTGACTGTCCCGCCGCCTCCGAGCGTGCCGCCGCGCCTCCGCTCCCCGGCGCCGGGGCCTGGCCGGAGCCCGGTGACGGGCCGCCGTGTGCGCCCAGTGCGGCCGCCGTCGCCGGGTGCGGCGTCACCCCGGCCCCGCCCGGGGCCCTCCGCACCCCCGATCTCCACCAACTCCAGGTCCAGCGGACCTAGGACGGATCCCCGCGCACGCCCAGAACCGGACCGCCGCCCGCGGGGCCCGGCCCGTGCGCCCACCCGTACTCCGTCCACCACACCCCTACGCAATCACCCCGCCGCGCGTCCGCGTAGGCGCGCGACCCGGGGAGAAGGGTCCGCACACCATGGGTTCCGCCAAGTCCAAAGCCGCCGCCCGCCGTGCCCGCGTCGAAGAGCTGCGCCGCAAGGAAGCCGCCCGGGAGCGGCGCAGCAAGCAGGTCACCTATCTCGCCTCCGCCGTCGTCGTGATCGCCACCGCCGTCGGCGGCTACTTCATCGTCGACAGCGCCCGCGAGGACGACAAGGCCGCCGCGGCACCCCTCAAGGGCGAGCAGAGCTGGGACGACCTCGAACAGAACCACGTCACCGAGGACGTCGACTACAAGATGACGCCCCCCGCGGGCGGCGACCACGACCCCGCCTGGCAGAACTGCAACGCCGACGTCTACGAGCAGCCGATACGCGACGAGAACGCCGTGCACTCCCTGGAGCACGGCGCCGTGTGGGTCACGTACAGCGACAAGGCGAAGGAAGGGGACGTCAAGACGCTCACCGAGCGCGTCACCAACACCCCGTACTCGCTGATGAGCCCCCACCCCGATCAGACCGGGGCGATCACCCTCTCCGCCTGGGGCAAGCAGCTCACGGTCAAGACGGCGGACGACCCGAAGGTGGGCAAGTTCTTCGACAAGTACGTCCAGGGTCCGCAGACCCCCGAGCAGGGTGCCGCCTGCACCGGTGGGAAGGAGGCGTGACGCTCGTCCGGCCCGCCCTGCGGTGGCCGCTCGCGATGCTGGCCGCCACGGTCCTCGTCTGCGGGGCGTTCCTCGTCGTCCTCGCCACCGGCGCGGACGGCGACGACACCCCCGCCGTCCCGGACACCGGCTCCGCGGACGCCGGGTTCGCCCGCGACATGGTCGTCCACCACCAGCAGGCAGTGGAGATGTCCCTCATCGTGCGCGACCGCACCGACGACGAGGACGTGCGCCGGCTCGCGTACGACGTCATCAACACCCAGGCCAACCAGCGCGGCATGCTCCTCGGCTGGCTGGACGCGTGGGAGCTGCCGAAGTCGTCGGGCGAGCCGCCGATGGCCTGGATGGGCCACGAGATGCCCTTCGAGGCGCGCGACGGTGCGCTGATGCCCGGCATGGCGACGAACACCCAGCTCCGCCAACTGCGGGCCGCGGACGGCGAGGACGCCGAGGTGCTGTACCTCCGGCTGATGACCGCGCACCACCAGGGCGGCGTGCAGATGTCGCAGATGGCGGCGGGCGCGGTGGAGACGCAGGTGGTGCGGCGGCTGGCGGAGACCACGCTGCGCGGGCAGCAGTCGGAGATCAAGCTGATGCGGGACATGCTGGAGGAGCGCGGCGGCATCATGAAGCCGTAGCCGCGCCGTACGCCGGCGGGCGGCTCACCAGTACGCGCTGTCGTCCCACGGCTCGAAGCCCGCGAACTCGACCGGGTCGTCGTCCTCGTCCAGGACGGCGAACCCGGGCGTGAACAGCCTCCCGCGCTGCCAGTCCAGCAGCGTCTCGACCAGGCCGCCCGCCAGTGGCGGGGCCTGGTCCGCGTGCCGGGGCCAGACGATCAGCGGCCAGGCGTCGGGGTCCCTGCCCTCGGTGAGCCAGCCGAGGCAGTCGCCGTCGATGGAGCCGGCGAAGGAGAGGAAGCCGCCGGGCTCGGGCCAGATCGGCAGCGGGTACCACTCCGGGTGGCCGGCATGGAGTTCCCGGTACGCGTTCGCGATGCTCTCGGCGTGCGTACGGAACCGGCGTTCGCCGGTCCGCAGCGGGGTGTGGAAGCGCAGCCACCCGCCCCAGATCCCGGCGCCGTACTCGTCCATGAGCCGCACGTACTCCCCGGGCAGCCGGGTGCCCAGCTCGGCCCACAGCGCCTCCCAGGACCCGTCGCCGAGGTACGGCCGCGCCGGCGGCGGCGACAGCAGCCGCAGCGCGGTCGTCCCGGTGCCGGTCTCCAGTGCGACGCGGCGCTCGGCCGCGGTGAGCCGGGGCGGTACCGGCGCGGGCGGGGTCCACTGCCCGGCGTCGGGCAGGAACGCGGTCCGCGCGGCGGTGCCCGGCAGCGGGCCGAGCAGCGGTCCTGGCGGGGTGGGTAGTTCCCAGGCGTCGCGGACGGTGTGGCGGAGATAGCCGGTGAGCGTCAGGTCGTAGCGGTGCCAGGGTTGCAGGCCGCTGCCCGGTATCGGCCCCGAGTGCCGTACCACCACGGTCCACTCGTCGGGGTCGGCGGAGACCGAGGTGTCCCAGAACAGCACGTCGGTGCCGCGCGTGCAGCCCCACGCCAGCAGTCCGCCGGGCTCGGGGTGGAGCGCGGGCCGCTCCGCCTCGGGCAGGTTCCGCGCCGCGATCCGCGCCTCCCGGTGGGTCTCGCGCAGCCACGCGCCGTAGTCGAAGCGGTCCTGCTGGCCGCACGGCACGTGGATCCAGACGTATTCGCCGAAGTCCAGCGGCCCGTGCCGGTCGGCGAGTTGCCTGTAGTCGGCCGGCAGCCGCAGCCCGAGCCAGTCCTCGACGGCCGCCCAGTCGACGGGTACGGGGGCGGGCGGGCGCTCCGCGGAGGGGGTGGTGAAGGTGCTGATGTCCGACGGCAATTGACGTTCCTCCGGGGTGCGGTGCTCGGTACGCGGCCGATTCTGCCGTCTCGGGTTCAGCGGGCGAGCGCTTCGTCGAGGGCGGCGGCGAAGTCCTCGTACGACTGCGGGTTGGAGATCTTCTCGCCGCCGAGGAAGAACGTCGGTGTCCCCTGGACGTCGAGCGCGAGGCCGTCGCGCTGGTCGGCCCGCACCCGGTCGGCCGTGCGCGGGGCCGCCAGGTCGCGGTCGAAGCGGGCCAGGTCCAGGCCCAGTTCGCGGGCGAAGCCGCGGAAGACGTCCTCCTTCGGCTCCTGCGCCTCGCCCCACTCCGCCTGGGTGTCGAAGAGCTTGCGGTACATCTCGTCGAACTTGTCCTGCCGGGCGGCGGCTTCGGCGGCGCGGGCGGCGAGTTCGCCGTTGCGGTGGCCGGGCATGGGGAAGTAGCGGGCGACGAAGGTGACGCGGTCGCCGTAGCGCTCGCGGAGCTTCTCGACGGCCGGGTAGTACGCGCCGCACGCCTCGCACTCGAAGTCGAGGAACTCCACCAGGGTCAGCTCGCTGTCGGCGGGCGAGGTCAGGCGGTGGCTGTCGGCGCGTACGACGCGGGGGTCGGCGGCGGGCGCGGCGTCGGTGGGGGAGTCGTCGCCGGGCAGGAAGGCGGCGGCGAGGGCGAAGACCGCGACGAAGACGGCGGCGATGACGACGGTGGCGTAGAGGTGCTTCTTCTTGTTCCCGCTCTGGGTGGTGGTGCTGCGGTTCTCGGGCATGGGTTCCTCACGACGGGGTGCGGGCGGGCGCTGGCGTACGTACCGGCGGCGCCGGCCGGCGCCGCGTTCCCGTCCGCGTCCGTCAGGAGGCGAGGGCGAGGGCGAGGCGGCCCGGGACCGGTGGCCGGGCGGGGAGCGGGCCGTACACCGGGGGCGCGCGCAGCCGCAGTTGCCCCGGGCCGCGGTGCCGGCGGGGCGGCGCCTGGGCGGCGGGGAGCGGCGGGCGGGGCGGCGCGTACGCGGGGTGCGCGGCCCGTACGAGCCGGTGCGCGAGGACGTACCCGCGCACCTCGGCGACCACCGTCCGGCCGCGCGCCAGCAGCGCGTCCGCGGCGCCGAGCAGCCGGGCGGAGATCAGCAGCGCGACGGCCTGGGCGGCGACCAGCCCCCACGGCGGGTGCCCCGGGCCGGCGACCGCGGGGGCGGTGACCACGCACAGCAGGTCGAGCGCGAGCTGCGCGGCGACGAGGACGGCGAGCCCGCCCGTCTCCGTACGCCGCTGCCGCCCCGCGACCAGCCACCCGGCGACCGCCGAGACGGCGAAGAGCCACAGGCACCCCTGCGCCCGCAGCGCCCCGGCGGGCAGTACCGCCCCGAGCTGCGGCAGCAGCACGCACCCGGCGGCGAGCGCGGGCGCGGGGACGGAGGACGTACGAGCGGTCATGGTCGTCGCAGCCTAACCAGCACCGCCACCGGCCCCGGGCCCCGGTCCGCCCCTGACTACGATGTGGCTGCGCGCAACGCCTGCGGAGGGAAACGATCATGCGGCGGCTGGGGGATCTCGAAGCGGAGATCATGGACCGGCTGTGGAAGTGGGAGCGCCCCGCCACCGTCCGCGAGATCGTCGACGACATCAACAACGACCGCGAGCTGGCCTACACGACGGTCATGACCGTCGCCAACATCCTGTACCAGAAGGGCTGGCTGGTCCGTACGAAACAGGGCCGGGCCTGGCTCTACACCCCCGTCCGCAGCCGGGAGGCGTACTCCGCCGCGCTGATGGAGGACGCCCTCGGCGCCAGCGAGGACCGGTCCGCCGCCCTCGCCCACTTCGTCGAGGGCATGACCGACGACGAGGTCGCCGCCCTGCGCAAGGCGCTGCGCGACAGCGACGCCGCCCGCCGCGGCGAGAGCCGGGGCCCGGGGTGAGCGAGGCGCTGCCGGTCCTGGGGTACGCGGCCGTGCTGGGCGTCGTCGCGCCGCGCCTCGTGCTGCGCGGCGCGTGGCCGCACCGGGCGCCGCGGCTCGCGGTCGCGGTGTGGCACGCGCTCGCGGTGGCGTTCACGCTCTCCGTGGCGCTGGCCGCGTACCACCTGGCGACGCCCACCGAGCATCTGCACGCCAGCTTCGTCGGCTTCCTGCACTCCTGCGGCCTGGGCCTGGACCGGGGCGTGGACCTCGGCCTCGGCACCGGGCGGCCCGACCCGGGCGTTGCGAGCCGGCTGGCGGGTGCGCTGCCGGCCGCCGTCGCCGGCGCGGTGGCGGTGAGCGTCGGCGTGCACGCGTTGCGGGCGCGGCGGGTACGGGCCCGGCACCGCGCCGTGCTCGACATGGTCGGCCGCCGGTCGGCCGCGCTGGGCGCCACCGTGGTGGCGCACGGCACGCCCGTCGCGTACTGCCTGCCGGGCCGCCGCGCGCGCGTCGTCGTCAGCGAGGGCGCGCTGCGGCTGCTGTCGGCCGCGCAGGTCGACGCGGTCCTGGAGCACGAGCGGGCGCACGTCGCCGGCCGGCACCACCTGCCGCAGGCAGCGGCGGACGGCTTCGCCGCCGTGTTCCGCGGGCTGCCGCTGGCGCGGCACGTACGGCGGCAGACAGCGCTGCTGCTGGAGATGGCCGCGGACGACCGCGCGCTGCGGCGGCACCCGGGCGGGGTGCTGGCCACGGCGATGTACGAGATGGCGGCCTGCCGCGCGCCGAGCGGGGCGTTCGCCGTCGGCGGCGGGACGGTGCCGGTGCGGCTGCGCCGGGTGCTGGGCCCGCGACGGCGCGCGCACCCGGTGCTGCGGGCCGCGGTGGCGGCGGTCGCGCTGACGGTGCCGCTGGTGCCGCTGCTGGTGGCCTGCCCGCCCGCGCTGGTCTGACGGCCCGTACCCCCGGCTTGCAGGGGGTCGCTTGCCCGTGCTTCTACTAATCTACTAAGTTGCCTTTCGGTCCCTGTCGCCGCCGAGGATGAGGAGCAACTCCGCCATGGGAGCGCACCGCCGCCCGAAGTCCCCCGGCCGCGCCCGGATCACGACCCTCTCCTTCGCCGCCGGGGCCTTCACCCTGCTCTCGGCCCAGAGCGGCCAGGCCGAGCCGAAGCCCACCGTCGAGGAGGTGCGCGCGGAGGTGGAGGAGCTGTACGAGGAGGCCACTGGGCCCACCGAGGAGTACAACGCCGCCCGCGAGCGCCAGCGCGGGCTCCAGGAGGAGGCCGACAAGGCGCAGGACGAGGCGGCCCGCCAGCAGCAGGAGATCAACGAGCTACGCGACCGGATAGGCCCGCTCGCCGCCGAGCAGTACCGCAACGGCGGCATCGACCCCAGCGTGCAACTCGCCCTCTCCGCCGACCCGGACGAATACCTCCGGGAAGCCGAGTTGGCCGACCGCGTCGGCCACCGGCAGGCGTCGGCGCTCAGCGTCCTCCAGGGCAAGCAGCGGGAGCTGGCGCAGCAGCGCAAGGAGACGTCGGCGAAGCTGCGCGAGGCGGAGGAGTTCCGTACGGCAGCGGCGGAGAAGAAGAACGAGGTCCAGGCGAAGCTGACGGAGGCGCGCCAGCTCCTCAACTCCCTGACCGCCGAGGAACGCGTCCGCCTCGACGCCGCCGAGGAGCGCGACGCGGCCGAGGCCGGCACGAGCGACGCGGCGGACAGCTACGACGGCCCGGCGAGCGGCCGCGCGAAGGCGGCCCTGGACTTCGCCTACGCCCAGCTCGGCAAGCCCTACGAGTGGGGCGCCACCGGCCCGGACTCCTTCGACTGCTCCGGCCTGACGGGCGCGGCGTGGAGCGCGGCGGGGGTCTCGCTGCCCCGTACGGTCAAGCAGCAGTACGACGCGGGCCGGAAGGTCGGCCAGGCGGACATGCAGCCCGGCGACATCATCTACTGGTACAACGACACGCAGCACAACGGCATGTACGTCGGCGACGGCAAGGCGATCCACGCGCCCCGCACCGGCAAGAACGTCGAGATCGTCCCGGTCGACAGCATGCCCTTCTACGCCGCCAGCCGCCCCTGAGCCGCTGCCCGCCCGAGGTGCGGCCCGCTGCGGGTGCCCGTCAGGCCGTGCGCCGGCCGATGCCGGGAAGGAAGCGGCCGGCGCGGGCCGTGTACGCGGCGTAGGCGTCGCCGTGGACCGTCGTCAGGTACGGCTCCTCCACGACCCGTACCTGCAACTGGATCGCGACGACCAGCGCGGCGAGGGCCGCGAGGGAGACCGCGTGGGGGAGGACGAGCGCGAGGCCGGTGGCGGCGGCGGTCATGGCGGTGAAGACGGGGTTGCGTACGTGGGCGAAGAGGCCCGCGGTGACCAACTCGGTGCGCTCGCCGGCGGCGACGCCCACGCGCCAGGACGCGCCCATGTCCGTCTGCGCGACGAGGGTCGCGCCCATCGCCGCGAGCGTGACCGCCAGCCCGCCCCACTGCAGCGCGGGATGTTCGGCGGTCGGCAGCCCGGCGAGCGTCGCGACCGGCGCGGCGGCGCCGCCGAGCAGCGCGACGACGAAGAGCACCCCGGCCCACCAGGCGGCCTCACCGGGCCGCCCGGAGATCCCGCGGAACCCGGCGTCCCCGGTCCGCCGCCGCTGCACGGCCCCGCGCACCCCGAACGCGGCGACCGCCCAGGCCACGTACAACCCGAGCGCCGCCCAAGCCCACCCGCTCATGACAGTCCTCCTCGATCGGTGCCGCAGCAGTCGCACGCGGCGGTGGTGTCCATGGCGTCGGCGGTGCCGGCGGCTCCCGGGACGGCGCAGCAGGCTTCGCCCCGCCAGGCGTTACGGCCCTCCCGTACGGCGATGGCGGCGATGACCAGGGCCGCGACCGGGTCGGCGAAGGCCCAGCCGACGGTCGCGTTGAGGACGAGCCCGAGCAGCAGGACGGCCGACAGGTACGTGCACAGCAGGGTCTGCCTGGAGTCGGCCACGGCGCTGGCGGAGCCGAGTTCGCGGCCCGCGCGGCGCTGCGCGGCGGACAGGAACGGCATGATCGCCAGCGACAGCGCGGCCAGCACGATGCCGGGTACGGACGGCTCCGCCTCGGCGCCGCCGGCCAGCGCCCGTACGGCGTCGGCGGCGACGTACGCGGCGAGGGCGAAGAACGACACCGCGATGATCCGCAGCGTCCGCCCCTCCCGGGCCTGCCGGGCGGCGGGGTCGGCGGCGGAGAACTGCCAGGCGAGGGCGGCGGCGGAGGAGACCTCGACGACGGAGTCAAGACCGAAGCCGATCAGCGCGGTGGAGGAGGCGAGTGCCCCGGCGGTCAGCGCGGCGACTGCCTCGACGACGTTGTACGCGATGGTCGCCGCGACCAGCAGCCGTATCCGGCGGGTGAGCAGGGCCGCCCGGCCCGGACCGGGACCGATGCCGACGCTCGCGGCCATCGTCAGCAGCACCCCTCGGCGTCGGCGTCCGGGCAGGTCCGGTCCGTCGCCACGGCGACGACGGCGGCCCGCAGGTCGTCCAGGGCGTGGCCGAGGCGGGCGTCGGCGAGTTCGTACCGCACCCGCCGCCCGTCGGGCACGGCGACGACGAGCCCGCAGTCGCGCAGGCACGCCAGGTGGTTGGAGAGCCGGGTCCGGGAGACCCCGAGCGCCTCGGCCAACTCGGCGGGGTAGCCGGGTCCTTCGCGCAGGGCGAGCAGGACCCGGCAGCGGATGGGGTCGGCAAGCGCCCGCCCGAAGCGGGCCAGCACGTCGATGTCTACGGCGGTGGTCAGCACACCGGCGACGATACAGAAAATCCTGAATCCAGGGAAGGGTGAATCAACTGCCCGGCATCGGCGGCGCCGTCCGCGGCCGGCGCCCGCCCGGCGTGACGGAACCCACGCCGGGCGCTGCCCGGCCGCCTCCCGGCCCTGCCGGGCGTCCGCCGGCCGGACCCCCGCGGGCCGCTGCGCGGTGGCGTCGGGCCGTATGGGGCAGGGGAGTTGGTGTCGTTCTTGGTGCGGCATGGAGTGTCCGGGGGCTCCGGGGGTGTGCGCTGACGGGCCATCAGATGCGCTCGGGGCGGACGGGGGTGGGCCATTGGCTCACGGTGAGTCGACAAAACTCCTTGGGCATTGCGTTCCTGTCCCCGATGGATAATTCAGGCCCTCCTTTTCGGGCCGTATCCCGGCCGGCAGGCTTTCACCCGTCGTAACGCCGCCGGGGGGTGCGGGAAGCGATGTCCATGTCCGCAGGCCGTGCGCCCCCGGGGTGGGTGCCGGCCTTCCTTTGCACAAGTGCACCGAGTCTGCTGAGTGCGCGCACTTGTACGCTCCGGCGTCGGGCGGTTCGCCCCCGCAGCCTTTCGCAGAGGTGAATCGCGACATATTGTACTCAAGCGGACAGGTGGTGCCGTGCGGTGCCGGTCACTCTCGGTGCGCTTCGCGGCGCCCCGATCCGGATGTCAAAAGCCCCGGCTGCGGGGAATGTTGCCTCTGTGCAGGCGCCGGTGGTGCTGCACTTGCATGCTGTGGTGTTAAATAGGGAGTCGGTCTGAGCCTTGGTGGGTCCAGACCTCTTCCCGGAGGCTCCAGGGTGGTTCCCTGGAGCCTCCGGTGCGTTGCGCGACGCCCGTGCGTATTCTCCCGCCGCGTTTACCTGCCGGAAATCCAGTGGGGCCGCTGTGGGCAATTGCGGAAACCTTGTTGCATGGGAAAGGCCGTTGAGTTCCGTGCCTGGTGGCACCCGGTGCAGGCGCCGCTGAGTGGAATTTCAATCCCCACCGGTGGGGATTCTCGGGGAGGCTGCGGAAACGATCGGGCATAGCTGGGATCTGCCATGCCGTGGGGGTAAAGTAAGTGCCTCGCTTGTCGCCGTGCCGCAGCCGGACTCACCATCCGGACAGGTGCGGGGAGAGGTGCTGGACCCACCGCTTTCCCGTTCCGGACAGAAGGAGGCTCGGACCTTGGACCGCGCCGTCCCCGACGGCGTCGCAGCGCAGGCCACCCGTGTTCCGCGGGCGCGCTGTCGTGCTGCGCTGCCGCCCCACCCCCCGCCTCACCCCGCCGCCGGCGATCGCGCCGGCGCGCCCGCCCGACCGGGAGGCCAGGGGTAGAGATGGGTTCGCTTCCGTCGCAGGGTGACGGCTTCAACCCCGCCGAGGTGCTCGCAGGCCGGCTGCCCATGCCCAAGGGCAGCTTCCTGCACCACCTCCCGTGCGCCATATGGCCGTTGCTGGTGCAGGCGTGGGGCCCGGACGTCTGTGACTTCCGGGCCGGCGAGAAGCTGCCGGTCGGCCAGGACGACCGCGACTGCTTCATCGTGCTGGGTGGCTGCGTCGTCCAGAAGCGCCACCCGATGGGCCGAAGCCGGGACCTGATCGCCCGGTTCCGCGGCGTCGGCCAGTTCCTGGGCGAGGCCAAGCTCATCGAGCCCTGGTCGCAGGTGGAGACGTGCTGCCTCAGCACCACGTGGGTGCTGCCCTGCTCCGCGCAGCGGGTGAACGTCCTGCTCAAGCAGCACCCGGCGATGCAGCTCGCCCTTCTGCGCAGCCTGGAGGACCGCAACCGCGCGGACGAGAAGGTCTATTCCATGACCCGCAGGAGCACTCTCGCCCGCGTGACCACGCTTCTGGTGCACCTGGCCCACACCGCCGGGACCAGGGATCCCGTCGATCCCGACCGGATCACGATCAAGGGGCTGCGGCAGCGCGACATCTCCGACGCCCTGGCACTCAGCACGTCCACCGTCGAGAACGCGCTGCGCCACCTGCGGACCGCCGAGCGGGCAGTCGAAAGCGGGTACCGGGAGCTGGTGGTGGCCGATCTGAACGTCCTGGAGCGCCTCGACGTCACCACCTAGCCCCACCCGCACCGACCCGCCGCCCGCCCCGCGGGTGACTGCCCTCCACCCCCCCGCGCGGTTCCGGTGCCACCGGAGCCGGGCCGTGCGCATCCACGAACGGAAGCTCGATGAACCTCACCACCACCGTGGCGATCTGCAGCAGCACCGGCCTCTTCGCCGCCGCCGTCGTCACCGTGCGCCACAACCGCCGGGTCTTCGCCTGGAACAGGAGGAACTACCTCACGGACAACGCCGCCAAGGACCTGGACGACGTCGACCGGTACCTCAAGGACATCCACGAACTGCTGTGCCGGTTCGCCCAGAAGCCCAGCACGGCCGCCGACCTGGACTGCCTGCGCACCCTGCGCCACGTGATCGAAGGCTACGCCGGCCGGCCCGGCGTGCTGCGCGCCGAGTTGCAGGACATCGTGGCCCGCTGCGACGTCTACCTCGGCACGGCGCTCAAGTCGCCCGTGTCCGGGTCCAGGGCGTACCTGATGGTGGCCGCCATGGAGCAGGAGCAGGCCCGCACCCGGCTCGCGGCGGCCGTGAGCGGCGCCCAGCAGCGGGTCCGTACGCTCCGCAGGCCGTGACCCGGCCGACGGGCGGAACGGCCGAACCGGGTGCCGTGCGCCCCCGGAGTCAGATCACCAACGACCCCGCCACGAAGGCCGCGAGGACTCCCAGGGGGTGGAACGACGCGCGGTTGAAGACCGTCAGGGCCGTGGGCGCCTCGGGGTGGCGGAGGAGGTGGGCGGCGGGGAGGACGAGGGTGGGGATCGCGGTGAGGGCCGTTACCGCGAGGCCCACCGCGCCGTAGGACGGCCAGGCCGTCACGGCCAGGGCGCAGGCCGTTGCCGCCGTGAGCAGGAGCAGGGTCGCCGAGAGGCGGGCGGCGGCGCGGGGGCCGTAGACGATCGGGACCGTCTTGATGCCGAGCGGGGTGTCCTCGGCCACGTCGGCGAGGTCGTTGGGGATGTTGCGGCCGCCGATCTCCCACGCCGCCATCCACACCGCCAGCAGCCCGAGGCGCAGCGGGTCGACGGTGTCGGAGAAGGCGAACCAGCCCGCGCAGGCGCCGATCGCGACCATCGCGCCGCTGAGCAGGAACTTGTACGCCGTGACCGTGGCCAGCTTGCAGTACGCCGCCTCCAGCAGCGCCGCGCACCCGAACAGCACCGCGCACACCCAGCTCAGCGCGATCGCCACCGCCAGCGCGATCCCGCCCAGCAGCAGCACCCACGCGAGCCCCGCCGCGAACCGCAGCCTGCCCCGGGCCAGCGGGTGCCGGCCGCCCGTGCTGTCGATGTCGGGGGCCGCGCGGGTGTGGGCCATCGCCGCGCTGCGCCGGTCGAGGCGGGCGTCGAAGAGGTCGTTCGCGGCGAAGACCGCGAAGAACGCCGCGGCGGTGGCGAAGACGGCGGCGGCCAGGCGGCCAGGCGCGGGGTGGTCGGTGGCCAGCAGCGCGCCGACCAGGGGCTGGGCGATGCTCAGCAGCGCCTGGTTGCCGCGCGAGAAGCCGTACAACGCCCGCGCCTGGACCGCAAGGCTCATGGAGTGGACTCCCTGGGTTCTCTCGGCTGCGTCGGGTGCGAGGCGCTGTGCGGCCTGGGGAGGCCGGGGCCCGCGCCGACGTACCAGTGCGCGAACGCCGCGCCCGCGGCGCCCGGTTCTGCCAGCTCGCGCAGCCGCTCCAGCCGCCGCGCCAGCTCCCCCCTGCGGTCCGCGGGGTGCTCCCCCTGCGGGTGCAGCAGGTCCAGGAACCCGGCCGCCAGGTCCCGGGTGCGCAGCACCTCGGGGAGCCTGCGGGCCGTATAGCCGGCCAGGTACGTCTCGTCGCCGTCCCGGTAGCGGCGGATCAGGGCATCGGCCAGGTCGGCGGCGTCCGCGACGGCGAGGTTCATGCCCTTCGCCCCCGAGGGCGTCAGCACGTGCGCCGCGTCCCCCGCGAGGAACAGCCGCCCGTGCTGGAACCGCTGCCGCACGCTGCTGCGCATCCGCAGCACCCCGGTCTCCACGATGTCCCCCAGCCGCGGCACCGCCTCGCCCGCGCCCACCAGCCGGGCGCGCAGCCGCTCGTGCACGCGCGCGGCGGTCCAGCGCGCGGTGGCGTCCCCGGCGGGGATCTCCAGGTAGAGCCGGGCGATACGGGACGTCCGCGGCATGACGCCCGCGAAGCCGTCCTCGTGCACGGCGTACACCACGCCCGGCACCCCGCGGTCGACCTCCGCGAGGAGCGTGAGCCAGTCGTACGGGTAGCGCTCGTCCAGCTCGCCGCGCGGCGCGGTGTCCGGGGGCAGCGCCTGCGGGGTGATGCCGTGCGGGCCGTCGCAGCCGACGACGTAGTCGCAGTCGATGTCGAGACCCGCGCACTCCACCCGCGCAGGCCCGGCGCCGTCGACGTGCAGGCGGGTCGCCGGCAGGTCGAACTCCGGGGTGTGGCCCGCCGCGCCCAGGTCGGCGATGAGGTCGCGGACCAGGAGCTGCTGCGGGTACACCCAGTGCCGTACGCCCCCGGACTGCGCGCCGTAGTCGAAGCGCAGCAGCCGGCCCGCGCACAGGAAGTCGCACCAGCCGTGCCGGGTGCCCTCGGCGAGCAGCCGGCCGGCGAGGCCGTGCGCGCGCAGGTACTCGACGACCCGGTGCTCCACCAGGCCCGCCCGCGCGCGCCGTTCGACCTCGGCGCGGGAGCGGCGCTCCACGACGGCGACGTCGACTCCGGCGCGTAAGAGGACGTTTGCCAGGACAAGGCCCGCCGGTCCCGCGCCCACGACGGCGACCTGCGTACGCAATCGTCGCCGCGGCCCCGCCGCCGCGCTCGCGCCGCTCATGCCGTCTCCCCCAGATCCGCCGGTACGTGCGCGGGGTTGAACACCTCGTGCACCGCGGCCAGCACGTCGTCGCCGCACCACAGCCGGTACGTGCGGAACGCCGCCGCCCGCGACTCCGCCGCCCCCGACTCCGCCCTCGACGCCCCCGGCTCCGGCGGCCACGGCGTCACCCCGGCCCGTACGACGGTGCGCCCCAGCCGCGCGCCCGCCGCCCGCAGCGCGGGGCCCAGCGGCACCGAGGCGTCCGTCAGGCAGCGCCGGAGCGCCGGGTCGCCGCCCGGCCCTGCGACGACCCGGTTCCACGACCACATGCGGCCCCCGGCGTCGGTGAGCGTCGAGTGCCGTACGAGCACCTCGCCTTCGGTCCCGAGCAGCGCGACGACGCAGCGCGGGGCCAGCTCGGGGCGGACGACCCGGAGGGCCACGTCGCCGACCCGCATCGGCGTGCCCGCCCACGACTCCAGGAGCGTCGTCGTCAGGCCGTCGCTGCCGAGCAGCATCCGCGTCAGCGGGCTGCGGAACCGGCCGATGGCCGAGCGGGCGGTGTCGGTGCCGAAGGTGTCGAAGTTGTCGTCGTCGTGGGCTGCGGGCGGGAACTCGGTCCTCGTGGGCATACCGTTGCGGCTCACTTTCGGGTCCGGAGACGGGTCGGGACGGCAGGAGCCGGGGCGTACGACGACCGCGTGGCGGTGGCGACGAGATACCCCGGCAGTGCGAACCGAGTGTGCACCCGCAGTGGCGCTGCGCACATCCCCGCAAGTGCCCGGACGGCGGCGGCCCCGTAGACCTTGCGCAGGCTGATCAGGCCGTCGTGCGCCTGGGCCGGGCCACCGGTCAGAAACATGAGCGGCACCGACGCCAGGCACAGCGGGTGCCGCCACCCGTCCACCAGCAGCAGCGTCCGCGCCACCCGCGTGCCCTCCCGCAGCAGCGCCAGCACCCCGGCGGGCGGCAGGTGGTGCAGCGACATCGCCATCACCGCCACGTCGTACGCGCCCGCCGGGGCGTCGATCGCCGTCGCGTCGACCACCGCGCAGCGGGCCCGCGGATGCCGGCCGAGCGGCCCGGCGCGCAGCTCCTCGACGACGCGCGGGTTGACGTCGCTGGCGGTGACCCGCGCGGTGGGGTGGGCGCGGAGGATCCCGTACGCGAGCCGCCCGCAGCCGGCGCCGAGTTCGAGGACGCGGGGGTGCGGGGCGGGGCCGAACTCGGCGGCGGTGAGGCGGGCGCAGGTGCGGTAGCCGAGGGTGAGGCGCTGGAACCGGTCGAGCCCGCGGAGGACGCGGCGGGTGGTGGCGGGGTTGCCGGGGCGGTCGATGTACTCGGCTCTGTCCGTCTCGTAGAGCCGGTCCCAGCGGGCGGCGGCGGGGCCGCCGCGGGGCATGGCGAAGGGGGCTGCAGGGTCGGGGGGCGGGGGGTTCACGGCTGGTCACCGCCGGGGCCGTGGCCGTAGGCCGTGCCCGCCGCCTCGTGGCCGTACGTCTCACCCGCCGTCTCATGGCCGTTCGCCGTGCCCGCCGCCCCGTTGCCGTACGTCGCGCCCGCCACCTCGTCCGCCAGCCACGCCAGCCGGTCGCGGTCCGTGCCCGCGGGCACCGGCGCGAGCGCCTCCCGGCAGCGGTCGACGTACGCGCGCGCCATGCTCTGCGCCGCGTCCAGCGCGCCGGTGTCGTGGGCGAGCCGGGAGAGCTGCCGCTGGCGGGCGCGCTCGTCGGTGGTGCCGTCGACCAGTTCGACGAGGGCGGCCCGTTCGGCGCGGCCGCCGAGGCGGTGGGCGAGGAGTACGGGCAGCGCGGGGCGGCGGTTGCGGAGGTCGCTGCAGACGGGCTTCCCGGCGCGCAGTTCGCCGTCTCCGTCACCGTCCTCGCCCTCCCCGTCGTCGCCGGCATCGCCGTCGGCCACGTACGGCAGCAGGTCGTCCCGGATCTGGAAGGCGATCCCCATCGCCTCCCCGTACGCCGCGAGCGCCCGCGTCTCCTCCGGGCTGCCGCCGCCCAGCAGCGCCCCCACGTGGCACGCGGAGTAGAACAGCGACGCGCTCTTCAGCCGCGCCATCTCCACGTACGCGGCGATGCCTCCGTCCGCCGCCGAGGTCACCTCGCGCAGGCTGCCGCTGAGCGCGACCTCCTGGGCGACGCCGCGCGCGGTCTGCTGCCCGGCGGCGCCCAGGACCCCGACGGCGTCGAGCACGCGGTTCGCGGGCACGCCGGCCTGCCGGCAGGCGCCGACCTGCTCGAAGAGGGCGAAGAACAGCGAGTCGGCGGCCAGCACCCCGTGCGCGAGCCCGAACTCGCGGTGCGCCGCGGCCTTGCCGCGGCGCAGCTCGTCGCCGTCGATGATGTCGTCGTGGACGAGGGTCGCGACGTGGGCGAGTTCGATGCCCACGGCCGCGGGCAGCACCGCGTCGTACGAGCCGCCGACGGCACCGGCGGCGGCGAGGAGGGTGATCGGCCGCAGCAGCTTCCCGGGCGGGCAGAGCGCCCAGCGCTGCGCGGTGGCCAGGTGGTCGGAGTCGTCGGCGCCGGAACCGGTGCGGTCCAGCCAGGCGGCGATGCCGCGGTCGACGGCGTGACGCAACTCGGCGAGCGGAAAGCACGCCGGGCCGGCGTCGGTGCGCTGCATGAGGACAAGCCGCCTTCCCGGGGGCAGGGTGCGTAGGCGCCCGTTTGGCTGGTAACGACGGCGCGAAAGCGCAGGGCACTGAGGATCACCCCACTGGGGGCACGCTGCCCGCCGCGCGACGCACGACCGGGGGACATACGCGCCGTGAGGATCCGGCGGTCCGGGGTACGGGACACGCCGCGGCACGGCTTCCGGAGGGCACCTGACGCGCCGGTAACAAACATGGCGCAATAGTGATGCCCATGACAAAGAGAGGCCGTCACCGGTCTTGCCCTCGCGGGGTGGGGCTGCCTCAATGCCTAGGTATCCGGGGTGATCCACCCCGACCCCCCACCAGGAAGAGGCACTCCATGAAGAACGCACGCACCGCCCTGGGCGTCGGTGCCGCGGTCGCCGGCGCGCTGTTACTCGCGGCGCCGAGCGCGCTGGCGGTGGAGCCGCAGACCGCCACCATCGGGTTCGACTGCGGGAGTTGGGGCGCCGGCGAGGCGACGCTCGAAGCCACGCAGGACGGCACCGCCGCGACCGTCACCATCACCACCGACGCCATCACCGCCCCGATCCCGATCGGCGCGAACTCCGCGTCCTCGACGCTCACCCTCACCCGGAACGGCACCGACACGGTCGAGTTCTCCGGCAGCTCCAACCCGGCCATCCCGGCCGGCGCCCCGGCCGACACGGGTCCGCTCGACGGCACGGTCGCCTCCGGCGACTCGCTGGAGGCCACGTCCCTGACCGTCTCGGTCCTCGGCATCACGGCCACCTGCGACGCCACGACCCCGCAGAACCCGGGCCCGTTCGTCTTCGAGTGACAGACCCGCACGAACGCACCACCGGTGGCCGGGTACCCGCCCGGCCACCGACCCGTACCCGCCCCCGGTGCAGACACTGACCGGGCACCACCCCGGCGGAGGGAAACCAGCCGTCCGATTCTGTCGTCTTTTCTCGCACGGACGGGTATCGATAAGCGTTGTCCGGGCACCGATACGGCTGTTTGACACGCGACTTCGGGGGTGGGAGTGGTGGGGAACCGGCCGACGGACTGGCACGTACTCGACCTGGATGACGACCCGACCCCGGGGGATCCGGAGCGGGTCAAGCAGTTGGCGCGTGAGCTGCACGATTTCGCCGATGACGTGGCGGATGCGTTGCGGCAGATCAAGGGCATGGCCGGTGAGGATGCGCTGCTGCGGTGGGCGGGGAAGACGGCGAAGGCGTTCCAGGACGAGTTCGAGGAGGTCCCCAAGAACCTGAAGAAGCTTCAGCGGTCGTACGACCTGGCGGGTGATGCGCTTGCGGCGTACTGGCCGAAGCTGGAGCGGGCCCAGTCGCTGGCGGACAAGGCGCTGGCCAAGGGCCGGGAGGCGCAGAGTGATCTGAGCGCCGCCAGCGGGCGCCTCGATTCGGCGAACTCCTGGGTGGACCGGGCGACGAAGAAGACCGACGAGTACGACGAGAAGGAGGGCAAGGAGAAGCCCGACGAGTCCGAGGTACGCGCCGCCACCCGTAACGCCACCGACGCCAAGTCCGCCCGCGCCAGTGCGCAGAGCGCCGTCGACAACGCGCAAGGCGGCCTCGAAGCGGCCAAGAAGATGGCCGCCGACGCCAAGAAGATGCGTGAGGATGCCGCGTCCGAGGCGAAGGACAAGCTGGAGGACGCCTCCGACGCCGGGATCCAGAACCGCAAGTGGTGGGAGAAGGCGGTCGACTGGGTCAAGGACAACTGGGACACCATCGTCACCGTCTGCAAGGTCATCGTCGCCGTCCTCGGCATCGTCGTCCTCATCATCGGCGGACCCCTCGCCTGGGTCGTCCTCGCCGCCGCCCTCGTCGTCCTCGCCGACACGCTCTACAAGTACATGAACGGCGAAGCCTCCCTCTGGGACGTCGCCTTCGCCGCCCTCGACTGCATCCCCGGCATGAAGGGCCTCACCACCCTCGGCAAGCTCGCCGGCGGCCTCAAGGCCCTCGCCAAGGGCGGCCTCAAGGGCATGGCGGCTGCTCTCCGCGGCCTCGGGACCAAGGGCCTCAACAAGCTCCGCAGCGCCGCCAACGGCATGCGCAGCGGGATGGACAACCTCGTCGCCAAGGGCAAGGCGGCCGTGGGCAGGTGCCCGGGCGGGGACCCGGTGGACATGGTCTCCGGCGAGATGATCATGATCGAGACGGACGTCCGGCTGCCCGGGCTGCTTGCGCTGACCTGCACGCGGACGCATCTGTCCACGTACCGCTACGGCCGTTGGTTCGGCGCGTCGTGGGCCTCCACGTTCGACCAGCGGCTGGAGATCGACGCGGACGGCGCCGCCCTCGCCACCGAGGACGGCATGCTGCTCGCGTACCCCGTTCCCCGGCCCGGCGAGCCCGTGCTGCCGGAGGAGGGGCCGGCCTGGCCGCTCGTCTGGGACGGCACGCCCGGCGGCGAGATCCGGATCACCGATCCGGCCGGCGGTCTGACGCGGCACTTCACCGCCGACGGAGCGCAGGACGGCGGCAGTCCGCTCGTGCTGCCCGTACGCGCCGTGTCCGACCGCAACGGGCAGCGGATCGACTTCGACTACGCGCCCGACGGCCTGCCGCAGGCGATCCGGCACAGCGGGGGCTACCACGTGGACGTCCGCACGGACGACGAGGGCAACATCACCGCCCTCGCCCTGCGGGAGGGCGAGGACAGCACCGTGCTCGTCTCGTACGGATACGACGCCGAAGGCAACCTCACCGAGGTCGTCAACTCCTCCGGAGAACCCTTTCGCTACACCTACGACGAGCAGAGCCGCATCACCGCCTGGACCGACCGGAACGGAAGCTGGTACGCGTTCGAGTACGACGCCGAGGACCGCTGTGTGCGCGGCAGCGGCGCCGACGGCTTCCTCGACTGCACCATCGCGTACGACGCCCGGGCCAGGACCACCGCGTACACCGACTCCCTCGGCCACACCACGGTCCACCACCACAACGAGCTGCTCCAGCGCACCTCCGTCACCGACCCGCTCGGCAACACCGACCACTGGACCTACGACGAGCGAAACCGCCTCCGCTCCCACACGGACGCCCTCGGCCACACCACCCGCTACGACTACGACCGGGCCGGCAACCTCATCGCCGTCACCTCGCCCGACGAGACCAGCGTCACCGCCGAGTTCAACGACATCCACCTGCCCCTCGTCCTCCACGGCGCCGACGGCACCCGCTGGAGCTACACCTACGACGAGCGCGGCAACCGCACCTCGGCCACCGACCCCCGCGGCGCGACGACCACCTTCGCGTACGACGGCGCCGGCACCCTCACCGCCCTCACGGATCCCCTCGGCGTCACCACCCGCGTCGAGTGCGACCCCCGGGGGCTGCCGGTGCGCACGGTCGACCAGCACGGTGCCGCCATCGAGCGCCGCCGCGACGCCTTCGGCCGGATCGCCGCCACCGTCGACGCCCTCGGCCAGGTCACGCACGTCACCTGGACCACCGAGGGCAAGCCCGTCACCCGCACCCACCCGGACGGCACGGCCGAGACCTGGCACTGGGACGCCGAGGGCAACCTCGTCGCCCACACCGACCCCGCCGGCGCCACGACCCGCTTCGCGTACACGCACTTCGATCTGCTCGCCGCCCAGACGGGCGCGGACGGAGCGCGGCGGACCTTCGCGTACGACACCGAACTCCGCCTCACCGCCGTCACCGATGCCCGCGGCGCCACCTGGACGTACGACTTCGATGCCGCCGGCCGGCTCGTCGCCGAGTCCGACTTCAACGACCGCGTGCTGCGCTACGCCCGCGACGCCACCGGGGAGCTGAGCACGCGCACCAACGGCGCCGGGCAGACGACGACGTACCGGCGCGACTCCCGCGGCCGGATCGTGGAGAAGCTCAGCGGCACCGCCGCCACCACGTACGCGTACGGCCTCGACGGCCGCATGGTCCGCGCCGAGAACGCCGACGCGGTGCTGGAGGTGGAGCGGGACGACGCCGGGCGGCTGCTGCGCGAGACCGTCAACGGGCGCACCACCGGCTACGCGTACGACGAACTGGGCAGGCGGTGCCGCCGCAGCACACCCTCCGGGGCGGTCAGCGAATGGGAGTACGCGGACAACGGGCTGCCGGTGCGGCTGGTCGCCGACGGGCACGAGGTCACGTTCGCGTACGACGGGATCGGCCGCGAGACGGAGCGGGTCTTCGGTGACGGGTTCCGCATCGGCCAGCGGTGGGACGAGAGCCACCGGCTCGTCGGCCGCGAGCTGACGGCCCCCGGTGGGCCGGCGGGGGACGACCCCCTCGCGAAGTTCCGCACCGTGGGCCGTACCGCCTACCGCTACGACCCCGCGGGCCGGCTCGTCGGCCTGGACGACCTGCACACCGGCTCCCGTGCACTCGAACTGGACGCCGAGGGCCGGATCACGACGGTACGGGCCGAGGGCTGGAGCGAGCGCTACGCCTACGACGCCGCGGGCAACGTGACGTCGGCGGCGGCGGGTACGGCAGCCGAAGCGGGCGCCGCCGGCGCCGGACCGGCCGCCGAGCCGGAGGCGTACACGTACACGGGCAACCGCCTCCGGCGCGCCGGCCGGTCCCGCTACGACTACGACGACCAGGGCCGCTGCACGAGCATCACCCGCCGCACGCTCTCCGGCACCCGGCGCACCTGGCTGTTCACCTGGGACGCGGACGACCAGCTCACCGCCGTCGTCACCCCCGACGGCAGCCGGTGGCGCTACCGCTACGACCCCATGGGCCGCCGGCTCGCCAAGGAACTCCTCGACGCGGCCGGGGGCGTGGCCCGGCGGGTGGACTTCGCCTGGGACGGCGACCGGCTTGCGGAACAGTCGACGCGCACCGACGACGGCGGCAGCCACTCCGTCACCTGGGACTACGAACCGGGCGGCCACCGGCCCGTGGCCCAGAGCGAACGCCGCTCGCTGCGCGACGCGCCGCAGGAGGAGATCGACCGGCGCTTCTACGCCATCGCCACCGACCTCGTCGGCGCGCCCACCGACCTGATCACCCCGGACGGCGAGGTCGTCTGGCGCCACCGCGCCACGGTGTGGGGCAGCCCGGCCGGAACCGCCACCGCCACCCGGGCCGCCTGCCCCCTGCGCTTCCCCGGCCAGTACGCGGACGAGGAGAGCGGCCTCCACTACAACCGCCACCGCTACTACGACCCGCGCAGCACCCGCTTCCTCACCCCCGACCCCCTCGGCCTGGCCGCCGCACCGGACGACTACGCGTACGCGCCGAACCCGCTGACGTGGTCCGACCCGCTGGGCCTGCAGATGTGCCCGCAGTTCCTGCGCATCGACTGGCTGACGGAGAAGCTGCTGTCGCGGGTCTCGTACCAGTACCAGAGGTTCGTCACGCACACCGACTACGAGCAGGTCTTCAAGCTCAAGAACGGCCGCGAGGTGCACGTGGACGGCGGGCCGACGGCCGACAACTTCATCGTCGAGGCGAAGTGGACCGGAAACGAGAAGCAGTGGTCGTCGTCCCAGTACAACCCGGAGCACCGCCACTACAACCAGGACCGGATCATCGACCAGGCGGAGCGGCTGGTCGCCCTCAACGACGAACTCGGCGCCAACGGCGTCCGCTACGCCACCTCCAGCCCGCAGGGTGCCGACCACCTGCGCGAACTGTTCTCCGACAGCTCGGTCAGCCAGTCGGTGGCCGACGCGCTCAGTGATGGCAGACTGCAGGTGTTCCACGTACCGGCGAACGGGATGATCAGCACATGAACGAACTCATCGCTCTCGTCCAGCGCCTGGCCGCCGAACCGCAGCTCACGGGCGAGCTGCTGGCGGCGACGCTTGAGGAGGAAGGCTGGTCGGTGCTGCGTGCCAGGCCCGGAGCACCCTTTCCGCGGGTCTGGGAGAAGGACGGCCTGACGGCGGGCATCCAGGGCGATCCCCCGGAGACGCACCTCGCGGTGACGCTGTGGCTGCGGGAGGCGGACGAGGACGAGGGCTTCGAGGCCCTCGAAGCGCTGCACGATGAGGCGGAGGCGGAGTCGCGCCGGGTGGCGGGCGAGCTGGAGCAGGGCCCGCTCGGCGGGGAGCTGGCGCCGCCGACGGGAGATCCGTCCCGCGGGCTCGACTACATCCACCACCGGGCCTGGCAACTGGGGGACCGCACTCTCCTCGTGGGCTCCATCCAGCAGGACTCCGACCTGCCGGTGGTCGTCGAGGCGGTCATCGGCTGACCGGCGCCCCGCCGCGGGATGGCAGAATCGGCCGTATGGCTGACGTGATCATCGCCGCATGCGACGGCGCCGCGAGTCCGAACCCGGGGCCGGCCGCGTGGGCGTGGGTGGTGGCGGGCCCGGACGGCGCGGTCGCGCGCTGGGAGGCGGGCCCGCTGGGCAAGGCGACCAACAACATCGCCGAACTGACCGCCCTGCTGCGGCTCCTGGAATCCACGGACCCTGCCGTGCCCCTGGAGGTGCGGATGGACTCCACGTACGCGATGCAGGCCGTCACCGACTGGCTGCCGGGCTGGCGGAAGCGCGGCTGGAAGACCGCGGCGGGCAAGCCGGTCGCCAACCAGGAGCTGGTACGCAGCATCGACGACCGCCTCACGGGCCGCGAGGTCCGCCTCGTCCACGTCCGCGCCCACCAGGTCGACGGCGACCCCTACAACGCCGCCGCGGACGCCGCCGCCGCGGAGTCCGCCCGTACCCAGAACCCCGCGGGCACAGCTCACGGCTCCCCGCTCCCGACGGCGGAAGACGCCCCGGCGCGCGTCTCGTCCCCCGCCCCGAAACGGCGTGCGGGGAAGACCGGCGGCACCCTGAAGGCGAAGTACGCGGGCCGCTGCCGCTGCGGCGCGTCGTACGAGGCAGGCACGACGATCGCGAAGAACGCCACGGGCTGGGGCCACGTGGAGTGCGCGAAGGCATGACAAGGCCCCCGCGGTAAGGCGGGGGCCGGTCAGTGGCTACGCGGGCGGGGTCAGCCGTGCCGCTTGGCGAACTCCACGAGCCCGGCGAACTGCTCGCGGGTCAGGGTCAGGTGGGGACCGTGGGGATCCTTGCTGTCGCGCACCAGGAACTCACCGGTGGCCACCGCGCGCTCCGGCGCCCACTCGATGCACTCGCCGCCCTGGCCGTTGCTGTAGCTGCTCTTCACCCAGACCGGAGACGGTGCCTTGTCCTCAGGAGTCGATGTCATCCTCATACCCTTTCAGGTACCTGTTGAGCAGGGCCACGCTCTTCCCGCTGTCAAGGGCCTTCGACCGGGCGATGTCGAGGAGGGTCGTCAACTCCAGGACCTCCGCCGGGATATCCACGGACACACCGGACGCGAACGACTCGACGTAGGCGAAGGTCGCACCGTCATGGCGGGTGAGCAGGCTCAGGCTACCGCCCAGCAGCGGATGGACTCCGTGCGCGAAAGGCAGTACCTGCACCCGTACCGCACCGTTGCGCTCGATCACGTCGAGGATGTGCTGAATCTGCTCCGCCATCACCGCCGGACTGCCCACGGGGCGGCGTAGCGCGGCTTCATCCATGATCGCCCAATAGAGCGGCGGCGTCGGCGAGTCCAGCACCGCGCGCCGGTGCACTCGCGTCTCCACCAGCATCGCGACCTTCTCGGCGTCCTTGCCCGGCATGGATTCGACGAACATGGCCGACGTGTACGGCTCGATCTGCAGCAGTCCGGGCACGACGCTGCTGTTGAACGTCTGGATACGCGCCGCGCGCTGCTCCTCTTCGAGGACTCGGCGCCCCCACGTCGGGATCTCGGCCGCCCGGGCGACGGTCAGCAACTCGGTGATGAGCCCGTCGGTCCCGTAGAAGTCGTCAAGGGCTTCGGCCAGCGCGGTGGACGGGAGCTGGTCACCGCGCTCGACGCGGCTCAGGTAAGTGTGCGGATAGCCCAGCTTCTCAGCGAGCGCGCGCAGCGACAGGCCCTTCTTCGCCCGCGCCCGCGCCGCGCGGCTGGCGAGCATTCCCGCTGGTGAAGCCGGCGTGACCGCATCTTCCGGCTCAAGCTCCACGCAGCCGACCTCCTTCATCTCGCTGTCCACAGAGCGTATTTGGTCACACACGATCTGTGTACCTGACTCTTTCCGGCGGCCAGGGTGGAGTTGCGGAGGAAGCCGCGGCCAGCACAACGGAACAAGGCGATCGGAGAGCGACATGACGAAGAACCGGGCTCAGGGTCCCGACAGGGTGAAGGAGGCCGGGCTGGCGTGTGAGGAACTGCGGGCGGCGCTCAAGGCGGCGGGGGTGGTGCTGCCTTCGCTGGGGCTCGACCCCGTTTCGTGTAGCGGGTCCGCGCCGCTGGGGCTGATCGACCTCGGGCGCTGCAACATCGCCACCGCCCGCGCCCTCGCCGCCGTCCTCCGCCCGCGGGAGACCGCCCGGTGAACCGGTTCCTGCCCGCCGTCGACCGCCCGTGGCGCGACGCGTGGCCCGCGGTGGCGCGAGGCGGGGACGGTAACGCGTGGGTGCCGGGGGTGTGCTGGCTCTTCTGCCGCCGGGCGGGCGTGGCCGTGCTGTGGGTCGGGTCCGTGATCACGCCCGGCGCGGGCGGCGAGATGTACGCGTGCGGGGCGTGCATCGCGGAACTGGACCACATGGTCCGCGTCCAGGCCCAGACCCGCGACCGCCAGGGCCACCGCACCGCCCGCTACGCCACCCTCACCCTCCCCGCCCACCAGCCCGCGGCAGGACGGCGCCTTGCGGCGGTGCACCCCGCCACCGGAGGCTGCGAGCATCCGCGGACCGAGCAGTGCGACGGCAAGACCTGTTGCCAGGACTGCAAACGCCAGCTTTACCTATGAAGACCCCACTCCCGCACTCCCCACCCCCACACTCCCCACCCCCACATCCCCTCACACCCGCCCAAGGGTAGGCGGCCGGTCTGACAACGCCTGGTCAGCGAAGTGCTGAGCCGGTACGTCGCCCAAGCCGGGCCGGGGCGGCGCGAGGTGGGTGCGGGGGTACGGAGTCGGCCGCCCCTCAGGGCACGGCGATCTCACCGTCCGGACCCAGCGCTCTGTTCCCCCGGGGAGAGCGGTCGCGCAGGGCTTGGACGGCCAGGTGTGCGCCGACGGCCAGGACCGCGACGGCCGCCGCCGGATACAGTGCCGACAGGAAGATGTGCCAGGTGCCCAGATCGGGCTGCCCGAGCCGCTTGGGTACGAGCCAGACGCCGTAGGTGAGGAAGACCCCGACGGCACCGCCCGCCAGATACCACCACCGGACGCCCACCCGGCGCCATGCCTGCGAGACGAGCAGGACGATCACCGGCACGCACCACACCCAGTGGTGGGACCAGGTCACCGGGCTGATCAGCAGCGCGGTCATGGCGCAGCACACCGCGGTCCAGGCGGTCGAGGACTCCAGCCGGGGTCCGGCCAGTGCCGCGGCGGTGGTGACCGCCAGGCCCGCGGCGAGGGTGAGGGCGGCCACCGGCAGCCACCAGGTGCCGGGGTCGGTGGTGTGCAGGAGCCTGGCCAGGACCCCGCGCAGCGACTGGTTCGCGGGGTCGTCCGCCCGCCCGACCCGGTTCGCGGACAGGAAGAGCCCGCCCCAGAACCGCCGGGAGTCCTCCGGCACCACGAGGGCCGCCGCCGCGATCGTGGCGGCGAACGTGACACCGGCCGTCACCCCCCGCCGCAGCCAGAGACGACCCGCGCTCGCGCCGGCGTCCCCGCCCGTGCCGCCGGCCCATCTCGCGCCGCCGGCCCCGCGCGCATCGGCCCCGCGCGCGGCGTCCCCGCTCACGTCGCCCCCGCGCGCGGCGGTCCGGCCCGCGGCGGTCCGGCCCGCGCCGAGCCGTGCCTTCCCGTCGGTACGTCGCCCCGCCCGCCGCTCCCGCCACATCTGCGCCGCGCCGATCAGCACGAAGGACACGAGGAACAGCCCGGGGGTGATCTTGATGCCGGCGGCCAGGCCGGTGCCCGCCCCGGACCAGCGGGACCCCGGCCGCCGGGTGAGGTCCCACAGCACCAGGACGAGGATGAGGAGGTTGATCTGCCCGTAGCGGAGTGTGGTCCACACCGGTTCGGACCACACGACCAGACCCGTCACCGCCAGCCCGGCGGCCGCCGACGGAATCCGGGACGGCCCGGCGACCAGCCGCAGCGACAGATGGACCGCCACCCCGGCCAGCAGCAGGTTGACCACCGTGGCGAGGGTGCGCATCTCCCCGACGCCCAGCCAGGTCAGCGGCACGAAAAGCACCGCGGCGAACGGTGGATAGGTGTTCCTCAGCCCCACATCCGTCGCCCGCAGGGCATAGAGGTTCTCACCCGCGCGTACGGCCCATCCCTCGGCCCGGTACACCGCAAGGTCGATCATCGACACCTGCGCGGCGCGCTGCGCCCACCAGAACAGGGCCAGGGAAAGCACGCACCACAGGAGCGCGACGGCCGTACGGTGCCGGGCGAGGAAGGACCGGAGCACCGCCGCGGCAGTGCGGTTGTCCCCGGGAGGCTTTCGTGTCGTGGTCATGAGCATCGGCTCCGCGCGGTAAGCGGGTATGTGACGGGCACCCGCCCCCGCAGCACACCACCGCCGCCGCGACCCACCCGAAACTAACCGCAACCCCGCACCCGCCCCGCTCCCGGCACACCCATCCCGCCCCGACACAGCCTGTTCAGCCGACACATCCCGGCCGCGGGACCGGGACCCGGCCGCGGCACGGGTGGGTGCGTGGCGATGGGCGAAAGTCGGCCTGCGCGGGTGATCTGCCCCGGTTCCCGGCGGGTATGACCGCGAGTTGCGCCCGTCCATCCCCGTCCCGAGCGGCACCCCTTCGGCCGGTCAGCGAGCGGGCCGGACGCACCCGGGAGCCCCGGGGGCCGTGGCCCCGCCCCTCAGTCCGACTGCATGTCGAGCATGTGGGTTCTGAACGCGGCGACCGCCGTCAGCAGTGCCTCGCGTGGGCTGTCGCCCGTCAGGAGTGCCGCCGACAGGGGCAGCGTTTCGTCCAGGGCCGCGAGGGCGTCCCGGCGGGTGGCCAGCCAGGCGCCGTGGTCGGAGGCGTACGGCTCCATCGCCCGGCGCGACTCCTCGTCTTCCAGGTCGCGTAACCGGACCAGCTTGTGCTCCTCGTCCGCCAGGATGCGCCCCACCCGGTGGGTGTGCGTGTCCTTGAGGTTCTTCAGGCCCGTCAGCAGGTCCGCGTCCGACGGCGGGGCCGTGGCGATGACGTCCAGGAGACCGAGGTGCACCTGCACCTGGCTGTGCAGCCGTTCGCGCGCCGCGCGTTCCAGTTCTTCCACGGGATCCGCCCGCATGACCCGCGTCGGCGGGAGCTGCGGGGCGTACGTGGGGTGGGTGCGGCGGGTGGGGAGGAGTTTCCAGGGGCGGCGGGACCTGCGGGGGTGGGCCGGAGGGCGCGCGGGTGTGCCGGGGGTGTGGGCGCGGAGTTCCGCTGCCGCCGCCGCGAGGGTCGTACGGTCGGCCGGGTTCTTGGCCAGGAGCGCCGCGAGGACCGGGGCCAGGGGGCCCGCGTGCCGAAAGGGCGCCGGGGCGGACTCGGAGACGGCGTGGCGCAGCGTCCACAGGTTCTCGCCGTGGAAGGGCAGGTGGCCCTCGACGGCCGCGTACAGCGTGGCGCCGAAGGACCACATGTCGGAGGCCGCGGTGGCCGGTTCGCCGTTCAACTGCTCGGGGGAGGCGTAGGCGGGCGTGCCCAGCATGCCGCCGGTGGTCGTCAGGCCCGCCGCGCCCTCCGGGCCCGCCGCGTCGGCGATGGCGGCGATGCCGAAGTCGGTGATCACCGCGCGGCGGTCGGTCACCAGGATGTTGTCGGGCTTCAGGTCGCGGTGCACCACGCCCGCCCCGTGCGCCTCGGCCAGCGCGTCGAGGACCTGTACGCCGATCTCCGCCACCCGCGGCACCGGCAGCCGCCCGCGTTCCCGCAGCACGGCGGCCAGGGAGCTGCCGGCGACGAACTCCATCACGATCACCGGGGCGCCGTCGTGCTCCACGACGTCGTACACGGTGGTGATGCCGGGGTGGTTGAGGCGGGCGGCGGCGCGGGCCTCGACGATCATGCGGCGTAGCTGCTTCTCGCGCTGCCTGTCCCCGACGTCGGCGGCGAACAGGATCTCCTTGACTGCGACCCGTCTGTCGAGCAACTCGTCGCGAGCGCTCCAGACCCGGCCCATGCCACCCTGCCCCACCGGTCGGTCCAACCGGTACCGGCCCGCGATCAGCAGACCGCTCGCCCCAGCCATGTCTCCATCGTAGGCAGTGATCCCGGGCGTGACCTCCGGGTCGTTCCGCGGGCGGCCGGTGCTACGGCTGCGGGTGTCCTACGGCGACGGAGAACAGGTGCCGTACGGGCGACCGCGCGGAACGGGCCGCGGCCGTCGGCGACATGGACCCCGGCGGAAAAGCAGCCGGCGGCGGTACGAGCCCCCCGACCCGTACCGCCGCCGCTTCCCCCGGAGGCGGCGAGGCCGCCCGCTACATCGCCTCGAACTCGATGTCCGAGACCTGGTCCTCCGTCAGCACCGAGTCCGCGGCGGGAGCCTTCGGCTTCACCGGCTCACCGAACGCCGAGAACGCCAGGTCGACTTCGGCCCCCTCCGGGTCCGTGATGGTCACCGGGTACGGCTTGCCCTCGGCGGCGATCTTCATGCTGGCGCCGTCGCTGGTCGAGGGGTCCTCGTTCACGTAGGGAACGACCGCCACGCCCTTGTGCTTCGTCTGCTCCTTCTGCGTCATCCCGGGGCTGAACGACACGACGCTGTCGGTCTGCTCGACATACGTGTCGATCTTGCAGAGGTCCGTGATGGCCGACTGGACGTCGGCCTTGGACTCCTCCAGGTACGAGCCCTCGACCTCTTCGATCACGGCGGCGTCGTACATGTACTCGGACTCCAGATAGGCGGCGTCCGGCTTCATCCACGCCTTGTCGCCCTGCATGACGAACTCGACGGCTCCGTCGTCGGTGGTGGCGCTGCCGACGCAGTTGCCCTTGTCGTCCACCTGCACGTCGATCTGGGCGGGGTCGGCGACGACGACCATCTCGCCGACCGCGTGCACCGACTTGGCGGCGCGCATCGCCTCGACGGCATCCGTCTGCGCGGGACCACCGCTCGCTCCGCCGCCACCCTCGTCGTCGCTGCCGCAGGCGGTGAGCGCAAGCAGCGCTGCCGTCCCGGCCGCCGCAACGGCGACGCGATGCCCGCGTATGACGTACTTCATCTCGACCTTCGATCACTCGACTGCTGGGTGCCTCCCGGGGGTTGACCTTGGATCGGCCGGAGGAGGCGCACACGTTACCTGCGGAGCATCGGACAGCCAAAACGTTCCAGCGCACACAGATCACGGGCGCGCCCCCGCCCGTTCAGCTCGTGCACGACTAACTTGCACACAAGGAAGTTGCGCGCTATCTTCTTGTGTGTCGCCGGGGCCTCCCGGCGGCGTAGGAAACCAGCCACGGAGGCTCTCCATGTCGAACCACAAGCAGCCGACCGTCGTCCTCGTCCACGGCGCCTTCGCCGACGGGTCGAGCTGGAACGGGGTGGTGGACAAGCTGAAGCGCGCGGGATATCCGGTCGTCGCCCCCGCCAACCCGCTGCGCGGCCTGCACAGTGACGCCGCCTACCTGCGCGACGTAGTCGACAGCGTCGAGGGCCCCGTCGTCCTGGCCGGCCACTCCTACGGCGGCTCGGTCATCAGCGAGGCCGCCGCAGGCAACGACAGGGTGAAGGCGCTCGTGTACGTCGCCGCCTTCCTGCCCGACGAGGGTGAGAGCGCGGCCGGGCTGTCCGGAAAGTTCCCCGGCAGCACGCTCGGCGAGACGCTGCAGGAGGTGCCCACCGCGCTGCCCGGCGGGGCCGCCGTCACCGACCTCTACATCGACCAGGACAAGTTCCACGGCCAGTTCGCCGCCGACGTGCCCCCCGCCACGGCGCGGCGGATGGCCGCCACCCAGCGCCCCATCACGAGCGCGGCCCTCGGCGAGGGCGCGGGCGCCGCCGCCTGGCGGACCGTGCCGTCCTGGGCCCTGCTCACGACGGAGGACAAGAACATCCCCGTCGCGGCGCAGCGCTTCATGGCGGAGCGCGCGGAGGCCCGTACGGTGACGCTCGACGCCAGCCACGCGGTGACGGTCTCCCAGCCGGACGCGGTGGCCGACCTCATCGAGGAGGCGGCGAAGTCGATCAGTTGACGGCCGGATGACACCCCGTGAACCGGCCGGCGCGACCCCACCCGGCCGCCGCGCGTCACCCCCGCGCGGCGGCGGCCGGCCCGGCCCCGCCGGTCGGGCCGCCGGTGGCGCTGCCGCCCGTGGCGCGGAGGAGGTCCAGCTTCCCCGCGTCGTCGCTGCCCGCCGCCGCCGTGTACGTGACCACGCGCAGGTCGGCGCCGGGCACCAGCAGCACGTCGCAGTCCAGCAGGATGTCGCCGACCTCCGGGTGCCCGACCGTCTTCTGCTCGCTGACGTGCGGGGTCGCGGCCGCTGTGGCCCAGTGCCGGGCGAAGTCGGCGGAGCCGGCACGCAGTTCGCGTACGAGCCGGTCGAGCCGCCCGTCCGACGGATAGCGGGCCGCGGCGTCCCGCAGATCGGCGACGATCGACGCCGCGAACGCCTCCTCCCCGCGCTCGGACCTGACCGGCCGCAGCGTCTCGCGCGCGGCCCCGGCGCCGAACAGGGCGCGGGCGACGTTCCGTTCCGCGGCCGGCAGCAGGGCCGGGTCGCCGTGGAGCGCGCGCCACATGGGGTTCCACCACAACAGGGTCCAGTCGGCGGCGAACACCCCGACCGGCACGTGCGCGAGCCGGGCCGCGAGCCGCTGCACGCCCGCGGGTACGTGGGTGCCGACCGTGCCATCCTGCGGCGGCAGCAGCCCGGCACTGCGGTAGAGCCGGTCGCGTTCGGCGCGGGAGAGCTGGAGCGCGCGGGCGAGGGCGGCGACGACCTGGGCGGAGGGCCGGGTCGCCCGGCCCTGCTCCAGCCGCAGGACGTAGTCGACGGACAGCGCGGCGAGTTGCGCCAGCTCCTCGCGGCGCAGCCCGGGGGCGCGGCGGCCGGGCAGGGCGGTGAAGCCGGCGTCGGCCGGGTCGAGGCGGTCGCGCCAGGTGCGCAGGAGCCGGCCGAGCTCGGAGCGTTCCGTACGGGTGGCAGCCATGCCTCCATCCTGCGCCCACGGGCGCCGGACCAGGCTGGGTACTGCCAGTCCTGGTGTCGCGGACGGCACTGGTTGCGGGGCGCGGGGACGACGACCGTGGGCAGCGAACGCAGGAGCCGAATCCCGAAGGGGTACGCCATGGAGTCCACCGCCCACGCCACCGTCGTCATGACCGGCGCGAGCCGCGGCATCGGCCGCGCCGCCGCGGAGCACCTGCTGCGTACGGCACCGGACGTGCACCTGCTCGTCGTCACCCGCGGCCCGTCGGGCGCCGCGCTGGCCGCGGAGCTGGCGGGGGACGGCCCGACGCCGTACGCCGTCTCGCACATCGAGGCCGACCTCGGCTCCCTGGCCGCCGTGCGGTCCGCCGCCGCGGCGGTCCGGGACCGGCTGGACCGCGGCGACCTGCCGCCGCTGCGCGGGTTCGTGGGCAACGCGGGCATCCAGTACACCGACGCGCTCACCGCGGGCGGCGACGGCTACGAGGCCACGTTCACCGTCAACGTCCTCGCCAACCACCTCTTCGTACGCCTCCTCCAGGACCGCTTCACCGCCCCCGCCCGCATCGTGATCACCAGCAGCGACACGCACTTCGGCGACTTCAGGCACAACCTGGGCATGGTGCCGGGGCCGGTCTGGCAGGACCCGGACGCGCTGGCCCGGCCGGGCGCGTTCGCGAAGCCGGGCACGGCGGCGGCGGGGCGCACGGCGTACTCGACGAGCAAGCTGGCGACGCTGTACCTGGTCCACGAGTACGCGCGCCGCCTCCCGGCGGGGGTCACCGCCGTCGCGTACAACCCGGGCTTCGTCCCGGCCACCGGCCTCACCCGCAACGCGGGCCCGGTCACCCGCTTCGTCACCAACCGCCTCCTCCCCGCCCTGACCCTGACCCCCTTCGCCACCTCCCGCGACACGGCGGCCCGCCACCTCGCGGCCCTGGCCCTGGGCACCCTGGACGCCCCGACGGGCGCGTACGTCGACCGTGACCGGGTGGCCGACTCGTCCCCGGAGTCCTACGACCCGACCCGGGAGTCCGCCCTGTGGACGACAGCGGAACGCCTGACGACCGCCCACCCGGCGACCACTGGCCAGCCTGCCGGGGTGGCGGACACGGAGTCGGTCGTCTTCGACGGCGGGCGGAACCTCGTCGTCCACCACGCATCGCCTCGGTGATCAACGGCCGGACAACGGGCCGACCGGCCTGGGCGGCACCCTCCGCGAGGGCCGCCCCGCCGCTAATCGCCCTCCCCGCGGTGCCAGTTGTGTGCGGGGAGGAGGGGGTCGTAGGCGCCGTCGGGGAGGTCGTCGGTGAGGCGGAGGGACCAGCGGTGGAGGCGTTGGGTCAGGTCCGCCTGGACGTGGCGCAGGCGCGGGTCGTTCCAGCGGTCGTGCAGCTCCATCGGGTCCGCCGCGACGTCGTACAGCTCCGCCTCCCCGGCCACGTGCTGGTAGAGCTTGTACCGGTCGTGCCGCAGCATCCGCGAAGACCCGCTCTGCGTCACGCTGTTCAGCTCGTCGTACTTCGTCCCCTCGTACGGGAAGTGCAGCTCCGGCCGCGCGTCGTCCGGATACGGCAGCCCGCCGTACCCCCGCTCGGTGACGACGTCCGCGAACTCCGCCGCCGGGTAGTCCGCCCCGGTCAGCATCGGCCACATGCTGCGGCCCTGGACCCCGAGCGGCAGCGGCCGCCCCACCGCCTCGCAGACCGTCGGCAGCAGGTCGGCGAGCGAGACGAAGTCCCGCCGGTTGTCCCGCGCCTCGACCCCGCAGCCGTGGACGACCATCGGGATCCGCGCCAGCACCTCCGGCATTCCGGCGCCCTTGCGCTGGAGGCCGTAGTCGCCGACGTAGTCGCCGTGGTCGGCGAAGAAGACCAGCAGCGTGTCGCGCCAGACGTCCTGCGCCTTCAGATGGTCGACGAGGCGGCGCAGTTGGTCGTCGATGAGCCGCAGCATCCCGCAGTACGTGGCGCGATACCGCCGCCAGAGCCGGTCGTATCCGGGCCGCTTCTCCTCCACCAGCTCCCGCAGCCACTTGTACGCCCCGCCCTTGCGCTCCGCGGCCTCGGGCCCGCACGTCCGCGCCGGCACCTCGTCCTCGCCGAAGAGCGAGAAGTACGGCTCCGGTGCCTGGTACGGGTTGTGCGGCTCGGGCATGGAGATCCACGAGAAGAACGGCTTCCCGGGGTCCCGTGCGGAGATCTGCCCCATCGCGTCGGACACGATCCGGTGCGCGAACTGCAACTCCACCGGGAACGGCGTCGCCTCCGTCGTCGGCCCGTGGTCGATGGACCGCATCCAGCGCGCGAAGTCCTGCTGCTCGACGGTCTCGTCGGGTCCGCTCTCGTGCCCGTAGGGACCGGAGAACGCGTCGAAGAACTCCTTCCGCCCCCGGTACATGTGCGTCTTCCCGGCGTAGAAGAGCTGGTACCCGGCCCCGCCCAGCACGTCCAGCAGGTCGTCTCCCCGCACCACCCCCTGCGGCGTGGAGTTCTGCCGCACGCGGTGCGCGCTGGGCCACCGCCCGGTCAGCACGCTGGTGCGCGCGGGCACGCACGCGGGCGCGGTCGTGTACGCCCGCCGCAACCGCACGCCGCCGGCGGCGAGGGAGTCGAGGAAGGGCATGGTGTCCAGACCGAACCCCTCGCCCGCGGTGAAGTCGGCACGGAACTGGTCGGTCATGACGAACACGATGTTGGGCGCGGTAGGGCACGTCACAGCGTCCGTTCCTTTCCGGTGCGCGGTACGGAGAAGGAGGAGGAGAAGGAGGAGTGCTACCGGCACCATGCGAACGCCCGCCGGACCCCGTCAATGACCGGACGATTTAATCCGGTCCATCGAGCCAGTCGAGGATCGTGCGCATGCCGTCGTGCCAGTGGGCCTCCAGCAGGTCCGCCGCGTGCGCGAAGTCGCCCGCGGCGAGGGCCGCCAGGGCCTTCCGGTGCTCGTGGTCGACGTCCGCGCGGTGCTTCACCTCGCGCATGTACGCGAGTTCGTAGCGGGAGAGGTTCGTGCGCAGTTGGGTGAGCATCCCCAGCAGGTGGCGGTTGCCCGCCGCGGCGGCGATCGCCGTGTGCCACTCGGTGTCGAGCTGCCAGCGGCGTACCGGGTCCGCGCATCCTTCGAGTTCGTCGAGCACGGTGCGCAGCCGCTGCGTCGTGGCGGGGTCGAGCGCCGTGATCGTACGGGTGGCCAGCGCTTCGAGGGATGCCAGCACGGGGTACAGCTCGGCGGCGTCGCGGCGGACGAGGGGGCGGACGGTGAAGCCGCGGGCCAGTGCGGACTGGAGGACGCCTTCGGCCTGGAGGCGGAGGAGGGCTTCGCGCACCGGGGTGCGGGAGACCTGGAGGGTGCGGCTGAGGCCGGCCTCGGTGAGGGGGGCGCCCGGGGCGTACTTGCCCGCGGAGATGAGGGCGACGATGCGGAGGTAGACGGCTTCGCGGAGCGGTTCGGCCCGGGCGATGGGCTCGTTCGCGCCTGCGGGGTACGTGGTCATTGCTGGTACGGGCTTTCGTCGCGGTGGCGTTGCTCGAACTCCGAGCGCATGCACAGGGTGCTCGGCGAGATCATCCGGTCGACCGCCATGATGCCGTCCAGGTGGTCGATTTCGTGCTGGAGCAGTTCGCCGAGGTCGCCTTCCGCGCGCAGAGCGTGCCGCTCCCCGTCCGCGGACAGGTACTCCACATCCACCCATCTCGCCCTGCCGACCTGGCAGAAGAACTGCAGGGAGAAGCTCAGGCAAGCGTCCCACGGCTCCCAGGTCGCCGTGGAACGGCCCGTGATCCGGGGGTTGATGAGCGTCCAGGGCCGGTCCAGGTGCAGATGGACCACGCGGCTGGGCACGCCGATCTGCGGCGCGGCGATGCCGCGGCCGTAGCCGGTGCGCGCCACCCAGCCGGCCAGCGTGTCCGCGAGGTCGGCGGCGGTTTCGGCGGTCCGGGGCGAGCCCGGCTCCGCGACGTCGGCGGCGGGCTCGCGCAGGGCGGGGTCGCCGAGTTGGAGCGTCGAACGTACGGCCATTCGCTCATCGTATACGATACGCAGATGATAAAGCCCTTGAAGGTGGAGAACATCGAGGAGGCGGCGAGCCTCATCGATCCCGTCTTCCGCGACGGCCCGTACGTCGAGGACGCCGCCCTGGCCCGCCGGGTGGGCCGGGATCTGGCGCTCAAGCTGGAGACGCTCAACCCGATCCGGTCCTTCAAGGGCCGCGGCGCGGACTACTTCATGCACGAACTGGCCGAAGGGCAGCGGGTGGTCTGCGCCTCGGCGGGCAACTTCGGCCAGGCCGTCGCGTACGCGGGCCGCGCGCGCGGCATCGCCGTCACGGTGTACTGCGCCCGGACCGCGAACCCCGTCAAGGTCGCCCGGATGCGCGAACTCGGCGCCGAAGTGGTCCTGGCCGGCGCCGACTTCGACGCCGCGAAGGACGCCGCACGGGCCTACGCGGACGGCGCCGCGGACCGCCTCTTCGTCGAGGACGGCGAGGAGCCGCGCATCTCCGAGGGCGCCGGCACCATCGCCGTGGAACTCGCGCCGCTGCCCGGCACCCTGCTCGTACCGGTCGGCAACGGGGCCCTGATCGGCGGCATCGCCTGCTGGACCAAGGCCCGTGCGCCCCGCACCCGGATCGTGGGCGTCTGTGCGGCGGGCGCCCCCGCGATGGCCGAAAGCTGGCGCCGGAACGCGCCCGTCAGCACCCCCGAGGCCCGGACCATCGCCGACGGGGTCGCCGTCCGGGTGCCGGTGCCCGCGGCCGTCGACAGGATGCGCGGCCTCGTGGACGACGTGGTACTCGTCGACGACGACCAACTCCGCGAGGCGCTGCGGGCGGTGCGGGACACCGTGGGCCTGATCCTGGAACCCGCCGCCGCCCTCGGCGTCGCCGCCGCACTCCACCACGACTTCGAGGCCGGCGCCCTGGCGACCGTCGTGACCGGCAGCAACTTCTCCCCCGAACTCCTCGCCGAACTCACGGAGTTGACTCCGGCCGCAGACTGACAGCCGACGGATCCGGCGTTCCGCCGGGAGCCCTCCGACCGCCCCCGCGCCTCCCCACCCCGAGGCCGGGGGCGGCGCCTTGTCGCCGTCCCCTCACGAAGTAGTCGCGTCCGGACCGTTTACTTCCGGCCACGGGATGCGTAACGTGCCCATCGCAACGCTCACGTTAACGTTCATGTCGAGGCTGGAGCCGAGATGCGTCCCAGATTGCGTGCAATATCCACCGTGGTGGTCCCCGGCGTCGCGATAGCCCTCGCGCTGCTCGGCGGGTCTGCTGCCGCGGCCTCAGACCAGGACGACCAGGGGCAGAACGGTCCGTCCGGAGCGACCGGGCGGACCGTGGAGGTCCGGGTCGGCACGTACAACGTGTGCGGCCACGGGTCCCTGCCGACCAAGGCCGAGTGCGAGCGCGTCATCGGCCGCGACTGCGCCACCAAGCTGCGCCCCTGGGCCGAGGGCCGGGCCGCGGACGTCGCCGCGGACATCGACGCGGCCGGGCTCGGCGTCGTCGCCACACAGGAGATCGGCAACAACGCGACGCCCAGCCAGCCCGCCGTCGACGTGGAGTCGTTCCGCGCGCCGCTGACCGCCGCCCTCAAGGAGCACGGCTACGCCGAGGCCCCCGCCGACTACGCCGGCACCCGGCACCCGGAGCAGGGCTACCCGCTCAAGTCCGGCGCCGGCCGCTACACGTACTACGACGCCTCCCGCTACTCCCACCTCGACAAGCGCGGCCGCGAACTGCCCCACGACCTGCTCTGGCTGCCGGACTCCACCGAGATCTACGGCAAGACCATGACCTGGAACGTGCTGCGCGAGAAGAGGTCCGGCGCCCGCTTCGTGGTCGTCGACATGCACCTGGAGTACCGCAAGAACGGCGCCACCGACCCCAACGGCTGGACCAAGAACTGGGACGAGGTCCGCTACGCCGACGCCAGGCGCACCGCCGAGGAGCTGACCCTCCGCAACAAGCACACCCGCAACCTGCCCGTCGTCTTCGCCGGCGACATGAACTCCGGCTCCACCGCCGAGGGCGCCAGCGCCATCGACGCCTTCGCCGACGCCGGCTTCACCGACGCGCTCGCGGTCGCGGACCGCGTCACCGGCGATGAGTACGCCTCGTACAACGGCGGCAAGATCCCGCTGCCCCGCGGCGAGAAGATCGACCACCTCTTCGTCCGGAACGGGACGAAGGTCGACGAGTGGGTGCAGATCCCGCAGACCACCGCGACCGAGGGGCCGCAGGCCGAACTGCTGCGCTCCGACCACAACCTCTCCTACGCCACCGTCCGCCTCATGAAAGGAAACCGGTGACGACCGCACCACACTCCGATCCGCGCCTGCTCGACCCGAAGCTGGCGAAGTTCAACCCGCTGCGCCGCATCCTCGTCCACGACGACTTCAACACCGGCACGCACGGGTGGATCGAGCTGATCGGCAACCACGACCAGCACGGTGATCTCGACACCGTCGACGAGCACATGTCGGACTTCCGGCCGCCGCAGCTCAGCTCCTGCAACTTCTTCGACGTCGGCACGCACGGGGCCATGTCCGGCACGTACGCCCTGAAGGTCGCCACCCGGCCGGTCACCGGGCACACCGGCGTGGCGATCCGGCGGCTGACGATGTCCGGGCGCGGCCGGGTGCAGTTCGAGACGTACTTCGCGTACAAGGCGGAGGCCGCCTCGGCGGAGAACGGCGCCGCGGCCGCCGCCGGCGGCGGCAAGTGGGACGCCAACAACCACCCGTCGGAGCAGCAGTTCGGCGCGATCACCGTCGCGACCGACATCTGCGACGGCGTGCGCTACCACAACGTCGTGCGCTACCAGAACACCGATCTGGACCACGAGGTGCAGCACCGCTGGATGTACCCCACGGTCCCCGAGCCGACCCCCCGCGAGCACTTCGAGGGCAAGCTCAAGCTCCCGCGGACCGCGGACTTCACCGCCCCGGAACCCGCCGACTGGCGGCAGTTCGGCGAGCGGCAGGACCTCTGCTTCAACGAGGTCCCCACCAAGGTCAACTGGCACTACCTGCGCTGGGTCATCGACACCGGTACCCGCAGCAACGTCGAACTCCAGGTCAACGACGTCGTCCACGACATGTCCGGCGTGCCCGTCCCGCCGTACGACGAGGAGTACGGGTCGCTGCAGAACCTGCTCAACTTCTACGTCTCCGTACGCACCCACACCGACGTGCGGAACTTCCTGTACCTCGACTCCGTGCTGATCTCGGTGGACTGGTGAGTGCGACATGACCATGCGACAGTCCTTCACCGCCGTCATCGAGCGCAACGCGACGCTGACGGGCGAGTTCACCACCGAGCCGTACGAGGCCGCCTGGGCCCGCGAGGCCCGCTGGTTCGTGCGCGTCCTCGACGCCTCGGGCCGCGCCCCGAGGCTGCTCGTACGCACCCAGATCTCGCCTGACGGCCTGCACTGGTGCGACCTCGACCGCGGCACGGAGCAGTCCGTCGACCCCGACGACGGCCCGCTGCACAGTTGGCCCGCCGAGGGCTTCGGCGGCTGGCTGCGGCTCCGCGGCACCGTCGTCGACGAACCGGCCGAAGCCACCGGCGACGCGGCCTCGTCCGTCAAGGTCCTGATCTATCTGGCACTCAAATCATGACCCGGAGGTGGTGAGATGACCGGGACGAGCAGAGCGGGTGGCAGAGGCCCGGCGCGGCGGGACTTCCTGGCGATGGCCGGGCTCGGCGCCACGGCGGTGCTGCTGCCCGGCTGCGGCGTCGGCAGTGCCGCGCCCAGCGGGGCGCTGCGGGCGGCGTTCGGGCAGCCGGTCACCGACCTGGACCCGTACAACGCCGCGACCGCCGTCGACGAGGCGTCGCTGATCGTCAAGCGGCTGGTCTTCGACACCCTCGTACGGCGCGAGGGCGCGGAGCTGGTGCCGGGGCTCGCGTCCAAGTGGCGGCGGGAGGGCGACACGAAGTGGGTCTTCACGCTCCGCCGCGGCGCCGTCTTCCACGACGGCAGCGAGGTCACCGCCCGCGACGTGGTCGCGTGTCTGAAGCACACGCAGCAGGTCGCGTCCGCGCAGACCCCGCTGTGGGCGACGGTCACGGGCGCCGAGGCGCCCGACGACCACACGGTGGTCTTCACCACCGACGGGCCGCTCGGCTCGCTCCCGGTCAACCTCACCCTCCTGTTTATCGTCCCGGCCCGGCTGGTCGCGGACCCGGAGCAGAAGCGGAGCCCCGTCGGCTCCGGTCCGTTCCGGGTCACCGGCTTCACCCCGTCGACCTCCGTCGAACTGGCGCGGTTCGACGACTACTGGGGCGGCCGGGCGGAGCTGCCCGCGGTCTCCATGCCGTACATCGCCGAGACCTCGACGGCGATCACCGCCCTGCGCAACGGCGACGTCGACCTGCTCTGGCCGGTCCCGCCGGACCAACTGCCGGAGGTCACCGGGGTGTCCGGGATCACCGTCGAGTCGGTGCCCTCCTGGACGTACTACTTCAACTGGTTCAACTGCGCGCGCGAGCCGTTCAGCGACCCCGACGTCCGCCGCGCGCTCTGCCAGGCCGTGAACGTCCCGCAGATCGTGGACGCCCTCTTCGGCCGCGGCGGCAAGCAGATGCGCGCGCCGATACCCGAGACCGTCGCCGGCTTCGCGCCGCAGCGGCCCTGGCCGTACGACCCGGACGAGGCGCGCCGGCTGCTGGCGCGGGCCGGGCTCGGGCGGGGGTTCTCCACGTCGATGATGTGGTTCGACGCGACCGGGCCGCTGTCGCGGGAGCTGGCGCAGGCGCTGATCTCGGCGTGGGCCGACATCGGCGTCACCGTCGAGCCGCAGAGCATCGAGAAGGCGATGTGGCTGGAGCGGCTCAACGGCCTCGACTGGGACATGAATCTCCAGACGAACACCGTGACCACCGGCGACGCCGCCTTCACCATCGGCCGCCTCTACACCTCGGAGGCCAAGCGCCTCGGCTATGCCAACGAGGAACTCGACGCCGTCCTGGCCCGCGCCGCCGGTGCGCCCGAAGGCCCGGAACGCGACGCACTCTACGGCGAAGCCTGCGGGACCATATGGTCGGACGCCGTCGGTCTCTTCCCCGTCACCCTCGTTACCGGGTACGGGCGCGCGAAGGAGCTGACCGGCTTCACCCCCGCCCCGAACAACCAGCCCGACCTCGCCGTGGTGGGGCGCCGATGACCCCGCGCCGGAGGATCCCATGACCCCACGCCGCCGACCCACGCTGCGCGACATCGCCCTGTCGCTCGACCTGTCGGTCAACACCGTCTCCAGAGCGCTCGCCGACAAGGACGCGGTCAGCCCCGAGACCCGCGAGCGGGTCAAGGAGGAGGCGGAACGCCTCGGTTACGTGCCCAACACCATGGCCCGCTCCCTCGTGCTGCGGAACGCCATGACCCTCGGGCTCGTCATCACCAACCCGGCCAACCCCTTCTACGCCCGCCTCATCTCCGCGATCGAGGAGCGCGGCCGCCAACGCGGCTACTCGCTGATGCTGATGGTCACCGAGGACTCCGCGGAGAACGAGCGCCGCGCCGCCGAGGAGCTGATGCGCTGGGGCGTCGACGGCGTGCTGGCCATCCCCGTGCAGCACGGCGCGGAGCACTGGAGCCGGCTGCGCAAGTCCGGTACGCCCGTGGTGCTGCTCAACCGGCACCTGCCGGAGCTGGACGCCGACGTCGTGGGCGTCGACTACTACGCCGGTGCCCGCGCGGCGACCGAGCACGTGCTGGACGGCGGGGCGACCGAGCTGTACCTGGTCGAGGAGGACCTGGAGATCTCGCCGGTCTCGGAGCGTATCCGGGGCTTCCGGGAGACGCTGGCGGCCCGCGGGATCGCGGCGCCCGACGACGCGGTGGTGCGCGTGGATCCGGCGGCCGCGCCGGAGGGGGTGCCGGTCTCGGGGCCCTTCGACCCCGGGGTGGCGTACGCCGTCGGCGCGGAACTGGCGCGGCGGGCGGGGCCCGGCGCGGTGGTGCTGGCCGGCAACGACTACCACGCACTCGGCCTGTACCGGGCGTTCGCCGAGCGGGGGCTGCGCGTCGGCACGGACATCGGCGTCGTCGGCCACGGCGACCACCCGTTCTCCGCGTACCTCGACCCGGCCCTGACCACGGTCCGGCTGCCCGCGCCCGACGTGGGCCGGGCGGGCGTCGACCGGCTGCTGGAGCGGGTGCAGTCCGGGCCCGACTCCGCGGCGGAGGACGCGGATCCGATCCGTACGCTCCTGGCCCCCGAACTCGTCGTACGCGCCTCCGCCGGACCACTCCGAAGAAGAGGTGAGCAATGATGGGCGCGTTCCTCGCCAAGCGCCTCGCGCAGGCCGTCGTCGTCGCCTTCGGCGCGCTGACGCTGGTGTTCCTCATCGTGCGGGTCGTGCCCGGCGATCCCGCCAAGCTGATCGTCGGGCCCGACGCCTCCGCCGAGCAACTGGAGAGCGTACGGGCCGACTTCGGCCTCGACGACCCGCTGTGGCGGCAGTACGCCGACCACCTCGCCGGCATCGTCCGCGGCGACCTCGGCGACTCCTGGCGCCTCGGCGGCTCCGCCCTCAGCAACACCCTGGACCGCTTCCCGGCGACCCTGAGCCTGTCGCTCGCGGCGCTGCTGCTGACCGTCGTCGTCGGGATCCCGCTGGGCATGCTCTGCGCCCGCCGCCCCGGCAAGCTGCTCGACCTGGTGGTCTCCACCGGCTCGCTCGCCGGCCAGGCCATCCCGTCGTTCTGGCTCGGCATCGTCCTGATCCTCATCTTCGCCCGCCGACTGGACTGGCTGCCCGCGACCGTCGACGGCTCACCGGCCGCGGTGCTGCTGCCGGCCTTCACGCTCTCGCTGCCGTTCATCGGCTGGCTCGCCCGGCTGGTGCGCAGCAGCGCACTGGAGGAGGGCGGCAAGGACTACGCCCGTACGGCCCGCGCGAAGGGCGTGGGCGAGGGGACGATCCAGTACGTGCACGTCGGCCGGAACATCGCGATCCCGGTCGTGACCGTCCTCGGCCTGCTGATGGGCAACTTCATCGCCAACGCGGTCATCATCGAGGTCGTCTTCTCCTGGCCGGGCATCGGCTCGCTGATGGTCGACGCGATCACCAACCGCGACTACGCGGTCGTCGAGGCCGCGATCCTCACGATCACCCTGGCGTACATCGTCCTGAACCTGCTCGTGGACGTCGTCTACTTCGTCATCGACCCCCGCCTCACCCCGGAGGACGCATGAGCAGCACGACCGCGGCCGCGCCCGCTCCGGCGCCCGCCGCAGAAGAGCCCCGTACGGGCAAGGCCCCCGGCGACGCCGTGCGGCGGGTGCCGGTGCGGGTCTGGATAGGCGCCGGGATCCTCGCGCTCTTCGTCCTCGCCGCCGTCGTCGGGCCGTTGCTGCACCCGTACGACCCGGTGGCCACCGACCTGCCGAACCGGCTGCTGTCACCGGGGGAGCGCACCGACGCGGGCGACATCGCCTGGCTGGGCACCGACCAGATGGGCCGCGACCTGCTCGCCAACCTGCTGGCGGGATCGCGGATCTCGCTGCTGGTCGCCTGCGCGACCATCCTGGTCGGCGGCGCGGCCGGCCTCGTCGTCGGGCTGGTCTCGGGCTACTTCGGCGGCTGGCCGGACACGATCGCCTCCCGCATCGGCGACATCCAGCTCGCCTTCCCGTCCATCCTGCTGGCGATCCTGCTGGCCGGGGTGCTCGGCCCGAGCGTCACCAACATCGTCATCACGCTGGCGATCACGAGGTGGGTCATCTTCGCCCGCGTCGCCCGCGCGTCGGCGATGGCGACGCGGCGGCTCGGGTTCGTCGACTCGGCGCGGGTGCTGGGGGCGGGACACGTACGCATCATGGTCCGCCACGTGCTGCCGTCCGTCTGGCAGCCGCTGCTGGTCGCGGCGACGGTGCAGGTGGGCCTGGTGATGGTCGCGGAGGCGTCGCTGAGCTTCCTCGGCCTCGGCGTACCGGTCGACACCTCGTCGTGGGGCGCCACCGTCTCGGTGGGGCGCGACTACCTGGGCTCGGCGTGGTGGATCTCCACGATGCCGGCGGCGGCGCTGGCGCTGGTGGTCACGGCGGTGGGCGTGATCGGGGACGGCTTCCGGGACGTGTCGGACCCGCGGTCGCAGATATGAGCAGAGAGGGGAGCACGATGTCTTCCACGGCGTCTTCCACGGCCGCAGAGACGGCTCCGGCCGCCCGGTTGCGGGACGTCCACATAGGCTTCGGCCGCGACGGTTCCCGGCGGGTCGTCCGCGGGGTCGACCTCGACCTCGTACCCGGGCGGGTCACCGCCCTTGTCGGCGAGTCGGGCAGCGGCAAGTCGCTGACGTCGCTGGCCCTGATGGGGCTGCTGCCCGCGGGCGCGCGGGTGAGCGCGGGGACGGTCGAGATCGAGGGCCGGGACACCGCCGGGTTCACCGACGCGCAGTGGCGGCAACTGCGGGGCGCGAAGGTCGCGATGGTCTTCCAGGACCCGATGGCGGCGCTGAACCCGTCGTTCACCGTGGGCTGGCAGATCGCCGAGACGCTGCGCCGCCGGGGCACCGGCCGCCGCGCGGCCCGGGAGCGGGCGGTGGAGCTGATGCGGACCGTCGGCATCCCCGACGCGGAGGCCAGGTACGGCGCGTACCCGCACGAGTTCTCGGGCGGTATGCGGCAGCGGGCGGTCATCGCGATGGCCCTCACCCTGGACCCGGCGGTGCTGCTGGCCGACGAGCCGACGACGGCGCTGGACGTGACGGTGCAGGCGCAGATCCTGCGGCTGCTCGCCGGGCGGCAGACGGAGGCGGGGATGGCGATGCTGCTGGTCTCGCACGACCTGGGCGTGGTGGCCCGCGTCGCGCAGGAGGTGGCGGTGATGTACGCGGGCCGGATCGTGGAGACGGGCGCGCTGGACGACGTCTACACGGCACCGGCACACCCGTACACGCGCGGCCTGCTGGACGCGGTCCCGGACCCGGCGCGGCCGGGGCGGCTGGTGCCGATCGAGGGCCAGCCGCCGGCGCCGGGGACGCTGCCCGCGGGGTGCGCGTTCGCGCCGAGGTGCGGGTACGCCACGGAGGTGTGCCGGACGCAGGACCCGGCGCTGACGGCGGTGGGGAAGGCCCACAAGTCGGCCTGCCACCACAGCGGGAAGGTCCTGGCCGGGGCAGGGAACGTGGAGGCGGCGTCATGAGCACGGGCAAGCAGAAGCCGGACGCACTGCTGGACATCCGGGACCTGCACGCGGGTTACACGGTCGCCGGCCGCGCGGGCCTGGGCCGCCGCCGCGTCGACGCGGTCGCGGGCGTCGACCTGGCGGTACGCCCGGGACGTACGGTCTGCATCGTCGGCGAGTCGGGCTGCGGCAAGTCGACGCTGGCCCGCGCGGTGGTGGGCCTGCTGCAACCCTTCGCGGGATCGGTCTCCTTCGCGGGCCTGGACCTGGCGACGGCTGGCCGCCGCGAGCGGCGGCGGGTGGCGAACGACCTGCAGATGGTCTTCCAGGACCCGTACACGTCGCTGAACCCGCGGATGCGGGTGGCGGAGATCGTGGCGGAGGGCTGGCACATCCACAAGGAGATGGCGCCGGCGGACGAGGGGACGGAGGTGGAAAGCCTCCTGACGCAGGTGGGACTGGACGGTTCGTACGCGACCCGCCGCCTGCACGAGCTGTCGGGCGGCCAGTGCCAGCGGGTGAGCATCGCGCGGGCGCTGGCGCTGCGGCCGAAGCTGATCGTGTGCGACGAGGCGGTGTCGGCGCTGGACGTGTCCGTACGCGCCCAGATCCTGAACCTGCTCGCGGATCTGCAGCGGGAGCTGGGGATCGCGTACCTCTTCATCTCCCACGACCTGGACGTGGTCCGGCACATCGCGGACGAGGTGGCGGTGATGTACCTGGGCACGATCGTGGAACACGGCACGGCGGCCCAGGTCTTCGAGTCCCCCCAGCACCCGTACACCCAGGCCCTCCTGGCGGCGGCCCCCTCGGTCCACGACCGCCCGGACACCACCACGACCCTCCCCCTCACCGGCGAGGTCCCCTCCCCGGCCGACCCCCCGTCCGGCTGCCGCTTCCACACCCGCTGCCCGTTGGCGACGGACCTGTGCAGAACGGACCCCCCGGACCTCCGCGTACGAACCGGAGCCCCCCACCCGTCCGCCTGCCACTACGCGGGCGAGCCCGCGGCGGAGCCCGCTGCTCGCTGAGCGTGGGCGGTCGGTGAGCAGGCAGCTCCCCCGGGAACTGCCTGCTCGGCCTCGGGGGCGGCCGGCGCCCGCCGCCCGGCTCAGGCGACCTTGTTGCAGACGTCGGTCAGTTTCTTCGTGCCTTCCTTCCACGTCACCGTGCGGTAGTCGGCCGCGGTGATCTCCAGGGTGTAGACGCCGTCGACCAGGTACTCGCCGCGGGGCAGGTTGCCCTGGTTCTCCTTGAAGCCGATGAGGACCGGGCCCGTGGCGTAGTAGATGTGGCCGCCGTCCGGGGCGTACCGGACGATCGAGCGGCCGCCGGCGTCCGCGTCGTAGCTGGCGCCCGTCTCCAGGTTGGTGACGCGGACGATGAGGGCGCCCTTGTACAGCTCGGTCTTCGGGGAGCCGTCGGGGTAGGTGGCGACGGTCTTGACCATGGTCTCGTCGAGGATGGGTTCAGTGCGGAAGGGGAAGTCGCAGCGTTCGCCCGCGGGGTAGTTCACCGGGGGGTAGTCGACCGGGCGCCAGCCCCCGTCGTCGCTCTCCCCGCCCGCGGCCGTCGCCGCCGGGGCGGCCAGGGTGGCGGTCAGGCAGAGCGCTGCGGCGGTGGCTGCTGCGTAACGGCGCATGGGTACCGGCTCCTTCGGATCGGGGCGCGTGCTCGTCCTCCGAGCCTGGTCCCGCCGCCTCACCATCCGCTCACCACAACCGGCGTACGCTGCCCTCGTGTTGGAGTTCCGCCTGCTCGGGCCCTTCGAGGCGGTACGCGACGGCGTCCCCGTCTCGCTGAGCCGGCGGCGCCAGGAGCGGCTGCTGCTCGCGGTGCTGCTGCTCGCCCCGGGGCGTGCGGTGGCCGCCGGGCGGCTGGCGGAGCTGCTGTGGGACGGGGGCGGCGCGCGGGGCACGCTGCACACCTACGTCAGCCGGCTGCGGGTGGCGCTCCGGCCGTACGGGGTGCGCATCGTGACCCGCGGCGACGGGTACGCCGCCGAGCCGGGCGGGTGGCGCACCGACGCCGCCGAGTTCGCCGAACGGGCCCGGGCCGCCACCGCGCTGCGCGACCCCGCCGAGCGGCTGCGCCGTACCGAGGAGGCGCTGGCCCTGTGGCGCGGGGAACTCCTCGACGGGCTCGCCGACGGCGAACTCCGCGCCCGGCTCGGCACGGAGCTGGCCGAACTCCGCCTCGGCGCCCTGGAGCAGCGCGCCGAGGACCGGCTGCACACCGGCCGCGACGGGGCCCGCGACGGCGGCGGCGCCCTCGCCGCAGAACTCCGGCCCCTGGTCGCCCGCTACCCCCTCCGTGAACGGCTCGTCGCCGCCCTGATGACCGCCCTCTACCGCGCCGGCCGCCAGGCCGAAGCCCTCGACGTCTACCGCACCACCCGCCTCGCCCTCGCCGCCGAACTGGGCGTCGCACCCGGCCCCGCCCTCCGCGACGTACACGCCAAGGTGCTCAGCGCCGACCCCGCGCTCGACCAGCCGCCGCTGCCCGCGTACGCCGTCCAGGTCCGGGACGTACGCCTGCCGCTGCACACCAGCGGCCAGCCCGCCCTGGAGTTCTGCAACACCTGGGCCGGCTGGGACGGCGCCCGCGCGGCCGGCGCGGAGTGGCTGACCGGCTACCGGGCGCTCGCCGTGTGGGCCGGGCACCTCGGGCTGCTGGAGGACTGGCTGGTCACCCAGCTCCTCAAGCAGGCGGAACAGCAGCCCGCCGCCGCGCTGGAGGCGCTGGCGGAGGCCCGCGAGCTGCGTACCGCGATGCACGGCTGCTTCGTCGACCCGGCCGACCGGCGCGCCTTCAAGCAGGTCGCGCGCACGGCGGAAGCCGCCGCCCGGGCCGCGGAGTTCCACCGCGACGAGGACGGCCTCGGCCGCTGGCGGCTGCCCGCCTCGACGGGCCTGCGGCTGCCGGTGCTGGCGGTCGCCCGCAGCGCCGCCGACCTGCTCGCCGACCCGCAGCGCTTCACGGTGACGGCGTGCCCGTCACCGGACTGCGGCTGGCTGTTCCTCGACGCCCCGGGCCGCCGCCGCTGGTGCTCCCTGGGCACGTGCGCGGCCCGGGAGGGCGCGGGGTGCCTCGACTGAGGGCGGTTGCGGCTCCCTCAGGCCGCCGACCGGCCCGGCCGCGTACGGGAATCGGCATCGTCGGAGAGGCGGTTCCGGGGTGGATCCGGGGCGTTGTACCTCCCTGGCGCCCGGCCCGGCACGGTATGTTCCCATGCGGAGCGGCTGTCACCCGAGGCCCACGTGGCGCCGGAGCCGCTCGGATGGCACCGTCTCACCACCAAGGGATCGGGAATGATCACGCTTACGAAGGATGACGAACCGGCGGACCTGGCCGGGGTTACCCACCTGTCGATAGGGGTCTCCTGGGACCCCACGGTCGGGAGCAGCGGCGGCATCATGGGCAAGCTGCGCCAGACCAAGGGCACCGACCTCGACCTGATCGCCATCGCCATGGCGGGATCCGACCCGGTCCGGCTCGCCGGTCTCGACTCGCTGGACCCCATGGGCAACGGTGCGATCGTGCACAGCGGCGACAACCAGACCGGCAAGGGCGACGGCGACGACGAGACGGTCACCGTCGAGTTCTCCCGGATCCCGGGCCAGATCACGGCCATCGTCTTCGTCGCCGCCGCCTACAAGAAGGGCAGCAGCTTCCAGAAGGCCCGCAACATCAGCTTCAAGGTGTACGACGCCTCCGGCGGCAGCACCCAGCAGGTCGCCGACATCTGGCCCAGCCTGCTCACCACCGACAACGGCTGCGCCGTCGCCAAGGCCACCCGCTCCGGTGAGACCTGGCGGCTCCAGGTGATCAACGAGACCGGCAAGATCAAGCAGGGCAACGAGCACTCGCTCATGCGCTTCGCCGCAGGCAAGTAGCAACCAGGAAGCGTTCGCCCGGGACGCCGCCCCCCTGGGCGGACGCTACTGCCCCCTGCCGCCGGTGTCGCACAGCGCGCGGTCGACGAGTTCGCCCGCGACCCGCTCCTGCCGGAGCATGCTGTCGTGTGAGTCCCCCAGCGCGGCGGACATCGAGACGGTGACGGCCCGACGGCCGTCGCCGGTGGCGCCGTTCACGGTGATGTAGCCGGCTTCGCCGCCGCCGTGGCCCCAGTAGCTGCCGCCGCAGGACAGCGGGCGTTCGACGAGGCCGAGGCCGTAGCGCCCGCCCGGCCAGAACTCCGCCAGCTCCTCGCCGACCGGGACCGTCTCCCGCATCTCGGCCAGCCGCGCCCGCGGCAGCAACCCGCCCCCGAGCAGCGCCCGGAGGAAGCGGTTGACGTCCGCGGTGGTGGAGACGTAGCCGCCGGGGTCGGGGACGAGCACCTTCGTGACGTCCACGCGTTCGCCGGACGGGAAGACCTGGTACGCACGGGCGTGCGGGCTGCGCGGGGTGGGCGTGCCGCCCGGCAGGTAGGTGCGGTCCATCCCGAGCGGTGCCAGGATCCTGGCCTCGACCTCCTCGTGCCACGGGCGGCCCGTGACCTTCTCGATGATCATGTCGAGCAGTACGTAGCCGGTGTTGGAGTAGCCCCACCCGGTGCCGGGCGGGAAGTCCGGGCGGTGCTTCATCGCGCGGGCGACGACCTGCCGGGGGGTGTAGGTGTCGTACCGGTGCTCGTAGTACTCCCGCGGGGTGGCGAAGCCGGGGAGGTCGTCGTGGAGGCCGGCGGTGTGCTGGAGGAGATGGCGGACGGTGATCAGGCGGCCGTCGTTGCCGTTGCCGGCCACCAGGCCGGGCAGCCTGCGGTCGACCGTGTCGTCGAGCGACAGTTTGCCCTCGCCGGCCAGTTGCAGGACCACGGTGGCGACGAGCGCCTTGCCGGTGCTGGCCATCCGGAAGTAGCCGTTGCGGGGCACCGGCCGGTGCGTACCCACGTCGGCGACGCCGCTGGTGGCGACCAGGTTCCGGCCGGGTCCGGCGGTCACGCGGGCCTGGACGCCGGTGATGCCCAGGGCCCGGAGGGCGTCGGTGTCGCGGCGCAGCTCGTCGCGGCCGTAGCCGGGCCTGGTCGTTCGGTGTGCGTCGTCGCGTGCGTCTTCGTGTGCGTCGGCGGGCAGTGGTACGGCGCCGGCCGCGCAGGCGGCGACGAGGACGGCCGCGGCGACCGCCGGCCACCGTCGTCCGCCGATGCGGCGCCGCCGCGCTGTCGTCTTCTGGCGGGTGGAATCCATGTCCGCACGGTAGGAACGCGGCGGGCCGCCGGTCGCTACCCCGGACTGCCGAAGGAAAGGTACGGCTAGCTGTAGTGCTTGCGGGGCTGCCCGGTACCTACGGTGACGCGTGTGCGGTCTCCGACACTCTCCCCGTACGCCGGCGGGCAGGCACCCCGCGCGCCCGCCGCGCCCGTCCTCCTGCGCGCCGTCAGCGCCCGCTGCACCGCCGCGTGGCGCGCCGGCCGCTACCTGCTGCACACCCTCGCCACGGCCGTGGCGACCCTCGCCGCCGCGCCGCTGCTCTGCGTTCCGTCGCGTGCGCAGCGCCGGGCGGAGCGGCACCGACGGCGCGCCGGGGCGCTGCTGGGGCAGCCCGTCGAGCCGCACTCCCGCGCCGCCGTCCGCAACCTGAGGTGGCTCGTGACCCAGGTCGGCACGGGCCTGCCCGCGGGCGGCCTCGCCCTGCTCCTCCTGGGCGCCCTGTTCCTCACCCCGGTGATCACGGTGCTGTGGTGGGCCTTTCCCTCGCCGCCGTGGCTGCCCCTGATGAGCGTGCACCTCACCGACTGGGGCACCGCGCTGCCGCACGGCCTGCTGAACGTCGTGGGCCTGGCGGCCCTGGCCGCGGCCGCCCTCCCGCCGCTCGCCCGCGCGCACGCCCGCTGCTGTCTCGCGGTCCTGGCGCCCTCGCCCGCGGAACACCTGGTCGAACGCGTCACGGAGCTGACCCGGACCCGTACGGACGTGCTCCAGGCGCACAGCGCCGAACTCCGCCGCATCGAACGGGACCTGCACGACGGCACCCAGGCGCGGCTCGTGGCCATCGCGATGCGGCTCGCCGTGGCGGGGGAGCGCTTCGCGGCCGACCCCGCCGGGGCCGCCCTGCTGGTGCGGCAGGCGCACGCCGAGACCGAGGACGCGATGACCGAGCTGCGCTCCGTCATCCGCACCATCTACCCGCCGGTGCTGGCCGACCAGGGACTGCCCGGCGCGCTCAGGACGCTGGCCACCAGGGCTGGGGTGCCGACCCGCGTCGAGACCGGCCCGCTCGGCGAGGTCCCGGCGGCGGTCGAGGCGGTCGCGTACTTCGCCGTCACCGAGGCGCTGGCGAACGTCGCCCGGCACAGCGGCGCCTCCCGCGCGTCGGTACGCGTCACGCGCCAAGCCGCGCTGCTGCGTACGGTGATCGCCGACGACGGGGCCGGCGGCGCCGACGCCGCCCGCGGCTCCGGCCTCGACGGCATGCGCCGCCGGGCCGCCGCCCTGGACGGCTCGCTGGACATCAGCAGCCCGCCGGGCGGGCCGACCGTCGTCACCGTGGAGCTGCCGTGCGCGTAGTGATCGCCGAGGACAACGTCCTGCTCTCGTCCGGGCTGGAACTGCTGCTCGACTCCCAGGGCTTCGAGGTCGCCGCCGTCGCGGCCGACGCCCGCGGCTTCCTCGCCGCCGTCGGCACCCACCGCCCCGACGTCACCATCGTGGACGTACGCCTGCCCCCGACCTTCCGCGACGAGGGCATCCGGGCCGCGGTACGCGCCCGCCGCGACCATCCGGCGCTGCCCGTCCTGGTCCTGTCGCAGTACGTGGAGCAGGACTACGCGGGCCGCCTCCTCGCCGACACCCGCGGCGGCATCGGGTACCTGCTCAAGGACCGCGTCAGCCGCGTCGCGGAGTTCACCGACGCGCTCCGCCGGGTGGCCGGCGGCGGCACGGCCATGGACCCCGAGGTCGTCGCCCAGCTCCTCGCCGCGCGCGGCGACCCCGTCGGCGCCCTCACGGCACGGGAGCGCGAAGTCCTCGCGCTCATGGCCGAGGGCCACGACAACGCGACCATCGCCCGGCGGCTCGTCATCACCGCCAACGCCGTGCACAAGCACATCGGCAACGTCTTCCTCAAACTCGGCCTGGCCCCCGGCGACAGCGGCCACCGCCGCGTCCGCGCCGTCCTGGCCCACCTGCGCAGGCAACGGGCCCTGGACGGGGAGCGGGCTACGCTCGAAACGTGACGCGGCAGGCCCGGGAGGCCGCCGCGGCGATGCGCGCGGGCGGGTACGGGCCCCCCGGGCGGGCCCTCCGGGGCGGGCCCCCCGGGGCCGTCCGCCCGCCGCCGGACCGCGGCGGGCGGGGGCGGGTTACTCCTCCTCGTCCTCGAAGGCGTCGCCGATTTCGTCGACGACCTCCGCGGCGACCATGCCGCCCACCACACCTGCCGCGAGGCCGCCGGCTGCCGCTACGGCGACCGTGCCCATCCCCGGGCCGCGGCGGCCGTGGTCCTCCTCGTAGTGGTGTCCCCCGTGGCCGTACGAGCCCGGCGGGGAGCCGCGGTGCTCCGCCACCTGCCTGACCCAGGCGTCCACCTCGGCGGTCCAGTCGACCTGCGCGACGTCGTGGTGGCCGACCGTGAAGCGGGCGAGCGCGTCGTGACCCGCGGAGAACATCCCGCCGCGCTTGTCGGCTTCGAGGACGACCTCCATGCCGCCGGGCGAGGCGAGGAACGTGACCTCGACCTCCTGCATCGCGTGGGCGAACTGCGGGCCGGGGGCCAGCTCGATCTCCTGGTAGAAGGGGAGCTGCTGGCCGGTGCCGGGGATGTGGCCGAGTTCGAGGTCGGCGGAGGTGAAGGCGAAGCCGAGTTGGCCGAAAGCCTCCAGGACCGCTTCCTGGACGGGCAGCGGGCGGACCGCCAGCGGGTCCAGGTCGCCGGCGTCCCTGGCGCCGGCGACGGCCAGTTCCGTACGTACGCCCAGCGGCAGCCCGAGGGACTGGCCGTGCAACTCGGTGATCGGGGTCTCCCACGGCAGGACCAGGGAGAACGGCACTTCGTGGTCCTCCTCCTCGCCGAGGCGGAAGGAACCGCCGACGGGGAAGCGGCCGAAGGACACCGTTCCCTCGTGCTCGCCGTCGTCGCCTTCGGCCTCGACGCGGGCGACGAGCTCCAGGGTGATCTGCTCGATGTCGGCCGCGGCGCTGCCGCCGCGCAGCAGCACCCGGCCGCCCAGGGTGCCGCCGGGCAGCACCGCGCCGCCCTCCAGGACCGTGTCCACGCTGGGCGCGCCCACGCCGATCGCGCCGAGCAGTCGCTTGAACACCATGCGGTGTCGTCTCCTTCGTCGTCTGTCCTAATGAGGTGGCGGGCGAGGGGATCGCCGCCCGGATTTACTATCCCTTTACTCTGGTGTCCACGACATCGGCATTCGGCCAGATCCACTCGATCCGACGACTCGCACGGAGCGGGGCGACGGGCGGCCGGCGACGAACTACCGAGGAGCAGCGGTCCCCCCATGGGCGAACCTCCCGAACAGGGCCACTTCCATTCCCACGTGTCCGCAGACGGACCTGTCCCGGGCGGTGACCGATGAGCGCCTGGTTCGCCCTCGCCGCGGTGGTCGTCCTCACCCTCGGCACGGGGTACTTCGTGGCCCAGGAGTTCGCCTACGTCGCCGCCGACCGGCTGGCGCTGGCCCGGGAGGCCGAGGCCGGCGACAGGCGCGCCGTCCGGGCCGTCGAGGTGCTGGGGCGGCTGTCGTTCATGCTGTCCGGGGCCCAACTGGGCATCACCGTCACCGGCCTCGTCGTCGGCTTCCTCGCCGAGCCCGCCATGTCCGAGCTGCTGGAACCGGTGCTGAACGGCATCGGCGTACCGGACGGCGCCGTGTCCGGGATCTCCGTGGCCCTGGCGTTCGTGCTGGCCACCGTGCTGCAGATGGTCATCGGAGAGCTGGCACCGAAGAACCTCGCGCTCGCGGTCCCCAACCGCCTCGCCAAGGCGCTCGGCGCCTCCACGCTGGCGTATCTGAAGGTGGCGCAGCCGGTGGTACGGATCTTCGACGGCGCCGCGAACCGGCTGCTGCGCCGCGTCGGCATCGAGCCCGTCGAGGAGTTGCACCACGGCGCGTCCCTGGAGGAGCTGAGCCATCTGATCGGCGAGTCCCACGAGTACGGGCACCTGCCGCGCGAGCACGCCGAGCTGCTGGACCACGCGCTGGGCTTCTCCGAGCGCACGCTGGCCGAGGCGATGGTGCCGGCGGCCGACGTGGCGTACGTGGCGGCCCGCGACCCGGCACGCGAGGCGGTCCGGCTGATCGCCGGCCGCGGGCACTCCGCGTACCCCGTCATCGGGGACCACCGCGACGACGTCGTCGGCGTCCTCGGCGTCGAGGAGCTGATGGCGCTGCCGGCCGACCGCCTGGACCGTACGACGGCCGGGGAGGCCGCCCGCCGCCCGCTGCTGCTGCCGGAGACCCTGCCGCTGCCGGACGCGGTGGCCCGTATGCAGGAGCGGCGCGAGGAGTTCGCCGTGGTGCTGGACGAGCACGGCGGTCTGGCCGGGATCGCCACCTTCGAGGACATCGCCGAGGAACTCGTGGGGGAGATCGTGGACGAATCCGACGACCGCACCCCCGTCGCCGTCGCGGACGGCACCGGCTGGCTGGTCGAGGCGGGCCGCCGGCTGGACGAGATCGAGCAGGCGACCGGTGTCGCCCTGCCCGAGGAGGCGGACTACGACACGGCCGCCGGGCTGATCGTCGACCGCCTCGGGCGCTTCCCCGACGTCGGCGAGCGCGTCACCGTGGAGCTGCCGGACGGCGGCCGGGCCGAGTTGGAGGTGCTGGCGCTGGAACGGCACGTGCCCGAGCGCGTACGACTGGAAAGCCGTCCTGCGGCACCCGCCGCCGGTGAAGAGAAGGGGGCGGACGCATGAGCCTGCCCGTCGCCCTCCTCGTGACCGTACTGCTGCTGATCGGCAGCGGGTTCTTCGTCGCCGCGGAGTTCGCGCTCGTGGCCGCCAAGCGGCACCGGGTGGAGCAGGCCGTCGCCGACGGGCGCCGCGGGGCCAGGTCCGCGCTCGCCGGGATGCGCGAGCTGTCGCTGATGCTGGCCGGCGCCCAACTCGGCATCACCGTCTGCACCCTCGGCCTCGGCTCGATCTCCAAGCCCGCGATCTCCCACGCCGTCGACCCGCTGCTGGAGGACCTGGGCCTGCCCGGCGGGCTGAGCTACGGGATCGCCTTCGCCCTCGCGATGGTCATCGTGGTGTTCCTGCACATGGTCGTCGGCGAGATGGCGCCCAAGTCCTGGGCCATCGCCCACCCCGAGACCTCCGCCATGCTGCTCGCCCCGGCGTTCCGCGGGGTCGTCATGCTCGTACGGCCGCCGCTCTGGGCGCTCAACAAGGTCAGCAACGGGCTGGTGCGGCTCTGCCGCGTCACGCCGCGCGAGGAGCTGACCTCCGTCCACAACCGGGAGCAACTCACCCACCTGGTCGCCGAGTCCGAGCGCCTCGGCCTCATCGACTCCGCCGACTCCCGGATCCTGACGCGCTCGCTGACCGAGCCGGACACCCTCGTCGGGGACCTCCAGACCCCGGCCGAGCGGATCGTCTACGTGGACGGGGGCGCCGGCCCGGAGGCCATCCTGGCGACGGCGAGCGCCGCGGGGCGCACCCGGCTGCTGGTACGCGACGAGGCCGGCGGCGTCCTGGGCGTCGTACACGCCCGCGCCGCCCTCGTTGCGAGGGACGGCGAGGGGGGACGCGACCGTGACCGCGAGCGGGAGGTCACCGCCGCGGAGCTGGCCCGGCCCGTACCCGAAGTCGCCGCCTCCGACACCGCCGCCACCGCGCTGACCCGCATGCGCCGCCACCGCGCGCCCCTCGCCCTCGTCCGCACCGGGACCGGCACCGGCGAGCTGACCGGGCTGATCACCCTCGACGACATCCTCGCCCGGCTGCTTCTCGGGCAACCGGCGTGAGGGCGGGGCCGGATGGGTGTCGCGATATAGCGCTAGTCTGGTGGTCGCGCCGATGTCCGCGTCGCGCGCACGTTTGAGGGGACCGGGACGGAACAGGACGGAAGCATGTCGGGAGAGATCTCGCCCACCGGACAGGACTCCGGCCCGGGCACGCCTGGCTCACCGGGGTCGCCCGGCTCGCAGCCCGAACTGCGCGCCTCGCACGCCGACCGGGACCGGGTGGTGGACGTGCTGCGGATCGCCGCGGGGGAGGGCCTGCTGACCGCGGACGAGCTGGACCAGCGCGTGGAGGCCGCCCTGTCGGCCCGTACCCGCAGCGAACTGGCCGTGCTCACCACCGATCTGCCGCCCGTGCCGGGCGGTGCCGGCGCGGCCGGGACCGAGGTGAAGGACCTCGTCAGGATCGAGCAGATCCACAGCGGCGCGATCGAGCGCGTGGGGCGCTGGGTGGTGCCGCGCAGGCTGGAACTCGCGGTGACCTTCTGCGAGGTGACCCTCGACTTCACCGACGCGGTGATCACGCAGGACACCCTGCGGATCGACGTGGCCATGATGGGGAAGACCCTCACGCTGGTCACAGGGCCCGGCATCGTGGTCGACACCGACGGCCTGCAGTTGGTGCACAGCAAGGTCGTGTTCCGCCGGCCGCCCGCGGATCCCGCTGTGCCGGTCAGGCTACGGGTGGAGCTGTACGGGCAGAAGGCCCACGGCCGCGTGGTGGTGCGGCCGCGGCGGCGGACGTTCGGGCAGTGGCTGCTGCGCAGGTAGTGCTTCCGTGAGCCGGGGGATGCGCTCCGGCAAGTGGCGTAACGGCGGCGGTTCCCTCGCCCGGTGCTCCCTAACCTGACGTCCCGGCGCGAGCCTTCGCGCCCGACGGACAGAGAAAGCGAGCCCCCGGTGAAACTCCCGACGCAGTGCATGGCCTGGCTCACCGCGGCGGCCGCGCTCCTGGCGATGGCCGGCACCGCCCCGGCCGGCGCGGACGACGCGTGGCGGAAGGTCGGCGCCGACGCGCGCAGCGGCGTGAGCGGCGCCGCGTACGAGGGCCGTACGGGAGCCGGGGTGGATGTCCTCGTCGTACACGACAACAAGCGCTCCGGGCAGCAGCGTCTGTCCCGGATCACCCACGGCGAGGGCCCCGCGGCCGTCACCCCGCTCACCTGGGACGGAGCGGAACCCTCCGACCTGGAGGCCATCGAGGCCATCCCCGGCGTGCCGGGGGAGTACCTGGCGCTGGCCAGCCGGGGCATCGTCTACCGCCTGAAGGTCACCGGCTCCACGGCGACGGTCGTCGACTACGCCCCGCTGCCGGCCATCGGCGAGGGCGACGACTTCGAGAGCTTCGCGCTCGTCGCGCAGAACGGCAGACTCGCCGCCCTCTGGGCGGACCGCGGCGCGGGCGCGAGCCGCCCCGCCACGGTCTACGCGGCGCCCCTGACCTTCGCCTCCTGGGGCCAGCCGCAGTTCGGCACGGTGACCCGCCGGGACTACCGGGCGACGTACCCGGCCGACGACGGCACCCGCCACATCTCCGACATCTCGGTGACCGACTCCGGCCGCGTCCTGGCGAGTTCGGCGGCGGACGCCGGCGACGACGGCCCGTTCGACTCCGCGGTGAGCAACGCGGGCCGCGTCACGGTCTCGCCGGCCGGCCGCGTACGGCTCACGCTGGCATCCCCGACGGTGCTGGAGACGTACCCGGGCTACAAGATCGAGGCCGTCGAATGCCTCCCCGGCACCACGGACGCCTTCCTGGGCACGGACGACGAGAACCACGGCGGCCACGTACGGACGACCCCGCTCTGCGAAGCCTGACGCCGCGTTCGGCGACGGGGCTGCCGGGGGCTTCCTGGGCGGCGATCGCCTACGGCTTGCGGGCGACGCCGCAGTGGATCGCCGCCTTCTCCGGTGCCCCGACCGCCGTCGGGTCCGGGCGCCACAGCGGGGTCGACACCACGCCGGGATCGACCAGCTCCAGCCCGTCGACGTACGCGGCGATCTGCTCGACGCTGCGGTTGGTGTACTCGTGGCCCGGGTTGCTCTGGTTGGGCCTTCTCCCTGAAGCGGGCGACGGGAATCGGACCCGGTGTAACAGCCTGCCTGCCTGCACGGATCCGGCGCGGTGGGTACCTTCGGCTCATGAACCTCTCTGCGGTTGAGGCTCGTGATCGCTTCATCGGCTCCCCCGTGGCGCGGCTGGCTACAGCCGACGGGGCAGGTGTGCCGCACGTGGTGCCCATCACCTTCGCCGTCGACGGGGATGTGATCGTCTTCGCCGTCGATCACAAGCCGAAGCGCACGACCGAACTGCGCCGCCTGCGCAACATCGCGGAGAACCCTGCCGTGTCGGTCATCGCTGATCGCTATGCCGACGACTGGGCATCCTTGTGGTGGGCCCGCGCCGACGGACGGGCTGAAATCTGGGCAGACCACGACAGCCGCTCGTCAGCCGTCGAGTTGCTGCAACAGAAGTACCGTCAGTACGAGGAAGCACCCCCGCAGGGTGCGGTGGTCGCGATCCACGTCGTGACCTGGACCGGGTGGGCGTTCACTGACTGAGCGGCCAGTTGACGGCAGGCAAGGCCGCGGATCCCTGAATTGGTCTGGACAACACGAAAGGCCCGGGTCGCTGACCTGGGCCTTCTGGCTGGTGCGGGCGACGGGAATGTTGGCGCCAACTCGGCGCGCAGTAATTCGTGCGGCCGCTGCCACAGCAAGGTGAGTGCATCGTGACCCGGTCGTGGCCCTCGGGTGTTCGGAGTACGGCAGGCTGCGCAGGCGTGACCTCCATCCGAGGAGACAGACGCCGGACCCGCCGACTGCTCACGCTAGCCTTGGCCGTTGTCGCTGCCGTCGCCGCGGTGGTGGGTGGGGCTGGTGCCACGTTCGCGGACGGGCGTGCGCCGCGTGACCTTACCCCGCCGTATTACTACGCGTCCCTGCATCCTGAGACCGCGTGGGCGGGCGCGAATGTGCTGCCGCTGGAGTTCGATTATTCGGGACCGGACGCGCTGGCCGAACTGGCCGTTGACGTCAGCGGGATCGAGGGCGTCGCGGACATTACCGGGGGAGCCGACGGCTGTCGGCCGGCCAAGCCGGAGTTCAGATGCACGATACGTCTGTCCGACGACTGGACCCGGCAGGAGCTGATCGTCGAGCCGGCCGCCGGGGCGCGGGCCGGCGACTCCGGAGTGCTGCGCTACTCCCTCAAGGCGGACGGGCTGCCCGCCGTCCAGGGCGGCGTCACGGTGGTCGCCGGGCGGCCGGAGCTGCGCGTCAACTCCGGCGGCAGTGTCGGCATGAAGGCCGTAGGCGAGTCCTTCGACACGCCGGTCCTCATCCGCAACGAGGGCGATGTGCCGGCCCTCGGCCTGGAAATCGTCCTCGACGCGGACGGCACCATGGACCTGGACAGGCGGCACTCCAACTGCCGCTACGCGGCCGGCGGCAGCGCCATGCGTTGCAGGTTTGCCGATGTCGAGATCGCACCGGGAGAGACGTTCCGGGTAACCCCCCACCCGCGTCTGAAGCCGCGCCGCAGTGCGCTCGACGCTCGGCTCTCGTATGGCGCATGGGCCTTCCACACCGGGTACCGGCGCGGTCTGCCGCCGGGCGGGTCCACGCGTGGCACGGCTGCTCCGCTCGTCCTTGCCAAGGACCCCGGCGACGGCGCCGGGGTCGAGTTCGCCACAACCTTCGATCCAGCAGACCTGGCCGTGCCGGTGCGCAACGGTGCCGACGCCGAAGCCATCGGCAGCTCCGTGCGTGGCGCCGTCGGCACCGAGCACCGGATCAGCATCGGCTTCCGCAACAACGGCCCGGCCGAACCGGACACCGCGGAAACCCGCGCCGTATTCACCGTGCCACCCGGCGCCGAGGTGGTGAAAGCGCCGTACGACCCAGAGCGTGAGGAAGAAATGCTCCCCCAGCACTGCACGAAGGAGGACGACGGGCAGACGTACGTGTGCACCAGCCACGGCGCGGTCGGCGAGCAGGTCTTCTTCGACTTCACGCTGCGCATCGTGAACAAGGACAACCGCCCGGGGAGCGTGGCCGCATCCACGATCCTCTTGAACCCCAAGGGCGGCGCGCGAGTCCGCGACCCCGAGCCCGCCAACGACCAGGCCCCCGTCCGGATGGACGTCCCCGGGGCACCCTCCGCGTCCGGCTCCGGCCCGGCCCCGGCCGCATGGGGCACGGGCGCCGCGGTCACGTCGGCGGCTGCCGCGGCGCTGGTGGTGATGCTGCGCCGGCGACGGAACGGGGCCTGAACCCGAGGGGCACCGGCAACGCCATGGCGGAATCGTTCTTCGGCACCCTGAAGAACGAACGTGTATCCCGAGTAACGTACTTGGCCCGCGAGGCTGCCCGGCGGGACATCACCCGGTACATCGAATTCTGGTATAACCGCGAACGCCTGCACTCAGCCGTCGGCTATCGCCCTCCGCGAGAAGTCCACGCCGAGCATGTGAAGTTGCGAGCCGTCGTGTGAAATAGACAGTCAGAATCCTGTCCGGAGAACGCGAGGCCCCTCACGCGAATGGCACATGGCTCCAAATTGGTCTAGACAACGAAGAATCCCCAGGCCGCTTACCTGAGGATTCGAAATGGAGCGGGCGACGGGAATCGAACCCGCGCTCTGAGCTTGGGAAGCACCGGACTCTCTACGGCATCCGAACCGCTCACCAGCGAGAACGCGACTCTTCTGTGTTCGCTCGGCATGCCTCTGGTGACCGCTGTTGACCGTCAACGACCACCCTGACGGGCACGCATCGGGCACGGCCGGGTCGTTGTTTAGTACGTCCAGACATAGCAATTGCGAAGGCGAGCCCAGGTCGGCGATCCAGCGTAACGCTCGCGTAGACGATGCCGTCCGTGGACGAGACGGGCCGGGCCGTCGTGCGTCACGCCGGCCGGGGTCAGCACGTGCCCGTGGTGGGCGCTCTTGCCGACGTCCAGGCCCAGGAAGACGCCTATCTCGTCGTTGTCGTTCAAGCCGTCCTCCCGGACGCATGTCGAGTGTGCTGGCCTGGGCGTTGGCGTCGTGCGCGCATCCACGTTATGCAGACCTGCCGCCCGCAAGCGGCCGGGCGTTGCACCAGGCCAGGCGGTAGTCGGACCTCTCATCAGCGTCTCCAACGGCGCCTCTCGGGCCCGGTTGCACCACCCCCCAGGTCATCCGTTCGACAGGGGGGACCAGTCATGCCGGGCCCGGAGGCCAGCGGCCCTCTTGCAGGACCGCGAAGAAGATAACGGGGGTTCACCGTCGGCAGAGAATCTGGCCGCGTGGATCTTCGACCTCTGGATCCAGCGATTCCCTGAACTGAAGGCGGTCAGGGTGTCCGAGACACCCAAGACCTGGGCCGAATACCGGCCAGAGCGGTGAAATGAAGAACGAGGTTTCTACGCACAGTCCTGCGTCCCGGGCCGCCGCGGGACGACTCTGACTTGATCGGCGTCGATCCGCAGTGGCTCCCCAGTCGGGTGGACGCACGAGACGCCGCGACGCTGACTGTCAGCGACGCGAACCTGGAGTGGCCGCTGTCTCTCGCCCTTCCCTCGGAGCGCACCCAGGGCGCCGCAACGCGCGCCATGGTCGCCGTGACGCGAGAGCTTCTGTCCTGACTCCAGTCCCCGTCATCAGCCTGAGCCGGCTGCGCAGTATCAGCCGCGGTCGGTGTCCCGGGCCTGCTCATAACCGAGTTCGAGCAGGGCGGCGCGCAGTTTTGCCGCGGCGTCGTCCAGAGCGGACTGATCCTCCTCCGGCTTGGCCTTGGTGAAATCGAAGTCGGACATGTCCCAGACAGGAGCGACATGGATGTGCAGGTGCGGCACCTCGAAGCCCGCGACGACGAGGCCGGCCCGCGGAGCGTCCCAGGCCCGCTGCACCCCTTGCCCTACGGCCTGGGCAACCTCCATGCACCGCACCAGAAGGGCACCGTCGGCATCCGTCCACCGGTCGATCTCGCGCCGGGGGACGACGAGGGTGTGCCCGGGCCGCAAGGGCGCGACGGTGAGGAACGCGGTGACCTCGGGATCCTGCCAGACGAAGCGTCCGGGCAGGTCGCCGGCGATGATGCGGGAAAACAGAGTGGGCACGACTGAAGTTCCTTTGACGTACGGGGTGGCTTCGGCAGTCCGGTGCGCGCCGGTTGGGGGTTGTGGTGCGAGTAGACCAGTCGTATAGTACCTGGAGAGCGCAGCACACGTCGAACTCTTCGAAGGGGAAGGCATCATGGGGCGTATCAAGGTTGGTATGGAGAACCGTGTCGGTATCGAGGTGCACTACGAGGACAAGGGTGCCGGGCAGCCGGTGGTGCTGATCCACGGGTATCCGTTGGACGGCAACTCGTGGGAGGGGCAGGTTCCGGCGCTGCTGGAGGCGGGCTACCGGGTCGTCACCTACGACCGGCGGGGTTTCGGGAAGTCCAGTCAGCCTTCGACCGGCTACGACTACGACACCTTCGCGGCCGACTTGAACACGGTCATGGAGACCCTCGACCTGCGTGACGCGGTCCTGGTGGGCTTCTCGATGGGCACGGGGGAAGTGGCCCGGTACCTGTCGACTTACGGTTCGGGTCGGGTGGCGAAGGCAGTGTTCCTGGCGTCGTTGGAGCCGTATCTGGCGATCACCGAGGACAATCCGGACGGGGTGGCGCCGCCGTCGTTCTTCGAGGGGGTGTCGGCGGCGGTGAAGAAGGATCGGTACGCGTTCTTCACCGGTTTCTACGCCGACTTCTTCAACCTGGACGAGAACTTGGGCACCCGGGTGAGCGAGGAGGCGGTGCGCAACGCTTGGAACGTGGCCGCGGGTGCGGGTCCGTTCGCGTCGGCGGCTGCTCCGCTGAGTTGGCCTACCGACTTCCGGGCGGATATCCCGAAGATCGATGTGCCGGCGCTGATCGTGCACGGCACAGGTGATCGCACCCTGCCCGTCGACGCTACCGGGCGTCGTTTCGCGAAGGCGTTGCCCGCTGCTCGGTATGTGGAGATCGAGGGGGCGCCGCACGGGCTGCTGACCACCCACACCGCTGAGGTCAACGAGATCCTTCTGGACTTCCTCGACCGATGACCTACCGGGGCAGCACCGGGGCGGCGGCGGTGTGGTGCGGCGGTTGTCGCACGCAACCGGGGAGACGACTGGTCTAATGGGTGGTAAGGTGTGAACATGTCAGCAGTTCGAGGCGATACCCGCCGCAGCATCCTCGACGCCGCCCAACAGATCATGTCCCGCAAAGGCTTCTCCGCGGTCGGCATCAACGAAGTCCTCACCGCCGCCGGGGTCCCGAAGGGCTCGTTCTACCACTTCTTCGGCTCCAAAGACGCCTTCGGTGAAGCGATGATGCGCGCCTACTTCGCCGACTACCTCGCCGACATGGACCGGATCCTGGCCGCACCCGGCCAGACCACGGCCGAGCGGCTGATGGCCTACTGGCAGAACTGGCACGACAACCAAAGCCTCGACGCATGCCAAGGCAAATGCCTGGCCGTCAAACTCGGCGCAGAAGTCTCCGACCTCTCCGAAACCATGCGACTCGCCCTCAAAGAAGGCACCACCGCCATCATCAACCGCCTCGAACGAGCCATCACCACCGGCCTCGACGACGGAACCATCAACATCGACGGCACCCCCCGCGACACCGCAGAGGTTCTGTACGACATGTGGCTCGGAGCAAGCGTCAGAGCCAAAATCCACCGGGACACCAGCCCACTCGACACCACGATGACAACCACCCGCCGACTCCTCCACCCATAACACCCGGCAGACCACCGACCCCGCGGGCCCACCGGCGCAAGCCCGGGGCCCGCGGGCACACGGCCGGCACCAGCGGCACCAACCGGGGCACCGCCACCCGAGACGACAACCCCGTACGCGCCAGCTCCGGCCGGCACCCGATCAAGGAGAGCCAGATCAATGAAGGTCTTCATCGTGGGCATCGCCGGCGGCGTCGGGAGCCGCCTGGCCCGTCTGCTGACCGCCGCAGGTGACCGGGTCGACGGGCTCTACCGCCGTCCGGAACAGGGCGAACGCCTCGCCGCCGAGGGTGTCCACGCCACCCACGGCGACCTGACCCGCCTCGACGCACCCGCCCTCGCCGAGCTGCTGCACGGCACCGACGTCCTGGTCTTCGCCGCCGGAGCCGGCGGCGAAGGCGGCACCGCCGCCACCACCGCCATTGACGGAACCGGCCTGACCACCGCCATCGAGGCGGCCCGCCGCGCCGGCATCAACCGCCTGCTGCTCGTCTCCGTCTTCCCCGAAGCCTGGCGCGACCGCGAGAGGTCCGACACCTTCGAGCACTACATCGACGTCAAGAAGAGGGCGGACGCCGAACTGGCCGACACCGACCTCGACTGGACCATCCTGCGCCCCGCCGCACTCACCGACGACGCGGGCACCGGCCGGATCAACCTCTCGCCCGCCCTGGTCCACACCGACATCACCCGTGACGATGTCGCGGCGACACTCGCCGAACTCGTTCACACCCCGCAGATCCACCACCGGATCCTCGAACTCACCCAAGGTCCCGAACCTATCGCCGACGCGGTCCGCCGGCAGGCCCGCAACTGACCGGCCGGGCCCTTGTGGTCAGGAGTTCCGCAGTGCGTACTCGGTGGGTGTGAGTCCGTAGCGCCGCTTGAAAGCGCGGCTGAAGTGGCTGCCGTCGGCGAACTGCCAGTGCGCGGCGATCTCCGAGACGGTCAGCCGAGACGCCGACAGCGCCCGCCTGGCCGACTCCAGACGCCTCTCCCGGATGTACGCGGCCACCGATTCCCCGCCGACCGCGAACGCGCGCTGAAGCGTGCGTACGGAAACGTTCAGTTCCCGGGCCAGCATCGTCGGCGAGAGATCGGCGTCGGCGAGCCGCTGCTCCGCGAGGTCCTTGGCCGCCTGGGCGAGGGCCGGGGCGAGGCGCGTGTTCACATCGTCGAATCCGCCGTGTGCCACCGCGATGACCAACTCGACCAGAGTGTCCCGCGCGGCCCGGACCCCGGCCGGGCTCAGATCGGGCCGTACCTCCTCCACCATGGTGGCGTGCGCCATCAGGAGGCGTACCTCGGCGGTGTCGGCGTGGCCGGCGACCTGACGTCCGGCGAGTGCCGGGGCGAAAGGGGCGGCGGGCAGTACGATGCACCGCGCTCTCGTGCGCGGGGGGAGCGAGAAGTGAGGTATCCCCCCGGCATGCCGCAGCAGGAACTCTCCCGCCGCCACGGTGTGTTCCACGCTGCTTCGCCTGCTGCCCAGTGCCCAGGCTCCGCTACGCACCAGCCACAGGCGGACGTGATCGGTATCCGGAATCGGCCCCTCTGCCGTTTGTGCAGGCGACACCCCGTCCACGGTGGTGACGGCCACGTCGTGCACCTTGGCGGCGCGGAAGCGCAGCCGGAAGTCGGCCACGGTCGCCGCGCTGAACGTGGGGAGAGGGAACTCGTCTCCGATGTGGGCGGACCAGTTCTGCGCGTAGTCGTCCAGACCGGTGGCGGCCACACGGCGTGAGTCGAGTGAGAAGGATGCGGGCTTGTCGTCCATGGTCTACGAGTCTGCCTCCCGGATGTGTCGCTGATCTTCCAGCCTGTTGTCGCGTGGGTGCATGCCGAGGCTTGCGTGATCTTCCTAGTGTGCGAAGCAGGCAGAGATCAGGAGGACTTGGTGAACGAGCAGTCCCACCACCAGCGCGACGAACACGGCCACCACGGCCGCGTGGCCGTGATCACCGGTGCCGGCGGCGGCCTCGGTGTCCCCATCGCGCACCGCTTCGCCGCCGACGGATACACCACGGTACTGGTGGGGCGTACGGAATCGACCTTGCGCAGGGCCGTCGAGAGCGGCCCGGACGGGGGCGACATGCACCCGTGGGTCGGCGACATCTCCGACCTGGCCGCGATCACCGCCCTCATGGACGGGGTGGCCAAGCGCTTCGGGCATCTTGACGTCCTCGTCAACAACGCGGGGCTTGCGTTGCCGGGCACCGTGGAGAGCACGACCGAGGACGACTACCGCGCCATGATGAGCGTGAACGTCGACGGTCTGTTCTTCGCTTCCCGCGCCGCCCTGCCCCACCTGCGCGCGGTCGGCGGGTCCATCGTCAACATCGGCTCCGTCGGCGGCGTACGCGGAGACTGGAAGCAGGCCGTCTACAACACGGCCAAGGGAGCGGTGGTCAACCTGACCAACGCGATGGCCCTCGACCACGGCCGGGAGATCCGGGTCAATGCCGTCCACCCCGGAGTGACGGCCAGCACCGAGGCGATCCGGGCGGCGCTCGCCGAAGGCACGCCGCTGCGCGAGCGGTTCGACGACCGCGTACCGATGGCCCGGCCCGGCGACCCCACCGAGGTGGCCGCCGTAGTGGCGTTCCTCGCCGGCTTCGGCGCCTCGTACGTCAACGGCGCGCACATCCCCGTGGATGGTGGCCTGACCGCGTCGAACGGTCAGACCGATCTCTACCGCTGACGCGGCGTGACCACGGCTTCGCCTGCAAGGGGCGGGGCCGCTGCGACCGAACCTCCCACGGCTCCGAGGCGTCGCCGAGTGCACCGCCACGGCCGATGGCCGATGGACCTCCGGCGCAGCGCCGTCACCCCGTGCGGCGGTACCCATCCAGGAAAGAACGACATGGCACTCTTCGAACATCCCCTCACCCCTGCCGGGGCCGCTGAACCGGCAGCAGATGATCACCGGATACTGGGTGACCCAAGTCGTGCGCACCGCGGCGGAACTGCGCATCGCCGACCATCTGCGCCCGGCTGGAGCCACCGCCGCGGAGGTGGCGGATGCCGAGTCACTCGATCCCCAGGCGACGTTCCGGTTCCTGCGTGCGTGCGCCCCCCTCGGGCTGGCCTCCTGCCAGGACGGAGAGCGGTTCACCGCCACACCGCTGCTGCGGACACTGCGCGCCGGCCGGCCCGGCTCACTACGCGACCTGGCACTGTACGGCGGTACGGCCTCCCACTGGGCGCCCTGGGGAAACCTGTCCCAGGCGATACGCACGGGCTCGCCGCAGACCGTGGCCACTCTCGGCGCCCCCCTTTTCGACTGGCTCGCCGCGCACCCGGAGGATGCCGCGGTCTTCACCGCCTCCATGAACGCAATGACTCGGGGGCTGGCCCGTCAACTGGCCGACGTCATCGACCTGAAGGACGCCGGGACCGCCGTGGACGTCGGAGGCGCCAGCGGCAACTTCGTCCACACCCTCATGCTGCGCCACCCGGAGCTGACCGGTGTGGTGCTCGACCTGCCCCACGCCGGCGCCGACGCCATGGCCTCCGCCGAACGACTGGGCGTGGCCGACCGGTTCACCTTCGTCGGCGGCGACTTCTTCGAGAAGGTCCCGGCCGGCGACGTACACCTCCTGAAGTTCGTCCTCCACGACTGGGACGACGACTCCGCCGTACGCATCCTGGAGAACTGCCGCGACGCGCTCACGCCCGGCGGACGGGTACTGATCGCGGAACTCGTCGTCGACCGGCTGGGAGAGCGGGGGCTCCCGCCCCTGATGGACCTGAACATGATGGCTCTGTCGACCGGACGGGAACGGAGCGTCGACGAGTTCCGGTGCCTCTGCCAGCGGGCGGGCCTGCATCTCTCCAGGGTGTCCGCCTCCGCCTCTCTGGTGTCTGTGCTGGAGGCCGTACCTGCCTCATCCGGCGCGGATGCGTGGGGTGCGTGACCGGCGTCGGGCCGCCGCGGGAGACCGGCCTTTGCAACGCCCGTAGAACACCATGAAGAAAGGGGCCGACTACATGGCCGATACGAGTGAGACGAACCTGCCGGACAACTGGGACCGATGGGGGCCGGACGACGAACTCGGCACCCTCAACCTCATCACCGACGAGGTACGCGCCAGGGCCGCCGCGGAGGCGCGGACCGGCCAGTGGGTGTCCCTGGCGCAGCCGATCACGCCGAACGCGATGTTCTTCAGCCCGTTCTCGCCCGACACGGTCGAGGCGTCGCCGGTGCAGCAGATGGTGTCCCACACCGGTGGACCGGTGGCAGCCGATCTGTCGGTGGTCTACCACCACCACTGGAAGTCGACGCACCTCGACGCCCTCGCACACTGGTCGACCGACGGCCAGGTCTATCCAGGCCGCCCGAGGGAGCAGGTCGTCACCCCCGTCGGCATCACGCACGCGTCGACGACTGCCTTCGCCGCCGGGATAGTGACACGCGGGGTCCTGCTCGATCTGGCCGTCGAAGGCCCCCTTCCCCCGGCCTACGCGGTGACGTCACACGACTTCGAACAGGCCGAGAAGCGGCAGGGAGTCACGGTGGGCTCCGGTGACGCACTGGTGGTCCGACTCGGCTGGACGGGACGCGGGCCCCACGACGTACCGAGCCCGGGAATCAGCATGGACGCGGTTCGCTGGATGCACCGTCGAGGGGTCGCCCTCGTCGCCCCGGACAGGGGCGACGCGCATCCGCCCCTGAACCCGGACGAACCCTCCCCGCTGCACGGGGTGGCGCTCGGCCGGATGGCGATGCCCCTGATCGACGTGCCCCAAGTCGACGACCTCGCGAAGTTGTGCACGCAACTCCAGCGCTACAGCTTCCTGCTCACCGTCGCTCCGCCCCGCATCCACGGCCTGACCGGCGTACCGGTCAACCCCATCGCGATGTTCTGACCGCGCAGTTCAGCACCTGCCGCGATCTTCCTGTGAGGCCCGGACAACGGACAATCCCCAGGTCGCCGACCCGGGGATCTCCACTTGTCGTCGTAGAACGCCGCGTCCAGATGCGTGACCGGGGCGTCGAGGATCCTGCCCAGCTCGCGGGCCACGTCGCCGCCGGGGCCTGGGCGGCCGGAGCGGGTGAGGTCGTCGACCCAGGCGGTGATGCCGGGGTGGTCGGCGATGGCGCGGCGGTAGCGGGGCGGGATGCGCTGCTCGGCCAGTTCCAGTGCCGCGATCGGCTCCGGGCTGCTCTGCTCGGGTACGGCGTCGGCGGGGATGCCGCGGGCGGAGAGGATGCTGGTGAGACGTACGGCGATCCGGTCGCCGACCACGGTGGCCACGGGCTGCGGCTCGCGTTCGCTTCTACGACCTGCGGCACACCGGCAACACCCTCGCGGCCGACACCGGGGCCAAGCTCAAGGACCTCATGGTCCGCGCTGGCCAGTCCACAGAGCGGGCCCAGCTCGTCTATCAGCACTCCAAGCGCAAGCACCAGCAGCGCATCGCCCACGCGATGCACCGTGACGTGCTGCGGCAACGCGGCGGGGCAGCCGTGCGGGGCCGGGGCGAGCAGACGCGAGCGACTGTTCATCCACTCTTCGCCGATCGTGAGGCGGCTGGGGCGCAGCAGGAGGCCGCGGAGGAGAAGCAAGCCTGACCTCTTACCGGTGGCCCGGGGCGACTTGTGTCGGCCCGGGCTTTGCCATTGCATCGACATGATGGACTTTCCGCGAGTGTGACGCAGGCCACATGAAGACGTCTCGTGATGTGAGACGAGAGGCGGTTATATCTACGGCGATGGCCTTGCGGCATTCAAATCCATGCGTTATTCGGGCACTTATGGTACGCGAATGTCATGCGGCTCTCAATTGGTCCAGACAAGGCGAAAGGCCCGGGTCGCTGACCTGGGCCTTCTGTCTGGAGCGGGCGACGGGAATCGAACCCGCGCTCTGAGCTTGGGAAGCACCGATCTCTTAACGGTATCCGAGGAGGTTGACCAGTAAGAACGCGACTTTCTCGCCCGCACTCGGCATGCCTCTGGTGACCGCTGTTGCCCGTCGATGACCACCTTGACGGGCACGCATCGGGCACGGGGCTGCCGTGCCTCACCGGCAAGGGCCTGCACCTCGACACCGAGGTCGTCGATAACGCCATGAGGGTCTCCGCTTCGAGGGCTTGGTGGCGGATTCGCGCCGGGCTGCGGCGACCGGGCGTGCGTGCGGACGGGCTATGCCTGCTGGTGTGAGGCGATGGGTGTTACTTCTCAGCCTTGTTGGGTTTCCCGCCGAGGGACTCCTGGTAGTCGTCGGCGTAGGTGCGGGAATCCTTGACCAGGTCGTCGCAGAACGCGGCGACGTCGGTGCCGACGACTTCCAGGACCCCCTTGCCCGCGGCGACGCCCTCCTCGAAGAAGTCGACGATCCCCGGGAGCAGGGGACCGTCGGGCAGGTCGACCGGTCCGACCTTGAACAGGTACCGCTGCATCTCCTTGTAGACGATCTGGTAGTCGGGCGGGAGCGCCTTGACCCGGGCCATGTGCGCCCGCCACTGCTTCTTGCCCTCGATGATGTCCTGAATGCTCACGTCAGCCCTCCAGCCGGCTCAATTTCCTCGCGACGTTCCTGTTCAACTGCTCGCGCCAACGGTCGCGGTAGGTCCGGGCCCCTTCCCCACCGGCCAGCGCCGTGCAGAAGCCCGGGATGTCGTCGCCGAGCACTTCCTGGACGCTCTGCCCGTCGGCCGCTGTTTCTTCGAGCAGCCCCAGGGCGGTGTCGAGGATCGGCATCAGGTTGCGGCCGGTGAAGTCCCCGTAGGGGAAGAGGTGGTTCTTGATCTCTTCCCACGCCGCCTGGTGTTCGTCAGGCAGGGCCTCGGCCCGGGCTTCGAACGCTTTCCATTCCCTGGTGAGATCGCTGCCTGTGATGGTCTCCCAGAATTTCATCTCACGCCCTCCTTGAGCTTGTCGATGCGTGTGGAGACGTACTGCCACTTTGCCCAGAACTTCGCGAGTTCCTCGCGGCCGGCGTCGTTGAGGGCGTAGAACTTGCGGGGCGGACCGACCTCGGACGGCCGCTTCGTCACCTGGACGAGTCCGTTCCGCTCCAGCCGCAGCAGGATGGTGTACACCGTCCCCTCGACGACATCGGCGAAGCCGAGCTCGTTCAGGTGGCGGGTGATGGCGTAGCCGTAGGTCTCCTCACGGCCGATGAGCTGCAGCACGCACCCTTCGAGCGTGCCCTTCAGCATCTCCGTCAGGTCGTCCATCGCGAGCCCACCACCCTTTCTTCGGTACTGTGTGCTACCGAGTACCACTATACAGTACCACCGAATAGTGGGAAGGTCGGCGAGGTGCGCCGTCGACGGCTACTCCTTGGGACGCCCCCCTCGCCGCCATCGGGGTGCCGGGTCGGGCACGCGGGTTAAGGTGCGCGGGAGTCCTGCGGTGGCGCCGACGGGGCAGCGGACCATGCTGGATTCCGTTCGTGGCAGGAGAGGGAGTGGCGGCGAGGTGCTGAAGCGCCTGGGTGCGTTCGGGCGCACGGTGCTGGCCGCGCATCCGGCCCGTCTGGTCGCGGTGGCGTTCGGAGCCGTGATCATGCTCGGCGCGGTGCTGCTGTCGCTGCCCGTGGCCGCCGAGGACCGTACCGGCAGCGGCCTGCTCACGTCGCTGTTCACCGCCACCTCCGCGGTGTGCGTCACGGGGCTGGCGGTGGTCGACACCAGCACGCACTGGAGCGGCTTCGGCGAGGGGGTGATCCTCGCGCTGATCCAAGTCGGCGGTTTCGGGATCATGACGCTGGCGTCGCTGCTGGCGCTGCTGGTCTCCGGTCGGCTGCGGCTGCGGCTGCAGCTCACTGCGCAGGCGGAGACGAAGTCGCTGGGCATGGGGGACGTACGCCGGGTGCTGCTCGGCGTCGCCGGCACCACCCTGATCGTGGAACTGTCCGTTGGTGCGCTGCTGGCGCTGCGGCTGCGGTTCGGCTACGACCGCGGTATCGGCGAGTCCGTCTACTCGGGCTTCTTCCACGCCGTCTCCGCCTTCAACAACGCCGGCTTCGGCCTGCATGCCGACAGCCTCAGCGGTTACTCCGACGACCCCTGGATCCTCCTCCCCGTAGCCGCCGCCGTGATCCTCGGTGGCCTGGGCTTTCCGGTCCTGCTGGAAGTGCTGCGCCACCGTGAGCGCCGTCGGCGCACCGGGCGGCGCAACTGGTCGCTGCACACGAAGCTCACCCTGCTCACCTCGGCGGTGCTCCTGGCCGCCGGCACCGTGCTGACGTTCGCCCTCGAATGGTCCAACCGGGGCACCCTCGGTCCGTACGGTGCGGGGGAGAAGCTGCTGCAGGGCTTCTTCCACTCCGCCATGTCGCGCACCGCCGGCTTCAACGCCATCGATACCGGTGCGCTGCAGTCCTCCACGCTGCTGGTGACTTGCGTGCTGATGTTCATCGGCGGTGGCAGCGCGGGTACCGCGGGCGGCATCAAGGTGACCACCTTCGCCGTGCTCGGCGTTGCCATCCTCGCCGAGGTACGCGGTGAGCCTGCCGCGGAGGCGATGGGACGCCGGCTCGCGCCCAGCGTGCTGCGGCAGGCACTGACCGTGGCCCTGCTGGGCATCGGTCTGGTCATAGCGGCGTCCATCACCCTGCTGACGATGATGGACGCCGCCTTCGAGCGGGTGCTGTTCGAGGTGGTCTCGGCCTTCGGCACGGTCGGGCTGTCCACCGGGATCACCGCGGAGGTTCCCGGGGCCGGGCAGGTGGTCCTCATCCTGCTCATGTTTATCGGCCGGATCGGGCCGATCACTCTCGTCTCGGCGCTGGCTCTGCGCGAGCGCACCCGCCGCTACCACCTTCCCGAAGAACGCCCGATTATTGGATGACGGACGGTCATGAGTACCTATCTGCACCATCTGCGCCGGCGACGCGGCAGGCGTCTCGCCGCCCAGTACGCCCTCCCCTCCGACGACCGCATCGCGGTGATCGGCCTGGGCCGGTTCGGCGGCTCTCTGGCCAACGAGCTGATGCGCCGCGACTGGGACGTCCTGGGCGTCGACACCGACTCGCGACGCATCCAGCGTTTCAGCGACCAGCTCACGCATGCGGTGGTCGCCGACTGCACCGATCCACAGACGGTGCAGCAACTCGGCATTCACGAGTTCACGCACGTGGTCGTCGGCATCGGGACCGGGATCGAGGCGTCCATCCTGGTCACCTCCAACCTTCTGGAGTTCGAGGTCCCTAACATCTGGGCCAAGGCCATCAGCCGGCAGCACGCGCAGATCCTCGAACGCATCGGCGCTCACCACGTGGTGCTGCCGGAGCACGAGATGGGAGAGCGCGTCGCCCACCTGGTGACCGGCCGCCTGCTGGACTTCATCCAGTTTGACGACGACTTCGCGCTGGCCAAGACGGTGGCCCCGCAGGCGTCCACCGGACTCCCGCTGGGCGAGACCCGGGTGCGCAGCGAGTACGGCGTCACGGTCGTCGGTATCAAGCGGCCGGGCCAGGACTTCACGTACGCCACGGCTGAGACGGTTGTGGAGAAGGACGACGTCATCATCATCACCGGACCTACCCAGAAGGTGGAGAGATTCGCGGCGATGAGCTGAGCCGCCCTCAGAGGTCGAGGAACCACCGGGTGACCAGGGCGACCATGAATGCCCAGGCCCCGAGTGAGAAGATCCAGACCGACTCCAGGGCGAAGCCCGTGACGAGCAGAGCCGCCGTGGCAATCCACAGGCCGGGCAGAACACGACGGGCAGCCTTGCCCTGCTGACCATCACCCGTCACACGAGTACCTTGATCAAGGTCGGCACCAGGTAGCCGAAGGCGGGGTCACTCATGGCGATGCACCTTCGCGGCACGAGAGGGCTGGCGAATAGAACGGATACCGGTAGACAACCTCGTAGGAGTTGCACCTACGAGGGCCCTTAGCGGGTCCCTGATGCATCCCCGGGCACCTTTGACACGTCCCTGACCCGCGGTGGCCGGCCAGCACCGCGTTCGGCGTGATCACGATCCGGCGGTGTCGTTCTCCTGGGTATGGGTGCGGCGGTGGCGCAGCCAGCGGCCGTGGGCGGCTTCGGCATGGGTGACGACGTAGACGTCGATGTCGTCGCCCGAACCCTCGATGAGGACTTCACCGAAGCCGCGGCTGATCAGTCGTTTGAGGCGGCTGCGTCGTGTGGCGCCGACGACGATCTGGGTGGCGTTGACCTTGCGGGCGAATGAGAGGATGGCCTGGGCGGGGTCGTCGCCGGTGACGGTGTGGAAGCTGCCGCCGAGTTCTGCCACCAGTTCTCGCTGACGGGCGAGTAGTTGCGGGGAGGCGCTGGTGAGCCCGTCGCTCGGCTGGACGTGGACGGCCAGGAACTCGCCGCCTGCACTGCGTGCGGAGATGCGTTTGGCCCGGCGGATGAGGGTGTCGCCTTCGGGGCCGCCGGAGAGGGCGACCAGGAGGCGTTCTCGGGTGTGCCAGGGCTTGTGGATGTCGTGGTCCTGGCGGTAGCGCATCAGTGCTTCTTCGACGCGGTCGGCTGCCCAGAGCAGGGCGATCTCACGGAGGGCGGTGAGGTTGCCGGCGCGGAAGTAGTGAGCGAGAGCGGCTTCGACCTTCTCGGGCGGGTAGATGTTGCCGTGGCTCATGCGGCGGCGCAGTGCCTCGGCGGACATGTCGACGAACTCGATCTGGTCGGCGCGGCGGACGACGTCGTCGGGAACCGTCTCCTGCTGGCGAATGCCGGTGATCTGCTCGACGATGTCGTTGAGCGATTCGAGGTGCTGGATGTTGACGGTCGAGATGACGTCGATGCCCGCGTCAAGGAGGTCTTCGATGTCCTGCCACCGCTTCTCGTGACGGGAGCCGGGGACGTTGGTGTGAGCGAGTTCGTCGACGAGAGCGACCTCGGGGTGCCGGGTCAGGACGGCGTCGGGGTCCATTTCCGTGAACGTGGCGCCGCGGTAGGTCATGGTCCTGCGGGGTACGGTCTCGAGCCCTTCGGCCATCTTCCGGGTCAGGGCCCGTCCATAGTCCTCGACGAACCCGATGACCACGTCCGTGCCCCGGTCGGCCCGGCGGCGGCCTTCGGCGAGCATGTCGTACGTCTTGCCCACACCCGGAGCGGCCCCGAGGTAGACGCGCAGGCTTCCGTGCGGCATGGTCGTCTTCATCCCTTCCGGGCGAGTCGTTCCAGCGCGAGGTTGAGTTCCAGGACGTTGACGCGTGGTTCGCCGAGGAAGCCGAGGACTCGTCCATCGATGTGGCCGTCGACCAGGTCATGGACTTGCCGGTCGGTCAGGCCCCGGGCGGTGGCCACCCGCGTTGCCTGCTGGCGGGCGTACGCCGGGGAGATGTGCGGGTCGAGGCCGCTGCCGGACGCGGTAAGGGCATCGGCTGGTACGCGCGAGGGGGTTGTCCCGTTCCAGGTGGCGGCTGCCGCCCGGCGTTGCCGGACCTGGGTGAGGAGTTTCCCGTTCGTCGGCCCGAGGTTGGAGGCCCCGGAGGCCAGTGTGTCGTAGCCGCCTCCTGAGCCGGCCGCCGAAGGCCGGGAATGGAACCATCGCCGGCCGGTGAAGTCCTGCCCGAGCAGCGAGGAGCCGACCGTACGGCCGTGGGCGGTGACCTTCGAGCCGTTGGCCTGCCCGGGGAAGGCGAGATGCGCGATGGCCCAGACGGCCAGCGGGTAGAGCGCGCCGACGACCACGGACAGGGCCAGTAGTACGCGCAGTCCTGCCGCGGCCTGTCGGAGGAAGCTGGTGATCACTCGTGTACCCCCTTCACAGGCCCGGGAGCTGTGAGACGACGAGGTCGATGAGCTTGATGCCGATGAACGGCGTGATGATGCCGCCGAGTCCGTACAGGCCGAGGTTGCGTCGCAGCATGGCCCCGGCGCTCGTCGGCTTGTAGCGGACCCCGCGCAGCGCGAGCGGAATCAGCGCGACGATGATCAGTGCGTTGAAGACGACGGCGGAGAGGATCGCGGATTCGGGGGTGGCCAGCCGCATGACGTTGATGTCGTCGAGCTGCGGGAAGGCGGCGGCGAACATCGCGGGGATGATCGCGAAGTACTTCGCGACGTCGTTGGCGATGGAGAAGGTGGTGAGCGCGCCTCGTGTGATGAGGAGTTGTTTGCCGATCTCCACGATCTCGATGAGCTTCGTGGGGTTGGAGTCCAGGTCGACCATGTTCCCGGCCTCCTTGGCGGCCGTGGTGCCGGCGTTCATGGCGACGCCCACGTCGGCCTGGGCCAGCGCCGGGGCGTCGTTCGTGCCGTCACCGGTCATCGCGACGAGCCGGCCGCCGGTCTGTTCGGACTTGATGAGGGCCAGCTTGTCCTCGGGCGTGGCCTCGGCGAGGAAGTCGTCGACGCCGGCCTCGCGGGCGATGGCCTTGGCGGTGGCCGGGTTGTCCCCGGTGATCATCACCGTGCGGATGCCGAGCGCGCGCAGTTCCTCGAACCGGTCGTGCAGCCCCGCCTTGACGATGTCCTTGAGGTGGATGATGCCCAGCACCCGCGCCGGTTCGTGCACCAGATGTTCGGCGACGACGAGCGGGGTGCCGCCTTCGGCGCTGATCCCGTCCACGACGGCGCCGACATCGGCCGGGGGGTGGCCGCCGTTCTCGCGCACCCACCTCAGCACCGCGGCGGCGGCGCCCTTGCGTACCCGGCGGTCGTCCAGGTCCACGCCGGACATCCGGGTATGGGCGGAGAACGGCACGAAGCGGGCGTCCTGGATGGCGCCTTCCTCACGGGCCCGCAGGCCGTAGCGCTCCTTGGCCAGCACCACGATGGACCGGCCCTCGGGTGTCTCGTCGGCGAGGCTGGCCAACTGGGCGGTGTCGGCCAGGGCCGTGCGGGAGATGTCGCCGACGGGTACGAAGGCGGCGGCCTCCCGGTTGCCGAGGGTGATGGTGCCGGTCTTGTCGAGCAGCAGGGTGTTCACGTCCCCGGCGGCTTCGATGGCGCGGCCGGACATGGCCACCACGTTGCGCTGGATGAGCCGGTCCATGCCGGCGATCCCGATCGCGGACAGCAGCGCGCCGATGGTCGTGGGGATCAGGCACACGAGCAGGGCGACGAGGACGACGATCGGCTGCTGGCGCCCGGAGTAGGCCGCCAGCGGCTGGAGCGTGGTCACGGCCAGCAGGAAGACGATCGTCAGTGAGGCCAGGAGGATGTTGAGGGCGATCTCGTTGGGCGTCTTCTGCCGGACGGCGCCCTCCACCAGGGCGATCATCCGGTCGATGAAGCTCTCGCCGGGTTTGACGGCGATGCGGATGACGATCCGGTCGGAGAGCACTTTGGTGCCTCCGGTGGCCGCGGAACGGTCGCCGCCGGACTCGCGGATGACGGGCGCCGACTCCCCGGTGATGGCCGACTCGTCGACGCTGGCGATGCCTTCGGTCACCTCGCCGTCGCCGGGCACGATCTGGCCGGCCTCGACGACGACCAGGTCGCCCACGCGCAACTGCGTCCCCGGCACCTCTTCCTCGGTGCCGTCTGCGCCGAGTCGTCGTGCGACCGTCTCCTGCTTGGCCTTGCGCAGCGTGGCCGCCTGCGCGCGCCCGCGGCCCTCGGCGACGGCCTCGGCGAGGTTGGCGAAGACCACCGTCGCCCACAGCCATACCGCGGTGGCCACGGAGAAGACACTGGCGTGCCGGATGGCGAAGACCGTGGCGAGGATGGAGCCTACCCACACCACGAACATCACCGGGGCCCGCACCATGTGGCGTACGTCCAGCTTCCGGAACGCGTCCGGCAGGGAGATCAGCAGTTGCCGCGGGTTGAAGAGCCCGGCCGAGACCCGGCGCACCTCCTCCGGCGGGGGCGTTGCCGGGGTCATGCCAGCCCTTCCGCGAGCGGGCCCAGCGCGAGCGCTGGGAAGAAGGACAGGCCGGCCACGATGGTCACGACGCCGATCAGCAGGACGACGAAGAGCGGGCGGTGGGTCGGCAGGGTGCCCTCGTCGACGGGGACCGGGCGCTGCCGCGCCAGGGAGCCGGCGAGCGCGAGCGTGAAGACGATCGGCAGGAAACGGCCGACGAGCATCGCCAGCCCGAGCGCCGCGTTGTAGAAGTCGGTGCCGGAGCCCAGTCCGGCGAATGCGCTGCCGTTGTTGTTCCCGGCTGAGGTGAAGGCGTACAGCACCTCGGACAGGCCGTGTGGGCCGGGGTTGAGGATGGACTTGCGTGGCTCGGGGAAGCCGAGGGCCAGGCCGGTGCCCAGGAGCACTGCGAGCGGCATCGCCAGGACGTACAGCGCGACGTACGTGATCTCGTGCCCGCGGATCTTCTTGCCCAGGTACTCGGGTGTGCGGCCCACCATGAGTCCGGCCAGGAACACCGCGAGTACGGCCATGATCAGTATCCCGTACAGACCCGATCCGACTCCGCCCGGCGACACCTCGCCCAGCAGCATGTTCAGCAGCAGCACGCCGCCGCCCAGGGCGGTGTAGCTGTCGTGGGACGAGTCCACCGCCCCGGTGGAGGTCATGGTCGTCGCGTTGGCATACAGCGCCGAATTCCACACACCGAAGCGCTGTTCCTTGCCTTCGAGGGAGGCTCCCACGGCCTGCGGCACAGTGCCCGGATGCGCGGCCTCGACGGCGGTCACCGCCGCCAGGCCGCCCGCCCACAGGACCGCCATCGCGGCCAGGATCGCCCACCCCTGGCAGGTGCTGCCGGCCATCCGCCCGAAGGTACGGGGCAGGGCGCTCGGGATGAGCAGCAGGAGGAAGATCTCGAAGAGGTTGGTGAAGGGGTTCGGGTTCTCGAAGGGGTGTGCCGCATTGGCGTTGAAGAACCCGCCCCCGTTCGTGCCCAGCTCCTTGATCGACTCCTGTGAGGCGACCGGGCCCCCGACGAGTGCCTGTGTCCCTCCGCCCGGCGTACGCACGTCCTGAGGGCCGGAGAAGTTCTGCACCACACCGCCCGCGACCAGCACGATCGCCGCCACGAAGGCCAACGGCAGCAGGATGCGCACCGTGCCGCGCACCAAGTCGACCCAGAAGTTGCCGAGCTGGTCGGTACGGGAGCGGGTCAGCCCGCGTACGAGCGCCACCGCCACCGCCAGGCCGACCGCCGCCGACAGGAAGTTCTGCACCGCCAGCCCGGCCATCGGCACGAGGTACCCCAGCGTGGACTCTCCGGCGTACCACTGCCAGTTCGTGTTCGTTACGAACGACACGGCGGTGTTGAACGCCCCGGCGGGCGGGACCGCACCGAAATCCAGCGACAGCGGGAGCACGCCCTGGATGCGCAGGAAGGCGTACAGGAAGAGCACCGAGACCGCGGAGAACCCCAGCAGCGACAGCGTGTATGCGGTCCACCGCTGTTCGCTGTCCGGGGCCACCCGCACGACCCGGTACAGCAACCGCTCGACGGCCAGGTGCCGCCGGCTGGTGTACACCCGCGCCATGTACTCGCCCATCGGCACATGCGCCACCGCCAGCGCCACCACCAGCACACCGATCGCCGTCAGCCCGGCGGCGGCGTCGCTCATCAGAACCGGTCCGGGAACAGCAGGGCAAGAAAGAGGTAGACCAGCAGTCCGGCCGAAACGATCAGACCGACCGTGTTCTCCGCGTTCACCGGCGCTCGGCCCCCTTCACCACCAGGACCAGCAGGCTGAAGAACGCGACGGTCACGGCAACGAAGACCACATCGGCCATCGACGATCTCCTGGGGGCGGTGCCGGCACTTGTCGTCCGGCACACGCCGACGACCGTGTCCAGCCGTACCACGCGCGGGCCGCGCCCCGTCGCAGACGCCGTCGCCGCACCGGCACGATCACCGGCAAGGCGTACCGGGAACCGCGCACGGTGCCTGCGGATCGGTCACCGCTCGGAGTGCGTACCGAGGGCAACCCGGCGTGGGACACCGGCGAGCGGCCAGGATGCGCCAGGAGTACGCGCGGTGGCGTCAAGGACGCGTCAAGGGTGGATCCCCAGGGGCGCCGGTTTCCTAATGTCGGTCTATGAGTGCGTGATAACGCACCGCCGCAGAGCGGCCGCAGGTCCCGAGTCGTGGTGATCGATTTCGTCGCTGCCGGTGCCATCCGCAGCGCGCCGCGGACCGGCTGGTTCCGCGCAGACGGCCCGGGGCCTGGCGCGCTCGTGGAGCATGCCTGGGCCAGCAGGCGGGGGCGCTGGTGGGCCGATCGCGTACTGCGCCCTCGGGTAGTGGCGGTGCGCTGCGGGGAGTACGCGATGCTGCGCGGTGACCCCGGAGGGGTGACGCCGACGGGGCTAGCGCCGGCGGTACGGAGGTCAGTGGTGGCCGCCCCCGTACACGCCGCGGCAGAAGGCCGCCATCTGCTCGTCCGTCAGCCCCCTGGTCAGGTCGGCCTCGCTGATCATGCCGACGAGCCGATGGTTCTCGATGACCGGGAGGCGGCGCACCTGGTGCTGCTCCATCGTGCGCAGCACCTCGTCGACCGGGGTGCCGGCGTCCACGTACACCGGTCGGCCCGCGGCCAGCTCGCCGGTCATGCAGGTGCTCAGGTCGCGGCCCTTGGCGACGCACTCCACGACGATGTCGCGGTCGGTGATCATGCCGGCGAGCTTGCCGTCCTGGCCGCACACCGGCAGGCAGCCGATGTCCATGGAGCGCATCTTCGCGGCGGCGGTGGCGACGGACTCGGTCGAGTCGATGCACTCGCAGCCTTCGTGCATGAGGTCGCGGGCAGTACGCGCGGTGGTGGGAGCGGCCATCACGGGTCTCCTGTCGAGAGAGGTACGGAGGGGTGTACGGGAGGGGTTCCGTCACGGCTATAGTCCGGGCCCTCGGCCCGCCGGGCGAGATGCGCGCCGCCGAACGGGCGAACAGTACGGAAACGAGCCCGTATCGCCTCTGGTGGGCCTGTTGAGCACGCTGGAATCCATGGCCACTGCGGTTGAACCCTTCATCCCGGACACGTTCGCTGCCCTGCGTGACGCCGTCGCCGAGTGGTTCCCGCCGGGGCGGCCGGCCGGGCAGTACGAACTCGTCGGTGCGCTGCGGGCGGCCACCGCCGGCGTAGAGGGCGAGCTGTGGGGGCACGCCGCGGCGGCGGACGCGGCGGCGTGGGTCAACGCGGACAGCCACACACCGCCCGGCCGCTGTGAGCGGCCGTGCGGGACTCCCACCGCCGCGCGGTCGACGCCAGGGCTGGCTCTGTCGACGTCGAGCGGCAGCCTTTCTTGACGGGTTCCGGAGGCACCACGGCTGACTGCCCCGGCCACAGCGGACGGCACTGGGAGGCGGCGCCCCTGAGCCGGCCGACCGCCGCCGCCGTCGACGCGGACGAAAAGCGCCGGCTACAGGGGCAGGAGCGTGGTCGGAACCGCACCACCGCCGACGAACGGCGGTCCGCGCAACCGCCTCCCGAACTCGGGTTCTGGCTCAACTTCCGTGAAGCCCGACGCTGAGTGACGACCGAGGCTGGAGCTGACCTTCGGGAAGTTGCCCGAAAATGATCAGTGGTGATCTTGGTGTGGTCGACAGTTCGGCGCCGTGGAAGAGACGGTGCTCCGGTTGGAGGAGCTGCTGTTCTCGTCGATCGCGGACGTTGCGGTGCTGTCGGTGGACGTGAACAACGAGGCGATACGGATCGAGGCCCGCCGGACGACGGCCGGCTCGACGTGTCCGGACTGCGGAACCTGGTCGGGGCGGGTGCACAGCTCCTACCTGCGGTTTCCGGCCGACGTGCCCACGGCGGGGCGGCGGGTGGTGCTGAGCTTGCTTGTCCGCCGGTTCTTCTGCCCGAACGCTTCGTGCGGACGGCGGACGTTCGTCGAGCAGGTGCCGGGGCTGACCCGGCGGCACAGCCGGTGGAGCGAGCGCCTGCGCTCGACGCTGGCCGCGGTCGGCCTCGCGCTCGCCGGCCGGGCCGGCGCACGGATGGCCCGGGTCGTCGGGGTATCCGTCAGCCGCAGCACCGTGCTGCGGCTGGTCGACGCCCTGCCCGAGCCTCAGCCTCCGGCCCCGCGGGTGGTCGGCGTCGACGAGTACGCGATGCGCAAGGGCAGGGTCTACGGGACGGTGCTGGTCGACGTCGAGACCAGGCGCCCTGTGGATCTGCTGCCGGACCGCGAGTCGGCAACGCTGGCGGCCTGGCTCAGCGAACGTCCCGGCATCGAGGTGGTCTGCCGGGACCGCGCCCCCTTCTTCGCCGAGGGAGCGCGGGCCGGGGCCCCGACGGCTCTCCAGGTCGCGGACCGCTTCCACCTCTGGCACAACCTCGGCGAAGCCGCCGAACGATGTGTGTCGCGTCATCGATCCTGTCTACGGGCACCGTTCACCCTGCCTCGACGCGACGCGGCCAAGAACCCTCGGCAACCTGACGGGCAGAACAAATCGCCCTGGCCGACAGGCCACCGGTTCGCCGACCGCACACGCGAGAAACACGCGATCGTCCAGGCGCTGCTGGCCGAAGGTCTCAGCAGACGGGCCATCGGCCGCCGACTCCACATGACACACCGGACGGTCAAACGCCTCGCTGACGCTGCCGCCCCGGAAGACCTCTTCCAAGGGCAGTGGCAGAACCGGCCGACGAGGCTCGATGACTTCAAGCCCTACCTGCATGAGCGGTGGGCGGAAGGCTGCACGAACGCGTGGACGCTCTGGGAGGAGATCAAGGCTCACGGATACGCCGGCGGATACGGAACCGTGCGTGCCTACCTCCGGCCCTTCCGCAGCCCCTCGCGAACGGCGACCCACCCGCCCACGCCCCGGACGGTCACCCGGTGGATCCTCACCCACCCCGACGCCCTTCCGGAGACGGACCGACTCAAACTCAAGTCCGTCCTGGCGCACTGCCCTGAACTGGACGCTCTGACCAGCCATGTCCGCGCCTTCGCTCAGATGCTCACCCAGCTCCAGGGCCACCAGCTCCGCGAGTGGATAGCGGCGGTCCGCACCGACGACTTGCCCAGCATGCACACGTTCATCAACGGCCTCGAACGCGATCTCGACGCCGTCACCGCGGGCCTCACCCTGCACTGGAACTCCGGCGTCGTCGAAGGACACGTCAACCGCATCAAGATGCTCAAACGGCAGATGTTCGGCCGAGCCGGCTTCCGGCTCCTCCGTAAACGCGTCCTGCTCGCGTGACGGAGAGCGACCGCTTCACGGAAGTTGAGCCAGAACCCGAACTCGTCGACATCGACATCCCGGTTCGGCTGACGCCTCCCGCGACCGTCAACAAGTTCTGTCGCGAGTCGTCGAGAAAGCCACCGGCACATGCATGATCCCCGGACCGCATCCCAGCAAGGGCGGCGTCGCCCAGCTCGGCATCCGGCCCGGCGAGCCGGGTCGTGGACCCTTCGGTGTCCACCGCGACGGCCAGGACGACGAGTCCGGACCTCCGGGGTTGCGACGCACAAGACCAGCGGCACACCCAGGCCATCGGCGCGGGCCTTCGACCCGACCCGGAGCTGGCCCTCGCGGCGCTGGAGTGGCAGGTCCCGTTCTCTCCGGGCCCAGTTCCACCGGACGCCTGCGACCCTGGCCCCGACACCGCCCCCTTCACAGAGGTCATCCTCGCCATCACAGGACGCATGACAAACGCACACCGCGCGAGGCTCGGCGGGCGTGCCGTCGATGGACCGGTCATGCTGAATCCGTCCGCCGGTTCGTCCAGGAGAAAGCAGCGGGAGGCGAGCGGGATGCGCGGGAAGAAGGGGATGGAAGGGGGTGCGCGGTCAGACGGTGGGGTGCCTGGCCGCCTGCCGAGGGCTGTGTACGGCAATGAGCTTTTCCGCCTCCAGACCGAGCTGGTCAAGCTCCAGGAGTGGGTGCGGGCCGAGGGCGAGCGGCTTGTGGTGGTCTTCGAGGGGCGTGACGCGGCTGGGAAGGGCGGCACGATCAAGCGGGTCACCGAGCACCTCAACCCGCGCGTCGCCCGTATCGTCGCCCTGCCGGTGCCCACGGAGCGTGAGCGCACTCAGTGGTATTTCCAGCGGTACGTGGAGCAGCTTCCGGCTGCGGGAGAGATCGTGCTGTTCGACCGCAGCTGGTACAACCGGGCCGGCGTCGAGCGCGTCATGGGCTTCTGCACGCCAGAGGAGTATCAGCGCTTTATGCATCAGTGCCCCGTCGTGGAGCGGATGCTGGTGGAGGACGGGATTCTGCTGCGCAAGTACTGGTTCTCGGTGAGTGACGCGGAGCAGGAGTCGCGGTTGCGTAGGCGGCTGGACGATCCGACGCGACGCTGGAAGCTCTCCGCGATGGATCTGGAGTCCTTCACCCGTTGGGAGGCGTACTCCCGGGCGAAGGACGAGATGTTCACGCGCACTGACATCCCGGAGGCACCCTGGTACGTCGTGGACAGCGACGACAAGCGCGCGGCACGCATCAACATGATCGCCCATCTGCTGTCCACCGTGCCTTACGGCGAGGTCGAACCGCCGCGGCTGCGGCTGCCGCCACGGCCAGCGCCCACCGGGTACCGGCGGCCCCCAAGAGACCTCCAGAGGTACGTGCCCGATCACGCGGCCACGCTTCTGCCCCCTCGCTAGGTTGCGGTGCCCCCGCGAGACCGCCGAAGGCCACACCCGTACGGCGCTGCTGCCGGTGCCCAGCCCTGCGCGGTCCGCGTGATCGCGGCCCAGGCGACGCGCAAACGCGGCAAGACCATCGGCGGCGCGGGCGTCACCGACGACGACATGCTCTCCACGGCCCTCCACCTGCGCGACCAGGAGATGAGCCTGCGCGACATCGCCAAGCGACTCGTCATCACCACCGGCGCGAAAAAGGGCCAGCCCTCTGCGGTACCTGTGCCTGCTCCACCACGGCCTGCACGAACTGGGCCCGATGGACGTCGACCTCCCGCCCGGGAAGTTCGAGCACGTGCGCCGCGGCTGGCTTCAGATCCCGGCGCCTGACGGCGGATGACGCGGGACGCGAAGGGCTGAGCCAAGGCCATCAGGATGACCTCGGCGCGCTGAGCCCGTCCCAGTGGCGAATGTTGAAGGCCAGCTCACCCTAGGACACGCTTGTCGGTGTCTGACCGGGTGTCATGGGATCATCGGCACTGCCGCGGAGGGCGGGTCGGGCGGAGAGTCCGTGCCCCGGCGCGCTGGCGCCGGGTTCCGGAACAGCGGGGGCGCTCCGCGAAATTTCTGGTGCGGCACCAGTTACCTCCGCACGGGACCTGAGTCGCTCAGCGGTTCAAGGAACGCTCTGCGACGTGGTGGAGGCGTTCGGCGAAGATCTTCTCGGCTTCCGGGGTGATGGTCCGTAGGGCGACCATGCTGGTGAAGATGACGTCGCAGAGTTCGGCCTGGACATCGTCCCAGGTGTGGCTGTTGCCCTTGCGGGGGTTGGAGCCGGTTACCCCGTGGATGGCCTCGGCGACCTCGCCGGCCTCCTCGCTGATCTTCAGTACGCGCAGGAGGCGGGCCATCTCGGGTGAGACGCCGCTTTCCGCGTCGAGCCACTCGACAAGCCGTTCGATGGTCTCCCAGGTGTCGCGCATGGGGGGGTGCTCCGTGTTCTGTACAGGGTGTCGCGTGGGGACCCTGCGGTCATGGGGCCGCTTCGTGGTCATCGGGTCTGGTGCGTGAGGTGACGCTACCGGGATGTGCGGGGAGCGCGGTGGCGATTCGGGCAGCCGCCTTCGACGGGGTGGTGCTGGTGCCAGGTAGCCAGCACTGTCCGGACGGCTTCCGAGGTTTTGTGCTGCGAGGTGGTGTCGGCCCATTCGTAGGCGTCGTGCTCGGTGAGCCGTACATCGGAGCCGACGGCAGCAGCGGCGAAGTTGAACTGGCGGGTCTTCCGCCCCGAGCCTGAGGTGTAGTCGAAATGTCCCAGGTAGCTGCTGATACCGGTGACGGGTAGCCCTGTCTCTTCGGCGACTTCCCGGTGCACGGCGTCGAGGAGGGTTTCGCCGTTCTCGACGCCGCCGGAGGGCAGCTCCCACAGGTCGCCGAGGAAGTCGCTGGGGGGCCGGTGCAGGAGCAGGACCCGGCCGGCGGGGTCGGCCAGAACCGCGCCGACGACGTGCTTGGTGATGCCGTCGGCGTCAGCGGTGGTGGTGAGCGCCTGGAGCAGGGCGGCGTCGACTGGTGCGGCTGGTGCGATCACAGCAGGTCCTTGTAGTGGCGGGCGACTTTGGCCAGCGCCGCGGCGTAGGCGCCGGCGAGGGCGGAGTCCTCGGGGCGGTGCCAGACCGGCAGCTTGAGCGTGCTGGCGTGCACGCGTGCGGCGCCGCGGCAGTCCCCGAGGGCGGGATCCTGGGCGACAGGGTAGTGGGGGATCAGCTCCCTCGGGGCGTGGAAGAGGGGGTGGTCGCCGACTGGGCGGGTAGAGCCGGGGTGGTCGACCATGGTGGCTCCCTCCGCATGGACCGCGGCCAGGAAGCGCGTGTCCTTCGTCTCACGGCGGGCCGAGTGCGTGCGTGCGCGGGCGATGGTCCGGTGTGCATCGGTGCCGTAGAGGACGGAGTCGCGCAGTGCCTCCCACGCTCTCAGGTGCATTGCGACGGTTTCGGCGTCATCGAGCCACAGCTCGGCGTGCCAGGTCTCGACGATCACCTGCCGGTCGACGTAGATCCAGAAGCCGACGGCGGGTGGCTGCTTGAGGGTGGCAGTGAAGGGCACGATGCCCAGCTCGACGGTGTCCAGGCCGATGACGCCGGCGAGCCGGTCCAGTTGGGCGGCTAGCACCGCCGGCGGGCAGAGCAGCGTACGCAGCACGCCTTCCCACAACAGGATGTGGTAGCGACGTCCGGGCTGGTAGAGCAGTTTCTGTCGCCGTATTCGCGTCCGCACGGCCTCCTTGATGTAGCGGGGCGAGCGGTGCGGTTCGACAGCGCGGGACAGGACGGCGCGGGCATAGTCCGGGGTCTGGAGCACGCCGACGATCTACGACGACTCCCACGCGCGGAGCACGGAGGCTTGTGCCTGGGCCTGGTTGTGCGCATTCTGCACAGGCGCGTGGCCGCCGACGAGTTGGCGGAGCCACGAACGGATGTGGGATTCGAACGGTCTCGGGCTGAGCCATGATCCCTGATGAGCCGACAACCGAGACGCTGGGTCCGGCCCGGGCGGGATTGCGGCGGAGATCAGTTCCTGCCAGGTGGCGTAGTGGGCGGCGGCGAGGAGCAGCAACTGCGCGGCGGCGTAGGCGTCGAAGGTGGCCCGGTGTCGCTGCGCGGGGGCCCGGCTCACGTCCAGCCCGAGGTGCTCGATGAGCGCGTCCAGACCGTGTCCGGGGGCGTCGGGGTAGGTGTGGCGGGTCAGGCGCAGGGTATCGAGCACTCCTGCCGGTTCCCAGCCGGGCAGGTGGCGGGCGAGGACTTGGTAGTCGGTGCTTGCGTTGTGGGCGGCGAACCACGCTCCGTGGAGGGTGTCGCGTACCTCGTCGGCGACGTCTGCCCAGGCCGGGCAGGTGGCGAGCTGGTGGTTGGTGATGCCGTGGATTCGGCTGGCGTGGCCGGTGACGGGGCGGGGCGGTCGGATCAGCCACCAGCCGGCGGTGGTGACGTCCGGTGTGCCGGCACGTAGCGGTAGGGCGGCGACCTCGACCAGGTCGGGTGGGCTGGTTGCCGTCGCCTTCGACGTCGATGACAAGCAGTCGGGACGGCCAAGCTGTGGTGTTCAGGAGGGGCCTCCCTGCCTGAGGGCGGGCCGATGTCGGCGTGGCCGCGTTGCCGGTTGTGAAGGGCGCGAGGACAGCGACTTGGCGCCCGTCCAGCATCCGTGTGCTATCGCGCGATGCAGTAGAGGGCGTGCTGGTTGAGTGCCGCAGCCGAGACGTCATGAGGAAGGCGGGCAACGATGGACTCCCCTTGTTGGCTCCTTCCGCCGTGTGAGGCACATTGACAGGTCGGCCTGTCACTCCCAGCCGTGAAGAGAGACCTGTGGGCCGTTCTCTAGGTATTGGCGGAGGGCGCTGTCGGTGCTCTCGACGAACTCCTCGGGGAGGCTTCTGGTGTGGATCCAGCGCACCTGGGCGTGCTTCTGCGGCTCGCGGTTTTCCGGCTCGCCGGCCCATTCGTGCGCGGTGAAGACAACGGTGAGGAAGCCGTTGGGGGCTTCGACGCCCCAGGCTCCGTGAATGATGTGGGCGACACGGAGCTGCTCCGGTTTGACCGTGACACCAGTTTCTTCGTAGAGCTCGCGTACGGCGGCGTGGGTGATGGGCTCGCCGGGATCTGCCTTGCCGACGGGGAGGTCCCACTTGCCCTGGGCGAACTTGGCGTTGGGGCCGCGCTGGAGGAGCAGGACGCGGTTGGCGGTCTTGTCGTGGAGGATGACTGCGGCGACGAGCAGGGTCATGGATTCGGTGGCGGGCTTGAGGGGGCGGGGAGGGGAGTTGGTATCGGGCTGAGCCACGGTGATCCCTTCGTCGGGCGAACTGGACGGCATGCTAAATCAGCGCCTCGCGGGCGCGGTGGGCGAGATCGGCGGCGCCGGGAACTCTTCGTCGTTGGTAGATCGCCAGGGTGGGGCGGATCGAAACGATGGCTTTTCGGGTGCGTTCGGAGGTCATGCCGTCCATCAGGTCCAGTGCGGTGCTCCAGGCGGCGATGGCTTCGTCGGCGCGGGCTTGGGCTGCGAGGCTGTCGCCGAGGTCGGCGTGGGTGAGGGCGTGGACGCGTTTGTACTTCTGGGGGTCCCAGCGGTCCAGGGCGTCGCGGTGCTGTTGTTCGGTGCCGATGTGGTCGGCGAGGTCGGTGAGGGTGCGGGCGGTGTGGCTGGCGACGGTGCCGGCGGCTGGGCCGGAGACGAGTGAGTAGCTGGGCTGTGGTCTGTCCTCGCGTAGCAGGGCGTCTTCGGCTGCTAGGAGGGCGCGTGCAGCGGCGGTCTTTTCCTTGGTGGCGGCGAAGGCGCGGGCGTGGGTGATGTGCAGCAGGGCTTCGGTCTGGCCGTCGATGTGGCCCAGGCCGGTGGCGAGGGCGGCTTCGGCGAGGTCCACGCAGTGGTGGGGTTGTTTGAGGCTGAGGGCTTGGTGGGCCAGGGTGCGCATCATCCAGGCGGCGTGGGCGTGTGGGTCGGCTTCGCAGGCCAGGCGGTATCCGGCTTGGTAGTAGCGCTGGGCTGTGCCTTCGTGGCCGAGATCGTGGTGCTTCCAGCCGGCGAGGTAGGCGAGTTCAGCAACGGCGCCGAAGGCGGCGCGGCGTAAGGCGTCGTTGCGGAAGCGGCCTCGGAGCATGGGGGCGGCGGTGTCGGCAAGGTAGGCGGCGACGGTAGTCAGTCCGTGGCCACCGCCCAGGCGTTCGTCGGCGGCGCTGAAGGCGGCGGTGATTTGGCGGACGACTTCGACGTCTCCTGCGCCGACCAGGGTGCCACCGGTACGGGTGCGCATAAGGCGGGATGCGGCTGCGTGGTCGTAGCCGAGCGGCATCGCCACTCCGGCGACAGTGAAGGCGGCCACGGCCAGATGCCGGTGGCGCTCGACGTCGGCCCGGCCGAGATCAGCGGCGGCGACGATGGGATCGGCGTCGTGGTCGAGTGCCGCGTCACCGCCGCCGGCGAAGCCGAACTCTGCCGGGGTGACGACGCGCCTGAGGCGACGGGACAGAGCCTCGGCGAGATAACGGTCCGTCTGACCCGTGGGGCTGCGGGTGCCGTTGGCCCAGTGGGAGATCGCGGACTTGTTGGTCTGGATGATCTCGCCGTTCTCGGCGGCGACACGGCGCACATCGCGCGCCAGGGCGTCCAGCGTGCAGCCGGCCTCGGCGATGGCCGCCTGGAGGCGGGCGTTGGGCTGCTTCGGAGCGTTCACGACCCTCCCCGATCGCGAGGCTGTAAACCGCGTATACCGCCTAGCCGGCACTCCACCGTACCCACTGTGCGTAGCGGCCGGTTCACTAATTGGCAGGCCGCCCGGTGCGAGACTCACCAGTCGCCGACCACGCTCCCCCGCTTGGGCCGGGCGGCTTCCCACCATCCGCAAGGCGCCGGCCTGAGCGATGTGACGCTGCTCAGGTCCCGCCCGAGGAGAGACGGAGAGACCGCAGTGACGACCATCGACACCACGGCCATTTCGGTCGACTTACCGCAGGCGCTCGATGAGCGCTGGAGCCGACTGCCCGGCATCCAGGTCGACGGCACCCGGCTGACCATCGACCCGGCGGATTACTTCTTCCGGTTCGAGTCGAACACCTGGCTCGTCGCCGACTGGCAACTGGTCACCGACCAACTGCTCGGCGCGCAGGAGACCACGGAGAGCGCCGTCGAGCAGATGGCGCTGCAGTTCATCAAGGAACACGCCGCCTCGACCTCCGACGCGGCTCTGGTGCTGCGGACGGCGTACGAGGTGTATGCGTACCTGTTCCGCGAAGAGCACCTGACCGGCCTCGGGCTGCCGCAGATCACCCCGGCCCATCTGCGGATGCTGCGCGAGGCCGCCACGCTGATGGCGCTGAACAAGGTCGAGCTGGACGGGCACATCTCCAACGTCGGCCCGTGCTGGTTCTTCCCCGCCGCCACCTCCGTCGTCTTCGACCTGGACGACGAGATGGGCGGGATGCTGGACGAGGTCTACCACGGCGGCTGGTTCAACGAGCACCGCCGCATCGAGTCCATCAAGGCCCACGCCGCGCTCGGCGGCCGACTGGTGCACGGCTGCCAGTCCGTGCCCGACCAGACCGGTGGCGTCGTCGCGCCCTACGGCGCCTCCATGAACGCCTTCCGCGACGACCTGGCTGACTTCAAGACCGGCTGGATCGAACAGGTCTACGCCCACCGCGTCACCCCGGCCGCGTAACTCGCACCGCAGTACAGGCTTCGGGGCTGGCACACTCGCCAGCCCCGAAGCCCTCCACCTCACCATCGGAGCCCCACCCATGGACGAGACGCTGATCACCAAGCTCTTCACCGACCTGTGCGCCACCGTCGGGCAGCCCGCAGCCAAGCGGGAGGAGGTGCGCGTGTGGTCGATGTCGGGGGTAGAGCGATTGAACTTCCCCGACGGCAGCACCGCCATCTTCAAGTACGCCACCCGCCCCTTCGACACCGAGGACCGTGCCCTGCGTCAGGCCCGCGCCCGCGACATCCCCGTTCCCCAGGTCTTCGCCTCCACCACCCGCAAGGAATGGCTGGGCATGTTCCTCGAAGACCTCGGCCCCGCCACACGCGAGGCCAACGACCTCGACGGCGCCGCCGCCGCCGCGACCCTGCACGCCGCGCCCAGGGCCGGCGCCGTGCCCGTGCTCGACGAGGAGGGCCTGCGGGCACTGCCCGGCCGCGCCACCGACCACCTGCGACGACTGCGTGAGGCGGGCCGCTGGAGCGACACACACGACGTCGCCGGTGGCCTGGACGCCCTCGCCGGCGCCGCGGAGGCGCGTGCTGCCGGGGCCACGCTGGAGCCGTTCGGCTGGGTGCACTCGGAGTTTCACCCCACCAGCCTGCACATCGGCACCACCGGCTGGCGGCTGCTGGACTTCGCCCGTGCCTTCACCGGCCCCGGCCTGCTGGACCTGGCCAGTTGGCACGGCACCCTCGACGCCCCCGACACGGGCCGCACCCGTGTCTTCCTGGAGACCTACGTGGCCGAGGGCGGACACCAGGAGGCGCTGGCCGACCGCGGTGGGCTGGCGGCGGAAGCGTGGGCGTTGGGCTGGCACCGCGTCTGGATCATCGAGTGGTTCCTGGAACAGGCCGTGCGCTGGGTCAACGACCCGGCCACCGATCCCGCCTACCTCAAGGTCGTACGCCGACACCTGAACGACGCCGTACGACTGCTGGAACCCTGACATGCCCACCCACCCGTCCCCGTGGTTCGCCCACGCTGCCCAGCGCACCGCCGCCGGCCCCGCCAAGCCGCTTCCGCCCCCGGCACGCATGGAGTGGACCACCCGCCCCGGCCAAGGACCCGGCGACGAGATCCTCGGCACCGACCTGCACCAGCGCCAGGTGCTGGAACTCGGCTGCGGCCCCGGCCACAACATCGCCTACCTGGCCGTCCGCCGCGGCGCCCACGTCACCGGCGTCGACCTGGTCGGCCTGCAGATCCGCAGGGCCCGCTCGCACTACGGACACATCAGTGGCGCCACCTTCGTCGCCGGTCACGCCCTGCACTTCCTTCAGGCGTCCCAGCAGCAATACGAAGCGATCTACTCGGTGTTCGGAGCCATCGGCCTCGTCATGCCGAACCTTCTCCTCCCGGCTATCGCCGCACACCTCAAACCCGGCCGGACCCTCGCCTTCTCCGTGCCGCACCCCGCACGCCGGGGCCGCCGACCGGCCGCAGACGACCACCCCCGGCGGGACTTCGTGACCCTGCCCGATTACACCCGCCTGCCGCTCGACCGTTGGGAGTTCGACGCCGCGCGCTGGGCAGACCACCTTGCCGATGCCGGCCTTGCCCTGAACCACACCCAGGAGTTCGACGACCCCCGCCTCGGCCACTGGCCGACCACCCTTCTGATCGCCGCGCGCAAGCAGTGAGCGTCACACCCTCACCCACGAGCCCCGGAGGTAGAAATGCCCCCGCCCCACCTGCTGCTCGATATCGACGGCGTCCTCATACCCTTCCCCGACACCGACGGCAGCACCCCTCACACCCACCGCTGCCACGACGTCCTCCCGACCGGACGGGCTACCGACGACCCCGTCACCGTCTGGCTCAACCCCGCACACGGCCCACTGATCCGCGACCTACTGGAAACCGGGCTGGTCACCCCGGCCTGGTGCACAAGCTGGCGCCAAGACGCCACCCGACTCATCGCACCGCTCCTCGGCCTGCCCGCCTTCCCCCACCTCGACCTCCCCCGGCTACCGATCACCACCAGCCGCCCCAACGGCTACCTCTGGAAACGCGACTACGTCGACCAGTGGCTCAAGGACACCCCGGCCGCCTGGATCGACGACGACTTCACCGCCCTCGACCACGAATGGGCAGCCCACCGCACCGCAGCAGGAACACCAACACTGCTCGTCCAACCCAACCCCCGACAAGGACTACACCCCGCACACATCCAAGCGATCAAACAGTGGGCCGAACAGCCGAAATCCACGGATCGCAAAGTTGCATGACCAGCGAGCAGAACCGGCCCTCGGCCGCGTCGCCTCCTCCCGCTCACCCGCCCCTGGCCCGACTGCCGCTGCCTGCTCACCTACACCACCACCGGCGCCGTCAAGGCACGACTCGCCCGTGGGCGTGCTACCCGTGCCGAGTTGGATTACCCCGAGTTGCCGCTGACGGTCGCCTGAGCCCACCACCCCAAGGCCCTCCACACCGCTACGGTCACGAGGACGCCTGCGTCCGGCTGGGTGACTGCACCGACTAGTCCGCCCGCATCGGCGGCTCCAGCCCTCCAACTCGTCCGCAGACCGTCCGGTCTTAGCGCAGTTGGAGGACCATGACGTCGTACAGAGGGGCGTCGGGGAAAGGTAGCTTCTCACCGACTTGTTGGTAGCCCCAGCGCTCGTACATTGCCCGTAGCCTCGGTCGCTCGCGGCGGACCAGAAGCTCGGCTCGCTCCTCCTGGCGGTGGCGCACTAGTTCGTCATGCATGAGCTTGGAGACGCCGCGGCCGCGCCACTGCGGAAGGAGCATGTTCTCGCAGACCATGAAGGTGGTGTGCTGGTTACGAGCCGTGAAGCCGTACGTGAATCCGGCCGCACGCTTGTCGACTTCGGCAATGACGCAGCCCCAGCCGCCGGCGGAGCTATGGCCAGCCAACCGCTCCTGCCAGCGCTCCATGGAGAAGAACGGGTCGTTCGCGATGTCGTCGGCGTACACCTGGGCGTAGACATCGAGCAACGTGCCGCGGATCTCGTCCAGATGCCCGGCCGTGTAGTAGCCCGTCGTCAGCAGATCCACGCTCATGCGGCCACCGCCTTGTAACGGTCGGAGAAGTCAGTGGCGCCTGGCGCGCCGCTGTCGATCAAGCCGTCGCGGAACTCCGCCAATCTCATCACGACTCGCGGGCTGCGCACCTGCGGCAACAGGTTCAGCGCTCGGTCACCGGAGGCAATCGCCTCGTCGGCCTCACCGGCAGCCAGCAGTGCACGCGCTACGCGTGTGTGTGCGGCGAGCAGGTTGCGCCACAGCTTGGTCGACTCGATCACGGCCAGCGACTTGCGTGCGGAATCGACGGAATTGGTGTGCTGTCCGAGGTCGCGGTAACACAGAGCCGCCGAACTGTGGATCTCGCCTGCGTTGTAAAAGCGGAGCCAGCGCTGTTCGCTCGGGCGGTGTTGGTCGTATGTCTGTTCAGCACGGAGTAGCGATCGTCCGCACCAGCCTCTTTCGTCCTGGAGGGCGTGGCCCTGTGCGACGCGGCTGTGTAGCAGGCTGGAGAGGTGTCCGTCGCGTCGACCGCGTGTTTCGTCCAGTGCCGCGCGCGCGATCGAGACTGCTTCTCCTCCGTGCCCGAGGTGGTATGCCTGGTGCGACATCGAGGACCAGACGCGGGCCTGGAGCTGCCTGTCGCCTGCGAGCAAGGCGTAGCGAAGGCCGGCGTCCCACCAGCGTCGTGCTGTGTCCTGCTGCCTGGAGTCGAACGCGAACCAACCAGCGGACGTAGCCATCCCCCCGAGGGCTTGGTACAGGGCAGTCTGCACGCGGCTGCCGAAGCTACACCGACGAGCGGAGTGCTCCACGTACTCGATGTACCGGGCAGCCGCTTCGCTGAGTTGGGCTCCGCCATATTGGTCGTCGAGCTGGTGTAACCGGTCCGCTGTCATGTAGATGCGCCGGACGTCGGCCATGCCGAGGCGCCCCGAGTCCGGCAGCGTGGGCAGAACGATCATGGACCCGGTCAGACCGAGGACGAAGGTGCGGCGTTGCACGGATAGATCCTGAAGGTGGGTGGGTGCTGTTGCTCGCACATTACGCCCGCGTGGTGCCGATTGTGGAGGCGGCCGGAAGCCGAGTTCCGTCGCGCGCTGGCCGAGGACTGCTTCCAGTGGCAGCCGGGTGGGATCGCGGGGCCAGGTGACTTCGCCCGTCAGCAGGCGGCGCACCTGGCGATCGCTGCAACGGCCCGGTGTGCCGTACAGCTCCTCGTGCGCTTTGTTGATGGCTTCTGCCAGGTCATCCTGCGTGTAGCCGCTCTTCTCGATAGCGCGCTGTAACTGCGTGTTGGGGCGGAACGGCATCGGGCATCAACTCCTGTGACCCATGCCACAGTAGTTGGCTCGTCACCGGGTGTGGAGAGAACCGTCCGGTCCCCATGAAGTAACTGCCCGCGCATCGTCCTGTCCGCGGACGGCCCTGCCACGGCACCGTGTTCACACGACGTGATGCCAGTCACTCCGCTCACGCACCGCCGTTGGCTGAGCACGTCATCGCCGAGCCGTAGAGCGCACTCGACATCGCAAGCCGCGGCCGGCCTTAACGAGGCAGACCAGGCCAGGAGAGGTTGGCGATGTTCAGCGCCAGAGGCAACCCCCAGCAGGGATCTACGGTCGCCGCGTACGCTGCCGCGCCGCCGGCTGACGTGCGCATGGGACACCAGTCGCACCCGTGGCTCGGTCACCTGGTGGTCGACGCCGAACACGGCGGACGTGTCGGCGTTCTACGGGCTGTGGCGCCCGACGTGGACGACATCCGTCTGGAGCCGATCTTCAGGGTGCCGGAGGCGCCGCCGGTCGCGTGGCTCCAGGAGGAGCGGGGCGGGAAGGAGTGGACGACCCCCCTCACCGCGATCGGAGAAGTCCCCGCTGGCGACACCCAGGGGACACCGCGTGAGCACAGCGTGGACGAGGGCGGTAGGGAGGGCGGGGGCCGTGTGTAGTCATCAACCGCGCTGTCCTGGCGCGGAGTCGCCTGGCCGTGACGCGGCACGGCGCGTGAGGCGTGACTGGTCGCTGGGCTTCAGCCTCCTGTGCAACGGCGTCTATCTCTTCGATGACACCGGCGAGTTGCTTCCCGACGGTCGCGTGATCAGCCCCCGCCGCCCCTGGGGGGCGCTATGACACCGCGGGAGCCGTACTACCAGCACGGCCTGCGGGTGCCGGCGATTGCACCGTGGACGGGCGAAGCCTCGCTCTCGGCGCAGGTGACGCGGCGGTGGCTTCCGCTTCTCGGCGGCGAGGGGATCGGGTATGTGGATGAGCAGCCGAGCGACCGCCATCGTGGCCTGCTGTGGAATCGGGTGCCGGAGGCGGAGGGCAAGGGGAGTGCGCGGCTCGGTCTCGTACACGGGCCGCGCCAGCGTCGGGCAATGAACGAGAAGCTGTGCCAGGTCTGCTTCGCCCCGGCCGCGCCCGCGGGTGAGCCGCTGCTGTTCCTGGCCGCCGGGGCACACCCATCACGGCCGGGGAACGCATGACCCAGCCCCCTGTCCACAAGGAATGCGCTGAGGAGGCCGTGCGCGACTGCCCTCATCTGGGCGATGTCTACTCCGCTGCGCTGGTGGAGCGCACGTCGAGCTGGGGTGTCGCGGGCCTCATCTACCACCCGCAGACGCTGGAGCCCATGCCCGGCCAGCAGAAGGACGGCCTCACCCTGGTCCCTTACACCAGCCCCGCTGCACGGCTGCGGTGGACCCTGGCGGCCCAGGAAGTCATCACCGTTCACCGCTGCACGCGGGTGCGCCTGGACGAACTCCCCACCGAGAGCGAGGCCGCGGGCGTCCGCGGCTTAGAGCCCGGGACGGGAGCTGCCCGGTGCCCATAGTCGACGCCCTGGTTGCACGCGCCGCCGCATCACGGGGGTCCCGTTTCCGGCGTGTGCCGGCCTTCCCGTCGCACCGGTACCGGTGTTGTAGACCCCGCCCTGCTGGGCGTTGAAGCCCCTGCTGCCCGCCGGATGCCGGACCCTCACCTTCCCGGAGAGGACCCATACCCCTGGGGTCCGTGGTCCTTCCCGGCGGGCAGCAGGTCACCACCGCGGCGCGGTGGATCCCCCAACCGCTGTACCAGTTACGTCTTTTGGAGTTCTGTTTCTCATGTCCCCTGCCAGCCCGATCCTGCCCTGTCACTACGCGGGGTCAGCGCATGACGACCTCGCACGGCAGGTCGCCCGGATCGCCTCGCAAATCGCGCCGGTCGTCGAAGACGCCACGGCGTTACGGCTGCCCCCGGGTGTCGAGATCCATCTCGTTACGCGCCGGGGCTGGATCCGGCGCACGCGCAAGTACGCCGAGCGGATCGCCCGCGAGGACCTGGCGGCCTATGGGCCGGACCGTGCTGCGCTGACGTGGCTCAACCGCAGGCTCAAGGCTGACAAGACCAGTTGGCTGGACATCGCGTCCACCCTCCACACCGAGCATGGCCCGGCACGGGTGCTGCTGTGTCCGCTCGGTTTGAAGCACGCCGGCTGGTACCACCACCAGCCCCGCCTGGTCGAGGTGATCGTGCGCGAGCTGTGCCAGGTCGCCCAGCACCACGCCAGCTCCGACACGCTCCTGGGCGCCGTCAACACCTCGATGGCGACCCGGCGCGGGGTTTCCGACCGTGCGCTGCGGCCAGTGGTGCAGGGCCACGCGACCTGGTGCGCCGAGAAGGTGATGGCCGAACGGTACGGCGAGCACACCAGGGGCGGGCTGACGAAGCCGCCGAGCCGCCGTCACGCCCGACGAGCCCGCAGTGCCGGATGCCGTCAGGAGCGCCGCGACAACGACGCCGGGACCGGGTTCGTCACCCACGTGCTGACCGGCGCTGGGAAGCGGCCGGCGCTCGACGTCGGGCAGTTCAACGTGCTGTTCAGCGCCTTCACGCTGATGCCGTCGCCGGCGGAGCTGGCCGCGCCGGACACCTGGCTTGATCGTGTCCAGCCCGTCTGGGACCGGGACCACAGCGCTCGATGAGCCGGTGCAGGAGCCGCGTCCGCTGCTGCCTGCACGGGCCAAGGGGCAAGGCCCGGGCACACCCTGCGAAGCGGTCCGGCAGAACCCCCACTCGCATAACCCCCTGTACTTGTAAGGAGCACTTCTCTGATGACACCCGTATCCACATCGACAACCAGGCTGGCCGGCGGCACGCCGAGCTGGCCGACCGCCTGAAGACGATCGTCGACCGGTGCGCGCCGGAGGTGGCCGGGGCCGTGGGGATGGAACTGCCCTCCGCCCTGACCATCCGATTGCTCACCCCGCCCGCCTGGCGCAAGCGCGTCGTGGACAACACGCGCGAGCGGATCGCCGCGGAAGTTCGCGACCTCGCGCCGGACGCCAGCGCGGTGAAGAAGGTAAACCAGCAGGCGGCGTTCCAGCCTTTCGCACTGCGCCTGATGTGGATGCAACTCGGCCCCCGGACGGTGCGGCTGCCGGATGGCGCTGCCGAGATCTGGCTCGCGCCGGAATCCCTGCGCCACACCGGTCTCTACCACGACGAAGACGAGCTAACGCTGTGCTTCGCATTCGGATTGATCGGTCACGCGCAGCAACTTCGCTCACCGCTGCTGGCGACCGTCGATTCCCCCTTCCAGCACGAGCGGGGCTGGTCCGGCCGCGCGGCCGTACCGTTCGTTGGGGGTCATGCCACCTGGGGCGGCACGCAGATCGCTACCAAGATCCTCGGCCGCATCCCCCACGAGGACGGCAAGTCCCGCCAGGGCCAATCGTTGCAGTCCCGCTTCTGGGGAAAGCTGTTCGGCCCGATGAGGAAGGCCACCTTCGAGGACCCGCTGACGTTCTTCGACCAGGTCATCGAGGGCACCGACGCAGAGCCGGGCCTGGGAATCGAGCGCTTCAACGGAGTCTGGGCGGACATCGAGTGCTTCCCCACCGCTGAGGAGATGTCGAACCCGCGCCAGTGGCTCAAGCGCGTCCGCCCGCTGCTGGGTGATGAGCGGTGAGCCGCCACAAGCGAGTCCCTGACAAGGAGCAGTCTCAGGATCTGCGGGGACTGGGCCTGTGGCCGCTCATATGGCTCATCGTGATCGTGATCGCCATCCCCGTCTTCGTTTTCGGAGACCCGGCCCGCGGCGCCGAGACCGTCGCTCCCGGCGCCCGTTCCGTGCCGGCCGGGGAGAACGCATCCGATCCGCATGGTGACGGACCCGTCGTGCCTTCACGCGGGCCGGGCGGGTTCGCCCGGCCCGCGTGATCACCACCCCAGGGGATGTGCCCGCCGTCCCGGGGAGCAGATTCTGCCGATCGCCCTGGGCTGGGTTCGGCGCCGGTCTGTGCGCCGTCTTCGTGTGGCTGTGGTGGACCCGCGGATGCGGTGACGACACCAAGTGCCGCCTGACTCATCCCCCGAAGGAGGGACATGCCTGAGCTGTTCGTCGACAGATCCCACGAATCGGGCCGTCTGTGGCCCCGCCGGGCGATAGGTGCGCTGGCCTTGCTGTGCGATGCAGGCGGTCACCGGGTGGCGCTGGTCGAACCTGCCTATCACACCCGCGGTCTCATCCTGATCGGCGGCGCTGTTGAAGAGGGCGAGGACCCTCGAAGGGCGCTCTCGCGGGAGATTGATGAGGAGACCCGTCTGCAACGAGAGGCGGGGCGACTGCTGGTGACGGAGTATGTCAACGCTGAGCCCGGCCGGGGAAAACCCGACGGTCTGAATCTCGTGTTCGACGTCGAACCGCTTGGTCCGGGCGAATGGGAAAGCGTCATCCTGGCGCGCGCAGAACTGAAAGAAAAACGCCTCGTACCTCTGGCTGACGTTGAAACCTGCACCGAAGGCTTGCTCGCCCGCCGCATCAAAACTGCAATGCGAGCCAGGGCCGCCGGCACCCACGAATATCTATCACCGCCCGAATGAAAACAAGCTGCCAACGTAAAACGGACGGTTCAACCCGGCAGCGGCGGCCCCCCGCGGGCTGCCGGCTCTTGACCGTCCGGCGGCCCGGCCCTCACTACCGCACCCACGGCTTCGCCCGCCCCGGCACAGCGGGCGGCGGCCCGCCCCGAGGTGCACAGCCCTTCGGACCGTGCCCTTACGCCCTACCCCACCTGACCCGCACCACCCGTTTGCTGATCACGCCGAGAACCAGGACATGAAACCCTCACTTTCTGCTGCCGCCCGCACCGCAACCGACGCCACCACGCCCGACGCACCGACCGCCCCCATTCTTGCGCCGCTTCCCGCAGATCCCTCCGAGCCGGATGCCCGCCCCTCGTCCACGACCGGAGGCGAGAGCATGCCCGGGGCGGGCAACACGGCACCGGTCCGGTCAGGAGGCGCGCATCAGCCCGCGGTGTTCACCCTCGACCGTGTGAACCGGCCGCGTGCCGTTGCCGACGCCTGCGGGCTGCTGCTGATCGTCGTTGCCGCGGTCTGTGTGGGGTCGGTCTATGCCTTCGCCGACCTGTGCGGCATCCGGCAGGCCCCGCACGAGGAGACCGTCACGCTGGTCTCCTCCGTGCTCGCCGCCGGCACGGTTCTGCTGTGGCTGACCTGGTTGCTGATCAAACGGGCCGCGCCTCGGTGGGCATGCCTGGCCGCCGTGGTGGTCGGGATGCTGGCCGTGGTGGCGAAGGTCCCCGAGCCCTGGCAGACCACCGAGCAGATATCGGGGACCGCCGGCGAGGCCGTCTTCCACACCGCCCTGGGCTGGCTGGTACTGGAGGTCTGCCGCCGGCACGGCATCACCCCAAAGCGGCTGGGCCTGCTGCCGCAGCAGCGCGGCGCCACCGACCAGGCACGTGACCGCGAAGCGGCGCTGCTCCTGACCGTGGCGGTCGTCTGCTTTCTCACCACGGACCTCACCGGCTGGCTGAAGACGAACCTGGCGCCGTTCGGGTCGCTGCCCGTGCCCCGGCCCGACTCCCTCGACGGCGTCGTCGTCTTCGCATCCTGGGAGGTACTCCCCGCCGTCTTCGGCGCCGTGATCCTGGAGGACGTCCTGCTCGTCGGCGCCGTGGCCGCACTGCTGCACATCGCCCGCCGACCCGCCTGGATGATCTACACCATCGTCAGCGTCATCGAAGTGGCCTTCCACCTCCACTACGGTCTGGGCGCCCTCGCGTTCGTGCCCTACGCGCTGATGCGTACCTGGCTCCTCCTGCGCTACGCACGGCTGCTTCCCCTGATCCTCGGCCACACCATTGCCGACGTAGCCGTTCTGCTCTGGGCACCGCCGGCGGTAGCCCTCGCCAAGATCACCCTCACACTGATCCTGATCGCCAGCCTGTGGCACCCCCTCCACCGAGAAGGGCAGAACCCGGCACCCGCCGACTCCGGTTGCCACGACACCACCCCGCACGGCGGCCATTAGCCCGAGCACCGCACCGGCCGCCGGCCAACACCCCGGTGCCCGGGTCCTGAGCCCCACGTAGAGCCCCGCCGCCCCCAGCGCAGCTCGGGGGAGGCGGGCACAAGCTCCCGCCGCTCGCCGGGGACGAGTAAACGCGGCCTTCGGACGGCGGGCGGCGGGCCCTTCTTCTTCGCACTCCTTCGGCATCCCGCTACGCACACCCCCTGTATCGGAGCAGCCATGACTTCCCGGATTCTGGTGACCGGTGTCGCCGCACCTCCCGGGCTCGCCCTGGCCAGGGCACTGTTACCCGAAGCCAACGTCATCGCCGCGGACGCTGACCCCCACGCACCTGGTCTGCGCATCCCCGGCGTCACCGCCCGGCAGCTTCCCCCCGCCTCGGACAACGAGCGCTTCGCCAAGGAACTACTGAGTCTGTGCGGCAGCGAACAGCCGCACGCGCTGATCTCCACCACAGCGCAGGAACTACCGCTGCTCGGCCGCCTGGCCGGCCGGCTACAGAGCATGGGCGTACGCACCTGGCTCCCGAGCACCCGCACCGCCGAAGCCTGCCTGGACCACCGCCTCCTCTACACCCTCCTCGCCGACCGCGATGTACCCACGCCAGGGTGGTGGCGGCCGGAGCACACCGCAGGCATTCCCCACGACGCCGAGGTCGAGATCCAGGTCACCGACCGCCGCCCCGACAGGGCCTTCGAACCGGTCCCCTGCACCTCCCGTGAGCAGGCGCGCATGCTGTGCGCCCTGCTGGAGCCCGCGGTGATCCAGGAACGGGTTCGCGGCGCGGAGTTCACAGCGGACTGCCTGGTCGACAACCGCCGCCAGGCATCGGTGATCCTGCGCCACCGCCACCTGATCCAAGGCGGCGTGTCCATGGTCACCTCCACCTTCCACGACCCACGTGCCGCCGCCGTGGTCACCCAGGCCCTCGACGCCGTCGGCATCCGCGGCCCGGCCTGCGTACGCGGCGTCATCCGCACCCCGCCACATCCCGCCGTGGTCATCACCCACGTCAACGCCCACGTCTCCGCCGGGTTCGCGTGCAGCACCGCGGCTGGCGCCGACTACCTCGGACAGGTCATGGGCGGCCTGTTCGGCAGGCCCGTCGACCACAGCCGGCTCCGCTACGCGCCCCACGTCCGCATGGTCCAGCACCACGCAACGCTCGACATCCACGGCGCCCCGCCCCGCACCTGGAACTGAAGGAGAACCCCGCAGCCCATGACCGGCACCGACCACGGACAAGAACACCGCTTCGAACGACGACAGCGGCTCGCCGTCGCACTCCTGGCCGGCGCCGTGCTGCTCATCGCCGCAGCGGTGCTCCTCCCGCGGCTGCTCTAGCCGCGGGCTCGGCACCCGGGGCCGCCCTCTGTGGGGGACAGGCGGCCCCGGGCCCGTCCCGCTTCCCCGAGCGGCAACCGCTCCGCCCGCGCGGGAACCCGGGCCCCCGGGGGGTGGATCACCGAGATCAGGACACGGGCACGGTGATCCACCCCCACCCCACCGTGCACCGCAGGAGAAAGAGAGAAAGCGGGCCGTCCCCGCCTCTCCACCCGACCAGGAGACCCACATGACCTCCTTCCCGATACCGGAAGCCCCCTTCTTCGTACCGACACTCATCCGAGAGGACATGGAATGGCTGACTGAGCACACCGACGTCGAGCCGCGCATCGAACGACCCACCAAACAGACCCTGCGCGTCATCCACGAGGGCAAGCGCCTGCGTCTGGAGCTGAACTACCGGCGCAATTACCAGGGAAAATGGAGGCTGTGCGTCTCACCCCTTTACCAGGACGGTGAGCGCCGTGAGCCAGCCAACGGGTGGCACGACTACGCCCGCATCTTCAACAAGATCGAACACGGGAAGAAGCCCGAACTCCTGGAAATCGAGCCCCTGCCCCCAGAGCACAAGATTCCATTGGCAGTTCAAAGGGAACTCGATGGCATCCGCAAGGTGGGGAAGAAGCACGGCGGCGAGACCACCATCGGGCTGCACGGACTGAGGTACGTCATCTGCCTCCATGCGCCGAACGGGGCGCGCTGGTACCAGTTCTATGCCCGGCGCGGTGGAGTATACGTACGCGAGATGGTGCAGATCTACGACAGCGACGGCAACGACACCACCCGCGAAGTCCTCAACGGCACCGTGACGGTCCAGATCGAAGCCTTCAAGCAGCTCGTCGCCCGCTTCGGGGGAATAGGGACGACCCCTTCGAAGATGGGATCGCCCAGCCGTTCGCCGGAATCTGGGGGCATGCCCAACTCGGTAGCCGTGCGCAAGCACAGCGTCATCCGCGTATGAGCCGCCCTTCGCCGAATCGCTCCGATGACGAGCCGGCCCCGGCTTCATCGGACACGGAGACCAACCACCGCTTCAATAACCCAACCCGCCTGAGCCAGTGGAGTCCTTCCCGCATGCCACCCCCCAGCCACATACACGTACAGCAGGACGCAGGCCGCAGGCACGACGCCCTCGCCCACCGCATCGAGCGCATAGCCGACGCGTGCGCTCCGCTCGTCGAGGACATCACCGGCTTGCTGCTGCCCCCGCGGGTGGTCATCCGCCTTGCCACCCCCGGTGACTTCCGCGTCACCTGCCAGGCGCACCATGAGCGGCTGCTGATCACCGAAGTACGCGAACTTCTGCCGCGTGCGCCTCATATCCGCGCAGCACGCGAGCAGGTGCGGCAGCACAAGGACGGCCCCGCACGCCGGCTGGGAGGAGCTGCCCAGACGATCCTCACCGCCGAAGGCGGCACCGAAATCCTGATGACCCCGAAGGTCATGCGCCGTGCCGGGCGCGATGAGGACGACAGGTGGCTGCACCTGAACCTCGCGCAGGCACTGTGCCGGCCGGCCCAGCACCGCGCTTCCCAAGGGCTTCTTCTCACCCTGATCGACACACCGTTTCCGCATGCGCGGGGCGTTGCCGGCCTCGCCCTGGAAGACCTGACTGCGGGGCACGCCATGTGGACGGGGCAGCAGGTGCGGACCACGCTCCTGGGCGCCCCGCCTGCCGTGCCGGCCACCCCGAAGACCTCCTGGGTGTATCGCAGGCACGAGACGCGAACCCGGCCCGCCGCAGAAGCGGTCGAACACGGCGGAGAGGACTTCGTCACCTATGTAGTCAGCCAGTTGGGGACCGCTCTCTTCAACCGGCTGTGGCAGCGCCTCGACCTCGCCCCGACCCACGACGAACTGAACACCCCGATTCAGTGGGTGAAACGCATCTACCCCCTGCTCGCGGCCGATGACCCCGTGCGTGAGCCCCTTTCAGCACGACCGACCCCGCGGTTCAACTGACGCGCTGGCCCAGCGGCCCCCCGGGCTCACCCATGCAGAACAGCCCGAGGGGCCGCCCCTGCAATGCCTCAACGCAGATGCTTCCATCCTGGAATTCACGATGATCACCCGCGAACAGCTCAGCATCCCCGCCGGGCCTCCACGGCATGAGGATGAAGAACGCCTCAGACACGATCACTTACGCTGGCTCACCGACACCGGACTGCTCGCCGAGAACCAGGCCCACAGGTTCGTCCGAACCTCCCGCATCACCGAGCTAATCTCCCTCATGGCACCAAGGGGCCTCTACCCGGAAATCGTGTACGTCACGAACACGGCAGCCTGGCACCTCCTTGTCCGGGAACTCTTCGAAGCCCCGGACGGCCTCCGCCTGACCGAGCACACCGAGTTCGTCCGCACCCTCGTCGCCTCCATCGACGCCCGCACACCCCCCACCACCCAATGGCACACCGCCGCGATCCTGTGCACCACCGCCCTCACCGCATCCAAGAGCCCGGAATGGGCACGGCGGCACAAGCACCACTGGCGGACGTTCCTGGTCAACTGCCTCGAAGACGCCCGCCCCGAACCGCCGCGCGCCGACTTCGCCGACTGCCTCCGGCGCCGCCGCATCCCCGTCGGCACCGCCGTCATCGACAGCGCCGAAGCCCTCGGCCGCTACGAACTCCCCCAGCACATCGCCGGGCTGCCCGAGCTGGAGCGCTTCCGCCTGGTCACCACCGACATGTGCGTGCTCGCCCGCGACCTGCTCCGCCTCGACCGCGAACTCACCAACGCCCACAATGCGGTCGTCGCCTACCGCACCCAGCACTGCCTCGACTGGTCCGACGCCCAGACTCAGGTCCTGGCCATCTACCACCGCCGCCGTCGCGAACTGCACGAACTGACCGCCCGCATCCCGTACTTACCCGCCGTCGCCGGCCAGCCCCTCACCGACCAGGTCACCCTCCGGACCTACCTCCACGATCTCTGGCAGGTCACCCACGGATTCGCAGCAGCCCACCTCATCAACCACCGCCACTGGACCCCGTTCCACACCCGATGACGCCCTCCAGGCCGGAAGTACAAGGACCTATCCAGCCCGCAGGGTGATGACGCGCCGACCGGCGCTTTCCGCACATGCTCAGCCCGGTACGGGCACCGTCATGGCAGGGCCGGGCGCGGCTTCGGTACGTCCGGCAGATAGGTGGAGACAGCGAAGCTGTCATCGCTGCCGCCGGGGGTTATCCGGACGGTGATGCGGCGCCATCGAGCGCCAGCTATCGGGGGCCTGCACGGGCTGCTGGCCGGTGCGGCTGCGGGTGGCGCTGCTGGTCTGTGCGCCTTCGGCCTGTCGGAACTGCCGATCGGCGATGTTGCGCATACGCCAGACGAGGACCTCGACGACGGAATCTGCGGTGTCGAGCTCGCGGCCGTCGACGGCCTTGGTCAGAACGTCCGCCGGACGGTGACCATCCGCCTCGGCCTCGTGGATGGTGGTGGCCAGGGCTGGCCAGGCGGGGTCCGTGAGGATCTGCTCGGCGCGCTCGGGGAGGGCCCCGCGTACGAGGACGGCGTAGAGGTCGACGGCCTCGGGTGTCGGGGCACGCTGGGCGAGGGTGTTCAGGGCTGGTGCGGCGGTGTGGCGGTAAGCGGCACGGAGATGGGACAGGGTGGCTCGGGCTGCGGCGGCTTGCTGGGTGTGGCGTTGGGCGCGGTGCCAGCGGGCGGCGGCAATGGTCAGGAGGGTGAGGGTGAGCAGTAGGTCAAGGGCGGGGGCGTCGGGGATGGGTTGGCCCGCGGTGCGCAGGAGGCGTTTGGCGGAGGTGCGCAGTTCGGCGGCTTGGGCGTAGTCGAAGCGGATGCGGGAGCGGGTGGCGCGTTCGAAGGTCTGGGCCGCGACGAAGAGTTCGCGGCGGGCGGTGCCGGTGGCGAGGGCGGGCAGGATGTCCAACAGCTCGCCGGCGGCGGCCAGCCCGGCTTGGGCAGCAGAGGGGTTGCCGTTCTCGTGCAGGGTGCGGTGGGCGTTGCGGAGTGCTGAGGTTGCCTGGCGCCAGCGCTCGGCGGGCTGGACCTGGCGGGTGGTGGGGGTGTCGGGAGACTGTCCCGTGAGGCGGGCTCGAATCTTCGGCAAGGACAGGTCGGGGGCGAGCTTGCCGCCCGGGAACCAGATCGGGTCGCCGGCGGCATTGGTGTCTGCGGCGAGGGCGACTTTGTAGCCGAGGGCATCCCCGGAGGGCGCGATGCGCTTGTCGACGAGGACGTCGGCCCCGGCAAGCAGAGCGAAGAAGTGGTCTTCGCTCTGGGCGTGGGCGGCGGCGGTGCGGACGGTGGCGCGCAGCTTCTCGCGCGGTGTGACAGGGCTGCCGGTGCGGCGGGTGGCTTTCTCGGTTTCGGCGCGGGTGGGGCGTTTGGCGGCGGTGCGGTCGCCGCGGCCGTAGGCACGTAGCCCCCACTCGGTCTCTATCTTCGCCAGCTCGGCGTCGGCGCGGTGGTAGTCGTTCCAGTGGCGGGGGCGGCGCAGGTCCCCGCGCATCTTGGTGGCAACGATGTGGATGTGGTCCGGTGCGTGCCGGGCGGCGATCCAGCGGCAGCCGTCCGGGTCCCCGGTCGGGGCGATGCCGGTGGCATGCACGATACGGCGGGCGACCTCGGCCCACTGCTCGTCGGTCAGGATCGGGTCTTCGGGTGCGGCCCGGATCGCGCAGTGCCACACGTGACCCTTCGGTGCGCGGTCGCCGGCCTGTTTCACCCGCAGATCGAGGGCCTGTACCAACTGGCCGAGGACCCGCTTGGGGTCATCGGTGCGGCCGGGGTCGGGGACCAGTTCGTCCCAGGCGGCGACGAGGTGCGGGTCGGTGTGGTCGTGGCTGCGGCCGGTCTTGTACAGGTAGGCGATCGTGTTGCGGGTGCTGTGGCCCGGCTTCATGATCTTCGCAATCATCGGCGGGCCCGGTCGGTGGCGGCCTGGTAGGCCGAGGAGTCCACGGACTCCAGAACTGCCTGGGTGAGCGAGATGGCCTGCACTGCGGCGGCCAGCACAGCGGTGTCCCTGGGGTGGGTAGGGCCGCGGGAGTTCAGGCGCTTGGCGATCTGGTTGACGTTCTTGCCGACCCGGGAAATGGCGGTGCGCAGGGCAGCGAGTTCGTCGATCAGGTCGTCGGTGGCGGTGCGCTGGCCGACGAGCGGGATGGTGTGGTCGACCACGGCCATGGTGGCGTCCGCCATCAAATGGGCGACCGCGATGTTCAGCTCCCTGGCACGCGTCTTGATCTGGGTTTCCTCGGCACGGCTGAAGCGCACGGTCAGGCGTCGGGTGCGCTGGCGGGTGTCGCGGCGCCGGCGGCGGGCGGCGCGGTGCACGGCGGCGGCGATGGCGGCACGGATCGGCAGCGGCCCGGCGGACTCGCCGCCCGCCCCGTTCTGGTCCGGCTCCCCCTGGAGCCGGACCACTTCCTCCGCCACCCCCGGGGCGGAGACACCCCCGCACGGACCGGCCTTGGACGGTCCAGGGGGATACCTTGCTGCGCCGTTATCAGTGGTGCTGTTGATGCTGGCGGGCCTGACGTTCTGGTGGTGCATGCTCGTGTCTCTGGTTCGTGTGGTGTCGTCCCACTCGTTGCTCCGCTGGTCAGCGTAGGTACGGGTAGGGATCGAGGTACGGGAGGACTCGTTGCGGGGACGAGTCCCGTCCCCGGGCTGAGCTGCGCGGGGACGGGTGCAACGAGTTGCTGCGGGTGGCTTTACGCCGCTGAGGAGATCGCCGACTGTGCCGGTTCCTCGGCCTGGTCGCGTTCTGCCTGCAGTTGGTGGGTGACCTGCACGAGGCGGTCCTTGCCGATCGTGTGGCCCGCGGCCCGGATCGCTTTTTCGACCGAGCGCCGGGAGATGCGGTCATCGCGTCCAAGTGGCGCATTGCGGCCGATGGCGACGAGTTCGTCGAGAGCGGCGCTGGGCTGGCGTCCCCTGGGCCTGCTTCTCGATTCCGCCGGGTCTTTCGCCACTTGCTCCCCGGTGGTGATGGCGGTCTCTGTCGGCGCGGGCTTCGGCGGGTTCTCCGGCATCTCCGTAGGGGGCGTTTCCGGGATTGCGGTGGTGTGGCGATCACGTGCGGCGGAATGTGTGGCGTTGGTGTGGCGGCGGACGAGGAGGTACAGGTGTACGGCTCCGGCGAGGGCGAGTGGTGCGATGGCGGACAGGGCGCCGACGGTGAAGTTGTCCAAGCGCAGGCCACCGGTGTCGGGGCGGGATTGCTCGTTGAGGCGGATGGCGTGGAGGGCGTTGGCTGCGATGCTGACGGCGGTGGCGATGCCGACCAGCGCCCAGACGTAAAGGCGGGATCGCAGAGGGCGGGTGCGCAGAAGGAGGAGGGCGCCGATGCCGATGGCGATGAACCCGTCGATGACGAAGGGGAAGGCGTAGGCGAGGGGTTCGCGTACGTGGCTGGCGACGGCCATGTGGCGCAAGGCGTCGTAGGAGAGGGCGAAGCCGGCGGTGCCGAGCAGGGCGATGCCGAAGCGGATGGCGACGGCTCCCGGTATGGAGGTGGGGACATCAGAGTGCTGGGGCATGCGGTGCGTTCTTCTCCCGGGGCGGGGGTGAGCGGATATCGGCCGCCGTTGGGCCCTGTGGCCGCAGGGGGGTGGCGGTGATGTCGGGTGGACTCGTTGCGGGGTGGGGACCCGTCCCCGTGCTGGGCTGCGCTGGGACGGGTGCGACGAGTTGCGCCGGGTCAGGCCCGTGAGTCCGTTGGTGCCTCGGGGAGCGCTGGGCAGTAGCGGTTCCAGGCGTCGACGAACTGGGTGCGGGAGAACCCCTTGGCCTGGGTGCCGCCGGGGAAGCGGTGGTTGGCGGAACTGATGCCGTAGTCCTTGAGCAGCAACTGCAACCCGCGCGGGCTCAGTCCGTGTGGGCCGTATTCGGCCCACGGTGCTTCGCTGTCGGCCTTCAGCGCCTCGATGAGGCGGCTGGTGCGCATGATGGCGGGGTCGCCTTCGTCGGCGAAGACGCGGCGGATGTCGGTCAGGATCCGGGCCTTCAGGCCACCGTCCTCGTCCTGCCCCGCCTCGTGCATCGACATCGCCCGGCACGCTGCGCGGGCGGCTTCGGGCCAGCGTCCTCCGGCGAGGTCGGCGACGACAACCAAGGGCTCCCAGGTGTCGGCGGCGCGATCCTCGACCGGCATCACCGGCTCTTCGTTCATCGCCTCCGCCTTCAGCGGGCGCAGCCAGGCCGTGAGACGTTCGCGGACGCGGCGGAGAGCGGGGGTGTCGCGGGCGGTGCGGAAGGAGGCGACCTTCTCGGCTCCGGCGCGGCGGCGCATGCGGATCACCACGGACCGGTCCATGATCGCGTCCGGCAGGTCCCCGATCCCGGCCAGCGCCGCCATGGCGAAGGTGGGAAACGTGGCCACGTCGTGGTTGGGTCCGGTGACGCGGAGGGTAGGGCGGTTGCGCTGATGGCCGGCGTTCAGCAGACCGCGCAGGTCCTCGTTGCGTTCGGCGACCTTCGCCGTGCCGAAGATCGTGTCGGCCTCGTCCACCAGCAGGGTGGGCGGCTCGTCGTCGGTGATGGACCGGAAGATCGCTGCCGGGCTGGCGTTCACCGTGATCAGCGGCGCGTGCACGGTCTCGGTCACCACGTCCAGCAACCGCGACTTCCCGCACCGCTTCACCGGACCGGTGATCGCCAGCCGCGGCGCGTGCTGCCACGCCGTCTGCAGATGCGTCGCGGCCACCCACAGCGTCACCGCGTCCAACGCGTGGTCGGACGGCAGGATGACGAAGTGGGCTATCTTCCGCCGCAGTTCAGAGAGCAGCCCGGCGCCCCCGGATTCGGGCGCCGTCGCTTCCCGATGGTGGCTGCGCGGCGGCTCCTCAGCAGCGCAGGCTGGCCCGATGGCCGGTGCCTCGTCCCCCTGGCTGGGCTGGGCGGGGACGGAGAGCAGCGGCCGGGTGGCGTCGCTGGTGGCTGGCGTTTCGGGGCAGGTGTCGTCCATACTGGACATCAGCTCCTCAGCTCGCGGGCCATATGGGACGGCAATCCCGGCCACGCGGGTCGATCGCTAGGGATGGCGGTTATGAGGTTCGCGCTTGGCCCCCTGGCTACCACCGGGGGGCTTTTTGCTGTCCGCGGTGCCGACCATGGCGGTCTTCTTCGGTGGTCAGTGGTGCGGTGCAACTAGCGTATCACATCTTCTGCCGATCGCAGAAGTGTTTTGCGTGACGCAGAAGAGCTGCTACTGTAGTAGTCCCCTAGCAACGGAGCAGTGCGCTACGAACGGAGGGAGGTGATCAGGATGAGCGAGGACCCCTCGCAGGGCGTTCTCCTCAGCGGCGAGGAGAACGTGGCCGTCCGCATCAGACTGGAACGCGAGGCGCGCGGCTGGAGCACCAACGGACTGTCCGACCGACTCAACGACGCCGGGTTCGACATGAACCCCTCGGCGGTCTGGCGCATCGAGAACCGCAAGCGCCGCATCAACCTCGACGAGGCCATCGGCTTCGCCGGGGTCTTCGGCATCGACCTGCGCAACCTCGTCGGCCCGCCGCAGCTCGCGGCCAGAACCCGGGCCATGGAGCTGATCGACGACGTCGTGGACGCCTACCGCGCCACCCAGCGCGCCAACGGTGCCTTCACCACCGCCCGCGACGCGCTGGACGCGTACCTCGCCGAGCACCCCGGCATCCGCGAAGAGGCCGACGTGATGGTGTCCAACGCCATCGCCGAAGTCAGCGCCGGCCAGATGGCCAAGACCTACGGCCCCCCGCCGGAGGAGCGCTCCGAGGCGGACGAGGCTTAGCCTCCCACCGCTCCAACAGCCCTTCCGGGCACGTCACAAGCCCAACTACGGGCCCCTCCCTCTCCACCACCGCCATCCCGTGCGATCGACCCGGCAGGCCGGCATTGCCGTGCCACCGCCTGCCAGAAGAGGAACCACACTTGCGCCAAACCGCAATACCCCGCGCCTCCACGCAGACCGCTACCGCAGCGAAGGAGGTGACCAATCAGGATCGCCTGCTCACCGCGGGCGAGGCTGCCGAGCGCCTCGGCACGGGCGTGCGCTTCGTGCGCCGCCTCATCCAGGAACGCCGCATCCGCTACGTCAAGCTCGGCAAGCACGTCCGCATCCCCGAGAGCGCCATCGCCGCCTTCATCGCGGAACGCACGGTGCTCACCGCCGCCGAGACGCGAGCCGCCCGCTACGGGAAGGCCGCCTGATGGCAAAGGGTAAGAGTTCCAAGCGGACCTTCGGCCGCATCCGCAAGCTGCCTTCGGGTCGCTACCAGGCGCGCTACCTCGGGCCTGACGGCATCGACCGGCCTGCGCCAGAGACCTTCGCCACCCGCCGTGACGCGGACGACTGGCTGGCCGAGAAGCGCACCGAGATCCAGCGCGACGAGTGGGTGGCTCCGGAGGTCGGGGCCATCCCTCTGGAGAAGTACGCCCTGCAATGGGTGGATGAGCGCGATCTGTCGGCCACCACCGAGGAGTTGTACCGGCGGCTGCTCCGGTTGCACATCGTCCCGCAGATCGGTGACCTTCACCTCGACGAGATCACCGCTCCGCGCGTCCGCACCTGGCGGGCCGAACGGCTGAAGGTGACGGGAGCCACCACGGTCGCCAAGTCCTACCGGCTGCTGAAGGCCGTCATGGAGACGGCTGTTGAGGACGAGTTGATCCGCCGGAATCCGTGTCGGATCAAGGGAGCCGGTAAGGAGTCGGCTGCTGAGCGGCCGATCGCCACCGTCGGCCAGGTGGACGCCTTGGCCGACGCCATGGGGCCGCGCTGGCGCCTGATGGTCTACATCGCGGCCTTCGGCCCAGCCCGCCCGGAGGAACAGGCCGAGATGCGCCGCTCCGATGCCGACCTGGACGCCGTTGGCGTGTGGGTACGCCGGGCCGCCCCGGAGCTGACGACCGGCCGCCGCGTCGTCGGTGACACCAAGTCAGAGGCGGGCAGGCGCTTCATGGCGCTTCCGGCCTTCATGGAGAAGGATCTCCGGCGTCACCTCGACTGGTACGCCGAGAAGGAGCCGGACGGACTGCTGTTCGTAGGAGAGCGCGGGAAGCCGTTCCGCCGATCCACCTTCGGACGGAAGTGGCGCAAGGCACGGTCGAAGGTCGGTCTGCCGGACGGCTTCCGCTTCTACGATCTCCGCCACACCGGACACACGCTCTCGACCCAGGCCGGCGCGACGCTGAAGGACACCATGGTGCGTGCGGGCCAGTCCACCGAACGGGCCGCGCTGATCTACCAGCACTCGAACCTGCAGCGTCAGCGGGAGATTGCAGATGCACTCGACGCGAAGGTGCGGGCGGAGCGTGAAGCCGCAGCTCGGCAGGGGCACGACGAGGACCCATCGGGCACGCAACGGGCACGCGGGGGGTAGAGAGGTCTAGACAACACGGAAGCCCCAGGTTTCTGACCTGGGGCTTTCTTCTGGAGCGGGCGACGGGAATCGAACCCGCGCTCTGAGCTTGGGAAGCTCATGTTCTACCATTAAACTACGCCCGCGTAGAGCGCCCACCGGGCGCTTCGCTGTCACTCTACCGTATGTGCGCCCCCCGGCGAGGTCGTCGGGGGGCTGCCGGTGTTGTGGGGTGGATGTGCCGGGGTGGGGCGGGAGTTGGGGTTACCTTGAGGTGGGGGGTGGCGTGTGGGGTGGGGGGTTGGTCCCGTAGTGTGGCTTTTGTTGCGTTATGGGGAAGGAGCCTGATGGAGACCACCGTCGTCCGATGTGCCGAAGGGCACGTCTTCAGCACCGCCTCGCTCCCGATGCAGAACGTCGGCGCCGCCCGGCGGATCGGGTCCGGTGGGCTCGTGCGGTGTCCGCGGTGTGCGCGGTTGCGGAACGTTCAGCCGGTGGGCAAGGGCGACGCGCGGTAGCGTGCCGGGCAGCCGGTAGGGTCGGGGCGTGCTGCTCTCTGACAAGGACATCCGGAGCGAAGTCGACGCCGGGCGGGTCCGGATCGAGCCCTTCGACGACGCGATGATCCAGCCGTCCAGCGTGGACGTACGCCTCGACCGCTACTTCCGGGTGTTCGAGAACCACCGTTATCCCCACATCGACCCCGCCGTCGAACAGAGCGGCCTCACGCGGCTCGTGGAGCCCGAGGGCGACGAGTGCTTCATCCTGCACCCCGGGGAGTTCGTGCTGGCCTCGACGTACGAGGTCATCTCGCTGCCCGACGACATCGCCTCCCGGCTCGAAGGCAAGTCAAGCCTCGGCCGGCTCGGGCTGCTCACGCACTCCACCGCCGGCTTCATCGACCCCGGGTTCAGCGGGCACGTGACGCTGGAGCTCTCCAACGTCGCCACCCTGCCCATCAAGCTGTGGCCGGGCATGAAGATCGGGCAGCTCTGCATGTTCCGGCTCAGCTCACCCGCCGAGCACCCCTACGGATCCGCCAAGTACGGCTCCCGGTACCAGGGGCAGCGCGGGCCCACGCCCTCCCGGTCGTACCAGAACTTCCACCGCACCGTGATCTGACCGGCTCGGGTCAGAGCGTGCCCAGCTTGAACAGCGCCAGCAGCGCCACCAACTGGATCGAGCACGCCCCCAGCGCCCGCGGCCACGGCAGGTCGTGCGACTTGCTCACCATCGACGTCAGCAGCACCCCCGCCGCCAGCCACGTCAGCCAGCCCACACCCTGCGCGAACATGTGCTCGCCGCCGATGAACATCGCGACCAGCAGCCGCGGCGCGTCCGTGATCGCCACGACCAGCATCGCCAGCCCCACCGTCGGCGCCAGCGCGCCCGCGCCGCCCAACTGCCGGGCGAGCGTGTGCGTGACCGTGCCCATCACCAGGCCGCTGAGCGTGACCGCGACGCCCGTGGCGATGATCCACGGGATGCTGGCCGAGATCGTGGAGTTGAGCACCTCGTCGCGCGCCTGCTCCAGGCCGAAGACCGCGAGCAGGCCGTAGAGGAAGCTCACCGTCAGCGCCGGGCCCCACATGCTGTGGTCGCGCATCTGCCAGAACGTGCGGCTCGGGTGGAAGACGATCCCGCTGAGCAGGTCCTTCCAGTGCAGCCGCGGGCCTACGGGCGGCGCTGCCCCCTCGCCGGCGCGGTAGACGTGGCCGTCGTGGTACGGACCGTAGTCGTCCGGCACCCCGCCGACGCCGTACGGCTGGGTGTTGCCGGGGCGGTCGGCGGCGTACGGGTCGTGGCCGCCGCCGTAGTACTCGGGCCCCGAGCCGTGGCTGCCCGGGGGCTGCCGCCACTGGGCGCCGTACGGCTGCCCGTGCCCCTGTCCGTGCCCGCGCGGCGGCGGCGGGGGGCCGCCGTACTGCGGGCCGCCGTAAGGCGGGGGGCCGCCCTGCGGCGGGCCCTGCGGCCGCCCCTGCTGCCGACTGCCGTGGGGCTCGCGTCCCCGGCCCATTCTGAATCCTGCCACGCGATCGAACGTACCTGGTCTTGCCCGCCGAGGTCACCGGGGCCCGGGAATACGGGGGATGTTTATGGCCAAGACGGTACTTCCCGTAGGGGATCCGCCCTACTGGGTCCGGGGGTGGGTGGCGCGAGTGGAGTGTGGGGGGTCACAGGGCACCGGTGTTCCCGGGCATGAGCCAGGGCCCGGCCGGGGGAGGTCCGGGCCCTGGCCGTCTCTGCGGCGGCGGCGTGAGCGGTGGCGCTCGCGGTACGTCGCCGTCCCTGCGGCGCTGCGTCGTCAGCCCGCGAACTCCGACCCGTACCCCGGGTCCCCCGTCGTCGGCATCCCGACCGACGACGGGTAGATCGCCACCGCACCGTCCGCCGCCACCGTGCCCGCGTCGGAGCGCAGGGCGTAGACCGCGCCGTTGCCGGCGTTCTTGCCGGCCGGGCCGACCGTCAGGTCGTCGTAGCCGTCGCCGTTGAGGTCCGAGAGGAGGACGGCGATGCCGAAGCGGTCGCGGGTCTCGTTGGTGCCGGGGACGCCCGGGGCGTTCTGGTGGACCAGCGTCGCGCCCGCGCCGCCGAAGCCCGAGCCGTCCGCCGCGCCGTAGAGCACCGTGACGGTGCCGGTGTTCTCGGCGGCGCCCAGGGTCTCGTTCGCCGCGGCGACGGCCAGGTCCGTATGCCCGTCGCCGTCCACGTCGCCGAGGGCCAACTGGCCGCCGAAGGAGTCCCCCTTCTCCGGCGTGCCCGGGACGCCCGGCGTGGCCTGGCTCAGGTCCGTGGTGCCGGCGGGGCCGTCCGCGGAGCCGAGGGTGACGGAGACCTTGCCGCCCAGCGCCGCGCCCGGCGTGCCCTCGTCGTCGCGCGTCAGCCCGGTGACGATGTCGGCCCGGCCGTCGCCGTTCACGTCCCCGATGACGGTGGTGTCGCCTCCGGGGAGCTGCCGCTGCCCCGCGTCGGTCAGGCCGTCCGGGGAGCCCGGCACGTAGACGCCGCTGTGCTCCCAGTCGACGTGGCCGTTGACGACGAGATCGTCGTCGCCGTCGCCGTCGACGTCGCCCGCGGCGAGGTCGAACCGGCCCCAGATCTTTCCGTTGTCCAGCGGCACCGCGACCGTGTCCCACGCCCCGTAGTCCCCCTTCGTACGGCCGAAGCCGCCGGTGAAGACGTCCATGGACGCGCTCGTCGAGGCCACGGCCAGGTCCGCGGTGCCGTCGCCGTCGAAGTCGCCGGCGGTGAGGCCGCGGCCGAAGAGGTCGTGCTCGTACGGGCGCGGGTCGGGCAGCGTCGTACCGCCGGCGAGGCCGTACGGCCCGCCCCAAAGGAGCTGGATCGTACCGCCGCTGACGTCGCCGCCGACCTTCTCGCCGGGGGCGGCGACGGCGAGGTCGGTGTACCCGTCGCCGTCGAAGTCCGCGGCGGCGGTCCAGCCGCCCCAGCCGTCGCCCTCCTCGGCGGTGCCGGGGACGCCGGCGCTGTGCTGGCTGAGCCGCTTGGCGCGGCGGGCGGTGATGCCGGCGGCGGTGCCGTTCTCCGCCCCGTAATGGGCGACGATCTGGCCGGCGCCCCTTACTCCGGCGACGTACGCATCGGGCGCGGAGACCGCGATGTCGCGGTCTCCGTCCCCGTTGAAGTCGACCATCGCGCCCGCGGGTTCCGCGGCCGGGGTGCCGGAATCGGCGACGGCGACGGCCCCCAGGCCGCCCGAGAGCGCGGCGGCGGCGGTCGCGGTGGCAAGTGCGGTACGGAGTCTGTGATGCATGCGGCAGCTCCCGGGCGCGGTCGATGACGGCGATCAGAAGACCCCGTACCGCGGCCAAAGGTTGTAGGAATACGGCTAGTTGGTTCGTACGGTGACAGAAAGTGTCATTCCGCCTACGGAAACGGCGGTGAGGGGAGCTACTCCGCGATCGTCTCGGGGAACCGCGCGTTCGCCCCGTTCGCGCCCATCGACGCGCCGCTGAAGTTCCACGACCCGTCCGCGATCAGCCCGCTGCTACGGGCCTGCAGCACCCACGCGAACCCCTGCCCCGCGTTCTCGCCGGGTGCCCCCGCGATCAGGCCAGACCGGCCGTCGCGGTTGGGGTCGTGCAGCCGCACGTCGGAGCCGAAGAGGTCGCCGGCCTCCGCGGTGCCGGGGATCCCGGGGGTGTCCTGGTTGAAGTGCTGTACGCCGGTCGTGGTCAGCCCGGCGGCGGAGCCGCGCAGCAGCCAGACGGCGCCGGCCCCGGCGCTGGTGCCGATCGCCTCGCCCTCGGCGCCGACCGCGAGGTCGGGGAAGCCGTCGCCGTTGACGTCGCCGAGCGAGACGTCGCTGCCGAAGCGGTCCTCCACCTCGTACGCCCCGGGGACGCCCCCGCTGCCCTGCTGCCACACCTCGGGCTGCCCGGCGCCCGGCCCGCCCGCGGCCCCGTACCAGACCTCGACGGCGCCGCCCGACAGCTCGAACTGGCCGTGCTCCAGCACCGAGGGATCGCCGATCACGAGGTCGTCGGCGCCGTCCTTGTCGATGTCGCCCGCGACGCCGACCGGCCCGCCGGCGAACCCGGTGCGCGTGTAGCCCTCCGGGCCGCCGCCCTTGAGGTACAGGGAGTGGCCCTCCAGGTACTCCAGGTACCACTGCGTGCCGGTGACCACGAGATCGGCGGCGCCGTCGCCCTCGAAGTCGCCGCCGACCAGGCCGGTGGGCGTGAAGTCCTGCGGGAAGTCGCCGAAGGGGTGGCCCGTCTGCGCGCGTGCAGGGGTACGTGCCCGGCCCCAGCCCCCGTACAGCTCCAGGTGGTCCTTCGACAGGATCGCCAGCGCGGTCGAGCCGTCGTGGAACCAGTCGCCTGCGGCCAGGCCGGTCGCGTAGGCGTTGCCCTCGGTCAGGGAGGCGGGGCGCAGATCCTGGGCGCCGCTGCCGGACACCCCGCCGGACGAGCCGTAGAGGATGATCGTGCGCCCCGTGTCGGCGACGCCGCCGAGGTCTTCGCCGGTGGCGCCGACGGCGAGGTCGGCGTACCCGTCGCGGTCGAAGTCGGCGGAGGCGAGGGTGGCGCCGAAGGCGTCGCCGGCCTCGGAGGTGCCGGGGACGCCGGCGGTGGACTGGCTGACGACCGTGCGCCTGGCGGTGTCGAGCCCGCCGGCCGAGCCGTAGAGCACGGCGACGTACCCGGCGCGCGCGGCGCCGTCCACGGTGCCGGAGGGGGCGGCCACCACCAGGTCGGGGTAGCCGTCGCCGTTGAAGTCGTCGTGGAACTTCGCGGGCGCCGCGACCGCGCCTTCCGCGGGCGCGGCCGCGGCCGGTGCGGCGCCGCCCGCGAGGGCGGCGCCGGCGACGACGGCCAGAGAGGCCGCTAAGGCGGTGGCGGTCGTGGGCGTACGGCGGCTGCGTGGCATGTCGGGCTCCTGAACGTAGGTGACGGAGTACGGCTACTCAGTGGGCCTCTCACCCGGTGAGACACCTGACGTTCACCCGAGGTTGTACGAACTACCGCTCTTCATATGGCACATGCAGCTTTCCGCGAACTTGTTGCGTAATGAACCTGGTTCGCGGGATTCATCCGGTCATTCCTGGCCCATCAGGTAGTGACCCAGGTCCTCGTCCGCGAAGCCCGTGCCGAACCGCGCCCCGCCCGTACGGCCGGGCCCCTCGAAGTTGTCCGGGCTGAACGCCACCGAGCCCGTGGCCGTCAGCCCGCCGGCGGCGCCGCGCAGCGACCAGATCGCGCCCGTGCCGTTCTCCTCCGGCGCGCCCACCGCCAGCTCCGCCCGGCCGTCGCCCGTGACGTCCCCGAACACCAGGGCCGCGCCGAACCGGTCCCCGGTCTCCGCCACGCCCTTCACGCCGGGCGTGTCCTGGTGGAACGCCTGCGCGCCACGGGCCTTGAGCCCGCCGGAGCCGCCCTTGAGCAGCACCACGGAGCCCGCGGACTGCTTGCTGCCGATGGCCTCGTACGGCACGCCCACGGCGAGGTCGGCGAAGCCGTCGCCGTTCGCGTCGCCCGCCGCGAGCCGGGCGCCGAACTGGTCGCCGCGCTCGCCGGTGCCAGGCACGCCCGCGGTGTCCTGGGTGAAGGCCGAACGGCGCGTCTCGCTGGGGCCGTTCGCGGTCCCGTAGACGACCCTGACCTTGCCCTTGCCGTACGGGAGGTCCTCGACGCTCGCGCCGACCGAGCGGTACGCGAGGTCGCCTTTCCCGTCGCCGTCGAAGTCGCCGATCGTCGGCGAGCTGCCGTTGGGCAGCGCGGCGCCGCTCCGCGTCAGCCCGCCGGGGCCGCCGCCCTTCCAGAACCAGCCGCTCTCGGCGTTGCCCTGGTAGCTGAAGAACGCCACGAGGTCGTCGGCGCCGTCGCCCGTGACATCGCCGACGGCGACGCCGTCGAGGCTGTCCTCGGGCTTCATCTCGACGAGCCCGCTCTCGCGCGCGGGAGCGCCGGCGCGGGTGAACGGGCCGTAGAGGACGGTGTACGCCTCGGCGCTGTCGCTGCGGGTGCTGGGCACGAGCAGGTCGCCCTCGCCGTCGCCGTCGAAGTCGCCGGCGTGCAGGTCGCGGGCGAGACCGCCGCCGCCCGGCACCTGGGCGCGGGCGGCGCCGGCGCCGGTCAGGCCGCCCGCGCGGCCCCACAGGACGGTGACGGAGCCCGCCGCGTCGCCGTCCTCGGCGCGGGCGGTGACGGCGAGGTCGGTCAGGCCGTCGCCGTCGAGGTCGCGGGCGACGAGCCGGTCGCCGAAGCGGTCGTCCGCCGCGGGGGTGCCGGGGACGCCGGCGGTGGACTGGCTGAGGACCGTGGAGGCGGGAGCGGTGACGCCGTCGGCGGAGCCGTAGCTGACGAGGACGTAGCCGGCCTCGGTGTGTCCCGCGACCCTCCCCCCGGGGGCGCCGGTGGCGAGGTCGTCGTAGCCGTCGCCGTCGAAGTCGGCCCGTACGGCACGGGCGTCTGCGGCGGCGGCTGCTGCCGAGTCAGCCGGGACGGCGGCGGCGCCGGCCGGGGCGCCCCGGTCCTCCGCCCCCGCCGAAGGGGCGGTGACGGCCGCCGTGCCCGCGGTGGCGAGACAGGCGGTTAAGGCGGCGAGGGTACGGATGCGCATGGGGGGTCCTTCCGGTGACGGTCTGACGGGCGGGTTGCGTGCACTCCCGCGTCATACGACACGCCCCGCCCGGTGATGGTTGTCCATCCCGGGCGCCGAGACCGGCGCTGGACACGCCACGGCCGGCCCCGTATGGCTCACGGGGCCGGCCGCCGTGGGGGGTTGCCTGTGGCGTCCCGTCCTGCGTCACGTCTGCCGCACACCGTACGGCCGTCCTCGCCGTACCGCACCGCCGCACCACTACGTCGCCGGCTGCGGCTCCGGCTCGCTCTCCGCCGCCTCGGTGCCGTCCCCCGGCGGCTCCTCCGCCGGCGTCCTCACCGAGTCGAGCAGAAGCTGCGCCACGTCCACGACGGCCAGCGACTCCTTCGCCGTTCCCGCGTTCTTCTTGCCGTTTACGGAGTCCGTAAGCATCACGAGGCAGAAAGGGCACGCCGTGGACAGAATGTCCGGGTTCAGCGACAGCGCCTCGTCCACGCGCTCGTCGTTGATCCGCTTGCCGATGCGCTCCTCCATCCACATGCGCGCGCCGCCCGCGCCGCAGCAGAAGCCGCGCTCCTTGTGCCGGTGCATCTCCTCGTTCCGTACGCCCGGGACCTTGGCGATGATCTCGCGCGGCGGCGTGTAGACCTTGTTGTGCCGGCCCAGGTAGCAGGGGTCGTGGTACGTGATGATCCCCTCGACCGGCGTCACCGGGACCAGCCGGCCCTCGTCGACGAGGTGCTGGAGCAACTGCGTGTGGTGGATGACCTCGTAGTGGCCGCCGAGCTGCGGGTACTCGTTGGCGATGGTGTTGAAGCAGTGCGGGCAGGTGGCGACGATCTTCTTCTTCGCCTTCTCGACCGTCACCCCTTCATCCTCGTCCTCGCCGAACGCCGTGTTGAGCATCGCGACGTTCTCCTCGCCCAGTTGCTGGAAGAGGAACTCGTTGCCCAGCCGGCGCGGTGAGTCGCCCGTGCACTTCTCGTCGCCGCCCATGATCGCGAACTTCACGCCGGCGATGTGCAGCAGCTCCGCGAACGCCTTGGTGGTCTTCTTCGCCCGGTCCTCCAGCGCGCCCGCGCAGCCGACCCAGTACAGGTAGTCGACCTCGGAGAGATCCTCGACATCCTTGCCGACGACCGGGATCTCGATGCCCGTGTCCGCCGCCAGCTCCTTGGTCCACTCCAGCCGCTGCTTCTTGGCCAGGCCCCAGGGGTTGCCCTTCTTCTCCAGGTTCTTCAGCATCGTGCCCGCCTCGGACGGGAAGGAGCTCTCGATCATCACCTGGTAGCGGCGCATGTCGACGATGTGGTCGACGTGCTCGATGTCGACGGGGCACTGCTCGACGCACGCGCCGCAGGTGGTGCAGGACCACAGCACGTCGGGGTCGATGACGCCCTGCTCCGCCGCGGTGCCGATCAGCGCGCGCTCCGCCTCGGCGAGCGCGTCGGCCGGTACGTCGGCGAGCTGTTCCGCGGTCGCCTTCTCCTCGCCCTCGGCGGACTTGCCGCCGCCGGCGAGCAGGTACGGGGCCTTGGCGGCGGCGTGTTCGCGCAGCGACATGACGAGCAGCTTGGGCGACAGCGGCTTGCCGGTGTTCCAGGCCGGGCACTGCGACTGGCAGCGGCCGCACTCCGTACAGGTGGAGAAGTCGAGGATCCCCTTCCAGGAGAAGTGCTCGACCTGGCTGACGCCGAAGACGGTCTCCTCGCCGTCCTCGTCGTCGAAGACCGTCTCGAAGTCGATCGGCTTGCCGCCGGAGGTCATCGGCTGGAGCGCGCCGAGGGCCACCGCGCCGTCGGCGTTGCGCTTGAACCAGATGTTGGGGAAGGCGAGGAAGCGGTGCCAGGCCACGCCCATCGTGGCGTTGAGGCCGAGGACGAGCGCCCAGATGAAGGAGGTCGAGATCTTGACCATCGCGACGAGGTAGACGAGGTTCTGCACGGCGCCGGTGCTCAGCCCGTCGACCGCGGCGGTGACCGGGTACGACGCGAAGTAGGCGGCCTCGTAACCGCCGACGTGGTGCAGCGAGCCCTCCAGCCCGCGCAGCACCAGGATGCAGATGCCGATGACGAGGATGACGTACTCGACGAAGTACGCCTGCCACATCGTCGAGCCCGTGAAGCGGGACTTGCGGCCGGCCTTCGACGGCAGGCTGAGCTGCCGGATCACGATGAGCGTGAGGATGCCGAGCGTGGTCATCAGCGCGATGAACTCGACGTACAGCTCGTACGGGAGCCACTCGCCGATCACCGGCAGCAGCCAGTCGGCGACGAACAACTGGCCGAAGGCGTTGACGAGGGTCAGCACCAGGGTCAGGAAGCCGATGGCGACGAACCAGTGGGCGAAGCCGATGACGCCCCAGCGGTTCATCCGGGTGTGGCCGAGGAACTCCCTGACCAGGGTGACGCTGCGCGCGACCGGGTCGTCCGTGCGGCTGCCGGCGGGGACGGGCTTGCCGAGCCGGACGAAGGCGATGATCTGCCCGATGGCGCGAGCGAACAGCGCGGTGCCGACCGCGGTGATCACCAGCGATACGACGATGGCGGCGAGCTGCATGGAGGGCTCCTCGGCCGGACTGCTCTGTGTGTCGGCTCTGCGTGTCTGCTGGATCTGCTGTGTGCGTGTGCGGGCCGTACGTGTCGTACGTGCCCTGCTACTCGGCCTACCCAGCTACTACTAAGCGGTAACTTATCTCTTCCCCGCCTGAGGGTACCCGGGCGGCCCCGGCCCCCTGAAGCCGCCCGGCCGGTGATGTGCGTCGCGCCTCCGGCACCGCCGCGACCTCCGGCCCGTAGCCCGAAAACCCGTTCCCACCTGCACTGACGCACAAAACTTGAGTGGAGTTGACTCAGGTGAATTGCGCCGGGGGTGGTCGGCATGGCACCCTTGAGCCTGACCAGCTCAAGGCAGAGCATCTGATCCGGAGGATAGACAACATGGCACGTGCGGTCGGCATCGACCTGGGCACGACGAACTCTGTCGTCAGTGTTCTCGAGGGCGGTGAACCCAGCGTCATCACCAACGCCGAGGGCGCCAGGACCACGCCGTCCGTCGTCGCCTTCGCCAAGAACGGCGAGGTGCTCGTCGGCGAGGTGGCGAAGCGCCAGGCGGTCACCAACGTCGAGCGGACCATCCGGTCGGTCAAGCGGCACATGGGCACCGACTGGAAGCAGCCGATCGACGAGAAGCAGTTCACCCCCCAGCAGATCTCCGCGTTCATCCTGCAGAAGCTGAAGCGGGACGCGGAGGCGTACCTGGGCGAGAAGGTGACCGACGCGGTCATCACCGTCCCCGCGTACTTCAACGACTCCGAGCGCCAGGCGACCAAGGAGGCCGGCGAGATCGCGGGCCTCAACGTCCTGCGGATCGTCAACGAGCCCACCGCCGCCGCCCTCGCCTACGGCATGGAGAAGGAAGACCAGACGATCCTGGTCTTCGACCTCGGCGGCGGCACCTTCGACGTCTCCCTGCTGGAGATCGGCGAGGGCGTCGTGGAGGTCAGGGCCACCAACGGTGACAACCACCTCGGTGGTGACGACTGGGACCAGCGCGTCGTCGACTACCTGGTCAAGCAGTTCCAGAACGGCCACGGCGTCGACCTGTCCAAGGACAAGATGGCGCTGCAGCGGCTCCGCGAGGCCGCCGAGAAGGCGAAGATCGAGCTGTCCTCGTCCTCCGAGACGTCGATCAACCTGCCGTACATCACCGCCTCCGCGGAAGGCCCGCTGCACCTCGACGAGAAGCTGACCCGGGCGCAGTTCCAGCAGCTCACCCAGGACCTCCTGGAGCGCTGCAAGACGCCGTTCCACAACGTCATCAAGGACGCCCGCATCGATCTGGGCGAGATCGACCACGTGGTCCTCGTCGGCGGCTCCACCCGCATGCCGGCCGTCGCCGAGCTGGTCAAGGAGCTGACCAGCGGCAAGGAGGCCAACAAGGGCGTCAACCCGGACGAGGTCGTCGCCGTCGGCGCCGCCCTCCAGGCCGGTGTGCTCAAGGGCGAGGTCAAGGACGTCCTGCTGCTCGACGTCACCCCGCTGTCCCTCGGCATCGAGACCAAGGGCGGCATCATGACCAAGCTCATCGAGCGCAACACCACGATCCCGACGAAGCGTTCCGAGACCTTCACCACGGCGGAGGACAACCAGCCGTCGGTGCAGATCCAGGTCTTCCAGGGTGAGCGCGAGATCGCCGCGTACAACAAGAAGCTCGGCATGTTCGAGCTGACCGGCCTGCCGCCGGCCCCGCGGAACGTGCCGCAGATCGAGGTCACCTTCGACATCGACGCCAACGGCATCATGCACGTCGCCGCGAAGGACCTCGGCACGGGCAAGGAGCAGAAGATGACCGTCACCGGCGGCTCCGCGCTGCCGAAGGACGACATCGAGCGCATGATGCGCGACGCCGAGCAGTACGCGGAGGAGGACCACAAGCGCCGCGAGGCCGCCGAGACGCGCAACCAGGGCGAGCAGGTCGTCTACACCACCGAGAAGTTCCTCCAGGACAACGAGGACAAGGTGCCCGGCGATGTGAAGTCCGAGGTCGAGGGCGCGATCGCCGACCTCAAGGAGGCGCTGAAGGGCGAGGACGCCGCGGCGATCCGCGAGGCGACGGAGAAGGCCGCGGCCACCAGCCAGAAGCTCGGTCAGGCGCTCTACGCCGACGCCCAGGCGTCCGGCACCGCCGCCGCCGGCGGCGAGGGCGCCCAGCAGGCGCAGAACGACGCGCCCGCCGGTGCCGACGACGACGTCGTCGACGCCGAGATCGTGGACGACGACAAGCCCAAGGGTGGTGCCGCGTGACGGAGGAGACCCCGGGCTTCGAGGAGAAGCCCGACGTCCCCACCGACGCAAAGACAGCGGAGGCACAGCAGGGCGGCCCGGACGGGGCCGGCGGCTCGCCCGCCGGCGCACGCCGCGCCGACGGAGCCGGTCCGGGTGCCACCGCCGGGAACGGGGACGCGAACAGCCCGCTTGCGGCTCGTCTGGACGAGACCCGCAAGGCGCTCGACGAGCGGACGAAGGACCTGCAGCGGCTCCAGGCGGAGTACCAGAACTACCGCCGGCGGGTCGAGCGGGACCGGGTCGCGGTCAAGGAGGTCGCGAACGCGAACCTGCTGACCGAACTGCTGCCCGTGCTCGACGACATCGGCCGGGCCCGGGACCACGAGGAGCTGGTCGGCGGGTTCAAGTCGGTCGCCGAGTCGCTGGAGACCGTCGTGGCCAAGATGGGCCTCATGCAGTTCGGCAAGGAGGGCGAGCCCTTCGACCCGCTGATCCACGAGGCGCTGATGCACAGCTACTCGCCGGATGTGTCCGAGACGACGTGCGTGCAGATTCTCCAGCCTGGGTATCGGATCGGCGAGCGTACGATCCGCCCCGCGCGGGTCGCCGTGGCGGAGCCGCAGCCGGGGGCGTCGTCCGGGTCGCAGGGCAAGGAGGGCGAGAAGCCGGACGAGAAGCAGGCGGACGCGGACGACGGCGGACCCGAGTCCGCCGCGGCGGACGGCGGCGGCTCGGACGCCGGATCCGCGAAGCCGGGGTCCGGCGGAGAGACGGACAACGGTGGCCCGGACGAGGGGTGACGCCGTAGCGGCCGCCGAGGGACGAGAGGAGGGACGCCGGGAATGAGTACCAAGGACTTCATCGAGAAGGACTACTACAAGGTTCTCGGCGTCCCGAAGGACGCCACCGAGGCCGAGATCAAGAAGGCGTACCGCAAGCTCGCCCGGCAGTACCACCCGGACGCCAACAAGGGCGACGCCGCGGCCGAGGAGCGCTTCAAGGAGGTCTCCGAGGCCAACGACGTACTCGGCGACCCCCAGCGGCGCAAGGAGTACGACGAGGCGCGCACCCTCTTCGGCAACGGCGGCTTCCGCCCGGGCCCCGGCGCGGGCGGCGGCGGCTCGTTCAACTTCGACCTCGGCGACCTCTTCGGCGGCTCGGGCCCCGGTGCCCCGGGCGGCGGCGGCCAGACCACCCCCGGCGGCTTCGGCGGCGGCCTCGGCGACGTCTTCGGCGGGCTGTTCAACCGCGGCGGCGGGCGTACGCAGCCCCGCCGCGGCCAGGACATCGAGTCGGAGGTCACGCTCAGCTTCACGGAGGCCATCGAGGGCGCCACGGTCCCGCTGCGGATGTCGTCGTCGGCCCCGTGCAAGACATGCGCCGGCACGGGCGACAAGAACGGCTCCCCGCGGGTCTGCCCGACCTGCGTGGGCACCGGCCAGGTCTCCCGCGGCGGCGGTGGCGGCTTCTCGCTGACCGACCCGTGCGTGGACTGCAAGGGCCGCGGGCTCATCGCCCAGGACCCCTGCGACGTCTGCAAGGGCAGCGGCCGCGCCAAGTCGTCCCGCACGATGCAGGTCCGCATCCCCGCGGGGGTGCAGGACGGGCAGCGGATCCGGCTGCGCGGCAAGGGCGGCCCGGGCGAGCGCGGCGGCCCCGGCGGCGACCTGTACGTGGTGGTGCACGTCGACGGCCACCCGGTCTTCGGCCGCAAGGGCGACAACCTGCTGGTGACGGTCCCCGTCTCGTTCCCGGAGGCGGCCCTCGGCGCGGACATCAAGGTGCCCACGCTCGGCGGCCCGCCGGTCACCCTGAAGCTGCCGCCGGGCACGCCCAACGGACGCACGATGCGCGCCCGCGGCAAGGGCGCCGTCCGCAAGGACGGCACGCGCGGGGACCTGCTCGTCACCGTCGAAGTGGCGGTGCCGAAGGAGACGGACGGCACGGCGCGCGAGTCGCTGGAGTCGTACCGGACGGCCACCGCGGGCGAGGACCCGCGCGCGGAGCTGTTCAAGGCCGCGAAGGGAGCTTGACGACGATGAACGGCAGAAACGGCGGACGCGGCGGCCCCCGCGGCCGCAACCCGTACGAGCTGACCGAGGAGACGCCGGTCTACGTCATCTCCGTAGCCGCGGAGCTCTCGGGCCTGCACCCCCAGACCCTGCGCCAGTACGACCGCCTGGGCCTGGTCTCCCCGGACCGCACCGCGGGCCGCGGCCGGCGCTACTCGGCGCGGGACATCGCGCTGCTGCGGCAGGTCCAGACGCTGAGCCAGGACGAGGGCATCAACCTGGCCGGGATCAAGCGGATCATCGAGCTGGAGACGCAGGTCGCCGCCCTCCAGGCGAAGGTGGCGGAGCTGACGGACGCGGTGGACGGCGCGGCGTCGGCGATGGCGCAGCGGGAGGCGCAGGTGCACGCGTCGTACCGGCGGGACCTGGTGCCGTACCAGCAGGTGCAGCAGACGAGTGCGCTGGTGGTGTGGAAGCCGAAGAAGAAGCGGGGCTGAGCCGGCGGCTCACTCGGCGAGGTAGGTGACCTCCACGCGGGGCGGGAGCCCGGCGTGGAGGTTTCTCATGTGCGGGCGCAGGGAGACCTCGCGCAGGGTGCCGAGTCCGGCGAGCGGGGAGAGGCCCAGCGGGCCGTTGCCCGGCGGCAGGTCGAGCACGAGGTGGTCGAGCTGCGGGAAGAGCTCCGGGAAGCGGGCCAGGTCGCGTTCGCCTGCGGGCCGGTCGTCGACCAGGCCGAGGAAGCGGACACCCGGCAGCGCGGCGCCCGCGGGGGCGACGGCCGGCAGGTCCAGCGGGGACCGCAGCCCTTCGAGCCGGGGGAGCGCGGCCAGCGCCGGCCAGTCGTCCGCGGCGGCCTCGTGGCGCCAGCCCAGGTAGACGAAGCGGAGCCCCGGGTGCTTGGCCAGCGGACGCAACCCGGAGGTCTGGGCGGTCAGCAGGTTGAGGGTGTCCAGCGCGGGCAGCGCCGGCAGTGTGCCGAGATCCAGCCGGGACCGCCGCTCGGGCGAGAGCGACAGGCTCTCCAGCCCCGGGTGGTGCGCGAGCAGTTCGGGAACGGCGTCCGCCAGGCCCGGCACGGTGTCGAGGATGAGGGTGCGCAGGGGCAGCCCGGCCGTCGCGGACGCGTCCCGCAGGCCGAAGCACTCACTGAGCCGCAGGTGGCGCAGCTCGCTCTGGTCGCGGACGAAGCCGAGGTCCGGCAGTGTCGGCTGGGCGCGGAGAATCAGGTGGGTGAGGCGTATCCCGGCGAGCGTGCCGTGCACCTCGGCGGGGTCGACCGGGCCGCGGACCTCGATCATGGGGCGGCCGCCGAGCGCGCGCAGGGCCCGTAGCTCGGCGTCGGAGGTGGCGGTGAAGTACAGCCCGTCAGGATCGAGCCGGGCGATGATCTCCTCGGCGTACTCCTCGGATTCGAAGCGGTGCCAGGCCCAGGCGAGTTGCCTGCGGACGCTCAGGGAGGGATGGGCGGCGTAGCGGGCGAGGAACGGGATGGCGCGGTCGGACTCCACCCGGCTGGCGGCCACGGCGACCAGGTCGGCGGCGTCGCCCGCCTGCTCCGGGCCCGGCAGCAGGTCCAGCACCAGCGGTCCTGCCGCACCCAGCGCCCGCGCCGCCATCGGCGTCGTGGGCGGGATCAGCGCCTCCGTCTCGCGCTCCACCGCCTCCCGTACCGCCGGGGCCAGTTCGGCCGCGTGCTCCAGGCAGGCGGTCGCCAGCAGCCGGATGCGTACGCTCTCGACCCCGCCCTTCCGCTGCGCCGCCGCCAGCAGCTCCCGCAGGATCTCCTCGCGCTCCCGCGGGCGGGCCTGGGCCACCGCCATGCGGATGACGTCCTCCCACTGGTCGTCCGCCGCGTGGGCCGCCAGGACGCCGATGTCGCCCTCCTCCACCGCCGCGCGGGCGCCGAGGTAGTCCTGGAAGGTGCGGTGGACGAAGTCGACGGCGCCCGGGGCCGGTTCGCGGAGGAGGCCGCTGCGGTCGCGGAAGTGTTCCAGTACGGCCGCCGCGTCGCCCAAGGCCGCGACCTCCGGGACCGCCGGGAGGGCGGCGGCGACGAGGGATTCGGCGCGAGTGCGGTCCAGCTCCGTGCGGCCGTTGCGGATCAGCCAGTACGCGAGCCGCTGGAGCACCTGGAGCTGGGGTTCCTCGCGCAGGTCGGGAACGGCCATGTCGCGTTCGCGGTCGCGGCGGCTGAGCAGCATCGACAGGGCGGCCTCGTACAACTCCTTGCGCCCGCGCGGGAGGTAGCCGCGGCGGGCGCGGTTGAGCGCGCACATCAGGCCGCACATGAGCGGGTTGGTGGCCAGCCGGCCGAGGTCGGAGGTGTGCCGTACGGCGGCGGCGAGCTGCTGCTCGTACGCCGTGAGCTGCGCGTCGTCCGCCGCGGGGGCGCCGGTGCGGGCGGCGCCGGCGCGTACGGCCTCATGCCAGCGGGCGATGAAGCGGGTGAGGTCCGCGGGGCGCATGGGGGCGAGGGCCAGCTCGGTGAAGCCCTCGGCGGCGAGCCAGTCCTCGCCGACGGCGGAGGGGCGGGAGGTGACGAGCCAGCGGTTGCCGGGGTAGGCGTCGGCGAGGTCGGCGAGCCAGCGGCGGGTGCGGTCGCGCTCGGCGCGGGGGACCTCGTCGATGCCGTCGACGAGGAGCAGCCCGCGGCGGGCGGTGAGCACGCGGTGCTCCCAGCCGCCGGGCTGCGCGCCGGCGAGCGGGCTGCCGGTGGCGGCGAGGAAGTCGCGGGGGGCGGGGAGGCGTTGGCCGTGCCGGGTGAGGGTGCGGAGCGGCAGGACGAAGGGGACGCGGCCGGCGAGGTAGTCCATGGCGCTCGCCGCTCGGGCGTCGGCACGGGTGGCGGAGAGGGCGAGCCACTGCACGAGGGTCGTCTTGCCGGAGCCGGCGGCGCCGCGGAGCAGGACGCGCTCGTAGGTGGCGAGGGCCTGGTCGGCGGGGAGTACGGGGTCGGGGAGGGGCTCGGCGTCCTCGAAGGGGAACGGTGCCGGGGCGGCCTGCGGCGAGGCGGCGGCCTCCAGCCGCAGATACGCCACGTCCAGCGGCCACTTCGCCGGCGAGTCGGCGAGATCGACACCGTAGATGGTGAGTCTGCCGTGCGTCTTGGCGGCGTACGCGAAGTACTCGCGCTCGAAGGCCGCGTCCTGTGCGGCGGGGAGCGGGGTGCGGGCGATGAGTGCGTCGAGGCGGGCGATCTGGTCGGCCTGGCGACGGGACTGCTCGACGAGGGTGCGGGCGACGAACGTCGAGCGCTGGCTGAAGAAGTGCAGGATGTGCAGGCAGGCGGTGTCGAGAAGGGCGTCGTGGAAGGAGGCGGCGTCGGCGGAGAGTTCGCGTACGGGATCACCGCCGCCGCTCTGTGCCGCGGCGTGGCGGAGCCGGCGGGCGAGGGCTTCGGGGCCGAGCTGGACCGCCTGTACGTCGTCCAGGTCGAGGTCGCCGAGCGCCGTGAGGCTGCGGGCGAGCGCGCCGGCGACGGCGGCCGTCTCGCCGGCGGGGACGGGGGAGGGCTCGCCTCCGGGGCCGCGCAGGGCGCGGCGTACGAGGGTGTCCGCGAGCTTGCGCAGGCCGTTCTGGTCCAGCTCCCGCTGCTCGCCGCGGAACGACACCAGCGCCGCCATCCGCACCGGCCGCCCCGCCAGCCCCGCCCCGGGGCCCTCGCTGCGGAACAGCCGCCGGACGAGGGGCGCCACGACGGCGGACGCGAGCCTGACGCCGACGGCTGCGGGTTCCATGGGGCTGACGATATAAGCGGGCGGTGACAGGTCACCGGCGGTGTTCACCGAACATCCGGTTCGTTCTGTTATGTACACCCTCATCATCATGAATTTCAGGAAGATGATGCTGAGTTCGGGTGGAGTTGATACGGACAGCAAGCCAATGTTCTGGTTAAGAGCGGGGGACAAGTCGCCGAACGTGATGCACGTACGGCTCAGTTGGTCCGGGAGTTCATACAGTGAGGTCTCACGCTTCGGGCAACACGGCGCGGCAGGCTCCCCCGGTCGGTCTCGCGCTGCTCTCCGACCGGGAACGCGAGGTGCTCCTCCTGCTCGCCGACGGCCCGACCAATCGCCGGCTGGCGTCGCAACTGGGGGTGGCGGAGCGCACGGTCCGCGCCCACCTGACGAACATCTGCCGCAAGCTGAACGTGGAGTCCCGCGTCCAGGCAGCCCTGGTCGCCGACCGCCACCGCCGCGCCCTGCTGCCGGCCGGGGCGGGTCCGGACCGGGTTGCCCCAAGAGGCAATGGCCGGGGGCGCCGCGTTCGTGAATGATGGGGGCGCGTGCCCTCCGGGTGCCGCTGAGGCGACCTGCCATCGTCGTACGCGGGCGCCGGCGGCACCCCTCGGACGGAGCGCTGGTGCGTTCGCTTCCCGGCCTCACGCACCAGCGACTCCGTTCCTCTTCCCCCGGTCCCACTCGCTCCGCGCCCCCGCAGCCGTCTGTACAGGCTCCGGAGACGGCCCCCCATGGGTCAGACCCTGTCGAGCATGCCGGAGCGGGAGATGAGGTAGCCGAGTTGGGTGCGGCTGTCGCTGCCGAGGGCGGTGGACAGCTTGGCGATGTGCGCGCGGCAGGTGCGGACGTTCATGCCGAGGCGGCGGGCGATGGCCTCGTCGAGGTAGCCCTCGACGAGCAGCCGGGCGATGCTGCGCTGGACGCCGGTGATGCCTTCCCGGGTGTCGTGCTCGGGAGGCTGGTGGCCCCACGGGACGCCGAGCTCCCAGAAGTAGTCGAAGATGGCACGCAGGAACCAGACCAGGCCCGGGTGGCGGATCTCCATCGCCACCTCGCGGCTGGCCTGCGCGGGGACGAAGGCGATGTCCCGGTCGACGATGAGGAGTCGCTCGGGCATGACCTCCAGGGTGCGCACCTCCAGCCCGGTGTCGCTCAGCTCGTCCAGGTAGGCGAGCTGACTTGGGTGGTGCCGGTACGTGTGGTTGTACAAGGTCCGCTGTGTGACGCCGCGTTCGCTCATCCGCCGGACGCGGTGGGCGGTGGTGCGCATGGTGGCGGGGTTCCAGTTGGTCCGCCCGCTGGCCGGCTGGATGGCGAGGAACTGCTCCGTGCAGTCCTCCAGGGCCCGCGCGAGGGCGGCGTCGATCCGCTCCTTCCCGGTCCAGACGGTGAACCCGGCCGTGGCCGGGTCGTCCGGACCGGGCGACGTCAGCTTCTCGACGGTGTCGGCGAGCACGGACACGAAACGCCGGTACTCGCCCAGCTCTCTTTCGAGGGGCTCGACGAGCCCGGCGAGCGCCTGCGTCGGAGGCGTCGGCACCAACCACTGGGTGTCGCCGGGCTCGAGCCGTAAGAGGTCCAGGTCGAAGAGGCACGGCGCGGTCGCCGTGGCCTCGTGTGAGATGCGGCCGGAGCGCAGGGCCGAGGCGTAGAGCTTCCTCCCCGGGGCGCAGAGGCCGGTGGTGTGGTGGGGGTGCGACATGTCTCTCTCAGGTCTCGTCGAGGATGCCGGAGCGGGCGATGAGATAGCCCAGTTGTGCACGGCTGTTGCTGCCCAGTGTGGAAGCGAGCTTGGCGATGTGGGCGCGGCAGGTGCGGACGTTCATGCCGAGGCGGCGGGCGATGTTCTGGTCGAGGTGGCCCTCGACCAGGAGGCGGGCGATGCTGCGCTGGACGCCGGTGATGCCTTCGTGAGTGGCCTCCGTGTAGGCGGCTTCCTCCAGGGGGGTGGCCAGTTGCCAGAACTGCTCGAAGACGCCCACGAGATAGGAGACGAGCCCGGGGTGGCGGAGTTCCAGGGCGACCTGGCGGTCCGGGCGGGCGGGAAGGAAGGCCGCCTGGCGGTCGACGATGATCAGGCGCTCGATGATCTCCTCAAGCGTTCTGACCTCGACCTGCTGCGGGCCGACGAACCGCAGGTACGCCAGCGTCATGGGCGCTTCACGCGCCGCATGCTGGTAGAGGGTGCGCATCCGTACGCCGCGTTCGGCGAGCGGGCGGACCCGCTGCAGTGCCTCGCCGAGGGCGCGGGCGCCGCGGCTGGCCGCCTCGGGCTGGACGGTGAGTAGCTCGTGTGAGCACTCGCCGACCGCCCGATCCAGCGCGGTGTTGATCGTGCCGAGGCCCTCAAGCACCGTGATCGGTGAGTTGTCGGAGGCGACCTCGATGCCGATGTCGATGAACCGGCTGAAGCTCTTCGCGAGATCCGCCGCGTGCTGCTGCCGCTCACGGATCTCCCGTTCCCGGGATACCAGAAGCCCCATCATGGCGTCGGACGCGGGGACCGGCAGCAGCCAGTCCGGGGCGTCGGGGTCGGGGTAGAGGAGGGCGAGGTCGTTCAGGCACGGTGCGAGCCGCGCGTCCGCCGCCGCTATCCGGCCGTCCCGCACGGCGGCGGCATATGCCTCGCGGGCGGCCGGGCAGGGCTCTTGGAGGCTGTGGCCGTGCTCATGATCGTGCCCTGCGTGCATCTCCGTGTACTCCCAGGAGCGGTGATCGGGGTCAGGACTGGTCGAGGATCCCGGAGCGGGCGATGAGGTAGCCGAGTTGGGCCCGGCCGTTGCTGCCGAGCGTGGTGGCGAGCTTGGCGATGTGGGCGCGGCAGGTGCGTACGTTCATGCCGAGCCGGTCGGCGATGACCTCGTCGACGTGCCCTTCGACGAGCAACTTGGCGATGCTGCGCTGGACACCGGTTATGCCGTCCGGCTCCGGATGCTCGTAGTGCACCTCCTCGTCAAGGGGCGTGGCGAGCTGCCAGAGGTGGTGGAATACGCCGACGAAGTACTCGACGAGACCGGGATGCCGGACCTCCACCGCCGTATCCCGGTTCAACTTCACCGGCCGGTCCCGGTGCGCGGGAACGAAGGCGACTTTGCGGTCGATGATGATCAGACGATCGACCAGCTCCTCGAGCGTGCGCAGTTCCATGAGGTCGTTGGCGACCCGTTCCTGATAGGCGAGCAGGCCGTAGTTGTGCCGTGCGGTGTGCTGGTAGAGGCTGCGAATGCGCACGCCGCGGTCGACCAGCGGACGCACCCGGTCCACGGCCTTGTCGAGGAGCGCCGGGGGGCGGGTGCCACCGGGCTGGACGGTGAGGAGTTCCTTCTCGCACTCCGCCGTCGCCCTGCCGACGATCGCGTCGATGTTGGTCACGCCGCTCAGTTCGGTGATCGCGCTGCTGACGGTGGTGCGTCCCTGGGTGATGGAGAGGAACGGCTCGAACGCGTCCGCCAGCGCTAGGGTCTGGTCCCTGCGCTCCTGGATCTCGCGCTCGATGGGGTGCTCAAGTCGGGCCAGCGCGGTGGACGGAGGCACCGGCCGGAGCCATCGTGAGTCGTCCGGGTCGGGGAGGAGCAGCATCAGGTCGATCAGACACGGCACGTTTTCTCCCTCCGGCCGGGAGACGCGCCCGGCCCGCAGCGCGCGGGCGTAAAGCTCCGAACTCGCGGCACAGAGGTCGGCGTATCCATGAGGATGGTCTGATTCGCCTTGATTTACGCCCATTTATCCTTCCCACAGGAAGATGTGATTCAGGAACATGATGCAGTGCAGAGGTGGTGAACAGCCTTCGCGTGAGGCACCTTCTTCTGTGGGAAGCGGATTCATTAGGGAGGCCGGGACTCCCAATGGCAAAAAAACTGACACGGTGGGCAGTTGCATTCGTGACTGCGGCTGTACTCAGCGTCATAGCAAGTCCCTTTGGCGCAGGCTCCGATGCCGGTCCGAGTGAGCAGGGTTCGGACCGGGTGGCGGTGGCGGCACAGCAAGACCCGACCTGGGGCTAGCCCGGGGACTGGACATTGACAACCTCAGACAGACAAGGACTTAACCAGACACAGGTAGCACGATGAACCCAGACCACCGCCGAAAGACGGAGAACCATTGGCACTCCGTCGATCTCGCTACGGCGGTGCCCCGTCCCGGAGACAGGCTGGCGGTTGCCCTCCTCGGAGAGCCGCTCACCATCCTGCGCGACGGAAGCGGGGTCGTCCAGGCCTTCCGCCGGAGGTCCGGGCGCTATGTACGCTGCGTGGTGCGCTGCGGCGTGATCTTCGTCAATCTTGGCGAAGAGGATCACGTTCCCGTAGCAGCCGACGGCGTACCTGATAGCGAGAGCATCACCCCCCACTGTGCCTGACCGGGCGGTATCCCCCGTGTCCAGATCGCCCGAAGGCACACCAGCGGTGCCATCGCGGACGCAACCCCGCGATGGCACCGCTTTTGCGTGTTCTTGCGCGCATGCTTAGGGGTCGGCGGCCGCGTCGCGGTCGCCGGTTGCCGGTGCCGGGTTGGAGTTGAGTGGAGTAGACTCAACTTAGCTTACGTAGCCTCAGGCACGCCGAGTGCGGGCCGAGGTGTACCCCCATCGGCACCCCGGCAAGGAGGAGCACACAGCAGTGGACGCGGAGCTGACCAACAAGAGCCAGGAAGCGATCGCCGGCGCCAACAGCCGTGCCGTGTCCGGCGGCAATCCGGACATCACCCCCGTACATCTGCTGCTCGCCCTGCTCGACGTAGCGGACAACGAGAACCTCCAGGACCTGCTGGCCGCCGTCGACGCCGACCAGGCCGCCGTGCGGTCCGGGGCCGAGGCACTGCTCGGCGGGTTGCCCAGTGTGCAGGGGGCGACGGTGTCGCCGCCGCGGGCGGACCGGGAGTTGCTCGCCGTCGTGGCCGATGCCGCCGCGCGGGCGCGGAAGCTCGACGACCAGTATGTGTCGACCGAGCACCTGCTCATCGGGGTCGCCGCCGAGGGCGGTGCCGCCAAGGAGTTGCTGAAGAAGCAGGGGGCGAGTGCCAAGGCGCTTGTGCAGGCATTCGAGGAGATCCGCGGCGACCGGCGCGTGACCACGAAGAACCCCGAGGGCACGTACCAGGCGCTGGGCAAGTTCGGCACCGACCTGACCGCCGCCGCCCGCGACGGCAAGCTCGACCCGGTCATCGGGCGGGACCAGGAGATCCGCCGCGTCGTGCAGGTGCTCTCCCGGCGTACGAAGAACAACCCCGTCCTCATCGGCGAGCCCGGCGTCGGGAAGACCGCCGTCGTCGAGGGGCTCGCGCAGCGGATCGTGAAGGGGGACGTGCCCGAGAGCCTGAAGAACAAGCGGCTCGTCGCGCTCGACCTCGGCGCGATGGTCGCCGGGGCGAAGTACCGGGGCGAGTTCGAGGAGCGGCTGAAGACCGTGCTCGCCGAGATCCGGGAGAGCGAAGGACAGGTCATCACGTTCATCGACGAGCTGCACACGGTCGTCGGCGCCGGCGCGGGCGGCGAGTCCGCCATGGACGCCGGCAACATGCTGAAGCCCATGCTCGCCCGCGGCGAGCTGCGCATGGTCGGCGCGACGACCCTCGACGAGTACCGCGAGCGGATCGAGAAGGACGCCGCCCTGGAGCGCCGTTTCCAGCAGGTACTTGTCTCCGAGCCCACCGTCGAGGACACCATCGCGATCCTCCGCGGCCTGAAGGGGCGGTACGAGGCCCACCACAAGGTCGTCATCGCCGACTCCGCGCTCGTCGCCGCCGCGACCCTCTCCGACCGCTACATCACTTCCCGCTTCCTCCCCGACAAGGCCATCGACCTCGTCGACGAGGCCGCCTCCCGGCTGCGGATGGAGATCGACTCCTCGCCCACCGAGATCGACGAGCTGCAGCGCGCCGTCGACCGCCTCCGGATGGAGGAGCTGGCGCTGAAGAACGAGTCGGACGTCGCCTCCCGCGAGCGGCTGGAGCGGCTGCAGCGCGACCTCGCCGACAAGGAGGAGGAGCTGCGCGGCCTCACCGCCCGCTGGGAGAAGGAGAAGCAGGGCCTCAACCGGGTCGGCGAGCTGAAGGAGCGGCTGGACGAGCTGCGCGGCACCGCCGAGCGCGCGCAGCGCGACGGCGACTTCGACACCGCCTCCAAGCTCCTCTACGGCGAACTGCCCGCCCTCGAACGCGAGCTGGAGGAGGCGTCCGCCGCCGAGGAGGAGGTCAAGCGGGACACGATGGTCAAGGAGGAGGTCGGCTCCGACGACATCGCCGACGTCATCTCCTCCTGGACGGGCATCCCCGCCGGCCGGCTGCTGGAGGGCGAGACGCAGAAGCTGCTGCGGATGGAGGAGGAGCTGGGCCGGCGGCTCATCGGGCAGGACGTGGCCGTACGGGCCGTCTCCGACGCCGTACGCCGCACCCGCGCCGGCATCGCCGACCCCAACCGGCCGACGGGCTCGTTCCTCTTCCTCGGCCCCACCGGCGTCGGCAAGACCGAGCTGGCCAAGGCGCTGGCCGACTTCCTCTTCGACGACGAGCGGGCCATGGTCCGCATCGACATGAGCGAGTACGGCGAGAAGCACTCCGTCTCCCGCCTGGTCGGCGCGCCCCCGGGGTACGTCGGGTACGAGGAGGGCGGTCAGCTCACGGAGGCCGTACGGCGGCGCCCGTACTCGGTGATCCTGCTGGACGAGATGGAGAAGGCGCACAACGAGGTCTTCGACATCCTGCTCCAGGTGCTGGACGACGGGCGGCTGACGGACGGTCAGGGCCGTACGGTCGACTTCCGCAACACCATCCTCATCCTCACCTCCAACCTCGGCTCCACCTTCCTCGTCGACCCGATGATCAAGGACGAGCAGAAGCGGGAAGGGGTGCTGGAGACGGTACGGAAGGTCTTCCGGCCCGAGTTCCTCAACCGGCTCGACGACCTCGTCGTCTTCAACGCACTCGGCGGCGACCAGCTCAAGCGCATCGCCGCCATCCAGCTCGCCCATCTGCAGGAACGGCTCGCCGAACGCCGGCTCACGCTGGACGTCAGCGACGCGGCGCTGGCCTGGCTGGCGCGCCTGGGCGTCCCGGAGGACGAGCCGGAGCCGGACCTCAGCTACGGGGCGCGCCCGCTGCGGCGGCTGGTGCAGACGGCGATCGGGGACCAGCTCGCGAAGGAGATCCTGGCGGGCGAGGTGCGCGAAGGGGACAGGGTGCGGGTGGACGTGTTCGGGGACCAGTTGCTGGTCGGCGCGGCGGAGTAGGGGCGGCCGGGCGGGGCCCGTTCGCCGGCGCCGGGCGGCGGTGCCGCCCGGCGCGCTGCTCCGGCGCAGCGAGTTATCCACAGGGTGTCGCCGCCGGGTTGCGGGCACGGGCCCCCGGTGGGGGAGGATGGGCGCCGAACCGTTCGAAGGGAACCCCACGTGAGCATCGACCCGTCCTCGATTCCGAACTTCGGGGGCCAGCAGCCCGAATCCCGCGGCAGCGGCGGCCCGCAGGGGCCCATCGTGCCCGACCAGGATCTGGTCAAGCAGCTCCTGGACCAGATGGAGCTGAAGTACGTCGTCGACGAGGAGGGGGACCTCGCGGCGCCGTGGGAGCAGTTCCGTACGTACTTCATGTTCCGCGGCGAGGACGAGCAGCAGCTCTACTCGGTGCGGACCTTCTACGACCGGCAGCACTCGCTGGACGACAAGCCGGAGCTGCTGGAGGCCATCGACGACTGGAACCGGCGCACGCTGTGGCCCAAGGTCTACACGCACACGCATGACGACGGCTCCGTCCGGCTCATCGGCGAGGCGCAGATGCTGATCGGCACGGGCGTGGCGCTGGAGCACTTCGTGTCGAGCACCGTGAGCTGGGTGCGGGCGTCGATCGAGTTCGACAAGTGGCTGGTGGAGACGCTGGGGCTGCAGCAGGAGCTGGACAGCGACGAGCCGGACGAGGGCGGCGAAGGCAAGGACGGTCCCGACGACGCGGGCGGCCCGGGGCCGAAGGAGGTCTGAGGGCGCGACGGGCGCGGTCGGGTCGAGTGTGGCGCTGCGGTCGGGCGTGGTCCGTCGGTCGGGCGCCCCGGTCGGGTCGTCCGGTCGGGCGCGGTGGTCAGGGTTCCGTCAGGGCGGTGCGCAGCGCCTCGTACGCGCGGGTGCCCGGCGTGACGGGTGCGTAGTGGCCCGTGCCGGGCAGCTCCAGCAACCGCGCGCCCACGGCGCGGGCGTAGCGGCGGGACAGTTCCACCGGTACGTCGGCGTCGGTCTCGCCGTGGAGCAGCACGACCGGCGCCGTCGGGGCCGGCATCCGCATCGGGTCCGTCTCGTCAAGCCGCTCCGCCACCCGCCCGGCGCCGCCGAGGAGCCCGGCGACGGCGCCGTCGCTGAGGCCCAGTTCGTGGGCGCGGGCCAGGTCCGCGACCGCGGCGACGCCGACGACGCGGGAGACGGCGGTCGGGCACCGCGAGGCGGCCCAGAGCGCGAGGTGGCCGCCCGCGGAGTGCCCGGCGAGCACCACGGGCCCGGCCCCGGGCAGCGCGGCGAGCGCGGGCGGCAGATCGTCGAACGTCGCGGGGAACCCCCCGCCGCCGTCGCCCTCCGCACCGCCCACGCGCCGGTACTCGATCAGCGCCACGCACCCGTTCAGGTCCTTCGCCAGCGCCGCCGCCAGCGGGGTCAGGTACGTGCGGTCGTAGCGCTCCCGCCAGAAGCCGCCGTGCAGCAGGGCCACGACCGGCCGGGCCGAGGCGTCCCCGTACAAGTCGACGACCTGCGAGGGGTGGTCGCCGTACGCCAGCGTGCGGGCGGGCGCGACCCGCTTCAGGGCGAACAGCGTGCGGGCCTCGTCGTCCAGCTCGTCAACGGCGGTCATCCAGCACCTCTCCCAGCACTCCGGCAGCGCGGTATATGTCCGAGAACGAGGTATACAGCGGCGTCACGCCGAAACGGAGCACATCCGGCGGCCGGAAGTCGCCGACCACCCCGCGCGCGATCAGCTCGCCCATCACCGCCTCCGCGTCCGCGCACCGCAGCGCGACCTGGCTGCCGCGCTCGGCGTGCGGCAGCGGAGTCAGCGGCGTGAGCGACGGCCCGCCCGGGAGGGCCGCGACGCACTCCAGGAAGAAGTCCGACAGCGCCAGGCTCTTCTCCCGCACCGCCTCGATCGCCACGCCGTCCCACACCCCCAGCGCCGCCTCCAGCGCCAGCATCGACAGGATGTCCGGCGTCCCGACGCGCCCGCGCACGGAGCCGTCCGCCGGCTGGTAGCCGGCGGACATGGCGAAGGGGTCGGCGTGGGAGTTCCAGCCGGGCAGCGGGGAGTCGAAGCGCGGCTGGAGGTCGCGCCGTACGTAGAGGTACGCGGGCGAACCCGGGCCGCCGTTGAGGAACTTGTACGTGCACCCCACCGCCAGGTCCACCCCGTGCTCGTCGAGCCCGACCGGCAGCGCGCCGGCGCTGTGGCACAGGTCCCACACGGCGAGCACGCCGACCGCGTGCAGCGCGGCGGTGGTGCCGGGCAGGTCGTGGAGCCGGCCGGTGCGGTAGTCGACGTGGTTGACGAGCGCGACGGCGGTCCGCGGTCCCGCGGTGGCGGCGATCTCGTGCGGCTCCACGGCCCGTAGCGCGCAGCCGGTCAGCCGGGCGGCGGACTCGGCGACGTAGCCGTCGGTGGGGAAGGTCGTCGCGTCGACCAGCACCTCGTTCCGGGCCGCCCCCGCGCCGGACTGCGCGATGCGCACCCCGGCGACGACGGCCTTGAGGACGTTGACGCTGGTGGAGTCGCCGACGACCACCTGCCCCCGCGCGGCGCCCAGCAGCGGCGCGATCCGGTCGCCGATCCGCTCGGGCGCGGTCCACCAGCCGGACTCCGTCCACGACCGGATCCGCAGCTCTCCCCACTCCCGCGCCACGACGTCCGCGACGCGGGCCGGGACGGCGGCGGGGAGGGCGCCGAGGGAGTTGCCGTCGAGGTAGACGACCGGCGGGCCGGCGGGCGGACCGCCGGAGGCCGTCGCGCCGGGCGGCGTCCCACCGGGCGCCGTCCCGTCGGACCGCACCGCGCCGGGCGGCTCCGCGTCGTCGAGCACGAACTCCGCCCGCTTCGCCCGCAGCGGGTCCGCCAGGTCCAGCTCCGCCGCCCGCTCCGCCAGCGCCGCGAACTCCGCCGCCGCCCCGCCGCCGGCCCGGGCCGTCCCCGGCCCGTACGCCTCAGACATGGCTCCGCGCCGTCCACAGCTCGGGGAACACCTGCTTCGCCGCGCGCTTCTCCAGCCACGACACCCCCGCAGAGCCGCCCGTGCCGACCTTCCCGCCCATCGCGCGGCGGGTGGCCACCAGGTGGTCGTTGCGCCAGCGCCCCACCAGCTCGGCGATGTCCGTCAGCACCTCGCCGAGCTTGATCGGACCGGAGTCCTGCGGGCCCGCGTAGACCGCCGCCCACGCGGCCTCGACCTCGGGGTTCGGCTCGTACCGCCGCGCCGGGTCGCGGTCCAGGACATCGGCGGAGAGGCGGTGGCCCTTGGCGTCGAGGTAGCGCAGCACCTCGTCGTAGAGGCTGGGCTCGCCGAGCTGCTTCTCCAGCTCGTCGTGCACCCGCGGGGCGCCGCGGTGCGGCACGAGCATCGACGCCGACTTCTCGCCGAGCAGGAACTCCATCCGCCGGTACATCGCCGACTGGAAGCCCGAACCCTCGCCGAGGGCGGCGCGGTAGGAGTTGAACTGCCGCGGCGTGAGCCGCGCCAGCGGCTCCCAGGAGGCGTTCAGCGATTGCAGCTCGTACGTGCTGCGCCGCAGCGCCGCCAGCGCCACCGGCAGGTCGTCCCGGCGCAGCGCCTCGGCGGCGGTCTCCCACTCGTGGACGATGACGGTGAACCACAGCTCCATGACCTGTGTGGTCACCAGGAAGACCAGCTCGCCGGGGTCGTCGGAGAGCGGGTGCTGCAGATGGGTGAGGACGTCCGCTTGGACGTAGTCCTCGTACGGAGTGGTGCCCCGGAAGTCGAGGTTCGGGGGCTGCTGCCCGTCGGGCTGGGCCCCGTCGGGGTGGTGCCCGCCGGGCTGGTGGGCCGGGGTCTGGTGACCGTCGGTCTCCGCGGGCAGGGGGTCGTGAGCACGGCTGTCCATGAGCTGTCTCCCACACAAGAGCCACCGGGTAGCGGTCCGCCCCTTCCTGCCGGCAGCAGGGCCCCGGTCCCCTCGGGTACGGCCGCATCCGGTGTGCCGTACCCACTTCGCATCATCCGCGGCACGGCGGCGGGAGGCAAGAGCAGCCGGCCCGGCGGAGCGGGCGCGGGCATGGCCCCGCGGCGGCCCCCCGGTCAGCTCCCGGCCGCTCTTCTCCCAGCCCTTCGCCCGCCCCTGACCAGCCCTCGGCCCGTCTTCAGGACAGGGTGGCCGCGGCGGTCGGCGAGCTGTCGCGCAGGAACGTGCTGCACCGCTCGTACTCCTCGGCCTCCCCGATGGCCTGCGCCGCGCGGGCGAGCGCGGCGAGGGCGCGGAGGAAGCCGCGGTTCGGCTCGTGCTCCCACGGCACCGGGCCCTGGCCCTTCCAGCCGCTGCGGCGGAGGGAGTCCAGGCCGCGGTGGTAGCCGGTGCGCGCGTACGCGTACGACTCGACGGCGCGGCCGGCCTCGAATGCCTCGTCCGCGAGCTGCGCCCAGGCCAGCGAGGACGCCGGGAACTTCGCCGCCACCTCGGACGGGGCGGCGCCGTTCGCGAGCAGGTCGCGCGGCCCCGGGTCCTCGGGCAGATAGGTGGGGGGTGGGCCGCCGAGGAGGTTCTCGTGAATCGCCATGGGTTCCAGCCTGCCATGGCCGCGGGCGGCGGTGACCGCCGCGGCGGGTACGGACGCACTTCTCAGCGAAACCTCACGCGTCGATCACCTCAAGGACACCCCCCGGCCGGGCCCGGCAGCCGGGGCGGTGTCCACGCGGGGCTACTTCAGCTTCGTGCCCGTCGAGCGCAGGTGGTCGCACGCGGTCCTGACGCGCTCGGCCATCGACGCCTCGGCGACCTTGCCCCAGGCACGCGGGTCGTACGCCTTCTTGTCGCCCACCTCGCCGTCGACCTTCAGCACGCCGTCGTAGTTCTGGAACATGTGCGCCGCGACGGGGCGGGTGAAGGCGTACTGCGTGTCCGTGTCGATGTTCATCTTGACCACGCCGTTCTCCAGGGCCGTGGCGATCTCCTCCTCGGAGGAGCCGGAGCCGCCGTGGAAGACGAAGTCGAACGGGCTCTGCTTGCCGTACTTCGCGCCGACGCCCTCCTGGAGGTCCTTCAGCAGCTCGGGACGGAGCACGACGTTGCCCGGCTTGTAGACCCCGTGCACGTTGCCGAAGGACGCCGCCAGCAGGTAGCGGCCCTGCTCGCCGAGGCCCAGCGCCTCGGCGGTGCGCAGCGCGTCGTCCACCGTCGTGTACAGCTCGTCGTTGATCTCGTGGGTGACGCCGTCCTCCTCGCCGCCGGTCGGGGTGATCTCGACCTCCAGGATGATCTTCGCGGCCGCGGCGCGGGGCAGCAGCTCCTGCGCGATCGACAGGTTGTCCGCAAGGGTCTCGGCGGAGCCGTCCCACATGTGCGACTGGAACAGCGGGTTCTCCCCGCGGGCGACGCGCTCCTCGGAGGCGGCGAGCAGCGGGCGCACGTACCCGTCGAGCTTGCCCTTGGGGCAGTGGTCGGTGTGCAGGGCGACGTTGACCGGGTACTTCGCGGCGACGATCGACGCGTACTCCGCGAGGGCGACGGCGCCCGTGACCATGTCCTTGCTGTACTGCCCGCCCAGGAACTCGGCGCCGCCTGTGGAGATCTGGACGATCCCGTCGCTCTCGGCCTCGGCGAAGCCGCGCAGCGCGGCGTGCAAAGTCTGCGACGAGGTGACGTTGATGGCCGGGTAGGCGAACTTGCCTGCCTTCGCCCGGTCCAGCATCTCGTTGTAGACCTCGGGGGTTGCGATGGGCATCTGTCCGCTCCTTGGAGACGTGCGGGTGTGTGCGGGTGTCTGCAGTGCGTGTACGAGTGCGACCGGCTCCGTTGCCGTGGCGCCCCTGGAGTGCCCCCATCCTCCCAGATGTCCGCCCGCGCTTCCCGGCCCTGTGGATAACCCCGCGCCGGTCCGTGGGAGCGCTCCGTTCGGCTCAGCCGAGGCCCAGGTCGGCGAGCCCGTAGGCGTACAGATACGGCACGCCGGCCGTGTCGCGCACGCGCTCGGCCGCGCCCGTGTCGCGGTCCACGATCGTCGCGACGGCGACCACCTCCGCCCCCGCCTCGCGCACCGCCTCCACGGCCGTCAGCGCCGAACCGCCCGTCGTCGACGTGTCCTCGACGACCAGCACCCGGCGGCCCGCGACGTCCGGGCCCTCGATGCGGCGCTGCATGCCGTGCGTCTTGCTCGCCTTCCGTACGACGAAGGCGTCCAGCGGGCGCGCGCGGTCGCCGGCGGCGGCGGAGGCGTGCAGCATGGCGTCGGCGATGGGGTCGGCGCCGAGGGTGAGGCCGCCGACCGCGTCGTACGCGAAGTCCTTGGCCAGATCGAGCATGACGCGGCCGACGAGCGGCGCGGCGGAGCCGTCCAGGGTGATGCGGCGCAGGTCCAGGTAGTAGTCGGCCTCGATGCCGGAGGAGAGGGTCACCTTGCCGTGCACGACGGCCTTGTCCTTGATCTGACCCAGCAGGTCGGCGTGTGCGTCGCTCATGGCGGTGAGCCTAACCGAGCGTGCGCCACGCCCAGGTGGTCGATACCTCCAGCGGATCGATGGGGGTGACGAGGCGCGGGTGGGTGTTGAGCCCGTTGGGCGGGCCGGACTGCGGCTCCACGCAGACGGCCGCGGGCTGCTCGTCGTAGACGACGACCCACTCCGCGCGGCTGGTGACGGTCAGCTCCAGCCGGCCGGGCCAGGTGAGCGTCACGTCGACGCCGTCGGGCATGCCGAAGCAGTCGTCCCACGGGCCGGGCTGCGGCTCGATGCGCTTGCCGGTGGGGAGGTGGTCCTCGCCGCGCTGTTCCTGCCAGGCGGCGGCGAAGTCGATGCGCACGCCGGGGTCGTTCCCGTCGCCGGAGAGATGGCGTACGAACCAGGGGTGCCAGCCGGCCTGCGCGGGGAAGGAGTCGCCGGTGGTCTCCACGGCGAGCGTGAGCGTCACCTTGTCCGGCTCCAGCTCGACCAGTTGGGTCACGCGTCCCGGGTACGGCCAGGGGTCGGCGAGGTCGTACGAGAAGGCCGCGGAGGCGTCGTCGGCGCGCACGGTGTGCCAGGCGGTGTTGCGGCCGGTGCCGTGGATGGCGTGCGGCGGGGCGTCGGCGGGGAGCCGGTGCTTGACGCCGCCGTTGCGGAACTCGCCCAGCTCCAGGCGGCCGCAGAAGGGGACCATGGGGAAGCAGCCGTAGCGATCGCCGGCCCGCAGCAACTCGGTCCCGGCCACGCGCAGGCTCGCGACCCGGCAGCCGTTGCGGGGATCCATCGTCAACTCGGCGTCACCGGCGGTGAGACGTGTGGGCACGCCCCGAGCCTAGACGAGGCCCGTGACACCCTGCCGCGAGGGACCCGAGGACGGCGGCGTGGCACGCCTGGCGGCGGGCAGCGGGCGTAGGGGGAGCGGCGGCGGGGCGCGAACCGGGGCGGGTGGCCGTAGGCGCGGGGCAGTGAGCGGTCGCGCGCGGCGAAGCCGGTGGGGATACGAGCGTGTCCGCTCGGGTGCCGCGCCCGCCGTGCCGTGGTGCTGCGCACACCCGGGCGCCGCGGCGCGGGCCGCGCGTACGGCAGGAACGCGCTGGACCCGGGCCGGCGCCCGGTCAACCCGGCCGGGCAGAGCCTGCCGCCCCCGCCGGAGGCGGTCAGTGGCGGCGGCGTAGGGCTCGGCTCAGGATTACTGCCGTGGCCACCGCCAGGGCCGCCGCCGGGGCCAGCCAGCGGAGGCCCGCCGCTTGTACGGGGGAGTCCGCGGCCGGGGTCGGGGCGTACCGGCCGCGCGGCGGGGCGTGGTCGACCTCCTCCGCGCTGCGGCCGATCATCGTGCGGCGGGCGTGCGCGGCCTCCGGCTCCTCCAGCAGGTCGTCGACCGGCTCGTCCCCGTCCTCCTCCTCGTCGGAGAGCGCGTCCAGCACGTCGTCGGCCAGCGGGTCGAGCGACGGCGGCGGCACCTCGGCGTCGAAGACCTTGCCCGTGCCGGGTGGCGTCTCGGCGGACTGCTCGGGGGCCGGGATCCCGGGGATGGCCCGCTCGTTGTCGTCGCCGAGCCCGACATCGGTGCCGTCGCCCGGCTGTACGGCGTCGTGGGGGTGCTCCGGCTCCCCGGCCTGCTCCCCGCCCGGCTCCGGGGACACCTCCGGCAGCGGCTCCGCCTCCAGGTCCGCCGCCAGGCTCTCCGCGAAGCGCTCCAGCAGCCGTACGCCCGCCGCCTGTGCCTGCGCCGCCTCGACTGCCGCCAGCCGTCCCGTGCTCGCCACCGTGCCCGTGCACAGCAGCGTGGCCGTCCCTTCCTCGGTCGCCTCCCGCGGCGTCAGGGTCAGCGACGCCGTCACCGACCCGCTGCCGCGCGACTCCTCGCCCTCGGCCTCCACGGCGACGGAGGGGCCGCCCGGCGTCAGCCGCAGCGTGCCGCGGTACGTGATGCTGGAGCCGGCGACGCGGAGCCGCAGCCGGCCGCGCAGTGTGCCCGGCTCCTCCGCCCCGTCCTCGTCGAGCGTCAGCCCGGGGACGCTGCGGGCGACCCGCTCGGCGTCGGACAGGGCACGGCGAACGGTTTCTGCGGGCTGCGGTACGTGCACCTCTCGCTCCATGGAGCGGAGCCTACCCACGGGGAACCTGCCCGGCACAGGGTTCTGCGGCGGGTGGGGGAACGGGTCACTCCACCGCCCCCGAAAGCCGCCGCACCCACCCCGACCAGCGGAAAGTCCACCCGACCCGACGCGGCACCGACCCCGCACGACCGCAACCCGCCCCGTTTTCACCGCTGATACCTCGGGTGCAGCAGCGTCGACGGCGCCAGGTCCGCCGCCTCCGGCGGCGCCGCCAGCGGGCCCGCGCCGGGGGCAGCGTCGGGGCGAGGGGGCGGCGGGCGGCGAGCACGAAGCCCCAGCGGTCGTCGCTGTCGCCCGCCTCGTACGCGCACGGGGCCAGCCCCGCGGCCCGTACGGTCGCCGCCACCGTCCACAGGCTGTGCGCGGCGTCCCCGGACCCCGGCCCGGCCACCGCCCCGGCCTCGGATCCGGTCCCGCTCCCGGTCCCGGTCCCGCTCCCGGAATCCGATCCGCTCCCGCTCCCGGAAGCGGACCCGGACCCAGGCCCCGCCCACGACGCCGCGTGCACCACCAGCCGACCCCCGTCCGCCAGCGCCCGCCCCGCCAGCCCGTAGGACTCCTGCGAATACAGCTTCGTGCTCCCCGTGTTCCGCGGCCCCGGCAGATCCGACACGATCACGTCGTACCGCCCCCGCGGCGCCGACCGCCGCAGCCAGTCGAACGCCTCCGCGTGCACCACCCGCAGCCGCGGGTCCCCGTACGCGTGCTCGTTGAGCCTCGTCAGCCGCGGGTCCTCGGCCGCCAGCCGGCTCAGCGCCGGGTCCCGCTCCACGATCGTCACCTCCGCGACGTCCGCGTGCCGCAGCGCCTCGCGGGCCGCGAGGCCGTCGCCGCCGCCGAGGACGAGGACCCGCCGCCGCGAGTCCGGCGCGGCCAGCGCGGGCCGCATCAGCGCCTCGTGGTAGCGCTGCTCGTCCGCGGAGTCCACGCGCAACTGCCCGTCGAGGTAGAGCGCCACGGCCCCGCCCTTGTCCGCCGTGAGGACGATCTCCTGGACGTCGGTCGTCTGCGCCACCCGCACCTCCGAGCCGTAGACCGCGTTTCTGGCCGCACGTTCGAAAGGGGCGGACAGGAGTGCGGCAAGCGCGAGGAGCGCCAGGACCGTCGCGTTCGCCGCGAACAGCGCCCAGCGTGCGCGCCGGCTCAGGTCGTGCCGGAAGAGATAGAGCACCAGCGCACACCCCGCCGTGGCGTTGACCGCCCCCGTGATGAGCGCGCTGGAGAGCTGCCCGAGCCACGGCAGCAGCACGAACGGGAAGGCCAGGCCGCCGGCCAGCGCGCCCACGTAGTCCGCCGCGAAGAGGTCGGCCACCGCGCCGCCCGGGTCCTGCCGCCGGACGCGCTGGATCAGCGTCATCAGCAGCGGCACCTCGGCGCCGATCAGCACGCCGATCGCCAGCGCGTACGCCACGAGCACGAACCGCGGCTGGCCGAACCACGCGAAGCACGCGTGCAGCGCCATCGCCGAGAGCCCGCCGAGCAGCGCGAGCACCGCCTCGACGCCGCCGAAGGCGACGGCCGCGCGGATCCGCAGCCGCTTGGCCAGCAGCGAGCCGACGCCCATCGCGAAGACCATGACGGACAGCACGACGGACGCCTGGGTGACGGAGTCGCCGATCAGGTACGACCCGAGGGCCACCAGCTCCAGCTCGTACACCAACCCGCAGGCCGCGCAGACGAAGACGGTGGCGAGCACGAGAAACCGCCCGGTGGCGGGCGGCACCGGGAGGGCGGGCGGCGGCGCGCCCGGCAGCGCGCGGGCGCGGCCGGGGGCGCGCGTCGTCTGCTCGTACGGTTCGATCACGGAGGAACGATACGTTTGCGCCGGTGCCGCCCCTTGTCACCCACACGTGTGCAATATGCCCTGGGCATAGGCGAATTGCCCCCTGTCCACAGCATGGGCGGCGCGCCCGGCGACCGTCCTAGACCGGCTCCGCGACCCGCGCGGCCATCGTCGTCCGCGTCGCCACCAGGCGTCCTTCCTGCGGATACGAGTGCCATGTGCGCCAGCCGACGACGTCACCCTGACGGTGCACCAGCAGCGCGGTGAACGCGTGCGGGCTGCCGGGGAACGTGCCGGCGAGCCCGCGCGGGTGGTCGGCGACCAGCGCCAGCAGCTCCTGGGCGCGGGACTCGAAGGCCCCCCGGGTCAGCGTCTCGACCCGGGCGGCGAACTCGTACTCCCACCCGGCGACCTGCTTGGCCACGCCGAGGGGGAGCGGTGTGCTGCTGCCCGGCAGACAGGCGACCGTCTCGGAACACGCCGAGTCGCCGTCTCTGAGCAGCACTTGATGCGAGGCACCGAGCAGTCTGAGCTGTACGTCGGCGGAGCCGAGGCGCAGGTCGAGCACCGCGAGGGCCGGCATGGGGTCCATCCCGAGCCGCCATGCGAGGTCCTGGGCCCGGGTATCCGTGTACGAGGTCTTGAGAGTGGTGAGCATGGGTCGGCTCCGCAGGCAGATGGAAAGACATCGCGCCGCCCGCCACATGGCGGGACCACGAATGCGGGCGCAGGCCGAGAAGCACGCGGGCACGCCCCGGCAGAAGGGGAATGCGCCCGGGAAATACGGAATCATGAAGTGCGGCCCGCCGACAGCGTTTTTACCCTTCTTCACCGGGTTTCCATCGCGCGGGCGCGCGACTGGTCAGTTGTTCACTTTCTGACAACTAACACCCGCCGCCGCCTCCGTCACCGCCGCCACCCCCGCCGCAGTCCCCGCCGCCCCCGTCCCCGCCCCAGAAGCCCGTGTCCGCCCCGCCACTGCTCCCGCCCGCGAAGCCCCGGCGGCCCGTGCCTGACGGCACGCCGCGGTAGGTGGTACGCCTGGAGAGGGTGACGGACAGTGCCACGACCAGCCCGATCGCGGCCACGCCGAAAATGATGAATCCCATCGGACCTTCCAATCTCCCCCGCCCCCGCGGAGGTCCGCTGTAACACCGGATGTGCCCCGCGCACGGCCTCCTCAACCCTCCGCCGTGCAAGCATGTCCCCATGGGACGCCCACCGCTGAGCAGCCGTCTGACGCCCTTCGTGACCACGATCTTCGCCGAGATGTCCGCCCTCGCCGTACGCACCGGGGCGATCAATCTGGGCCAGGGCTTCCCCGACACCGACGGCCCCGCGGAGGTCGCGGAGGCGGCCGTACGGGCCATCCGGGAGGGCCGCGGCAACCAGTACCCGCCCGGGCCCGGGATCCCCGAGCTGCGGCACGCCGTCGCGGAGCACCAGCGGCGGTGGTACGGGCTGGAGTGGGACCCCGAGTCGGAGGTCCTCGTCACCGCCGGGGCCACCGAGGCGGTCGCCGCGGCGCTGCTCGCGCTGCTGGAGCCGGGCAACGAGGTGATCGCCCTGGAGCCGTACTACGACTCGTACGCCGCCGGCATCGCCATGGCCGGCGCCCGCCGCGTCCCCGTCACCCTGCGCCCCGACACGGGCGCCGGCGCAGGCGCCCCCGCGTACCGGCTCGACCTCGACGAGCTGCGCGCCGCCGTCACCCCCGCCACCCGCCTCATCCTCCTCAACTCCCCCCACAACCCCACCGGCACCGTCCTCGACCGCACCGAGCTGGAGGCCGTCGCCGCCCTCGCCCGCGAGCGCGACCTCCTCGTCGTCACCGACGAGGTCTACGAGCACCTCGTGTTCGACGGCGCGCACATCCCGCTCGCCGCCCTCCCCGGTATGCGCGAGCGCACGGTGTCCATCTCGTCGGCCGGCAAGAGCTACTCCTTCACCGGCTGGAAGGTCGGCTGGGTCACCGCCCCCGCGCCGCTGGTCGCCGCCGTGCGCACCGCCAAGCAGTACCTGACGTACGTCAGCGCCGGCCCCTTCCAGTACGCCGTCGCCGAGGCGCTGGCGCTGCCGGACGCCTACCTCACCGGCCTCCGCGCCGACCTGCTGCGCAAGCGCGACCTCCTCGCCGCCGGGCTCACGGAGGCGGGACTGCGCGTCTTCCGCCCGGCCGGCACGTACTTCATCACCGCCGACATCACCCCCCTCGGCGAGAAGGACGGCGTCGCGTACTGCATGTCGCTGCCCGAGCGCTGCGGGGTCGTCGCGGTGCCGACGCAGGTGTTCTACGACGACCCGGACGCCGGGCGCTGCATCGTGCGGTTCGCCTTCTGCAAGAAGGACGAGGTGCTGACGGAGGCCGTGCGGCGGCTGAAGGAGGGCCGTTCGGCGTAAGCCGGGAGGCCGAGGGGCCGGCGCGCCCGGAGCATGGTGTGCGGAGCATGGTCGGCAGAGGAGGCGCAGCCATGGAGATCGTCGCGTACGGCGTGCAGGCCGACGAGCTGCCGGTGATCGAGCCCGCCTTCGCGGCGGCGTTCGGCGGCGAGCACACCCTGCGCTGCCTCGACCTGTTCCTCAACCGCGACACCGTGCCCACCGCCGCCGGCTACGAGATCGTCCTCACCGGCGCCAACGACGAGCTGGACGGCACCGCCCTGCACCGCCTCGCCGCGGGCGGCACCCGGTTCCTCGCCCAGCGCTCCACCGGCTACAACAACATCGACCTCCACGCCGCCCGGGACGCCGGCCTGGCCGTCGCCCGCGTCTCGCACTACTCCCCGTACTCCGTCGCGGAGTTCGCCTGGGCCCTGGCCCTCGCCGTCAACCGCCGCCTCGTCCGCGCCGCCACCCGCTCCCGCGAGTTCGACTTCCGCCTCGACGGGCTCATGGGCCGCGACTTCCACGGCCGTACCGCCGGCATCCTCGGAACCGGGAAGATCGGCGAGGTCTTCGCCCGCATCGCGCACGGCTTCGGTATGCGGCTGCTCGGCAGCGACGTCGTGGAGAACCCGGACTGCCTGGCGCTGGGCATGGAGTACGTCGGCACGGACCGGCTGTTCGCCGAGTCCGACCTGATCAGCCTGCACGCGCCGCTGCTGCCCGAGACGCACCACACGGTGGACGCGGCGGCGCTGGCGGCCATGAAGGACGACGCGATCCTCGTCAACTCCAGCCGCGGCGGCCTCGTCGACACCGACGCCCTGATCGAGACGCTGCGCGCCGGGCGTCTTGGCGGCGTGGGCCTGGACGTGTACGAGGAGGAGGCCGGGCTGTTCCACCACGACCGGTCGATGGAGGTGATGACGGACGACCGGCTGGCCCGCCTGATGACCTTCGGCAACGTCCTGGTCACCTCGCACCAGGCGTACTTCACCGCCGACGCGGTCGGCCAGATCACCGAGGCGACGCTCGCCAACGTACGGGACTGGCTGGCCGGCCGTACGGGCGAGAACTTCCTGCTCCCGCCCGCCGGTTCCGGCTGATCAGACTTTCTCGTACACCGAGACGTGCGACCGGCTCGCCGCGTCACGGGGCGGGAGTCAAGCAGCGCGGGCGGGTGCGGGGCGAGCGAATTAACGCGGGGGCGCGGGCCGTACGGACCGGGGTGCACGGTCGTACGCGCGCGGGCTTCCGGTCGTACGTGCGTGGGCCTGCGGGCCGTACGCGGGCGCGCCTGCGGGTCGTACGGCGCACGCGTCGGGGCGGGCGCCCCGCCTTCCGGCCGGACGCCCGCCCCCGTACCGCTACTTCGTCTCCAGATCCCGCCGCCGGAAGCCCAGCAGGCCCAGCCACACCAGCCCCACGGCGATCGCCGTCAGCACCAGCAGCGGCGGCCAGGACATGTCCTGCGCCGGGAGCTGCGGGATGTGCCCGAAGGGGGACAGGTCGCCCAGGATGTCCGGGAACTTGAGGATCTCGCCGAGGTAGTCGACGACGAACCCGTACACCGGGACCACCCAGGCGGCCGCCACGGCCCGCGGGAACCACCCGAAGAGGGCGACCGCCAGGCCGATCGTGACCCACAGGGCCGGGGCGAAGGCCAGGGCCGCGCCGACGAGCTTGAGGAAGAGCCCGCCGTCGCCGGTGGAGGCCGCGCCCGAGGCGCCGAAGCCGATGCCGGCGAGCAGGATCAGCGCCGTGCCGCCGGCCGCGCCGACGAACGTGTGGCTGAGCACCCACCGGTCGCGCGACAGCGCGGTGGCGAGCAGCGGCTCGGCGCGGCCCGCGGACTCCTCCGCGCGCGGGCGCAGGGCGGCCATCACGACGTAGATCGAGCAGACGACCGCGAGCACGATCATCACCACCGAGGCGAACGACTCCGCCACGTTGGCGCCGCCGACCTCGGCGAGCTGCTCCTCCAGCTCGTCGATGCCGTCGATCATCTCCTCGGCGTCGCCGAGGATCGACCCGTACATCACGCCGAGCAGCAGCGCGCCCGCGCCGAAGCCGGCGAGCAGGCCGCGGTGCAGCCGGAGCGCGAAGCCGAGCGGGGTGGTGAGCCCTTCCGAGCCGACGGGGCTGCCCAGGCGGGCGGCCCGCAGGCCCGCGCCGACGTCGCGGCGGGTGCTGAGGAAGAAGCCGGCCGCCGCGCAGACCACGGCCGCGGCGAGCACGAGCAGCAGCGGCCACCAGCGGTTGTCGACGAAGACGTAGGTGCGCTGGACCCAGCCGATCGGCGAGAGCCACGACACCCAGTCGTTGCCGACGTCGCCTGCGGCGCGCAGCGCGTACGCCGCGCCGATGACGGCCATCGCCATGCCGGACGCCCCGCGCGCGTACGCGGTGACCTGCACGGTGATCGCGGCGACGGCGGCGAAGAAGATGCCGACGGCCGTGTGCGCGAGGCCGTAGAGCAGCGCGCCCTTGCCGTCGACGCCGTCGACGCCCATGCCGGACAGGCCGGCTGCCAGCAGCAGCCCGAGCGCCACGTTGGCGACGACGGCGACGCCGAGCGCGGCGGCGAGGTAGGAGTGCCGGCCGACGACCCCGGAGCGCACCAGCTCGGCGCGGTTGGTCTCCTCCTCGGTCCTGGTGTGCCGGGAGATGATGAGCACGCTCATGATGCCGACGAGCACGGCCGTGAAGCCGAGCATCTGGTGGCCGGTCATCGAGCCGATGTTGTAGTCGTCGAGGTAGTGCCGCGGGCCGGTCATGGCCAGGCCGGCGGGGCTGTCCATGGTCTCGGCGATGTCTGCGCGCTTCTTGGCCGTGTTGTACGACGTGTCGAAGCTGCTGACGCTGGAGGCGGTGCCGAGGAACAGCGCGAGCACCCACACGGGCAGCCGTACGCGGTCCCGGCGCAGGGCGAACCGGAAGAGCGTCCCGGTGCCGGCGAGCGCACCGCCGCCGTCGGCGGCGCGCGGGGGCGCGAGCGGCCGGGACGTCGTGGCGCCGGGGGCGCCCATGCCCTCGGTGTCGTTGGTGGCGGAGGGGGTGGCAGACATCAGGCCGCTCCCGCCTCCGAGTGGTGGCCGTTGTGCTCCAGCTCGTCGCCGTAGTGGCGGAGCATCAGCTCCTCCAGGGTGGGGGGATGGCTCACCAGACTGCGGATGCCGAACTCGCCGAGCCGCCGCACGGCGGCGTCGAGGTGCTCGCCGTCGACGGCGAAGTGCACCCGGCTGTCGTCGGTACGGAGCTGGTGGATGCCGGGCAGTTGGTCGATGCCGGTGGCGGGCCGCTCGGTCTCGGCCTCAATGGTCGTACGGGTCAGGTGGCGCATCTCGCTGAGCGTGCCCGATTGCACGATCTTCCCCAGCCGGATGATGCTCACCTTGTCCGCAAGCTTCTCCACCTGCGCGAGGATGTGGCTGGACAGCAGGACGGTCTTGCCATCGGCCTTCGCCTGGGTGATGACGTCCTGGAAGACGACCTCCATGAGCGGGTCGAGACCCGCGGTGGGCTCGTCGAGCAGGAGCAGCTCGGCGTCGGAGGCGAGGGCGGCGACGATGGCCACCTTCTGCCGGTTCCCCTTGGAGTAGCTCCGGCCCTTCTTGGTCGGGTCGAGGTCGAAGCGCTCGATGAGGTCGTCGCGACGCTGCTTGTCGATGCCGCCGCGGAGCCGTGCGAGCAGGTCGATGGCCTCACCGCCGGTGAGGTTGGGCCACAGCTCGACGTCCCCCGGCACATAGGCCAGTCGGCGGTGGAGCGTGACGGCATCGGCCCACGGGTCGCCGCCGAGCACTTGGGCGGTGCCCGTGTCGGCGCGCAGCAGGCCGAGCAGCACGCGGATGGTGGTGGACTTGCCCGCGCCGTTGGGGCCGAGGAAGCCGTGCACCTCGCCCGTCTCCACGTCGAGGTCGAGGCCGTCGAGCGCACGGGTCCGGCCGAACGTCTTGGTCAGGCCGGAGACGGTGATTGCCTTGGTCATAGCATGTAAGCTACACGAACGTTCACAAATTTGTGAAGTTAAGGAAGCGTTAGGGTCGACCCTGACGGGGCTTGACGGGGAGAACGCAGAAAAGTGGCAGATCAGCAGCGTGACGAGCGCGGTGGGCGCGAAGAGCGCGGCGACGGCGCGGAGCGCAGAGAAGGCGCGGTCCGCGACAGCGAGGCCGTGGCGAGATACGTGGAGCGGGTGGCCGGCGAGCTGACCGAGATGGGCATGCAGCGCATGGCCTCCCGGGTCTTCGCGTGCCTCCTGGCGGACGACGCGGGCGCCCTCACCGCCGCGGAGGTGAGCGAGCGGCTGCACGTGAGCCCGGCGGCGGTCTCGGGCGCGGTGCGCTATCTCGGGCTGGTCGGCTTCATCAGCCGGGAACGCGAGCCGGGCTCGCGGCGCGAGCGGTACCGGATCGAGAGCGACCGCTGGTACCAGCTCTTCGCCCAGCGGGAGCAGATCATCCGGCGCTTCGAGCACACCCTGGACTCGGGCGTCGGCATCCTCGGCCCGGACACCCCGGCGGGCCGGCGGATCGAGGAGACGACGGAGTTCTTCGCGTTCCTGCGGGAGGAGAACGGCCGCCTGGAACAGCGCTGGTGGGACTACGTCAAACGGCGCCAGGAGGCGACGGCGGCGGAGTGAACGCCCCGCTCAGTCGTCGGCGGCGCAGCGCTCCAGCGAAACCCCGGTAGCGGCACCGGCATCCTCCCCCACGGCCAGCCACTCCCCGAAGGCGGCACCACCCCCGAACAGCGTCGCGGCGACCACGAGCCCGGTCACCACCTCGACCCGCCGCCCCCGCGCACCGCGATACCGGACGGGCACCCCGGGCGGCGGATCGAACTCACTCATACCCCGACCCTGCCCCGCCCCGCGTCCCCCCGCCTCCCCGGCGAAGCAACCGGGTCCACCGCCGCCCCCGGCCGGGTCAGCGGACGACGGACTGGATCTCCTTGACGGTGACGTCCTGCGGCGTACCGAACGTCCCCGCGGGGAGTTCGGCGGGGTCGGGATTGTTGGTCCCGGTCCAACTGACCTCCCAGGTGACGGTGGCCTGGAAGGGGTACGGCCCGGTGGCCTCGGAGGAGCGCAGATACTCCACCCCGCACGGAGGCGGCCCCTCCGCCCCGGCCGGCCGCTCCTGGCCGATGCCGCCGTCACCGAGCGGACACTCGCCCGACTCCGGGTAGGTGACCGCGTCGCCGGTCCCGGGATCGATGTGGACCCGGACGGGCCGGGCGGTGGTGGTGGCGGAGATGTCGAGCACCTCGACGGAGGCGGTCGCGGACACCGGGTGGAACGTCGCTTCGTCCAGCGAGACCCAGGTGGGCAGGTTCACGACCTGGTTGTCGTCGGCGGGCTGGAGGGTCGCGGTGCCCTCGGGAATCCGGATCTCCTCGTAGGCGAGCTGAGCCAGGAGTTCGGGCGTGATGGTGTTCTCGATATCAGCGGGGGGCTCGTCCCCGGTGTCGACCCAGAACGGCATTTCATTGCAAGCCCCTGCCGTGGGGTCGCTCAGGCGGTCAGGGTCTCTGTACGCGCCCCACCAGTAGCCCTTGTCGTTCTTCTTGACATTGAAGGCTCCGTGGTCGCCGTCGATGTACTTGTCCTTCATGGATTCCGCATTGTCCGCGTCGTGCTGCGGACTCAGATCCACCATTCCGTCGAGACGGCTCTGCGCGGCCTCCTCGGCGGTCCACTTCGGTGCGTACCAGCATGCAGGAGGCGACCAGTCCCCGATCGGGGTCAATGGGCCCGAGCCGCCAGCCTCGGCACTCCCACCGGTTGTGGTGACCTCCACGCCGGCGGCCGCAGAGATTTGGCCGTCCACGGTGCCTCCGCCTTCTTCGACCGAAGAAATCCCACCGTGTTCAGTTCTTTCGGCGTGGGCCTGCCCTGGTAACAGCAAGGCTGGCGCCGCTAAACAAACGGCCAGGAGGGCGCTGCGCCTCATGGCTGGCACTGATTCGCCCCCCTTTCGGACAGAGCGTTGATGGTCTTCCACACGCCCTCCTTGTTCTTCTCAAGGCGCGTGTTGTAGAGAACGTAGGCATTCTTGGTGGCCGCCGAACGATCAACCTCACCGGTCTTGCCGTCCTTTACGAAGGCATTGCTCTCGTCAATGCAGTAGATCACCGCGGCGGAGCCATCCTCGTTGAGCGTCACCTTGCGATCGAAGTATCGCGCTGTGCCGACCCACGTGTCGCCTTCTTGCACCCAGCCTTCGATGTACTCGACCGTGGGGCCGAATGCGACTCCGTCGGTGTAGAAGCGCACCGCGTCGGTGCTCTCCTCTCCGCTGAGGATGGCATCGTCGACCGCGTTGACCCACGCCTCGTTGTCCGCGAGGACGGCGTCCTTCTCCGGGTCGCCGGTCTCGGTGTCCTCGAAGACGTTTTTCGCGTCGGCCGGCAGTTTGATCTCCGGCCGGCCCGGAGTTTCCGCCTCTGCCGGTGACTCGGAAGCCGACGACGACGGCTTCGATGCATCGATCTTGTCGTCGCTCCCACCGTCGTCACTACCTCCGCAGGCCGTGAGCAGCAGCAGCGTCGCGATCGCCAGTGCACCGGCCGACGTCTTCACGCGAGGTCCGGCACCCGTGCGTCTCCCGCCGCGGGTGACAGAGTCGGTACCGGTAACGGCCGCGGTCGCGGCGGGCAAGGGGCGGCGGGTCACGATCAACTCCGAGTGATGACGGGAAACTCCGTGTGACGACGCTATCGAAGATCCTCATCACTCCACCACCCCGGATTCCGCGCCGCAATTGCCTCTTGAGGCGCTGGACGGCCGACAGGCCGCGCCCGTTCACGGCATCGGGGCCGTGATGAGGCGCCAGGCGTTGGGGTGGGCGGTCCAGGTGCGCTGCTTTACCGGGGGACTGAGGAGGGCGTCGGCGCGGTAGCGGAAGTCGCTGCCCCAGACTCGTACGCTACGGGCCTCCGCGTGCAGCGGGTCGCCCGTGCCGCGGGGGCGGATCACCACCTGGGCCAGGCCGCTCGTCGGGTCCGTGACCACCCGTACCTGCGCCGCCGGGCCGTCCAGGTCCGCCAGCAGCACGCCGTCCGCCTCCACGCGGAGGCGGAAGTCCGCGTCCGGGGGCGCCGTCTCCGCCGGGCCGCCGCCGGCCCCGCCGGCCGCGCCGGCACCGTCCGCCCCGTCCTCCGGCGTCGGTGGCCAGCCCTCCGCGCCGCCCGACTCCCAGCCGCCCGTCGCGTCCTCCGCGCCCCACTCCGCCACCACCGGCGGCGTACCCGGCTCGCGGACCGTTCCGTTCCGCTGGCCCACCGCCCTCGCTGCCAGCGCCCGCAGGCCCGCCGCCGGGGTCCACCGGCGGCCCACCGCGCTCGCTCCAGAACCCACCCGCTGCGTCAGGCCCGCCAGGCCGCCGGCCGGAGCAGCGGCGGCCGGGGTGGTGGCCGGTGCGCTTGCGCCTTCCGGTGTCCGGTGGTCCCCCTCCGACCGCCCCGCACCCGCCGCCGGCAGGCGCAGCGCGTCCAGCACCACCCCGCCACCGTCGTCCACCAGCAGCCCCAGCCGGCGTTCCTCGCCGTCCAGCACCGTCCGGGCCGCGGTCACCGTGCCCGTGGGGACGCCCAGCGTCGCCGCCAGCGTTCTCGCCGTGCCCACCGGGACCAGCGCCAGCGGCGCGTCCGCCAGCGTCTCCTGGCGGCGCAGTTCGGTCACCACCCGCAGGAACGCCCGGTCGTCACCGATGACCACCGGCCGGCGGGCCCCCCGGCGGGCCAGGGCGCGCGCGAGTTCCGGCGCGGTCTCCGGCAGGCAGATCTTCGTGGCCGCCGCCGCGGAGAGCACGTCCCTCGCGATCCGTACGGCTTCCCCGTCCGCCCGCCGTGCAGCGGGGTCGATGAGCACGAGCAGTGAGCGCCCGGTGGGGTCTGGAGCCGACACCACGGTCCTTCCTCAGGTAATCTCTCGGTGCAAGAGCCCCTGTCGCACTTGTGCCAGGGGCTTCGTCTATCCGGGGCCCGGTCCGATCCCCGGTGCACGGCGCACCGCACGTTGGACATGCCCCGCCCGGAAGGGGTGTACGCCTGTGCCCGCACTTGTGCTGCTCGGTGCTCAGTGGGGTGACGAAGGCAAGGGGAAGGCCACCGATCTGCTCGGCGGCTCGGTGGACTACGTGGTGCGCTTCCAGGGCGGGAACAACGCCGGGCACACGGTGGTGGTCGGCGATCAGAAGTACGCGCTGCACCTGCTGCCGTCGGGCATCCTGTCGCCGAGCTGCACGCCGGTGATCGGCAACGGCGTGGTCGTCGACCCCGAGGTGCTGCTCGGCGAGCTGAGCGCGCTGCAGCAGCGCGGCGTGGACACGTCCAAGCTGCTCCTCAGCGGCAACGCGCACCTCATCACGGCGTACCACACCGACCTCGACAAGGTGACGGAACGGTTCCTCGGCAAGCGGAAGATCGGCACCACGGGCCGCGGCATCGGCCCGGCCTACGCCGACAAGATCAACCGCGTCGGGATCCGGGTGCAGGACGTCTTCGACGAGTCGATCCTGCGGCAGAAGGTCGACGCGGCGCTGGACCAGAAGAACCAGGTCCTCGCCAAGCTCTACAACCGCCGCGCCATCCGCCCCGACGCCGTCGTCGAGCAGCTCCTCGGCTACGCGGAGCAGTTGCGCCCGTATGTCGCCGACACCACCCTCGTGCTCAACGAGGCCATCGACGCCGGGAAGGTCGTCCTCTTCGAGGGCGGGCAGGGCACGCTCCTCGACGTCGACCACGGCACGTACCCCTTCGTCACCTCGTCCAACCCGACCGCGGGGGGCGCCTGCACGGGAGCCGGCGTCGGCCCCACTCGGATCAGCCGGGTCATCGGCATCCTCAAGGCGTACACAACGCGCGTCGGTGCCGGACCGTTCCCGACCGAGCTGTTCGACGAGGACGGGGACCGGCTGCGCACCATCGGCGGCGAGCGCGGCGTGACCACCGGCCGGGACCGGCGCTGCGGCTGGTTCGACGCGGTGATCGCCCGCTACGCGACCCGTGTCAACGGCCTGACGGACTTCTTCCTCACCAAGCTCGACGTGCTCACCGGCTGGGAGCGCATCCCCGTCTGCGTCGCGTACGACATCGACGGCCGCCGGGTCACGGAACTGCCGTACAGCCAGACCGACTTCCACCATGCCACGCCCGTGTACGAGATGCTGCCCGGCTGGTCCGAGGACATCTCGAAGGCTACGTCCTTCGAGGAGCTGCCGAAGAATGCGCAGGGCTACGTCAAGGCGCTGGAGGAGATGTCGGGCGCCCCCGTGTCGGCGATCGGCGTCGGCCCCGGGCGGGACGAGACGATCCAGATCAACTCGTTCCTCTGAGCCTGCCGCTAAGTCAGTCAGCCGTCAGACCGTTCCCTTGAGGCGCTGGTCCTGCAGCGTCGTCAGTTGCTGCACGGCAAGCAGCGCCATGATGCTCGTCACGATCAGCACGAACGAGGACAGCAGGTCGAGCAGCACGATCTGGATCGCCGAGTCGATCGAGCTGCCGACCTCCCAGTCCTCCGCCGTGACCAGGGCGAGCACCATGGTGGCGACCCAGGTGGCCCACCAGAAGTTCAGGACGCCCTTCCCGTACGACACGGGCCGCGGCCCGTAGCCGACGGGCGGGCGCGCGTGCTGCGGGAAGGGGCTGGATATCCGGAAGATGTCGTTCGCGATCTGCAGGGGGAACCAGAACTGGGCGACGGGGATGAACCAGGAGCCGACGGACAGCCCGGTGGAGTAGCGCACCTGGCCGGGGGCGAACGCCTCCGCGTTCGTGCGCAGCCGGTAGAACCAGACCGACCACAGCACGGCGCACACCGTGAAGAGGAGGACGTTGCCGGCGGTGAAGTTCTCCATCCGGTCGAGGTCCTCGGCCATGTACCAGGTGTCGGCGCCGTCCTCGCCCAGCAGCACCAGGAGGTTGATCTCCTGGATGACCTGGAGGCAGACGAACGCCGCGTAGATGCCCAGCAGCACCTGGAGCGCCGTGGCGATCGGCCGCACCGCGCGCGGCCGCAGCGGCAGCGGCGGGTGCGGGGTCTGCCAGCCGGTCTGGCCGTAGGGCGGCGGCGGGGTGCGGTAGGGCGGCGGGTGCGCGGTGGGTGCGGTGCCGTACGCGGCGGGGCGGTGCTGCTGCGGCGGGGTGTGCGGCTGGGCGTGGGGCGGGGTGCCGTACGGCTGGTGGTGCTGGGGCTGCATGCCGGTGTGCCCGTACGGGCCGGGGGTGGCGCCGGTGAGCGGCGGCCCGTACGCGGGGGCAGCGCCGGCTGCCCCGGCTGTCCCCGTCATCCCGCCCGTCGCCTGCGGCGTCTCCGCGTCCAGCAGCTCCACCGCCCGCCGCGCCAGCAGCTCCAGCAGCGCCCCCGGCAGCCACGGCTTGAGCTGCGCCGCCTCCTCCGTCAGCGCCACCAGCTCCGCGACCTGCGGCCGCGCGCCCGGCTCCTTGGCGAGACAGCGCTCGATCACCGTGCGCAACTCGCCCTCGATGCCCGACAGTTCCGGCTCCTCCGCGGCGATCCGGAACATCAGCGCGTGCGCGCCGCTGTTCTCCGTGCCGAACGGCATCCGCCCGGTCGCCGCGAACGCCAGCACCGTACCGAGGCAGAACACGTCGCTCGCCGCCGTGACCCGCTCGCCGCGCACCTGCTCGGGCGACATGAAGCCGGGCGAGCCGATGACCGCGCCGGTCCGGGTGAGCCCGTCGCCCGCGGCGGTGACCGAGTCCAGCGCGCGGGCGATGCCGAAGTCGATGACGCGCGGCCCGTCGATGGTGACGAGGATGTTGGACGGCTTGAGGTCGCGGTGGACGAGCCCGGCGGCGTGGATCGCCTGCAACGCGCGCGCCAGCCCGCCCGCGAGCGCGCGCACGGAGGCGTCGGGCAGCGGGCCGTGGTCCTTGGCGACGACCTCGTGCAGCGAGGGTCCCGCGACGTAACCGGTGGCAACCCAGGGGGTCGCGGCGTGCGTGTCGGCGTCGAGCACGGGCGCGGTCCACTCGCCGCCGACCCGGCGCGCGGCGATGATCTCCTGCGTGAAGCGCCGCCGGAACTCCGGCTCGCGCGCCAGCTCGGCCTTGACCAGCTTCACCGCGGCGGTCCTGCCGCGCTCGGAGCGGGCGAGGTAGACGCGTCCCATGCCGCCCTCGCCGAGCCGTCCCAGCAGTTGGTACGAGCCGACGCGGCGTGGATCGTCCGGTCCGAGGCTGTCCATGCTGCCCCCCTTCCCCCTCGCCGGGGAGCCTATTGTGTCGGGTCGGCAGGCGAGCCGTCCGCCCTTGTGTAATGCCGGGTGCGCTGCTCGCCGCCGAGGAACTGGCGGTCCAGCACGGAGCCGTCGGCGGTCGCCTGCATCGCGGACGGGAAGCCGGGCACGCAGGGGCCGCCGAGCTTGCCGGTGCTCGTCGAGTCGTCGCCGAGGCCGTCGGGGGTCTCGCCGGTGCCGGGGTCGTCCGGTCCCGTGACGGAGGTGATCTCGGACGGGCCGAGCAGCACGCGGTCGTCGCGCTGGTCGACGCCGACGAAGTCGGCCTTCGCCTGGCAGGTGTCGCCGTCGCCGGTACGGGTCGTGAAGTGCACGGCGATCTGCCCCGGCGCGGCCTGCACGACCTTCATCACCTGGGTGCCGGACCCCGCGGGCCGCTGCCAGCTCCCCAGCAGCTCGCGCGGCATGCGGCGGTCGCGGGGCTCGACCTTGGCCAGCTCGGCGGTGCGGCCGTCGTCGGCGCGCCAGAGCAGCTTGCCGTCTTCGTACCTGAGCACGTGCCCGCCGACCGCCGTGCACTCGCCGGCGGGGGCGGCCTCGACGATCTCGGTGTCGAGGTGCAGCCCCTTGTCCGTGGACGTCAGCTCGCCCTTGCTGGTGCACTGCGACTCGCCGCTGAGCACGATGCTGGTGGCGACGACCTCGCCCTTCTCCCCGGGGCGGATCGTGAACTGGCGGTAGGTGCCGGTCGGTTCGCCGTCGCTGAGCTGGGTGCCGAGCCAGGCGCCGAGGTACTCGTCGGGGACATCGGAGCTGCGGGCGGCGGGGGCGCCGTCGTCGCGCTGGGTGGCGAGGGCGACGGGCACGGCGACGCCGGCGGCGACGAGGAGGGCGAGCGCGGCGAGCAGCCGGGCGCGGTGGCGGCGCCGGCGGGGAGGGGCGCCTGCGCCGGGACCGGGGACGGCGGGTGTCGCGGTGCTGCCGGCGGCGGGGTGGGCCGCGGAGCCGTGGGCGGCGGGGGTCTCGTACGGGCGGGTGGAGCTGGGGCCCAGCCGTGGTTCTGTGCGGGAGTTCTCCCCGTCCCCGCCCCTTCCCGAGACCCGGGGTCCCGACCCGGGACCCCGATCCGCGGCCTGCGGCCGCGCGCCGGCCGCACCGCCCGCGGAGCGCTGGACGGTGGCGTCCTCGGAGCCCGCGGCACGGGGCCACGCCCCGGCCGCGGCCGCGCCTCCGGCGGGTGTCGCGTGGCCGCCCGGCTCGTTCGCCGCGCCGGTGCCCGGGCGCTCCGCGCCCGGCGCGGGGCCGCCGGCCCCGTCCGTCGTCCCGGCACCGGGGAATCGCCGCTGCGTGCCGGACTCCCGGTCCGCCGCGGGCCCTTCGGCAGCGGCGTGGCCCGATTCGCCCGCGCCCCTGCCCCGGCGCTCCGCGCCGGGCCCGTGGCCCGCGGCCGGCCCGTAGGCCACCGCGGCGCCCGTCGCGTGGCTGCCGGCTCCGTCCGCCGCCCCGGCACCGGGGACTCGGCGCTGCGCGCCGGAGTCCGGGTCCGCCGCCAGGTGGGGCCACTCGGCCCCCGTGGAGCCGCCGCCCACGCCGTTCTTCTTCTCCGCACCCCGAACTCGGCGCTCCGCGCCGGAGTTCGGGGGCGCGCCCGCCCCGGTGGGGGTTCCGTGGCCCGCCGGTTCGCCCGCGGCCCCGGTGCTCCTCGGTCCGTTGCCGCCCCCCGCCGTGCCCGCCGCAGGCGGCACCGTGCGGAGCGGGCTCGTGTCGCGGTCGCCGGCCGGAGGCGTGTCCGTGTCCAGGAGGCGTACCGCCTGGCGCCCCAGGTCGGCCGTCAGGCCGGCCGGGAGCCACGCCGCCTCCGGGTCCGGCGGGCCCGTCAGCCCGGCGATCGCCTCCGTGTCGTGGCGGTTCCCCGGGAGCTTGGCCAGGCAGCCGGATATGAGGCCGTGCAGCGCCGGGTCCGTCACGCCTTCCAGGTCCGGGTCCTCCTGGACGACGCGGAACATCACCGCGTGCATCCCGGACGAACTCGACCCGAACGGCGCCCGCCCCGTCGCCGCGTACGCCAGCAGCCCGCCCAGGCAGAACACGTCGCTCGCCGCCGACACGTCCTGCCCGATGATCTGCTCGGGGGACATGAAGCTCGGCGACCCGACGACGATGCCGGTGCGCGTGACCGTGCCGTCGGACAGCGAGTCCAGCGCGCGGGCGATGCCGAAGTCGATGACGCGCGGGCCCTCGATGGTGACCAGCACGTTGGACGGCTTGAGGTCGCGGTGCACGAGCCCGGCCGCGTGGACGTCGCGGAGCGCGGAGGCCAGCCCGTACGCGAGGGTGACCAGCGACTCCGGCGGCAGCGGTCCGTACCGCTCGACGACCTCCTGGAGCGTCGGCCCGGCGACGTACCCCGTGGCGACCCACGGCACCGGCGCCTCGGTGTCGGCGTCGAGCACCGGCGCCGTCCACTTGCCGCCGACGCGCGCCGCGGCGCGCACCTCCGTACGGAAGCGGGCGCGGAACTCCTCCTCGGCGGCCAGCTCCGGCTTGACCAGCTTGACGGCCACCGTCCTGCCGCCCGCGGTCCGGCCGAGGTAGACCCGGCCCATGCCACCGGCGCCGAGCCTGCCGAGCAGCCGGTACGCCCCGATCTGTTGCGGATCCTGCGGCGCCAGCGGTTCCACGCTCTCCATTCCCCTACCCCCGTGGTCTACCCGGAGAGCGTAGGCGGTGACCGGGGGTGGGGATGAGGGGGGCCGGGATTGTCGTTGCGGTGCTGTCACACCATCGTCGTGGGGCGGTGATCTCGGCGGGCGGCGGATCAGCGGCGGGTACGAGCCTTGCGGGGCCTCGGCGCCGCGGGGTCCCGGGCCAGGTCAGCGGCCCTTTTCCCGGCGGGGGCGCGGCCCGGCTTCCGGCCCGCGTCCCGATCTGCGTTCCGGCCCGCGTCCCGGCCCGGCGCACCTCCTCTTCCGCCGGCCCCTTCCCCCGCCTCCTCCGCCGCCTCCGCGTCCTCCGCCCGCAGCGCCTCCAGCGCCGCCGACAGCCGCCGCAGCACCGCCAGCGTCTCGCCCAACCGCGCCTCCCCGCCCAGCCGGTGCGCGAGCCGGCCGGCGAACTCCGCGTGCCCCGGCCCCAGCCGCGCCAGCGCCCGCTGCCCCGCGGGGGTGGGGCGGAGCAGCTTGGCGCGGCGGTGCGCAGGGTTCGGTTCGTACGCCGTGAGCCCACCCGCCACCAGGACGTCCGCGATCCGCTGCACGCTCTGCCTGGCCATCCCCAGACTGCGCGCGATGCCGGCGACGGACAGCGGCTCGCGGCGGACCGCGAACAGCACCTGCCAGCGCGCGGCCGTCAGCCCCGCGGGCGCGGCCAACCGGTCGCCGCGCGCGAGGAACTGGCCGCCGAGCCGGAACGACGCCGCCGCGGCGGCGTCGAGGAGCGCCGCGGCGCCGAGGGCCGCCAGGCCGGCCTCGTCCGCCCCGCCGTCGCCGGTGCTCTCGCGCATGGTCCGCCGCCTCCCGCTCTTGGTCGCTTTTCGGCCGGTTACGCGCAGACGGCCAGGTAAACGGTTCTGCAGGCCCGGCGCCCGCGTTCCGCTCACGACAGCATGCTGTCAAAAGGACAGCATGCTGTCGATCACCGTCACCCGGTGCGCTTATCGTGTGGGGGCATCCCCCATCAGGAAGGCCCACCGCATGACCCCCGCAGGCGCCGTGGTCCGGCGCGACACGCTGCGTGCTCAGATCGCCGACGCCCTGCGCGACGAGATCCTGGCCGGCCGGCTCGCGGCCGGGCAGCACATCACGGTCGGCGAGATAGCGGAGCAGTACGGGGTCTCCGCAACCCCCGTACGCGAAGCCCTGGTCGACCTCTCCGCCCAGGGTCTCCTCGACGTCGAGCAGCACCGCGGCTACCGCGTGCACGCCTTCACCCTCGACGACTTCCGCGCCATGGCCGACGCCCGCACCGTCGTCCAGATGGGCGTCTTCCGCGCCAGCCCCCCGCACACCGTCGACCCGAAGCCGGGCGCGCTGGTCGCCATGCGCCGCCGCGGCGAGGAGGCGGAACGGGCCGCGAAGGCCGGGGACCTCGACGTGCTCGTCCACTACGACCTGCGCTTCTGGCGCGAGATCACCAGCCTGATCGGCAACGACTACATCACCGAGTTCCTGGAGCGGGTGCGCATCCACTGCTGGGTGTTCGCCGTGCCGTATCTGCGCGGGGAGAGCGAGGGCTGCGTGCCCGGCACGTTCTGGCAGGGGCACATGCAGCTCGTCGAGGCCATAGAGCGGCGCGACGTGGCCGCCGCCGAGGAGGTCGTTCGGACGTACAACCGGCACTCGCTGGAGCTGATCGAACGGCTCGCGGGCGGCTGACGGCTCGATCCCGGGGCCGGTGGCCGAGACCCGGCGGAGACGGGGCGCGCTACCCGGCCGGGGGGTGCTGCGCGGTCGCCGTCAGCGGCTACGCTGAGCCGAACCGCGCAGTTAAGGAGCGTACCGCTTGGCCTGCGACCTCTGGCTGGTGCCCCTCGTCGACGTCCTGTGCCACAGCCCCGACAACCCCTTCGCCGAGGAGATCGCCGCCTACGACGCCGCGCTGGCGCAGGCGGGGCTGCCGCCGGTGCCCGTGCAGAGCTATATGCCGGGCCTGTCCGGGGACGTCGCCCCGGTCGCCGGCTTCGACTACGACGCGCTGCACTTCCTGCGCCGCGCGTACCTGCTGCAGTTGTGCGGCCTCGAAGTCACCCCGGTCGGCGAGCTGGGCGGGGACTACGAGCAGTTGCTGGAGATGTTCGAGTCCACGGCGCAGCAGTCGCACCTGGTCTGGCACTACGACCACGCGGGGGCGTACGTCCCCGTCGACTTCCCGCATCCGCTGGTGACGGAGGAGCTGCTGGCCGGCGGCGGGCCGCTGGGCTCGGCGCAGGGGCTCGTCCGCGAACTCGTGGCCGTCGCCCCGGCGATCGGCATCGACCCGGACAACCCGCCGCCGGCCCCGGCCCCGCCGCCGGGGCCGACGGAGCTGTCGGAGCCGGCGGCGACGGCGCCGGCGGACGGCGGGGAGTTCGCGCAGGAGCGGCACGTGTGGCTGGGGCTGCACGCGGCGGCGACGCGGAGCCTGGCGCAGGGGTCGATGATCGTCTTCAGTTGACGGCGGGGTCGGCGGCTTCGGGGCGGTCGGCTTCGTGGCCGCCGGCTTCCGGGGTACGGGCCGGGGTGGCGGTGAAGTCCGTGCCGTTCCCCGGCACCCCGACGCCGCGCCAGGTGAACGGCACGCCCGCGGCCCGCCGCGGATCGGGGCCGTCCATGAGCTGGAAGTGCAGGTGCGGTTCGCTGGAGTTGCCGGAGTTGCCGCACTCCGCGAGTTGCTGCCCGGCCCGCACGGTGTCCCCTTCGCGAACGGTCGCCGAGCCGCGGCGCAGATGCGCGAAGAGGGCGTACGAACCGTCCTCCAGCTCCAGCACGACGTGGTTGCCGACGATCGCCCCGATGCCGGCACCGGCGGCGACCGAGCGGACCATCTGCTCGACGACCATCAGGTACGCCAGGCCGAGGACGGTGTTGCGGGCGCGGTGGTCGCGGTGCGCGGAGCCGGCGACGGTGACGACGCGGCCGGCGGCGGGGGCGAGGACGGGGGCGCCGAAGGCGGGGAAGTCCCGGTTGGCGGGGAACGGCGGCCACCAGCGCAGCGCGGGGGCGGAGGCGCCCTTCCGGGCGCCGTCGGGGGTGTCTTCGGAGTCGTCCTCCGGGGCGTCTTCGGGGGTGCGGATGATGTCGATGGCGTAGGTCTGGGCGAGGAAGTGGGTGCCGTGGCTGGGCACCTTGTCCGCGGGGCTGTTGAACGCGCGCCACCGGCCGGCGACGGGGGTGTGCAGGTCGACGGCACCGGGGAGCGCCCCGTCGGCGCCGGGTGTCTCCTTCGCGCCGCGCCGCCGCAGGGCCCGTACGGCACCGAGGGCCACCCGCACGGCGATCTCCGCCATGGCGGTACCCCAGAGGACCAGGGCGGCCCACAGCACCACCCGCCCGGCGCCGCCGGCCTCGACGCCGCTGAGCGCCGTGCCCACCAGCGCGACGATGGCCACCACCTGCGCACCCCGCACCACCCCGACGACCCGTGCCCACCTCATGCGTAACCCCCACTCGTCCCTTGCCACCTACCCCTGACCACTGTGCCCGACCGGCGCTCGGGGGGCGGGGGAGGGTGTCGGCTTACGCGGTGATCCCGCGGGGCGGGGGCGGCGGTGAGGAGGCGCGGTGCGGTCGGCTGGGGCTGGGGAGGTGTCGGCTCGCGCCGCGGGCTCGCAGGGCGAGGGCGGGGAAGCGCGCTGCCTCGCGTGTGGTCTCGGCGGGGCGGTGGCTCGCCTCGTCCGTCTGCCGCATGCGCCCGCGGGGATGCGGCCCCGCGGCGCTCGCCCGGGGGCGGCGGGGGCGCGGGCGCGTCGTCTGGATCCGCGTGCGCCTGCGGCGCCGCGTCCTGCGTGTACGTCCCCCCGCCTCCCACGCCTCCCGGCTAACGCCCCGGGGGTTCCGGGGGGCGTTGGCGGGGCATGGTGGGGCGTAGGCCGGCCGGGGGGAGGGGCGCGCGGGCCTGGGGCTGGGTCTCGGGGCAGCGGGCCCACGCCAGCGACTGCGTCGCCAGCGCCGCCCGGCCGCCGCCGAACGCCACCATCCAGTCCGCCGTCTCGGCCCGCACCAGCTCCGTCACGTCCTCCGTGAAGCGCCGCAGCACCACCAGGCACCGCTCCGCCGCCTCGCCCGCCGTGCCCTCCGTCGGGCCCAGCACCTCCCGTACCGACTCCGACGCCCAGTCGAACTGCAGCGCCTCCAGCCGCCGCTGCACCGCCTGCGCCGTCGCCACGTCGCGCATCCAGCCCGCCGTCACCCCGAAGAACCGGTCCGCCGCCAGGCACGCCAGCGCCGCGAACAGGGCCACGAACGCCCAGCCGGCGAACCGGTCCGGCACCGTCTCCGTCAGGTCCAGCACCGGCAGCGCGGCGCCCGCCGCCGCGCACACCGCCGCCGAGGCCCGCAGCGCGCGCGCCGCGCGGCGCTTGACGCGGCGGGCGGCCAGGTACGACTCCGCGGTGTGCAGCGCGCCCTCCTCCGCCCACAGGTACAGCTCGTCCAGCCGCTTGGCCGGGTCGCCCCAGTCGCCGAGCGGGAACGGCCGGGCCAGCAGCTCACCGGGCCGCGCCACGGAGCCGGGGCCGCCCACGCCGCCGCCCGCGCCGCGGTCCCCTCGCCCCGCCCTGCTCCTGCGGCCGAAGAGGCCGCGCCCGCCGCGGCCTTCGTGGGTGGCGCCGGTCGCGGTGCCGGTCGTCCGGGTCTCCTCCGAGTGGTTCATTACGGGACTCCTTGCTCGACTTGCTCGTCGCTCGAACTCGCCTGCTTCTGCCGGTTTCCGACTTGACTTCTGGGTTCTCTGGGCTCTGTGTGACGGGCGTGACGTGTGATGACTGGGCAATCGGATGGTGCGCCCGCGGCGGCCTTCCTACCGCCGAACGAGGGGACACGAGCCGAAAATGGCGTTATTTACCCTCGTAAGGAGTGGTTGATCGGGTATGGGGGCGAAAGTGCCGTCACCCGGACCGGTGGCCCGGGAGCCGACCGTTAGGCTGACCCCGTGAAGGTCCTCGTCATCGGCGGCGGCGCCCGCGAACACGCCCTGTGCCGCGCCCTCTCCCTCGACCCCGGCGTCCGCGAACTGCACTGCGCCCCCGGCAACGCCGGCATCGCCGCCGTCGCCCGGCTGCACGCCGTCGACGTGCTCGACGGCCCCGCCGTCGCCGGGCTCGCCGCCGGCCTCGGCGCGGACCTCGTCGTCGTCGGCCCGGAGGCGCCCCTCGTCGCCGGTGTCGCCGACGCCGTACGGGCGCGCGGCATCGACTGCTTCGGACCGGGTGCGGAGGCGGCCCGGCTGGAGGGGTCGAAGGCGTTCGCGAAGGACGTGATGGCCGAGGCCGACGTGCCCACCGCCCGCGCCTACGTCTGCACCACCCCCGAGGAGGCCGATACGGCGCTCGACGCCTTCGGCCCCCCGTACGTCGTCAAGGACGACGGGCTCGCGGCAGGCAAGGGCGTCGTGGTCACCGAGGACCTGGAGGCGGCACGCGCGCACGCGCGCGCCTGCACCGCCGCCGGGCAGGTCGTGATCGAGGAGTTCCTCGACGGCCCCGAGGTGTCGCTCTTCGCGGTCACGGACGGCGAGAGCGTCGTACCGCTGTCCCCCGCACAGGACTTCAAGCGCGCGTACGACGGCGACGCCGGCCCGAACACCGGCGGCATGGGCGCGTACACGCCGCTGCCGTGGGCCGACCCGAAGCTCGTCGACGAGGTCGTCGAGACCGTGCTCCAGCCGACCGTCGACGAGATGCGCCGCCGCGGCACCCCCTTCGCCGGGCTGCTGTACGCGGGTCTGGCGCTCACCTCGCGCGGCGTACGGGTCGTGGAGTTCAACGCCCGCTTCGGCGACCCCGAGACCCAGGCCGTCCTCGCCCGGCTGCGCACCCCGCTCGCCGGGCTGCTCCAGGCCGCCGCGCAGGGCCGGCTCGCCGCCTTCCCGCCGCTGGTGTGGAGCGACGACGCGGCCGTCACCGTCGTCCTCGCCGCCCGGGACTACCCGGCGAAGCCGCGTACGGGCGACGTCATCACCGGACTGGACGCGGTCGAGGCCGAGGACGCCCCGGATGCGTACGTCCTGCACGCCGGTACCAAGCTCGATGACTCCGGCCACATCGTCAGCGCGGGCGGCCGGGTGCTGTGCGTCACCGCCGTGGGCGCGGACCTCGCCGCCGCCCGCGACCGCGCCTACGAGGCGATTCGTCGGATCGGTCTCGACGGTGCGCACTACCGCGGGGACATCGCCGCGCGCGCTGCGGAGGCCGCCGCCGACTGAAATTTCACGGCGTCCTGACCTTTGCCCAAGGCCATACCATCGGGTGACCGGGAGGCGGTCCTGCTGACGCGGCCGCGCCCCCCAACTATGGTGCACCTGCCCGACGTACCGGCCGTCCGGTCGGCTTCGTCCGGGCAGTGGGGGCCTGATCAGGCCAACTGGCCTACCGGCATTGCACTGGCCGTGGCCGGTGCGACAGTGGTGGAGTACGGCCGTTTCGCCTCGTTACGGCCGTTGCCCTACCCGTCGGCGGTTGAGGGGGTGAGGTACGGACGTGTCCACAGCGACCGGTACGGAGGCGGGTGCGCAAGCCGCCCGCTCCCGGGCTCTCGCCGTCCTGCGCGTACGGGGGGCGGCCCTCGGGGTCGTCCTGCTGCCGGGGGCGGCGGCAGTCCTGCTGCTGGCCGGCTCGGCCATAGGGCGTGTCGACGGAGTGCTCGCGGCGCTGCGCTGGCCCGTCGTCGGGCTCGCCGTCCTGGCGCCCGTCCTGGCGGCCGCCGTCGCGCGGTCCATCTCGCGCGCGGAGCCCGCGGCCACGCTCACCGTCCCGGTGCCGCGCCGGGCCGCCCCCGACCTCTACCGCCTCGTCGGCGACCTCGCCGAGCGCCTCGGCGTGCCGGTGCCGGCGGCGGTGGCGCTCACCCCGGACTGCGACAGTTGGCTGGAGGACCCGGGTCCCACCCCGACGGGCGTGCGGAGCTGGCTGCGGCGCCTCGGCGGCCGGGTGGCCCGGGCGCTGCGCCCCCGCGGGCCCGGCGGCTCCGGTTCCGTCCCCGTCCCCGGTTCGCGTACGGCCCCGGGCGTGCCGGGTGCGTACGGCGCGGGCGGCGCCGCGGTGTTCGGCTCCGGCGACGGGCAGGGCGCGCCGCGCGGCCCCGCCGCCGAGAGCCACGCCGCCGCGGCGGCGGCCAGGCGGCAGGCGTCGGCGGAGGCGTCGTACGCGCCGAACTGGCGCGAGGTCGTCGAGCGCGCCACCGCGGACCCGGAGGGCCCGGTGCTCGTCATCGGCTCGCCGTTCCTGTGGTGGATGCGCGTCGGCGAACTGCGCGCGGTCCTCGCCCCGGTCGTCGCGGGAACGGCGGCCTCGGCCCAGCCCGACATCGCCGCGGCGCGCCGCTTCGTACGGGCCCTGGACGCGGCGGCGGCGCTGCCGTCCCGAGCGCCGGGGAGCGTTGAGGGCCCCGGACCGTACGAAGCCGGCCCGGGACCGTACGAAGCCGGCCCGGGACCGTACGAGACGGCCCCCGGCGCGCCCCTCGGCGGGCCTGATCCGTACGCCGCCGGCCCCCACCCGGCCCCCGGCCCCGCCCGCCTGGGCCCCCGCGCCCGCGCGGCCCGGCTCTGGCGGCGGTTCACCGGCGGCATCGCGCGGCTGCTGCTGCGCGCCTGCGGCGAGCACCCCGTCGAGATGGAGCGCGCCGTCGCCGCCGCCGCGGCCGAGCGGGCCCAGGCCGTGGACTACGGGCTGCGGATCGTCGCGCAGGAGCAGGTCGGGCTCGCCTACGCGGGCTGGGACCGGCTGCTGACCCGGGTCGCGCTGCCCGCCTGGCGCATGGGCCGCTGGCCCTCCCGGCTCAACGCGGGCGTCGTCTCCGCCCTCACCGAGCTGTCCCGCCGCGACCGCCTCGCCGAGGGCTTCGCCACCCGGCTGGGCGAGCGCCCCGCCTGCGACCTGCTGGAGGAGCCCGGCATGGTGGACGAGGCGGCGTCGCTGCTGGCCGCGGAGCTGTTCAGCGGGCCCGGCGGCGCGGCGGTCGGCGCCGTGGTCGGCGGGGAGCCGGCGGCCGGGTTCGCGGGGGTGAGCTGGGACCAGTACCCCGACGAGGTCGTGGACCGCAAGTGGCGGCTGGAGGCCGCCCGGCTGCACGCCGTGCTCGACCGGCTCGAAGACTGCCCGGAGCCCGCGGGCCGCCCCGACCGCGGCACGCTCGCCCGCGTCGTGGACCGGCTCACCGCGGGCCCGGAGGAGGCCGACCGGATCGGCGCCGCCCTCGCCCGGGTGCAGCAGGAGAACGCACCGGCCGGCGGCGCGCCGCCGCTGATCCCGCCCCGTACCGGCCGCGAACTCCTCGTGGACCACGTCCTCGCGATGGTCTGCTGTGCGGCCGTCGACACCGCGGGCGCCGCCCCGGGACTCGACTGGCTCGACGGCCCCGTGCTGCGCACCCGCCGCGGCGGCAGCCCGGCGGCGGCGGTCCGCACGCTGGTCGAGACCCGCGACGACACCCAGTTGCGCTCCTGGCTGACAGCCGCGGGGGTACGGGCCGAGAAGCCGGTTCTCCTGGTCTGACCTGACGGTTTCCGGAACCGTCACCCTCGCACGGGCGTCATGTCGAACGAATGTCGGCGTTCCGTGAAGACCTGTTCGCGTTATGTGATGTCCTGGACTCGCCGACCCACGCGGGGGCGAGGGAGGGGATCGGCCCGTGGTTCACGACAGCATCCGGCGATGGGAGTCCGGGGCGCTCGCGCACGCCGTCTCCGATCCGTTCGCGGCGGGGCCGCTGCCGTGGCTGCACGCCGGGGAGGAGTCCTTCGAGGACGGCCGCCTCGTCCCCTGGTACGTCGACGCCGCCACCACCGGCGACGGCGGGGTCCATCTCGCGAACGACGTACTCCAGCAGATCAAGGGATTCGCCGCGCCCTCCTGCGCCGAGCCCGGCGAATCGGTCGACTTCCGCATCTCCGTCGACCCGCCGCAGGAGTTCGCCGTCGACATCTACCGCATCGGCCACTACGCGGGCGACGGCGCCGCGAAGGTGACGAGCAGCCCGCGGCTCGCCGGCATCGTGCAGCCGGTGCCGCTGGCCGCCGGGCGGACGGTCTCCTGCCACCACTGGTGGCTGTCCTGGCGGCTGCAGATCCCGTCGTACTTCTCCCCCGGCGCGTACGTCGCCGTGCTCACCACCGCCGACGGCCACCGCTCGCACGCGCCGTTCACCGTCCGCTCCACCGAGCCCGCCGACCTGCTCCTGCTGCTGCCGGACGTGACGTGGCAGGCGTACAACCTCTACCCGGAGGACGGCCGTACGGGCGCCAGCCTCTACCACGCCTGGGACGACGAGGGCTGCCTCCTCGGCGAGCCGGAGGCGGCCACCACGGTCTCCTTCGACCGGCCCTACGCCGGCGCCGGGCTGCCGCTGCACGCCGGCCACGCCTACGACTTCATCCGCTGGGCCGAGCGCTACGGCTACGACCTCGCGTACGCGGACGCCCGCGACCTGCACGCCGGCCGGATCGACCCGACGCGCTACCGCGGCATCGTCTTCCCCGGCCACGACGAGTACTGGTCGGTGCCGATGCGCCGGGCCGCGGAGAAGGCCAGGGAGGCGGGCACGTCGCTGGTGTTCCTCTCCGCCAACACCATGTACTGGCAGGTCGGCCTCGCCCCCTCCGCGGCCGGCGAGCCCGACCGGCTGCTGCACTGCACCAAGCGCCAGGGCCCGGGCCGCCCGGCGCTCTGGCGCGAACAGGGCGCGCCGGAGCAGGAGTTGCTGGGCGTGCAGTACGTGGGCCGGGTGCCGGAGCCGCGCCCCCTGGTCGTACGGAACGCCGACCACTGGCTGTGGGAGGCGACCGGCGCCCTGGAGGGCGACGAACTGCCGGGCCTGGTCGCGGGCGAGGCGGACCGCTACTTCCCGCGCGCCCCGCTGCCGAAGCACACCGGGCGCAAGCTGCTGGCCCACTCGCCGTACCCGGACTCGCGCGGCATGCGGCGGTATCAGGAGACGTCGCTGTACGAGACGCCGGCGGGCGGGCTGGTCTTCGCGGCGGGCACGTTCGCGTGGTCGCCGGCGCTGGACCGTCCCGACCACGTGAACAGCGTGATCCAGCGGGCGACGGCGAACCTGCTGGACCGGATCTGCAAACGGGACTGACCGGCGCCTCGCCGCGCGGCGGGCCGCCGGTTGCTGAAGACTGAGGCCATGCGGAAGCTCTCCCCCGAAGCGGTCGAGGACACGGCGGTGCCGCGCGCGGCCCCCGCCGGTACGTGACGGACGGCTACGGGGACGGCGGACCCGGCGGCGACGGCGGGCCCGCGCCGCTGCTGACGGTCGGCCACGGTACCGCGGACCGCGACCGGCTCGCCGCCCTGCTGCACGGCGCGGACGTCCGGTCGGTGGTCGACGTGCGCACCGCCCCCGGCAGCCGCCGCAACCCGGACGTGGCCCGCGACGCCCTGGCGCGGTGGCTGCCCGATACGGACATCGCGTACCGCTGGGAGCCGCGCCTCGGCGGCTTCCGCAGGGCGGCGCCCGGCTCCCCGGACACGTACTGGGAGAACGCCTCCTTCCGCGGCTACGCCGGCTACACCCGCGACCCGCGCTTCACCGCGGCGCTGACCGGCCTCCTGCACGAGGCGGCGACGGCACGGACGGCGGTGATGTGCGCCGAGCACCTCTGGTGGCGCTGCCACCGCCGCCTCATCGCCGACGCCGCGGTCCTGGCCCACGGCACCCCGGTCCTGCACCTGTCCCACGACGGCCGGCTGACGCCCCACCGGGTCACGCCGGGGGCGCGGCTGCGGGAGGACGGCCTGCTGGTGTACGACGGGGCCGCCTGACGGGCGGACGCGCAGCGGCGCGTCAGGGGGTGCTTGCGTCGCGCAGGCCGCGGAAGAAGGCGCGGATGTCGCCGGTGAGGAGATCCGGCTGCTCCATCGCGGCGAAGTGGCCGCCGCGGTCGAACTCGGTCCAGCGGACGATGTTGTCGGTACGTTCCGCCCGGTGCCGCAGGACGACGAAGTTCTCCCGCGGGAAGGCGGCGAACGCGGTGGGGGCGGCCGAGCGCTCCGGCGGCTGCCCCCGGTAGGCGGCGTGGGCGCGCTCGTAGTAGATGCGGGCGGAGGATCCGGCGGTGCCGGTCAGCCAGTAGAGCATCACGTTGGTCAGGAGGTGGTCGCGGTCGACGGCGTCCTCGGGCCGGTCGGCCGAGTCCGTCCACTCCTTGAACTTCTCCGCGATCCAGGCGAGCTGGCCGACGGGCGAGTCGGTGAGCGCGTAGGCGAGGGTCTGCGGACGAGTGGACTGGAGGTCGGCGTAGCCCTGCTGCTCGCGGCTCCACGCCTGGAACCGCGCCCAGGAGGCGAGGGTGCGTGCGCGCTCCGCGGGGCTGAGGGCGGCGAGTTCGTCCGCGGCCGGCTCGGCGGTCGCCCCGGCCCCGGGGATGAGGTTCAGGTGCACCCCGATGACCTGGTCGCCGCAGAGCCGCCCCAGCTCGCGCGAGACCGCCGCCCCCCAGTCACCGCCCTGCGCCCCGTACCGCCCGTACCCCAGCCGCCGCATCAACTCCCCGAACGCCGCCGCCACCCGCCGGTGCTCCCAGCCCTTCTCCCGCGTGGGCCCGGAGAACCCGAACCCGGGGATGCCCGGCAGCACCAGGTGGAAGGCGTCCGCGGGATCGGCACCGTGCGCCCGGGGATCGGAGAGCGGCCCGGCGATCCGCTCGAACTCGACGATGGAGCCCGGCCAGCCGTGCGTGATGACGAGCGGCGTGGCGTCGGGTTCCGGCGAGCGGATGTGCGCGAAATGGACGTCCGCGCCATCGATGGTGGTCATGAACTGCGGCCAGAGGTTCAGCCGGGCCTCCGCGGCCCGCCAGTCGTACGCGTGCCGCCAGTAGCGCACCAGTTCCCGCAGATACTCCCGCGGTACGCCGTACTCCCACCCGGCTCCCGGCAACTCGTCGGGCCACCGCGTCCGGTCGAGCCGGTACCGCAGATCGTCGAGGTCGCTCTCCGGCACGGAGATCCGGAACGGCCGTACACGCTCACCCGCACTCGCACCCATGACCTCGGAGCCTAGGCGCCCACCACCGCCTCCGCCTCGCCGTTTCCCACCGGCGGGGGACCGCGGGACTACTCCTCGAACCACACCGCCAGGCGGACGTTCCCGTCGCCGTGGACACCGGTGAGCGCGCGCATGACGGTCCACACCGGGTGCCACAAGCCGTCGGCGGGTACGGCGTCGCGACGCCGTGCGCGTTCGACCCGGAAGACCAGGGTGCCGGCGTCCCATTCCGTGCCCTCGGCCCACAGCTCGGCGACGCGGTCCGGATCGGCGGCCAGGGTGTCGACGCCGCTGGCCCGCGCGAACCCGCGGCTCCAGTCGTCCCGGTGCAGCAGCTCCAGCCCACCGTCCGGCAGCCGCCGGTACCGGGCGACGGTGGTCGCCCGGGGGATCGCCGGCTCGTCCCAGTCGATGGCGAGGACTTCGTGCCAGCCCAGCCAGGTGGCGCCGAACGCGGCCTCTCCCCACGACGCGTGCTTCGCGCGGACCGCCTCCGATACGTCACCGGGCAGCCCCCGGCCGGAACTGACCGGCCGCCAGTGGCCGCTGAGGTCCCGGACGCCGAACAGGCAGGCGAAAGCCTCGTAGTCCCTGGTCACGCCCAGCATGGACAGCTCGATGGCCGGATACCACGCCGTCTCGTCGACGGCGAGGCCAGGACCCCACGTGCGGCACTCCACGAATCCCCGGATGTCCGTCCCCACGTCCCCGATTGTGCCGCCCCCCCCGAGGGGCGCCGCGCGGAATTCGTACGCGAGACTGGGCCCCATGGAGATCAGAACGGGCGTACGGGGCGATGCCGAGCAGATCGCGGCGCTGCACGCGGAGAGCTGGCGCACCGCGTACGCGGGGATCATGCCCGGCGACTTCCTGAGCGGCCCCCTGGACGACGACCGGCTGGCCGTCTGGCGCGGCCGGCTCGACGGGCCGCCGCCCGGCGCGGGGCTGTTCGTGGCCGTGGCCGGCGCCGAACTGCTCGGGTTCGCGTATCTCCTCCCGCGCCCCGACGGCCGTCTCCTCCTGGACAACCTGCACGCCAGGCCCGGCCGCACCGGCGGCGGCATCGGGAGCCGGCTGCTGCGGCACGCCCGCGCGTGGGCCGCCGCCGCGCACCCCGGGCGGACCGTCTACCTGGAGGTGCTGCGCGGCAACACGCGCGCGGTCTCCTTCTACGAGCGCCACGGCGCCGTCCGTACCGACGAACGGATCTGCGTGTTCGAGCAGGGCTTCGAGCTGCCCGAGCTGGAGTACTCCTTCACGTAGTCACAGGGATTGCGCGGCCAGGAACTCGTCGAAGCCGCGGGGCGCGCGGCCGGTCAGGGTCCGTACCGCCGTCGTCACCTCGGAGACGCCGCCCGACGCCATGTCCGCGTAGAGCCACAGGAGATCGTCCACGAACCAGCCGGGCAGCCCCCGGGCGCGCAGCTCCGCGCCCGCCTCCGCGGGTGACTGGTCGTGGAACGGGACGCCCAGCTTCGCGGCGATCTCCTCGTGCGTCAGCGCCTCGGGTCCGGTGAGGTCGTAGGCCAGGCCCTCGCCGTCCGGTCCCGTCAGCAGGACGGCCGCGCAGGCGGCGATGTCGTACGCGTCGATGTACGCGACCCGCCCCTGCCCGTACGGGCCCGAGACCGCCCGCTCGGCGGTGAAGCCGCCCTCGCCGGTGAAGAAGTTCTGCATGTAGCCGGTGGGCCGCAGCAGCGACCACGGGACGCCGGAGGACTTCAGGTGCTGCTCGATCTCCCAGTGCGCCCGCACCGACAGCTTCGCCTCCGGCGTCGGCCGCCAGGCCGACACCTTCACGATCCGCGACACCCCCGCGGCCCGCGCCGCGTCGACGGCCGCGGTCTGCTGCCGCACCATCGGCTGCCGTCCGGCCACCGGGAGCGCGCCGCCGCTGTTCAGCAGGAGGCGGTCGGCGCCGTCGAGGGCGGGCGCGAGGGAGGCGGGGCGGTCGAGGTCGCCGACGGCGAAGTCGCACCCCAGGGCGCGGCCCTTGGCCTCGTCCCGCACCAGCGCCCGGAAGGGGGTGCCCGTCTCGCCGAGCATCCGGATCAGGCGCCGGCCGATGGTGCCGGTGGCGCCCATGACGAGGATCATCCGCTCCTCCAAGTAACCTGAGGTGGTCTCAAGAAAAATCTACCACGCTTATTCGAGGACCCCTCAAGTTATGTCGGACACCGCCCGCGCGCACCCGCCCCGCCCCCGCCGCCAACGCGCCGACGCCCAGCGCAACCGCCTGCGGCTGCTCGCCGAAGCGGACAAGGCGTTCCAGGAGCAGGGCACGGAAGCCTCGCTGGAGAAGATCGCCCGTAGCGCAGGCGTCGCCATCGGCACCCTCTACGCCCACTTCCCCAACCGCCGCGCCCTGCTCAGCGCCCTGCTGCGCGACCGCCACGACGCCCTCTTCGCCCTCGGCGACGACCTCCTGGCCGCCACCCCGCCCCCGCCGGCCTTCGACCAGCTCACCCGCTGGATGCGCGCCGTGGCCGAACACGGCGCCGGCTACAGCGGGCTCGCGGAGGAACTCCTCGGCAGCCACGAGGACAAGGGCTCCGAACTCCACGCCGCCTGCGCACGCCTCTCCGCCGCCGGCAGCACCCTCACCGCCCGCGCCCACGCCGCCGGGGCCATCCGCCCCGGTATCACCCCTGACGACGTCTTCGCGCTTATCAGCGCCGCGTCCTGGCTCCGCACCCGCACCCGCGACGACGCCCAGGCCGAGCGCCTCCTGACCGTGCTCTTCGCGGGCCTGCGGCCGTGACTACGGCTCCGGGGAGGCGGGCGGGGCCAGGGCGGCGGGGAGTTCGCGGCGGGAGGTGACGCCGAGCTTCGGGTACGCCTTGTAGAGGTGGTACTCCACCGTGCGGGGGGAGAGGAAGAGCCGCGCGGCGATCTCGCGGCTGCTGGTGCCCTCCGCCGCCAGCCGGACGACCTGGAGCTCCTGCGGGGTCAGGCGGTCCGCCGGGTCCTGAGCGGTGGCGCGGGCCGTGGCCTGGGCCTCGCCCGCCGCGCGGAGTTCGGCGCGGACGCGGTCGGACCAGGGGGCGGCGGCGAGGCCGTCGAAGAGCCGGAGCGCGGTGCGGAGGTGGGTACGGGCCTCCGTGCGGCGGCGCTCGCGGCGCAGGTGCTCGCCGAACAGCAGCTCCGTGCGGGCCCGTTCGAAGGGGCGGCCGACGGCTTCCGTGTGCAGGCGTACGGCCTCCGCGTACGCGGCCTCCGCCTTCGCGGCCCCGCCCGCGTCCGCGGCCACCAGCAGCGCCTCGTTGCGCAGCGCCACCGCCCGCGCCCACGGCTGCCCGCTCGCCGCCGCCCACGCCGCGAAGCGGCGGGCCGGCGGCAGCGCCCGGTCCCGGGCGCCCAGGCGGACCGCCGCCTCCACCTCGTCCGCCGTCGCGAACAGCAGCGCCGCGCTGTACCGCGCCGCCCCCGCGCGGGCCTCCGCCAGCCGCTTCAGCACGTCCTCGTAGCGGCCGCGGCCCAGGTCGAGGAGGGCGAGGGCGGTGACGCCGTAGTTGCCGCCCGCGTTCATGCCGGGGGTCACGAGGGTCCGTACGCGCTCCTCGTCGCCCGCGATCGCCGGGATGCGCGCCAGCAGGTTGTGCAGCCGGCCGATGCGCATCGCCAGCCCGGTGTCGCGGGCGATCGCGGCGGCCTCGGTCACCGTGCGCGCCGCCTCGCGGTGGTCGCCAGCGTAGAGCTGCTGGCGGGCCAGCACGTGCAGCAGGTACGGCAGCCGGCCGATGATGCCGTCGCCGCGGGCGAAGTCGATCTCCTCGGTGATCACGGGCAGTTGGACGTCGTCGGGGAGCAGCGAGGCGGAGGAGATCGCCTGGAGGCGGGTCGCGCTGCCGACGGCGGCCTCGTCGAGCAGGTCGGCGACCGGCGGCAGCCCGCGCGCGAAGTCGTCCGCAGCCATGTGCGCGAGCCCGCGCACGGCGCGGTCCGCGCGCCGGGCGTCGGCGCCGGGCGCGTCCCCGTACCCCTCCAGCAGGTCCGCCGCCCGGTGCAGCGCCGCGACGTCCCCACCGAACCACGCGTACGTCGCCGCCGCCCGCAGCATCTCCCGCCCGTACGCGCGCGAGTCCGCGGCGTGCGAGATCAGCAGCGCCCCGGCCTCCGGCGCGGCGTCCTTCTCGAAGAGCCAGAAGGAGCGCACGTACGCCAGCTCCGCGCGCCGGTCCGTGTCCGCCGTCTGCTTGTACGCCTCCTCCGCCAGCTCCGCCGCCTGCTCCGCGTGCCCCGCCTGCTGTGCCGCCCACGCCGCCGCCGTCAGCCGCCGCACCCGCGGAGCCGCGTCCGGGGTGAGGCGGGCGGCCTCCGCGTACGTGTCCGCCGCCGCGGCCGGGCCGCCACGGGCCAGCGCCCGCTTCGCACAGTCGGCCAACTCGGCGGCGACCTCCTCGTCGGGCCCCGTCGCGGCCGACGCCAGGTGCCGGGCGCGGCAGTCCGGATCGCCGGAGGTGGTGGCCAGCGCCTCGTGCACGGCGACGCGGCGGGCGTGCGGGGCGGAGGTGTAGGCGGCGGTACGGATCAGGGGGTGCCGGAACTCGACGAACCCCCCGACCACGGCGACGAGTCCCTGCTGCTCCGCCGCCGCCAGGTCCGCGAGCTCCACCTCCAGCCGCTCGGCTGCGGCGACCAGGTACCGCAGAGTGCTGCGGGAGTCGGCGGCGGCGATGAGGAGCATCAGCCGGGTCCGCTCCGGCAGTGCCAGCACCCGGCCGCGGTACGCCGCCAGTACCCGGTCGGCGGCCGGCAGCGGCTGCCCGGCGGCCTGCGGGCGGCCGGCGGCCGCCGGTCCCGAGGCGCCGAACTCGCGCAGTGCGAGCGGGTTCCCGAGGGACTCGCGCAGCACCCGGTCCCGTACCGCCGCGGGCACGTCGAGCCCCGCCAGCAGCGCCAGCGCGTCGTCGCGGCCGAGCCGGGAGAGCGCCGACTGCGGCAGCCCGGCGGCGGGGAAGCCGGCGTCGTCGCGGGCGGCGAAGAGCAGCGCGACGCGCTCCACGCCCAGCCGGCGGGCGGCGAACAGCAGTGCGTCCGCGGACGGTTCGTCGATCCACTGCGCGTCGTCCACCAGGCACAGCACCGGTTCGCCGTCGCCCACCTCGGCGAGCAGCGACAGCACCGCGAGCCCGACGAGGAACCGGTCGGGCCCCTCGGCCGCACCGGTGCCGACCGCGGCGGCCAGCGCGTCCGCCTGCGGCTGCGGCAGCGTGCCGGCGCGGTCGAGCACCGGCCGCAGCAACTGGTGCAGCGCCGCGAACGCGAGCCCCCGCTCGGCCTCCCAGCCCACCGCACGCAGCACGGTGAAGCCGCGCCGCCGCGCCTCGCCCTCGGCGTACGCGAGCAGCGACGACTTGCCGATCCCGGCCTCGCCGCGCAGCACGAGGCTCTGCCCGCGGCCGTCCGCGGCGGCGCCGAGCAGCGCGTCGAGCGCGGCCAGTTCCTTCTGACGCCCGTACAAAGTCATCCAGTCACACCTACGTGGCGGGTCGGCGGCAGGGTCACGTATCCGAGTACCGAAGCGCTACGGATCCGGCGGGCATTCCCCCGTACCTAGCGTCGAAGACATGACGAACGAGATCTTCACCCCCGTACGGATCGGCCGCCTCGACCTCCCGCACCGGCTGGCGATGGCCCCGATGACCCGCTCCCGGGCCTCCGCGGACGGCGGCGTGGTGTCCGGGCTGACGGCCGACTACTACGAGCAGCGGGCCGGCGCCGCGCTGATCGTCACCGAGGGCACCCAGCCCCGCGTGCGCGGCCAGGGCTACATCCAGACGCCCGGCATCCACACCGCCGCCCAGGTCGCCGCCTGGCGGAAGGTGACCGACCGGGTGCACGCCGCCGGGGGCCGGATCTTCCTCCAGCTCCTGCACGCCGGCCGCATCGGCCACCCCTACCTCTATCCGGACGGCGAGCTTCCGGAAGCGCCGTCGGCGGTGGCGTCCGGCGAGTCGCTGTTCACCAACGACCAGGGGCTGCTGCCGCACCCCGTGCCGCGCGAGCTGACCGTGGACGACATCGGCGAGATCGTCCGGGACTTCGCGGCCGGCGCACGCAACGCGATCGAGGCGGGCTTCGACGGCGTGGAACTGCACGGCGCCAACGGGTACCTCATCCACCAGTTCCTCGCCGACGGCGCCAACCGCCGCACCGACGCCTACGGCGGCCCGGCGGAGAACCGCATCCGCTTCGCGGTCGAGTCGGTACGGGCGGTCGGCGAGGCGATCGGTGCGGACCGCACCGCACTGCGCATCTCGCCCGGCAACAACGCCAACGGCGTCACCGAGAGCGACGCGGCCGAGGTGTACGCGGCGCTGGTCGCGGCGCTGGCCCCGTATCCGCTGGCCTATCTGCACGTCCTGGAGGCCACTCCGGAGCTGCGCGGGGTGACCGAGCAGGTACGCCGCGGCTGGGCGGGCCCGCTGATGCTGAACTCGATGCACCACGGCGGCGGCGACCCGGTCGAGGACGCCGAGCAACTGCTCGCCGCGGGCACGGCGGACATCGTGGCCCTCGGCGCGCGCTGGCTGGCCAACCCCGACCTGCTCGCGCGGGCACGGGCCGGGGGGCCGTACAACGAGGCCGACGAGGCGACGTACTACGGCGGCGACCACCGCGGCTACACCGACTACCCGGCGCTCGCGCCGCTGGCGCCCTCGGCGGGCTGAGTACCGCCTGGCCGGGGAGCCGCCGCGCCGATGCGAGACAATTCGGTTGTCGCATCGGCAAACCCCGGAGGATTCCGTGACCGGTTTCGTGGAGAAGCCCCAGCCCGTCGAAGTCCCCGGCCTCGTCCATCTGCACACCGGCAAGGTCCGCGACCTGTACGAGGACGCCGAGGGCCGCCTGGTGATGGTCGCCAGCGACCGGATCTCCGCGTACGACTGGGTGCTCCCCACCGAGATCCCCGACAAGGGCCGGATCCTGACCCGGCTGTCGACGTGGTGGTTCGAGCGGATCGCCGGGATCGTGCCGCACCACGTGCTCTCCACCGAGCCGCCCGAGGGCGCCCCCGCCGACTGGGCGGGGCGCGCCCTGGTGTGCCGGCGGCTGCGGATGGTGCCGGTGGAGTGCGTGGCCCGCGGCTATCTGGCGGGCTCGGGGCTCGTGGAGTACGCGGCCTCCGGTGCGGTCTGCGGCGTCGAGCTGCCGCCGGGCCTGACCGACGCCTCGGCGCTGCCCGCGCCCGTCTTCACCCCGGCGACCAAGGCGGAGGTGGGGGAGCACGACGAGAACGTCACGTACGACGAGGTGGTCCGCCGCGTCGGCCCGCTGGTCGCGGCGGAGCTGCGCCGGGTGACGCTGGAGGTGTACGGGCGCGGGCGGGACCTCGCGCGCGGGCGGGGGCTGATCCTGGCGGACACGAAGTTCGAGTTCGGCTACACCGGCGACGCGATCGGCGAGGGCGAGCTGGTCCTCGGCGACGAGGTGCTGACGCCGGACTCCTCGCGGTACTGGGCCATCGACGGCTGGCGCCCGGGCCGGCCGCAGCCGTCCTTCGACAAGCAGTACGTACGCGACTGGCTGACGTCCGGCGCGTCCGGCTGGGACCGGCACGGCGAGGCGCCGCCGCCGGAGCTGCCCGCGGAGGTGGTGGAGCGTACGCGGGAGAAGTACGTGGAGGCGTACGAGCGGCTGACGGGGGAGCGCTGGGACGGCTGAGCCCGTCAGCTTCCCGGCGCCGGTGCGGGCGGCGAGGGCGGCGCGTCCATCAGGTGGTACTGCACGATCGGCGAGAGCCGGCGGATCAGCTCCTCGGGTTCCGCCGAGGCCATCGGTTCGAGCCGGATGATGTAGCGCAGCATCGCCGTCCCGACGAGCTGCGCCACCGCCAGCTCCGCGCGCATCTCGGCGTCGGGCTGCGGCAGCGACGGGGTGATGCGGCGCAGCAGGTTGCGCGTGACGATGCTGCGGAAGATGGCGGCCGCGGTCTCGTTGCTGACGGCGGAGCGGATGACGGCGAGTAAAGGCTCGCGCGAGAGCCGGTTCTCCCAGACGCGGAAGAAGTAGCGGGTCATGCGCTCGCCCGCACCCTCCACCGGGCCGTCGACGACGATGTCCGGTATCGCCATCGCGGGCGCGAAGGTGATCTCCAGCGCCGCTTCGAAGACCCGCTCCTTGGTGCCGAAGTAGTGGTGGACCAGCGCCGGGTCGACGCCCGCGGACTTGGCGATGCCGCGGATGGACGTCTTCTCGAAGCCGCGCGCGGCGAACTCGGAACGGGCCTGCGCCAGTATCCGGTCCCGGGTGCCTGGCCCGTCCTCGGCGGCGCCCCGGCGGGGGCGGCCCCGGCCGCGTTTCGGAGGGTCGGCGGCGTTCTCCGGCGTCACGAGGCGGCACCTTCCCCGGGCAGCACGAATGTCCCGGGCGCCACCACGAAGCCCCTCACGACGACGCGCCGCGCGGGACCGGCGCCGCGAGGTTGAACCGGCTGAACGCCAGCGACTCCGCGAGGTCCGACTCGCGCTCCGCCGCCGACATCGCCCGCCGGGTGTTGATCTCCACCACGACCTGCCCGCCGAACCCGCGCGCCGCCAGCCGCTCCAGCATCTCGGCACACGGCTGGTTGCCCCGCCCGGGCACCAGGTGCTCGTCCTTGCCGGACCCCGAGCCGTCGGCCAGGTGCACGTGGCACAGCCGGTCGCCCATGCGGTCGGCCATCTCCAGCGCGTCGTTGCGGGCGGTGGCGGTGTGCGAGAGGTCCAGGGTGTGGTGCCGGTAGTCCTCGTTCGTGACGTCCCAGTCGGGCGCGTACGCGAGCATCTCCTTCTCGCGGTACCGCCACGGGTACATGTTCTCCACCGCGAACTGCACCGCCGTCTCGTCGGCCATGCGCCAGATGCCGCGGACGAACTCGCGCGCGTACCCACGCTGCCAGCGGAACGGCGGGTGCACCACGACGGTCTCCGCGCCGAGCCGCTCGGCGGCCGACTGCGCGCGCCGCAGCTTCTCCCACGGGTCCCGCGACCAGACGCGCTGCGTGATCAGCAGGCACGGCGCGTGGATGGCGAGGACGGGCACGCCGTGGTGGTCGGAGAGGCGGCGCAGCGCCTCGATGTCCTGGCTGACGGGATCCGTCCAGACCATGACCTCCACGCCGTCGTACCCGAGGCGGGCGGCGGTCTCGAAGGCGGTGGCGGTGGACTCGGGGTAGACGGACGCGGTGGACAGGGTCACCCGCGCGTCGGGCACCGCGACCCCGCGCTCCGCGCTCCGCGGCTCGGCCTCGCCGCCGACGCCGTCCCCGGTCGCGACGCCGGCCGCGCCGGGCCCGTCCGACGCGCCGGTCTCCCCGGCTTCACCGTGCTCGTCGGTCCGGTAACGGGATGCTCCTGCCACGGAGACAGGGTACGCGGCCTCATCCGCGCCCCGCCCCGTCACGGCAACTGGTCCAGCCGCTTGAGGATGACCCCCTCGCGCAGCGCCCACGGGCAGATCTCCACCGTGTCCACCCCGAACAGGTCCATCGCCCCCTCCGCCACCAGCGCACCCGCGAGCAACTGCCGCGCCCTGCCCTCCGACACCCCCGGCAGTTCCGCCCGCTCCCCGGCGGGCATCGCCGCCAGCCGCGGCACCCACTCCTCCAGCGCCTTCGCCGACAGCGCCCGGTGCGTGTACAGCCCCTCCGCGGACCGGGCCGCGCCGGCGATCCGTGCGAGCTGCTTGTACGTCTTGGACGTCGCCACCACGTGATCCGGCTCACCGAGCCGGCTGAACTCGCTGACGACCCGGGCAATCTGCGCGCGCACGTACCGCCGCAGCGCCCGTACGTCGTCGGGGTCGGGCGGGTCCCCCGGCAGCCAGCCCGTGGTCAGCCGGCCGGCCCCGAGCGGCAGCGACACCGCCTTGTCGGGGTCCTCGTCGATCCCGTACGCGATCTCCAGCGACCCGCCGCCGATGTCCAGGACCAGCAGCTTCCCGGCCGACCAGCCGAACCAGCGGCGCGCGGCCAGGAACGTCAGCCGCGCCTCCTCCTCGCCGGTGAGCACGGTGAGCTTCACCCCGGTCTCGTCGGCGACGCGCGCGAGCACGGATTCGGCGTTGGCCGCCTCGCGGACCGCGGAGGTGGCGAACGGGAGCACGTCTTCTGCGCCCTTGTCCTCCGAAACCTGGAGGGCCTCGTGAATCGTGGCGATCAGCCGCTCGACGCCGTCGTCGGCGATGGCGCCCTCCTCGTCGAGGAGTTCCGCGAGCCGCAGTTCCGCCTTGTGCGAGTAGGCGGGCAGCGGCCGGGCACCGGGGTGCGCATCCACCACCAGCAGGTGCACCGTGTTCGAGCCCACATCCAGAACGCCGAGTCGCATAACGGGAAACGCTAGCGCCTTGCCGCGCGGCCGTACGCTGGGTCCCGTGAGCAAGAGGAAGAAACAGGGCAAAACGCAAGCCGGTTCGGGCGTCGTACGCGAGAATGCCGCGCGGTCGGAGGAGGTCGGGCTCGACTTCGCCCGTGCCTGGGTGGAGTTTCCGGACCCCGCGGACGACGACCAGGTCTTCCGCTGCGACCTGACGTGGCTGACGTCCCGCTGGTCGTGCATCTTCGGCCGCGGCTGCCACGGCATCGACGCCGCGGGCCCCGACGACGGCTGCTGCACGCTGGGCGCGCACTTCTCCGACAAGGACGACGAGAAACGGGTCGCAGGACATGTGCGCCGGCTCACACCGGAGCTGTGGCAGCACCACGCCGAGGGCCGGGGCCCGGACGGCTGGACCGAGACCGACGAGGACGGCGAGCGCAAGACCCGCCGCGTGGACGGCGCCTGCGTCTTCCACAACCGCGCCGGCTTCCCGGGCGGCACGGGCTGCGCCCTGCACCTGCTGGCGCTCCGCGAGGGCCGCGAGCCGCTGGAGACCAAGCCGGACGTCTGCTGGCAGTTGCCGGTCCGCCGCTCCTACGAGTGGATCACGCGCCCGGACGACACCAAGGTCCTGATGGTCTCGATCGGCGAATACGACCGCCGCGGCTGGGGCCCGGGTGGCCACGACCTCCACTGGTGGTGCACCTCGGCCCCGTCGGCCCACGGCGGGGGGCAGGCGGTGTACGAGTCGTACCGCCCCGAGCTGGTGGAGCTGATGGGCGAGAAGGGCTACGCCCGCCTCGCGGAACTCTGCAAGGAACGCCTGGCCGCAGCCCGGCATGCCCCCCTCCCGGCCCCACACCCGGCGGACTGAGGGCCCGTACGGGGCGGGACGGCCGGGGCGCCGGGCCGAGATGCGCGCGCTTGAGGCGGGGGCCCGGGTGGCTGCAGGCTGGACCGGGCGGCTGAGAGGACGTGGGCCGGAGCCTGCGGACGGCGGGACGGGCGGGACGTCCAGCCCAGCTCTCACCCGCACCGCGCGACGCACCTCCGCTGTGCCGGCTGCCGCCGGGCCGGTCAGCCGGCCCGCGCAGGCGCCTGCGCCGGAGACGAGTCCGGTGCGCTCGGGTCCGTGTCGGACGCGGTCGGCGTGGGGTCGGGGTCCGAGGGGGACGGGTCGGGGTCCGACGGGCTCGGGCCCGGGTCGGACGGTGACGGATCGGGCTCCGAAGGCGACGGGGCCGGATCGGACGGTGACGGACCCGGGTCCGAGGGGTCCGGCGGCGACGGGGAGTCCGGCGGGTGCTGCGCCGGTGGCCGGGACGGGCCCGGCGCACCCCCGCCCGGGCCCGGGCGGCCGTTGCCTGTGCCCGTGATCAGGATCGCCGCCCCGCCCGGGGACACGTACACCCGCGCCTGCCAGCCCGTCCGCGGTTCGCTCGCCTCCGCCACCCCCACCGCGACCGTCGCCGCCTCGCCCGGCCGCAGCGTCCCGTACGTCGCGCTGAACCGCAGCCACCCCGCGTCCGTCCCCACCCGCCAGTCGACCGGCGCCCCGCCGGACGCCCGCAGCCGCAGGTACGTCGTCTCCCCGGCCGGCCACGCCGCCACCGTCAGCCGGCCCGGGCCCATCCCCGGCCGGCCAGGGGTCGGGCGGCCGCGGTCGACGACCTCCACCGACACGTCGGGGTGATTGCCGTCCCGCGACCCCGGCCCGGAGTCGTCGTGCGCGCTGCCGGCCTTCTCCACCGGGCGGCCGTCCAGCGACTCCGGCTCCTCCGCGTCCGCGCTCGGCGGCGGCCAGCCGGACTGCGCCTCGCCGGGCGCGGGCGCGCCGCGGTTCGCCGCCCACAGCGCCAGCACCGGCGCCGCGATGACGGTCGCCACGACCGTCGACGTCACCGCCCGGGAGCGCAGCCGGCCGCGGCGGGCGGCGCGGTGCCGGGGGTCGCGGGGGTAGCCGCGGCGGTCGAAGCGCGGGGCGTGCACGAAGCGGGTGCGCTGGGCGAGCAGCATCGCCGCGTACGCCGCCGCGCGGGGCGCCTCCAGCACCGGCAGCGGTCCATCGGGCCGCGCGGCGCGCAGCGTCCCCGGCCAGGCCCAGCCCGCACCCGCGCGCTCGGCGGCGCGGCGGCACTCGGCGCAGTCGTCGACATGCCGGACCAGCTCGCGGCTCAGGGCGGCGCTGAGGAACAGCCGGCTGTCGCCGGCGAGCCGGGCGATGGCGGGGCAGCCGTGCTGGTCGACGACGGCGAGCGCGGCCCTGGTCCTTTCGACCTCGGCGGCGGCGGTGGAGAGCAGCACGCGGGCGGCGTCGGGATGCTGACCGAGCACGGTGGCGACTTCCTCGGCGGGCAGCCGGTGGCGTACGGCCAACTCCAGCGCCTCGCGCTGCTCGGGCGTCGTGCCGGCGGCCTCGGGCCAGGCGAGCGCGGCCAGTTCGCGGCGGCGCAGGCGGGCGGCGGCCTCAGGGGCGGCTTCCGCGGTGGCTTCCGGCGCTGTTGCCGACGTGGCTGCGGATACCGCTTCCGCGGCGGCCTCCGCCCCCGAAGCGGCCCCCGGCACCGCGCCCGCGCCCGCCGCGCCGGCGGATCGCTTCTCCTCGGCCGCCGCGGCGGGCCGCCGCTGGCCGGGCCTGGGCAGCGCGCGCTGCGCCGCTCGCTGACCGGGCTTCTGGTCCAGGCGGCGCACACAGGCCCAACGCGCCAGCGAGTACAACCAGGGCCGCCACTCGGCGGGCGTCGCGGGCCGTCGCCGCGGCTGGCGTTCGGCGATCGCGAGAACGTCGCCGAGCGCGGCGACGGCGTCGTCGTGGTCGCACAGCACCGACATGCAGTAGGTGAAGAGGCCGTCCAGGTAGGGCTCGTACTGCTCGGGCGGGCGCGGTGGCGGCGGCTGCCGGGCGGGTTCGGGGTCGGGGCTGCTCGTCACCCCGCGAACGTAGGCGCATAGTCGCGTACGGATCGGCGTACTTCGGCGACTTTCGCCCCCACGGGTGACGTTGTCACTCAATGGGGGACGTGGCACCCGTCGGAGTGCCCGTGACCCTTCGCCGGCGGCCCCCGGTACCCCCGATCCGTACCCGCGCGAGGGCTGCGCAAGGCGCCGCGACCGCCGCGCCCAGTGCCAGGCCGGCCACCACGTCGAGCGGGTAGTGCACGCCGACGAAGACCCGCGACGCCGCCAGCAGCACGCCGAACGGCAGCACCCACGCCGTGATCCGCGGCCACGCCACCGCCAGCGCGACGGCCGCGGCGCCGGCGATCGTCGCGTGGTTGCTGGGGAAGGACCAGTCGCCCGGCGGCGGGCAGTCCGCCAGCGGCGCCGCGGCCCCGTGCACCGCCCGGCACGGCCGCTCCCGTTCCACCCACGCCTTCAGCAACTCGCTGAGCCCGTACGCCCCGACCGTGCCCACCGCCCCCGCGACGACCGGCGCGCGCCGCGGCGCCGCCCACCACGCGGCGGCGAACAGCGCGGCCAGCAACAGCAGTCCGGCGTCCGTGCCGTACTCGGCAAGCGCGTGCAGCCAGTCGGGGGTGCGGCGGGCGAGGGAGGCGACGTCGCGGTACAACTCGTCGTTCATGTCCGGACGGTACGAAGCGTGTTCGGTTCACCACTTCCGGCGAAAGTCAGTACGCTCCCCTGACGAAAGTCAGACCGCGCGGCGGGTACGGGACCGCCTTGCGCCCCAAGTCTCGTAAGGTTTCCGCGTGGGATCTTTCCGCCGTCCTGTCGGTCCGCTGCCGTCCGCCATCTACTGGCGGCGCCGCGCGGTCCTGCTCGGCCTGCTCGCCGTGCTCGCGATCTTCGCGATTCTGGTCATCAACCTCGGGGGCGACGGCGAGAACGCCGCCAACGAGGGCAAGAACCCTGCGGAGTCGATCACTCCGGGCCCGACGGACGACTCGTCGGTGATCGACAACCCGCCCGGGGGCCGCGACGAGGACGGCGGTGGCTCGGGCGACTCCGAAGGCTCCGGCGGCTCGGGCGGCTCAGGCGACGAGGACGGCGGCGGCTCCGGCGACTCCGAGGGCTCGGGCGACTCCGACGGCTCCGGTGACGGCGGCGGCTCCGGCGACGGCGACGGAGAGGACGGCGGCGCCGCCAGCGGCTCCGGGTCGGGCGGCGCGGGCTCCGCGGGCGGCGGCTTCGGCGTCGGCTCCGACGGCGTGCCGGCCGGCTCGGCCATGGCCGCGTGCGCCGCGGACGACGTGGAGCTGACGCTGCGCAGCCAGGAGCGCTCGTACGCGCCGGGGAAGCGGCCGGTCTTCGAGCTGACCGCGGTCAACTCCGGCGACCGCGACTGCAAGCTGGACTTCTCGCCGACCTCGACGGTGCTCACGATCTCGACGGCGAGCGGCGGCGCGAGCCAGTGGTGGGCGTCGGACGACTGCCCGTGGACGACCGACCCGATCCTGCTGGCGGTGCCGGCGGGCAGCGAGGTCTCGCGGACGTACGAGTGGGACATGCGGGCGAGCGAGCCGCGCTGCGCGACGCCGAAGGCGGGCACGGCGGGCGCGGGGAGCTACGAGGCGGAGGTCAGCGCGGACGGCTTCGCGGCGGCGACGGCGCCGTTCGTGCTGGAGAAGGCGTAGCGGTCGGCACGGCGCCCGCTGCGGCGGGCGTGTCGACCGGCCGTACGTTCGCCGGTGCCCTTCGGGCACGGCGCGTTTGACCGCGTACGTCTCCATGAGGCCCCCGCGCACGGGACGTTGACCGCCGTACGCCTCATGAGGCGCTCCGCGGCGAGGCGTTGACGCCCCGGTCCCGCGGTCCCGCGCCGCTCGCGTCAGACGTAGCGCTCCAGGATCGACGACTCCGCCAGCCGCGACAGCCCCTCGCGCACCGAGCGGGCCCGCGCCTCGCCCACGCCGTCGACCGTCTGCAGGTCGTCCACGCTGGCGGCGAGCAGCTTCTGCAGCCCGCCGAAGTGCTCCACCAGCCGGTCGATGACGGCGCTGGGGATGCGCGGCACCTTGGCCAGCAGCCGGTAACCCCGCGGCGAGACCGCGGCGTCCAGGGTCTCGGGCACCCCGGAATAGCCCAGCGAGCGGGCCACGATGGGCAGTTCGAGCAGCTCGCCGTGGGCGAGCCGGTCCAGCTCGGTGAGCGCGCGCTCCACGGTGTGCGGGCGGCGGCCGGTGCGCTCCGGCACGTAGTCCCTGACGACGAGCTGGCGTTCCGGCTCGACGCCCGCGATCAGCTCGTCGAGCTGGAGGGACAGCAGCCGGCCGTCGGTGCCCAGCTCGACCACGTACTCCGCGATCTCGGTGGCGATCCGGCGCACCATCTCCAGCCGCTGCGCGACGGCGGAGACGTCCCGCACCGTCACCAGGTCCTCGATCTCCAGCGCGGAGAGCGTGCCGGCGACCTCGTCCAGCCGGAGCTTGTACCGCTCCAGGGTGGCCAGCGCCTGGTTCGCCCGGGAGAGGATCGCGGCGGAGTCCTCCAGCACGCGCCGCTGGCCGTCGACGTACAGCGCGATGAGCCGCATCGACTGGCTGACGGAGACGACGGGGAAGCCACTCTGGATCGACACCCGCTGCGCGGTGCGGTGGCGGGTGCCCGTCTCCTCGGTGGGGATCGAGGCGTCGGGCAGCAACTGCACGCCCGCGCGCTCGATCCGCGTGATGTCCTGGTCGAGGACCACGGCGCCGTCGAGCTTGCACAGCTCCCGCAGCCGGGTCGCGGTGAACTCGACGTCCAGCACGAAGCCGCCGGTGCAGATGGACTCGATGATCTTGTCCGTGCCCAGCACGATGAGCCCGCCCGTGTTGCCGCGGAGGACCCGCTCCAGGCCGTCACGCAGCCCCGTGCCGGGCGCGACCGCGCTCAGCGCGGCCCTCACCGCGGCATCGGAGCCGGAACTGCCGCCGGCTCTGCCCGGGGCGCCCACCCGGTCGCCTGCTGCCACTGGAACCCTCCGGAATCCTCCGGTCGTCGTTTCGGTGCCCTACGCGTACGCCGGGCGGCGCACGCACGAGCCCCCTGCGCCCCCTCGCACGGAAGAGACCGGGGCAAAGTCTACCGGCGCGCCTCCTCGGGCTGCCGGGACTCCCTCGGCTCCCTTTCTCCGGCCGGCTCCCGGGCCCCCCCGCCGGTGCGCCGCCGGCCGGCCGGCAGCGCGCGCAACGCGTCCCCTATGTCCGCGACTTCCCGGACTTTCATGCCTGTGGGGATCTTGCCCGGATCCGCCGGTACGAGTGCCTGCGTGAACCCGAGCCGGGCCGCCTCCGCCAGCCGCCTGGCCACCCCGGTCACCCGCCGCACCTCGCCGGCGAGGCCCACCTCGCCGATCGCGACCAGGTTCTTCGGCAGCGGGGTGTCGCTGGCGGCGCTGGCCAGCGCGAGCGCGACGGCCAGGTCGGCGGCCGGCTCGGAGAGCTTCACCCCGCCGACGGTGGCGCTGTAGATGTCCCGCTTGGACAGCGCGCGGATGTCGCCGCGCTGCTCCAGCACGGCGAGCATCATCGAGACCCGGGAGGTCTCAAGACCGGACGTGGTGCGCCGGGGGGAGGGGATCTGCGAGTCGACGGTGAGCGCCTGCACCTCCGCGACCAGCGGCCTGCGGCCCTCCAGGGTCACCGTCAGGCAGGTGCCGGGCACGGGCTCGTCCCGGCGGGTCAGGAACAGGCCGCTGGGGTCGGCGAGGCCGATGATGCCCTCGTCGTGCAGCTCGAAGCAGCCGACCTCGTCGGTCGCGCCGTACCTGTTCTTCATGCCGCGGACCAGCCGCAGCCGGGCGTGCCGGTCGCCCTCGATGTGCAGCACGACGTCCACCAGGTGCTCCAGCAGGCGGGGGCCGGCGATGGCGCCGTCCTTCGTCACGTGGCCGACGAGGATCGTGGCCATCCCGCGCTCCTTGGAGGCCCGGATCAGCGCACCCGCGACCTCCCGGACCTGGGCCATGCCGCCGGGGGCGCCGTCGATCTCGCCGGAGGCGACGGTCTGCACGGAGTCCAGCACCAGCAGGGCGGGCTTGACCTCGTCGAGGTGCGCGAGGACGGCGGCGAGGTCGGTCTCGGCGGCCAGATACAGCCCGTCGCTCAGCGCCCCGATCCGGTCGGCCCGCAGCCGGACCTGGCCGGCGGACTCCTCTCCCGTCACGTACAGCGTGCGCTCGCTGCCGACCGCGGCCTTCGCGGCGACGTCGAGCAGCAGCGTCGACTTCCCCACCCCGGGCTCGCCGGCCATCAGCACCACCGCGCCGGGCACGAGCCCGCCGCCGAGCACCCGGTCCAGCTCCGGCACGCCCGTCGAGCGGGCCTCGACACGGCGGGCGTCGACCTGCGCGATGGGCAGCGCCGCCGTCGTGACCCGGCCGGCGGCCGTGGTCCTGACCGCGGGCGCGCCGACCTCCTCGATCGTGCCCCACGCCTGGCACTCGGGGCAGCGGCCGAGCCACTTCACGGTGGACCAGCCGCACTCGGCGCAGCGGTACGCGGGGCGGTCCCTGCCGCCGCTCTTTCGGGAAGCCATGCGCCTAACGTAGCGGGACGCGCTGACACCGCCCGGAGTTGTCCACAGGCGGGGTGCGGCGGCACGACCGGTCCGTCCGGACTGTGGACAAACGGTCCGGACCGTGGGCAGGGGGCGTAGGCTCGAAGACTCGGATGTACCGCTTCCCCGGGAGGGAAACATGCCCGCGCTGAGGTCCCGTACCGTCACCCACGGCCGCAACATGGCGGGCGCCCGCGCCCTCATGCGCGCCTCGGGCGTAGCGAACGAGGACATCGGCAAGCCCGTCGTCGCGGTCGCCAACAGCTTCACCGAGTTCGTCCCGGGGCACACGCACCTGGCGCCCGTCGGCCGCATCGTCTCCGAGGCGGTCAAGGCCGCCGGCGCGGTGCCGCGCGAGTTCGACACCATCGCGGTGGACGACGGCATCGCCATGGGCCACGGCGGGATGCTCTACAGCCTGCCCTCGCGCGACCTGATCGCCGATTCCGTGGAGTACATGGTGGAGGCGCACTGCGCCGACGCCCTGGTCTGCATCTCCAACTGCGACAAGATCACCCCCGGGATGCTCATGGCCGCCCTGCGGCTGAACATCCCCACGGTCTTCGTCTCCGGCGGCCCCATGGAGGCCGGCCGCGCCACCCTCGTGGACGGCACGGTCCGCAAGCTCGACCTGATCGACGCCATGGTGGACGCGGCGAACGACAGCGTCTCCGACGCCGACGTGCTGCGCATCGAGGAGAACGCCTGCCCCACCTGCGGCTCCTGTTCCGGCATGTTCACCGCCAACTCGATGAACTGCCTGACCGAGGCCATGGGCCTCTCCCTGCCGGGCAACGGGTCGGTGCTCGCCACCCACACCGCCCGCAAGGCGCTCTACGAGGCCGCGGGCCGCACGGTGGTCGAGCTGACCACCCGCTACTACGAGCAGGACGACGAGACGGTCCTCCCGCGCAACGTGGCGAGCCGCAGCGCCTTCGAGAACGCGATGGCCCTGGACATCGCCATGGGCGGCTCCACGAACACGATCCTGCACCTGCTGGCCGCCGCCCAGGAGGCCGGCCTCGACTACGGGCTGGCGGACATCGACGCCGTCTCCCGCCGGGTGCCGTGCCTGGCCAAGGTCGCGCCGAACGTGGCCCCCGGCGGGACGTACTACATGGAGGACGTGCACCGCGCGGGCGGCATCCCCGCCATCCTCGGCGAGCTGTACCGCGCGGGACTGCTGAACGAGGACGTGCACGCGGTGCACGCCGACTCGCTCGCAGACTGGCTCAAGCGGTGGGACGTCCGCGGCGGCTCCCCGTCGCCCGAGGCCGTCGAGCTGTGGCACGCGGCGCCCGGCTGCGTGCGGTCGGCCACGGCGTTCTCGCAGTCCGAGCGCTGGGAGTCCCTGGACACCGACGCCGAGGGCGGCTGCATCCGCTCGCTGGAGCACGCGTACTCGCAGGACGGCGGTCTCGCGGTGCTCAAGGGCAACATCGCGGCGGACGGGGCCGTGGTGAAGACCGCGGGCGTCGACGCCTCGATCCTCACCTTCGAGGGCCTCGCCGTCGTCTGCGAGTCGCAGGAGGAGGCGTGCGACAAGATCCTCGGCAAGCAGGTCAGGGAGGGCGACGTCGTCGTCATCCGGTACGAGGGCCCCAAGGGCGGCCCCGGCATGCAGGAGATGCTCTACCCGACGTCGTTCCTGAAGGGCCGCGGCCTGGGCAAGGCGTGCGCGCTGGTCACCGATGGCCGCTTCTCCGGCGGCACGTCGGGGCTGTCCATCGGCCACGCCTCCCCGGAGGCGGCGGCAGGCGGCGTGATCGCGCTGGTCGAGGACGGCGACCCGATCCGTATCGACATCCCGAACCGCAGCATCGAGCTGCTGGTCGGCGAGCAGACCCTCGCCGAGCGCCGCGCGGCCCTCGGCGGGCGGTACGCGCCGAGGGACCGCGAGCGCAAGGTGTCCACCGCCCTGCGGGCGTACGCGGCGATGGCGACCAGCGCCGACAAGGGCGCGGTCCGGGACGTCACCAAGCTGGAGGGCTGAGCACGGCGCGGCCCGCCGCGGCGCCGCCCCGCCCGTAGCGGCGGGGCCTGCCCGCGGCGGCGCGGCCGCGCCCGTACTCCGGCGGCGCCGGGGGCGGCCTCCGGCCCCGTCCCCAGGGGCGCGGGACACGCCGCGGAGGGCTCCGCGATAATCGGGTGCGTGAGCGACAACCAGCAGTCCGAGAGCCAAGAAGGCGCGCCGCTGCCCGAGCCCCTGCGGTTCTTCGGCACCACCTGGGTCGACCGCTCGCGCGGCTACTGGGCCCGCCGCGTCGGCGTCGCCGTCCTGGCCCTGGTGCTGGCCGCCGGCGGCGCGTTCGTGCTGGCGCTGTCGTACAACGGCCTGCAGCTCGCCGACAGCGGCGGCATCGTCCAACTGCTGATGGTCGCCGCCTTCGCGGTCTGCAGCTCGCTGGCCTTCACCCGCACCCTCGGCGGCTTCAGCCGCCCGCACGAGGCCGGGCCCGCGGACAGCTCGTGGCGGCCGATCCGGGTCATAGGCTTCGTCGGCGTGCTGCTGGCGTACACGGTGCGGAGCTTCGTCGAGGCCCCGGGCGAGGGGATGCTGCGCCAGGACTACGAGCACCGGCTGGAGCAGCACGCGCGCCGCCGCTCGTCCCGTACCGGCAACCCCGCCAAGCGCAAGCGCAAGAAGCGCCGCTGACGCGCTCCAGGCCCCGCATTCCCCGCGCCGCCTACGCCCCCTCCCGCGCCCCCGCGTACGCCGCCACCCATCCGTCCGCCAGGTCCGCCAGCCGGTGCGCCGCCGCCGTGGTGCGCTCCCGGTCGCCGGTGTTGAGCATGTCGATCTGCAAGCCCGCGAAGGCCGCGTTGAGCAGCGTCGCGTAGCCCGTCGCCGCCTCCGCCGGCACCCCCCGGTCGCGGAACCAGCCCGCGACGAACTCCACCCGGTCCGCCAGCAGCCGCGACGTCGCCCCGCCCAGCCGGTCCCCGGCGGCGAGCCCCTCGATCTCGTGGATGAGCCGGGTGAGCGGCAGATGCTCGGGCGTCAGGTGGTACTCCCACGTGGCCCGTACGACCTCGCCCATGCCCATCTCGCCGTCCGCGCCGGGCAGCCCGGCCAGCCACTCCCGCTGCCGCTCGTCCAGCCGCGTCAGCGTGGCGGCCAGCAGGTCGGCCTTGTCGGCGAAGTGGTGCGTGAGCACCCGCGTGCTCTGCCCCAGCTCCTTGGCCAGCGGCCGCATCGAGAGGGTGGCGAGGCCGTGGTCCACGAGGTAGTCGACGACCGAGTCGAGCAGGGCGGTCTTGCGGGCCGGGTCGGCTGGTCTGGGCATGGCACTCCTGGTACGGGTCGCCAGGACACCCGCGTACGTACCCATGGAGCGCACGTACGCGCAGGGCCCGGAAACCGGTGGACGCCGTTAGGGTAACGACTGTTACCTTAACGGCATGGACGAGAATCCCACCCTGCAGAAGGCCGCATCCCCCCTCCGCCGCTCCCTGCCGGGCTGGCTGATCGCGCTCACGCTGACGACGTTCACATTCTCCACCGACGACTACCTGGTCGCGGGCGTGCTCCCCGGTATCGCCGACGACCTGGACGTCTCCGAGGCCGCGGTCGGGCAACTCGTCACCGTCTTCTCCCTGGTGCTCGCCCTCGCCGCTCCCGTCGCCTCCGTGCTCACCGCGACCTGGGCCCGCCGCCCCCTGTTCACCGCCGCCCTCGCGGTGTTCGCCGCCGCCAACTTCGCCATGCCGCTCGTCGCCTCGTTCCCCGTCCTCATGGCGCTGCGCGTGGCCGCCGCGCTCGCCGCCGCCATCGTGGTGCCCGGCGCCCTCGGCGCCGCCGCGGCCCTCGCCCCGCCGGAGCGGCAGGGCCGTTACATGGGCACCGTCTTCGCCGGGCTGACCACGTCGCTGCTGCTCGGCGTCCCGCTCGGCACCTGGGTCGGCGCGGTCGCCGGCTGGCAGGGCGCGTTCGTCCTCGGCGGCCTCCTCGGCGTCGCCTCCCTCGCCGCCCTGTACGCGACGCTGCCCGAGCCGCCCCGCGGCGAGGCCCTGCGGCTGGCCGACCGGCTGACCCTGCTGGCCCGCCCCGCGCTGCTCGTCGGCCTCGCCGCCACCGCCGTCGCCGTACTCGGCAACCTGATGGTGGTCACCTACCTCGCCGTCTACCTCCGCGACCTCGCCGGCGTCGGCCCCACGGGGCTCGGCGTGATCTTCGTGCTGGCCGGTGCCGCCGGCATCGCCGGCAGCCAGCTCGGCGGCCCCGCCGCCGACCGGTGGGGCGCGGAGCGCGCGCTGCTGATGGGCTGCGGGGCGTTCGCGCTGGTGATGGTCGGGCTCGTCGGCTGCTGGCCGCTGCGCCCCGCGCCGCTGGTGCTGGTGGTGCCGCTGCTGCTGCTGTGGTCGGCGGCGGCCTGGTGGATCCCGCCGGCCGCCAGCGCCCGGCTGCTGCGTCTCGCGGGACCGGCCGGCGCCCAGGCCCTCGCGCTCAACAGCAGCGCTGTCTACCTCGGCGTCGCCGCCGGCGGCGCGGCCGGCGGCGTCCTCCTCGACGCGTACGGCAGCGGCGCCCTCCCGGCCGGCGCGGCGGCGGCGCAGCTCGTGGCGCTCGCCCTGTTCGGCCTCGCCTCCCGCCGGGCCACTCAGGGGAAACCCTGAGGCCCGCCCGGGGTCACCCCCAGACGACCCGGACATGTGTCAGTACTCTTTGACAGGTAGTTGTGACACCTGTCAGCTTGGACTTACACACCGACGCACGAAGGGGCCGCAGATGGCACGGACGCCCGCTCCGGCCCCGTCCGGAGACGAACTGCTCAAGGTCCTCGCCGCGCTCGGCAATCCGCACCGCCTGCGGATCGTCGCCGCGCTCCACGAGGGCCGGAACTACGTCAGCCGGCTGGCCCGCGAGATCGGCATGAGCCGCCCGCTGCTGCACATGCACCTGCAGCGGCTGGAGGCCGCGGGCCTGATCACCGGCTCGCTGGAGCTGTCAGAGGACGGCAAGGCGATGAAGTTCTACGAGGTGGTCCCGTTCCGGTACGAGCTGACTCCCGAGCTGATCGAGGAGGTCGCCCGCACCCTCGGCGACGGTGACGGCGAGCCGGAAGGCGAGCCCCCCGGGAAGGACAAGGCCGGCACCGGGAAGCCCGAGACGGTGAAAGAGGAAGCCTCATGAACGAGCAGACGGTGCACCTCGCCGACAGCGGCGACACGGTCGGTGCCGTGGTCGGCGCGGTCGGTGCCGCCGGGTTCTTCGCGCTGCTGATCGTGGTGGTCTGGCAGATCGCCGCCACCTGGCGGGCCAAGATGCTCGCGGCCCGCGAGGAGCAGTACCGGCAGTTGGCCATCAAATACCAGCAGTTGCTGGAGGACAATCTCGAACTCCACCGCCGCAGCATCGACGAACTCACCGAGGCGCGGCGCTCCATCTCCTCGATGGAGAAGATGATGCGCGAGATCGAATAGCACCAGCACGCGTACGGGCCGGAAGCGGCAACTTCCGGCCCGTACGAGGACGAAGCAATCCCCGGCACACTTCCGCGCCACGGCCAGGTCGGCAAACCACAGCGGCCGCGGTGCGGGTCAGTCGTGCGCCCGACTCACCTCTTTCAGAAGGAGACCATCCCATGTCCGCTCGGATCAAGCAGCTCGTGGCTGCCCCCGGAGGACGGCGTACGAAATGGCTGGTACTGGCCGCCTGGATACTCCTGTTGGTCGCGCTCGGCCCGCTGGCCGGCAAGCTCGGCGACGTCGAGGACACCGGCCCCAACGCCTTTCTGCCGCGCAGCGCCGAGTCCGCCGAGCTGAACACGCAACTGGAGAAGTTCCGCGGCGATCCCGAGGACGAGGTCATGCCCGCCGTCGCCGTCTACAGCGTGCCGGACGGCGCGATGACGGACGCCGGGCGGCAGAAGGCGGAGGCGGACGTACGGGCCTTCGCCCCGTACGTCGCCGCGGGCGAGCGGGTCACCCCGCCCGTGCCCTCCGACGACGGCGGCGCGCTGATGACCCTCGTGCCGATCACCGACGAGGAAGACCTCACCGACACCATCGAGGACGTACGCGACGTGGCCGCCGACGGCGCCCCGCCCGGCGTCGACGTGGAGGTGGGCGGCCCGGCGGCCTCCCTCGCCGACTCCGTCGCCGTCTTCGACTCCCTCGACGCGACCCTGATGCTCGCGACCCTGGCCGTCGTCACCGTCCTCCTGCTGATCACGTACCGCAGCCCGGTCCTGTGGCTCTTCCCCGTGCTGGCCGTCGGCTTCGCCGCCGTCCTCACCCAGGCCGCCACGTACCTCCTCGCCAAGCACGCCTCCCTGCCCGTCGACCCGCAGGCGGCCGGGATCCTGATGGTCCTCGTCTTCGGCGTCGGTACGGACTACGCGCTGCTGCTCATCGCCCGCTACCGCGAGGAGCTGCACCGCCACGAGGACCGCCACGAGGCCATGCAACTGGCGCTGCGCCGCTGCTTCCCCGCGATCCTGGCCTCCGCCGCGACCATCGCCGTCGGCCTGTCCTGCCTGTACTTCGCCGACATCAGCTCCTCCCGCTCCCTCGGCCTGGTCGGCGCGGTCGGCGCGGTGTGCGCGTTCCTCGCGCTGGTCACGGTGCTGCCGGCGCTGCTGGTGATCGTCGGCCGGTGGGTCTTCTGGCCGTTCGTACCGCGCTACGGCACCCCGGTGCACGGGCACCGCACGGTGTGGTCCCGGATCGGCGCCGCGGTCGCGCGCCGGCCGCGCTGGTCGTGGCTGATGTCGCTGGGCGTCACCGCTCTGCTTGTGTTCGGCGTCGTCGGCATGGACTTCGGTCTGAAGCAGTCGGAACTGTTCCAGGACAAGCCCGAGTCGGTCGTCGCGCAGGAACGCATCTCCGCGCACTACCCCTCCGGCGCCTCCGACCCGGCCGACATCGTCACCAACGCGGATGCGAAGGACGCCGTACGGGCCGCGGTCGGGAAGGTCGACGGCGTGGCGGGAGTGACCGACGGCGACACCACCGGCGACCTCGCCGCCCTGCGCGTCACCCTCGACGACGAACCCGACTCCGACGCGGCCAAGGACACCATCGACGACCTGCGCACCGCGGTGGGCGAAGTCGAGGGCGCGGACGCGCTCGTCGGCGGCACGACGGCGGAGGCGCTGGACACCCAGCGGGCGGCGGACCGCGACCTGCGGGTGGTGGTGCCGATCGTGCTGCTGGTGGTCTTCCTGGTGCTGATCGGGCTCCTCCGCGCGCTGGTGGCACCTCTTGTGCTGCTCGCCACCGCCGTGCTGTCGAACGTGGCCGCGCTGGGGGCGTCGTACCTCCTCTTCGACCACGTCTTCGACTTCGCCGCGGTCGACTGGTCCATCCCCCTGATGGGCTTCGTGTTCCTGACCGCGCTCGGCATCGACTACAACATCTTCCTCATGACCCGGGTCAGGGAGGAGGTCGCGCTGCACGGCCACGCGAAGGGGGTCCTCACCGGCCTGACGTCGACCGGCGGCGTGATCACGTCGGCGGGGATCGTGCTCGCCGCGACGTTCTCGGTCTTCGCCGGGCTGCCGCTGGTGACGATGGCGCAGATGGGCGTGCTGGTCGGGGTAGGCGTGCTGCTGGACACGTTCCTGATCCGCACGGTCATGGTGCCGGCGCTGGCGCTCGACCTGGGCAAGTGGACGTGGTGGCCGGGCGCCCTGTTCCGGCAGGAGACGCGGCGCGCGCCGGCGGCCGCGGACACGGCGGCCGGGCTGCCGGAGGCGGATCGCGTACGGGCCTGAGGGCTCCGGTCCGTACGGCGCAGGGGCACCCGGCTCGCCGGGTGCCCCTGTTCCTTGACAGCGCTCCGGGTCCCCAGGATGTTCAACGCATGGTGAATACCGGGCCGGGGGCCGTCCACGCCCGCGGGCTGTCCGTGGTCCGCGGCGGGGCCACCGTGCTCCACGACCTCGACTTCGACGTCCCGCGCGGCCAGGTCACCGGCCTCCTCGGCCCCTCAGGTTGCGGCAAGACCACCCTCATGCGCGCCATCGTCGGCACCCAGGCCCGCGTCACCGGCACCCTCGACGTGCTCGGCGCGCCCGCCGGCGCCGCCCGCCTGCGCCACCGCATCGGCTACGTCACGCAGGAGCCGTCCGTCTACCGCGACCTGACCGCCCGGCAGAACCTCGACTACTTCGCCGCCATCCTCGAACCAGGCACCCCGCGCGCAGAACGCCGCACCCAGGTCGCCCGCGCCCTCGCCGACGTCGACCTCACCGGCGAGGGCGACCGGCTCGCCGGCCGCCTCTCCGGCGGGCAGCTCGCCCGCGTCTCCCTCGCCGTCGCGCTCCTCGGCCGTCCCGAACTGCTGGTGCTCGACGAGCCGACCGTCGGCCTCGACCCCGTACTGCGGCGCGACCTGTGGGGGCTGTTCCACGAGATCGCCGCGGAGCGCGGCGCCACGCTGCTCGTCTCGTCGCACGTGATGGACGAGGCGGAGCGCTGCCAGCGGCTGATGCTCATGCGCGCCGGCCGGATCCTCGCCGACGACACCCCGGACGGGCTGCGCGAGCGGGTCGGCAGCGAGACCGTGGAGGAGGCGTTCCTGCGGCTCGTGGCGGCGGCCGGGCAGCGGGAGCGGCGGCAGGGAGACCCGGACGGGGATCCGGACGGGGATCCGGACGGGGATCCGGACGGGGATCCGGACGGGGACTGCGAGGACGCAGCCCCGTGAACGCCACCCGCACCCTCGCCACCGCGCGCCGCGTCCTGCGGCAACTCGGCCACGACCGCCGCACCATCGGCCTCATCCTGGGCGTGCCGCTGGTCATGATGACGCTGCTCTACGGGGTCTTCGACGGCGACAAGCGCACCTTCGACTCCATCGGCGCCTCGCTGCTCGGCATCTTCCCGCTGATCACCATGTTCCTGGTGACCTCCATCGCCACCCTGCGCGAGCGCACCTCCGGCACGCTGGAACGGCTGCTCGCCATGCCTCTCGGCAAGGGCGACATGATCCTCGGCTACGCCCTCGCCTTCGGCGCCCTGGCCGCGGTCCAGGCGTCGCTGGCCGCGGGGCTCGCGGTGTGGGTCCTCGACCTCGGCTTCGCCGGGTCGCCCTGGCTGCTGCTCGTCGTCGCGCTGCTGGACGCGCTGCTGGGCACGGCGCTCGGGCTGTTCGTGTCGGCGTTCGCGGCGAGCGAGTTCCAGGCCGTGCAGTTCCTGCCCGCGGTGATCTTCCCGCAGTTGCTGCTGTGCGGGCTGTTCGCGCCCCGGGACTCGATGCAGCCGGTGCTGGAGGCGATCTCCAACGCGCTGCCGATGTCGTACGCCGTGAACGGCATGAACCAGGTCCTCGACCACGAGGAGGTGACCGGCGACTTCCTCCGCGACATCGCCGTCGTCGGCGGCAGCGCGGTGCTGGTGCTCGGCCTCGGCGCGGTGACGCTCCGGCGCCGTACGGCGTGACCTGCGGGCCGTCCGGCCTGTGGATAACTTCGCGGGGTGTCGGGCGGCGGTGCGAGGATGGACCGCATGACCCAGAAAGTCGCCGTACTCGGCGCCGGAAAGATCGGCGAGGCGCTGCTCTCCGGCATGATCCGCGCCGGCTGGTCGCCCGGCGACCTGCTCGTGACCGCCCGCCGCCAGGACCGCGCGGAGGAGCTGCGCCATCGCTACGGTGTCGAGCCCGTCTCGAACGGCGACGCAGCCAAGCGCGCCGACACCCTCATCCTCACCGTCAAGCCGCAGGACATGGGCACGCTGCTGGACGACCTCGCGCCGCACGTGCCGGCGGACCGGCTCGTCGTCTCCGCCGCGGCCGGCATCCCCACGGGCTTCTTCGAGGAGCGGCTGCCGGAGGGCGCCCCCGTCGTCCGCGTCATGCCGAACACGCCGGTGCTCGTGGACGAGGGGATGTGCGTCATCTCCGCGGGGAAGCACGCCGTGGAGCAGCACCTGGCCCGGACCGAGGAGATCTTCAAGCCCGTCGGCAAGACGCTGCGCGTCCCCGAGGCGCAGCAGGACGCCGCCACCGCCCTGTCCGGCTCAGGACCGGCGTACTTCTACTTCCTCGTGGAGGCCATGACCGACGCCGGGATCCTCCTGGGCCTGCCGCGCGAGAAGGCCCACGACCTCATCGTGCAGGCCGCGATCGGCGCGGCGGTCATGCTGCGCGACAGCGGCGAGCACCCGGTCAAGCTCCGCGAGGCGGTCACGTCCCCCGCGGGCACGACGATCAACGCGATCCGCGAGCTGGAGAACCACGGCGTACGGGCCGCGCTGATCGCGGCGATCGAAGCGGCCCGCGACCGCAGCAGGGAGCTGGGCGCGGGCCCGGCGCCGGACGCCAAGCGCCCGTAGGGAAGCCGGAGATGACAGCGCAGCCACCCCCGCCGGCCGGACCGGGCACATCCGGACCGGGTAGGTCAGGACCGGGCGCGTCCGGGCGGGAGCCGATCCGGGTCCTGCTCGCCGATGACGAGGCCATGGTCCGCGGCGGGGTGCGGGCCATCCTCGCCGCCGCGGCCGACATCGAGGTCGTCGCCGAGGCCGGCGACGGCCGCGAGGCCGTCGAGCTGACCCGGCGGCACCGCCCCGACGTCGCCCTGCTCGACATCCGCATGCCCGTGCTCGACGGCCTGGGCGCCGCCGCCGAGCTGCGCCGGGCCGCGCCGGGGACGGCGGTGGTGATGCTCACGACGTTCTCCGAGGACGAGTACATCGCCGGCGCCCTCGACAGCGGCGCCGCCGGCTTCCTGCTCAAGTCCGGCGATCCGTACGAGCTGATGGCCGCCGTCCGCGCCGCCGCGGGCGGCGCCTCGTACCTCTCGCCGCACGTCGCCCGCCGCGTCATTCAGCGGGTCAGCGGCGGCCGGCTGACCCGGGAGAAGGAGGCGCGCGAGCGCGCCGCGGCGCTCACCCCGCGGGAGCGCGAGGTGCTGGCCCTCGTCGGTGCCGGTCTTTCGAACGCGGAGATAGCCGGCCGCCTGCACCTGGTGGAGGGCACGGTGAAGGCGTACGTGAGCCAGGTGCTGGCCCGCCTGGAGCTGAAGAACCGGGTCCAGGCCGCGATCCTCGCCTACGAAGCGGGGCTGGCCGGCGAGGACGCCGGACCCCCGGCGCAGGGCTCGCCGTAACCTCCGGCGTCGCCGGCGCGGGCATCCCCGCCCGTGCCGCCGCCGGCGCGTCGCCGCAGCCGGAGGGCTCGTACGCCCTCGTGCAGCAGCGTGATGCCGAACGCGAGCCCCAGCCCCAGCGCCACCCCGCGCAGCGGCTCGTCCTCGAAGGCCGCGCCGCCGGCGTAGCCGAGCGTCGTCCCGTACGCCGCCCAGGTCACCGCCGCGACGGCCGCGTACCGCGTGAAGGTCCGGCGCGGAAAGCCCGTCGCCCCCGTCGTGAGCGTGGCCGCCGTCCGGCCGCCCGGGATGTAGCGCGCCACGACCAGCACCAGCCCGCCCCGCTCCGCCAGCATCCGGCCCACCCGCTCGTACGCCCGCTGCGCCCGGCTCCCCGGCCGCAGCCGGTCGAAGACCCGCGGCCCGGCCCGCCGCCCGATGGCGTACGAGATGTGGTCCCCGGTCAGCGCCCCCAGGGCCGCCACCACCGCCACCAGGACCGCGTCCGGCTGCCCGTCGGCCGCGGCGAACACCCCGAGCGTGATCACCAGCGTCTCGCTCGGGACCACCGGGAAGAAGCCGTCCAGCGCGGCGATGCCGAAGAGCGCCAGGTACACCCACGGGGTGCTGACCACGCCCTCGACGGCGTGGATGATCGCGTCATTCATGCAGTTCACGCTAGAAATCCGGCCCGCGCGCCACCGCGCACGGAAGTCAGGACCTCCCCATGACTTTCGTCAGGTGCCCGGCGGTCCCCGCCCGCCGTACCGTGGCCGCATGACCGGCACCGACCGGCTGCCCGGCACCCCGCGTCGCACGCTGCCCGACCGCCTCCGCCCGAGCCGCCCCGCAAGCGAACCCCCGGAGGGCGGCCCCCCGGTCGGCGACCACCGCGACGGCGACCGCCCCGGCCGCCCCGCCCCGGCCGCCGCCCTCCGCCGCCTCCTGCGCAGCGAACGCGCCGCCGACCTGCTCCTCTGGCTCGTCCTCACCCTCCCCGCCGTCTACGCCGGCGGCCTCCCCGGCGCCGAGCAGGCCGCCGGCGTCGACCTGCGCTGGATACGTATCGCCGCCGTCCCCCTCCTCGCCCTCGCGGTCGCCGTCAGCCGCTCCCGCCCCCTGCTCGCCGCTGCGATCCCCGCCGGCCTCGCGCTGGCCGCGACGCCCGAGCTGTTCACCAACCAGTTCGTCCTCGCCCAGGTCGCCCTCTCCTTCCTCCTCGGCCGCCGTACGGACCGCCCGCGCAGAGCGCTCGCGCTGTTCTGCGCGATCGCCGCGGGCGGCCTCGTGCTCGCCCGCGCCGTGCCCGACGCGACGTTCGGCGGCTGGGCGACGCTCGTGCTCACCGCGCTCTTCGCGATGGTGCTCCCGTGGCTCCTCGGCCGCTACGCGCGCCAGCACGCCGCGCTCGTCAGCACAGGCTGGGAGCTGGCCGAGCGGCTGGAGCGCGAGCAGGAGCTGACCGCCGACCGCACCCGGCTGCGCGAGCGCTCCCGTATCGCCGGCGACATGCACGACTCCCTCGGCCACGAACTGACCCTCATCGCCGTACGCGCCGCCGCCCTCCAGGTCTCCCCGGGCCTCGACGAGCCCGCCCGCAAGGAGGCCGCCGAACTCCGCGAGGCCGCGGCGGCGGCCACCGAGCGGCTGCGCGAGGTCATCGGCGTGCTCCGCGAGGACGACGAGGGCGCGCCGGTGCACCCGGCGGACGACAGGGTGGAGGAGCTGGTCAGGCGGGCGACCGCGTCGGGGATGGAGGTGGAGCTCGTACGCGAGGAAGGCGGCGACCGAACCGCCGCGCACGACGCGTCCCCGGACGAGGACCCTCCCACCCCCCTCCCGCCGGTCGCCGACCGGGCGATCCACCGCGTCGTCCAGGAGGCGCTGACCAACGCCGCCAAGCACGCCCCCGGCGCCCCCGTGACCGTCCGCCTCCGCCGCGACGGCGACCACGCGGAGGTCTCCGTCGTCAACGGCCCGCCGCCACCGCGCACCGCAAAAGCCCTGAAAGCATCACAAACACCCGGCGGCTACGGCCTCGTCGGGCTCGACGAGCGCGTCCGCCTCGCCGGCGGCACCCTCCGTGCACAGCCTGTGGACGGAGGCTTCGCCGTCACCGCGCGCCTCCCCCTCACCCCCGGCGCCGCGCCCGCCCCGCCGCGTGAGTACGCCGCCCAGCGTGAACTGGCCGCCGCGCGCCGCCGCGTACGCCGCGGCATCCTCGACGCGATCTGGATCCCGGTCGTCGGCACGATCGTCCTCGGCATGCTCCTCTTCGGCGTCGACCTCTACACCTCCTACCGCTCCGTCCTCGACTCCGGCACATACGACTCGCTGCGCATCGGCCAGCCGCGCGACGCCGTCGAGCGCCGCCTCCCCGCCTACGAGGCCGACGTCAACACCCGCCCCGCCACCGCCCCCGCAGACCCGCCCGGCACCGACGACTGCGTCCTCTACCGCACCACCCCCTTCACCCTCGACCCGTCCTACCGCCTCTGCTTCACCGACGGCCGCCTCTCCCACAAGGACAAGGTCGACGCCGACCCGTAGCCCTTACACCCACCCCGCAAGCCCCGCCGCCCACCCGGGGGTTACCCCCACCCGCGCCCGGTGGCCCGCAGGATGGGGTGCGGGTGCGGGCGTCCGTAGCGTCGTACGACATGAAGCCGAAGCCCGCAGCCCTCGCCGCCCCCGCGCTCGCCCTGGCCCTCGCCGCCGTCGCGACCGCCTGCACCCAGGCGGTCGGCGACGGCAAAGCCGAGCACCGCACCTTCCGCATCGGCGCCGACGCCACCACCCTCACGATCGACGCCGACGACACCGCCGTGGAACTGGTGCCCGTCGACCGCGAGGGCGGCGAGATCGACGTCACCCGCTGGTTCAAGGCGGAGAAGTGGAACGGCGAGGTCGGCACCAAGTGGTCCGTCGACGGCGACACCCTGCACTTCCGCACCACGTGCAGCGGCGTCGTCGTGAGCTGCGACTCCCGCTACCGCGTCGAGGTCCCGCGCCACCTCGACGTCGAGATCGACGGCAGCGACGGCCGCATCGAGGCGAACGGCTTCGACACCCGGCTCGACATCAAGAGCGGCGACGGCGCGGTGGAGGTCGCGGACGCCGGCGGCCCCCTGAACATCGAGGCCCGCGACGGCTCCGTACGCATCGACGGCGCGGCCGGTCCCGTCGACCTCGACGCCCGCGACGGCTCCGTCCGCGCGACCGGCCTCACCGCCACCCGCGTCACCGCCGCGCTCGGCGACGGCAGCCTGCACCTGGGCTTCACCGAAACCCCGGACGAGGTCACCGCGGAAACCCGCGACGGCGGCCTGACGCTGGAGGTGCCGAAGACCCCGTACCGGGTGAGCACCGACGTACGCGACGGCAGCACCGACGTCACCGTCCCGCGCGACCCCGCCAGCCCGCACCGCATCAAGGCCACCACCGGGGACGGCAGCGTCACGATCCGCCCGACGGGCTGACGGCGCCGAAGGCGGGCAGCAACCCGGCCGCGTCGTACGCCGCGTCCAC